>MSXP01000003.1 GCA_002083635.1 Proteobacteria bacterium ST_bin12 | reverse complement strand
GTTCAAATTTGCCTTTTGCCATCTTAAATTCCTTTACGTAATCTTCTTATAGATAATTTTAATAAAATTTTATTAACTTAACGCTCTGTTTTTGCTTGCTTCTAGCTTACTTAATTTAGTGCAAACCTTAAAAGTTTTATTTAACTTAATAAAACTTTATACCGCCAAATCATGCATACTCAAACTGCATTAATGGTGCCCATGGCGGGAATCGGACCCGCGACCTCTCCCTTACCAAGGGAGTGCTCTACCACTGAGCCACATGGGCGCTTGTCTTTTTAACCGCAACAATTTAGTAACTGCTTAATCCGTGCAATAACGCACCTTAAACTCAATTGTTTGGAGCGGGCGACGAGGCTCGAACTCGCGACATTCAGTTTGGAAAACTGAAGCTCTACCAACTGAGCTACACCCGCATAGCCATTAAAATCAACGTCAACAGGCTTAATAGCAACGCATACTACAACAAACTATACAACAACTAAATTTTGGTGGAGGGGGAAGGATTCGAACCTTCGTACTCAGAGAGAACGGATTTACAGTCCGTCGCCTTTAACCACTCGGCCACCCCTCCTAACCGAACCCGCGATTATGCTGATTTTTTGACAGACTGTCAAACAAATTGAGCAAATATTTAACGACCATTACTTAGTAGTTATTACCTAAGATTTTAATCATTTTTGGATTTTGAGTAGAATTTGGTGCCGGGTATCGGAATCGAACTGATGACCTTCGCATTACAAGTGCGCTGCTCTACCAACTGAGCTAACCCGGCATTTCTTGAGAGCGTGACTATAGCAATTTTATTTATTAAAGCCTAGCCCCTTTGAGAAAATATTTGTGTTTTTATGAAAATTATTTTCAGGATACTTAATTTATGCTAAGTGAATAAACGAAAATTTACTTAACAATAGTTAAGGTTGGCTTCTTTTTTGCAGGCAAATCTGCAGATTTTGCCAATTCCGCTTTAGGCGCGCTAGAAGCACTTGTGTAATTTGAAGCATCATTCACGCTAACTTCAAAAAACATGCCTTGACCATTTTCTCTAGCAAAAATACCTTTAACTGCAGCCATTGGCACATAAAGATTTTGTGATACGCCGCTAAAGCGTGCTGAAAACACAATCGCCTCGTTATCGATATGCAAATCTTTGGTGGCTGAATAATTAAGATTGAGCACAATTTCGCCTTCTTTTACGAACGCCACGGGCACCCGCGTTTGCGGGTTAACAGCAACCAACAAATGCGGGGTTAGATGGTTATCAACGCACCATTCGTGAATGGCGCGAATCATGTAAGGCTTGGTAGAAATTAATTCGCTCATATTTATTAAATCGAACTTAACAGGCTAATGCTCACTAGCAACTTAACGCATTATTATGGTCGAATTTTACTTGCGCATCGCTTTTTCTGATGGCGTCATCGCATCCGCATAAAGTGGACGTGAAAACAAACGCTCTGCGTATTTAAGCAATGGTGATGCCTGATTTGGTAACTCAATACCGTAATGGCCTAAGCGCCAAAGTAGCGGCGTTACAGCAACATCTAGCATAGAATAATCATCGCCTAGCAAATAGTTTTGTTTACTGAAAATTGGCACAATTTGCGTTAAATTATCGCGAATGGTTTTACGCGCTTTATCTGCCACTTCCTGATTATCCGATTCCACATCTTTAATGTGATCGAATAAATCTTTTTCAAAGTTATATAAAAATAATCTGGCGCGCGCGCGCATGACTGGATCAGCAGGCATTAATTGCGGATGCGGAAAGCGCTCATCAATATACTCATTGATAATATTAGCTTCCGACAATACTAAATCGCGCTCAACCAAAACGGGCACGGCGTTATATGGATTTAGCACCGCTAAATCTTCTGGCTTATTGGCCAAATCCACGTCAATCACTTCAAAATCCATGCCTTTTTCAAACAGCACGATACGGCAGCGATGACTAAAAGGGTCAACTGTGCCTGAATATAGTTTCATCATAATGGTTATTCTTTCTTAATTAGAAATGCGTTTTAATAATTAGTATGTTTGTATTTCTATTAATTGTATTACCTACTTAATGTCTTTCCAGTATTCAGCTTTAATCTTCTTAGCCAACACCAACAGCACCCCTAAAAACAGCAACACCCACAAGCCCATGTGTTTGCGGCTTTGCTTGCCAGGTTCAGCCATGTAAGCCATGTAATTGGTTAAATCTGCCGCAAATGCATTATATTCAGAAGGGGTTAATTTACCCGGCTTCACCAATTCCAATTGATGCGTTTCGTGATTTAATGCTTGCTCACCTTGCAACTCATACAACACATGCGGCATCGCTACTTTTGGGTAGACTGTATTATTCCAACCAGTTGGGGTTGTGCTATCGCGGTAAAAGCCGCGCATATAGGCATAAACTCAATCCGCACCACGCGCACGCACTTCTACTGACAAATCTGGCGGGGTTACGCCAAACCATTTTTTAGCTTCAACTGGATCAATCGCCACTTGCATGGTGTCACCTACTTTTTCACCCGCAAACAACAAATTATCTTTGATTTGCTTTTCAGTAAACCCAATGTCCACCAAACGGTTATAGCGCATATATTTTGCACTATGACAGTTCAAGCAATAATTGATAAACGTATGTGCGCCACGCTGCAGCGACTCTTTATTCGTTGGATCGATTGGCGCCTTAACCGTAATTTCAGATTCGCTTGCCAGCGCAACCAAGGGCAAAAAGGCCAATAAAGTGAATAGTTTTTTCATATTAGACTTGTTCATATTAATAAGTCACTCTTTCTGGCACAGGCTTGGTTTTATCTTTTGCGGTATACCAAGGCATTAAGATAAAGAATGCAAAGTAAATTACTGTGAAAACACGTGCAACCACCGTTGCGCGGTCTGCACCGCCTAGCCAGCTACCGAATTGCCCCCAAACATTAGAAGGTACTGTACCCAAATAACCTAGCACCAAAAAGCTAATCACAAAAGCTGCAAGCCATTTTTTATATAGCGCACCGCGATAGCGAATCGATTTGACTGGGCTTTTATCCAACCAAGGCAATAATGCAAATATCATCACAGATAAACCCATTGCTGCCACACCTGGGAACTGTGAGTTCATGATAGGCGGAACCGCGCGTAGAATTGAGTAGTAAGGCGTGAAATACCATACTGGGGCAATATGTGCAGGCGTTTTTAATGGATCGGCTGGGATGAAATTGTTCGCCTCAATAAAATAGCCGCCCATTTCTGGCGCAAAGAACAAAATGCTAGCAAATACGATAAAAAACACTACCACGCCCACTAAATCCTTAACGGTGTAATAAGGATGAAAAGGAATGCCATCCAAAGGAATACCCGTCTTTTTATCTTTTTTGGCTTTAATTTCGATACCATCTGGGTTATTTGAGCCCACTTCATGTAGCGCAACCAAATGCACCATCACCAAACCAGCTAACACAAACGGCAAAGCAATCACATGGAACGCAAAAAAACGATTTAAGGTTGCATCAGAAATCAGGTAATCGCCACGCAGCCATTCAGATAAATCTGGGCCGATAAATGGAATGGTTGCAAACAAGTTCACAATCACTTGTGCGCCCCAGTAAGACATTTGACCCCAAGGCAATAGGTAACCAAAAAACGCCTCACCCATTAATACCAAGAAAATACCTACGCCAAATAGCCAAATAAGCTCTCTCGGCGTTCTGTATGAGCCGTAAATAATACCGCGGAACATGTGCAAATAAATCACCACAAAGAACATGGAAGCACCTGTGGAGTGCATATAACGGATGATATTACCGCCAAATACGTCACGCATAATGTATTCAACAGAGGCAAACGCTTGTTGCGCGTCTGGTTTGTAATGCATGGTTAAGAAAATACCAGTGACGATTTGCAATACCAATATTAACAAGGCCAATGAGCCAAAAAAGTACCAAAAATTGAAGTTTTTTGGTGCGTAATATTCGGTTAAGTGTGCTTTTACAAAGCTGGTTACAGGTAAACGTGCATCTACCCAACCCATTAAACCATTGGTTTCTGTTTGTGCTTTATCTTGCGCCATAATTTAAGCCTCCGCTTTCGTATCAACACCAATGAGCAGAGTTGTTTCAGTTAAATATTGATGCGGCGGAATCACAAGATTAATTGGCGCTGGTGAGCCTTTAAATACGCGGCCTGCTAAATCAAATTTAGAACCATGGCATGGGCAGAAAAAACCACCTGACCAATTCTCACCCATATCGCCGCCTGCTTGCAGTTTTTCAGTTGGTGAGCAGCCCAAATGCGTACAGATTCCTACCACTACAGCCAAGTTTGGTTTGATTGAGCGATTTGAATTTTTGCAATATTCTGGCTGTTGAGCCACTTCACAATTAGGATCAGACAGTTGATCATCATGCTTAGCAAGCTCAGCGGTCATTTCATCGGTACGGTTGATAATCCACACCGGCTGACCACGCCACTCGGCTGTCATCATAGTACCTGGCTGAATCTTACTAATATCTACTTCAACTGGCGCACCTGCTGCTTTTGCGCGCTCACTTGGTAGCATGCTGCCTACAAATGGTACTGCAACCGCTGCTGCGCCTAATGCGCCTACGCCTGCCGTTGCTGCGATTAAAAAGTTACGCTTTTGTTGGTTAACGGCAGAAGGTGCCGAAAACGATAGTTCTGAAGATGAGGGTGAATCGTTGCTCGAGCTATTATTGCTAACGTGCTTTTTGTCAATTTTGTTGTCTGACATTGTTTTCCTTTAACTTACCCTTTTGGGGTAATTTTGTTAATGATTACGCTTGAATCAATCGTGGTTAATTGCAAAGCGCATGATTATACAATTTTTTAGAAAATAAGCCAAATTTAATTGTATAAGTAATTGAAATAAAACAATTAATACTGACCATTTACTAAAACTTAAACAGGGTTATCACAATCAATAAACGTATGACTTAACCCAAATTTTTCGGCTAAATGTTCACCTAAAGCTTGTATCCCATAACGTTCTGTTGCGTGATGGCCTGCTGCAATATAAGACACACCTGTTTCGCGGGCGACATGTACTGTGGGCTCTGAAATTTCACCGCTAATATACACATCAACGCCAGCAGCCACCGCTTGCTCAATATAACCTTGCGCAGCACCAGTACATAACGCAATTTTTTGCACCGATTGGTTTAAATCACCAATCACTTGTGCAGAACGATTCAGCTTTAGATCAATCATTTGCGCAAAATCTTTGAGTGACTGCGGCTGACTTAATTCCGCTAGCAGCAACATATTCTTATCGCCGGTCCAACCGGTTGGTGTAAGCGCTAGTTTTTTGGCTAGCATCACGTTGTTGCCAAATTCTGCATGCGCATCCAACGGCAAATGATAAGCAATTAAATTAATATCATGCTGCAACAAAAATTGAATACGGCGCTTTTTTATTCCAGTAATAGTTGCCGACTCACCCCGCCAAAAATATCCATGATGTACCAGTATGGCATCGGCTTTAGCAGCTAATGCTGCCTCTAATAGCTCGTAACTAGCCGTTACTCCAGTGACAATATGATGAATCTCTTGCCTACCCTCAACCTGCAAACCATTTGGGCAATAATCACTAAATTGTTCAGGCCTTAATAATTGGTTTAAATAATTGTTTAAGTCATTCAATTTCATACGTTTTTTACCTTTATTTCCAATATACTTATATACATATCATTTTAACGTTAAAAACATGCAAAGAATTTGGCTTATTTTTGCGCAATCGGTCACTGCCTGCTTAGGCCTGCTGTTTGTATTGCGTTTATTTTATCCGCAGCTTTTAAATCCAACGCCTGAGCCGATTGTTATTCAGCAAGTGCAACCCGCTCCAGCTGATACTACAAATCCAATTGGCAGCTACAGTACGGCTGCTAAAAAAGCCATGCCAGCAGTGGTGAATATTTTTACTACTAGTCAAAAAACCACAGTTAATCCGCATCAGCAATATAAGGATGACCCCTTATTTAGACATTTCTTTGGCGATCAATTGGAAGATGAAGAAGATCAGCCAGAAAACAGCTTGGGCAGTGGCGTAATTGTCAGTGAGCAAGGCTTGATTTTAACCAATGACCATGTAGTGGCGAGTGCCGATGAAATTGAAATTTTGCTATCTGACGGACGTAAATTACCAGCACAAGTGGTGGGCACAGACCCTGAAACGGATTTAGCGGTCATTAAAGTAGATGCTGAAAAGCTTCCCTTTATTACCTTTGCCGCGCCCGATACCTTAGACGTTGGAGATATAGTATTGGCTATCGGCAATCCTTTCGGAGTTGGACAAACCGTTACTCAAGGCATTGTCAGCGCGCTGGGCCGCAACCATTTAGGCATTAATACCTTTGAAAATTTCATTCAAACCGATGCATCGATTAACCCAGGCAACTCTGGCGGCGCATTAATAGACGCTGAAGGAAATTTGGTTGGCATTAATAGCGCCATTTACTCACGTAGCGGCGGCTCAATGGGTATTGGTTTTGCCATTCCCGCCAGTTTAGCCAAACAAGTCATGGAACAAATTGCCACTAATGGCTCTGTAACCCGCGGCTGGATTGGTATTGAAGCGCAAGATGTAACGCCTGAATTAGCTGAATCATTTAAGCTTAGCAAGGTTCAAGGCTCACTGATTGCTGGCGTTTTGCGTGAGAGCCCTGCTGATATTGCAGGTATTAAATCGGGCGACATATTGTTGGCGATTAATAACCGCGAAGTGGCTGATAGCAGCAGCATGCTTAATATTATTGCCGTACTAAAACCGAACGAAAAGGCTGTTTTAACGATTGTGCGCCAAGGTCAAGAGATGAAAGTGAATGTTTTGATTGGCAAACGACCCAAACCAGTCGTTGCAAAAAGATAAGCGGTTTTAAACTTAAGCTTTTATTGAATTAGATGTAGTAGGGGTTTTGGGGTTTGTATACTGCGCCACTAAAATACCTAGTTCATACAGCAACCATAAGGGCACTGCCAACATAAATTGCGAAATAATATCGGGCGGCGTAAAAATTGCGCCTAAGATAAAAGCGCCCACAATCACATAACTGCGCGCTTCTTTAAGCTGCGCAACACTCACCCAGCCAAATCTTGCAATCAGCACTACGGCGATTGGCACTTCAAATGCCAAGCCAAACGCCATAAACAGCGTCATCACAAAATCTAGATACTCTGAAATATCCGTCATGACTGCAACCCCAGCAGGCGCGCTGCCGACGACGAATCCAAATACGGTAGGAAACACAGCAAAATAGGCAAATGCCATGCCGATAATAAACAATAATGTGCTTGCTGCAATCGCTGGCACCATGAGTTTTTTCTCGTGGCTGTACAATCCGGGCGCCACAAACGCCCAAATTTGATACAAAGTATGCGGTAAGGAAATTATAAAAGCGGTCATCATCGCCACTTTCATCGGCACAAAAAATGGCGTGGTGACTGCGGTTGCAATCATTTGACCACCCTCAGGCAATTTAGCTAGCATGGGAGCAGCCAGTAGCGCGTAAATTTTATTTGCAAACGGGAATAAGCCGATAAAAACTAATACAAATCCTAATACGATTTTAAGCAGACGATTGCGCAACTCAATCAAGTGTGAAATAAAATGTTCTGTTGGGGTTCCCATCCTGATTACATCTCAACTTTTTTGGTTTTTGTGGCTGCTTTTTTGGTTATCACTTTGTCTGTCGCACCACTTTCTGATTCAGTAGCAGCAGGTTTAATCTTTGCGACGCGTGGCTTGGTCGGTTTTTTTGGCGCAGCGACTGGCTCAGGAGTTGATAAGCTATCGTCTTGACTCAAGATGGAATTTTCGATTTCTGCCACCTGTTGTGCAACGTTTGACTGAGTAGCATTGACAGATTGTTTGATTTCTTGCTGTAACTTTTGCAATTCTTCAAATCGCAGCTCGCGATTGACTTCTTCTTTTACTTGTCCAACATAACGCTGAACGCGCCCAGTAAGCGCACCAACCGTACGCGCTACTTTTGGTAGCTTTTCTGGGCCGATGACCAGCAAGGCAACCACAGCAATGACCACCAATTCAGCAAACGAAACATCAAACATCCCTAAAGTCCAGCACGCACTTACTGTTTCGTCTTATTAGTGGCTTCATTTTCAATCGTCGCACCCACATCACCATCTTTGTTTTCTGTCACTTGCTTATCTTTACCTTGCTCATTTTGCATGGCCTTTTTAAACTCATTAACCGCGCCGCCTACATCACCACCGATATTACGTAATTTTTTTGTACCAAATATCAACACCACAACCAATAAAACAATCAACCAATGCCACAAACTAAATGAACCCATGACGCTCTCCTCAACTTAACTTTATTTGATTCGCCTATAAAAACTTAACCCATTTTTTGGGTTAAGTTTTGCCACCGCCAAATACATGCACGTGGATATGAAATACTTCTTGGCCGCCTTCACGGCCTGTATTAATTAGTGTCTTAAAACCCACCAAGCCTTGGCTCTGCGCCAATTTAGGCGCCAGCAATAAAGCTTTTCCTAATAATGATGCATGCTCATCAGTGCAATCTTTTAACGTTTCAATATGTAGCTTTGGCACAATTAAAAAGTGCACTTTCGCCATGGGCTTTATATCGTGAAAGGCAATAAAATCGTCATCTTCATGGATTTTTTTGGCAGGAATATCACCGTTAATAATCTTACAAAAAATGCAATCTACACTCATTTTTCGCTACGACTTTCTTTTTCTGCTATGCCAGACAATCCTTCACGACGCGCCAATTCATCCAGCACATCTTGTGGCTTTAAATCTGCTTTGGCTAGCATAATCAGCGTATGAAACCATAAATCAGCGGTTTCATAAATAATCTCTTGTTTATTACCGCCTTTGGCTGCAATCACCGTTTCGGTTGCTTCTTCACCCACTTTTTTGAGGATGCTGTCCATGCCTTTAGCATACAGTTTAGCCACGTAAGAAGCAGCAGGGTCTGCACTTTTACGTTGCTCTAGTAATTCGCTTAATCTGTTTAATACATCATTCATACTTATATATTTCATCTGGATGCTTAATAACAGCCTGATCAGTTATCCATTGATTATTATCGAGTTTTTTAAAAAAACAATTGTGTCTACCAGTGTGACAAGCGATACCGCCAACCTGCTCAACGTTAATCAAGACCACATCTTCATCACAATCTAAGCGTATTTCATGCACTTTTTGGATATGCCCAGACTCTTCGCCCTTACGCCATAGTTTGTTGCGCGAACGCGACCAATACACCGCTTGTTTTGAGTCGCTGGTTAACTGTAAAGCTTCGCGATTCATCCACGCAAACATTAACACTTTACCTGTATCAAACTCTTGTGCAATCACTGGCACCAAGCCATTTGCATCCCAGTTCACCTCATCAAGCCAGCTCACAGCCGCACCTCTATATGATGATTACGCATATACTCTTTTGCCTGCTGTACCGTATATTCACCATAGTGAAAAATGCTAGCGGCCAGTACCGCATCTGCGCCGCCAATAGTGACGCCGTCCACCAAATGCTGTAGATTACCCACGCCACCAGAAGCAATTAATGGCACATCCACCGCATCAGAAATCGCACGATTTAACGGATTATTAAAACCAATTTTAGTGCCGTCTCTATCCATACTTGTGACTAATAGTTCGCCTGCACCAAGATTAACCATATGTTGCGCCCACTTAACAGCATCTAAACCCGTGGCTTTGCGGCCACCATGCGTGAATACTTCCCACTCGAATGGTTGATTGTCTACCTTTTTAGCATCAATGGCTACCACAATGCACTGCGAACCAAACCGCGCGGCGGCGTCTTGTACCATTTTTGGATTCAATACTGCAGTAGTATTAATGCTGACTTTATCGGCACCTGCATTCAATAAGCGCCGTACATCGTCGACTTCACGCACGCCACCACCAACCGTCAATGGAATAAAAACTTGGCTGGCAACTTGCTCAATAATATGCAAAATCAAGCCACGATTGTCTGAGCTTGCAGTGATGTCTAAAAAGGTCAGCTCATCTGCGCCTTGGTCATCATAGCGCTTTGCGATTTCAACAGGGTCACCTGCGTCGCGCAACTCTAAAAAATTGATGCCTTTTACTACGCGACCATCAGTCACATCTAAGCACGGAATAATACGCTTAGCTAATCCCATAATATTTTCTAAGCAATTAATTCATCTGCAATAGTCTGTGCCACTGCAAACTCTAATTTAAATTCGTTACGCACTGAGTTCATCCGCCAATTTTTGCGCTTCGGCAAAATTAATGGTTCCCTCATAGATTGCACGGCCTGTAATCGTACCAATAATGCCTTCGCTGGCTACTGCGCAGAGCTTACGCACGTCATCTAAATTAGTGACTCCACCTGATGCAATCACAGGAATAGTTAGCGCCTGCGCCAAAGCAACTGTCGCTTCAATATTCACGCCGTTTAACATGCCATCACGGCCAATGTCTGTATAAACAATCGCATTAACACCATAGTCTTCAAACTTTTTGGCTAAATCAATCACATCGTGCCCCGTGAGTTTTGACCAGCCATCAATCGCCACTTTGCCGTCTTTAGCGTCTAAGCCCACCATAATTTGGCCAGGGAAAGCATAACAAGCTTCATGTAAAAATCCAGGTGTTTTAACAGCTGCCGTACCAATAATGACATAATCGATACCGTCATCCAGATAGCGCTCAATGGTTTCTAAGTCACGAATACCGCCACCTAATTGAATGGGTATTTCACCTTTAACAGCATTCACGATTGATTTAATCGCACCTTCATTGACAGGCTTTCCTGCAAATGCACCATTTAAATCCACCAAATGCAGCCGTTTCCCGCCTTGGTCAACCCAATGTCGCGCCATCGCGCCTGGGTCTTCAGAAAATACGGTGGATTCTTCCATAAGGCCCTGCTTTAAACGTACGCAGTGGCCATCTTTGAGATCAATTGCAGGAATAATAAGCATGATTGTTAATGATTAAGATGACAAAAAAATGAATGGTGGATTTTAATTGATAAGACCTTAACGCGTTAAGGCTTCCAATATACAAAATTACGCAACAATTGCAAACCAGCCTGCGCACTTTTTTCAACGTGAAATTGGGTTGCAAAAATATTGTCCTGTGCGACCACACTGCAAAAACGCTTAGGGTACGCAGTTTCGCCGACTACCAAAGCAGGGTCTATTGGTTCCGCGTAGTAACTATGTACATGATAAAAACGAGTGGCTTCATCAATATCTTGCCACAAGGCATGTGGTCTTGACTGATACACTTGATTCCAGCCCATATGCGGGATTTTTAATTTTTCATCATTGAGCATTTGATTGGCAACAAATCGTTTTACATCGCCTTTAAAAGTGCCTAGGCCCAACGTATCACCCTCTTCGGAATGCTCGAACAGTAATTGCATGCCAATACAAATACCCAAAAATGGCTTGTTGGCTGCAGCGTGCAAAATACTATCACGCAACTTCCTGCTATCTAATTCGCGCATGCAATCTGGCATTGCGCCCTGCCCCGGGAAAATCACTCGCTCAGCTTGCTGTATTTCAGCCGCGTCGCTTGTCACTACAACATATTTACCATCCGCCACATGCTCGACCGCCTTCGAAACAGAGCGCAGATTGCCCATGCCGTAATCAACGACTGCGATGTCTATTTTACGCATTTATTTAAACCACAGAGCCTATAAACTACCTTTGGTAGATGGCATGATGCCTGCCATGCGCGCGTCAGGCGTAACTGCCATGCGCAATGCACGCCCAAATGCCTTAAATATCGTTTCAGCTTGATGGTGCGAATTGTGGCCTTTTAAATTATCAATATGCAAAGTAACATTTGCGTGATTCACAAAACCCTGAAAAAACTCATGCACTAAATCGACATCAAAGTCGCCAATAGCGGCACGCGTAAATTCGCAGTTAAATTCCAACCCTGGACGGCCTGACAAATCTAATACCACGCGGCTTAACGCTTCATCCAGTGGCACATAGGCGTGACCATAACGGTTAATGCCTTTTTTGTCACCTACTGCTTTTGCAAAAGCCTGGCCTAGAGTAATACCGATGTCTTCAACCGTATGGTGTGCGTCAATGTGTAAATCACCTTTGGCTTGAACGTTAATATCCATCATACCGTGACGCGAAATCTGATCGAGCATATGGTCTAAAAAACCAAGCCCTGTATTAAACTGTGAAGTACCATTTCCATCAATATTAATGGAAACAGTGATTTGGGTTTCTAAGGTATTGCGTGTGACGTCAGCTGTGCGCATGGTTAACTTAAATGAGAACAATCAATAATTTAACCGTATTTTAACTCAAACTATCGGCTAGGCGCAAAATTGCAATAAATAAACCCAACAAATAAAAAGCCGACTATTAAGCCGGCTTTTTATCATGCTAAATTGGTTTCAGCTTATACACTAATTACTGTGCAGCTGCTTCTGGTGCCGCTTCAGCTGCTGGAGCCATTTCTTCTGCTGGAGCCGCTTCCATTGGTGCTTCTTCCATCGGAGCCGCTTCCATTGGTGCTTCTGCTGCTGGCATTGCTTCTTCTACTACTGGAGCAGAATCTGCTGGCATTTCGTCTGTTGAATTACCGCCTTTAAGCAAGAATAAACCAATCAAAATAGCTGCTGCGATTAAAACATAAGGTAAATATTTACCCATGCCGCCAGCTGATGCTGAGCTACCGCGTGCTAAACCTGTGATTTCAGCTGCTGAAGCAGCTGGATCGGCTGCGCCGTAAATTGCTGCACCTGCAACTACAATATCTGCACCTGCATCTACTACTTGACGCACTGTTGCCGCCTTAACACCACCAGCAACAGAAACTTTAGCACCAGTATTTAAACCAGTCACCATTGTTAAGTCATTAAATGGTGTTTGACCAGCCGCTTGTTGATCTAAACCAGTGTGCACGCCAATGATGTGCGCGCCTAATTTAGCCACTTCTAATGTGCGTGCTTTTTTATCCGCAACGTTAATCAAGTCAACTTGTGCCATTTTGCCGTACTTGTTAGCAACGTCGATTACGCCTTTGATAGTACCAATATCAGCAGTACCCAAAACTGTACAGATATCTGCACCAGCTTTGTAGAATGGCTCAGCTTCGTAGAAGCCAGCATCCATGGTTTTTAAATCAACTAAGATTTTGTTATTTGGGAATTTAGCACGTAATGTTTTTAATAATTCAATACCGTTATGCTTAATGCATGGTGTACCGATTTCTAAAATATCTACGTGTGGTGCTACTTTAGTTGCTAACGCAACTGTTGCGTCAAAATCTAGTGAATCTAATGCCATTTGGGTTTGTGCCATGGTGCCTATTCCTCCGAGCTCGCTAATAATTTAATAAAGGTGTTCGATTAAAATTATTTGATTAAAAAGTTAATATTTTGTAGTTGTTTGGTTTTAATTCAACGTAATTTTACAAAATACTATTTGCACATTTTGTACATTTCAGCATGATAACCGCAATTGATTATTTATTTCAACAATTTGCTTATATTTTGATTATAAAACAAGTACTTTAGTGAAGTTAAGTACTGTTTGAGAACTTAACCTATATTTAGAATCAATTTAAGCGCGTGAATGAGCGCAATCGATTGCGCGTCTGTGCCGATTGTTATCCGTAAATATGGCGCAACTCGGCTGGGCTTTTTAAAATGCCTCACTATAATATTGTGCTCTCTCAATTTTTCTGCCAGTACGCCACCATCTACTGTTTGATGCTTGGTGAATATAAAGTTAGCACCCGAAGGTAAACTTTCAAAATTAAGCGCTTTTAAGTCTTTAACTAAGGCTTGCCTCGTTGATATCACTTTGGCGCAAGTTTGTTCAAAATATTCACTATCTTGCATCGCGGCAATTGCGCCCGCCTCGGCAAAGCGGTCGATTGGATAAGAATTAAAACTATCTTTAACGCGCATTAAGGCTTCAATTAAGTCTGTATTACCTAATGCGTAGCCAACACGTAAGCCAGCCAAAGAGCGTGCTTTAGATAAAGTATGTGTCACCAATAAATTAGGATAAGTATTAATTAACTTAACCGCAGATTCGGTGCCAAAATCTACATAAGCCTCATCGACAACTACAACCGAATGCTTATTTTGACGCAATAGCTTTTCGATTTCAGCAAGCGCTAACGGAATACCTGTTGGCGCATTAGGATCGGGGAAAATAATGCCGCCGTTAGGGCGTGCATAATCGTGAATATCAATCTTAAATTGCTTATCTAAGGCGATGGTTTCATATTGAATACCATACAAACCGCAGTACACAGGGTAAAAACTATAGCTAATATCTGGAAACAAAAGTGGTTTATCATGCTTGAGCAAAGCCTGAAAAACATGCGCCAGCACTTCGTCTGAGCCATTGCCTACAAACACTTGATTAGATTGTAAGCCAAAATTTTGCGCAATGGCCGCTTTTAACTTATCTGAATTAGGGTCTGGGTACAAACGTAAACTATCAGCCGCTTCCGCTTTGAGTGCTTCAATCACCTTTGGACTTGGGCCATAAGGATTTTCGTTTGTGTTTAGCTTCACCAAGTTATTCAACTTGGGCTGCTCACCCGGCACATAAGGCGTTAATTTATGTACAACATCACTCCAAAATTTACTCATAAAATATGTTGATTATTTCAAACGATATTCAGCAGATTGAGCGTGCGCAGTTAACCCTTCACCATGGGCTAAAACTGAAGCAATTTTGCCTAATTTTTGTGCACCTTTTGGCGACACCATAATCAAGCTAGAGCGTTTTTGGAAATCATAGACGCCCAGTGGACTTGAAAAACGTGCCGTACGCGATGTTGGCAATACGTGGTTTGGCCCTGCGCAGTAATCGCCTAGCGCCTCGCAAGTATCACGGCCCATAAAAATCGCGCCAGCGTGTTTAATCTTTTTGCTCATTTCCAGCGGATTTTCGACTGATAATTCCAAGTGCTCTGGCGCAATATAATTACTGATTTCAATCGCTTCGTCTAAATCTTTGGTCAGAATCAATGCGCCGCGGTCACTAATTGAGGTATTTATAATGTCCTTACGCGGCATGGTTTCGACTAGCTTTTGCATGCTAGCGGCTACCGCATCTAAAAATGCGGCATCAGGGCTTAATAATATAGATTGCGCTAATTCATCATGTTCGGCTTGGCTAAATAAATCCATCGCAATCCAATCAGGATTGGTTTTACCATCACAAATCACTAAAATTTCAGATGGACCGGCCACCATGTCGATACCCACTACGCCAAACACGCGACGCTTAGCTGCTGCCACATAAGCGTTGCCTGGGCCAGTAATTTTATCCACTTGCGGCACTGTTTCTGTGCCATAAGCCATTGCGCCAACCGCCTGTGCGCCGCCGATGCAGAATACTCGGTCCACCCCTGAAATGGCTGCTGCGGCCAATACCAAGGCATTTTTTTCGCCATTTGGCGTAGGCACCACCATAATCAACTCTGCAACACCTGCTACTTTCGCGGGAATTGCATTCATTAATACAGAAGATGGATAAGCCGCTTTACCGCCTGGCACGTATAAACCGACGCGGTCTAATGCAGTCACTTGCTGGCCTAATAATGTGCCGTCGGCTTCTGTGTAGCTCCATGATTGCATAATTTGTTTTTCGTGGTAGCTTTTAACTCTATCTGCCGCTGCCTGCAAAGCTTGACGTTGTTCTATCGGCAAACTATTTAATGCCGCTTGCAATTCAGCTTGGCTAATTTCAAGGTCACTCAAATGGCTTGCGCTGGTTTTATCAAAACGATTGGTGTATTCCAATACAGCGGCATCGCCACGACTTTTTACGTCTTTTAAAATATTGGCAACTACCACGTCAACAGAATCATCCTGCGCGGTTTCAAACGCCAACAATGCTTTTAAATCGGCATCAAATGTGTTGTCAATTGTCGATAAACGTCTAATTTTCATTACTTAACACTCAAAAAGTCCTAAAAAATGCGCTATTTAATCGCACTGGCAAAACACTCAATAATCGGCTGTAACTGCGCACGATTCAATTTTAAAGATGCCTGATTAACCACCAAGCGCGAGCTGATATCTCCTACAAACTCCACTGCTTTGAGGTTATTGGCGCGCAAAGTTCCGCCTGTGCTCACTAAATCCACAATTACATCGGCTAAACCCACCAATGGACCTAATTCCATTGAGCCGTAAAGCTTGATTAAATCGACATGCATGCCTTTAGCGGCAAAGTGCTCACGCGCGGTTTTCACATATTTAGTCACCACTTTAAGGCGCGCACCTTGGCGAATACTAGCTTCATAATCAAAGCCTTCGCGCACTGCGACCATCATTTTGCATTTGGCGATTTGCAAATCCAGCGGCTGATATAAACCCTCACCGCCATGTTCATCCAGCACATCTTTGCCTGCAATGCCTAAATCTGCCGCGCCATATTGCACATAGGTTGGCACATCGGTTGCACGCACAATGATGAGTCTGACATCACTCCTATTGGTGCCAATAATCAATTTGCGTGAAGACTCTGGATCTTCAGCCGCATGAATGCCAGCTGCTGCCAGTAATGGAGCAGTTTCTTCAAAAATTCGGCCTTTACTTAATGCAATGGTAATCATGATTTTTTGCTTGTTTTTTAGTGTTAAGTCGAGTTAAATCAATGCGCGCGGCGTACTTTAGCGCCCAATTTGGTTAATTTCTCTTCTAAATATTCGTAACCGCGGTCTAAGTGGTAAATACGCTCAATCACCGTTTCGCCTCTGGCTACCAAACCTGCCAATACTAAACTCGCTGAAGCGCGTAAATCGGTCGCCATCACAATCGCGCCGTCTAAATACTCAACACCTTTAACTAAAGCAGTATTGCCATCAATGCTAATATCTGCGCCTAAACGCTGCATTTCTTGCACATGCATAAATCGATTTTCAAAAATAGTTTCAGTCACTTTTGCCACGCCTATTGCAATTGTATTAAGCGCCATAAATTGCGCTTGCATATCAGTGGGAAATGCTGGATGCGGCGCCGTGCGAATGTTCACTGCTTTTAAATTGCCATCACTTTTGACGGTAATAGTGCTCGCATCACTACTCACCGTCACACCTGCATCACGCAATTTTTCAATCACTGCATCTAGCAAATCTGCACGCGCATTGAGTAACTTCACTTCACCGCCTGTCATCGCCGCTGCCACCATATAAGTGCCAGCCTCAATACGATCACACACAATATTGTGAGTGGCGCCATTAAGCTTTTCTACACCAACAATCGTAATCACATCAGTGCCAGCACCTGTAATGTTGGCGCCCATTTTAATTAAACATTCAGCCAAATCAACTACTTCGGGTTCTTTGGCGGCGTTTTCTAAAACCGTTGTGCCTTCGGCCAAGCTGGCTGCCATCATCAGGTTTTCAGTGCCGGTTACCGTCACCATATCCATATAATAGCGCGCGCCTTGCAGACGGCGGTTTGGCAAATGCAAGGTGCTGGCTTGAATATAGCCATGCGTGATATGGATTGCGGCACCCATCGCTTGCAAGCCTTTGATATGCAAATCCACGGGGCGCGAGCCGATTGCGCAACCGCCTGGCAGTGAAACACGTGCCGTACCAAAACGTGCTAGCAGCGGACCAAGTACCAAAATTGAAGCACGCATGGTTTTCACCATTTCATAAGTCGCCTCAAAAGATTGCACATCTGAAGCATCCAAGCTCACTTTATCTGCTTCGCGCGCAATTTTCACGCCCATGGTATCAAGCAGCTTGATGGTGGTATCAATATCTTTTAACGCGGCAACACTGCTTAGATTCAATGGCGTTTCAGCCAATAATGACGCGCATAAAATTGGTAATGCCGCATTTTTTGCGCCAGATACGGTTACTTCGCCATTGAGCTTATAGCCACCTTCAATAATCAGCTTGTCCAAAACTTAAGCCGTTTCAGCTAACAAAGCTTGTAATTCGCCACTTTCGTACATGGCGCGCATAATGTCTGAACCGCCTAAAAATTCACCATTCACATACAATTGTGGAATGGTTGGCCAGTTGGCGTATTGCTTGATACCTTCGCGAATCGCTTGGTCTTGCAACACGTCTACTGCAACATATGGCGTGTTGCAAGCATCTAAAATTTGCGTCGCCATATTCGAAAAACCACATTGTGGAAATTTTGGGCTGCCTTTCATGTATAGCACAACCTTATTGCTGGTTACCGTTTGTTTAATTTGCGCTTGCGTATCCATTTAGTTCTCCTTGCATTATTTTCATTTAAATTATTTTGAGGCTGCAGCCCATGCCTCTGGTGTGAAGGTTTTCATTGATAGCGCATGTATTTCTGCACGCATGCGGTCACCCAATGCGGCATACACCAATTGATGCTGTTGTATCATGCGCTTGCCTTCAAAAGCTGGGCTAACAATCACCGCTTCAAAGTGTGTGCCATCATCACCCAATACTTTGATGTAATCGCAAGCTAAACCTTCCGTAATATAACTTTCTAATTGTGCTGCACTTAACAATTTTTACACCTTCACAACTTCGTCTCTAAATATTCGCTTATGCTCTTAATTTATAACCTGATTTTAACATTTTTAGGGCAACCCATGCTAACCCCAATAAAAAGCCCAACACAACAACAAAACTTAACCACGGTGAAATGTCACTTTGCCCAAAAAATCCATAGCGAAAGCCGTCAATCATATAAAAGAAAGGATTGAATTTTGACACTGTTTGCCAAAATGGCGGCAAAGAATGAATAGAGTAAAACACACCAGATAAAAATGTGAGCGGCATAATCACAAAGTTTTGAAACGCAGCCATTTGGTCAAATTTATCTGACCAAATACCGGCAATAATGCCAAAAGTGCCAAGTAATGCGCTGCCCAACAAAGCAAATATAAGTATCCACAGCGGATGCACAATCGATAAATCCACAAACCAGATTGCCACCAAATAAATGCTTAAACCCACCAAAAAACCACGAATGATGGCAGCGGCTAAAAACGCAATAAAAAATTGTACATAGCTGATTGGCGTTAACAATACAAAGACAATACTACCCATAATTTTGGATTGCACTAAGCTAGATGAGCTATTGGCAAACGCGTTTTGCAAGAGCGACATCATAATTAAACCTGGGATTAGAAATGCTTTATAGGGCACGTCTTTATAAACCTGCACATGATTTTCCAGCACATGCGAAAAGATCAATAAATACAATAAAGAAGTTAATACTGGCGATGCAACCGTTTGAAACGCCACCCGCCAAAAACGAAATAATTCCTTTTTAAATAGCGTATAAGTACCGCGCCATTGCGGCGAAACTAAATCAT
This sequence comes from Proteobacteria bacterium ST_bin12, assembly GCA_002083635.1. Taxonomy (GTDB): domain Bacteria; phylum Pseudomonadota; class Gammaproteobacteria; order Burkholderiales; family Methylophilaceae; genus Methylotenera_A. Next base: position 187,282 of record MSXP01000003.1, on the reverse strand, counting down.
CTATGAAATTCATGCGCCACCCACCAAAGACATAAATACATCTTCTAAATCCGCCTCAATCAGCTGCATATCTTCGACCAAAATATGAGATTTTCGCAACTCACTCAACGCAAATTCCACCTGACTCAACTCGGTTAAAGCAAGCGTGAATACGCCATTTTCACCATGCTTTAACATTGGTAATAGCGCAATGGGTAAGCTGGCGCTACCAATACTTAAGCGTAGATTTTTGCCTGGCAATTTGCTTAATAAGTTCGCTGTTGTATCAAGCGCGACAATTTTTCCTTGTTTCATCATCGCAACGCGCTCGCATAGCGTTTCGGCTTCTTCTAAATAGTGCGTGGTGAGAATAATCGTATGGCCATCATTATTCAGTTTTTTGATAAAGGCCCACAACATTTGGCGCAACTCAACATCTACGCCAGCGGTTGGTTCATCCAACACAATGACTGGCGGCTTATGAACCAAGGCCTGCGCAATCAATGCGCGCCGCTTCATGCCACCAGAAAGTTTGCGCATATTGGTATGCGCTTTATCTGTTAGGCCTAAGTTTTCAATAACCTCATCTACCCAAACATCGTTTTCGCGACCACGACCAAAATACCCTGCCTGAAAACGCAACATTTCGCGCACATTAAAGAATGGGTCAAACACCAACTCTTGCGGCACAACGCCTAGCGACATGCGCGCTGCTTGATAAGCGTTAATCACATCATGCCCCATGATAGACACTTGGCCGTAGGTAGGCTTTAGCAAACCCGCCAATATATTAATTAGTGTGGATTTACCTGCGCCATTTGGTCCGAGTAAGCCAAAAAATTCACCTTGTTTAATGGTTAAGTCGATGCCATTTAAAGCATGCAATTGACCAAAACTCTTGTGAATTTTTTCAATTTTTACTGCTGGTGTTAATTTTTTATCTATCATCTTTAATCGTTAAGTTGGCATAGGCCTTTTTAAGTATCGCTATAAACACGAAACCCCATCATTAAGATGGGGTTAGGTTAATCAATTACTACACCAAAAAATTAATTAATTAATTCAGCGACATCATAAAGCTGCACTAAACTGGTTAAATTATCGGGCAGATTCACAAATGTTAGCGACTGACTCTCTCTGGTTGCGCGGCGTTTCCATTCTAAAATCAAACTGACTGCTGTGGTATCAATATCTTCAACCTGCGCAAAATCAATCGTTGTATTCTCTGAAATAGTAAATACTTGACTCGCTTTTAAAATATCACTTGCTGTTTGAATCACAACGTCTCCACTAAGTATCCAGCGATTATCTGTTTGCACTATTTGAGCCATAGCTAATTATTTAGCTTTTGCTGCATTGTTTTTGTCAGCCAGTTTTTTAATCAAACTGTCCAAGCCATTTTGACGAATTTCTTGTGCAAACTGGCTACGATAGTTAGTCACTAAACTAACACCCTCAATCACTATGTCGTACATCTTCCAAGAGTCTGTTTGCTTTTCTAGCGAATAATCAACAGCAATCGGTTGGCCTCCTGGCGGCAATATGGTGGTTTTTACAGTAGCGGTCGTTGCGCCATCTTCTAAACGCAATGGTTTATAGTCGATAGTTTGATCTTTATATTTCGATAAAGCAGTTGCGTAGGTGTGCAACAATAGCGTTCGAAACTCTGTTTGAAAGGCAGTTTTTTGCTCTGCGCTCGCCTTAGTCCAGTTTTTTCCCAACACTAAACGAGAAATTCGGTCAAAATTAAAATTAGGTAGAATTTTTTCTTCAGCTAATGCAAAAACCTTCTCTTTATTACCTGCTTGAATATCTTTATCGTTTTTAACGATCGTAATGACTTCTTCAGCAATTCTTTTAACAAGCACATCTGGCGCTTCGGCCGCGAGTGTAAACGCACTAAAGCAAAGCATGGTACATGCTACTAGTAATTGTGTAATACCATATTTAATCATTTATTTATCCTAATTTATATTGAGTTATTAAACCATTTAAGGCTTAGCAGGTTCTATCATCGCATCTAGTGGATTGGAGCCTAACGCATCATCAGCCGCTTTGGTTGAGTTTGCATCTGTTTTCGCTACACCCTCACCTGATTCTTTTTCCTCAGGCGATTCTGAGGCTTTATTGTACAAAAACTGACTAATCATTTTTTCTAATACAACAGCATCTTGCGTTTGAATGATTTTATCGCCAGTTACCAAACTAACTTCATCACCACCTGCTTCCAAGCCAATATATTGCTCACCTAATAAGCCTGCGGTGTAGATATTCGCAAAGGTATCTTTCGGGAAAGGGTAACGTTTGTCTATACTCAGACTCACCACTGCTTCAAAAGTTGTGCCATCAAAAGTAATATCACTTACGCGCCCCACCACAACGCCAGCACTTTTAACAGGTGCGCGTTGTTTTAAGCCGCCAATATTTTCAAAATTAGCAGTTACCGTGTAAGTTTCACCAATACCGCTGGTGGTTAAATTCCCCACTTTCATGGCAAGCCCGAGTAAAGCAGCCAAGCCTAAGGCCACAAATATGCCGACCCATAAATCAATTGTTGTTCTTTCCATTGCCATACTCCTGTTGCCTTACATGCTAATCATAAATGAGGTTAATGCAAAATCTAGCCCTAAAACTGCTAAGGATGAAGTCACAACAGTTCTCGTTGTTGCGCGACTGACACCTTCTGCTGTGGGTGGCGCATCATAGCCTTCAAATAAGGCAATCATGGTGCAAGCCACACCAAACACTAAACTTTTTATAACACCGTTTAAAATATCAAAGCGCCAATCAACATTGGCCTGCATTTGCGACCAAAATGCCCCAGCATCTACGCCAATTAAAGGCACTGCAACCAAATAGCCGCCTAAAATGCCGACCATTGAAAATAGTGTCGCTAAAATTGGCATGGCAATTACACCAGCCCAAAAGCGTGGCGCTATCACCCTTGCAATAGGACTCACCGCCATCATCTCCATGGCTGATAATTGCTCTGTTGCTTTCATTAAACCAATTTCAGCTGTAATAGCTGTGCCTGCACGACCAGCAAATAATAAGGCTGTCACAACAGGGCCTAGTTCACGCAATAAAGAAAGCGCCACTAATACGCCGATTGCTTCTGACGAACCATATTTTTGCAAAGTGTAATAGCCCTGCAACGCGAGCACCATGCCCACAAAAAAAGCAGATACCAAAACGATGATTAACGACATCACGCCTGTAAAATAGACTTCGCGAATGGTTAAATGAAAGCGGCGAAAGCTCTCACCAGAATAGGCTAGCGTTAAGCCAAATAGACGAGCACCTGCACCCAAACGCCAGATACGATCGCTAAAATTATGGCCAATATTGCGTAAGATTCGCACTAAACCCACTAAAACATTAGAACGTATCATGCGCCTTGCCTTGCATTCTCAAAATCCAGTAAATCTTGCGCATAATCACCTGCGGCGTAGTGAAATGGCACAGGGCCGTCTTTTTCGCCATGCACAAATTGATGCACAAATGGCAAAGTAGAGTTACGCAAATCCTCTGGCGTACCTTCTGCCGCTACCACGCCATTAGCGACAAAATACACGTAATCAGCAATCGTAAAAGTTTCTTTTACATCATGCGATACGATAATCGATGTTGCGCCAAGGGCGTCGTTTAATGTACGGATTAAATCACAGATAACACCCATAGAAATTGGGTCCAATCCCGCAAAGGGCTCATCATACATGATGATATCAGGGTCTAATGCAATAGCGCGCGCCAAAGCAACACGGCGTGCCATACCGCCAGATAACTCGGGAGGCATCAACTTGTGTGCACCACGCAAGCCGACTGCATTTAACTTCATTAACACCAAATCGTGAATCATGCTTTCAGGCAAGTCGGTATGTTCGCGCATAGGGAAAGCTACGTTCTCATACACAGACAAATCGGTAAATAGCGCGCCTTGCTGAAACAACATACCCATTTTACGACGTAGCTTATAGATGCCATCACGACTTTGCTGATGAACAATTTGTCCCTCTACACGCGCCTCACCCTTGCTTGGCCTTAGCTGCCCACCAATTAAGCGTAATAGAGTTGTTTTACCGCTGCCGCTACCACCCATGATAGCCACTACTTTACCGCGTGGAAACACCATGTTAATGCCTTGATGCAGCATACGGCCTTTGTAGCCAAAAGAAAGATTATTAATCTCTACAATATTTTGAGCGGCTGTATTTGTAGTCATTTGATGTGTTTTTTCATTTTAATGACATTTTAAATCAAATCACACAACTAGCAATACTTTAAATGGGTATAACTAAAAACAAAAAGCCCGCTTTAGGCGGGCTTGATTACTCAACAACTAATAAGCTCAGAGGGACATGCACACCGTATATTGTGCTGCAGGCGCTGCAACCACTACATCTGTTGCCAATCCTGGGCCTGGCGCGCCATCTGCAACGACACGCACATTACCGGTAGCTGTATTACCATCATCTAAAGTTGTATCTAGTTGTGTGGCGTCTCTGCCTAAAATTAAGTCAGAACATACCGCATAAGCACCTTGCATTCCAGTAATCGTATTAAAGCCTGCTGCAATGCTTTGTATGCCTATTCTACCGCCTGCGGCGTTCCGTGGTTCGAATTCTGCCGCTCCAGTTACTGTTGAACCAGGTGCCAAGCCAGCTAATCTTACGTGTTGCCAAAATAAATAAGACTCATCTGTAACTGTGGATGAGTCCCAAGCTCCATCAATTCGCCCATTGTTAGCATTAGCTACTGGAGGAGCAGTTGCGCCTGCTAAATGCGTATTGGCAATCCTATCATCGCCTGGTAGCGCTTTAAATCTATCCTGATAACCGTATACATAAACTTGTACATTTTGAAAGTCTCGTGTGATATTTTTCACTCGCGCACTATTAATCAGCTCTTGACCCCTTAACACACCGCCAAGTAGCAATCCGATAATCACTAATACGATGGCTAATTCAATGAGGGTAAAACCTGTTTGCTTGTTCATTATCGCTTCCTTAACGAATATTATTTGTGAATTCCATCACATTTTTGTAATAATTGATGCAAACAACATGCCAAGGCACTTTTAACGCGCAAAGCCTTATTTGCTGGCTATTTTAGCCACTTTAGGCTAAATTTAATGTTGAAAAATAAAGCTGTTGTTGAAATATCGTCATAACTGACAGATTATTGACACAGCTACACCCTTTAGCCTCTCTTTTTGGATATGACGCATGCTTAAGAATCTGTTCAATTACAACACGATTAATTTAACGCTGATTAAAAATTCGCATCGCGTATTGGCATTAATGCTTTTATCGCTGCATGCTTTTTTAATATGGGGTAGCAACGCGCATTATCTTCAGCAAGCATTTTTTTTATGCACCTATGCTCTATTTTTATTATGGCAGCCTATTTGGCGTAGCACCGAAAAACTATCTAAGCCAGCACTTTTCTTATTTATTGGTGTTGGCGTGCTTGGTTTTTTGTATATCAATTGGTGGTTAACTGCTTTGTGGTTATCGATATTGTTTGGCTTATTGGGTGGGCGCATTTTTTCTGACGAAACCAGAGTCAATCGCGCCATACATATATTAGCAGCCAGTTATCTGCTTTCTATGTTGCTGTTGTGGGTAGTTCCCAAACTGCTTAACGCGTCCAATGATTTAGAGGCCGCAACGTTTGTCATTCGCTACCTCATTCCACTTTTACCCATTGTGATCTTATTTATTCGTAGTCAAACCAATAAATCTGGCCAATTGCCAGTGTTAGATTTTTTTTACACGCTGCTATTAATGCTGGTTGCACTGATTTTGGTGCTGGGCAGTTATGCAATTGGTACGGTTAATACGGTTAACTATATTCAAGTAATGTTTATTACTATATTCAGCTTGGCCTTTGTGCTCATTGCTTTTAGCTTACTGTGGCAGCCCAGCACACGGTTTTCGGGTGTGGAATTGCTGATGTCGCGTTATTTACTGAGTATCGGTATGCCATTTGAAAAGTGGATTAAAAATATTGCATCTTTAGGCGAGATTGAATCGACCCCCAACGGATTCATTCAAGCGGCGATGGTTGAAATGACATCGCTGCCGTGGGTTTCAGGCGTATCTTGGCTGGCGGATGATACGCAGGGCAAGTTGGGCGAATCATCTAACCATCAAACCAATTTTAATTTTAAAGATTTTCATATGACATTGCATACCAATTGGCAGATTTCGCCTGCTTTGTATGTGCATGTGAAATTGTTAACGCAAATTATGGGTGAGTTTTATGATGCCAAGCGCCGCGAAGAGGTGTTGCGCCAAAACGCTTATATGCAAGCGTTTTACGAAACTGGCTCGCGTTTGACGCATGATACTAAAAATATTTTGCAATCTGTGGGCACTTTGGTTTCTGCCGCACAGCAGACTGAAGATAAAGATAATGAGGCGCTATTAACTTTAATTCGCAAGCAATTACCTGTTTTGAACCAAAGAATCGCATCCACTTTGGACAAACTGAAAGCGCCGAGTGAAGATAAAAAACGTTTAGAAAAAATGTCTGCCTGGTGGAAAAATTTGCAATTACGTCATACGCAAGATCATATTGAATTTATTGCAGGTGAATTACCAAAACACGATATTAATGCCGAGGTGTTAGATAGCGTGATGGATAATTTGATTAACAATGCGATTGAAAAAGCGAAATATCAGCCAAATACAATAATTAATATCGAGATGCAAAGTGACGCTGAACAACGTTTTTATATTGATGTAACCGATACTGGCAAGGCAATGGACGCAAAAATTGCCAATGATTTATTCAAAAAGCATATTGCATCCCACAATGGCTTGGGTGTTGGTTTATATCATGCCGCGCAAGATGCAAAACAAGCGGGTTATGATTTAAGTTTAGATAGCAATGTAAACGGCGCGGTGCGTTTTAGAGTAAAGTTAACCACTTAAAAGTAAGAAATTTTCCGCTCATTTAAGTGGTTAAGTATCGAATATTCAAGCTTTTAAAGTGGTTAAGTATTAAAGCTCTCCATATGAATGCAAGCCGCTTAAAAACATATTCACGCCCAAAAAGGCGAATGTTGTCACTAATAAGCCAATTAAAGCCCACCAAGCTAACACTGGGCCGCGCAAACCTTTAACCATGCGTAAGTGCAGCCACGCAGCATAATTTAGCCAAACGATTAACGCCCACGTTTCTTTCGGGTCCCAGCTCCAGTAACCGCCCCAGGCTTCTGCCGCCCACATCGCACCTAAAATAGTGGCAATGGTAAAAAAGGCAAAGCCTACAGCGATGGATTTATACATCACATCATCCAACACATCCAAGCTTGGTAAGCGACTGGCTAAAAACCCTTTTTTGGCTAACAAGTAAGCACTCGCTACCATAGCCGCTAACGAAAATGCGCCGTATCCTACAAAGTTTGCAGGCACATGAATCTTCATCCAATAGCTTTGTAAAGCTGGCACTAAAGGTTGAATCGCATCGGCGCCACGGTCGAATCGATACCATAAAATAAACATCACTGCGGCATTAATAATCAGCAACACAAAACCACCAAGCTGCTTGGTATTAAACTTATCTTCATAATGTAAATATAAGAGTGAGGTAATTAAACAAAATAGAATAAATACTTCGTATAAATTACTAATAGGGATATGACCGACATCTGGCGCGATTAAATAAGATTCGTACCAGCGCACCATTAGCCCGACAAAGCCAAATAAAACTGCGCTCCATGTCAGTGCAGAAGCGACACGACCTGCAAAATCGCTGCGTTTATAAAGCGCAAACCAATAGGTGAACATGGCTAAAATGAATAGCACGTTCATCCACATAACGGCCGATTGGCTGGATATTAAAAATTTAAGCAAAAACGCCTGAGTAGCGCGCGCCTGATTGCCATCATACAAGCTGATTGAAAACAAGCTGATGACACCAACACCAATCACTAGCTTGGCTAGGCTTTTCCAGCGCCAGCCCAAATAACTAAATATGGCGGCTGCGCCAAATAAAAAGCTCACTTCATAAATATCCATATACTGCGAATATTGGTTATAAGCGAATATTGCGCCTGCGGCTAATAGAGTTGCATAAAGCCAATCTTGCACTTTTAGGCTTTGCCATAGTGTTTTAGGCGTAAAGTTTAATGTTTCTGTATTCATCATTTTTCCTTTTGCTGACTTAATTTGGTTAAGTCAGCAGCTGATTTAATTGCAATTTAGTGCGTTCAAATTCTTGATCAAAATCTAAGTTTTTGCGATTGGCTGACATTGCAAATAAAACCTCACTTGGCTTGTCGCCATCTTTTTTGACTAGCAACCAGATGCGACGTTCACGAATATAAAACATTGCAAAGATACCAATCACTAGTAGCACAGAACCCAAATAAACCCATTTTTGCCCTGGCGATTTAGTTAATTGCAGACCACTCGCTTCTACATGTTTGAAATCGACCAATTGCAAATAATGTGGCGTGCCATAAAAAAACGAATCGCTCAGTGCATTTAAATTATCTTGCAACAGCGCCTGCGTATCATTATTAAATACTAGCAGCGGCTTTTTGTTTTTAGCCAAGCTTAAATTGTATGCCTCAAACGCTGCGCCATTAAGCATTTTGATATAAGCCTGCGCTGCTTTTTCGCGCTCAGCCTCAGGCACTGCTTTTTCAATTGCTTGCGCCACATTGGTATAGCCGCCCTCTGCAAACGTGGTCAGCAATTGCACAACACTTTGCTCAAACTGTGCTTGTAATTGGGTATCTTTTGTCAGTGCATTAGCGGTTAATTTTTGAGCAATAACCGGATAAAGCTTGCTATCTAACATAGCTGCGCGAAAGCGCATAAAACCATCCATCTCAAAATCATCATCTACAGGTATACGTAAATATTTAAAGTCTTCTTGCACCGTTTCGCGCATGCCAGAAATAAAATAGAATTTGCCATCTAACTGCATGGGTTGCATGTAGGTGACATATTCGCGCGCTTGGCCAGTTGCATCGCGTAATTTGTAGGTGATATTTGGGCCAACGTTGCGCGGCTTGCCTTTACCATCTGGCGATAAGTTAATGATATTGAATTTGCGAAACTCATTAAATTCAACGGTTAACTGATTACTACCCTCGCCAACTGTACCCTTTTTGAAAATCTCACCATTTAGGGTGCTGGTTTGTATATCTGGCTTGGTTAGATCCCACACTTTAAAATCAACTGCCGATCCACCATCTTGAAAGTCAGATTGATAAATAGCAATGCCTTTATAGATTAAAGGATGATTAACGCTGATGGTTTTAGTGAGCGGCTGTTTCAAATCGCTGTCGGTAATCACAATATCGCTTTCAAACGATTTCGGCTGACCCGTAGCATAGTGTTCTATACGAAAATCTTTTAATGCAATTCTAAACGGTAACTCTTGTACCAAATAACCATCGCGCACACGCACAAAAGCCACGTTGTCACTTAAGCCTTCTGGCAAGGTCATATTAGCGCGGAATGAGGGATTACCAATACTTAAGCGGCTAACAGCTGGCACTTGGCTTTCTGGAATATCGAGCGTTTCTATCTTTTTTTGACCTAATAATTCTTGCACCTTAAGCGGCAAATTGCCATCCAACAAACCACCAAAAAAGATGATCACCATAGCAACATGGGTAAAAATATAGCCTAATCGTTGATACGTGCCAGCTTTAGCGGCAATCAACTCATCTCCATTTTGTTGCGTGTTGAATTTAAATTTAAAGCCCTGAGAAGCCAAATAATGGGCTAACTTAGCTTTGGTCGCTGCCGTGTCGGCTTGCTGGTTGAGATTAGACTGGCGAAACGACGCTTGGTGACTAAAAGCGCGCAAAGATTTTTCGGCTGCGTGTTCTTTAAACGTTTTCCACTCGCGCACCATTGAAGGGCTATTGCGATAAATACACAGGCTGGTTGAAATCACCAAGAACAATAAGATAAGCAAAAACCAACTTGCATGATACACATCGTATAAACCTAGCTTTTCAAAGGCTTCAAACCAAAATTGACCAAACTTGATAATGTAATTTTCGTAAGGCTCGTTTTGTTTAAGCACCGTACCAATAATTGACGCAATGCCCAACACTGTCAGCATGCTCACGGCAAAGCGCATTGAGCTAAACAGCTCATAAAAACGTTGTGATGTGGTAGGTGATTTCAAGATGAGGGTTAAACGCTATTTACCGTGAATACGACGACATGAAAAAATGAAAAACTATTTTGCTGCAAAAGTCTGCTGAAAAAGCCTGCCGCAACAGACTTTTTCAACCTGACTAACAATTAACGCAAACCTTGCATATAGTCAGATACCGCTTGCATTTCTTCGTCGGTCATTTTTGCTGCAATTACTTTCATCATTGGCGCGTTCGCACGCTCACCTGTGCGGAATGTTTTCAGCTGCTGATAAGTGTAATCGGCATGTTGACCTGCCAAACGTGGGAATTGCTTTGGAATGCCAGCACCATTTGCGCCATGGCATGAGGCACAGGCAGGTAGATTAGTTTTAGCAATGCCGCCACGGTAAATCTTTTCGCCCAAAGAGCCTTTACCGTTAGTTTTAGCTTTTGCTAATGTTTGCGTTTGGCTAGCAAAATAAGTCGCTAAATTTTGCATGTCTTCAGGGGTTAAGTTAGCCACCATGCCACTCATGACGGCATTGGCGCGCGTACCTTCTTTAAAGTTTTTTAATTGTTTTAACAAATATTCCGGGTGCTGACCTGCTAACTTCGGATTTAACGCAATAGCACTATTACCATCTGCGCCATGACAAGCTGCGCACACATTCTCTACAATTTGTTTTCTAGTGTCGTCACTAGTTGCAACGACTGGCTCAGTTTTTTGCGCACTTTCAGTTGCAGAAAAAACGATATTTGAAGATAAACTAAACACCAAAACGGCGATTAAACTCACATGCTTAAACATTGTATTGCTTTCCTAACTATTTAATTAACTTAATATTTTATCAAAATTCATCTGTTCGTGATAGCATTTATGCCTTAAGTTTTACAGACAAATCCTGCCATGCCGCTTTTCCAAAACGCCACCTTTTTTATTTCCGCCCATCACTTACGCGATTTACCACCAGCGTCTGGTATAGAAGTCGCATTTGCAGGTCGCTCAAATGCGGGTAAATCTAGCGCACTCAATACATTGGCCAACCACAATCGCTTAGCTTTTGTGAGTAAACAACCGGGCCGCACTCAACTGATTAACTTTTTCACTTTAGGCAACGACCGCCAATTGGTCGATTTACCTGGCTATGGCTATGCAAAAGTACCCGAAAGTATGCGCGCCCACTGGCAAAGCGTACTGGCGCGCTATTTAAGCGAGCGTACTAGCTTGGGCGGCTTAGTGTTAGTCATGGATAGCCGGCATCCGCTCACACCACTAGACCGCCAAATGTTGGATTGGTTTTGCCCAAGTGGCAAACCAGTGCATGTTTTATTAACAAAATCGGATAAATTATCGCGCGGAGAAGCAGGATTAACTTTGGCGAAGGTGCGCAAAGAGCTACTGGAGACTTGGGATAAAACCTATGGCAGCAATTGCACTGTGCAATTATTCTCAAGCTCTAAAAAATTAGGCGTAGAAGAGGCAGAAAAAGTGATTGGTGCTTGGTTGTTTGCAAACGAATCAGATGCTGATTCAGACTCGAGTAAAAACTAAATCCCAAACACCGTGCCCAAGCTTGATACCACGATTTTCAAACTTCGTTAACGGTCTATAGCTCGGTTTTTCGGCATATTCATGCGTTAAGTCTGTCGCCGTATTTTGTAATTGCGGCTCAGCTTTAAGCGCCTCTAGCACCCATTCTGCGTATTCTTGCCAATCGGTAGCCACATGAATGTAAGCGCCCACTTTCAGTTTAGTGCAAACGAGTTTTAAAAACTCCGCCTGAATCAACCTGCGCTTATGATGGCGTTTTTTATGCCACGGGTCTGGGAAAAAGATATGCACGCCATCCAAGCTATTATCTGCAATCATGTGTTGCAACACTTCCACTACATCATGCTGAATGACGCGAATGTTTTGGATATTCGATTCTTCAATCAATTTAAGCAAACTGCCGACACCTGGCGTGTGTACTTCAACCGCCACAAAATCGTTATCGGACAAGGTTTGAGCAATTTTTGCGGTGCTTTCGCCCATGCCAAACCCAATTTCTAGGACTTTTTTACGGGGTTTAATTAAAAAGTCGTCTCTGCCAAATACCTGGTTTAAATCCAGCAGTTTTTCTGCGTATTCAATTCCAAATTGCGGCCAAACCGTTTCTAGCGCGTGCGCTTGGCCTTTGGTTAATCGGCCTTGACGCAGGACAAAACTGCGAATGCGGCGATTCTTTAAATCGTTGTCTGGGGTTTCGTCAGATATTTCGTCTGTCGATTTTGTATTTTCAATCATGTCCCGCATTATACTGAATTAGCGTTCGTTTATACTTAAAGCATATGCGCTTTATCGCCACTTTTAAAGCCGATTAAATCGCATGGCATCTCTTTGCTGAAAGCAATTACTTTAAACAGCTCGCCCATCTCGGCGGGTGAAAGCAGTTTTTGCGCGGCAGAGGCTAGCGGCATATACGCCACGATATCACTGGGCGATGTTTCACCTAATATTTCTAAAATGCCGCAATCCATTAAAAAACTGGCTTGATTGCAATAACCTGCCAAACTTAACCCATTTTCAAGCCCAGATTCTGCAATGGTAGTAAAGTTGACATGCGCAGTAATATCTTGCAAACCCACATAAATCAACGGGTTGCTGTGCGCTTGGTGCTGATAATGACACATCAGCGTGCCCGTATTGCGTTGTGGATGATAATATTCCCCAGCACCGAATCCATAATCCAGCATCATAATTACGCCGCGTTTTAATGATTGCGATAGACTTTTGATTAGCCCGTTTGCCGCTGGGCAAACTTCGGTTAAATAATCGTTCGGCAGAGCGTATGTGCTTACTTTTTTAATTAAATCTGCATGCCTTAACGCATTATTTTGCCAAGAAAATACATCGTCAAAAGTTATGCCGCGTTCAAACCAGCCTTGGTCATTTTGATAGATTAGATGCACAGGAATAGCATCTAATACTTCGTTTCCGAATATCAAGCCGACAAAATCTGTTGGTAGTTTATTTAACCAAACCACACGACTAAATAAATCTACTGGCAATAGCGCCTGTATGGTTTCAAGCTGAATCTGGCGCAAGTAATCGCTTACTTCTAAAATATAATATTGAGCTGGTAATTGGTTGAGTTGCTGTAATTCCAGCAATAAATCGGCCGCCAGTTTTCCTGTGCCCGCGCCTAATTCCAAAATACTACCTTGTGTTTCGTACAAAACTTGTGCCGCTTGCCTTGCGAACGTACGTGCAAATAACGGTGAAATTTGCGGCGCAGTCACAAAATCGCCGCCGCCTTTTTGATTATCGGCGAACTTAAGCGCGCCGCCGCTGTAATAACCTAGGGCTGGCGTATACAAAGCCATCTGCATAAACGTGTAAAAATCGATCCATCCGCCTGCATCAATTATTTTTTGCCGAATTAAAGTGGTTAAGTTTTCACTGCGATTTTGCGCTTGTGCGTCCGGATTCGGCAGATTTAGATGTGATGTTGAAGCCATAAGCCATTATAATATTTGATTACTAAAGTGAGTGAACATTGAGCCAATCCCTAAACAATAAAGTCTTAAATGGTAAAGTGGTGCTGATTACTGGCGGCGCAAAACGCGTTGGCGCGGCTATTTGTCGTGAACTGCATGCTTGCGGTGCGCAATTGATGATTCACTACAAATCTTCTACCAATGAGGCGCGCGCATTGCAAGCAGAGCTGAATTTACAACGCGCAAATTCGGTGGCGATTATTCAAGGCGATTTACTGAATATCGCGGTTTTGCCAAGCCTAGTGCATGAAACCGTTAAAAATTTTGGTCATTTAGATGTGTTAATCAATAACGCATCCAGTTACTACGCGACTGAAATCGGCGCGATTACCGAAGATAACTGGCAAGATTTGGTTGGCAGCAACTTAAAAGCGCCGATGTTTTTAGCGCAAGCAGCTGCAACCGAATTGCGCAGAAATCACGGGTGCATTGTGAATATTACCGACATGCATATTGAACGTCCGAAAAAAGGTTATGTGGTTTATAGCGTAGCCAAAGCAGGTTTGGTTACGCTAACTAAATCTCTCGCGCATGAACTCAGCCCAGAAGTACGCGTAAATGCAGTCGCGCCCGGCCCAGTTCAATGGCCAGAAAACAATCCGCAATTTGATGAAGTCTATCGCCAGCGTGTGATTTCACAAACGCTATTAAAGAAAATTGGTGAGCCAAAAGATATAACCAAAGCGGTTAAGTTTTTGGTGGCTGATGCCCCGTTCATTACAGGCCATGTGTTGGCTGTTGATGGCGGGCGCTCATTAAATTTGTAGTTTCAAACCAGTACATACACTATATATATGATTAAACATTTACCCGATAACCATTCCAATAACTTCATCAAATTGCGCAATAGCTTGATTTCAAGCACTGGCAAGGCCATTGGCGATTACAACATGATTGAGGATGGCGACACGGTTTTGGTGTGTATGAGTGGCGGCAAAGACAGTTACACCATGTTGATGATGTTGCTGGCGCTGCAAGAGCGCGCGCCGATTGACTTTAAACTCATCGCGATGAACTTAGACCAAAAGCAGCCAAATTTTCCAGTGCATATTTTGCCTGAGTATTTTAAAAATTTGGGCGTGGATTATCGGATTGTGGAAGCGGACACTTATTCGGTTGTAAAAGAAAAAATTCCTGAAGGCAAAACTACTTGTAGTTTATGCAGCCGCTTACGGCGTGGCATTATTTACACGACTGCTAAAGAACTAGGCGCCGATAAAATTGCTCTGGGTCATCATAGAGATGACATCGTCGAAACGCTTTTTCTTAACCTGTTTTTTGGGGCAAAATTAAAAGCCATGCCGCCGAAATTAGCGACTAATGATAAGCAAAACGTCGTGATTCGACCTTTAGCCTATTGCGCTGAAAAAGATATCGCCAGCTATGCGCGCCAAATGGAATTTCCGATTATTCCCTGCGATTTATGTGGCAGCCAAGAGAATCTGCAGCGCCAAAAAGTAAAAGAGATGCTGCAAGCGTGGGAGCGCGAACAGCCAGGCCGCGTGAATAATATCTTCCGCGCGATTAGCAATGTTGAGCCATCGCATCTTGCCGATGTCAATTTATATGATTTTAAAAGCTTAACTCAGGCCAAGACTGATGACGAAGACCCGCTATTTGGTGACATAGCCAATGAAGGCGCCGCATTAAGCATCAGCAGTAATGATGGCACACGAATTGAGTTCGCTAGAAATAAATAAGGCTTCATTAGTACCGCCATTCATCAAAATAGTTGCTTTTTTTCATTGACTTATTGTCTACAAGCCATTTAGCTTGCTATCATCTAATCCATTATTCAATTTTAGCCATTATCCTAGGCATTAATGTCCAAACTACTCATTGTAGAATCACCCTCTAAAGCAAAAACGCTTAAAAAATACCTTGGTAATGATTTTGAGGTATTGGCCAGTTATGGTCATATTCGCGATTTGATCCCCAAAAACGGTGCTGTTGACCCATTAAACAGCTTCGCTATGAAATACGACATTATTGAGCGTAACGCTAAACACATGGATGCGATTACGCGTGCGGTGAAAAATGCCGATAGCATTTATCTGGCAACCGACCCGGATCGCGAAGGTGAAGCGATTTCTTGGCATATTGCCGAAGTACTTAACGATAAAAAACTACTCAAAAATAAGTTACTCAAACGCGTAGAATTTAACGAAATTACGCAAACCGCAGTAAAACACGCCATCGACAATCCGCGCGATATCGCGATGAACTTGGTCAATGCGCAACAAGCGCGCCGCGCGCTGGATTATTTGGTTGGTTTTAATTTGTCACCGCTTTTATGGAAAAAAATCCGTAGGGGTTTATCTGCTGGCCGCGTACAAAGCCCTGCTTTGCGTTTGATTGTAGAGCGCGAGCTAGAGATTGAAGCATTCAAATCGCAAGAGTATTGGTCTATTCATCTAGACGCGCTGAAGCACGCACATAGCTTTAATGCCAAGTTAATCCAATTAAATGGCGAAAAAGTAGAGCAATTTACTGTCATTAATCATGACCAGCAAGCAGATATTGTTGGCAAATTATTACTAGCCAGCGCAGGCAAAACCACCGTTTCGCGCGTTGAGAAAAAACAACGCAGCCGCAGCCCTGCTGGGCCATTTACTACATCTACTTTGCAACAAGAAGCGGTGCGCAAACTTGGCTTTACCACCAGCCGCGCCATGCGCGTCGCGCAGCAATTGTATGAGGGCGTTGATGTTGGCTCTGGCACAACTGGTTTGATTACCTATATGCGTACCGATTCGTTTAGCTTGGCAACTGAAGCGGTAATGAGTATTCGCGATTATGTGAAAAAGAATTTTGACGCGGAATATCTGCCAAAATCGCCGATTATGTACAAAACCAAAGCCAAAAATGCGCAAGAAGCGCATGAGGCGATTCGTCCGACTGATATTGCGCGCAGCCCAACGGCGATGCGTAAATATCTGAATGATGAGCAATTTAAATTGTACGAAATGATTTGGAAGCGCACGCTGGCTTGCCAAATGTCACCCGCTAAATTTGATGCGGTGAGTGTGGATTTAAGTGTGGGCAGTGATGCCAATTTATTCCGCGCAACGGGTCAAACGTTGGTTTTCCCTGGCTTTATCGCGGTGTACATGGAAGGTCGCGATGACGAAGAGGAGGAAGGTGAAAGTAAACTACCTCATCTTGAAGCTGGTGAAGTATTAAATGTAGAAAAAATTTATGGCGACCAACATTTTACTGAACCACCCCCAAGATATGGCGAAGCCAGTTTAGTCAAAATTTTAGAAGAATATGGCATTGGCCGCCCTTCTACTTACGCCAGCATTATCAGCACCTTGCAAGACCGTGAATACGTGATTTTGGACAAAAAGCGCTTTACACCAACTGATGTTGGTCGCGTAGTGAATAAGTTTTTAACCGAACATTTCACCAAATATGTGGATTATGACTTTACGGCTAACTTAGAAAACGCGTTGGGTAGCGTAGCCGATGGTTCACGCGAATGGATCCCGCTGATGGACGAATTTTGGCAAGGCTTTAATCAGCAGATTATCAGTAAGGCAGATGTTGACAGACCAGGAAACGAGTTAATCGACGAAGCGTGCCCAAAATGTGGCAAACCACTACAAAAACAACTCAGTCGTTACGGTACTTTTATTGGCTGTACGGGCTATAACGCTGAGCCAAAATGCGACTATAAACGTAGCATGAATGGCACAGCGCAAGCAGGTGCTGATCCAGTCACCATCGGTATCGATACAGATTCTGGCAAAGAGATTTACTTAATGAATGGGCCTTATGGTCCTTATCTACAAATTGGCGTGGCGATTGAAGGCGAAAAGAAAAAGCCAAAACGCGTGAGTATTCCAAAAGAAATACCAATTAGCAATGTGAATATTGATATCGCTAATATGCTGTTATCGCTGCCGCGTGATTTAGGTTTGCATCCGGAAACCAATAAAAAGATTGTGGCGAATATTGGCCGCTTTGGCCCATATGTGAATCATGATGGCAAGTTTAAATCGATTCCAAAATCTGACAGTGTATTTAGTATTTATAACGCTGGCGCTGTGGCATTATTGGCCGCCGCTAACACAGGCCCCGCGCCATTGTTAGAACTTGGTGCGCATCCGTCTGGTGAAGGCAGAATTGAAGTATTTGCTGGCCGCTATGGCCCTTATGTGCAACATGGAAAACTACGTGCCACCTTGCCAAAAAGTATTGAGCCTGAATCACTTACATTAGAAGAGGCACTTGGCTTGCTAGCTGAAAAAGCAGTAAAAGATGACGCAACGGGCAAAACAGGCACTAAAAAAGTGGCTGCTAAAAAGACGCCTGTTAAAAAAGTAGTAGCTAAAAAAGACAGCACAACGACGAAAACAACTGTTAAAAAAGCGGCAACAAAGAAACCAGCCGCTAAGAAAACCGTAGCGAAAAAACCAACAACCAAAAAAGTAGCAGCTGAATAACGAGCTGTTAGTAGTAACAATAACGGCGCTAAATTAAGATTTAGCGCCGTTATTTATCTAAACTACTGCTTAGCTTAGTGTTGTAAATACTAAGATTATTTTCAATTGTAAAAGAAACTCAAGAAATTCTGCCCGCCATTACCTCATTAGTTGATGGGTTAAGTTTCAACGCATCGGCCTGACCCGTAGTAGTCATTTTTGGCTCGCTATTATATTCCATCCACTTACGTACACGGTTAGCATCACCAATACGAGTTAACTTGCCGTTAGAATCTAATAGCACAATAATCATCGGCTCACCCGCAATCTGCGCCTGCATCACCAGGCAACGGCCAGCTTCTGAAATATAGCCTGTTTTTGATAATCCAATTTGCCATTCGCCACCACGCACCAAGCCGTTGGTGTTATTAAAGTTAACCCCATAAGTATGTCCATTTACGTACACTTCGTGCGATGGACTAGTGCTTGCCATTCTAATTTCTGGGTACTGATACGCAGCCGCAACCATTTTTGCCAGATCTTCCGCAGTAGATACGTTGCCGCTATTTAAGCCTGTTGAGTCCAGAAAAGTGGTATTGATCATGCCCAATTGAATCGCTTTTGCATTCATAGCTCTAATAAATGCATAACGACCGCCTGGATAATGGCGGCTTATCGCAGAAGCTGCGCGATTCTCTGAAGCCATCAATGCCAACTGCAGCATATCACTGCGGCTCAACTCTGCACCCACTTTCAATCTTGAGCTAGTGCCTTTTAAATAATCAACATCTTCATTCGAAACAGTTAGTGTGTCATCTAGCGACAATTGAGCATCCAGCATCACCATTGCTGTCATCAGTTTGGTAATAGAGGCGATGGGGGTGGTTGCATTGGTATTTTTCGCATATATCACTTCCCCTGAATTTTGGTTAACAATCAGTGCTTTAGCAGATGATAGTTCCAACATACCGCTACCATCATAACGATCGGCAGCTAAATACTGTGCTTGCGTTAATGCAGGGGATTTGCGCGATTTATAATGTATTTTTTTTAATCGGCTACTCTTTAAACGCGAGCGTGAAGAAATACGAGATTTAGATACGCTACTTTTTTGGCTGGCATGAACGCGTTTTTGCGACTTTTTCTGCGCAGCAAATAATTCTAATGGTGTCGCCACCAAAGAAAATGCCACATAAAATAGTATTAACTTTTTAACTAATTTAGTCATGATACAACCTTTAATTCAACACCGTCTAGACAAATAATATATAAAAAATGTTTATTTGTCATTAACTTAGCGCATATTTATAAAATTAATATTAACATTCTTTGTAATTAGGCTTTTTTGACACATGCACATAAAAGTTAGATGCAACTTAAACATTAAAGTTGGTGACAAATACAGTTGATATGAGAAAATATCGATAATTCTTCTATTTCACTACATCATAAATAATGAAATCTCCTGATACCTATCATTACACCACTGAACATTTATGGGTGAGCAAGTCGACTACTGGCGAATGGCTTGCTGGCATTACCGATTATGCGCAGGATTTATTGGGTGACATTGTTTTTATTCAGCCGCCAAATATTGGTGATAGCATACAAGTCGGCGTTGCTTGCGGTGTTGTAGAATCTGTTAAAACAGGCTCTGACTTGCATGCGCCAATGGACGGTGTTGTCACTGAAATTAACGATGCATTACTCAATGCACCAGAAAATATTAACGAAAAACCTTATTCTGCTTGGATATTTAAATTTAAACCTTTAAATGATGCGGAAATTGGGCATTTTTTAACAGCAGCTGCGTATGTAGATTTAATTAAGCAATAAAATCAAGGCAATACAAACTTCACCTTCAACAATAATTGTTGTAATTCTTCCGTTAATTGCAACCTTAAATCTTGCTCAAGCGCCGGTAATGCGCTAGCTAAAATCTGCTGGATATTATCGCTTAACACTTCTTGTACTGCTGGCAAATGGCCATTCACTCTTGCTAAAAAGTCTTCTTTTAATGACAAAGTTTGTACATTCATTTCTTCCACAAACCTTTCCCTCACTTCATTGACTGCTGCTGCGTATATATCGGGCATGGCTGCATTTAAGTCATTTCGCACTTGCGTTAAAGCTTCATGCTGTATGGTTTGCATATGTTGTTGCAGCGCTTGCTTGGCTTGCTCAGAAATATCTTGGTAAACATTCGTCAGCGCGTCATTAGCCTGCGTTTGCTGTTGCTGCAAGGATGCACTCTGAAAAGCTTGCATCTCTTGCGTCAATTCGGCTGCAACTCGCTCTGTTGTTTCTGTTTTAAGGGCTTCTACATAAGTGTTAATTTCAGCGGTTGCCGCATGAGTGGTTGACTGCATCACATCTGACAGCAATCGATCCGCTTTAGTAACCGCACTTGTTTGTAACACCGTAATTTTTTCTTGCAAGCTAGCATGTACTAAATCTGCACTGGCTTGATACATACGGGGCAATTCGGTTTTAAGGTCAGCTTTTGTTTTATCTACAAAATCACTCACATTGGCTTCAATGGTTAGCTTGGTCTTGCCTACCTCAGATTGTAAGTCTTGTATCAAATCTTTTTTAAGCGTGTCGCGCAAATTCTCTAACACTGCCTGCATGATTTCTGCTTCTAGTCTTGGTCTAACATGGCTTGTTACGCGTGCAATAAGCTCAGGCGTAATACCTAAAGTTGGGTCTGTTTGCCGATTTGCTTGGGGTTCAGCCTTGGCTTTTGGCTGATACACCTCTGTCAGCACTGGAATTTTGCTATCTAATGATGAATTATCGGTCAAAGTAATCTCTATTCCGCGCTTAGCGCTGTTAATGTTTGTTCGGCTTGTTTGGCATAATCAATATGCTGAATTTCATAGCCTCTATCGCGATAAAACTTATAGCGAAGACGCCCATTTTGCTTATCGGATTCATCATCGCCAACCATCTCGACCAAATGCGTAAAGCGACTAAAAAATGGCGGCTCTTGAGTGGTTAAGTTAATCAGCAACTCATCTTGGGTAACGCTATCTGCCTTCCCTAATGTATTATTTTTGCAAACAATAATCACAGGCGTTTTTGTCGCATGCTCATGATTAGCCACAACATGTGGCAAAAAACTGCTCGCTTGCTGTTGCCATAACCACTGAGACGTCTGCGCTGCACTAGCGATATCTTCTACAAAAACAGTTACTTGCCTGAGTTTTAGCAAGGCTCTTTCCACCAAACCTGTTAGCAAATCTGGCTTATTGGCAACGTTAGAATAAAACTCAATTTTGGTCATGCTAATTGCTTAACTTCTGAGCTTTTATATCTTAACCAGCGCGCTGAATCAAAAAAGTGGACAGCAAAGGCACTGGGCGGCCTGTACCACCTTTTTCTTTGCCGCTTTTCCATGCTGTGCCAGCAATATCCAAATGCGCCCAATCATACTTTTTAGCGAAGCGAGATAAAAAGCAAGCAGCAGTGATGCTACCGCCAGCACGTCCGCCAATGTTCGCCATATCAGCAAAATTGCTGTCTAGCTGGCTTTGAAACTCTTCCCATAACGGCATATGCCAAGCTCTATCGTGCGCAGCTTCGCCAGCTTCTAACAATTCTTTGGCAAGCGCATCTTTATTACTGAATACAGCACTCGGATGATGGCCCAAGGCAATCACACATGCGCCAGTTAAAGTGGCAATATCTACCACCGCACTTGGCTCAAAACGCTCTGCGTAAGTCAGCGCATCACATAAAATTAAACGGCCTTCTGCATCGGTATTCAGCACTTCAATGGTTAAGCCTGCCATTGATGTCAGAATATCACCCGGTTTAATCGCGCCTGCATCTGGCATGTTTTCGCAAGTTGGAATTACAGCCACCACATTGATGGCTAAATCCATCTCACCAATCGCTTTAAAGGTGCCCAGCACGCTGGCCGCGCCACACATATCGTATTTCATCTCATCCATATCACCACCTGGTTTTAATGAAATACCGCCTGTGTCAAAGGTAATACCTTTACCCACCAGCACTACTGGTTTTTGCGATTTTTTACCTTTTAAATGTTGCAGCACAATCAAGCGTGGCGGCTCTACGCTACCCTGCGCAACGCCCAAAAATGAGCCCATACCCAATTTTTCAATTTCAGCGCGCTCTAAAACCTCTACTTTAAAACCGTATTGCTTTGCCATTAGCTTAGCTTGCTCACCCAAATAGGTTGGCGTACAAATATTTGGTGGCAAATTGCCTAAATCTTTAGCTACCGTAACGCCAGCCGCAATAGCAGCGCCCTGTTTAATCGCAGACTCAGCGTCAGCGTTATCGGCTTTATCCACATGAATCGTTACTTTAGTTAAAGCAACTGGGTCTGCTTTTTTGGCCTTAATTGCGTTTACTTGATAAGTCGCATCCAAGACAACTTCTACCAATTGCGCTACTTTGCTATGAGTATTGGATTTTTTAATAGCAATTTCAGCTAAAAACAGGCTGGCATGCGCGACGCCTTTAGGTAGTGCTTTAACGGCGGCACGGACAGCTTGGCGATATTGCTTTTCGGTAAATTCATCTTGCTTACCCAAACCCACCAACATCACGCGGCTGGCTTCAATACCACTTAGCTGATGCAATACCAAGCATGAATTCAATTTACCTTCAAAATCCCCATTTTTTAAAACAGTCGAAATGGCTTTATCTGAAGCTTTATCCAATTCTTTTGCGGCATCACTTAATTTATTGCCTTCAAATACGCCTACAATGGCGCAATCTGAGCGTTGTTTTTCAGGATTTCCGTTTTTTATGCTAAATTCCATTGCTAGTCCTTTTAGATTCGAAGCTATTTAGATTTAAAGCTATTAAAATATTAAGCTTTTATTTATTTAATTCGTTTTAACCAATTATCCAGCGTTTTTAGGTGAAATCAAAGCCTAAATTGGAACAATATTAAATTGCGTATATTCAAAAAATCATTATTGCATGAGCTCATTAATACCGCTGGTGCGCTATTTTTTATACTATTGGGCATTGTGATTGCGCAGCGGGCTGGCTACCTTGTGCGATTAGCATCGAAAGGTTCTTTGCCAAATGATGCTATCACTACTTTGTTGGGCTTTAACATGGTTAAGTTCCTGCCCATGATTTTATCGCTGACTATTTTTCTAAGCGTGCTACTCACGCTTACACGTTGGCATCGCGATTCTGAAATGGCGGTATGGTTTAGCTCAGGATTAAGTATTAACCAATGGATACGACCGATTCTCAATTTTGCGATTCCCGTTGTTATTATTGTTTCGCTACTAAGCTTTTTGGTGATGCCTTGGGCGACACAAAAAGTAGAGGATTATAGTGTTCAGCTTAAAAGTCGTGATGAACTTGCTTCGATCGCGCCTGGCGTTTTTAAAGAATCTAACGGCGGCGAGCGCGTTTATTTTATAGAAAGCTTTGATGAACTTGGCAATGTGGTTAAAAACATTTTTGTGCAATCCACGCAACATCAAAAAACGGGCGTTGTTGTCGCATCTGAAGGGGGCCGTGAAAAAGCCAAAAACGGGGATAATTTTATTGTGCTCGAAAAAGGTCGCCGCTATGAAGGAAAACCAGACAGCGCTGAAGTATCAACAACCGAATTTGAGCGATACGCCATTCGCATAGAAACCAAAGAGGTGGCGCGTGAACCAAACAAAACGAATGCAAGATCCACCCAAGCATTATTAAACAGCCAATCTCCAGCTGATGTTGCAGAGTTGCAGTGGCGCTTAGCTATTCCGATATCAGCGCTTATATTAGTCGTGTTAGCTGTACCACTAAGCTTTGTTGACCCGCGTGCGGGTCGCTCGCTTAACTTAATGTTTGCATTACTGATTTATATTATTTATAACAATATTTTAAGTATTTTTCAGGCTTGGGTCACACAAGGGCGCCTCAGCACGACAATTGGTTTGTGGCCAGTTCATTTATTTTTCTTGATTTTAGCTGTGTATATGTACTACCGCCGCACTTATTTGCTGCCGATTATGCCACTGTTTTTGACCGCTTTTTGGCCTAGCCTACGCTTTAAGAAGTAACCATTATCACTATCGAGTTGTCATGATGAAAATTCTTAATCGCTATTTTTGGCAAGAAACTAGCGTTAACATTTTAATGATTATGCTGGGCTTATTAGCCTTATTCTCATTTTTTGACTTGATTCAAGAGCTAGATACGCTTGGTCGTGGCGATTATGACATCAGCACTATGCTGATATTTGTTCTGCTGAGCGTTCCCGGTCATATCTACGAGGTAGTACCTGTAGCCGTTTTGGTTGGCATGATGTATAGCCTTGGTACATTAGCGCGTAACTCAGAACTAGTGGTGATGCGCGTAAGCGGCGTTTCAGTGGTTAATATTGGCTGGATTTTGATTAAAGTTGGCTTTTTGTTCACCATCGTCACGTTTTTTGTTGGCGAGTTAATCACGCCAATCAGCGAAAAAATGGCGCAACGCATGCGCATTAAAGCCACCGACTCTGTGATTGCACAAGACTTTAAAACTGGTTTGTGGGTAAAAGATGCAAAAAGCTTTGTCAATGTAGAAACTGTTTTGCCAGATGCCAGTTTGCTTAATATTCACATCTATGAGTTTGATGAGAATTTTAGATTGCGTAGCATCAGCAATGCCAAAAATGGTGCTTTTGAAGATGAACGCTGGCGCTTATCTAAGGTGACACAAACCAAATTCAATACGTTTAAAGAAATTAAACAAAACAATATCCAAACCCAGTTTTTTAATGAGGCGAATTGGAAATCCCTGATTCGTCCAGAGCTGCTTAACGTATTACTGGTTGCGCCAGAAAAAATGTCTGCTTGGAATTTGTATTCATTTATCAACCACTTAGACGCCAATAAACAAAAAACTACTCGCTACGAAGTAGCGCTGTGGGCAAAAATGATTTATCCACTTGCCTGCATGGTGATGGTTGTTTTGGCCCTGCCGTTTGGTTTTTTACAGCAACGTTCAGACGGCACTAGTACCAAAATTTTTATCGGCGTGTTGCTAGGCGTTGTCTATCAAATTATGAATCGCGTGTTTATTCATTTAGGCGTACTAAACGACTGGCCACCACTAATGAGTGCGATTATTCCAACTATTTTATTCTTGCTTGCTGGCTTGAGTATGCTGTTTTTGGTAGAACGGCGCTAACTACTTAACCGATTTTTTAGCATGAATAAAATGTGACTTCAGTATTTTATCGTGTAAATATAACCGGTTTTTATCCACCAAAGCCCATAAAAAGCCCAAGCCAAAAATGAACGCAGATGCGCTTGCCAAGATATATCGCAACATTGCCTGCTTGGTATTAAGCGGCATGCCAGCTTGATTAACCAGTTTTATTCTCCAAGTTTGCATTGCCAATGTTTGCCCACTTTTGCGCCAACACCATACAAAATAAGCGCCCGTCACTAGCCATAGTGAAATCTGCAAAAGTAAACGCTTATACGATTGTGTGGCATCGCCAAATAAAACCACAAAAATCCACGCACTGATAAACCACAGCGCAATCAATAAAAGCAGCTCATAAACGCAAGCGGCCAGCAATCTAAAATAGCTAATCTTATCGTGCACATCGACTGTGCTGGTCGGTTTTTCGGTCATTTTATTCGGTTAAGTTTTAAAATATTGGCAAGAAAAAAGCCCGCAATTTAATATTAGCGGGCTTCGCATTAAAATTATTGCAAAAGTCTATTCTAAATCAGACGTGTAATCTAGCTCTGGTGATTCTTTACGCAGTTTTTCGCGTTCCACTTCTGATAGCTTTTGGTAGTCTGCCCATTTTTTGCGCACTTCATCTTTTTTTTCTGGGCTTAAGGCATCAAATTGTTGATAACGTTTACGCGCATTTTCACGCTCATATGGCGTCATGCGACTCCAGCTGTTTAATCTTTTTTGTACACGCTTCTGTTTTTGCGCATCCATTTTTGGATAATCGGCTGCAATATCCAACATTTTTTCACGTTGCCACGGACGCAAACTATCCCATTCAGAACTCAAAGGCGCTAGCACTTTACGCTGCTCCTCTGACAATTCAGACCAATTTTTAACTTGGGCATCATTGCTATCAATGCCTGAAAACGACGATTTAATATTGCCGATATCCCCCATCGCCAACTGGGCAGGCTCGACGAAATACGTGTTTTGTTGTGCGTGTAAATTGCCAACTACCAGCAATAACAATAATAAAGCTTTGCTCATATCACTATTTATTTCTCTAGATATTTCACGTTGAATTTTTCTATACTGCATTCTATATTTTCTGTCGTGTCTTTTGAACACTGTTTTTTGTCAAAAAAGGTATTAAAGCACGCGCTTTCAACACCTTAAAGCTTGGCATGCGTATTATTTAGTCGCGGCTCAAAGCCTCTATCCACAAAAGCTTCTGGCGGCAATTCAGCGCCCAATAAAAACGCATCGCCATTTTCAGACTGTTGATTGAGCGATTGCATCAAAACAAATCCAGCAAAAATTGCACCAATTAATAACCCAGTTGAAGCTAAGCGATGATGCTCAGCCCAAGAAAATAAATAGCTGATAGTGCCATCTCGATTGACTGCAACACCTGTTTGATATTGTGTGTGTGCTTTTACCGCAAGCTCTCTACTGTTTTCGAGCTGCTTTAATGTGCGCATGCTCAAATAATCAGAATGCGTATTGAGCAAGCTACCAATTTGCTTAGCTTGCATTTCGTTAAATTCGTTATCTTGCTGCATATTACTATCTAGATTTAAAGGGTTCATTGTCATTACTTTACTCCTAAATGTGCTATTGCGCGCGCGCCAAGGCCTTGCTTTTCTAACAAGGCGGCAAGGGTATGTACTGCACGGGAGCAGTGTGTTTTTACACTGCCTTGTGAACAGCCCATCACCTCGGCGGTTTCTGCAACGTCCATATCCTCCCAGTAACGCAATATAAAGGCTTCACGTTGACGTGCAGGTAGTTTTTCAATCGCTTTTTCGATGATTTTCATGGTCTGGCTTTGCTCAAGTTGCGCCATTGGGTTTTCAGACTCATCTTCCACATCAATGGTATCGAGTGGATCGTGGTCTTCTTCCCCGTCTTGCCCAGCGCCAAAAGACGAAAGCAAGGTTGTCCACATGTTGCGTACTTTTTGTCTGCGCCAAAAATCGCGCATGGTATTTTGCAAGATGCGTTGAAATAACATCGGATACTCTGTAACAGGCTTATCGGCATATTTTTCAGCCAGCTTTAACATAGAATCTTGCACAATATCTAGCGCAGTGTGTTCATCGCGCACAGCGTAGACCGTTTGCTTAAAAGCACGGCGCTCTACATCGCGCAAAAAATCTGATAATTCTTGAGAACTTGCCATGAAATTTTTATTTAATCCTTAGCGTTAGTATAACAGTTTTAACTTTTTCGCCGATTGAGGTTTTGAGCACGAGCAAGCTTGGCAAGTTTCTATATGCTGCGGTTTTAGTTACAATCACTGCTACTAAATAGTTTTAGGTATCAGGAAAACGTATGACTCGCATTTTATTGCTGATTGTTTTGGTTTGGTTGCTGTATGTGGTGATTAAGCGCGCTTTTCTAACACCAAACTCTGACAATACTTCTCAGCAAAATCAAAAAGTAGAAGAAAAAGTTGTGCAATGTGCTGCATGCGGTACCCATGTGCCTGAATCTGAAAGCGTGCTCATTGAAAGTAAAATCATTTGCAACAATCCCGATTGTCGTCAAAGCCTTAATTAGTCATGGCAATTGATTTAACACCCAATCTTGACGAAACACTTACCGCTGCGCGCTGGCGTAGCTTAAAGCTTTATAACGGCTATCGGTTACTGATCGCTTTATTATTTTTAGCGACTCAAAATGCGTTTCGCGATGGCAGCTTTTTGCAAAGCTCTGAACTGCCTTTATTTTCTGAGTTGATATTAGGCTATTTTATTTTTAGCTGTATATCCGCAATTCTTACTTGGGTAGAAAAACCCAATATAGACTTTAACTTACCCACACAAATCATCATTGATATTGTATTTATTTTGCTGTTTATGCATGCACAGCAAAACGGTGTAACAGGTATTGGGTTATTGCTGATTATTACCATCGCCAGTGCCAGCTTAATTAGCGAAGGTCGCCTAGCCTTGTTTTATGCAGCATTGGCCACGATTGGTATTTTGCTTGAACAGTCATATCAACTAGTTTCAGCCTCCAGCCCCATGGAAAATTATTCTGGCGCGGTCATGTTAAGTTTAAGCTGCTTTGCAACTGCTTGGCTTGCATACAGCTTAGCCAAGCGCGTTCAGCAAAGTGAGTTACTAGCCTCTGAACGCGGTTTGGACGTGAAAAATATGGCGCAAGTTAACGCGCTGATTACCCATGAAATGCAAGATGGCGTATTGGTTGTCGATCAAAATCTGCAAATTAAACATCACAATACTCAAGCTAAGCGCTTACTAGGATTCGATATTGAAGAGAGCGAAGCGACTAGTTGGCAGGGAGAGTCACTTCAGAGCATTTCACCTGAAATCAGTGACATGATTCGCCAATGGATAAACGAACTAACCCCGCTTGCCGAATCCAGCACCACTAACATCTTAAAACTCAATACCTTATCGCGCGAATTACGGCTTAGGTTGCTACCAGTTGCCGAAAATCGGCATCAAGGTGCTGTGATTTTTATTGAAGATTGGTCACAAATGCAAACGCAGGCGCACCAAGTTAAGCTGGCTGCGCTAGGTCGTTTAACTGCCAACATTGCCCACGAAATTCGCAATCCGCTCAGTGCGATTAGCCACGCGAATCAATTGCTTCAAGAGGAAGAAGATTGCAACCCTGCCAATAAGCGTATGTTGCAAATTATTGCCGATAATGTACAGCGACTTGATCAGATTATTAAAGATGTATTAGAGCTGAATCGTCGCGACCGCACTAATCAAGAGATGATTCATCTTGAACATTTTATTACCGATTTCTATACACAATTTTGTGCAGTTGAAAAAATCCCTACCCATTGTTTTAAACTTTCGCTACACAACACAGATACGGTGGTTGCATTCGATAGACGCCACTTAAACCAAATTTTATGGAATTTGTGTAAAAATGGTTGGCGTCACTCTCAAAACATTGAAAACAGTCTTGAGTTAACAGTTTCAAACTCGGCAAAAATACAAGATGTGCACATTGAAATTAGTGACGATGGTGAGGGCATACCTGAAAATGTGCGCAACCATTTATTTGAGCCATTTTTTACAACAGAAAAATCGGGTACTGGCTTAGGCCTCTATATTGCCCGCGAATTGGCTGATGCGAACGGTGCTAAGTTACAACTTAAAACACCCGCTCAATCAACCAGCGCTGGCTCGCAATTTATCATTTATATCAAAAAGGCTTAAATGTAATGGCGCAGTTTAATTGCTTAGTGGTGGATGATGAAACCGACATTCGCGAATTGGTGGTGTTAACACTAGAACGCATGGATATTCGTGCAGATAGCGCCAGCAGCGTAACTGAAGCAAAACAACTGTTAGCCAGCCAAACTTATAATTTATGTTTAACCGATATGCGGTTGCCAGACGGATTAGGTTTAGAGTTGGTGCAATATATCGCTGCCAATCATAGCGGCCTACCAGTTGCTGTGATTACCGCGTATGGCAGTGCAGAAAATGCCGTTTCTGCTTTAAAAGCAGGGGCTTTTGACTACTTAACCAAACCTATTTCACTCAAACAATTACGCCCTTTAGTAGAATCTGCGCTTAAGCTTTCCAGCTCTGATGCCAAACAAACCAGCAATACCGTGGATTTAATTGGTCAGTCACCTGCCATGGATTATGTGCGCACCATGATTGAAAAACTGGCGCGTAGCCAAGCGCCTGTTTACATCAGCGGCGAATCAGGTAGCGGTAAAGAATTAGCCGCGCGCTTAATTCACAGCAATAGCTCGCGTCGCGATAAAACTTTTGTGGCGGTTAACTGTGGCGCCATACCCGAAAACTTAATGGAAAGTGAATTTTTTGGTTACAAAAAAGGTGCTTTTACTGGCGCAGTGCAAGATACTTCAGGTTTGTTTCAAGCGGCAAATGGCGGCACATTATTTTTAGACGAAGTGGCAGATTTGCCATTAGCCATGCAAGTTAAGTTGCTGCGTGCGATTCAAGAAAAAAAGGTGCGCACGGTGGGTGGCACAGCGGAAGAAAGTGTAGATGTGCGCATTATCAGCGCGACACACAAAAACTTAAGCGACATGATGAACAACGGCTTATTTCGGCAGGATTTATATTATCGATTGAATGTGATTCAGCTCAAAATGCCAGCCCTGCGTGATAGGCCAGAGGATATTCCAGAGTTAACACATAAATTATTGCAAAAATTATGTGACTCGCAATCAATTGCCTTACCGGTGTTAGAAGAAAGTGCTGCTAAATTAATCAGCAAGTTGCATTTTGACGGTAATGTACGTGAGTTGGAAAATATGCTGGAACGCGCGCTAGCATTGTGTGACGGTCAAAAAATATGCACCGATGATTTGTTGATGGATCAAGAATTTAAATACCGTGCTGACGACAAAATCACGTTTGACCCCAGCAAAACACTTGAAGTGGGTTTATCTGAATATTTAGAAGATATTGAAAAACGCGCCATTTTAAAAGCATTAGCAAAAGCCAATAACAATAAAACCGCGGCTGCTAAATTATTGGGTGTGAGCTTTAGAACGCTAAGATACCGATTAGCCAAGCTAGGCTTGGCTAAGGATGATGACGCAGATATGTCGGACGAAAGTTTGTACGATTAATTATCTATTTACAGTAAATTAACAAAGTACAACAACTAACTAAGCGCGATAACCAAATAAGTAATATACATCACGCCATTAATCAGCAAATGCCACACGCGAATACCACCTTTTGCCATCAAATAACGCATCCAAACTGCTGCAAGCAAAGTGATTACAAGCCCCCAAACCACTTCTGGACGTGGCTCCCACGGGGTTAACGAAATACCAATCGCAGGCAATAAGGTGCCTTGAAACACCATCGCACCTGTGATATTGCCAAAAGCTAGCGTGTCTTTACCTTTGCGGATCCACAAAATACTGTTCACTTTTTCGGGCAACTCGGTCGCGATTGGGATAATCAACAATGACAGCATAAGCGTTGAAATGCCTATAATGGCTGCCGCCTCTTCAACACCATTAATAAAGCCTTTTGCGCCTGCAATTAATAGCAACAAACCTAAAACAATCTGTAATCCAATTGTGAAGCTATTAGTTGGAATGCCAAGCCTGCTCAAAAACATGGGGCTTTCCGCTTCTGTGGCATGGCCTTCTTCAACCAAATCTTTAGAGGCGCTTAACGTCATCCACACATAAACCACATAAATCATCACCATTACTAAACCCAGCAAGTGGCGCACAATAACATTGTCATGTGGTACGTACAAAGCGCCAGCAGCCACAATAAATGCAAAAATAAAAAAGTTTAAATCGCGCGTAAGTCCTGTACGCTCTGGGCGTAAATGACCATTTGTGCCGCGGCGTTTCCATACTGAAATAGCCATTAAGCTAATCGATAAAGTGGCTAACATGAGTGGTGCACCCAAAATCGCACCTACGCCGATTTCATGATTGGTCGCCATACTGGCAGTGCCTGCAAAAATTGCTAGAAGCGGCACCATCGTCTCTGGCAAAGCGGTACCAACCGCCGCAAAAAGCGAGCCTGTAACGCCCTCTGAAATGCCGAGTTTTTCACCTAAATGTTCAAGCGCGTTAGTGAATACCTCAGCCGCAACCAAAATAACTATCAGCATTACAAATAACTGTAAGAAAACCATGCTTAAACATCTCTAAAAATTAGGTAAGATGTTATTTTATCGGATTAATCATGGTTTTGACTAAATAATTCATCATGCTGCACATAGATACAAAAGGATTCATCACAAGCGCGCGCCAAGTATGCTCACCCAATTTTGATGCGAGGCCTAGCGCCGATGCTCCAACTCCAGAAATCAGCATGATTGTGATACACAATATTAGCCTGCCGCCCAATCAATACGGCGGTAACGGTGTTATTGAATTATTTACCAACAGGCTGAATCCTGATGAGCATCCTTACTACGCTGAGATTTACACGCGCAAAGTGTCATCACATTTTTTAATTAGGCGTGATGGCGAATTAGTACAATTTGTGTCATGTTTGCAACGCGCTTGGCATGCGGGCGTATCAAATTGGTTAGGTCGTGAACGTTGTAACGATTTTTCTGTCGGAATTGAGCTGGAAGGCAGTGATTTTGAGGCGTTTGAATTGGCGCAATACAAGTCGCTGCAACTATTAATTAATATTTTAAAACAGACTTATCCCATTCAAACTATTGTTGGCCACTCGGATATTGCGCCTGGGCGCAAAACAGATCCTGGCCCTTATTTTGATTGGTCTATCATTAAACAAGAATCTTAAAAATCGCGAATCTTATGCAAACAAAAAAATTAGCCGCCAACCATCATTTTATTCGTATTTTTTTCGCCGCTTTAATTGGGTTAAGTATCAGCGCTTGCAGCAAGGATGAAGCTGCAGATGCAAAGTCTGATGCCACTAATCTTAAATCAACACAAATTAGCGTTGTTAAAGTGGATACTAAAAATTTATCTTTATATGAAGAATCGGTTGGTACCCTAGAGGGCGTGATAGACCCAACCATTGCCGCCGAAATTTCTGCACGGGTTTTAAAAGTATTGGTACACCCTGGTCAAAGCGTCAAAAAAGGCCAAACACTGGCTTTGTTAGATGGCAGTGATTTTGGTTATCAGCGGCAAGAGTCATTATCAGAAGTAGCGCGCATTGAAGCGCTATTAGCGAATCAAGCCAAAATAGTCGAGCGCAATCGCGCCTTGGTTGAAAAAAACTTTATTTCTAAAAATGCATTAGATGATGCCAGCACCCAGCAAGATGCATTGAAGCAGCAGTTGGCGGGTGCTAAAAGTCGCATTGCCACCATTAATCATAATGGTTCAAAAGACCGGGTGGTTTCTCCCACCGATGGCGTCGTTGAAAA
This sequence comes from Proteobacteria bacterium ST_bin12, assembly GCA_002083635.1. Lineage (GTDB taxonomy): Bacteria > Pseudomonadota > Gammaproteobacteria > Burkholderiales > Methylophilaceae > Methylotenera_A. Next base: position 154,201 of record MSXP01000003.1, on the reverse strand, counting down.
ACAATTAGTGGCAACAGGCGATTTTGTGCGCGTTGGCGACCCTATTGTGCAAATTATCAGCAAAAAACTACTGCGCGCGCATTTGCCTTTTCCTGAGCATATTGCTGCGAAATTAAAACCTGGTTTAACCGTTATTATGACAACGCCCACGTCAAGCAAAGAAGTGCGCTCAGTGATTAACGAGCTAAAACCGCTGATTGTAGCGAATAGCCGTAGTATTGATGTGATTGCCGATATACGTGATGAAGCGGATTGGCAGCCAGGCGCCAGTGTGAATGGTCGTGTGATTTTGGGTGACAGACCAAGCGCGATTGTGGTGCCAGAGCAAAGTATTGTGCTGCGCCCAGCAGGTGAAGTGGTATACGAAGTAGTGAATGACGAAGCTGTGCAGCGTGAAGTTAAAACCGGTTTGCAGCAAAATGGCGGTATTGAGATTTTAGAGGGCTTAAACGGCAACGAAACAATTGCGGTTGATGGCGCAGCATTTTTAACCGATAAAGCCAAAGTCAGCATTATTCAATAAATTTTAGGCACAAAAAAGTGGTTAAGTTTTTCGCCCCACGCAAGCCAATAGAACTATGAAAGCGCATACCTTTAAATGACATTACCTGAACTCTCGATTAAACGCCATGTGCTGGCTTGGATGCTGTCTGGCGTATTGGTATTGTTCGGCATTATTTCGTATCAGCGCATTGCGATTGACCGCTTTCCACTGATTGAATTTCCCATTATCACCGTCACCACCACGCTAAAAGGTGCGAATCCAGACATTATGGATACGTCAGTCACTAGCGTGATTGAATCGGCATTGAACACCACTGGCGGCATAGAACACATTCAATCTAGCTCATCACCCGGCGCTTCCATTATTGTTATTACGTTTAAGCTAGAAAAAGACATTAATGTGGCTTACAACGAAGTGCAAGCCAAGTTAAATCAGGTGATTCGCCGCCTACCTACCGATATTGACCCGCCCATTTTACAAAAAGCCGAAACCAACGCAGAACCTGTTTTATGGCTGGCATTAAGCGGCGACAGAACCATTCAACAATTAAACGTTTACGCATTAAATACATTAAAAAAACAGCTAGAAACTATTGATGGCGTGGGTGAAGTGCAGCTAGGTGGGCGGCGCGACCGGAATATTCGCGTATTGCTAAAACCAGACCGCATGAACGCATATAACGTCACCACTACTGATATTGTGAACGCGTTTAATCGCGAGCATATTCAAGTGCCAGGTGGCTTTTTGGTCAGCCAAAACGCAGAGCGCTTATTAAAGCTAGATTTAGAATTTCACCGCCTGCCTGATTTGGCTGAGATGGTGGTAATGCAGCGCGATGGTGTATCAGTTAAGTTAAAACAAGTGGCCAGCGTTGAAGACGGCTTGACCGATTTTAGACAATTGGCGCGCTTTAATGCCAAGCCGACCGTTGGTTTGGGCATTATTAAAGTGCCCAATTCCAATACGGTGGATATTATTGATGAAGTAGAACGCCGCTTAGATAAAGAGATTCGGCCTAATTTGCCGCCAGGCATGAATATCGAAGTATCAGCCAACGAAGCGCCGTTTATTCGAGAAATGGTTAAGGCGTTGCAAGAGCATTTGCTAGAAGGCACCTTATTTGCCGCGCTAATTGTGCTGATTTTTATGCGCTCACTTAGCTCTACGCTGATGATTTGCTTAGAGATCCCTGTGTCATTATTAGGCGCGATTGCGGTGATGTATTTTGCTGGCTACACCTTTAATAGCATGACGCTACTTGCGCTACTCTTGCTTGTGGGCGTGGTGGTAGATGATGCCATTGTGGTGCGCGAAAGTATTATGCGGCATTTAAGTGGTGAGTTAGGCACTGGTCTTAAAGATGTGGATACTTCTAATCCCAAAGCAGTCATGGCGTTTCGCCAGCAAGCCACCATTAATGGCAGCCGTGAAATAGTATTTGCTGTATTGGCCTCATCGCTCTCTTTAGTGTGTATTTTTGCGCCTGTGATTTTTATGGAAGGCATTATTGGCAAGTTTTTTGAAGCGTTTGCGGTTGTGGTGACTGTAGGCGTAGTGGTCTCATTATTTGTTTCGCTCACGCTCACGCCTATGTTGTGTTCACGCTATCTTTCTAGCAATACAAAACATGGCAAGCTTTACCATTCTTTAGATGGTTTTTTTGAAGGCTTAGATAACACCTATGCCAAGCTATTAAGTTTGTCACTTAAACACCGCTGGAAAGTGATTTTAGCTACCATTTTAGTGGTGGCCTCTAGCGCTTTCTTTTTTAGCGCGGTCACCAAAGAATTTGTGCCAGAAGCCGATGAGAGTAAATTTAATATCAGCTTTAAAGCGCCATTAGGCTCTAGCTTGGAATACACCAATACGCGTTTAGACTTAATCGAAAAAGTGATGCTAAAACACACAGATGATGTTGCTAGCTTTTTCTCTGTCATCGGTGCTGGCTCACAAGGCCAAGTGAATGCTGGCCGCATGAGCGTGCGTTTAAAAGATAGGCATGAACGCGCTAACTCTCAAAAAGAGTTGATTGCGACGCTTAAAAAAGAACTGAGCGAAATCCCTGGTGTGCAAGCTTTTCCTGTGCCTGCCAGCATGGTGCGTGGCCAGCGCTCAGAAAAACTGCAATTCAATATTACTGGCCCCAGCATCGAAAACGTCAGCAAATATGCAAAAGCTATTCAGCAAAGACTTGTAGGCATTGATGGTTTTGGCAAAGTAGATTTAGATTTGCAATTGGATTTACCGCAACTCAATATGCAGATTGACCGCGACCGCGCAGCAGGCTTTGGTATTACAGCCGCCGATATTGCCAATGCAGTGAGTGTATATGCGGGCGGCATTAACGTAGCCAAATTTAACGATGAAGATGGTGACGGCCAGCGTTACGATATTCGCTTAAAAGCCGAAGATGGCAATTTTAATCAAATCACCGATTTAAGTAAGATTTATCTGCGTGCCAATAATGGCGATTTGGTGCGCTTGGATAGCGTGGCGCAATTTAAACAAACGCTGGGCGCTGCGGTAATCGGCCGCTACGATTTGCAATACGCCGCCAATTTATACGCCAGCCCATCCATTCCGTTAGGTGAGGCGGTAACCGCAGTAGAAGCAGCTGCCAAAGAAATATTGCCTGCTGAATATAAATATAAACTATCAGGCCAAGCAGAAGAATTTGCCAAAACCTTTAAAAACGTATCGTTTATTTTTGCCTTGGCTTTGGTACTTTTATACATGGTTTTAGCCAGCCAGTTTAATTCATTCCTGCAACCGATTATTGTGATGGTCGCGCAGCCGTTGGCCATTATTGGCGGCGTATTTGCGTTGTGGTTAACAGGCAATAGTTTGAATATTTTTTCAATGATTGGCTTAGTTCTACTGATTGGCCTAGTCGCCAAAAACTCAATTTTGTTGGTCGATTTAACCAATCAATTACGCGATGAAGGTCAATCCATCAATCAAGCACTATTGAACGCTTGCCCCATTCGCATGCGCCCAGTATTAATGACATCTCTGACCATTATATTGGCACTGTTACCAGCCGCTTTAGGCTTGGGTGCAGGCTCAGAAACCAACGGCCCATTATCGGTTGCCGTTATTGGCGGCATGCTTTCATCTACCTTGCTCACTTTGGTTGTAGTGCCAGCGGTGTACTCGTTGGCGATGGGCGGGGTGGATAAGTTTGAGCAAAGACGTCACGCAAAACCTAATATTAGCGCTTAATAATTTTAACTAAATATTCCAGCGTTAAGCCTGTCACTTTGGGTTGCCATAACCGACTGTTTTCAGGGAAGTTTTTAAACTCGCCGCTGCGCGCATAGCCTAAGCGTTCATAAAAAGCGATTAGCTCTTCGCGCAATGTAATCACCGCCATATGAAACCCGACCACGCGCCATTCTCTGGATGTCATGGCTTCTGCCGCTTGAATCATAGCGGCGCCATGGCCTTTATTTTGCAGGGTTGGTTTAACGGCTATCATGCCTAAGTGAGCGATATTTCTGCAATAGGCGTCTTGCTTCTCACAACAAATGGTGGCCACAATTTGATCGCGCAATACGCCTACCAAGATAAACGCATCTTCACGTTTGATAATGCTGGCAACTTCTTGCGTGGTGGTGCGCAGGCCATCCAAAATATCGGCTTCGGTGGTCCAGCCTGCGCGGCTACTTTCACCGCGATAAGCGGAGTTGATGAGTGCGGCGATGTCTTGCGCATCAACCAGTTCGGCTTTGTGAAAATGTAGCATGCTAATTCTGACTATCTATTCACTAATTTTTGTACAACTAAACTACCAATCATATCGCCCTGTACATTCACAGTGGTGCGTATGGTATCCAGTAGCCTATCGATTGGCAGCAAAATGGCAATCGCTTCTGCTGGTAAGCCTACACTTTGCAATACCATCACCATGGTCACCATACCTGCGCTTGGTATACCTGGTGCGCCAACGGCGGCTATCATGGCGGTGAAGAAGACGATTAATTGCTGCATCAAGCTAAGTTCAATACCCACTAAATTCGCAATAAACAAAGCTGCCGCCGCCTCATATAAAGCGGTGCCATCCATATTCATGGTGGCGCCCAGCGGCACTACAAAACCGGCAATTTCTGGTTTTACGTGCAAGTGTTGGGTGGTGCAACGCATGGTAACAGGCAATGTAGCGCTGCTTGAGCTAGTGGCAAACGCCGTAATAAGCGCCTCACGCGCACCGCGCCAAAACCATAGTGGTGTTTTACCTGTAATTAAATACAGTAGCAGCGGCAATATCACCACGCCATGCAGCAAGGTAGTGCCAACCACCACTGTCATAAATTTTGTCATGGTGCCCAGCATGGCGGCATCTTGGGTGGCGACTAATTTAATTAATAAAGCGGCAATACCAAACGGCGCCAGCACCATTACCCAGCCGACAACACGCATAGTGAGCTCTAAGCCTTCTTGCAATAAGCCTAAAATATTCTTATAACGCTCACCGCCCATTACTAAGGCTATGCCTAAAATCAGCGCGAATATCACAACCGCCAGCACATTTCCGTTTGCCAAAGCCGCAAAAGGATTCATAAATAGGCCATGCAAAAACTGGGCGAAAAACTCAGGCAACGGTAATTGTTGTGCTTGAAAGTTTTGCATAGAATCGGCAAACATAGCAATTTCAAGCCCTTTACCTGCCTCAAAATAATTGCTAGCAAACAAACCCAAGGCCACAGCAATTGCCATAGTAAAAGCAAAGAAAGCTAAAGTGGTGACCCAAACGCGATGCATTTGGCTGTGTTGCCGTAGATTGGCGATTCCCACCGCGATACTGCAAAATACCAGCGGAATTAAAATCATTTTGAGTAAATCGATAAACAGCGTACCAACCAAACCGGATGCGTATAAACCGCCTTTGACAAGGCTGGATTGCGCACCTATGCTTTGAAAATATAAGCCAACTAAAACGCCGAAAAATGCGCCCAGTAAAATTTGCGTGTTTAAACTAGGCGCTTTCATGACTATTTAGACTTTATCTGCTTTGCTGGTTTTTGGTGCTGCCGCTTTTACTTTTGTAGATGACGCTTTTTTGGCAACTACTTTTTTCTTAGGTGTTGCGTCCTGCTCTTCTACTTCATCCGCCACAGCTGCTTTAATATGCTCTATCAACTCTGCTGCCTCTTCAACAATTTCTGGCGACATTTTTACGGCATTATCGGTTGGATTCACTTTTTCAAATACAGCGGCAAAGAAACCGTCGGTGCCATGCAAGTGCGGCAGCAGTTTTAAATAATCGCCCGTATCCAGTTTAATTTGCTGATGACTTAAAACGGTGTTGGCGGGTACTAATTTGAAATCGGGATTTGCCGCTAAAAAGGCTTCGGCAATCGTTTCATTTTCATCTTTTAACAAACTACAAGTCGCGTAAATCAAGCGACCGCCAGTTTTGGTTAGCTTGGCGGCGCGTGCCAGAATATTGGTTTGTTTGACATTCAGTTCAGCAATATCTGCTTCTTCAAACCGCCATTTTAAATCGGGATTGCGGCGCAATGTACCAAATCCGCTACACGGTGCATCGACTAAAACTCGGTCAAATTTAGCGTTAAGTCGTTTTAATTTAGGATCGGTTTCAGAGCTAATGACTTGTGCATGCAAATTAGATAAGCCTGAACGTTTGAGGCGCTTGCCCAAATTAAACAAGCGCTTTTCTGAAATATCAAATGCATACAAACGGCCTGTATTTTTCATCAAAGCGCCAATTGCCAGCGTTTTTCCGCCTGCGCCTGCACAAAAATCTGCCACCATTTGGCCGCGTTTTGGTGCGACTAAATAGGCCAATAACTGGCTGCCTTCATCTTGCACTTCAATCTTGCCCGCTTCAAACAGTACGTGCTTGCTGATGTTTAAGCGCGCTCCCATGCGAATACCGATAGGTGAATACGGCGTTACTTCTATCACATTGTCTTTAATGGTATTTTCGGCCAGCATGCGCGCCAACACTTCTTCGCGCGTACCTTTAATAGTATTCACACGCAAATCAAGCGCAGCTTGCTCAAACATACTGCGGCATATTGTTAATGCTTCAGTTTCGCCGTATTGCGCTACTAATTTATTCCACAACCAATCGCGCACATCGGCCTGCACAGGTAGCGGAAAGTCTTGAGTAGATTTAGCTTTAATTACATGTGCCCACTCGGTTTGCTGCTCATTTAAAATAGGCTCTAACTCACGGATGCTTTTACCCTGCACGCGCAATAGCCACGCCAAAATCAATTTACGCGCATCGTCCGGGTCGTTTTCTTCGTTTGCGGTAACCGCGCTTAAATAACGTAAGCGACGTAAGACGCCATACACACTTTCTGCCACAAAGGCGCGATCTTTGGTGCCTAGTTCGCGATTATTGCGGAAAAAGTCGCCTAATTTGGCATCGGCTGGACTATTAAAATCCAGCAAATTAGTAAGCAACATCGCTGCTTGGCGCAGTAAATTTGGGGTCATATTATTATCTTAAATATCTTAAAGTTAATTGAGCGTGGGTCTTGCAGTAGTAATGAGCTTTGCAGCTAGTTCGTACACTTTACCGTTTTTTTCTATTTTCCGAATTTTTACTGGTAAATATTGATAATCGACTGCCAGCCAAAGCTCTGTTTTTTCATCTGAATTTTCGTTATCGTGAATAATATGGATAGTTTTTAATTCACCCATCGGAATGCTAATACTCTCTTCGCCACCAAAACTGTAATCATAAGTTGCCAGTTTTTTGCCTGTCGCAATGCTAATTTGCATACGCTCTAGCGGTGCAACATACATAAATTGATACATAAAGCTGAGCAAATCCTGCGTGCCGTCTGTGATTTCTTCTATTTTTGTGCCTTTGGCAGTGGTTAAGTTGACAGTTTTATTTGGCCAATCAAATTTAGCACTGTAAGTTTTATCTACTTTATTGCCGTACTGGTATAGATAACTCAACGGTTGCAAGCCACTCTTGGTGAGCTGACCTTCACTAGTTTGCACTAAATCAGACACAATTAATGCAGCCAAGCCTTGTGGTTTAATCAAACTGGTTAAGTGGTATTGCTGCCCATCCATTAAATTGAATACAATTTTGGCTGTACCCTCTGCGGCACCATCTATCTCAGTTCTGACATCAAACTCTGTTTCCACATATTGATAGGCGTTTTCATTAATAACCAAGCCAGCATCAATTGGCTGTGGCTCGGTTTGCGCTACATCAACATTATCTGATAGCACTGTTTCAACTGGTGTTACGGTTGCAATTGGCTCTGCTGCGTTCAACGTTTGTGCCGTTAAATCTGTTACCTGTGGTTCTGTTGCAGGCAGTGGTTCTTGCGTCATTTCTTGCGGCAAAGGCGCAACAACTGGCTCTTCTTGTGCGATTAGTTCTTCGACTATCGGTTCTTTAACGATCTCATTCAAAACCACTTTTGGTCTTTGCAAGCTCGCCTCAATGGTGTGCATTTCATTTTTGAGGCTTGGCAGACGCAAATCAAAACTGCCGACCAAATAGGCATGCAATAAAACAGAAAAAACAGTGGCTAGCGCTAGTCTTTTAGTGCTGGTGTCTTTAATGATTTCTGCAATGTTATTCCACATGTATGCTGGTTAGCGTTTGCTCAAAATTCGCACCATCTTCGTCTGTTAACTTGTACTGAACGGGTAAATAATATTGATCTTCTGCTAACCATAACTGTTTTTTATCATCACCTGTTGCTGGCGCATTGGCGATATGTAAGGTTTTGAAATCTTTGCCTGCCGAGCTTAATTTTAGGCCGCGCGCGATGATTTTGTATTGGTATTGATTCAGCTTTTTACCGGTGGTTAATGTCACATTAATCGCATTTGCAGCTCGCGCTTTGGTAGACATAAACATAAACTGATAAGCATAACTCAGTAGGTCTTGCGTACCTTTTTCTAAAGCCTGTGTCCTAATTTCGCCCTTAACCTGCATATTCAGCGTATTTTTTGCCCAATCAAAATCGCTAATTAATGACTTCTTTTTGCTGTCGCCTTGGTGCAGCTCAAAATGTTTAGGCTTTAAACCTTGCTTGGTCACGCTTCCGCTGCTAGATAGTTTGCGCTCGCCTAGCAATGCATATACGCCAACGCCTTTTGTTACCGATTCAATTTTGTATGCGCTGCCATCTTGGCTAAATTTTTCGACCACATTTGCAAACAGTTTGCCATCGCTGGTGACTTCATATTCCAGTTGAATATTTTTTGGTGTCGCTTGCACCACTACACCATAAACGGCAACACAAATAAAAATTATCCATTGGCTGAGCTTTAACATTTATTTTCCAAATGATTGAATAAAGCTATTTAACGCACACCTTGTAGATACGTTGTCTGCTTAAACAACAACGGTAGGTGCCTCATTGGCGTTTTGTGCACGAATGCTGCCGATTTCGTACACCGTTTCACCTGCCGCTTCTAGCAGTTTTTTAGCGGCTGCCGCATCGCTTTTCGCCATAATCACAACCATGCCAATACCACAGTTAAAGGTTCTGTACATCTCGCTATGGGTGATATTGCCTTGCGCTTGCAGCCATTTGAATAAAGGCGGTAATTCCCAACTTGTTGCGCTGATTTCTGCGGTTAAGCCAGCCGGTAAAACGCGTGGAATATTCTCTGTAATACCGCCGCCTGTAATATGCGCCATACCTTTTACAGGTAAGGCTTCAATTAACTTAAGCAACGATTTCACATAAATTTTGGTTGGCGCCATTACTACATCTTTGAATTTTTTGCCATAAAAGTCGGATTCGAAATCAATGCCAGAATTGCTAATCAGCTTACGAATCAATGAATACCCATTGGAATGTGCGCCGCTTGAAGCCAAACCCAGCACCACATCACCCGCCGCAATGCTTAAGCCGTTGATGATTTTTTCTTTATCCACACAACCCACCGCAAAGCCCGCTAAATCATATTCGCCCGTTGGGTACATACCTGGCATTTCTGCCGTTTCGCCACCCACTAGCGCACAACCCGATTGCTCGCAGCCTTCTGCAATACCTTTAATCACTTGTGCCGCTGTACCTACTTCTAACTTGCCACAAGCAAAATAATCTAAGAAAAATAGCGGCTCTGCGCCTTGCACCAAAATGTCGTTCACGCTCATGGCGACTAAATCAATGCCAACTGTGTCATGCTTATTTAGCTCAAAAGCTAGCTTTAGTTTAGTACCCACACCATCGGTGCCAGAAACCAACACAGGATTTTTAAACTTTTTAGGCATTTCAAACAATGAGCCAAAACCGCCAATGCCAGCCAAAACTTCTGGACGCATAGTGCGTTTAGCATAGGGCTTAATTTGCTCTACTAAAGCATCGCCTGCTTCCATATCAACGCCTGCGTCGCGATAACTAATAGAGTTTGTGGGATTATTGGTATTCAAAACTGTTCTCGATTCAATTAATTGCAATGTATTTATTCAAGTTAAGTATAATTTTAACTTATCTCGCATTTTAACTCACTATTCAATTTAACCATTCAAATTAACCATGGCTAATCAACCAAAAAACAGTCGTAATAAACTGCAAGATAGCAATATTGTTGCAGATAACCGTTGGTTAATTTTAAGTGCAGTTTTTTTGCTGCTGCTGTATTTTTTGTTGCCAGTGCTCACCCCGTTTTTAACGGCAGCCATTTTGGCGTACATGTGCGACCCATTGGTGGATAGGCTAAGTGTATTGGGTTACAAAAAGTATCAATTTGGCCGCACAACCGCAACAGTGCTAGTGATGATGGCAATTATGGGTGTTATTACTTTGCTACTTTTAATTATTATCCCTGTTTTGCAAAAAGAATCTTTGCTCATTATTGAGCGATTACCTAACGTAATTACCAATATTCGCGCCACAGCTGAGCCTTTTCTACAAAAACACTTTGGCATTAGTTTGGCGATTGATAGCGCGCAAATTCAAGAAATTATCACCAAAAACTGGAAAACGGCAGGCGGTATATTAGGCGATGTGCTTAAAACAGCTGGCACCAATAGCATGGCGCTTATTGGCGTGGTTGCTAATATATTGTTATTGCCAGTAGTGCTTTTTTATCTGTTGCGCGATTGGGATGAGTTGATGAAAGGCATCGGCAATTTGATTCCACGTCATATTGTGGGCAAAACCACTGAGCTCGCCCAAGAAATAGACCAAATGCTGGCTGAATTTTTACGCGGGCAATTTACCGTAATGGTGATGATGAGCGTGTTTTATGCAGTTGGCCTTTGGATGACAGGGCTGGATATGGCGTTGCCAATTGGTATTATTGCAGGCTTGTTGGGTTTTATACCCTACTTAGGCCCAGCAATTGGTATGGGCTTGGCATTGTTAGTAGGCGCATTACAATTCACCAGTATCGGCCAGTTAATCCCAGTTTTAATGGTATTTGGTATAGGGCAGCTAGTTGAAAGTAATTTTATTACGCCTAAATTGGTGGGTGATCGTATTGGCTTGCATCCAGTTGTGGTAATTTTTGCTTTGCTTGCTGGTGGGCAATTGTTCGGATTTGTTGGCGTACTGCTGGCGTTGCCAGTCAGCGCAGCAATCGCCGTTGGCCTGCGCCACACTAAAGACAGCTATTTAGACAGTGACGCTTATCTTAAATAATTATCTTAAATAATTTGGCTAGCTGTAAATCACTTAACTAACCCGTTTAACTGGGTACTTAACCCTATTTTTCAAGCAAATATTGCATGAAGCAACTGCTATTAGACATTAAACCTGCCGCACCGCCTACACTGCAAAATTTTGTAGTGGGTCGCAATGCAGAAGCGCTTTCAAGCCTGCAAGCGGCGGTTAATGGCCAAAATCCCCAGTTTATTTATCTGTGGGGCGAATCTGGCTCTGGCAAAAGTCATTTGCTGCAAGCCTGCCAAGCAATTGGCGCCAGCATAGTTGATGACGTGTATTTGCTCAGTAACGATGCACAAATTGATTTATTTAACCAATATAATCGGCGCAAAGAAGCGGGCGAATGGATGATTACCGCCGGTTTGCACGCGCCTGCACAGATGGGTTTGCGTGATGATGTTGCAACGCGCTTGGCTTGGGGTTTGGTGTATCAGTTACAACCATTGAATGATATGGAAAAAGCCACTGCACTTAAACAGCATGCTTTTGAACGCGGCATGAAATTACCCGATGAAGTAGTGGATTATTGCCTGCGATATTTGCGACGCGATTTACCCACATTAATGGCAACGCTGGATGCGGTAGATGAATGGTCGCTAACCATGCAAAAACCAATTACGGTGCCTATGTTGCGTAAGCTATTACAACTCAATTTAGATTTAAACGATTAGTATTTTTTAATATAAACGATAAGATAAACAACATGATAAGTAATTTTAACCCATGTCATGCTACGCATAACTGAAATCAAATTACCGCTAGCAACATCCGCCGAAGAAGGCCATACCGATGTTGAAATTAGAGCGGCTGTGATTAAAAAGCTGGCGATTAATGCGGCGGATTTACTCAGCTTTAGCATTTTTAAGCGCGGTACCGATGCACGTAAATCGAATGCGATATTGCTGGTGTATTCGCTAGATGTAGTGATTAACGGTGAGGCAAAAGTATTAGCCAAACTTAAAAAAGACCCACATGTAAAGCCAACGCCTGACACTAATTATCAATTTGTGGCCAGCGCGCCAGCACAGCTTAAAAGTCGCCCTATTGTGATAGGTTTTGGGCCTGCTGGCATTTTTGCTGCTTTGATTTTAGCGCAAGCAGGCTACAAGCCGATTGTGCTTGAGCGCGGCAAAGCGGTAAAAGAGCGCACAAAAGATACATGGGGTTTATGGCGCAAAAGTACACTCAACCCAGAATCAAACGTGCAGTTTGGTGAGGGTGGCGCAGGTACTTTTTCGGATGGTAAATTGTGGAGCCAGATTAAAGACCCCAAACATTACGGCCGCAAGGTGTTGCAAGAGTTTGTTGCCGCTGGCGCACCGCCAGAAATCTTATACCTTAGCCATCCGCACATTGGCACTTTCCGCTTGGTGGGTATGGTTGAAACTATGCGCAACACGATTATTGCGCTGGGCGGTGAGATTCGTTTTGGCGCGCGCGTGGATGATATTGAGATTGAAAATAAAGTAATTAAAGGTGTAGTTCTGGCGAATGGTGAGCATATCGCGGCTAATCATGTCATTTTGGCAGTGGGCCACAGCGCACGAGATACTTTTGAAATGGTGCATCGTAAAGGTATTTTTGTAGAAGCCAAGCCGTTTTCAATCGGCTTCCGCATTGAACATCCGCAATCGCTGATTGATAAAGCGCGTTATGGCAGTAGCTATTCTGAAGATTTAATCAGCAAGCTGGGCGCGGCCGAGTATAAATTGGTGCATCATGCCAGCAATGGTCGCAGCGTGTACAGTTTTTGCATGTGCCCAGGCGGCACGGTTGTGGCAGCGGCGTCTGAAGAAGGCCGCGTTGTGACCAATGGCATGAGCCAATACAGCCGCAATGAACGTAACGCCAATGCAGGTATTGTGGTGGGTATTACGCCTGAAGTAGATTATCCTGACAACCCACTAGCTGGTATGGAATTACAGCGCAAATTGGAAAGCCACGCTTATGTGCTGGGTGGTAGTAATTATGCGGCGCCTGCGCAATTGATTGGTGACTTTTTAGCCAACAAGCCGTCTGAACAGTTTGGTGAAGTAGTGCCGTCTTACACACCTGGCGTGCATCTGACCAATTTAGAATCCAGCCTGCCAGCTTTTGCGATTGAGGCGATTCGTGAGGCGATACCTGTTTTTGCAAAGCAAATTAAAGGTTACGATTTAGCCGATGGCTTGTTAACAGGTGTAGAAACGCGCACTAGCAGCCCTATTCGTATAAAACGTGATGACAACAGCTTGCAAAGCATTAACACCAAAGGCTTGTATCCATGTGGTGAGGGCGCAGGTTATGCAGGCGGTATTTTATCCGCTGGCGTAGATGGTATTAGGGTGGCAGAAGCGGTCATGCTAGCAATGAACGAATAAGCGATATTGAAAATATAGATGAAAAATAGCCTGAACATTTCAACTTGGTCTATCGTCACGCCAATTTTTGCTTGGCTTGTTTTGGGCTTGTCTCAGCTAAGCCTAGATTTAGGCGCCATTGAATCAATATTAATGGCAGCTAGTTTAATTGGCGCGGTATTGGCAGGTGTGCATCACGCCGAATCTATCGCGCACAAATTGGGTGAGCCGTTTGGCACGCTGGTTTTAGCCACTGCCATTACCATTATTGAAGTAGGATTGATTTTATCGTTGATGCTAACAGGCGGCCCAGAAACAGCCGCACTGGCGCGCGACACTGTATTTGCAGCGGTGATGATTATTTTAACGGGCATTGTGGGCTTATGCTTGCTAATAGGCGGCATGCTGTACAAAGAACAAGTTTTTAAACTGCACGGCGCTAATGTGTCACTCAGCACTTTGGCCGCAATTGTAGTGTTAACACTTATTTTACCCAACTACACACTTACCGCCGCAGGGCCAGTTTATAGCACAAGCCAGCTGGCGTTTATCGCATTGGTTTCGCTAACACTGTATGGCACCTTTGTTTTTGTGCAGGTGGTGCGCCACCGTAATTATTTTTTAGATGCGATTGATAGCGATGCAGAACACGCAATCTTGAATACGCCGTCTGCTGATAATAAACACACATTCATCAGCACAGTATTATTGTTAATTAGCCTAAGCGCAGTGGTGCTGTTAGCTAAGTCATTAGCGCCAACGATTGAAAGTTTTGTTGTCTTAATCCACGCGCCACATCAATTAGTAGGGGTAATTATTGCAAGCGTGGTGTTATTACCAGAAGGCCTAGCCGCTGTGCGCGCTGCGCGCAAAAATATGTTTCAAGTCAGCCTTAATCTAGCGCTTGGCTCTGCCCTTGCCACCATCGGCTTAACCATTCCTGCAGTGGCAATTTTTTCTTTACTCACAGGTTGGACGTTAACGCTGGGTATTGATATGAAATCAACCGTGCTGCTACTATTGGCTTTGTTTGTAAATGCCATTTCGTTAGCCACTGGTCGAACTAATGTGTTGCAAGGCGTCATACTATTGGTGATATTCGGTGTGTACTTATTTACGACTGTGATTCCTTAATCGTCAAGCAGCCACAACCAATATTTCACCTATGCCCTTTTTACCTAAATTATCTATCCAATCTATGCTGATTTTATCGTTTACAACAGCGCCTTTTAGGTAAAAAGTCAGGTATGGATTTTTTGAGATGCCAGTGCCCCACTGCATTTCTAGTACTATTTTATCGTTAAGTTTTGCGGTTACCAGTTGAATAAAATAAGCAGGAATCAACTGCCCAAAGTCGTCTTTTTTGCGCCCAGTTTCCATGGGGTGATTCATAATCATCTTTACTTCGGTAACGCCGTCGCTGCTTAACTTGGCGCGCATTTTAATGTTATCCATCTGAGTATCCTTTACCCACAACCGTTTTCAAGCACCACCACATTTTTTGCGGCGCTGTAATAGTTATTGCCTGCTTTAACAATCACTTTCACATCCGATGTATCCGCCATTTTTATGCGCGTAACCAGTTGCGGTAGCGCACCATTACTAAACACAAAGTGACCAATCAAAGCGGTTGGATTATTTTCTACAAACACTGAAATTTCCTCAGTATTGGGTATGCGGCTAGTGATTTCAATTTGCACAATCGCACCGTTTTCTGCACGGTCGGGTGCCACAATATCAATATCGTTGCTTGGCGTTTCCTGCCCAATCGTTAAATTGCTTTTCGCGTCATTTATTTTTACTGTTTCAAAAGCAGCTTTATTCCATGCGGCGGCAAGCACACCGATTGGCTGCAAAATCAAAGCTAACACTGCACCTGATAGTATTTTTAAAAAGTCCCTGCGTTGCATTAACTTAACCTCTCAATCGCCAGTTTTTCGTTCTCTTGCAGACGACGCAATTCTTTTAAACGCGCTTCTACAATCGATTGCTCATAAAAATTACCGTCCTTTGCCTTAATCGCTAAATCCAGCTGTTCAACAGCCTTGTTTAAATTATACTTGCGATAATACGCCTCGCCCTGCGCTTGTAAACGCAATAAATTTTTGCCTTTTGCGGCATAGGCTTTTGCCATCATGTCATATAAATAAGGGTCTTCTCGGAATAACGGCTGCTTTTCGGCAATCAGCTTTAATGCTTTATCGGGCTGGTTAGTTGCTAAATAGTATTCTGCGTAGCCATGAATAATGGCACGATCATTAGGGAATAAACTGAATGCTTTTGCATATTGGGCGGCAGCGGCTTTAGCATTATTGCGCGCCACTTCGATTTTTGCCGCTAAATTTTCAATAAAAGGGTGTTTATCGGCATGATTTTTTAACCATTCAACTTGCTTAAGTGCGCCCGCTGTATCATTTTTCCGCAACATAGCCACGGCCAAACCATAATGCTCAGCTGTTTCATTCGAAAATCGATTTTCTTTGATATTTTCTTGAAACTGCTCAATCGCTGCTTGCGACAAACCATTATTTGCGCGTAATTTAGCTTTGACTAAATGATAATCCAAACTATCTGCCACTTGCCTGTAAGGCATATTCTCAATCCGGTTAGATACATCGGCAATACGTTCCACCGTTAGCGGATGCGTGCGCAAAAAACTGGGCGCTGTGCCCTCTATAAACCGTGTGCCACGTTGCAAGGTAGTAAAAAAAGCTGGCATGCCACGTACGTCAAACCCTGCGGCATCTAATATGGTTAAGCCAACCCTGTCTGCTTCGCGCTCATGTTCACGTGTGTAATCTAGCTGGCGCTGCACACCTGCCGCGGTTGATGCGGTCAACGCGCCGCTGACCAATTGAGGATTAGAGCGCGCCACCAATAAAGCCAAAGCAATGCCCGCAATGTTTTTAAACGTGTCGTATTTTTGCGAAGCTAACATACGCGCTAAGTGGCGCTGTGTCACATGGCCAATTTCATGACCCAGCACTCCTGCCATTTCAGATTCACTATTAGATGCCAAGATTAAACCCGTATGCACACCAATCACACCGCCTGGCATGGCAAAAGCGTTAATACTGTTATCTTTAACCGCAAAAAAATGAAATGTTTGGCGCTTATCTGGGCCACTGGCCGCGAGCTTTTGACCAATGGTTTGTAAATAATCGGTCACTTCTGCATCTTGCAATACTTCGTCACTCACAGCCACTTCGCGCAAAATTTGTTCTGCAATAAATTGCTCATCTTGTGGGCTTAATACCGTTTGCGCAATATCACCTAAATCGGGCAAATTTTGGTCGTCAACTGAATCAGGTAATTTGGTATTCAGCGTACCGCTATTTTCGTAAGGCTTGCCTGAAATAGCAGGCTGTTTTGCAGGCTCTGCAAATACAGTTTGCGCGAACATTGCCACTGCAATCGCAACGGCTTGTGTAATCAATGATAACTTTAACTTCATACTTGTTATGATAATGCCTTTAATGGCTAAGTTCATGACAAAATATTAAGGTGCATGACAAAATTTTAACGCAAAAAATTTAGAAAGTAATTTGGACATTTGATGAGCGACCTTAAACAAACTCTTACACACTTTGATAACAGCGGACAAGCGCATATGGTTGATGTTGGCGATAAAGCGATAACGCGCCGCGTGGCGATTGCCACTGGCAATATCAGCATGCTCGCTACAACTTTAGCGCACATTCAACAAGGTGACACCAAAAAAGGTGACGTGCTGGGCATTGCCCGCATTGCAGCGATTCAAGCCAGCAAAAAAACGGCTGATTTAATTCCGCTCTGTCACCCGATTGCATTAACGCGTGTGGCAATTACATTTGAAATAAATGCCGCGCAAAATAGCATTCAATGCACCGCAACCTGCGAAACAACAGGTCAAACAGGCGTTGAAATGGAAGCATTAACCGCAGTGAGCGTGGGCTTACTCACTATTTACGATATGTGCAAAGCGATAGACCGTGGTATGACAATGAGTGGGATTAAGGTGCTAGAAAAACATGGTGGAAAATCGGGTGATTGGGTTGCAAGCAATTAAATTAACGCCAACTTAACACCTTGCAAGCCCCGAAAATTTTATTTGAAAACTATTATTTACCGCCAATTAAGCTTTTAACCGCCCCAACCAAATCGCCTGGCATAATCACGATTTTACTATTGTCTGAATCGGCAATTTTTTGCATTGAAGTAATATAACGGTCGCCCAGCAAAAACATGGCTGATGCGTTATTTTCTTTGACTGCTTCGGTAATAAATTTAATCGATTCGGCCGATGCTTTTGCCGCTACCATTTGCGCTTCGGCATCTTTACGCGCCGCTTCTAATCGCGCTTCTGCATTTAAAATAAGTGATTGTTTAGCACCTTCTGCCTCAGTTACCACCGCCACACGCTCACGTTCTGCCGCGGCTTGGCGTTCCATCGCGTCTTGCATGTTTGGTGATGGTTTAATGTCTTGAATTTCAACCGATTTAACCGTTAAACCCCAATCCAGCGCTTCATCCGCAATCGCTTGTTTGAGTTCTGTTTTAATGCGGTCACGCGATGTTAGCGCATGATTTAAATCCATTCCGCCAATGATTGAGCGCAGGTTGGTTTGCACCATATTGCGCATCGCCTCACGGAAATTTTCAATACCGTACACGGCACGTTCGATATTAGAAACTTTAATGAACGCTACCGCATTGGCTAAAATCACGGCGTTATCGGCAGTAATCACCTCTTGTTGCGGAATTTCTAAAATAATATCCTTAGTCGTCACCTTGTAACTAACTGCATCAAAAATAGGGATAATTACTCTCAAGCCTGGAATCAAAATTTTATGAAATTTTCCAAACCTTTCAACAACCCATTCTTCGCCTTGGGGCACAATACGTACGCCCTTAAAAATAGCAATGACGACTAACACTACGAGTATTATAAAAAATTCGGTCATGATGATTTTTCCTAAAAATTAAAGCTTAAAATAAATTATATTGCTTGAATGCGTAATGTGTTGCCTTCTACCGCCACCACGCGCGCTTGCATCCCTTCTGAAATCGCTGCATCGGCAATTGCAGGCCATTCGCGACTGCCCATTAAACCTTGCGTGAATTGTATTTTGCCGTTTTGACTAGGGCTGCAAGCCGCAATCACAGTGCCCACGCGGCCAATTTCTTCGCCTTGCGCTTGACCTACGCGCGAATGCGTTTCGGTTTTTTTGTAATTGAGTTTCCAAATCGCTAATGAGCCTATGGATAACGCCGCAAAAATGGCAAATTGCATGGCAACTGGCATGGCTGGGAACACCCAAGTGGCAATCGCCACGCACAATGCGGCAATGCCAAACCACAATACATAGATAGTACCTGTGCCCATCTCAATGGCCAGCAATACCAAGCCAAGTACGCCCCACATCCACATTGCATCTATCATGCTTTTACCTTTAAATTTATACTCTTTGAACGACTTTAAACGTCATTTATGGTATCACTTTTTAGTTTTAATGTGTTTTACATCGTCAATTTGAACGGAATTCACTTGTACTAATCCTATAAATCCGACTTAACCAATATTTCGATGCAAAATCCTGTTCATATTGTCTGGTTTAAACGTGATTTGCGTATTTATGATCACGCGCCGCTGCAAGCTGCCTGCTTGGCTGGTAGTGTTATGCCGCTGTATTGCTGGGAGCCCAACCAATGGGCAGGTGACGATTATGTGGCGCAACATCAGGCATTTATTGCTGAATGTTTAGTAGAGCTAAAAAAAGAGCTAGCGAGCATCGGCTTGCATTTGCAGATTTCACCTGTAGGTATTGTTGAAACCTTGCAAACCATTAAAAGCCAAACCCCGATTGCTGGCCTATATAGCCACGAAGAAACAGGTAACGGCGCCAGTTTTGTGGTGGATAAAGCCGTAAGCGCATGGTGTAAAGTGCAGCAAATTAATTGGCAAGAATCACCACAAAATGGCGTAGTGCGCCGCTTAACTAATCGCAATCACTGGAATAAGCATTGGGAATCGCGCATGTGCGCACCGATTATTGCCAAGCCCCAATCGGCGTTAGCCGCATCTTTTATCATTCTGCCATCACACACTATTCCAACTGCAAAAGATAGTGATAAACCAAGACGGCAACGTGGTGGACGTAGTGAAGCTTTACGCTTTTTTGATAGTTTTTTAGATGGCCGTGCCGCCAAGTTTAGAGGCGGCATTTCAAGCCCGCTCACTGCTGTCACTGCTGGCTCGCGGCTTTCGCCTTATTTGGCTTATGGCTGTTTATCCATGCGCGAAGTGGTGCAAGCAACAAGAGAACGCCGAGATTGGGCGACTCGTGAATTAGCAAACCAAAACGTACCGCACCTTTTCCCCAAAAACTTAAATGGCGGCCTAATTGGCTTTGAAAGCCGCTTGCATTGGCACTGCCATTTTATGCAAAAGTTGGAATCAGAACCCGAAATGGAATTTGAAAATCTGCATCATGCGCATGATGGCATGCGTGATGAAACGCTTGTACATGCCGAATCACAACAGCGGCTTGCCGCTTGGAGCAAAGGCGAAACAGGCTGGCCGCTGATTGACGCCTGCATGGCGATGTTACGCGAAACGGGCTGGATTAATTTTCGCATGCGCGCCATGTTGATGAGCACCGCCAGCTATTTGTATTGGCTGCACTGGCGTGAAACTGGCTTGCACCTAGCGCGTGAATTTTTAGATTATGAGCCAGGCATTCATTGGGCGCAAACCCAAATGCAAAGCGGCACAACAGGCATTAACACTTTGCGCATCTACAGCCCTATTAAACAAGCGCAGAATCAAGACCCCACTGGTGCCTTTGTGCGGCATTGGCTGCCAGCGCTTAAAAATGTGCCAGATACTTGGATTTTTGAGCCCTACTTAATGCCCAAAAATCTACAAAAACAATACGGCTGTGAGCTAGAAAAACATTACCCTGCGCCCTTAATCGATATTGCAATTGCCATGCGTGAAGCCAGAGCTAAAATTTCGCAAGCACGTAAACAAGCAGGTGCGTTTGATGAAACGCAAGCCATTATTAAAAAGCATGCCTCACGCAAAGGCATGCTGGGCAGTGTGCGTGACGCAAATGGCCAAGAATTAGTCGCAAAAAAACGCAAAAAAAAGAGTACACTAACAAAACTAAAGCATTCACAACAAGAACTTTTTTAATGGCGCAGGCAACCAAACTTATAATTCCGTGTGATCGTGCTGAACGCCTACAATATATTCGGCGCATGTTTCCATCTGCTATTGGTTCATTTTTAGGTGACGAATGGCGTGGCGGACGGCATGAAGCACTTAAGCGCTTAAACAGCATGGATGCGGTGGCTTATAACCGTAACCGTAACTTTCTTAACGGGGCAGTCACTAAACTTTCGCCTTTTTTTCGGCATGGTTGCTTAACCTTAAAAGAAGCGTCTGATGGCGCACAAGAACGCTTTGGCGAGCATGCTGAAAAATTTGTGTTTGAGCTGGCTTGGCGCGATTACTGGCG
The DNA here is from genome assembly GCA_002083635.1 of Proteobacteria bacterium ST_bin12. GTDB lineage: Bacteria > Pseudomonadota > Gammaproteobacteria > Burkholderiales > Methylophilaceae > Methylotenera_A. Next base: position 133,230 of record MSXP01000003.1, on the reverse strand, counting down.
TCATGTTTGGTACGATTTAGGCGATGGTATCTTTAGCGATATTGAAGACCCAAAAGTCGCTTTAGGCGACAAATTAATGCCAGATTTTATTCGCCAAGGTATTACTGGTTTGCCTTGCATGGATGGCTTTATTCGTGATTTAACGCAATATGGTTATGTGCACAATCATGCCCGCATGTGGTTTGCAGCCTATGTTGTACATTGGCTAAAAGTAGATTGGCGCGAAGCGGCAGACTGGTTTGAACATCATCTACTTGATGGCGATAAAGCTTCTAACCATTTATCGTGGCAATGGGTAGCATCACTATTTAGCTCAAAACCCTATTATTTTAATAAAGAAAATTTAGCGCGCTATACAGGCGAGAAATACTGCGCAAATTGCAAAATCACCTGCCCGTTTGATGACAGTTATGAAGCACTTAATGATAAATTATTTGCCAATCTCACGCCCGCACCGGCCAAAAAGCACAAAGTCAGCATTCCATTAAAAGTCGCCATGTCTACGCATCAAGCCGTTGCGATTTTTGTGCACGATGAAATGCTCTCTGCCGCGCACCCCTTAATGCATAAACCCATGCCAAAAATATTTGTGTTTGATGATTTATTACACGGCAGATGGCCGCTTAAGCGCATACAGTTTGTGGCCGATTGTTTAAGCGAATTGCAAGATGTTGAAGTATGGATGGGTGACACGCCTAGTGTTTTAAAAGAGCGTGGTGTGGGTCAAGTGATTACGCAACAAACGCCCAACAGGCAACTTAGAGCGTTGCTTGAGCCTTTCAATACGACTTGGCAACCAGAAGTCAAATTCACTACTGCTGAAATTAGCGAAAAACGCCTCAAACGCTTCTCGCGCTATTGGGAAAAAGTCGGCCCAGATTTGTTGGGCGAGCATTATCGTCAGCCTTAACTAAACAAGGGGAATCATATGGTTTTGCTATTGCTTACTATTTTAGCTGTGATTGTTTTTTATTGTGTGGTGACCTATAACAGCCTAGTTTCTATTAAAAATAACGTCTCAAAAGCTTGGGCAAATATTGATGTGTTATTGAAACAACGCCACGATGAGCTGCCAAAATTAATTGATACCTGCAAAAGCTATATGGCGCATGAAGAGGCCACACTAGAAAAAGTGATTAGCGCACGTATGGGCGTTGATGCAGCGCGCCAAACCCACAATGTGGCGGGTTTAAGTCAATCAGAATCGGCATTGGCTGCTAGTTTGGGTGGCTTATATGCAGTGGTTGAAAATTACCCTGATCTGAAAGCTAATCAGACATTTATCAATTTGCAGCAACGCATCACTGGCTTAGAAAACCAGATTGCCGACAGGCGCGAGTTTTATAACGACTCAGTAAACACCAACAATGTACGTATTGAGCAGTTTCCTGATTTAATCGTCGCTAAACTGTTTGGTTTTGAGCACGCTGAAATGCTGCAATTTAGCGTAGCTGAGCTAAAAGATCTTGATGTAAGCGCGCGTTTTAGCGCCTAAATTAGTTAATCATGTTTGCGCGTCTAAAAGGCCAAAGTGTCAACTTAGTCGCGATTGGCGTTTTGATCACTGCGCTTGTGGTCGTTTATACATTACGCCATCACAGCAATATTCAGCAAATTTGGCGCGGAATTTTATTCACATGTATTGTTATTAGTTTTTTCGCTGGTCTGTTCAATTACTGGCGATTACTCAAAATATCAGAAGCGCCTATTTCCAGTATTGCCGCCTCCGCGCAGGGCTATATTGAGTTGCAAGGTATCGCGTCTACCGAAAAACCTATGAAAACTCCTTATCACGGTATACCCTGCGTTTGGTATCGCGCTTGGGTTTACGCCAATATTCCAAGCAACGGCAAATCCACTGGCATTTATGAAAGCAGACTATTAGATTACTCTGAAAGCCAAACGGTATTTACGCTAAAAGATGACTCCGGGCAATGTAGCGTTGACCCTAAAGGCGCTGAGATTATGCATTTTAAAGCCAGCACATGGCGCAAAAACAATCATCGCTATGCTGAAGAATACTTGCCTGCAGGTAAATCGCTGTATGTGCTGGGGCAGCTGGATACAAGGCATCACGCACTTGATAGCTCAATTGCCAATAAACAAGTTAGCCAAAAACTGGCGCAGCTTAAAGCCCGCCCGCAGCATTTGCTTAATCGCTACGACCATAATTTAGACGGTGAAATTAGCTTAGAAGAATGGGAACTAGCGCGACATGACGCCATAAAGGAAGTACATGGTGAACATGCGATGCGCCGAAATTTGGGCGATTTTACACTAACCAAACCAAGCGACAATCATCTATTTTTAATCTCAGCACAATCGCCAAAGCAATTAAGAGATGATTATAAAAATTGGGTAGCCAGTCACTTGGGCATTTTGGCTTTACTCACATTTTTATTCATTAAGTTTGCTTAATATCTATCAATTTAACTATTTAAGGCCAATCATTTAATAAACAGTCATTCAGGCCACACTTAAATTTTAGCCTAAGGTTTAGCCCAAGACTTCAGCCTTGGTAAGGCTATGTTAAAATGCAATTTATCTCTTAGTTGCAACTCCAATACAAGCTCATATGCAAAATACAGCTCATAAAGAACTCGCTAAATCCTTTGACCCTAAGGCCATTGAAAGCCAATGGTATGCTTTTTGGGAGAGCAAAGGCTATTACGCAGCAGGTTTAAACCCAGACGTTAACGACAATTTCTGTATTTTATTACCGCCGCCAAATGTCACAGGCACTTTACATATGGGCCACGGTTTTAATCAAACCTTAATGGATGCGCTAACACGCTATCACCGTATGCGCGGTGCGAATACGCTGTGGCAACCAGGTACTGACCATGCTGGTATCGCCACCCAAATCGTTGTTGAGCGCCAATTAGACGCGCAAGGCATTAGTCGCCACGATTTAGGTCGTGAAAAATTCCTAGAAAAAGTATGGGAATGGAAAGAATATTCTGGCGGAAGCATTACTAAGCAAATGCGCCGTTTAGGCACTTCGCCTGACTGGTCGCGTGAGCGTTTTACGATGGACGTGGGCTTAAACAAAGTGGTGACTGAGAGCTTTGTGCGTTTGTATAACGAAGGTTTGATTTACCGCGGCAAGCGCTTAGTCAATTGGGATGTAAAGCTTGGCACGGCGGTTTCAGATTTAGAAGTCGTGCAGGAAGAAGAAGATGGCTTTATGTGGCATATCAACTATCCACTAGCGGATGGTTCAGGCAGCTTGACAGTTGCGACTACACGCCCAGAAACCATGCTGGGTGACGTTGCTGTTATGGTGCACCCTGAAGATGAACGTTATAAAAATTGGGTCGGAAAAAGCGTTAAGTTACCGCTTTGTAATCGCGAAATTCCGATTATTGCGGATGATTATGTGGATATGGAGTTTGGAACAGGTTGCGTAAAAGTAACGCCTGCGCATGATTTTAACGATTATGCAGTTGGTCAGCGTCATAAGTTACCGATGATTAGTATTTTGACTTTAGATGGAAAAGTAAAGGGTAAGTCAAACGCAACTCTAGATATCAAAGGTGATAGCGTTCGAAGAACTATTGTTGCTGCAATTGGGCATCATGAAGATGTTGATAAGATTCCAGCGGCATATCAAGGGCTTGACCGCTTTGAAGCACGTAAACAAATTGTTGCCGATTTAGAAGCAGGCGGCTTTTTAGTTAAAACTGATAAACACAAAATCAAAGTGCCGCGCGGCGACCGTACTAACGTGGTGATTGAGCCAATGCTGACCGACCAATGGTTTGTAGCCATGACCAAGCCAACCACGGACGGCAAAAGTATTACTGAAAAAGCTTTGGATGTAGTGGCTAATGGTGAAATTAAGTTTTACCCGGATAACTGGGTAAATACCTATAACCAATGGCTGAATAATATTCAGGATTGGTGTATTTCACGTCAACTTTGGTGGGGTCATCAAATTCCTGCTTGGTACACAGACAATGGCAAAGTCTACGTGGCTCACGATGAGGCGGAGGCAAAAACCATTGCCGCCAAAGATGGCCACACAGGCAATTTAAAACGTGACAATGATGTACTCGATACATGGTACTCGTCTGCCTTATGGCCATTCTCAACGCTAGACTGGACAGGCGATGCCGCGATTGATGCGCAGAATCAAGCGCTCAAGCAATTCTTGCCGTCTAGTGTTTTGGTCACTGGCTTTGACATTATCTTCTTTTGGGTAGCGCGCATGGTGATGATGACTAAACACATCACTGGCCAAATTCCGTTTAAGCATGTGTATGTGCACGGCTTGATTCGCGATGCCGAAGGCCAAAAGATGAGTAAATCTAAAGGCAATGTTTTAGACCCGATTGATTTGATTGATGGCATTGGTTTGGATGACTTAATTAAAAAGCGCACCACTGGCTTGATGAATCCAAAAGATGCAGAGAAAATCGAAAAACGCACACGCAAAGAATTTCCAGAAGGCATTGCCGCTTACGGGACTGATGCTTTAAGGTTTACTTTCGCCGCTTTAGCCAGCCCTGGCCGCGACATTAAGTTTGATTTACAACGTTGCGATGGCTACCGAAACTTCTGTAACAAGCTATGGAATGCCACACGGTTTGTGTTGATGAGCGTGCAAAATGAAGACGGTAGCTTGAAAGATTGTGGCCTTGAAGACTGTAAAACCAAGCCAGAAGGCCATTTATTCTTCTCACCTGCAGACCGCTGGATTGTCAGCCAATTACAGCGCACAGAGGCGGAAGTCGAACGCGCCTTTACCGACTATCGATTCGATTTAGCCGCAAAAGCGATGTACGAATTTGTGTGGGATGAATACTGTGATTGGTATTTAGAGTTGGCAAAAGTACAAATCCAAGCAGGTAATGAATCATCGCAACGCGGTACGCGTAGAACGCTAATTCGGGTTTTGGAAACAATATTAAGACTGGTACACCCCATTATGCCGTTTATTACCGAAGAGATTTGGGCAACCATTGGGCCAATTTCAGGCAGAACTGGGCCGAGCATTATGTTAGAAGCGTATCCAATTTCACAGCCGAATAAACTGGATTCAACATCAGAAGCATGGGTAGCCGAGCTAAAACAAGCGGTGGAAGCTTGCCGCAGTTTGCGCGGGGAAATGGGCATTTCACCTGCCGCGCGCGTACCATTAATTGCATCTGGCGATAAACAACAATTATCTGCTTATGCGCCCTATTTAAAAGCCTTAGCCAAATTAGAAGATGTGTCGATTGTGGCAGACTTGCCAGAAGCAGATGCGCCGGTGATGTTGGTGAATGACTTTAAATTAATGCTTAAAGTAGAAATTGACGTAGCTGCTGAAAAAGAGCGTTTGAGTAAAGAAATCGCACGCTTGCAGGCTGAAATTGGCAAAGCCAATGGCAAGCTCAATAACGAAAGCTTTGTAGCCCGCGCACCTGCTGCGGTTGTTGAGCAAGAAAAAGCGCGTGTTGCTGAATTTAGCACCACCTTAGATAAATTACAGGCTCAATTAACCAAACTAAAATAGTTGAGGAGTATGCAATGCAACAGAATAAATCTGGCTTAAAACTTCCAATCAATTTGATTGTGTTGGATTTTATAGGCACCATTTTAATCGCGCTGGGTCTCATAAAAATGTTTGGTGGCATTGATGTTATTCCCTCTCAATACTTGCTAGACGACAATGGTTTGATGTTAATTTTAGTGGGCGCGTGCTTAATGTTGCCGCTTGTATTATTTATGGTGCAATGGATAAGGCAACGTGCAGAGCAGCGCTTAATTAAATAAGCGCTGCTCAATTTAATTTAGGCTGTATGACAAACGAAACAGATGCGATTAATGAAATTATGTGTTCATGCAGCGGCACTACACGCGGCAGAATTTACGATTTATACAAGCAGGGTTTAGATATTGATAGCATTTCACAGCGCACAGGCATAAAAACGGGTTGTGGTGGCTGCGAATGGGATATTGAAGAATTTGTTAAAGCACTAAAAGAGATAGATTCTGCAAACTAGCATTGCAATTAAATAAACAAATTCACGTCTGATTCGCCAGCAAACTCAAAAAATGTCGCCGCGCCACCAAATTCAATTTCTTCAATAAAATCGGTCTTTTTAAAATCAAACAAATCCACCGTCATTTGGCAGGCAATCAGCTTAACGCCCGCCTCAATACAAGCGCTGCGCAAGTCCTCAATACTGGCTACGCCTTTGCTAGCAATTTTTTGCTTCATCATCATGGTCGCCATGCTTTCCATACCCGGCAACATTTGCACAAAATTAGGCATGGGAACAGGCATTGGCATAGCGGGATTGCCTAGCGGCGACACTTTTAAGTCGCTCAAGTCTTTTTTGAGCAAACTTAACCCATAAAAAGTAAAGAAAATACTCACTTCGTAGTCTAAAGCCGCTGCAGTAGAGGCCAAAATAAAAGGCGGATAAGCCCAATCGAGCGAACCTTTTGAAGCGATTAAAGCAAGTTTTTTAGCCATTTAAATTCGCTAGTTAAATTTAATTAGCACGTTTTTTAATGTAAAACGTAAACACGCCTTCTGCCTCATCTTGCGCCAACAGTTCGTGCCCCGTTTGTTTGCAAAATGCTTGAAAATCTTTAACCGAACCCGGGTCTGTTGCCATGATTTTTAAGGTTTGCGCAGGGTCGATTTCACTTAGGCCTTTTTTGCAGCGCAAAATTGGTAGCGGGCAATTTAAATTACGCGCGTCTAATTCTTTATCAAAGTTCATTTTACAGTTCCTGTTTTAATTCGCAGATTGTATGGTAGCGCTTATTTTTTAACGCTAAACGTGTAACCAGCTTTACCCCAAGCCAGCACACCGCCTACTAAATTGAATACATTTTTTAGGCCTTTGCTGGTTGCAAAATCGGCCGCATGTGCAGAGCGCACGCCACTATGGCAATAAAAAACCACTGTATTGGCGTTCACTAGTTTTTCATACTCTACTGGCAACATGGATAACTGAATGTGAATAGCGCCGGGAATAATGCCGCGCGCCACTTCATCATCATTGCGTACATCGACTAAGACTACTTTGGGTTGTGTCACTAACTGCAGTAAATCGGTTGCTTCTATTTCTGAATAATTTTTCATAACAATACCTAAATAATTTTTGTATTGTACACATGAAAATCAGGTATTAAAACTGCGCATTCACACACCAATAAATAGGTTTGCGGGTGCCGAAATACTTAATGCCTTTTTAGGGCGGAAAAAGTGCGACTTAAGTTAGCGGCAAAGTCGTTTATTTTTTGACTTGCACTCTTCAAACAACAAGGCTTCACCTTTCTCAATATAGTAGGCATCAGCATTTAACATGACATATCGATCACGCTCAATAATCGATGTGCTAATTAACAACTCAACTGGGGTTTCACCTGGATTTTTAGCTTTGTAAACATCGTAAGCACCTGCAACGGCAAGTGAACCAAGCCCAGCACTTGAAAATGAAAAAGATTTTAATGCATCTCGCAACACCCAAAATCCTGCCACGCCAGCGGTGGCAACCCCTGGCTTGTAGCCAAATGCCAGCGGGTCAAATGCACCCGCATGACGAATCACTTGTGCTTCGTAATCGATCTCAATTGCGCCTTCTTTCTTAGCAGAAACCACAAACCCATCATCAATTAAACCTGCAATCATATACTTGCGAAAAGCGCGGCTAAAGTCCGTTTTATTGTTATCTGCTACAAATAGTGGGCTGCTTTTACTGATATTTTGTTTAGCTAAAGAAAGCTTAGTTTGTGCAATTGCATCGTCTGCTATGACCCCCCAGTGCTGTATAGCAACGGCTTTTTTCTGTTGAGATGCTGGAAAATTCTCTGCTTGTGGAATATTTGTAGCGCATCCAGCTAAACTAAAAGCCGCTAATAAGCCAAACAAATAGGTAAATTTCATGTGTGTTCCTTTAATCTTTAATTAGCACCAAAAAAGTGCAGGCTAAAACTCTTGCTGAGAAATCTCACTCATCGCATCCAAAGTGACCTCTTCGCCATTTGATGGCGCGGTGACGATATGCGGTGTGACCAATAAAATCAGTTCGCGTTGGGTTTTTTCTTCAACAACACGTTTAAATAAATTACCCAAGAGTGGCACAGAACCTAGCAATGGCACACTTTGCACCACATTACTGCTGCTGTTATCAATCAATCCACCAATTGCGATAGTCAGGTTATCTTTCGCCACCACTGTGCCTTGAATATTAGAGGTGCGCACAGAATCAACTGGCAGATTGACGACAGTTGTGCCAATTGGCACTGGGATAATGCTAGAAGCTCTGAGTAACGTTGATGCATCTTGCTGAATAAGCAAGGTAACCGTGCCATCTGCGTTAATTTTTGGCAGAATTTGCAAGGTGTTACCAATATTTCGAATTTCAGTGACTGGAATAATAGCGGGCTGACCTACTGCTAACCCGTTGGTAGCGCCAGCTACCGCATCAAAACCAGTGGTAATCACTTGCTCGGTACCCACAAAAACGCGGGCAGGTCTGTTATTGGTTGCCAACAAAATCGGTGAGCTTAATGTGTTAATTTTATTGTCTTCTTGCAACAATTGAATACGTGCGCGAATTCTGTCATTTAAGAACTGATAGACAAAAGTGCCGCCTTCTAAGGCAAAGTTACCCAAACCTAATATATTGCGGATGCCTGTTGATGGTGTTGTTGGGTCATTAAAAGCTGGCGGACCTGTCACTGGCGTGGAATCTGGGGCGTAATCTAAATCAAAAGATTGCCTATATCGGTCGCCCACCTCTAACGATAAGATTTTCATCTCAAGCAGCACTTGTGGCGTGGGTCTATCCATCTCTTTGACCAACGACGATATATCATTGAGCGTTAATACATCACTGGTGCGCACCAACATTAAGTTATGCTCGCGATTCAGTGTCACGTAGATGGGTTGCTGTGTTTGATTAAAACCTTTAAGTGCGTCGGTCGGCAGTGTGCCGCCAGTCCCTTTTTGCTCAATATCTGCGTCTATTCTGCCCAATTTTTCTGCAGATAATCTCTCAGTAATTTGTACCGTACTTTCGTTTTGATTAAAGCCGCCACCAATACCGCCAATACCACCACCGATTCCGCCACCGATTCCACCACCTTGTCGGTTATTATTATTATTATTTTGTCTGCCACCAAAGCCGCCACCTATCGCGCCGCCTATGCCTCCTCCTGCGCGTGATGTAATGCCAGCAGCCCCCGCTGCACCGCCGCCGATACCTCCGCCGCCTGCGCCTGCAAGGGTAGTAGGGTCTTCAACACCCAAGCTTAACAACACGCGGTTTGGATACAAATCGCGTATGGCTGTCGCAATAATGATAGGATTAGGATGGAAAATATTAAATACTTTGGTAACATCATCGCGATAAATCACTAAGTCGTTCTGATACTCCTCAGTCGTCATGACCCTGTAAGACTGATTTTTGCTGTCTTGCCGATACCACAAACCACTGGTTTTACTAATCAGCTCTAATGCATCCTTAACCGATATATTTTGCAAAAAAATTGAAATTTCTTTTTTGGCAGCAGTTTCGGTAGCCACAATATTTAAGTTAGAAACATCAGATAACGCGCGCATCACATCTGAAATTTTAGCTTGTTTAAAATCCAGCTTACCAATCATGATATTTTCACGATTATTGGCTGGTTTGATTGCTGACGCTGCTGGGTCTAAAGCAATAATTTGCTCATTTGGTGATAGCGTTTCGGTAGCTGGTGGCTTTTCGGCGGTGATTGCCGTTAAAGGCAACATCAATGTGATTGCGCATAAAAAATGACTGCTAAAACCTTTTTTATCACCCTTGCTTAACTGCTTTATCTGTTTCATTTACTTAACCTCAACATTACTTTTAATTCACACCAAAATAGTTGTTAACTACCTGCGTTTTAGCGCACGATAATCACCTGATTCACTTGCCCGGTTTGCACGCGCACGCCATTTGTATCGACCTTAATCACTTTAATCACGCCATTTTGGCCAATCGACTGCAAGCCAATTTCATCACCTTCGCTCACCAGAAATACGCCTGCACCATCTACTTCTAGCAAGGCCACAATTTTTTTAGCACCCCGATTCACAAAGCCTTTTAAGCGCATTCTGGGCACATTCTGCGCACCAAAACCTGCCACAAAACCCTGCCCGTTATTGGCTAGATTGGCTGATTGGTTGCCCACCTCTGCATACATGCGCTCGCTGGTGGTGAATGGATCGCGCGGCGATGGCGGCTCTGACAAATTTTGCAAGGATGCGCCGTAATTTGATGTGTTAGGGCTATTAATGACGCCCCCCGCTTGCGCAGATAACGCGCACATCCATACGCAGATTAAAAATATTTTAATCACCAAAATCATCTTCATACTTAAACCTTTGCCAATGCAAACAGCGCTTGAAAAAATGCGTAATACACAAAACCAACCATGCCGCCAATCACCAATATGAGCGCGGGTTCTACCATGGCGCTTAGGCGGCGAATACCCAATTGCAAACGCTCTTCGTAATAATCGCCCAATTGATGCAACACGTTATCTAAAGTACCCGTGCGCTCACCTACGGCAATCATTTGCGTCACAATGGTAGGAATACGTGGATGTTGCAGGCTGCTGGCTAAATCTTTGCCTGCTAAGATTTGATCAGATGCAGCATAGGTCTTATCGGAAATCACACGGTTACGAATGACTTTTGCGGTAATTTTTAAGGCATCCAACGCGGTTAAGCCGCTGCGTAACATCATCGAAAGTGACCACGTTAACTGCGCCATGGCAGCCACTGTCATTAACTTACCCAACACAGGCAAACGCAACAGTAAGTTGTGTAATTTGTAGCGGCCTTCTTTGGTTTGATACATCAATACCAAGCTGATGATGATGACGATGATAATTGCCAAAATATATAAGCCGTAATTTACAAAAAATGTGGATAAATCCACCAAAAATTGGGTAGACGGCGGCAAGCCACGGCCTTTGCCTGCAAAAAATTTAGCAAATGCAGGAATAATCTTAATCACTAAAAAGATAAACACGCCAATTGCCGCCAAAATGACAATAATTGGGTAAATCATGGCATTAATGGTTTGGGTTTTTAAAGCAGCTTTTTTCTCTAAATGGTCTGCCAGCCTATCCATCACCAAATCAAGTTCACCTGTATTTTCACCTGCGCTAATCAAACTCACTGCAAGTGGCGGAAACACTTTTGGATTTCTAGCCACTGCTTGCGATAGCGGAAAGCCATTTTCAATATCTGCAATCATCCTATCAATCACGCGTCCTAGCCTACCGCTAGCCTGCGTACGGCCTAATTGCAAAGCCTGTAAAACAGGCAAGCCAGCGCGTAACATAAAGGTTTGCTGTTTAAAAAAGAAAATCAACTCTTGAGTAGAAACTGAGCGCCACTCGGTTAAGCTACTTAAATCGAGCTCCTTGCTTAAACCTGCTTTTTTGTCTGTATCTTGCTCAATTTCTAGTACAAAAATATTTTGCTGGCGCAAATTGGCAATCGCAGTACGCGCATCACTGGCATCGGCACTACCCTTGGTTTCTTTACCTAAGTTATTCAGCGCTTTATATTGAAAGGTTGGCATCTGTTGGCTCTACTTAATGCTTTTTAATGGCCACATTTTGCAGCTCGGATAAAGATGTACTGCCCGCCAGCACCTTCACTGCGCCGTCATCCCACATGCGATTTAAATTACCCGATGAAACAGCGTAAGCCTCTAATTCTTCTTCACCAGTGGCTTTTGATACCATTCGGGATAAACTTTCATCAAACCACAGTGTTTCATACAAGCCCAAACGGCCTCTGTAGCCTTTGCCTTGGCAAGCGGCACAACCTACTGGCTCATATACCGTGATTTGTTTGCCTTCTTGGCCTAATTGCATCGCTTCATCCGCGGTGGCAGTTCGCGGCTTTCTGCAATGTGGGCATAGCTTTCGCACCAATCGCTGTGCAATCACTGCATTCATGGTAGAGCCGATTAAATAAGGCTCACAGCCAATATCTGCCAAACGTGATATCGTTCCTACGGCGGTGTTGGTGTGCAAAGTAGAAAAGACTAAATGGCCTGTCATGGCGGCTTTTAGTGCCACATCAGCGGTTTCTTCATCACGAATCTCACCCACCATCAGCACATCTGGGTCGTGCCGTAATAGTGAACGTAGTGCGCCTGCAAAAGTGACTTTTGGCCCTGTTTGAATTTGTGAAATGCCATCCATCACATATTCAATCGGGTTTTCTACCGTCATGATATTCAGTTCTGGATTGTTAATCTCTTGCAGCGCGGCAAATAAAGTAGTGGATTTTCCGCTACCAGTTGGCCCTGTTAGCAAAATCATACCGAATGGTTTGCGAATGGCTTTTCTAAAATGCAGCATATCTTTTTCTGCCATGCCCAATAATGGCAGAGTTAGATTTTGCGCCTCTTGCCCCAGCAAACGCATGGTGACGCGCTCGCCTAATCTTGTTGGCGCAGTGGCAACGCGAATATTAAATTCGGTATCAATCGGTGCGGCTAAACGATAGCTCATGCCGCCATCTTGTGGCTCGCGTTGCTCGGCAATATCTAAATTTGCCAACACCTTTACGCGCGAAATCAAACCGTTAGCTACAATGCCATCAGCATCGGTGTGATAATCCTGCAACTTGCCATCTACTCTTAAACGCACGCGCAGGCCAGATTCTTCTTGTGCTAAATGAATATCAGAAGCGCGACGTAAATACGCCTCTTTTAAAATATTATCCAGCATAGCGATTAAATCGGTTTCTACTGCTGCTGCAATACCTGATTGCGGCGCACCGTTTAAATGGCGATTCAATGCCACATTTAAGCTACTTGGTTCTGCCACCACCGCTTGCACAGGCTTATTCAGTAACCGCTGTAAAGCATCTAATGTCGCCCGGTCATCTGGGTCTGCGGTCGCTACTTGCACCCAATCGTCTGTTTCTGCAACAGGCAACACGAGCTTGCGCCTAGCCAACGCTTGCGGTACACGTTTTAATAAGCTGGCTGGCGGTGTTAAGTTAATGGGATTTATAAACGACAAACCGCGCAACTCTGCCGCTGCTTGATAAAAAGCCGAAACAGGCAAGCGGTAATGTGCTGCGATGACCTCCAAAATGTCACTACGATTGCGTCTTGCATCAATACGCAATTTCGCCAACACCTCGCCCTCTATTAGGTGCTGACGAAGCGATGCATCAATTAGTTGCTCTACACTAATTGCCATATATCGCCTTTAGGTGCGTGCATGGCCGACCAGTTTTTTGCGTATTTTTAAGCATTAAGTTTTACGCCCAATCGCTACTGTACTAATCATTAAAGCGCCAATACTAAAGTGGCAGATAAACGTTGATTGAGGCCAGGAGGTGGCGCCTGCGGTGTTGGTGTGAGTTGAAACTGCACAATCGTCACCATCATTTCCATGCGTTTCAGTTCCTCAATAAATCGCATCATGCCTGCATAAGTGCCTTCCATCACAAGCCGTTGCATGGGGCGCTCCATTGGACCATTAATCGCCATTTTTTTAATCAGTGGCGTTGCCAGTTCTGGGCTCACTTGGTTGATGGTTAATGCCGCACTATTTACTCCTGCAGCGCGTCTGGCATTACGTGCACGACGTTTGGCAGCATCTCCTTGTCTTTTCTGTGGTTGCGCAGTAGCTGACGCAGCAGCAGTACCAGTTGGAGCAACTGGAGGCGGCACAGTCACACGATATTCTTCATTGGTATTAATGCGCACAAACGCATTGCGCGCCGCATCTGAAATAGCCAGCCGCACTAAGGTGGTGTCGTCAGGCGGTGATAATCGTGCCTCCATATCAGCCATTAATGCGGTGGCATCAGATAGCTCAATGTCTAATTCCTTTAGCTCTTTATTCAGAGTGATAGTGTCGTCAAAAGGCTCTTCTGGTACCTTGGTAGATTTCATCGCGGCATCCATCATTTCGGTATTTTTTTTGGTTTCACCAATCGCTTTATAAGCAGGGTAAAAGCGCAAACCACCATACAAGCCGCCCACAATAATCACAACGGTCACTAAAACTAAAACCTGCTCGCGCAGTGTCATTTTGCTTAAATTCATCATTTCTGTGCGGGCTTTCCTGTTGGCGGGGTTGCGCTAGCTGGTTTGTTTTCTGCAGCTTCGTTAGGATTCAACAGCCTAAATTGAATGTCATATCCAAATAATCCCAAGCGGCCTGTTTGCTGACGCACAATGGGGTCTTGCAACTCCATACCCAAAGGCGCCATGGTATTTTTGTAAGTTTGAATAAATTGTTGTGCCGATTTTTCAGTTAATGCCCATGCTGAGAAGCGAATACCTAGCTTAGCCGTTTCTTCAACCGAGTTAATCACCACTTCATCTGTGACGGCAATACTTAAGTTATCCAGCAGTTTTTTAACAAAATCAGCACGGGTTGGCAGTTCTGACGCAAAAAAATCAAACCGCTCATTTAAGCTGGTTAAAGATGCATTTTTAGTTTTAATTTCTTCTTTCAGTTTGTTTACTGCATCCACTTTTGCTTGTGCTTTTGCCACAATCGCATCAAAGTCTTTTTTCTGCGCTGCGATTTTAGTGTGTTCGTTTTGCACCAATTGACCACGCACAAACAGCGCTGCCTCAAGCCCGCCAATGAGCAGTAAAAATGCCAAACCTGCGGCAATTGCACGCACCTCAACCCGTTTAAACAAGGATGGTTTAGGGCCCTGCACCATAACCCCTGCAACAGGTGATTGGTTTTTATCAAGCAACACATGTTGCGCCACGCCCTGCATACCTGCCGAAAGTTGCGGGCTAATGAGCGGCACAGTAAATGTTTCGCGTCCTATCATAGCGGCCAGTTGCTGACTGAGCTCCTGACCAATTTGCTGGCCTGACTCTTGATTACTATCCTGAGTTGCAACCCAAAGTTGCTCAATTTCTGGCGTAACTAGGTGGTGATAACTCTCTAGGCAGCTATCTAACACGCTCATGGCGGGGCGTTTTTGTGTGTCTATTGCGTTTACTACACCCGCATGCAAACGCAGTACCGCCTGCAAACTGTGTGCGGCCTCTAATAATAAAATCGAATCTTTTGCAGGCATTAACGCGGCGGCACATCCCACTAGCGGAAACACACGACTTAACACAATTTTATGGCTTAAAAATGCAGCCTCCCACTGGCGTATTAAGTTGGCATTGGCACCGCTTACCAACCAGTTCGCATTAGCACCATCTGTTTGCGCAGCTTCGGATTTTTGCTGATTATTTTGCACAGCCCAACCACACAAAATATCATCGCCATCTGCGCGCAACCAAGTTTGCCTAGCAATGCACTCATCTACCTGCGCTTGGCTTACATAGCCTAAATCAACGGCAAATTCACCAAATCGTTTAAACGAATAAATGGATCCGTGCCCATTACCCAAACCTGATTTAGTTTTGCCTTGCTGCTGCGCAAGCACATCGGCCACTTGTGTTTCGGTGAGATAACCTTGAGTGAGTAATAGCTGCCCAATAGACCAAGTGACCGCATGCTGAATCAGCAAAGGGTCTAGCTCCCACCGAATTAGCTCTTGCATTTGCAAAGGGCTGCGCACTTGCTGATGCGTCACTGGCAACTCAACCACCGCAGATAGCACGGCAGCTGTGAGCAAAGCTGCCTCGCGCCCTTGCCAGCCTTGCTCGCGCAGGCGTGTTAGCACTTCTTTTATGGCTTGTTGATAATCTAGCGCTTCAGATTTTGCCGTAAAATCCACCTTAAGCTGCTTGTTATGTCGACTCACCACCACTGCATTTAAGGCAAAAGCATCGGTTTCGCACACCAATAGAGACGACTGATCGCCAAAAAACGGTATTTGCTTTAAAACAGAGTTCAAATTCATTGAATATTCCAAGGGATAATCGGTAACTGCACGCGTGGGATTAAGGTGAAATAATAGGGTTGGCTATTCATATGTGGCGCAGCACAATCGCCGTCGTAAATCACTGCGTTATCGCAAATCAGCACTGCGGCATAATTGCCCATATAATGTGGCAACCCCTCCGTTACGCTAAAACTCAAGGTTTGTTGACCAACCACTGCAGTAACAGCGGCACTTTCTAAAGCTGGGTCTTCAATCACACCATCACTAATGCGGTAAAGTCGTAATACCAAGTCTTCGCTGGGTGCAATTGCAATAGGTTGGTCTAATTGCACATTGATATTTGCCAATGAAACCACATAATCGTTTGGCTCAATTAAATTGCTAGTGGCAGGATAATCTTCTTCAAATACTGCGCCAGGTGTTGTTACGCCTGATAGTCCATCTGCGCCATAACTTTGTACGGTTATGCCAGAAACACCACTAACATCTACACCAAATGACCAACCATAGTTAACGCTTGATAAATCGCCATTCCCCCAGCCATCTCTAAATCTGCGTGTGCCATCGCTATCTGGCAAAGTGTCTAAATAAGGGCCACGCCAGCCTGCGTTTAACGAAATAGTGACCACTGGCGATAAATCAGATGCCGTTACTGCGCTTAAACCCCAAGCATCCTGTCCGCCTATTTCAATCAACTCTGTCAAATCAACTGGCAAGCGCCCCATATCGGCCACATAGCCACGTAACTCTGGCTGACCATTTAAAGTACGGCTGGTATCGCCAACAATGGCTTGGCGAATTTGTTGCAAGCGGGTTTTGGTTTCATCAAAACGGCTTTGGTTGCCAATGCCGTCCACTAAAAAAGTAGTGGCTAAGGCCAAACTACTTAACACTAAAATAACCAGTAATAATTCCACCAAGGTAAAACCCTGTTGTGTTTGCTTGGTTTGGGCAAGAATGATTGGCTTGTGATTGTTCATGCGCATACTCATTTTAATAAACACAACACAATGTCATCACTACTATCGCCATTTGGCAAACATCTATCTGTGGTGTTAACGCCTTCATACTGCTTATTAACGCCATGACTAATTAATCGCGGCTCTAAATTTTCATAACTTAACCGGTAAGGCGTGCCCCAGCTATCGGCAATACCTTCGGATAGCACATAAGGGCCGTTCCAGCCGCGCGCAGTATCTATACTCCAAGGGCTACATCCAGCATCAAAATTATCTGGATTAGTTGCAATATCGTCACTACATTGCACTAGCAGCCTTACTCGGCTTTGTTCATCATAGGTAAATGGAGAAGAAGTTTCATCTGGAAAATGCCTTACATCGCGCTTAAATTGGCGCAAAGCATTACGCAGCTCGCTCATTTCTATTTTGGTAATACGAATACTGGAATCGTCTTCTACACCATCTAGCGAAGTCACAGCAACCACCGCTAATAATCCTAGCAAGGTAATCACCGCTAGCAACTCTAGCAAAGTAAAGCCGTATGATTGTTTAGCAGCTAAAGGCCTGTTATTGCAAGGTTTTAGCATTGCGCCTGCAGAACGCTCAGGCAACATTTTTGCATTTGGCAGGGCGCACAAAGCCTTTGCCTTCAAAAAATTTGGCTGAGTATTCCAAAGCATCTCCTACCCCACAGTAACTATTAAAATTAGTAACTATTTATACTGACTACGCATTTAACTGGCTAAATAAACTGGCTGACTTAAGCTATTTTATGCATCAATTTTTTTAAAACCTTAACCAACTTTTTATCGCATTTTTTGCGATGATTATTGGATATAAACAACAAAAGGGACGAAGCTTTTTTCAAGCCTCGCCCCATTTTTTAAACCAACATCCAATAATTAAACGCTACTGAATGGGTTAAGTGTCTAACCTTAGTTTGTTCTAAACGCACCAGCAATTGATTCATCAATCGTACGGCCTTCTGTATCAACAACAGCTAATAAACGCGCTCTTGGGAATACTTCACCTGTTGCGATAGTGCCGTTTCCATCTTCATCTGAAGCAACATGGAAAAGTGCCATAAAGCGAGCATAGTGAGTTGATGGATTAACAGTGATACCATTGGTATAAGTAGGTGCAGTGCTGATTGCAACACGGCTATCTAATGTAGTACCTGGAACGTCTTTACCAAAACCAACAGCAATCACTAAGTTACATTCATCGTTATCTAAGTTATCGTTAATACGATTCAATGGTGAATTGTCTGTTAAAGCAGCACCTTGGAATGGCGCGTTGAATGCACCACCGCCTGCTGTACAAGCTTGGTTATTGCCACCAGAAGGTACAACAGAAATTGACCACGTGGCTTGTGTGGCATTAGCGTAGTTAACTACTGACAACGCACCTGTTGGGCCGAATTCAAACTCTAACTCATCAGCTGGAACACTTACACCTGGTGCACTTTCGTTAAACGCTTCGTTTGGTGAAACTTGCGCTAAGTTAATAGTTGCAGCTCCTCTTAGTGTTTGGAACTCATTTACACCAACTGCGTTTAATGAACTTGCAACCGCACTTGTTACGTTGTTAGCTGTAGTAGCAGTCCATTGACCAAAAAAGCCTAATGTGGCATCAGCTAAAACATCTTGCGCACCGCCAACTGACAAACCATCAACGTTTGCTAAGTTATCCCATTGGTTAGGGTAAACGTTTTCAATTGCACGGAAAGTACGAATTGAACTATCAGCCACTTTAATATTGTTTGCTGCGGCTACACTGGTTGCATTCTCGCCAATGCCTTCATAAGCCACTAAAGCACCTACTGAAAGTGTCGCTAGCAATGTAATCACCACTAACAACTCTAGCAAGGTAAAACCTTTTTGATTGTTTTGTAACATAACTTACTCCTTAAATATCTCGTTATAAATAATTGCTTTAATTAAACTCGCTTTAAATACTTAACCCTAAAATAACCTGCATTTTAAAAGTTAACCAATAAAACCAGTTAAAAAATGCAGAGCAATTGTTAGCTTAAAAATAAAGCTGCTTGCCGTTTTGCAGTTCATTTAGCCTTACTTTTGATAGGGCTAAATAAACTGGTACGACCATCTTGCAACTTTCTATTTACTAAGCGTGTAGCCAACTGAATATCTGCTGGCATTACTCTGTAAACTCATACTGCAATGCTTGTGCCAATTTTGTATCAAAGTGTTAAATTTGTTAACTAGCTGTTTTTATTCAGCAATTTAAAACTAATCGATTTATTCAACCTTTAAAAATGATTCAAGTGGTGGTTGTATACAATCAACTTGGTTGTTGTGTATAACCAATTTTTTGAATGTGAGGCGTTATTGGCAAGCTTGTTTTTGTTTCAGACGGTTTTGCAATCGCCTCTGAAAATAGTCGCAAGTACATATCCCAGTATTTTCTGGGCATTTTTTGTAACTCTGTTTTAAACTCTTTTGGAAACGCTTGTATGGCACGCCTTAAATATTGCACCGCCTCGTCATGTTGGTTATTTAATTCAAGCAGCAATACATGCCGATAGGCCGCTGTGCTTTTTGGCACAAAACGCATAGCTGACTCGCTAATCGCTATTTTTTGTGGCAAGTTTTTTTTGCTCGGCCTTAGCGAATTAGCATAGATTAAGTTGGTATATGGCGCTAAGAGTGTATGCTGTTCTACCCAATCAAGAGCGCGCAAAAATTCTGTTTTACTTTGAGCGTTAATCTCTTTAGCAATGCCTTTTGCTACCCAAAATTCCAGTTTTTTATTCGCTACAAATGTATTTAACATGGCGCCCAACGCCACCACAAACAGCACGCAAAAAGCCAAGCGACCAAGCGTTTGTCCCACAGGTTTAACGTTCCATTGCTGGCGAGTTTCATCACCTGCACCCAGCAAAAACGCGGTTAGGCCTAAAAAGTAGGCATACCACAGCGGGTATTCCAACATGCTATGGATGCCAATAATGGATAATAACGCCAGCACATACCACGTTTCTAAATGGATATTTTTCCATTGAAAACCGCGTAGCCAAGCAAACAAGCCCGCCAGCAAAAGCAATCCACCTGCAATGCCCATCTCAGCAAGCACATGCAGCACTAAGTTGTGCGCATGCTCATATGTACCCGGCAAGGTTACCAGCCAATGTTTATCGAGTGTAAAAAACGACATCCAGCGAGTTTGCCCAACACCAATGCCCAGCAATGGCGATTGCATAAAGAGCAATAGGCTCTCATACCAGATATGTAAGCGCACTTTTAATCCACCAACAGCATTGGCATTGCCAAACTCTGCTAGTAATCTATCGTTTGGTAGGGCAACGCCGTTTAATAAATGGCCAACCAGCCATTGCATACAAGCAAATGCAGGCAACAGCAGAATCGCTAGCCATAACAATTGCTGGCTTTGCTTGATTTGTAACGCGCTGGTGGTAGAAGATTGCCGCAAAGACATGGCGCGCAGCAATGCCGCCAACACAATTAAAGCCACTAAATACAGCCAACTACTGCGCGAGCCAGATATTGCCATCAGCCCTAAAAAAAACAAACCCAGCACAACACTAATGGTAAGCGTTAAGCGTTTTTTAAACAGTAAATACAATAGCGAGGCTATACCCAAAGCCGTGTAATTGGCAAAGTGGTTGAGCTGTCCAATGGCGCCAAACGCTGGAAAATTAGGCATATAAGGCAAAGCAAAACCCTGCCGCGCAAAATATTGCAATGTAACAAAAACAATATTCAGCACACAACCCGCTAATATTGCCCAAGCAAACGTGCTGGCTATTTGCTCCCAACCCATTTTTCTGCGTAAATATCCACCCAAAATAGCCAGTAAAAAAGCCCAACTTAAGTAGCCAATCACCAGCAAACCATATTGTGTAGATTGCAACATACCCAACATAGTCTGCATGCTGACGATGGCGATAAATCCTGCAAAAATCAGCGCGATTTGCGGAATCTCTAAGGGCTGCCAGCTTTCTTTGCGAATCAAATGCATTAAAGCGAAAATACCCAATAAACCGGCTACCCATTCGCCGTAAAATGAGGGAATTGGCAAACGATGATAAGCGATGATAAACGGCAGAAAAGCCATTAAACCGATGAGTGTCACACTTAAATGTGCACATGAGATGGCGTTACCGATGCGAGCGAACATATAAACCTTTTTTGCTCTTTACCTATCAGCAGCAAAAAACGCTACATTTTTGGGGCGGCTATTTCTTTGCTTAGCGGCTTCGCCAGAATATGCTGATACAAAAGATGACTAAATGAAATTTAGAATTTAGTTTGCAATTTTTATTCCAGATATTTTTAACAATAATAATCAATTACTTATTTTTTTGATGCGAATTAAAACGGATTTTAATGGCTGTTTTCAGCCATTAAGTGGTTGAGAGTAACCATTTAATTATTGGCAAGATGTGTAGCTAAAAAGCTTGTGGAAAATAGTGAATATGCTGAATTTTTTGGGTCGTACAATTTGGCTACAGTAAGCCAAAAACAAAAAAGCCTTACATCTCTGTAAGGCTTAATCTAATTGGTGGCCGGAGCGGGAATCGAACCTGCGACACGCGGATTTTCAATCCGCTGCTCTACCGACTGAGCTATCCGGCCATCATGCAAAACACTGCATAACGATTTGCAAGTCGCGCATTATAGCAAACTTCACATAAATTTACACACCGCAACACGATTTAATTCAAACTAATCTAGTCATGTACGATGAGATGCTCTATAGTCAGCTTTATTAAAGATGTCATGCAGTTGAAGCAAAACGCTGTGAGTATGTTAAATGAACTGGTTTGAAGATTTAAGTGTATTCAATTTAGCGCTATTAAAGTAGTACCATAATGTTAAAAGGGGATTGATATGGGAATGTTTTCATTTATTAAAGATGCAGGCGAAAAATTACTTGGTATAGGCGAGGCAAAAGCTGCTGATGTTGTGGCAAAAAAAGACCCAACGCCTGTTAACGTAGATGCAGCAAATAAAGCGGCGGCTAATGCAATTGCTGGCTATGTGGCCAAAATGAATTTAAGTGCACGCGATTTAGACATTGGTTTTGATGGCGCATCGGGCACGGTGATTGTACAAGGCATGGCGGATACGCAAGAAATTAAAGAAAAGATTTTACTTTGCTGCGGTAACGTAGCGGGCGTTGAGCATGTGCAAGATCAATTAGGCGTGATTGAAGCCGAAGCTGAGCCTCAATTTTATACAGTGGTGCGTGGCGATACTTTATCTAAAATCGCTAAACAGTTTTACGGTAATGCCAACGCTTATATGGGTATTTTTGAGGCGAACAAACCAATGCTAGGCCATCCTGATAAAATTTACCCAGGCCAAATGCTACGCATTCCACCCCAGTAATTCTTTACAAAATAATTTAATTTTCAACAAGGGAGTTTTACCATGAACACATTTTTACGTGCATTATTAGCAGGCGTTTTTGCCTTAACATTAGTTGCAGGTTGCAGCAAATCTGACGACGCAGTAGATAATATGAAAGAAGAAATGGGCGAAGCAGTTGATGCAACTAAAGAAGCAGCTGGTGCAGTAGCTGAAGAAACAAAAGAAGCAGTGACGGACGCGGCAAGCGATGCAGCTGAAGCGACTTCTGAAGCGGTTGCTGAAGCAAAAGAAGAAGCGGGTGATGCAGTGCAAGCGGCAAAAGATGCGGCGGCTGAAGCGGCTAAATAATTAAATATAGACTGAAAATTAACCCGCAAAGCTGAAAAGTTTTGCGGGTTTTTCATTTAAACTAATTGGCATGAAGACTTTTAATATATTGCCGTTAGATATCAGCTTAAAAGCTGACTTAACCCATAAAATCAATCAAAAAACCAAGCCGCTGGGTGCGCTAGGCAAATTAGAAGCGTTGGCTTTGCAGATTGGGCAAATTCAACATACATTAACGCCGCAACTCGATCAGCCAACTTTACTGGTTTTTGCGGGCGATCATGGCATTACGCAAAACAATGTTAGCCCTTATCCACAAAGCGTGACTGCGCAAATGGTGCTGAATTTTTTACAAGGTACTGCTGCGATTAATGTGTTTGCCAAGCAAAATCGCATGAAATTGCGTGTGATTGATGCAGGAGTTAACCATATTTTCGATGCAAAAAATGTGTTAACTAATTCATTGATTGACGCAAAAATTGCAATGGGGACGTGTAACTTTTCAAACCAGTCAGCGATGACATTAAAACAATGTGAGCAAGCACTCACTTTTGGTGCAACGCTTGCTAAAAAAGAAACAGATGCTGGTTGTAATATCATGGGTTTCGGTGAAATGGGGATTGGCAATACCTCATCTGCCAGCTGCTTAATGAGCCTATTGTGCGGTATACCAATTGAGCAATGCGTGGGCCGCGGCACGGGTTTAGATGATGCAGGTTTGTCGCACAAAACGTTTATTTTAAAGCAAGCCATTGCGCATCATGGGTTAAATGGCAAAGATGCCATGCAAACTCTGGCCTGCTTTGGCGGTTTTGAAATCGCCATGATGGCAGGTGCGATGCTAGGCGCAGCAGAGCAAAAAGCTATATTGCTAATAGATGGATTTATTGCCAGCGCGGCTTTACTGGTGGCTTATAAAATACAGCCAAATATTTTGGATTATTGCGTTTTCGCCCATTGCTCTAACGAGCAAGCACATCGGCAATTATTGGCGTATTTAAATGCAACAACCCTGCTAGATTTAGATTTACGCTTAGGTGAAGGCACAGGCGCTGCACTCGCCTACCCGCTGGTGCAAGCGGCGGTTAATTTTTTAAATGAGATGGCTAGCTTTGAAAGCGCTGGTGTTAGTCAGGCAGTTGATGCCGCTAAAGTGAATTAAAGATGCGTAAACAATGGCAATATTTTTTGTTGGCTGTGGGATTTTTTACGCGCATACCTGTGCCCAGCTTTCACGATTTTCAAGAGTCGGATTTAAATCATGCTAGCAAGTATTTTCCATTAATCGGCGTATTGGTTGGGCTAATTGGCGCAATTGTGTTTTATTGCGCCCACCTGTTTTTGCCTTTGGCGATAGCCGTTTTAATCAGCATGGCAGCCACCATTTACGCTACAGGCGCTTTTCATGAAGATGGCTTAGCCGACAGTGCAGACGGGCTTGGTGGCGGATGGGATAAAGATAAAATCATCACCATTATGCAAGATTCAAGGCTGGGCACTTACGGCGCAGTGGCACTATTTTTGATGCTGTTTGCCAAATTCCAAACGCTTAATGCATTAAATTACTTTTTCATTCCAATCACGTTAGTTACCGCGCATGCATTAAGCCGTTTATGTGCGGTGTGGATGATGCAAAGTTTAGATTACGTGAAAATCAGCGGCAAAGCCAAGCCACTTGCTACTCAAATCAACCTACTCAGTTTGCTAGTAGCCAATATATTCGGCTTACTGCCATTTTTCGGTGTTATTTATGCGTTAAGTGTGAGTAACCATTCACATTTAATTATTTTAAAATTGGTGGGTTTTACCTTAATACCTGTATTGATAAGTTGGGTTTGGTGGCGCCATAAAATCCAGCGCTGGCTGGGCGGCTACACTGGCGATTGCCTAGGCGCTACGCAACAAATCACAGAGCTAGCATTTTATTTTGGGGTGCTTGCATGGAGTATTCATTTAGGGGCTAGCCTTTGAAACTTTTTTTGATTCGGCATACTGCACTTCAAGTGCCTAGTGGTATTTGTTATGGGCAAAGTGACATTGATGTCGCCAGCAGTTTTATGGATGAAGCCTTGCACACTCAGCAAAAAATACTTAACACGCAATTTGATGCTATTTTTACCAGCCCGTTGCAACGCTGTTTAAAGCTGGCCAACGCGCTTAATATTGGCGAACCATTGGTTGACAACCGTCTAATGGAGCTGAATTTTGGGGATTGGGAAATGTCCGCTTGGGATGATATTCCACGCGATATTTTTGACGCATGGGCACACAACTACGCCAATTTAGCTCCGCCAAACGGTGAAACGTTTAGCCAGCTACAACAGCGCGGTGTGGATTTTTTAGAAGAAATTTTGGCGCATTATCCAAACGGCAATATTGCCATTGTGACGCATGGCGGCATGATTCGCGCCCTGCTGGCGCATGTTTTGAATATGCCGCTTAAAGGTTTGTTTAGATTGACGATTGATTATGGCAGCATTACGCAATTGGAATTTGGTGTGGAAAATAGTGTTCCCAAAATTAATTTTGTGAATCTTTAGAAATTATTGCGCGTTTTTAAGTGTTAAGTCGCTTTAACAATCGTGATGCGATTATCAAAACACTCAACTACTTGCCCGACACGAATCTTAGCGGTTTTGCGCAATTCAATTGCGCCGTCTACCGTTACAATGCCATCCGCCACAAACGCTTTACCTTGACCGCCGCTATCGGCAATGCCTGTGGTTTTAAGCAAATCGCAAAGCGCAATAAATTCGCCTTTTAATTCAAATTGAACTTCCATATTTAACCCTTTAATTTAATTGGTAAGCCAGCGGCAATAAACACCACTTCATTGGCTAGCTGCGCCACCGCTTGGTTCAGCCTGCCTTGCTCATCTTGAAACTGGCGATTAATCGCGCCTAAAGGCACAATACCAATGCCCACTTCGTTGCTGACCAAAATTACTTTTCCTGCTAGCCTTGGTAGCATTTCCAATAGACCTGCTTTTTCAGATTGCCAATCAAGCGTTTCAGGCTGCGCGCAATCGGGGCAAATACATTGCGCCAGCCATAAAGTTAGGCAATCTACAATTACGCATTGCCCTGCTTTGGCATGGTTTTGCAAAGCAAGCGCCAAATCATGGGCTTGCTCAACTGTGCTCCAATCTTTAGGACGGCGTGATTGGTGATGCGCCACACGCTTCCCGAACTCATCATCAAATACCAAGGCGGTGGCAATATAAGTCACTGGCAAGCTAGATGCTATCGCTAATTGTTCTGCATAGCGACTTTTGCCAGAGCGCGCGCCACCCAAAACTAAGGTGATATGCGGGCTATTACTTTGTGTCATCATGATTCCAACTATTTTCCATTAACATATCAGTCAACGGTTTTTCAATTTTCCAGCCTGTTTCAACCAGCATAGGCTCTTTATAAAAGCTAGCAACATGCCCCAAGCACAACACGGCAATCGGTTTTGCATCGGCTGGCATATTCAATAATTGCGCCAACTCAATTGGGTCAAACAAACTCACCCAACCCAAGCCCAAACCCTCTGCACGCGCCGCCAGCCACATATTTTGAATGGCGCAACTCACTGATGCAATATCCATCTCTGGCATAGTGCGGCGGCCAAAAATATTGTTTTCGCGCTTATCACAAAGCGTAGCAACCAATAGCTCGCCGCACTCTAAAATGCCTTCTACTTTTAAGCATAAAAACTCGGACATGCGCGCCGTCGTTTCATACTCACCAATCGCTTGCGCAGTTTTGGCACGCTCTATATCCACTTGCTTGTGAATAGCTTGGCGAATTTGCAAATCGGTAATACGAATAAATCGCCACGGCTGCATTAAACCAACACTAGGCGCGTGGTGTGCGGCGGCTAATATTTTTTGCAGAGTGGCGCAATCCACCGGTGTTGGCAAAAAATGTCGCATATCGCGTCTCTCTGCGATAACTTTATAGATGGCAGCCTGTTCTTCTACAGTGTAAGCATGGTGATTGTGCATAAGATAGTAAGTAGATTTTCAACGTAAAAAAAGCCGCTTAACGTTAAGCGGCTTAATACAGTTCAATAGCATCAAGCTTTTGATGTTTGCAAAGGTTTAACATTACGCCATAAAGCGACACTTAACCAAACAAACGCAAAGTACATTGCCGAAAACCCTAACCAGTTTGGTAAATACTCCCAGCCATGTTGCATAGATTCGATTAAACCTTTGGCAGGAAAGCGGCCAGAGAATAAATAATAAGTTTGGGTAGAAATAACAAATGCCAAAAAGGTGGTGCTCAAGCTAACTAAAGCGTAGGCTGAGATGGCTTTTAAATTTGGTGCGAAAACCTCTTTTTGCGTACTTAACCATAAACCGCCCAGCCACATTGCGCCATAAGCGGGAATCAAGCCCCAATAGCCGTTAGTCAGGCAAAAGCCTTGCGCAGGGTCAAATGCCGCAGCGCCAAAATCAATGACTGTTGCTAACACAAAAAAACCGGCAAACCAGCCAGCACGCTTTAATAAAAAGCCGCCCAATAAAAATAATACCAAGCTAGCGTCTGGTAATGAAACGTGCGTGAGCACATGACTACCGCGTGTTAACAGCATAAAAAATGCAATTGCAGCGGCAATAATTAGTTGTTTAGATAGTGTTAAGTTGTTTTGCATGGTGAATCCTGTGCTTTAAGCTTTAAAAAGCCACAAATAAATAATACCTAATCATACCATTTTGTGGCTTTTTTGATGAGAATCAATCTTAAAAATCGGCGCGCATACCAACACGCCAAGTGCGCACAAAATCAACCGGGTAAATCGAATCATCCGCCACTTGAATCGAGTTTTCTACTTCAAACAGGTTATTAATCGCAGCAAACAAGTTCAGATTTTTATACTGATAATTGACTGCGATATTGGTTGAATTGTAACTATCTTGTCTTTGACTAAAGTTGTTTTGAAAGTCGTTAAAGGCATAAGCTTTTGAGCGCCAATTGTGATTAAGATTTACTTGAGCATGCTCAAAAAATTGATAATTTAAGTTAGCAACAACCGTGTGTTTAGGCACGCCTGGTAAATCATTGCCATTAAATGTACCGCCGCCCTCATTTTCACGGTCAATTTTTGCGCGCGTATAGTTATAAATAAGCGATGCACTTAATGCATCATTGAATTTAAAATAATCCTGAACTTCAATCCCGTATTTTGTTGATGAATCAATGTTGGTATTTCTAAATATCACAGGCACGAGATAAATTTCATCTTCTAAATCCGCATAGAAAGTAGTCACTTTTAGGCGATTATTGGCAACGATGTGGTTTAAACCCACGTTGAAAGTTTTTACTTTGGCTGGGTCAATAAAGCCGTTGAATCCACCACCAAACCCAAATAATCTATCAATATCAGGCGCTTGGTAAGCTTGGTTGTAATTGGTGAATACACTCAAATTGCTGTTAAAGCGATAGTTAGCACCAATATCCCAAGCATCAATATCGTTTTTTTCTGTAGCCGCTGGCGGCAGACCAAATGCGTTGGTGATTGGGGTAAATCGGTATCTCACGGTTTCGTTACGCACACCTGCAGATAGCGTTAATGCGTCAGTTAAGTACTCGCCATGTAGATAAAACGCCTCATTTATTTTGGTGGTTTTATCTGTGCTTGGACCAAAACCAAAGTCACTAAATGACTTTCTTTCACCATCAAAATCTTGATAACCAGCCAACAAATTCAATGTTTCACTCTGGTAGCGGATACTAATATCATTGCTTTTGTATAGAGAATCAGCAGTTGAGGGTGTTGCGGAAATAAACTCTGAAAACTTATCATCTTGATAGTGATAGGCACTGATTTGAATGTTTTTATTCAAATCAAATTGAGCACCAACTCGCCACTGGTCACTATCAAAGCTTTGCTGGGTATAAGCAGAGCCGCCATTTTGTCTGGGATTATCTCTA
This sequence comes from Proteobacteria bacterium ST_bin12, assembly GCA_002083635.1. Classification (GTDB taxonomy): domain Bacteria; phylum Pseudomonadota; class Gammaproteobacteria; order Burkholderiales; family Methylophilaceae; genus Methylotenera_A. Next base: position 104,837 of record MSXP01000003.1, on the reverse strand, counting down.
AACTCAGCTTGGGTTAAAGGGTTCACATAGCGAATTTCATTGCGCGAGCTTGTACCCTCAGCAATAAAGCGCAAGTTTTCTGTTGGCTTTATTTTTAGTTTTACGTTTTGCGTGTCACCATCAAACTGGTCTTTATGACCAGTAATATCTCTTTTACTGAATCCATCATAATCATCATGCGCGAGATTTGCGGAAAGATCAAAATACTGTTCTGAGATTCCAGCACTGATGGAATGATTTTGTTGCCCAACATTACCAAGCGAGGTTGTCACTGTGACGCCCGTTTTATTTTTGGTGTAAATTTGTATCGTACCCGCCGTAGCACCGTCTCCATAAATAACAGAGCCAGCACCTTTAGTAATCTCGATACGCTCAATATTATTTAATGGAATACCTGCTAGTAAAGCAGGCTGCAAATCAATATTGTTTAGGCGCTGGCCATCCACCACAATCACCACGTTTTGATAACCATTTTCAGTGCCAAAACCTCTTAAGTTGATAGCAGGTGTGGCGCGGTTGCCAATATTTGGCGATACGTTTAGTGATGTCTGTTGCGTTAAAAAATCATATAAAGTACTTGTGCCAGACGCTTCAATTTGCTCAGCGGTGTGCACTTCAGATGCATAAGTGGTTTCTGATTCTTTGTGCTCGAAGCGATTGGCTTTAACAGTTACTTCCTCTAAGTTTAAGTTTTCTGCGGCAAATGCAGATGATTGAATAGCCAAGCCGATTAGGCTCGCTATGATGGTTTTTTGCATGGTAATAATATCCCTGTTTACACGCGACCCCGCGTGCTATTTTTATAATGAGGAATACCAGAAGTGTTTGAATAAGCCAGAACTTAACACACAAATTGATTGAAAAAATTGTGTATTCAGTTTTGATTACCGACACCCCGCGGTATTTCCTAACGTTTTAATTGCAAGGCCGGTCTCCGGGCTTGTGAGGAATGATTTGCGCCTTCCCAAGTTAATAGCACTCAGTGGCTTAATTGCAAAACTACACTCACTTACCGTTGCGGGGGCAGCATAGGGATTGTTTTGTTTAAACTTGCTTCAAATGAAAAACTAAAGCAAAACGCAACGCACCTATTTCCCAGTTTCACCTTTATTAATTTGAAATTAATGCAGGCACCTTTCAACTAGAAAAGATTATATCTTTTATTGTTTGGTGATTGTGGATTGAATTGTTTCTTTACAACTTGATTATTAAAACAACAACCCTGTTAAAACATATTAAATTACTTTGAATAACCCACCTTAGCTATTGACTACAATGATTTTTTTCAATTATAGTGGGGTATGGATGCAGATTTAAAAAGATTAGAAGATAAAATTAGTAAGCTTATTTCTTTGTGTGTCACATTGCGCGAAGAAAATGTTCAATTGCGTGATGACTTAACGCAAGCGCAGCAAAATTCCAATACGCTAAAAAGTAATATGCTTTTAGCGAGCGAAAAGCTAGAAATATTGCTTGAAACAATCCCTGCTAACATTGCATCTTTAGACACAGAGCCATTATGAGTAGCGCAAAAACGATTGATGTGAATATCATGGGGCGAGAATTTACGGTCGCCTGCACAGATGAAGAGCGTCCTGGATTGCTGGAAGCGGTCAATTATTTAGATAGAAAAATGCACGATATTCGCGACACTGGCAAAGTGGTCGGAATTGATCGAATTGCGATTATGGCAGCGTTAAATTTATCGCACGAATTGTTGCATACCAAAACTGGCGATGTTGACATCGGTAATTATAAGCGTAGGATTAGCGCCATGCAAAGTCAAATTGATGAAGCTGTGGCGAGCCAAACTAAATTGTTATAAATAGTAAACTTTTTAAAAATCTAGTATCTAAATTAGACTGTTGTAATTAGTTTTCTTCATCAGTTCGTCACAAGTGAACATTAATATTTAATTTGTTTTCTGTGGTGTTGCTTGAGTCTTAAATTCCTTGAACTAGTTTTCGTTATAGGTTTCAGCTATTCAAGTCGCGGTGTGAGCGCTCCAAATTGGGATATCTTTTAAGATACCCTTGGCGAGTGAACCTAAAGCGCTTTAGGTTGTTACCACTTGGACCTTTTTGGTTCAGGATAGCGGCTCAGGCAACACCACAGCAAATAGGTCTTGTTTTTAACGCGAAATTTCTATGTTGTTTTTCGCTTGTCGTGCCACTTGTACTGTCTTCGCTCAAACGTCTTGAAGTTTCTCCCTAAAATTCAAAACTATCAGCGCAATTCGTGATATTTTAAATCCGCCAAACTCACAATTTCCAAGCATTTTTCATGGCAGGCTTCTAACACTACTGGCGGTGCAAATCCAGCTTCACTGGCTTCAAGCCAACGCGCGGCGCATACGCACCAACGGTCGCCCGCCACCAATCCTTCAAATCCATACTCAGGGCGCGGTGTACTTAAATCGTTGCCGCGCGAGATTGAAAAAGCTAAAAATTCATCTGTCATTTGTGCGCAAACCGTATGGCTGCCAGTATCTTGCAGCCCCGTTTCGCAGCAGCCATTGCGGGTAAAGCCTGTTATGGGATCTAAACCGCAAGTTTGCAGGGTGGTGCCTAATACGTTTCGTGCCATGTTTAATTCCAAATCAGTTAATTTCAATTATCATACCCAAGATTAATGATTTTATATTGAGAAAGATGAGTATTCATGCGTTATTGGCTAATGAAATCAGAACCTGGCGACGTATCGATTGATGATTTGGCGGCGATGCCGAATCAAACGGTGGATTGGTATGGCGTGCGCAATTATCAGGCGCGCAACTTTATGCGCGATCAGATGCAGATTGGTGATGGTGTGCTGTTTTATCATTCCAACTGCGAAACGCCTGGCATTGCAGGCATCGCCGAAGTCAGTAGTTTGGCGTATCCAGACCGTTTGCAGTTTATTAAAGGCCACAAATATTATGATGAAAAAGCGACGCCAGAAACGCCGCGCTGGTTTAATGTGGACGTAAAATTGGTGCGCAAAACACGTTTGCTTAGCTTAAAAGAAATGCGCGAAACACCCGAGCTTGAAAGCTTGCGCATCTTACAACGCGGTAATCGCTTATCGATTACGCCTGTTGAGGTGGAAGATTGGCGATTTATTTTGAAGTTGCTTGAAAGTAAAACTTAACCCAATTTTAGTGTTAAGTTTTATTGTTTATTAAATATAAAAAGCCCGCTTTTGCGGGCTTTTTAATGGTTAAGTCAATCGATTAAGGCTTATCTAAACTGCCCATTGCTTTTGGATAAGTGACCAAACCCCAAGGCAAACCTTTTACTTCAACTTGCTTGGTTACTTCCAGTTTTTCTGCGTCAATCACAAAAACTGCATCTGATTTGCCACATGCCAACAAGATTTGTTTATCGTCGGGCGTAAAGCTAAAGTGCCAGCAACGATTACCTGTTGGTACTTCTTTAATTTTTTCATATGTTTTTGCGTCAAATACTTGCAGCAATTTAGCTTTGTTTGTAGCCACAAAAATGCGCTCGCCCTTTTTGTCATAAGCAATGCCGTAAGGCGTTTCTGCGGTATCTACCGTGCGCACAACATTAAAATCTTTATCCAGCACCATAAATTTGTTGCCGTATTCTAGCGTAGCTAGATAGGTAGTTCCATCCGGCGATACTTTAATACCACGTGGACGGTCGCCCATTTCATGCGTTGGAATCGTTTTAACCAGTTCGCCACTTTCAATATTGTGCACAGTCACAGTATTGTCAGCCTCGTTGGTAATCACTAGCAGCTTACCATCGGCGGAGAATTCAATACCTTCTGTTTCTGGTCCGCCCGTTATTTCACGTACTTTTTCGCCTTTAGTTAAATCAACCACCGCAATTTTTGCTGGGATTTTCTCTTCGTCATCGTCGTCATCTTCCTCTTCTTCTGCACCTGGTTTGGGTGGTGGCCCACCTTTTGAGCTAGGCTCTGATGAGATGAAAGCAAAATTGCCGCTGATGCGCACGAACTCTGGGTTTTTACCTACTGGAATTTGCTGTAAAACTTCACCCGTTGCGGTATCAATAACTGAAACGCTCTCGTTTTCTCGCGTGGCTACAATTAGTTTTTTACCATCATCTGTAATACCCAAGCCGCGTGGCGCTTCTGCTTTTACATCTAACTGATTAATGACTTGCATAGTTGCCAAATCAATCACGCTCACACCTGCATCTTGGCTAGTAACATAAGCCACACCTGCCGAAACATTTGGTGCTGGCTGCGCCATTGTTTCTTCCATTTTAGGCTCTTCTGATTGCTCTTTGTTACAAGCGGTTAAGCCTGCAATTAAAGCCATTAAAACTAAACTGATACGGGTTTTATTAACTGTTAACTTCATTCCAAATCTCCAAAGAATTCGTATTAGTATTGAATACCATTGATATATAAGCAAAAAATATACTAGTTAGTATACACAACTAAAATCAATAGAAACAAATAGTTATTTTTAGTTCAAATCACAATTGGCTGTATACAGCCAAATTGGTGGTGGTTGTAACCAATTCAACCCAAAAATAATTGATAGGCTGGGTTTTGGGTTTCATCCCAATAAGGGTAGCCTAAATCATTTAAAAAGGTTGCAAATTCTGCCAGCTCGTTTGGTGGCACTTGCATACCTACTAGCACGCGGCCAAAATCTGCACCATGATTGCGATAATGGAAAAGGCTGATATTCCAATCGTGCCCCATTGTGTCTAAAAACTTCATCAGCGCGCCCGGCTTTTCAGGGAATTCAAATCGAAATACCACTTCATGCTCAGCCTGCGGCGCGTGTCCACCAACCAAATGGCGTAAATGTAATTTTGCCACTTCATTATCGGTTAAGTCTAACGCTGGCAAGCCATGAGATTGCAAATCTTGCACCAATTTAAGCGATTCTGATGGATCTGCAATCGCAATACCCACAAAAATATGCGCTTTAACTGGGTCAGAATATCGATAATTAAATTCAGTGATATTGCGGTCGCCTAGTAAACGGCAGAACGTTTTAAACGCACCCGCTTTTTCAGGAATAGTGACCGCCAATACCGCTTCACGTTTTTCGCCAACCTCTGCGCGCTCTGCAATAAAGCGTAAACGGTCAAAATTCATGTTTGCACCTGACGCAATGCCAATTAGAGTTTTGCCAGTCATATGATTACGCTTGGCATATTCTTTGATGCCTGCTGTAGCTAAAGCGCCCGCTGGCTCCAAAATGCTGCGCGTATCTTCAAACACGTCTTTTATCGCCGCACAAATCGCGTCGTTATCCACCACAATCATCTCATCTACAAATTGCTGGCATAACTTAAACGTATGTTCGCCCACTTGCTTAACCGCTGCTCCATCGGCAAATAAACCCACTTGGTCGAGCATCACACGCTTACCCTGCTTGAGCGATTCAGTCATCGCTTCGGCATCTTTTGCCTCTACACCAATTACTTTAATCTCTGGCCGCACCGCTTTTACATAAGCGGCAATACCTGCCAGCAAACCGCCACCGCCCACGCAGCAAAATATGGCCTCAATTGGTTCTGGATGGCTTTGCAAAATCTCTAAAGCAATTGTGCCCTGCCCTGCAATCACATCAGGGTCGTCGTACGGATGCACGAATGTCAGACCCTCTGATTTTTCCAACACTAAAGCATGTACATAAGCATCAGAGTAGCTATCGCCAAACAATACAACCTCTGCGCCCCTCGCTTTTACCGCGTTAATTTTAATCAGCGGCGTAGTCGTTGGCATGACAATGACTGCGCGGCAACCGAGCTTTTGCGCGCTTAACGCAACGCCTTGCGCATGATTCCCTGCACTCGCTGCAATCACGCCTTTTGCTAATATTTCGGGCGGTAAATGCGCCATTTTGTTGTAAGCACCGCGCAATTTAAATGAAAAAACGGGCTGCATATCTTCACGCTTAAGCAACACACGGTTAGCTATGCGTGCCGATAAATTAGGTTGAAACTCTAGTGGCGTTTTTTTTGCCACATCGTAAACGCGTGAGTTTTCTATTTTGGTTTGATAATCAGTAGCCATGCTTTTTTATGGGTATTTATTTGAATAGTTATTTTAAGCCCAGCAGTTTTTAAGTTCGCTGGCGCAGTGTATAGTATTGAATTGGTTAAGTAATTACATTATAAAGGATTTAGGCAAAATGGCATTGACGCAAGACGAATTAAAACAACAAGTGGCAAAAGCAGCCGTTGAATATGTAAAAAGCGGCATTATTGGTGTGGGTACAGGCTCAACAGCCAACTTTTTTATTGAAGAATTAGCGAAAGTAAAACACAAAATCGACGGTGCAGTTGCCAGCTCTGAGGCCACAGCACAGCGCTTACGCAGCCATGGTATTGAGGTATTTGATTTAAATAGCGTTGATAGCTTGGATATTTATGTAGATGGTGCTGATGAGATTACAGAACATTTGCATATGCTAAAAGGCGGTGGCGGTGCTTTAACACGCGAAAAAATCGTAGCCGCTGTAGCCAAGCAATTTATTTGCATTTGTGACGAAACAAAATATGTAGCAGTTTTAGGTAAGTTTCCACTGCCAGTTGAAGTGTTGCCAATGGCAAAAAGCTATGTGGCGCGTGAACTAATGAAGCTGGGCGGCCAACCAAAATTGCGTGATTTCACCACCGATAACGGTAATGTGATTTTAGATGTGCACGGCTTAACGATAAGCGACCCGATTGCTTTTGAGGCCAAAGTGAACCAAATTGTAGGTGTGGTGACGAATGGTTTATTCGCTGCGCGTCCTGCCAACGTATTATTGTTGGCAACTGCAGATGGTGTTAAAACGTACAAAAAATAATTGTTAACTAAAGCAGGTAGGCATTAAAAAGTACACTTATTAGTAACGTAACCATGAATAATATAACTGTAACAATTCATGGTTATTATTGTGTAAAGTAAAATAAACCCATAAATAAGAAGGGTAGTATCTATGCAATTCGAACACACCTCTAAACAATACGATGCTGAGCTAGAATCGGTTCGCGCTAAAGTGCTCGAAATGGGCGGCATGGTAGAGCAGCAAATTGTGAATGCGCTAGAGGCACTGATTAAAGCCGATATTAAACTGGCTAAAGAAGTGATGGAGGCAGACGCACGCGTTAACTCTCTTGAAGTTCAAATTGATGAAGACTGTAGCCACATTATTGCCCGTCGCCAGCCTGCGGCAGGCGATTTGCGCATGGTGATGATGATGGTGAAAACCATCACTGATTTGGAACGTATTGGCGATGAAGCGACGAAGATTGCCCGCACTGCGCAACGTATTTTTGATGAAGATCGCATGTACAAGCCGCGCTTTACTGAAATTAAAGCCATGGTAAAAATTGTGCGCGAAATGTTGCGTACATCACTTGATGCTTTTGCGCGATTAGATGTGAGCCAGACTGTTGAAGTAGCTAAGCAGGATGAGTTAGTGGATGAACAATTTCGCGCAGCGATGCGTCAACTAGTGATGTATATGCTGGAAGACCCACGCACTATTTCCATGTCATTAGAAGTATTATTCGTGGCAAAAGCGGTTGAGCGTATTGGTGACCATGCCAAAAATATCGCAGAATATGTGGTGTATATGGTGAAAGGCAAAGACGTTCGCCACAGTAGCTTGCAAGAATTAGAACGCGAAACGTTGCAACCATAAGGCTTTGAGTGTCCAAATAAAAAGCACCTTATAAGGTGCTTTTTTTGTACTTGAAAATCTTTAATTGGCTGGTGGAACGTAACCGCTTGCGGTATCTGCGCCTTCGCCAAAAAAGTATTTCTCAGTTTGCTCGCTTAAATATTTACGTGCTGCAGGATCTGCCAAGCTAAGACGATTTTCATTCACTAGCATGGTTTGTTGTTTTAACCACGCGGCCCATGCCTCTTTAGAAACTTGCAGGTAAATACGTTTGCCCAGCTCACCTGGATAGGGCGGAAAATCCATGCCATCTAATTCTTTACCTAATTTAATGCAATGTACTGTGCGTGCCATCTTAAAACCTTTATTGAATAAATTTCAGACTACAAAACAATATGATAACGCATGTTAAAATAATTCGATTATTTTTCATGAATGATAAGCGTAATGACTACTGAATCAAATCAACCTCATATTGAAAGCCCATTCAAAGGCAAAACTGGTTTGCGCCGATTGTTTAATGCGTTTGGATACTCGGTAGACGGCTTTAAAGCCGCATACAAGCATGAAGATGCTTTCAGACAAGAAGTTTTGTTATCTATCATTTTGACACCACTGGCATTTTATTTAGGCAATAGCGCAATTGAAATAGCGTTAATGATTGCCAGCGTATTGCTGGTATTGATTGTAGAGTTATTGAATTCTGCGATAGAAGCAGTAGTTGACCGTGTATCGATTGAGCGTCACGAATTAGCCAAACGTGCCAAAGACATTGGTAGCGCGGCGGTATTTATTGCCTTGCTGATTATGGTGGTAGTTTGGTGCTTAATACTGTTTTATTGAGTATAAAACACCAAACTTTATCATTAAACTTAACTACTTTTTAAGATGCCATCCATGAATACCGTTAGCATCAACAGCGTATTCTAGTACCGTAACCCAAGCGCCTGCAACGGCTACAAAAAATACGAATCCCAGTACAACATATTTTGTCGCGCTCATACTTTTCCCTTTTAAACTTAACCAATTATCAATGAGTAATTTTACTTACATTTGGTTCAAATGTATTCATCATCAAAGTTAAGCCATTTTTGCACTTAAATCTTATACTTAAAAATCTGCACGCAAGCCAATCAACACAGAGCGCTCTCCTGCTGGTGCAATATCTTTTAAGAAAGAGGCATGTTCACGTATTTCGTCATCCAACAAATTATTCGCTTTGGCAAATAATTCTGCATTGAACTTGATTGGTAATTTATACGCCACTAATGCTGTTACATTGGTATAGCCGTCAGTTTGCAGTTCGTTGTCGGCTGTATTGTCTTGCTTAAACGCACGCAGCACATCTATTCTGGCAGTAAAGCTGTTTAGTTGATATTGCAGACCTGCGCCCAATCTGAATGGCGCAATTCGTGGTAGATAATCGTTGTTGCGTTTATCGCGCGCACGCACATAATCGCCACGCACCAAAAGGTTTAGATTATCGGTCATGGCAAATTTGCCTTCAGCCTCTAAACCCGTGAATTCTGCTGGCACTGCTCTAAATTGTGCTTCTGGTAAAAACTCACCTGGCTCAACCTGAATATCGTTACCTGTTTCAAACAAGCCGATAAAATTTTGAAAGCGTGTGTGATACGCGCCTAAGCTAAATGAATTTTTGGCATCTTTCCAGCGAATTTGCGCATCAATTCCGTTAGATTTTTCCTTATCAAAATTCACATCACCCACTTCAAACTGCCCAGTGGCCACATGCGCACCGTTGGCATACAGCTCAAAGTAGCTAGGCGCTCGCTCGTTATACGATAAATTACTGGTTAACGACCAGTTGTCGTTAATCGTATATAAGCCACCCAAGGCAAAGCTATTCGGATTAAAACTATTGCTGATGCCAGCACCGAAATTCTCAGTATCTTTTGAGTCAACTATAGTACGCCCCAAACGGCCGCCAAAAGTGATTTTATGCTTATCAATCGCCAGCTCTTCATATACATAAATTGCTCTGTTTTGAGTGTTAACTGTCGGTACAAAAGCCTCTTCGCCCAGCGCTTCAAAATTGGTGTTATTAAACTGAAAACCGATTACACCATTTAGGTTAGCAAATGGCGCGTGTCCAGCTTCAAAACTGCCCTCTAATCCGCGATTTTTAAAGGTAGTACCTATCTCTGAGCCTTCTAGTTCTACATGCTCGTAATCCGTGTGCGCCATACGAAATTTCACGCGATTAATTAGACCGCCCAAATTAGTGAATTCAGAGGCGATATCGATGCGATCGCTTTCCATATCAATACGCACATCTTCTTCTGCCACCACGCCATAGTTATTAGAAAGTGTCGAAATAGACGCGCCAATATAGCCATGATCAAACGTGAGCGACGCACCAAATGCGCCGCCATCTGATTGTGCATTACTATTTTGCAAACGACCACGATTCTCACGTGGCGTGCCATCCGCGCGATTCAAACGGCTAGAAACCGCAAAATCAGGAATATCTAAATCGTTTGTTTTACGATTATAAACATCCGCATGAATCGCAAATAATCCATTACCTACATCCACTACCGCCGCTCCATTACGCGTACTATCAGCGCCCCCAAAGCGCGCCTCAGCTCGGCCTGTAATGCCGTCTAGTTGCTCTTTAGGAATTCGATGGTCGATTGCGTTAACTACACCACCCACCGCACTGCCGCCATACAATAGTGCCGCAGGGCCGCGCACCACATCAATTTGCTCAATAATCAGCGGGTCTATGCCAACCGCGTGGTCAAAACTTAAACTGGACGCATCCAAGATACCAATACCATTTTGCATAATGCGCACACGTTCGCCATCTAAACCGCGAATCACTGGCCTAGAAGCATTTGGGCCAAATTGGGTCGCGGTCACACCTGGAATACCATTAAGCGTTTCGCCCAATGTGCCCTCGCGGCGCAAACTCAACTCGCGTCCGTTTAATACAACTACTGGCACGACCAATTCGTCTGAAGCAACACCCAAGGGATTGCCTGTGACAGCCAATGCTGGCAAATCGATTTGAGCAGAATCTGCTGCATAAACGTTTTGTACGAAAAAGGTGGCTAACGCCAAAATAATTGGCTTGGCTTTAAACTTTTTTTTAAATAAAAGCGGCAATTGCGCAGCGCGTGCTGGAAAGTGTTGACTCTGAACCATGATTAAATCCTCAAAAAACTAAATACAAAATACACCAATTAGCGGGTTAAGCAATTGGTTAATGATTGTTATATTTAAGCTGCTTGAGGTGGTGCGCGCGCAGAATAAGTGCAGTTAGGAAGATTGAAAAACGAAAAGTAGCGTTCATTGGCGGGCAGTGAAACAAACTGATTAACAGAGAATACAAAAGTACTTTCTGCCAAACCATTTTCTACATCCGCTTGACTAATACATTGCTCACACTGGTGATTAGGTACTTGTTTATCTTGTTGAGAATGCTGAGTTAAATCAGAAAAATGGCTGATTTCATGCGTGGAGATGCCTATTTGCGTAAAAGCAAATAAAATAACTAAGCTAAAATGAATAAAAAATCTATGCAACATAGTTGCAATATTAGCAGAAATTATGAATATTTAGCACACCAATATTAAAAAGGCCGCAGTTGCGGCCTTTTTAACGCTGATATTTATAAGTTAAGCAAAGTTTGCAGACGCAAAATCCCAGTTTGCTAAAGATGCTAAAAATGTTTCTACAAATTTAGGGCGGGCATTGCGATAATCTATGTAATACGCGTGCTCCCATACATCGATGGTTAATAATGCTTTATCGCCAGTGGTTAATGGTGTGCCTGCAGCACCCATATTCACAATATCCACAGTGCCGTCAGCTTTTTTAACTAACCATGTCCAACCAGAGCCAAAATTACCAACTGCTGATGCTTGAAAAGTTTTTTTAAACTCTTCAAAACTGCCCCATTTTGCATTAATAGCATCTGCCAATGCGCCAGTCGGTGCGCCGCCGCCATTGGGCTTCATGCTGTTCCAAAAAAAAGTGTGATTCCAAATTTGTGCAGAGTTATTGTAAATACCAGCAGAAGACTTTTTAATGACTTCCTCTAAGCTCAAACTCTCAAACTCAGTACCTTTGATTAAATTGTTTAAGTTAGTCACATAAGTTTGGTGATGTTTACCATAATGAAAGTCTAAGGTTTCTTCTGAAATATGCGGCGCTAATGCTGTTCTAGCGTAAGGTAATGCGGGTAAAGTATGTTCCATATTAATTCCTAACAATGTTAATGGGGGATGTAATCAATTTATTATAGGTGCTAATTATTATATTGGGTGCAAAAGTCAAATTGACAGCCTTTCATTGAAAATATTTTGACGCATTCAATCTTAGTGTTGCATCTGAGAGGTTTTTACAATAAGGCAACTTTTCAGCTAACATCTTTTTTTGCTCTTGGATGTGCATTATCGTACACCTTACTCAAATGCTGAAAATCTAAATGCGTATACACTTGCGTGGTACTAATATTGGCATGACCCAGCATTTCTTGCACCGCGCGTAAATCGCCGCTTGATTGCAACACATGCGACGCAAAGCTATGGCGCAGCATGTGTGGATGCACAGAAGTGTGAATGCCTTGCTTAATAGCCCATTCTTTGATGCGATATTGCACATTTCTAGGGGTTAATCGCTTGCCCTGTTTGCCAACAAATACGGCTTTATCTTGCGGATTTCCATCAAAAGTTGAGTCTTCTGGACGCATGCTTAGCCATTGCTGAATGGCTTTTATAGCAAACTCTCCAAGCGGTACGATACGGGTTTTATTGCCTTTACCCGTTACTGTAATCGTGCCTTGTGTAAAATCCAGCGCGCCTATGTTTAGATTCACCAATTCGCTTAAACGCAAACCAGATGAATAAAATAATTCCAAAATAGCATGGTCGCGCACACTTAATAGGTCATCTTCTTTAATATCCACCAACTTAATGGTTTGCTCTATAGATAGCGCGTGCGGCAGTGTTTGGCCTGATTTAGGTGCGCGCAAACCCAATACTGGGTTTTGAACGTATCCTTGTTGTTGAATCAAAAAATTGAAGAAGCCACGCCAACAAGATAACAAGCGCGCAATACTTTTTCCGCCCAAACCTTTGCCATGAAGACCAGCAACAAAACGCCTTATGTGCGTATTTTGCAGCTCGTTTAAGTTTAATTGGTCACTTAATTGCACAAGCTGCGTCAAATCTCTTGCGTAATTCTTGCAGGTTAGCGGACTTAAACGACGCTCAAAACTTAAAAACTCCAAATATTTGGCGATTAAGTTTTCTGCTGAAGAATCGACTGACATATTGTCTTTTAAGAAATCGTTAACTAATCAAGACAATTCCAAATGTCGCGATAATGCTGCACTAATGAGCTCACTCATTTTATTTAAAAAGTCAGTGCCCATCTCTTCATAAAATCGGCTGTCGCTATCGCTGGCTAATGCTAAGAAACCAAATAGACTTGCTTGATGCAAGCCAATAATTGCCAATGAAGCTGCTGGCTCTATAAACCAATCTTCACCCACAATAGCAGGAGGCTTGCCACAGTAAGGCTGCGCGCGCGAGGCAACCCAAGTTTTAATCACCTCAGACGTCTCGCTGAACACTAAATTAGCATGACTTGACTGCTCTAAAGGTTGCACCCAAATGCGCAAACAAGTATCACTTAAGTCAAACATTTCAGGTAAATCGTGGCTAATTAATTGCTCAATCGCGTCGAAGCTTTTTGCTCGATGCAACCTCACATTAAAAGCATGAATTTTGGTAGCTATTGCGTTGTTTTGCTGTGCATTTAAAACCAACTCAGAAAATCGACTCTCAAGCGCGGTGATTTTATCGCGCTGCGCCAATTGCTGACGTTCCGCTAACGAAATAGTGCCGCCGCCATGTGGGCTGGGCAAGTGAATATCGGCCAACAAAGCGGCATTTTCTTCAAAAAATTCAGGGTGGTTTTTTAAATACGCCTTAATTTCGTCCATTTGTTCCATTTCCGACATTATTATTCCCAAAATTTATTAAGCAGATTACTAAAGTTAACCACTTTTTTTAACCAAAAATGACACATCAAATCTCAATCTGACCCTCAAACACAAACTCTGCAGGCCCAGTCATCATGACAGGCTGACTGTTGCCAGCCCAAGCAATACTCAGCTTGCCGCCACGCGTATTCACCAACACAGGCGATTGCAAATGACCTATGCTAATACCACTTACCGCCGCCGCGCAAGCACCAGTGCCACAAGAAAGTGTTTCTCCACTGCCACGCTCATATACGCGCAGATTGATTTCATGCGTGTTTACAATCTGCATAAATCCTGCATTTACCCGTTGCGGAAAATCGATATGCGATTCAATTTGTGGTCCAAGCGTTGCTACATTGGCCGTTTCTACATTATCTACCACTATTACTGCATGAGGATTTCCCATTGAAACAGCTGAAATCGTCACTGACTCTGTATCTAAATTAAGTGCGTATTGTGGCTGTTGACTAGCCGCCTCAAATGGAATGCGCGCAGGCTCAAAAATAGGTGCGCCCATATCCACTATGACTTGCCCATCGTTTTGCAATTGCAACACTATAATTCCGCTGGCGGTTTCAACTTTTATGTCACTTTTAGTGGTTAAGTTTTTTTCAAAAACGAAGCGCGCAAAGCAACGCGCACCGTTGCCGCACTGCTCTACTTCACCACCGTCTGCGTTAAAAATACGGTATTTAAAATCCACATTAGCAGAAGTACTTTTTTCAACCATTAATAATTGATCGCAACCAACACCAAAATAACGATTAGCGATTTTTTTTATTTGATTGGCATTTAACGCGACATTTTCTGAATAAGCGTCAATCACGACGAAATCATTACCTGCGCCTTGCATTTTTGTAAACTTTAGCTGCATTTTTACCTCATTTAGTAGTCTTTATTCTACCAAATTTGAGTGTTTACAAGTGGTTAACCGTGTACAATTCGCAACTCAACAGTAATTAACAATATTTGCTTTAGCCTTTAGTCGATATTGTTTTTTTCTTTTATCAATATTTAAGTTTTTCAAGGCGCACATCAATGAACGAATTTCTTTTTACTTCAGAATCAGTTTCTGAAGGTCATCCAGACAAATTAGCAGACCAAGTATCAGATAGCATTTTAGATGCTATTTTAGAGCAAGACCCAACCGCACGCGTAGCCGCCGAAACCTTAGCTAATACTGGCTTAGTGGTACTGGCAGGCGAAATCACGACCACAGCCAATGTGGACTATATTAAAGTGGCACGCGATGCGATTAAACGCATAGGTTATGACAACACCGAATACGGCATCGACTACAAAGGTTGTGCGGTGTTAGTAGCATACGACAAACAGTCGCCCGATATCGCACAAGGTGTAGACGGCGCGCAAGATGACCCTTTAGACCAAGGTGCAGGCGACCAAGGTTTGATGTTTGGTTATGCGGTAGATGAAACACCACAACTAATGCCATTGCCAATTTGGCTAAGCCACCGTTTAATGGAACGCCAAGCCGCATTACGCAAAGATGGCCGTTTGCCATGGTTGCGTCCAGACGCGAAAAGCCAAGTGACGGTGCAATATGTAGATGGCAAACCATACAAAATCGATACAGTTTTAGTTTCTACTCAACACTCCCCCGATATCAGCTTAGAAGATATTCGCGAAGCAACCATTGAAGAAATTATTAAGCCAATGTTGCCTAAAGACTTGATTAAAGGTGAAATTAAGTTTTTAGTGAACCCAACAGGTCGCTTCGTAATCGGTGGCCCACAAGGCGACTGCGGCTTAACAGGCCGTAAAATCATTGTAGATACCTACGGCGGCGCAGCCCCTCATGGTGGCGGTGCGTTTTCAGGTAAAGACCCTTCAAAAGTAGATCGCAGCGCGGCTTATGCTGGCCGTTATGTAGCAAAAAACATTGTGGCAGCTGGTTTAGCATCACGTTGCTTAGTGCAAGTGAGTTACGCTATTGGTGTGGCGCAACCGACTTCTGTGATGGTAGAAACGTATGGCACAGGTAAAGTTTCAAACGAAGTGTTGACGCAATTAGTGCGTGAACATTTTGACTTGCGCCCAAAAGGCATTGTAAAAATGTTGAACTTATTACGTCCCATCTACACAAAAACAGCAGCTTATGGCCACTTTGGTCGCGATGAGCCTGAGTTCACTTGGGAAGCGACAGACAAAGCAGCTGCACTAAAAGCTGCGGCAGGTTTATAAGTCTTAATATGTAGCAAACATAATGAAATCATGGCTTTACAAAAACCATGATTTCATTATAATCCCGCTTTTAGTAATTGATAACCGAGGAACGTTGCGAGGTTACGTTAGTTTTGAAATATCAAAATGATGTAAACCCTAGGCTCGGTTAGCAATACTGGTGAAATTATCATCATTATTGTAAACGGCGTTCACCTAACCGTGCCAGACACGGGATGCAGGTGGACAAAGTCAATGTCTCTCTCAATTCATCCCCTCTGGTCACCAAACTTCATTATTGTTTAAGGAAAAACGATGAATACCGTGACTGATTTAACATTCAAAGATTACATTGTTGCTGATATCAATTTAGCGACTTTTGGCCGTAAAGAAATTGCAATCGCCGAAACCGAAATGCCAGGCTTAATGGCGATTCGTGAAGAGTTTGCATTAGCCCAACCACTAAAAGGTGCGCGCATTACTGGCTCCCTACACATGACCATTCAAACAGCGGTACTGATTGAAACGCTGAAAGACTTAGGCGCTGAAGTGCGCTGGGCATCATGTAACATCTATTCAACACAAGACCACGCAGCGGCTGCGATTGCAGCTGGCGGCACACCAGTATTCGCCATCAAAGGCGAAACGTTGACTGAATACTGGGATTACACACACCGCATTTTTGAATGGTCAGACGGTGGCTACACCAACATGATTTTAGATGATGGCGGTGATGCGACTTTATTGCTACATCTTGGTACACGCGCCGAAAAAGATTTATCTGTGGTGGCTAACCCAACATCAGAAGAAGAAATCTGCTTATTCGATGCGATTAAAACCAAACTCAAAACCGATCCAACTTGGTATTCAACTCGCCTAAGCAAAATCATAGGCGTAACAGAAGAAACTACAACTGGCGTTCATCGTTTGTATCAAATGCACAAAGAAGGCAAATTAGCGTTTCCAGCGATTAACGTAAACGATTCAGTCACTAAATCAAAATTCGATAACTTATACGGCTGCCGTGAATCATTGGTAGATGCTGTTAAACGCGCAACTGACGTGATGATTGCTGGTAAAGTGGCTGTGGTTGCAGGTTATGGCGATGTGGGTAAAGGTTCTGCACAAGCTTTACGTGCGCTTTCAGCCCAAGTTTGGGTAACAGAAATTGACCCAATCTGCGCACTGCAAGCCGCAATGGAAGGCTACCGCGTAGTCACAATGGATTACGCCGCTGAGCATGCGGATATTTTTGTAACCGCCACTGGTAACTACCATGTGATTACGCATGACCATATGGCAAAAATGAAAGACCAAGCGATTGTGTGCAATATCGGCCACTTTGATAACGAGATTGACGTTGCTTCACTAGAGAAATATGAGTGGGATGAAATCAAGCCACAAGTGGATCATGTGATTTTCCCAAATGGTAAAAAAATCATTTTATTGGCAAAAGGTCGTTTAGTGAATTTAGGTTGCGGCACTGGCCATCCAAGCTATGTGATGAGTTCAAGCTTTGCCAACCAAACGATAGCGCAAATTGAGTTGTTTACTCAACAAGCAAAATATCCAGTTGGCGTTTATACGTTACCTAAGCATTTGGATGAAAAAGTTGCCGTGTTGCAATTGAAAAAATTAAACGCACAACTAACACGTTTATCTGAAACGCAAGCGGCTTACATTGGCGTATCGCAAGATGGCCCATTCAAGCCAGAAACTTATCGTTATTAATCTTTAATTAAGGAGCAGACACATGAAATTGTTGATTGGATGGTTGTTAAGCGCGCTGGCTTTATTGGCTGTGGCGTATCTTGTACCTGGTATTCATGTGTCTAGCTTTATGTCTGCCTTAATCGCGGCAGCGGTTATTGGTTTGGCTAATATACTGATTAAACCAATTTTATTAATTCTCACGCTGCCAGTGACGATTATCACGCTGGGTTTATTTATATTTGTGATTAATGGCCTGCTATTTTGGCTGGCGGGTTATTTTTTGCAAGGCTTTGATGTAAAAACTGTTACCGCTGGGATTATTGGCGCGATTGTTTACAGCATTATTTCGTGGATATTAAGCGCAATTGTAGTTGATAAAAAATAGAAGTTAACACTAAAAATGAAGCAAAATTTACCGTTAAGTTTTGAGTTTTTCCCGCCAAAAACGGCAGATGGCATCAGCAATTTGCGCGAAACGCGCGCGCAACTTGCGCGATATAATCCTGATTTTTTTTCAGTCACTTTTGGCGCAGGCGGCTCTACAACCGACCGCACCAAAGAAACAGTATTTGAAATTCAAGCAGAAGGTTATCAAGCCGCACCGCATATTTCCTGCATATCTTCTAGCAAAGAAGAAATTCGCGAATTATTATCGGCTTACAAAGCAAAAGGCATTAAACGTTTAGTGACGCTACGTGGTGATGTGCCATCAGGTGAAGTGAGTGTGGGCGATTTTAAATATGCCAATGAGCTGGTAAGTTTTATTCGTGAATATTCGGGCGATTGGTTTCATCTAGAAGTGGCCGCTTATCCAGAATTTCACCCAGAAGCGTTATCGGCTGCCAAAGATATGGCTAACTTTAAGCGCAAAGTAGAATCAGGTGCCGATTCTGCCATTACGCAATATTTTTACAATGCTGATGCTTATTTTAGGTTTGTGGATAGCTGTGAGGCGGATGGTATTACGATACCAATCGTGCCCGGTATTATGCCAATATACAACTACACACAGTTGGCGCGTTTTTCTGGAGTTTGTGGTGCAGAGATTCCGCGTTGGTTGCGTTTAAGATTAGAAGCCTACGCAGACGATTTGCCATCATTACGTGCTTTAGGTGTGGATGTGGTAAGCGAATTGTGTGAAACCTTACTGGCTTGGGGTGTACCTAGCTTACACTTTTACACGCTCAACCAAGCGGGTACCATTTCAAAAATTATTGATAATTTAGAGCTTAAGTAATCTAAAACTAAACAATATACACACTAAAAATGAAAATGGCGCTCGAGATTTAAGCGCCATTTTTTTGTTTAAAAAAATTTCATTCCAAAACTAATGAACAGTTAATCCACGCGGATTGAAAAAAGCGTCTTCCACAAACAAATAATCTTTTTCGCGGCCTTCATTCCATAAGGCAATCATCGAAATCCAACGCATTTCTTCTACGGTAATCGTTTCTTGTTTTAAAGCCATCGCGCGATCAACAATTAGATCGCGCTCCATGTCGTTAATCACATTGGCTTGTTGTAAAAACAAAACAAAGCCAATACTTTCTGTATTGATTTTTTTAATTTCATTATCTGAAAATATACGCATACCAGAATATTCATGCGAATAGTTGAGCGCTGGTTGCGTTAACTGATACTTCATCTCTTGATACCAATCAAATGCACCGTTGATATCGGTTTTTTCAAATCCAGCAGCTGACAATTCCTGCTCCATCACATCAATATCTGGCATTGAGTGGTGCGCAAAATAATTTTCAAACATGAACACCAATACTTCAAACATAGCATCTCCTAAGTACAATTTGGAATCTGTTTACAGCTGACATTTCAAAATATTCTTATTAAATGAGTCGTTGATACTTGCCACCGTCTAAGGCTGTTATTTCGCCTTTTAGCTCCATCACCATAAGCATGGCTGAAAGCTGTTCTGTAGTCAATCCAGAAACGGTTAATACGGTTTCAAAATCAATCGGATCAAAACCCATGCAATCGAGCACTGTACTGGGTTCTGAGCCATTCACCTCTACTTCGCTCATTAGCCCCAATGGGCTAATGTTAGGCAGCATATTTTTTAACTCTTCCAATATATCTGTTGTATTTTCAACCAATTTCGCACCCTGCTTAATCAGTTGATGGCAACCCTTAGCAACGGGAGAATGAATCGAGCCTGGTATGGCAAACACCTCACGGCCCTGCTCAATCGCCAAGCGTGCAGTAATTAATGAGCCGCTGTCTATATTTGCTTCAACGACCAAGCAGCCCAAACTCAAGCCACTAATAATCCGATTTCGCCTAGGAAAATTTTGTGCTTTTGATGGCGTACCCAGCGCAAACTCAGAAACAATCAGACCGCGCTCAGCTATTTTATGGGCTAAATCGCGATGCCTTGCAGGATAAACAATATCTAGCCCTGTTCCCACAACTGCAATTGTTGCGCCGTTACTTTTACCTTTCGCTTTAAAGCTACCTCGGTGTGCCGCCCCATCAATACCTAGTGCCATTCCGCTCACCACACACAAGCCACTGTTGCATAAGCTTTCTGCAAAATCCTCTGCATTTTTCTCACCTTGCGGCGTACTGCTTCGACTACCAACCATAGCAATACTTGGGTGGTTGAGCCAATGCAAATTACCAACTGCATACAATAATATTGGCGGGTTACTAATTTCTAACAATGCTTGTGGATAAGCTTTGTCAGCCAATGTCACAATATGTGTGTTATCTTTTTTTAACCAGTCGAGTGTTGGCTTAATGACTTCTGTCTGCACGCCATTTAATATTTTTTGTGCAATAGATTCATCAACCACTTCTCGCAGCTGATGGCTATTTGCGCTATAAATAGCCTCTAGTGAGCCAAATCTAGTCAATAGCTGATAAATGCCAGCACTACCAAGACCAATTGTTTGATTCAGTGAAATCCAAAGCGCAACATCAGATTCTTCAATGTTGGCTTTGATTTGCGTCATATTATTTACAAAGTCTTAAGGTGTATGCACAGAATCTGCTGTGTAAATCGCATCCGTTGTACTCATAATCAGCGCGTAAGATACGCGATCGAATGTTCTAAAAACCATCATTAAACCAACGCGCTCATCTGGTAGTTTTACATCCCCTGGCTTCAGCACTAATTTGGTTTGAGCAGGCGCTTTTGCAAAATTCACAATCTTTTTCCCGTCAACATCTGTTTTAACATCAAAATTTAGCTCTTTTAATTTTTTCTCTTCCGCTACTGCTTTATCGGATGCAGACTCTTTGTACTCTGGGTCTCTAATCACACGGCCATATCGACTAATGGCCAACACATGACCTTCTTCTAAGCCATCGTTTTTACCACGATTGATTGATACAACTGTATTTGGACCACCTTCTGCTACACCGCCATAAATGCGAATAATACGGCCTGAAATTTGCGACTCTGGTGCGTGTGGCACAAAGCTACTTTTGAATTCATCAGGAGAAACAACCAGCCTGTCTTTGGTAAAAATTTCTTCTTTAGCGCGCACAATATCACCTGTAGCAGGTTCGCCATAACGCGCGATATCCACATCACCTAGGTAAATCGCCTCAGTGCCTAATACTTCTGCCGTATCTGGGTCTCTTAACAGCTCACCAGGTCTATAAATATTCCAGTGCGTACCTTCGCCCTCTTGAATATTATTAATATAAATTCGTGTACCTGGGCTCAGCACCACTCGATTTTCTTGACCTGCGATAATGCGTGGCGATACGTCTAACTTGCCATTTTCAATTAACAAAGGCTGGCTTAAAAAAGGGCCAATAATATTAGGTGCAATCGTAAAAATTGCCTGTTTCTCTAACGGTTCTATACGCACACCAGGCTCTAAGGTGACCGTCTCATTCAACAACCTTAGCTGTGGCGAGCCACTACTGGTGTCTAGCACCACAACATCGCCAGGATAAATCAAATGCGGATTTTTGATTTGGTCGCGGTTCATGCGCCAAACTTTTGGCCACTGCCATGGGTCTTTTAAAAAGCGGCCTGAAATGCCCCACAAAGTGTCACCTTTTACCACTACATGACGTTCTGGATGGTTTTTTTGTAGCTGAATTTCATCAGCATTTACATGTAAGCTTAAGCAAGCAAGTACTAGCAGCGTTATAATGCGTTTATTCATTGCATGACCTCGGTCAAAAAGCGGCTAAAAATTAGGTTTAGCATTCGCGAAATTGCATTAAATTTATCACGTAATTCATTCAACAATCAAGCTTTTTTGCAAAAACGAAACTTTTTTACGATGCTGGTTGTTGATATACGACAACACTTTTAAGATTTAACGACTATGGCACTACTGAATATACTCAATTACCCAGACCCCCGCTTGCACACGGTGGCCAAACCCATCAAAGAAGTGAACGCTGAAATTCGCCGATTAATCGATGATATGGCACAAACAATGTATGACGCGCCTGGTATTGGCTTGGCGGCAACGCAAGTGAATCAGCACATTCAATTGATTGTGATTGACACCAGCAAAGAGCAGAACCAGCTGCAGGTGTTTATTAACCCAAAAATTGTGTCAAAAAGCGGTTTGCAAGATTATGAAGAAGGCTGTTTGTCGGTGCCAGGGGTGTATGAAAGTGTCACGCGAGCCGAAAAAATCACCGTTGAAGCATTAGATAAACAGGGAAAACCCTTTAAATTAGACGCAGAAGGCTTATTAAGTGTTTGTATTCAGCATGAAATGGACCACTTGTTAGGCAAGGTATTTGTAGAATATTTGTCGCCACTCAAACGCAACCGCATTAAAACCAAAATGGTTAAATTGCAGCGCGACAGATAACTTAAATCTTATGAAAATTATTTTTGCAGGTACGCCTGAGTTCGCAGTCCCCGCGCTAGCTGCTTTAATTGCCGCGGGGCATGAAATTGTGATGGTACTAACTCAGCCAGATCGCCCTGCTGGGCGCGGCATGCAGCTTAAAGCCAGCCCAGTTAAGCAATTGGCATTGCAACACAATTTACCCGTTTTCCAGCCTCCATCGCTTAAGCCAGCTGAAGTGCAGGCAGAAATTGCTTTTGCGCAGGCAGATGTGATGATAGTCGCCGCTTACGGGTTGATTATTCCTACCACCGTTTTAAATATGCCCAAGCTAGGTTGTTACAATATTCACGCCTCATTATTACCGCGTTGGCGTGGTGCAGCGCCGATTCACCGAGCATTGCTGGCCGGTGATGCTGAAACTGGCGTGACGATTATGGAAGTAGTACCAGCGCTGGATGCAGGCGCGATGATTAGCAAAGGCGAGGTTCCGATTACGGATAATGATACAACGCAAAGCCTGCACGATAAATTGGCCAAAATTGGGGCATGCTTAATGGTAAAAGCCATGCAAGATTTAGCCGATAATAAAGTGTTAAGTAGTAACATTCAAGATGAAAGTTTAGTCACTTATGCGCATAAACTAGAAAAAGCCGAAGCCGCAATCGACTGGACAAAACCTGCGATTGAAATCTCACGCCAAGTGCGCGGCTTTAATCCGTTCCCTGTGGCAACTGCGAAATTTAAAAGTGAAACCTGCCGCATCTGGTTTGCCATCGCGGCTAATCAAGACTGTTCAAACGCAGACTTAACCACAAAATTTGGCCAAATTATTTGGTTAAGTCCACACATTGACGTCGCTTGCGGGAAAGGTATTTTGCAAATTCACGAGTTGCAAATGCCCGGTGGTAAACGGCAAACTGCGCAGCAATTTATGCAAAGCCAGCAAGTTAAATTGGGCGATTTTTTTAGCTGATTTTTAGGGTTAAGTCTTGAATTTAAACAGTATTAGTATCATATTCATTTCATCATTCAAATAAACACATTTGTAATCGTTAGGAGATTCTGATGTTTGGTAACTGGTTAAAAACGTCTATTTTAATGGCGGCAATCGTCGCCTTATTCGGCACAGTCGGTGCGGCAGTTGGAGGCGGAACTGGCATGTTAATCGCCCTATTATTTGCGGCGGGCATGAATATTTACGCGTATTGGTTTTCAGATAAAGCCGTGCTAAAAATGTATGGCGCGCAAGAAGTTTCGCCAGACAACAATTACGGCAACGGCCAATTTCGCAATTACTACAATATGGTGAAAGAATTGGCGCAAAATGCGCAATTGCCCATGCCAAAAGTGTATGTGATGAACGAAAGCCAACCTAATGCTTTTGCCACAGGCCGCAACCCAGAAAACGCAGCGGTGGCTGCAACGGCTGGCATTATGCAAATTTTAAATGAGCGTGAATTACGCGGCGTGATGGCGCATGAATTGGCGCATATTAAGCATCGCGATACATTGATTTCTACCATTTCCGCCACGATGGCGGGTGCGATTGCTTCCATCGCGCAGTTCGGCATGTTTTTTGGCGGAGGCAATCGCGATGGCGAACGCGGCAGTCCGATTATCGGCATTTTGATGATGTTTCTAGCGCCACTTGCCGCCAGCTTGATTCAAATGGCGATTTCACGCGGTCGCGAATACGAAGCAGACAGAATGGGCGCAGAAATCAGCAAAGACCCAAAAGCCCTAGCCAGCGCGTTGCAGAAGATTCACAACTACGCGCATCAAATCCCCAATGAAACCGCCGAAGCGCATCCTGAAACGGGACAAATGATGATTATTAACCCGTTATCTGGCGGCAGTTTGAAAGGTTTATTTAGCACACATCCGCAAACTGAGGAACGTGTTTCTAGGTTGATGGCGATGGTAATTTAGCTAGGACTTTTATGACTGCAAAAATTCATCTAATTGAAAATTTGGGCAATATTAAGGCTTTAGATATAAAGAAAGCTGAGTTTGAAACTAAATGGTGGGATTTATCAGAGGCAACAGCTAAAAAGCTAATAGGCGGCGAAATCTATTTTCATAAGTTTCAAGTGAAACCTTCATTTTATGGAGGTAAAATTACCAGCTACAGAATTGAAACCGAAGGTCAATGGAAAGGCAGAATTATTTTCAATTTTATCTATGATGAAAAGTTTCGTAACATAACTACAGCTAAAGATAAGTGGGCGATGGAAATGAAAATTGATTTATGCTGAAAGCAATAAATATAAAGTAAAAACTTACTTTTATTACAACACGATTCTTTAGTTAATTTTGAAAAAATTAGCGCATATCAAACGGCGCCAAAATCTGCCCCATAAAAGTTTTGGGATAATTTTTTTCATTAAGTCCGATTTCTTTAATATGGCGGTTTTTAGGTAAGTACCAGCTGCCAAAAATCACATCCCAAATAATAATGTTGTTGCCATAATTGTGATTCGATTCTTCTGGATTGCGCGCGTGATGCCAGCGATGCAATTCGGCAGTGCCTAAAATGTAATTAAGCCAGCCAAAGCGTAAATGAATATTGGAATGCTGAAAAAATCCATTGGTGGCATAGGCAATATAATAAAGCGCCAACACGCTCTCGCTTACGCCCAGCAATATAAATGGAATGCTATCGCACAGCATTTGTAATACTTTTTCTAATGGATGAAAGCGAGATGTGTTGAGCCAATACAGCTGCTCAACCGAGTGATGCACGGAATGTAGCCGCCATAAAAAACGATTGTTATGCGCTGCTCTGTGCAGCCAATAGAGTAAAAAATCGACAACAACAATCATTAATATTGCTTGGCTCCAGATTGACCAATGATGCGGCCAATAATCATGCATTTTCATTTCTGGTGCGTGCCCTACCAGCCAATAAGCCACTGTAAAACTGATTAAAGGCGGTAAAGCCAATTGCACCAAGCCGATAAACATTAAATCGGTTTTCACTTCGTGCAGGCTGGAATACCAATCGCTTCTGTATGGAAATTTAAACTCTAGCAGCATAATAATAAAAGCGGTGCTGAGTATAGATATGTAAGCGTTGGTTCTGGGCGAAACGCCGTAAAATTGCAGAACTGCAAATAACGCCAATCCAAATGACATGACAACGGGGTAATGCAGCCAAGGCAATAAGTCTTTAAAGGTTTTCATATGGCCTTTCATTACAAAATTAACCTATACAAACAATGCTTATGATTAAGTATGCATGTGTAAAGTTGATGACAAACTAAGCTTATTGGCTGGTTAATTCACTTTACAAAGCCTAATGTTGTATTTGTGCAAAGCACGATGAGCGCTTATCAAGTAAAATCCGTACATCTTAAATTAAAGGCTTGCCTTGTATATTTCCCAACAAATCGCTGCCATCGCAGTTTCTCAAGTGTTATCAGGTCGCAACCTGACTTTAGCTTTGCCCGATGCGCTTAAGTCTTACCCGAATGCCACGCCGCAACAACGTGGCGCAGCGGCAGATTTAAGTTATGGCACTTTGCGTTTTTATGGCGAAGTGAACGCTTACTTGGTTAAGTTGCTGGAAAAGCCTTTAAGTAATGAACATATCACTGCGCTTTTGTTGGTGGCAATCTATCAGTTACTGCATGATAAAGCAGATGATTTTACAGTGGTGAATCAGGCGGTTGAGGCGGCGAGCTATGCCAAACCGCGATGGGCAAAGGGCTTAGTAAATGGTGTTTTACGCAATTTTTTACGTCAAAAAATAGTGTTAAGTAAGGCCATTCAAACCGATACAGAAAGCAACGAAGTCGCACTTTATTCTTATCCGCAATGGTGGATTAATAAGCTCAAACAGCAATATCCAGCATCTTGGAAAAGTATTTTAGCTACTGGCAATGCGCATCCGCCCATGACTTTGCGTGTGAATGTGCAAAAAACCAGTGCCAAGGAATATGTGCAATTACTGGCACGCCAAGATATTGTGGCGACGCAAGTGGGTGAATATGCGGTGATTTTAGAGCAGCCAATTTCTGTAGATAAAATACCAGGATTTTTGGATGGCGTAGTTTCTGTACAAGATTATGGCGCGCAATTAGCAGCAGGCTTGTTGGATGTGCATAATGACTTAAATGTATTAGATGCATGTTGCGCACCGGGCGGGAAAACTGGGCATATTTTAGAGTTAAGTGATGTAAAACTAACCGCGCTGGATAACGATGCCAGCCGTTTAGATCGCGTGGAAAGCAACTTAAACCGCCTGAGCCTCAGCGCTGATTTACAGCTTGGTGATGCGGCAACATGGCAGAGCAATCAGCCTTTTGAGCGTATTTTGGCGGACGTACCATGCACCGCATCGGGTATTGTGCGGCGGCATGTGGATATTAAGTGGTTGCGGCGAGAGCGTGATATTTTGACATTTACGCAACAACAAGCGCTAATTTTGGCTAATTTGTGGCAATTATTGGCAAAAGGCGGTAAATTACTTTATGTCACTTGTTCGATTTTTAATGAAGAAAATCAACAACAAATAGATGCTTTTTTACTTAAAAACCCTGATGCGACTCAATTACCGTTAACTTTAACCAATGAAAACCATCAAAATATTCAATCTGAGCATGGTCAGCTTATACCCAACAGTCGGCACGATGGTCTTTTTTACGCATTATTGCAAAAAACTGCGTAACGGTATCCGTTTGGGCGCCTGCGTTTCGCTGATGAGCATATGTTCGGTTGCGTTTGCCGCAGGCAGTAGCATTGACATTGAGCAAGCTGAACTGCATCCACTAGAAGATTTTTACGCACTTTCTGCCGAAGTTGACGTCGTTTTTGATGACACAATAGAAGCGGCCGTCAATAAAGGTGTGCCGCTGCATTTTTTAATTGAGTTTCAAGTGGTTAGGCCACAAAAATACTGGTTTGATGACGAAATCGTGACGGCAACGCGCAGTGTAATGCTGAGCTATCATGCACTTAGTCGCCAATATCTAGTCAATCGCGGTGCACACCAAAAAACGTTTGAATCATTGGGCGAGGCGGCGCAAGAGTTAATGCAAATTAACGATTGGAAAGTATTAGAAAAATCGCTAGTTGAAAAAAATGAAACCTATAATGCGGCTTTATTGGTACGGCTAGACAAAACTAAACTACCTAAAGCCATTCAGGTAGACGCGCTTTCTTCTGAAAAATGGAACTTAACTTCTCAAAAATTTGAGTGGGCACTCAAAGATTTATGGCTTAAAGAGCCTTTAAACAAAGAGATGTTGAATAAAGAAATGCCAAATAAAGAAACGATTAATAAAGAACCCCAGAATAAAGAATCTGGCGGCAAAGAACTCAAATGAGTTTCGCCCAATAGCTGATGAGATATATTGTTTTTGTAAGTGTAGCGTTAGGACTAGTACTGCTGTACTTACTTTCACTGGCTAGCGCTAACACGGCCACTTCAACTGATTATTATAAAATTCTGCTGTACCTAAACATTGGCTTGGCTGGTGTTTTACTGGTACTGATTGCTATTCAACTGTGGCATTTGTATAAAAAAATCAAAACAGGCGTGGTGGGCAGCCGCTTAACCTTGCGTTTATTAGGCACATTTGCCTTAATGGCGATTATTCCGGGGCTAATTGTTTATTTAGTGAGTGTGAATTTTTTAACCCGCTCAATCGAATCTTGGTTTAACGTGAAAGTAGAATCCGCATTGGATGGCGGCTTAAGTTTAGGTCAGCGCGCCCTAGATATTATGTTGCAAGACGTAGAAGAAAAAGCCGAAAATATGGCGACTAGTTTGGCTTTTTTACCATCACGCAGTCACTATACTTTGCTCAACGATTTACGTGAAAAATCAGGCATACAAGATGCGGTTTTGTTAACACCACAAGGACGGATTATTTCGGTTTCAAGTAGTGACGCCAGCAGCTTTTTGCCCGAATTACCCAGCATTCCGCAATTGCGCCAAGCACAAAGCCGTATTTATGGCAAAATTGAGCCAATACCAAACAAAGGCCTTTATTTGCGCGTGTTAGCACCCGTTAATTCGCAAGAGTTGGCAGGTGAAGTGCGTATTTTGCAATTATTGCAGCCTGTACCAAAATCCCTTTCTAATACGGCGGAGGCGGTGCAAGACGTTTATCGCGATTATCAGGAGTTATCTTACAGCCGCAATGCGCTTAAAGATGTATTTGCATTAACACTCACCTTGGTTTTAATGTTAGCCATGCTGTCTGCGCTGGCGATTGCGTTTTTGTTAAGCCGCCGCATTACTCAGCCATTAACTGTGTTGGCAGAGGGCACGCGTGCCATTGCTAGTGGCGATTACAGCTCTATGCTGCCAGAGCACGGTAAAGATGAGCTAGGCATTTTGGTTAAATCGTTTAACAGCATGACACGCCAATTAAACGATGCGACAAAAGCGACTGAGAGGAGTCGTGCCAGAGTTGAAGCCGCGCGCAGCTACTTAGAAACCATTTTGGCGCATTTATCATCTGGCGTATTAGCAATTAACGAAAAAGGCGAGTTGCGTACTTATAACCTAACAGCGAGCACAATTTTGGGTTTAAATTTAGCCCAATTTGAAAACCAGCAGTTCACTAAAATTAGTGATAATCACACTTTTTTAGCCGAATTTATTAGCACTGTAAAAGCCCATTTTGAGCTCACCAAAACAGAAAACTTAGCCAAAACAGAGCTCTCTCGCCAAATTGAAATTGTGAACCCGCAAGGCAGGCAATTATTACTGGTAAAAGCCACACGCCTACCTAGTGACACTGGCGATAACGGCTTTGTGGTGGTGTTTGACGATGTAACTACCATGGTACAAGCTCAACGTGACGCAGCTTGGGGCGAAGTTGCACGCAGACTTGCACATGAAATTAAAAACCCGCTGACGCCGATTCAATTATCTGCAGAACGCTTACAGCATAAATTAAGTACCAAATTAAATACCACCGATGCCAACATGCTGCAGCGCGCCACTGATACAATTGTTAATCAAGTGAGTGCCATGAAAACCATGGTAAACGAGTTTAGTGAATATGCGCGTGCGCCATCCGCACATTTAACTCGTCTCAATATCAATCAGCTAATCCGAGACGTATCTGCACTTTATGAAAATGGTCGCGATGAAATGCTTAACCCTGAAATACCGCACGCATTGAGTCAAGCAGATAGCAATAGCATACATATTCGCTATGAGCTAATGCCCAATATGCCAGATATTTTGGGCGACGCAACCATGTTAAGGCAGGTATTACACAACTTAATGCAAAATGCACAAGATGCGTTAATGCCAGTCGACGGTGCGCCAACTGCTAAAACGCCAGAAATTTTAGTGCACACCAGCTTTAATGAATCGACTATTAAACTCATGGTAAAAGACAATGGGCAAGGCTTTCCTGCTGGCATTATTTCTCATGCTTATGAGCCTTATGTCACCACCAAAGTGCATGGTACAGGCTTAGGTTTGGCGATTGTTAAAAAAATGGTGGATGAGCATGCAGGCCAAATTAAAATTGAAAATAATGTAGATGGCGGTGCAAGTATTACTATTTTATTGCCTATTGATCTCGAACATTTGGCAGCATCCAATAGCAACTCCATCATTTCACAAAAAATGAACGACGGTAATCATATAAAAACGGTAAGGAAAGCATAAGCATGGCATCAAGAAATATTTTAGTGGTGGATGACGAAATTGGCATTCGCGAGCTATTAAGGGATATTCTGGAAGATGAAGGCCACCACATTACACTGGCAGAAAATGCCCAAGCAGCCAGAGATGCACGCCTAAAACAACGGCCGGATTTAGTATTACTGGATATTTGGATGCCTGATTGCGATGGCATCAGCCTGCTTAAAGAATGGGGCAATGCTGGCTTACTGACTATGCCAGTGGTGATGATGTCTGGCCACGGCACCATTGATACCGCAGTAGAAGCCACGCGCATTGGCGCCTTTGATTTTTTAGAAAAACCAATTGCATTGCAAAAGCTACTTAAAACAGTAGCTGCCGCATTAAAACATGCAGAAAATCATCCTAAAACAGAGATGAATTTAGCCAGCTTTGGAAAAAGCTTGGTGATTAGTGAGCTAAAACAACGTTTAGAGCAAATCTCTCGCACAAAAAATGCCTTGTTGCTGATTGGCAAGAGAGGCGGCAGTGTTGAGTTGTGCGCCCGCTTTTTGCACTTAGCCGGCACGCCTTGGGTGGGTTTAAATGAGTATGAAAAACTGGCAAATGCGCCGCTGGAAATACTAGAGCAAGCGCGCGAAGGTGTGGTGTTTATAGAAGAAGTTGCCTCGCTACAAAAAACGGAACAAAAAGGCCTGCAGTTATTATTAAATAAAGCCGATAAATATCAGGCACGAGTGGTTTGCGCAAGTGCATTTAGTTTGCCTCAATTGGCCGAAAATCCGCAATTTGATTACTATTTATTGCAAAGCTTATCTCAAAGCACCTTAAAGGTACCTGCCCTTAACGACCACAAAGAAGATATTCCAGATTTAGCGACTGCAATGGCAAGTTTGCTGGTGGAAACATCGGGTGCAGACTATAAAAGCTTTGATGTCGCCGCCTTAAATGCACTCAGAAATGCCGATTGGCCAGGTGATTTAGCCGAATTAGAAGCCGTTGTGCAAAACGCCATGTTAAGCAGCTTAACCGACAAAATTACCTTAAATGATGTGAATAGGGTTTTGGAACAGTTTACTAGCAGTGAAATTAATCCGTCTTCTGTCGCTCAATTGCCTGTGGAGTTGGTACAGCCTTTGCGCGAAGCGCGTGATGATTTTGAGCGATTTTACTTTCAGCATCATATGAAGCTAATTAACAACAATATGAGCAAATTAGCCGAAATTTCTGGCTTAGAGCGCACGCATTTGTATCGCAAGCTCAAGCAGCTGGGCATTAAAATTAAAGGCTAATAAACTGTTAAGTCAGCGTTAAAACCACTGGCGTGTGATCAGACGGCCGTTCTAGCTTGCGTGGCGCTTTGTCTATCACACAGCTTTCACACTTTTCTTTCAGATTATCGCTTACCAAAATATGGTCGATGCGCATACCAAAATTGCGCCTAAAACCCATCATGCGATAGTCCCACCAAGTAAAGCTTTTTTCAGCTTGTTCAAACAACCTAAAGCTATCGTGCAAGCCAAGCTTGGTTAATCGCTGAAACGCTTCGCGCTCGCGTGGGCTAACTAAAATCTGCCCAACCCAAGCCGCAGGGTCGTGGCAATCACGGTCTTCTGGCGCAATATTGTAATCGCCTAGCAGCACCAAATTGGGGTACTTTTTTAACTCATCGGCAAGCCAAATGGTTAATGCATTTAGCCAGCGCATTTTATACATATACTTGTCAGAATCTACCGCTTGGCCGTTCACGATGTACACACATACAACGCGAATACCATTGATTGTCGCGCTAATCACGCGCTGCTGCTCATCCTCAAAATTAAAGATGCCCCGCTCAACAACTGCCATCTCATGACGGCTCAAAATTGCCACGCCATTGTAGGTTTTTTGCCCCGCATGTACCGATTGATAGCCAGCGGCGGCTAGCTCAGCATGGGGGAACTTACTATCTTCCTGCTTGGTTTCTTGAATACACAAAGCATCCACAGGGTTATCGCGCAGCCAATCCAACACGTGTGGCAAACGCACATTCAACGAATTGACATTCCATGTCGCTAATTTCACAAATTAATCTCGCATTAAGTATTATTTTTATTCTAACACGCGCAAAAATTCGGCTGAATTTTAGTGTTAAGTATTTTAAAAGCAAGCGGTGCTGTATGTTAAAGTCTGGCCTTTTTTGGATATAACAAAGTGATAAAAGCAGCGATATTTGATATGGATGGGCTATTGATTGATTCCGAGCGCATTATCATGCAAGCCTGCATTGC
Source organism: Proteobacteria bacterium ST_bin12 (assembly GCA_002083635.1). Classification (GTDB taxonomy): domain Bacteria; phylum Pseudomonadota; class Gammaproteobacteria; order Burkholderiales; family Methylophilaceae; genus Methylotenera_A. The sequence goes on along the minus strand of MSXP01000003.1, from coordinate 72,652 downwards.
CGCTGCTGCCGAGATTGGCATTACATATACTCAAGCGGAATATACCGAACTGATTGGCCGTGCTTGGCCAGATTCCACGCACCGAATGATTGCTCAGTTGGGTGGTGAGGAAAATTTTAATCGCGTGATGCAAGGCCTAGACGCGCGGCTGGCAGAGCATAACCATACTTTCCCACTAAAAGCTGGCGCGCTGGATTTGCTGAATCATTACAAAATAAACGGCATTATTTGCAGCGTAGCATCCTCTTCACCTACACACCATATTACGCATCGCTTAAGCCAAGTTGGCGTACTAGACTTTTTTAGCCACATCACCAGCGGCCAAGAAGTCACGCATGGCAAACCCAGCCCAGATATTTACCTGCTTGCCGTTAAAAAATTGGGTTTAGATGCGGCAGAATGTATTGTGTTTGAAGATAGTGAAACTGGCGCCTGCGCTGCGATTGCCGCTGGTTTGAAAGTAGTGGTGGTGCCAGATTTATTACAACCGAGTAAATACGTTAGAGAACATTGCCAACAAGTAGTTGTTAGCTTGGAAGATTGGTTAAATTACTTGTAGTTTGCACAATTAGTCAGGCGAATTATCATAAGCTTTCTGTGCCTTTGTCACTTCCTCAATATTATTTTCTGACCACACCCTGATAGCATCAACCAAGCCGACTAAGGTGCGTCCTAACGGAGTAAGCGCATATTCGACTTTAGGCGGCACTGTTGGGTAAATCGTTCTCGTTACCAAACCATCACGCTCTAACCCACGCAGCGTTTGCGTCAGCATTTTTTGCGAAACACCACCAATCTCTCTTTGTAGGTTGCTGAAGCGTTTCGTACCCCGCTCTAACAAACTCACCACTAGTACTGTCCACTTATCTGCGATTCTATTCAATACCAATCGTGTTGGGCAATTGGCATCGTATGCATTCCATATAGACTTTTGTTGAGTTTCCATCTTACCTATTCTTTCCATCGTCAATCCCTATAGTAACTTTTAGGTTATTACATAACTTTTTTGTGCCTACTTACTAATAGTAACTTAAGTAATTACAATGCACAACACTGGTTTTAAACAGTACTTAATTTTTACATTTAGGAATACACATGAAACAGTTGAGTAAAACATTAAACCTATTAATTTTTACACTTTTACTTACTACAGGAGGCTACACCATGGCACAAGATTCAACTATCAATCAATCTCAACTTAACAAACAAAGACTCGCTGATTTTGGCGCAGAAGTGTTTGGCAGAAAAGATTTATCTAATTTGCAAAAATATATTCAAGAGGATTACATTCAGCACAACCCGTTGGTGCCACAAGGTGCAAAAGGTTTTAGAACGTTTTTCTCAGATTGGTTTAATGCTGTACCCGATTGGAATTACACCCTTAACAAAATAGTATCTGAGGGTGATACGGTTTGGGCTTATGGCACTTATTCAGGCACACACAAAGGAGAATGGTTAGGCATTCCAGCCACTAACCAAACCTACAGCATTCAAGCAGTAGATATATTCCGTATTGAAAATGGCAAATTAGCGGAGCATTGGGATGTAATGGACACCTATGGATTGTTTAAACAATTAGGCGTATTGAAATAATCTCGTGTGGGCAGAAATTGCCCACACGTATTTAATTATATTTAACTTGCCATTCCATTATGTCGCAACAATGCATCCAAACTCGGCTCTCTGCCTCTAAACGCCACAAATGATTCCATCGCTGGGCGACTACCGCCTTTGGCTAGCACTTCGTTTTTAAAGCGGCTACCTGCTTCGGCGGATAGCGTGCCCATCTCTTCAAATAGGCTGTAGGCATCGGCAGATAACACCTCTGCCCATTTGTAGCTGTAATAGCCCGCTGCATAGCCGCCTGCAAAAATATGGCTAAAGCTATTTGGAAAACGGTTCCATTTTGGTGGGCGTACCACCGCTACTTCGTCACGCACTTGCTCAATCAAATCTAGCGCGGTTTGCTTTCCATTTGGGTCAAATTCGCCATGCAAACGCATATCGAATAATGAAAACTCAATCTGGCGAACGGTTTGCATGCCGGCTTGGAAATTTTTGGCAGCCACCATTTTGTCGAACAATTCGCGTGGCAATTGCGCGCCTGTTTCTACGTGCGCGGTCATATGGCGCAATACTTCCCATTCCCAGCAGAAGTTTTCCATAAATTGGCTTGGCAATTCAACCGCATCCCATTCCACACCCTTAATACCAGAAACACTGTAGTCATCCACTTGGGTGAGCATGTGATGCAAGCCGTGACCAAACTCGTGGAACATGGTGATGACTTCGTCATGTGTGAATAAGGCCGGTTTACCGCCAACTGGGGCTGAGAAATTGCAGGTTAAATACGCCACCGGTAATTCAATTTTCGCCTCATTTTGAGGGTTAAGTTTTTTACGACGTGTGATACATTCATCCATCCATGCGCCGCCACGTTTATTATTGCGAGCATATAAATCTAAATAGAAATAGGCGATTGGCTTATTTTGGGCGTCTGATATTGCATAAAACGCGGCATCTGCATGCCAAAGTGGGGCTTCCGCTTTACGCACTTGTACACCAAAAATGGTTTCAACCACTTTAAATAAGCCAGCCAATACTTTGCTTTCTGGAAAGTATTGTTTTACTTCTTGGTCTGAAAAAGCGTATTTTTCTTCACGCAATTTTTCGCTCACATAGGCCACATCCCAAGCTTGCAAATCGTTAATACCTAGTCTTTTGGCATAAGCCAATAGTTCTTGCATATCTTTTTCCGCATAAGGTTTGGCGCGCTTGGCTAATGTGTCCAAAAAGTCGGTCACTTGTTTTGGCGTATCGGCCATTTTAGTGGCTAGTGATAACTCAGCAAAGTTTTTAAAGCCTAACATTTGCGCTTCTTCTTGCTTGAGTTTTAGAATATCTTTAATTAAATCTGTGTTATCCCACTTTGGATTTCCGTTTTCATCGGGCTTGCTTAACTCTGAAGCACGTGTAGCGTATGCGCGATATAGCGTTTCGCGTAAAGCGCGATTGTCGGCATATTGCAAAACTGGCATATAAGACGGAAAGTGCAGGCTAAATTGGTAACCTTTCTTGTCTTCTTTTTTTGCAGCATCAGCTGCGGCTTCAATCGCATCTTCTGGCAAGCCAGCTAAATCAGCCAGATTTTCAACGATATATTTAAAATCGTTGGTGTTATCCATAATGTTTTCTTCAAACTTAGAGCCCAATTTTGAAAGCTCTTCGCTAACCGTTTTAAAACGTGCTTTTTGCTCTGCAGGTAATTCGGCACCGCCTAATTTAAAATCGCGCACTTCGTGATTGATAATGGTTTGTTGGGTTGGGGTTAATTTGGCAAAGCCGCTACCGGCCTGAATCGCCTTGAATTTCGCATACAAGCGCTCATCTTGCGATATATCGCTGCCATAATCGGTTAACTTCGCCAAATTGTCATTATAGGCTTCGCGCAATTCTGGGCTATTCACTACCGCATTCATGTGCCCCACTTGGCTCCAAGCGCGGGCTAGTTTTTCACTATGATCTTCTAGCTTAAGCGCAAAGTTTTCCCATGTTGGCGTTTCTGTACTAGTTGCAAGTTGCTCAACCAAAGCGCGACCTTCTGCAATCAGACTATCAACAGCAGGGCTGATATGCTCTGGTTTTACTTCATCAAATTTTGGCAAGCCAGAAAAAAACAATAATGGGTTTTGTGACACGGTAAATCCTTTAGTTAATCAATCTTAAGCATAGTGGGTAACGATACGTTTCACCCTTACTAGTTGAGATGGCGGCAATAATGCAAAATACAACGTTAAAAATCCAAACAATCGGAATCAACACAAAACCAATCAAAATCCACACCAAAATTCCGGCAATAAATTGCGCTATCAGCATAGTGATTTGAAAATTCAAAGCCTCTTTAGATTGGTCAGCTATGTAAACGCTATCGTCCTTTTTTAAAATCCACACAATTAAAGCAGGGATAAACGAAAAAACCGTGCCGCCTAAATGCGTCACAGTGGCAATGTTTTTATCATCGTTGTTTGGAACTATTATCTCTGTGCTCATTTTATTTCCTTCACTTATTGCAGATTAAATTTAGCAACCAATAGTTCAATTTTGTCTAAATCAGCGTTACTTAACACTTTATTTGCATTGGATTTTAGTTGAGCAATTTGGCTATGCAACACCTGCTGCTTAACGCTTAAAATATTGCTGGGGTGCATGGATAATTGACGCAAACCCATACCAATCAGCAACTTGGTCAGCTTGGCGTCACCTGCCATTTCGCCGCATACCGCTACCGATTTACCCAGCTTAGCACCCGCTTTTATCGTCATTGAAATCAGCTTCAAAACCGATGGATGCAATGCGTTATACAAGTGCGCTACTGCGTCATCTGTACGGTCAATCGCCAACGTATATTGAATTAAATCATTGGTGCCTATCGACATAAAATCCAGCTCTTTGGCAAACGCTTCTGCATTAATCGCCGCTGCTGGCACTTCAATCATGCCGCCCAACGCTATATTTTCATCAAACGGAATATTCTGTTTACGCAAACTGACTTTTGCGCGTTCCAGTAATAATTTGGTTTGGCGCAATTCAGATAATGTAGACAACATGGGGATTAAAATTTTGATATGCCCATAATGTGATGCGCGCAAGAGTGCACGCAATTGCGTATGAAAAATTTGCGGCTCACTCAAGCATAAACGCACCGCGCGCAAGCCCAATGCGGGGTTGGCGCAATTGCTCACCGAGTCTGGGTTCATTTGCTTATCAGCCCCCAAATCTAACGTGCGGATGGTGACTGGCATGCCTTTCATGGCTTCCGCCACCTGCTTATAAGCTAAAAACTGCTCGTCTTCATCAGGCATTTCGCGCTTGTTCATAAACAAGAATTCGGTGCGGTACAAACCAATGCCAGTAGCGCCGGCTGCTTTTACAGCTATCACATCTTCTGGCACTTCAATATTGGCTTGCAGCTCAATCGCCGTGCCGCACATGGTGACTGCTTTGGTGGATTTAATACGTTGTAATTTTTGTTGTTCCAGCTCCCACTGCTCTTGGCGCAATTTGTATTCCGCCAAAATCTCTTTGCTTGGGTTAACAATTACCACTCCCAAACTGCCGTCTACAATAATCAGCTCGTTATCGTCAATTAAATCGCGGGCGCGCTGTAAAGCCACAATGGATGGGATATTCAAACTACGCGCCAAAATGGCAGTATGCGATGTCACGCCGCCTACATCGGTAATAAAGGCGGCAAAATGGTGTTGCTTAAATTGAATAGCATCGGCTGGCGAAATATCGTGCGCCACCAAAATTGTGGCGTTTTCTTGCTGCTTAACCGATTGTTGCTTAGTTGAAGCCTGATTAGGCGCTTGATTAGGATGGCCTAGCAACACTTTAATCACACGCTCCACAACCTGGACCACGTCTTGCTTGCGCTCACGCAGATATTCATCTTCAATGGCTTCAAATTGCTCAACAATATCATCCATCTGCTGCTTAATCGCCCATTCCGCGTTGCATTGCTCTTTCCGGATAATGTCTTTAGGGATTTCTGATAGCGATTTGTCGGCCAACATCATCAAATGCGTATTGATAAAAGCACTGATTTCAGCAGGCGCATTTTTAGAAAGCTGGCTTTGAATGGTTTCTAAATCTTTTTTAACGGTGGCAATCGCAGCACTAAAGCGTGTGATTTCATCATCCAACAAATGGGCGGGTAATACATAATGCACAACCTCTAGCAGCGCATTTGAAACCAAATGCGCACGGCCAATCGCAATACCACTGGATACGCCAATACCGTGGATGCTAAAACTGGAACTTGCTACTAAATTAGAGGTGGTTTGTGCTTTACCCAAGCTTATTCACCTTCACCAAAATAGTCGTTAATTAAAGCATCCAATGCGGCAATGGCGGCCACTTCATCCTCTCCATTTGCTTCTAAAGTCACTGTTGAGCCTTTAGCCGCCGCCAACATCATCACACCCATAATACTTTTGGCGTTCACTTTCCGGCCATTGCGCTCTATCCAAATCTCAGCAGCAAACTGGCTGGCTGTTTGTGTGAGTTTGGTGCTGGCACGCGCATGCAAGCCTAATTTATTAATAATGATGATGTCTTGTTTAATCATTTTTATCTATTCTTGTTAGTATGTTTTTAAGATTGTTTATTGTGATGACAGCCTGATTTTGTAAAATGCACCACACCATCGCGCCCACCGCTCACTGCTTTTTCCACAATTTTCTTAATGGATTCATTGCGATACGTTAACACGCGCACTAGCATGGGCAAGTTTAATCCTGCCACGCCTTCTACATTGTGGGCTGATAATAATTTAATTACTACATTGCAAGGCGTTGCGCCATACATATCCGACAGCACTAATACGCCATCTCCCGTGTTGAGCTGCTCTATCATGGCTTGTGCCCGCGGTAATACGTCGGCTGGGTCGTCATTTGTGTTTACTGCAATAGCGGCTAATTGCGGCGGCTGTTTGTTCATTACATGTTTTGCGCAATCAATTAAGCTTTCGCCTAACTGGCCGTGCGCGATAATCAAAATACCAATCATCTTTGCTGTTTTACCTTTTAAATTTAAAAACGCTATTGCTGAATACTTAATCCAACCAATATCTAATCTAACTCGCGATGCCGAATAATGACTTGTTGTTTTTGTTTTTTAAAATGCATGCTTAATTGTTCTACAAAATACACAGATCGATGCTGACCGCCTGTGCAACCGATTGCTACTGTTAAATAACTGCGGTTATCCGCGTTAAAGCTGGGCAACCATTTTTGTACATAATGCTGAATATCTGCCAGCATTTCAATGGCTGCGGGTTGGTTCGCCAAAAACGTTTGTACGGCTGCATCTTTACCCGTTAATGGTTTTAAAATAGGGTCATAGTGCGGGTTAGGCAAGCTGCGTATATCAAATACAAAATCAGCATCTAGCGGAATACCGTTTTTAAAACCAAACGAAGTAAATAATAAAACCAAACCTTGGTTGGTATGAGCCTGCTCTGAAGAGATGAGCGCACGCACATGATTGCGCAATGCGTTTGCACTTAAATTACTGGTATCAATATGATGGCCCAGCGCGGCAACGCCTGCCAATAAATCGCGCTCGTTGGCAATACTTTCGGCTAATGTAGTATTTTCATCACTCAAAGGATGCTTGCGCCGCGTTTCTGAAAAGCGCTTGACTAAGGTTTCTACGGCAGATTCTAAAAACAGCACCTGCACTTGGTTGTCATCGGCTTTAAGCGTCTCAATGGCTTGCGGCAAAACTTCTAGCGCGGCGCTACGACTATCAATACTAATGGCGATTTTACTGTGGTGTGTCGCGTTTAAATGTTGCGAAATATGCGGCAACAAGGTGGCGGGCAAGTTATCAATACAGTAAAAGCTGCTATCTTCTAACACGCGCAATACAATACTTTTACCTGAGCCAGAAAGGCCCGTTACAATAATAATCTGCATTATTTTGCCTGCCGACTTTTTGGTTTAGAGGGTTTGGACACGCTTGCTTTGGCGTTTTCTACACTAACTTTTTGTATCATTTGTCTTTGGCGCTGGCTAAATTGTTTTGTCGCATTAATGCCCCTTAACAGCAGCATATGATTGCGCACTGCCACCTCTAACAATACCGCAATATTTCGGCCTGCGGCAATCGGTATCACCACTTTGGTAATATCCACATCCAACACACGTTCATGCTGGGTTTTGACATTCAGTCTATCCAAGCCCATCGGGTTTAGCGCGTCTGCCAGCTCTAACTGAATAATCAAATCCAACGGTTTGGTCGGTTTAACGGCATTATCGCCAAACAGCGCACGAATATTCAAAACCCCAAGGCCTCTTACCTCTAAAAAATCTTGTAGCAATGCAGGGCAACGGCCTTCAATACGCTCTGGGGATATTTTAAAAAAATCGACGATATCATCGGCCACCAAACGATGGCCGCGCGTAATCAGCTCTAACGCCAGCTCACTTTTACCAATGGCGGCGTTTCCTTTAATTAGCACACCAAAACCTTGCACCTCCATAAAAACACCGTGCAAGCTGGTGGTTTCGGCCATGGCCAGTTTTAAATAATGGCTTAATAAATCCATTAACTGCGGGCTTTGCATAGGTGAGGTAAATAATGGAATGCAATGCGAATTGGCCGCCAAAATCAATTCTTTCGGTGCTTTTTCACCATTTGCTACAACCACTGCGGCTAAATCTGTGGCGTACAGATTAGCAATCGCCTGCTGCATAGCAATAATACTTAACGAGTTTAAATAGTCCATTTCTGCACAACCCAATACCTGTACGCGGTTTGGATGTACGAAATTTAAATGTCCAATTAAAGCCAGAGATGGCTTGGTGACTTTTTCGGAATTGAGTTGATTGTTGCCGCCATCAAGCCCTGCAATCCAATTGAGCTTAAGCTTGAGGCGGGTTTCTTTGAAAAGATCGGCTACGTTAATTTGAGCCATAATTAAGGGTTAAGTTAGTTAAGAGTTTGATTTTCGTCAACAGCTTGATGCTTCACAGCGCCATTCGCTTTATGATGACTGCCTAATTTTTCTTTGTGTTTGACGACTTGACGGTCTAACTTATCTGTCAGCATATCAATCGCGCTGTACATGTTTTCGTCTATGCACTCGGCATGTAAATCATTGCCGGGCACGTGTAATGTAGCCTCTACTTTTTGAGCGAGCTTTTCTACACTCATGGTAACTTTTACGTCAATCACATGATCGAAGTGATTGCGAATTCTAACAAGCTTGCTTTGCACATACTCACGCATGGCAGGGGTAATTTCTAAGTGATGTCCAGTTAATTGTAAATTCATGACTTGCTCCTTATTGAAATTGTTCTCAAAATAAAGCTTGCCAATAAGTAGCTAACTTTACTCATCGAACAATTTCAGTGTACACCTTTGGTTATTTTTTGCGAGATGGTTTAAGCAGTTTATGAAAAAATTTTGTTATGACTTTGTAAAACAACTATAAGGTTTTGCGTAAATTAGCTGGCGGAATATTGAGCGATTCACGATATTTAGCAATCGTTCGGCGTGCCACAATAATGCCTTGCTTGGCCAAAATATCGGTAATTTGATTATCAGACAATGGTTTTTTAGGCGTTTCTTCAGCCACTAGTTGTTTGATTAGCGCACGAATCGCCGTAGCAGAAGCTGAGCCGCCCGCATCGGTTGAAACGTGGCTGCCAAAGAAATATTTGAGCTCAAATACGCCGCGCGGAGTGAGCATATACTTATGCGTGGTAACGCGCGAAATAGTAGATTCGTGCAATTCCAGCTCTTCTGCAATCTCACGCAACACCAAGGGACGCATGGCAATTTCGCCATGCTCAAAGAAGTTACGCTGGCGGTCTACAATGGCTTGGGAAACGCGCAAAATAGTCGAAAAGCGTTGCTGGATATTTTTAATCATCCATTTGGCTTCTTGCATTTGCGTTTGCAAATATTGGTTCGAATTTTCGCGATTGCGCTTCAAAATATCGGCATACATTTGGTTGATGCGAAGTTTAGGAATCACGCCATCATTCAGTGTCGCAATCCAAATGCCTTTAACTTTTTTAACCAACACTTCATGCGCAATAAAATGATCGCGACTCAATTGTGCGAAATCACTACCTGGGCGCGGGTTTTGCTGTTTGATTAAATTCTGCGCGCCTTTTAGCGCCACATCGTCGCAATTCAATAGTTTGCGCAGTTTGGCAAAATCTTTATTCGCCAAAACTGCTAAATGTTGCTCTACGATACGTTTTGCACAGGCCAGAAATTCGGTTTCTTTGGGTAGCGCATTTAATTGCAGCAACAAACATTCTTGCAAATTCACCGCACCCATACCAGGCGGATCTAAATGCTGAATCAATTTAAGCGCGGTTTCTAGCTCTAATAACTCGATTTCCAGCTCTGGCGGCAACAGTTCTGCCATTTCTTCTAACGATTGCTCTAAATAGCCATCGTCATTAATACTATCAATTAGCAACAGCACCAAAGTTTGGTCGCGCTCAGATAATGGCATGAGTTTTAACTGGCTTAGCAAATGCTCACGCAAGCTAATAGCAATGATTTCTTGGCGTGTGTAATCGCCGTCATCATCGTCATTATTATTTTGGCGGCCGTCTTCATCCCAATTGCTGGCGCTGCCATATTCATCATAGCTTTCATCAAAATCGGTAGCCGAAAAATCTTCTGCCGCCGCCGTGCTTTCTTGCTGTGTTTCTGTCGACTCTTGGCTATTGCTGATGCTGGTTTCTTGATAATCCACATTACTAAATACGTCATCGCTGTCTATTGTTTGCTGACCATCTGCATCGACAGGGTCGTTATCAGCACTTTTTTGCTGGGCACCCTCATCAAAACCCGCTTCAAAATCTTCACCCGCATCTTCACCGTCTACTAACTCTAGTAGCGGATTTTCTTGCAAAATCGTATCTAATTCTTGGTTAAGTTCTAGGCTAGACAATTGCAGCAAACGAATCGATTGCTGCAATTGTGGCGTTAACGCCAGATTTTGCGACATTCTAAGTTGTAGATTTTGCTTCATATATTTTTACAGCCTAAAATCTTTACCCAAATACACTTCACGCACCGCTTCATTATTCACAATATCGGCAGGATGACCCGATGCAAACACCGTACCATCATTCACAATATAGGCGCGGTCACAAATACCCAAAGTTTCGCGCACATTATGGTCGGTAATCAATACACCAATGTTCTTGCTACTTAAAAAACGAATGATTTTTTGAATATCCAACACCGCAATTGGGTCGATACCTGCAAACGGCTCGTCTAACAAAATAAAACTAGGGTTAGTCGCCAAGCAGCGTGCAATCTCTACACGGCGGCGCTCACCGCCCGACAAACTAATCGCAGTGCTGTTGCGAATATGCACAATATGCAATTCTTGCAGCAAAGATTCTAGCTGCGCATGCTGCTCTTCTTCAGTTAAATCTTGCAACTCTAAAATAGCCAATATATTTTCAGTAACCGTGAGCTTGCGAAATATAGATGGCTCTTGCGGTAAATAGGCTAAGCCCATGCGCGCACGACTGTGAATCGGCATACGGCTTAAATCTTTGCCATTAAGCAAAATACGGCCTGCGTCTAGCATGACCAAGCCCACAATCATGTAAAAACTGGTGGTTTTACCCGCGCCGTTTGGGCCAAGCAAACCGACAACTTCGCCGCTATTGATTTGCAACGAGATATCTTGCACTACTGTGCGCGATTTATAAGATTTACGTAGATGTTCTACGACGAGTTCGCTCATTTTTTGATTGTTTTTTAGTGTTAATTAATTGGCTTGTGTTTCAGGTTTATCAATAAACTTGAGTGTTTTGTCTACTCTGGGCAATGTACTTGGATTAATTTTGGGCTGGCTTTCAGTTGTTACAGGTTTTGTGTCTGTGCTAGTTTGGGTCTTATTTTTTGGTTGAATAATTGCTTTAACACGCCCGCTTGATGTACCACCACTTTCAGATTTTGCCCCGCCAATCACTTCGGCGTACTCTGCGTTTGCATCATAACTAATATAATCGCCATACACGATATCTTCACCACGTTTTACCCAAGCTTTTTTGTAAAGCTGCACTTTATCCATGCGTCCATCATATTCAATGCGCTGACCGCTACCTTGCATATACTCATTTTTACCCTCTAACTTTTGCTTGAAAGTAGTTGGCGCGCCAGTTGAAGTGCTATGCTGAAACCCTTCTTTATCCTCACGCACCACCAGTTTGTCAGCACGTATAATCAGTGTACCTTGCGTTAAAATAACATTGCCTGTGTAAGTGCTGGTTTTTTTTGCATCGTTAACCGTCACAGTATCTGCCTCTAACTCAATCGGTTTGTTGCGATCCGCCGACTCAGCCCAAATCTGCAAGCTAAAACACTGCAAGCCAAAACATAAGCACAGGCTTACGATTAACTTCCATACATTTTTTTGAATTAAATAACTCATATTTCTCCGCTAATTCTTTTTAATTACTTTGCTTGGCGCCGCTTAATTGCAGTTGTTTTTGATTGACTTACTACCGTTTTTTTAACTGGTATTTTACTGGCTTTTGCAGGTTTAGCTGTGCTTTTCGCTTGAATGGCTGGTGGTCTTTCGTAATGTACTTTTACCCTATCCAGCAAAGTTACTGTTTGTGCTTTTTTATCGTAAACCATTCCAACTGCCGTAATCACCGTTTTCGGTGCTTGTTTAATCGTTACTGGCGCATCTGTTTTTACTAAATCTTGTTTTGGAAAAATCCATAACTTTTCAGTTAACACCTGCATTTCACCTTTTCCCTCAAACGCTTGACGCACTACTTTTACATTATCCACCAGCTCAACCTCTTCGCCATCGCTAGAAATATATCCGCGTAAACCCTCAATTTGCGTATATGGCTTATTCACTGTGTACTGCGTAAAACGTGGCCGCTGCAACACTGTGCTATCGTCATCTGGGTAGTGCAACATTTCTGTGGCGGCCAAAATATAGCGCAGCTGACCTAGCGCATCTGTTTGCGTAGTTACAAAATCATGCATGGTGTAATCTGGGTCATGCCGATTGCTACCGTCCAATTTAGGGCCTTGCTGCTCAACAGTTTGATTAATCCAAAACGTGAGTAGCGCCAGCATCACCGCTAACACAATCGGAAAAAATAAAGCAGAACGACTGATCATGCTGTTTAAGTTTTTACCATTTATTCAGCAAAAAATGGCGCCAATTGCGCATTTAAAGTATCTTGCGCTTGCATAATCAGCTCGCATAGTTCGCGCACCGCACCATGCCCGCCTTGCTTTTGTGTAATGTAATGCGCGCGATTTTTAACCGAAATCGGCGCTGCAGGCACCGTCACTGCCAATCCACAACGCAACATCGGCGGCATATCCACTACATCGTCACCCATAAAAGCCACGCAATCAGCCGCAATATTTAGCTTAGCAATCAAATCGTTAAACGCCACTAATTTATCATCTACACCTTGGTAAAAGTGCGCCACACCTGTACTTTCAGAACGCTGTTTTACCACGTTTGATGTGCGCCCTGTAATAATCGCCATTTGCACGCCGCTATTTTTTAGTAGCTTCATGCCTAAGCCATCTTGTGTATTAAACGTTTTATATTCTTGACCGTCATCGCCGATGGTTAAACCGCCATCGGTCATCACGCCATCCACATCAAAAATCACCAACTTAATTTTTTTTGCACGATTTAAAACTTCTGATGACGCCTGTACATTTAAATCGCTCATTACACTACTTTCGCTTTTAATAAATCGTGCATGTTGAATGCACCAACCAATTTTCCCGCATCATTCGTCACTAGCAGGCCGTTAATTTTTTTATTTTCCATTAACTCAACTGCTTCTACTGCCAATTGATTGGCATTAATGGTATTCGGGGTTGTGTGCATCACATCGCTGATTTTGGCGGTGCTGGCATGAATACCATTGGCAAATGCGCGACGTAAATCACCATCGGTAAAAACACCAATCGGTTCAAAATTAGCGTTAACTACTGCCGTTAAACCCAAACCTTTATTAGTCATTTCCATCAGTGCGGCTGATAACAAAACATCTGCACATACACTGGGAATCGCGGCATCTACACGCATTACATCTTTAACGCGCGTAAGCAATTTGCGGCCAATGCTGCCGCCCGGGTGTGAGCGCGCAAAATCTTCTGCAGTGAAATCGCGCAAATCTAATACACAAACGGCTAATGCATCACCTAAAGCCAAAGCAGCTGTGGTGCTTGCAGTGGGTGACAAACCAAGCGGGCAAGCCTCTTGAGCGACTTCCGCACTTAAATGCACATCAGATTCTTTAGCCAGCGTGGAATTTGGTGCGCCTGTGATGCTAATGACTTTAGCGCCCAAGCGTTTGATTGTGGGCAAAATATTGAGTAGCTCATCGCTTTCACCCGAATTTGACAGCGCAATCACCACGTCGCCATCCGTAATCATGCCTAAGTCACCATGACTGGCTTCCGCAGGATGCATAAAAAAAGCAGGAGTGCCAGTACTGGCAAGGGTGGCCGCAATTTTGCCGCCTATATGCCCAGATTTACCCATGCCGCTAACCACAACACGGCCTTGGCAATGTAGAATAAGGTTAACGGCTGCTTCAAAATTAGCGTCCAGCCGATTAGCCAGAGCGGATATTTCGCGTGCTTCTATGGTTAATACGTGGCGCGCCAGTTGCACAGTCGACAAGTTGTCTGACTGCACAGTTGACTTAGCCGCGTTTGGTTGCGCATGCTCGCGGCCTGATTGCAAAAGAGTAGGTGCCATAAGCAGTTAGTATAAAAGGGAAACCATGACTAATAAAGTAAAATACTGCTGTTTTTAAGTTAATTTGCAAAAGTAGGCACAATTTTTGCCCTAATAAACCAAAGCCTTATTAAAATAGCCATTATCTAATAAAAAAATTCACTACTCATGTTTGATTCATTAACCAGTGTTCTACTCTTGCTTACCAGCTCTGTATTGGCTGTTGCGTTTTTTCGTGCCTTGCGATTGCCCGCTATGCTGGCGTATTTTTTCGTTGGCTTATTGTTTGGTCCTTATGCACTCAATTTACTACCCAGCACTGAAAGTGGTCGCCATGTAGCCGAGTTTGGCATTGTGTTCTTGATGTTTAGCATCGGCTTAGAGTTTAGCTTGTCAAAACTGTACTCTATGCGCAAAACCTTATTTGGCCTAGGTGGCGCGCAGGTTTTAATTACTTTGGGCGTAGCCATGTTAATTGGCTGGTTAGCAGGGTTAAGTTTAGTTACTGCTTTTGTGATTGGTGGCGCGTTAACCATGTCATCCACCGCCATTGTTTCTAAAATCTTAATGGAACGTGTCGATTTAAATTCGCGCCATGGCCGCTTAAGTATTGGGATCTTGCTGTTTCAAGATTTAGCCGTTATCCCGATTTTGGTGTTGATTCCAGCGCTAGGCGCACAATCTGGCAACTTGACCAGCATATTAGGCATTTCACTGCTAAAAACCGTTATTTTACTGTTTATACTCTTTAAATTTGGCAAAGGCATCATCAATTTTTGGTTTAGCTTAGTGGCTAAACAACGTTCGCGCGAATTATTTGTGATGAATGTGTTAATGGTGACTTTACTGCTAGCAACTGTTACTAAAATTGCAGGTTTATCTTATGCCTTGGGCGCTTTTATCGCTGGCATGCTGATTTCAGAAACGCGCTATCGTTACCAAGTGGAATCGGATATTGCGTCTTTCCGCGATATTTTGCTCGGCTTATTTTTTATCAGCGTGGGCATGTTGTTAGACTTTAACCAGCTTGGCAAACACATTGGCTTGGTGCTGTTGCTTTTGGTATTTTTTGTATTATTCAAAGCGTTTGTTATTGCTGTTTTAAGCCGTTTGTTTGGTTACGAAACGGGTGTTGGTATTCGTACAGGCATGGTGTTGGCGCAAGCGGGTGAGTTTAGCTTTGTCATTTTGGCTTTGGGTCTAGAGCAAAACTTAATTGGCGGCGATGAGCTGCAAGTAGTGCTGGCGGCATCATTGTTATCCATGGTAACTGCACCATTTATTATTCAGTACAACGGTAAAATTGCGCGCAAATTAGTTAAAAGCTATACCCGCAACAGCAGCCAAGTGGTAAATGAAATTGATAGCGTTGCCAAAAACCTTAAAGACCATGTGATTATTTGCGGCTATGGCCGCAGTGGCCAGTATTTGGGCCGCTTTTTAAAAGAAGAAAATATCCCTTTTATTGCGCTAGATATTGACCCCACACGTGTGCACGATGCGGCGGCCGCTGGTCAGCACGTGATGTATGGCGATGCAGGCAGGCGCATTGTATTGGAGGCTGCTGGTGGCGCACGCGCTAAAGCGTTAATTGTCAGCTATTCTGATATGCGCGCATCGATGAAAGTATTGCATGTGGCACAAGAAGGTTATCCCAATTTGCCCGTGATTGTACGCACTTACGACGACGCAGATATTGACACCTTTAGGGCTGCTGGTGCGACCGAAGTAGTGCCTGAAGTACTCGAGGGCAGCTTGATGCTGGCTTCACACGCCTTAGTGCTTTTGGGAATCCCTTTAAATCGCGTGGTTAAACGTATTCGGCTATTTCGTGAAGAGCGCTACAAAATGTTTCAAGGGTATTTCCACGGCTTAACCGATGCAGCGTCCGAAATTACGGAAACACATCAAGTTAGGCTGCATTCAACAGAAATTAGTGCTCAAGATTTTACTGTTGGCATGCGCTTGAGTGATATTAATTTTGATGGCTTCAACGTTGAGCTACAGCATATCCGCCGTCCTAATATGTTGGAAGACATCTTGCCGCGCCCAGATATTGTGATTGGTGAGGGCGATATATTGGTGCTATTGGGCAGCCCTGCCGATTTAGGTAGTGCTGAAAAATTCTTGCTCACAGGTCGCTAAGTGGTGGCGGCCAAAAAAGTGGTCGTGGTAGGCGGCGGCATTGTTGGCTGCCTAACTGCGCTTGAGCTCATTAATCGCGGCTGCCAAGTCACTTTGGTTGAGCGCAATGTGGTTGCCAGCCAAACTTCTGGTGAGTCTTCTTGGGCAGGTGCTGGCATCTTATTTCCACTGTTGCCTTGGATGTACAAAGTTGAAGTGAATCAGCTAGCTCTTGCTGGTGCCGCCATTTACCCACATTTATGTAAGCGGTTACTCACAACAACGGGCATAGACCCAGAGTTAATCAATTGTGGCATGCAAATTTTAGCGCCTGCAGATGCGTTAACTGCCACAGATTGGTGCCTTAAAAACAGCATTCCCGTGCAAGCAAATTCGCAAGGCCTTTTCTTACCAAGCGTTGCGCAAGTGCGCCCGCCACAACTATTAAAAGCATTACGTTTAGCACTCATACATAGCGGTGTTACTTTATTAGAGCATACCGAGTTGCAGGCACTTAATCAGTCTGAACAGCTAAAGAGCTGGCAAACCACTACTGGTGAGACTTTAGAAGCAGACCAGTTTGTAGTGACCTCAGGCGCTTGGAGTTTTGAGCTATTAAAAAACACCGCTCAACAGCTCAACATTAAACCCATGCGTGGCCAAATTTTGCTTTATGAACAAGTTGGCGAAAAACTACCGCATATTATGTATAAAGACGGCTTTTATTTAGTGCCGCGACAAGATGGCTTATTGCTAGCTGGTAGCACTTTAGAAGATGTGGGATTTGATAAAAATACGACTGAAGATGTAAAGCTGACTTTACAAACAAAGGCAGAAGCTATTCTACCTAGCTTGAAAAATGCCAATATACTCAAACATTGGTGCGGTTTACGACCAGGCACGCCAGAAAATCTACCCACCATTTCCGCGCACCCAAGCATTCAGAATCTTTATTTAAATACTGGACATTTTCGCTACGGCTTAACTATGGCGCCAGCCAGCGCACAACGTATTGTCAATTTAATGTGTGATTAATACTGAATATTGCAAACCACGCATGCTGGGTCACGGCTCAATTTAATCGTGCGCCACTCCATACTTAATGCATCCAAAAGCAATAATCTTCCTTGCAGATTTTCACCAATTTGCATGATTAACTTCAGCGCTTCTGCCGCTTGCATAGTGCCGATAATGCCCACTAGCGGCGCAAAAACGCCATTTTCAGTACAGCGCATTTCGGCGTCACCGCCTGTGTCAGGATACAAACAGTGGTAACAAGGGCTGGTTTCGCTTCTGAAGTCAAATACAGAAATTTGCCCCTCAAACCCAATAGCTGCGCCCGAAACCAAGGGCTTTTCAAGCTGAAAACAAACGCGGTTTAATGCGTAACGGGTTGCAAAATTATCACTGCAATCAATGACAACGTCTGCATCTTTCGCCAGTTGCTTAAACTCAGCTTCTGTCGATTTTTGCTGCACGGTTTTTACCGTAATTTGAGGGTTAAGTATTTGAATTGATTGCTGCGCAGAAAGCGCTTTATTCATGCCAACGGATTGCGTTGTATGAATAATTTGCCGCTGTAAATTGGTTAAGTCTACCGTATCAAAATCGCAAATAGTCAGCTTACCCACACCAGAGGCCGCTAAATATAAAGCCACTGGCGACCCCAAACCACCAGCCCCCACAATTAACGCATGGCTGTTAACAATTTTGTCTTGGCCTTCATAACCGATTTTGGGCAGTAAGATATGACGACTGTAACGTAAAAGCTGATCATCATTCATAGCGGTTTAATGCAACTGCCCCGCTTGAATCATGGCGTTGTAGAGCACGTAAGGTGAAATCCAAGTGACTAAGTCATCAAACTCGCCAGCGACAGATCCGCTTGCTGTTTGGGTGCGACTGTAAAATATTGTGGTGCCAATTTTATTGGCCACTTCATCTGCTCCCACCTCTGCATCTGCCAAAGCACCATTGACGCCAGTTGAGTAAACGACTGCAACTGCGTTATTAATCAGCAGATTAGCTGGTACACATTCTGGTGTAGTAATTTGACCACACGATACTCTTAAATCGGGATTGAGTGCTGGCACATTGAGTGGAGGTGCGGGATTAGTTCTGGATATGCCAATATCTTGCAATTCGAGTGTACTAGTAAAGTCGGGAATGTTTCTGACTCCATATCCACTTGGTAAACCTGCAACTACACCATTAGGATTATCTGCTAATGTAACTGCATAGCGTATGGGATTATTCCATGCATCTATCGCAAAACCTTGCGAATTGACCGGCTGCATTCCCAATGTGGCTGCTGGCAAAAATCCTTGCTGTACTGTGCAAGGACCGCTAGCATTTGGCGCAGCGATACCTTGACTAGCCGCTGTCGCAGGGCACGGCAATCTTCCGTTTGCTTGCGCATAACCCAGCAAAGCCTGTTTAGCATTATCTAATGTGTTAAGTGTTTGCGCTTGTTCCGCTTGCTCACGTTGCGCGCGCAGCGGCAGTAATAAGGCAGATAAAACCAAGCCAAAAATAACCAATACGATGGCCATTTCCACCAAGGTAAAGCCTTTTTGTTTAATCTGTTTTTTAAGCGTCATGGCGATATTATATAAACTTGATCGTTGTGAAGATTACTTTTTTGCTTGTTTACTGCATCATAAACCAAATCGTTATTGGTATTTTCAATACTATCAAGGTAGTAGGTTATATCACTAGTGGGGGGGATTGGCGAACCTGTTGGTCGCGCTTCAGTAATCGCTAATCTGTCGCCAGTGCCAATCAAAATCGCGTCAACACCCGTGGTTAAACCTGCTTGTAAATTAGCGATAAGTGGCGACCATTCATAATAAAAATAATCTTGCCATAAATTGGTTTTAAACCAATCAGGCTCTTTTAAACCAATGGTAAGCGTACCAGCGTTGTTGCAAACTGCTCGGGCGCCAGAAATTATACAACCTGCACCTGCGGAATAGATATCTGCATAACTTGGCACAGAATATGTGTAAGTATTATTTGCCCCTCCAACATTGTGCGTGCAAAGGCCGTTAGTGTCGCAGCTAAATGTTCTGGTAGTACGAGTGCAACTACCTGCACCTGTGCAGGTACAGTCAGCGCCTGAAGGTGTACAGCTGCCGGCAGATGAGGTCCATGCTGTGCCACCGCCTCTTCTAAATACAACGTTTAAAATCGGATTAAAGCTACAACTACAACTGCTGGCCGAAGCACAACTGCAAGTATCTGTCATATCAATCGGCAACAAGCCTTTTGTGTTTGTGCCAGATGAGGCATGATTATTCGGTGTAGCACCTAGATTTGCCGCATACGGAAACTGTGTGTTTTTGGCTCTGTATTGACTGAGCAATTTACTAGATTCGGCACTGGCGCGGTTGGTCACGGCCGCCATCAATTCATCAATTGTAATAAAAACCAATTTATCGTTGAATTGATAAGGTTTTGTCACGCTAACGTCCGCCTCTGTTATATCTCGGCTATCTTGTCCCATGATAAAATCTTCATTGGGCATATCGTAATTAGCATTGCTGTAAGTTGCTGCACCTATACTAAAACTATCCAGATATTGATTTGCATTTGGTGCTGCGCCTGCGCGGTTTTGTCCAGTTAACACATTGCCAGGTGCAATAATCACAGCGGCTACTCGATTGGATATCACGTTGCCATTTCTGTCCCTCACAACCAGCCAAGGTTCAACTGGGTTGCTGATGATACTTGGATTAATAATTGGGTCTACGGGTGGTATAGCGGCGCTTTCATACTTGTGCACTAGATTGCGCGATACTGCATACCAAAGGCGATTGCCTTGTGTATCTTGATAGTTTTCACCAATGCCAGTTTGAGGCGCGGTACAGGGATTGCCTTGACCATATACGGGAAGTTGACCAATTAATAAGCTGTAACTAAAAGTAGATGTTGGAGAATTGCAGTCACTTAAACCATCGTAATTCGGTACTGGCTCTCCATTTCTGTCAGGAAACGGCATCTGTCCTGGATAATAAAGATGACTGGCAGACCAAGCAATTAAAGCCTGCTTTGCTTGATTGAGCGCTAAATATGTTTTTTTATCTTGCTCTACTCTTAAACTATTTTGATCGTATGATTTTAGTAAATATGCAGTCGCTATCAGGGCAAGAATAAAAGCCGTTAAAATTAACGCTACACCACTCTGCCTGTAAAATTTGTTTTGCATTACTTCAAACGCTAAAATCTATCTTCACCAATCGTACCGCTATCGCCCTGTGCGCCATGGCTTCTTGCTTCACGCACACGGTTGTTTTGTGGGTCATACACCTGCCCTGCTTTTAGGGTTAATCTGCGACCATTGGCAGGCAATTTAAGTGGTACGCGATTGCCGTTTTCGGGCAGGCTACCCACTTGCACATCTTTATTGCCCGTGTTTTCTTGCATGGCTTGGTTGTTAATCCATACCGTTCCATCTTTGCCATCGCTGCGTTTTACATAGCCTTGAACATTAATAGCATCTGGCAACTCCACTGGCGCAGATTCGGCTTGCTGGTCTGTTGTTTCAACGGGGGCAACCATCATTACTTTTTTAGTCTGTCGCAAATAATTGAGGGTGCTGCGCTCTGCGGGCGAACTAAATAAACGGCCAATTGGCTGTGCAGCTTGCGTTGCTTGCATAAGCGCGATTTGTGTAGTTAATAAGATAAATAATGCAAAAAATCTCATTACAGTGCTCCCGCCGAAATAATATTGCTTAGTTGCGGATCGCGCAGGGTTAGCCAGTCAATTTCACATACCGCTTTTAAATTTGCACTGATATTTTTAGTATTAATTACAGCACCTGTTGGTCGGCTAATTTCACAATCGCGCACAATAAGCGGGGTTGGTTGATCTTGTAAACCATCCAATAGCGTCAATAAATCGCCTTCGTGCAGCATGTCTAGATTCAATTTCATCACAGAGCGGTGTAGCGCAAAATTGCCCAAATTCGATAAAAAAGGTGTTTTATAGTTTTCTTGCAGGCCAATGCTGTAATCGATACTGAATAATTTATGTTGATGGTGAATTTGACGCAAAGCTTCTATCCACTCAATACGCCGCTCTTCGCCAATAAAGCCGCTAGCAAGCAAATCGTTATAGGCTGGCAAATATTGCGTAATCATTTCTTTTTCTATGCCGGATGACTGATATTTTTGGCGCGCTTGATTCAGTAAATTTTGCTGTGTGGCTAACGCTGTTTCGTTTTTTTTGCGGTATTGATCCGCAAAACTGATTAGCAACCCAGCGATTAGCAATACCGCGCCTAAACCAATCATGGGGTTACGTAGTTTGCGCCAATCTTGCTGGGTCATACTCATGATGCGCGCTCATTAGCGTTTAATGCGGCGCTTGTTGCACTAACCCGCGGTGCCTTTAATACAATTTTGAGCTTGAACATTGCAGGGGGGCGTTCAGCGGCGGTTTCATCGGTTGTGCTACCTTGTAAATTTGCCAGTGAGCTCACATTAACGGGTTCTTGTAATATGGTCACCGCTTCTACTGCTGGATTAGCCTTTAAAGTCGCCACAAATTGACTCACCGTGTTTAAAGCAGCACGATAGTCACCTGCAAAGCCTTTAATCTCAGCATTTAAAAAACCCACTTGAATCAGTTTTGTTGCATCTGCATTTGGGTTGACGATGGATTGGTTATTATAAGTTTGATTGTTTTGTATACCCGTGTTGCCAGCAGTGTCGTCCGCTACCTCAGCCGTTGGGCTAAGCATCCAGCGCATTCTGTTCAGCGTAACCTCAGGCATGTTTTCACACGCTGCGCTTAATATCTGCATAAACTGCGCAGGCGTTTGATTATTAGCTTGAATAGCTTGCGCTAAATCTGTGGCGACTTTTAACTCGGCACTGGGGATGGGCGTACTGGGGAAGTTTTTGGCAACTTCATCATATAAGCGTTGCTGTTGCTGCGTTTGAGCAGCGATTAACTCTAATTGATTATGTTGTTGCCTGCCCTGCCAAGCATAGAATCCCGCCAAACCAACACCCAAAATGGCAATTGCAGCTGTGGCAATGTATAAATTGCGGCAGATATTGTTTAGGCTGTGAATTTTGCTGTAAGCCAATGGCGCCAAATTATCTGGCACATTGCCATTTGCCAGCAATTGCATATGCAGTAATTCAGGATGCGGCTTAATTAAGCTTTCTGCCAGATTAATATTTTTGGCATACGCTAAAATATCAACCGTTTTGCACTCCAAGCCCTGATCTTGGCTGATACTTTTTGCAATTTCATGGTGCGAATTATCTAGCGCTGGCAGTATCATTTGCAGCGGCGTTTCGCCACTAATTAAACGCTGGCTCATTAAATAAAGTCGCGTTTTTTCAATCTCCACCAAGTAAAAATAAGCCAATTGGTTTGGCTTAATATCGACCATTGGCACCAAGCGACTCATACGCAAACGGCCATTGTGCATATAGGTTTGCCTAAAACCAGACGGCAATTGTTCACACAACAAAATATGCGGCGCCATCAGTTTCATTTGGCGCACCATCACTTGGCTCATCATCGGCAATAAATACACACCAACCAGCGGCGATTGATTGGCTTGAATCACATCTAGCCAGCCTTGCAACGAATCTGCATTACTGAGTGCTACAAATAAAAAGTTATCATCTTTGCGCTTATCTGCGCTGCGATTAATAAAATGCGCGGCGCGAAAAGTGCTATTGCGGTTAAATTGATTGAGTTTGCGCTCGATAATCTCGCGACGTGCGCGGCCAGCGGTATGTGGCAGGCTTTCTAGTTTGTAGTCTTCTTCTACTGCATCTACAATTAAGTAAATATTGGTATCAGGCTGTTTGGCTAAATATTCGCTAAACGCGGTGTAATCTTGGTCAATGTTATTAAAAACCGCATAGCTTTGCAGCTTGGTGCCATGCCAAATACCAGCGGTTAAGCTGCTATTATTGGCACACAAAATGAGTTTTTTAGCGCTACTTAACATGTTTTTTGGGTCGAATTTTTACCATTAACTTTCAAGTTTAAAGCTTCATTTTACTAAATGAATCGTACACTGGGCCAAGAACAGAAACCATAATAAATGCCAATATTAAGCCCAAAATAACCGTTAGGGCTGGCTCTAGCAATTTAAGCATCTTCTGCATCAACTCGTTCACATCTCTATCGTAAAAATAACTAATATTTAACAATGATTTATCTAGCGCACCAGTGCTTTCGCCCACTTTAATCATACGCACCACCAATGGCGGAAACAATTCTGCATTATGAAAACTTTCAGACATACTATCGCCCGCGTTAATTTGAGCATGCGCACGGCTTAATGCATCAGCAATCACGCGATTACCCACAATTTTTTCGCAGGTTTTAATGGCCTGCAAAATGGGAATACCTGTTTGATACATCAGCGCAAAATACCGCGCAAAACGTGCCATGATAATTTTATGCAAAATATCGCCCGTTAACGGCAACTTTAATTTCAAATAATCAAACCGATAACGTGCTTCTGCACTTTGCTTTACATAAGCCACACCAGCTGCTGCCAACACTAGCGGCACGATGATAATCAGCCACCAATAATTCACGAATGCTTCTGATATAAAAATCAAAATACGCGTATTCAAAGGTAACTCTTGGCCTAGACTATTCAAAAACTTGACCATTTCTGGCACTAAATACACCATTAAAAAGGTGACCGCCGCCAGCACCACCACCAACACAAATAGCGGATAAGCCAATAATTTTTTGGTTTGACTCATCAACTCATCTTGCCATTTAAGCGTGTTGGATAGATTATCAAAAACAGCAGGTAATTGCCCTGTTTGCTCGCCCGCGCCAACCAAATTCACAAACACTTCATCAAAAACATCTGGGTGTTCAGCTAAGGCTTGACTCAGCATTTTGCCGCCTTCTACCTCACCCGCAATGGCACCCAACACTTTTTGAAAATACAGATTTTGCGTGCTTTCGCGCAAATCGTTTAAGCCTTCTAAAATGGGCACACCAGCGCTGGTTAGTTGCTCTAGCTGAAAGCAAAACATCACCAAATCACGATTACTGACTCTGTTTTTGGAAAACGTATTGTTGGATTTGGTGCTGGATCTAAAGGTGATTAAATCCAAGCCCATGCGCTCTAAGCGCAGCTCTAAATCCACTTCGTTTAGCGCATCAATTTGGCCTTGCGCATGGCGGCCAGTTTGATCGATTGCTTTGTAATTAAAAGTTGCCACAGGAAATATTTGCTCAATATTATTGTGGCAGGCGCGAGGTTAAATCAATCACACGCATCACCTCATCAATGCTGGTATAGCCCTCTAAAATGCGGCGCACGCCGTCATCTGCCAGCGTAGTAAAGCCTTTATCCAAAGCCATTTTACGCAGCTCATCCAAATGCGCGCGGCGCGCAATCAGCGAATCCATGTCAGAATCAATACGCAGCAATTCTAATATCGCCATACGTCCGCGATAGCCTGTTTGGTTACAGCGTTTGCAGCCCTTGTGCTTATAAATTTGAATCGCTTCGTTACGCTTAACGCCTAAAATTTTACGCTCTTCATCCGTAGGCTTAACTGGTTCTTTGCATTGCGGGCACAGCACACGCACTAAACGCTGCGCCACCACACCAATAATATTACCCGCCATAATATCGGGCGAAATACCAATATCGGTTAAGCGTGGAAAGGCGCCTAAAGCTGAGTTAGTGTGCAAGGTACTAAACACTTGGTGACCTGTCATTGCCGCACGGAAAGCCATGGTGGCGGTGTCTTGATCGCGAATTTCACCGACTAGAATAATGTCTGGGTCTTGCCGCATAATAGAGCGAATCCCATTGGCAAAATCCACTTTATTTACTTCAGCCACCGAAGTTTGGCGCATCATGGTGACTGGATATTCCACTGGATCTTCCAGCGTCATGATATTCACGGTTTCATCATTTAAATGTGAAAGCAATGAATATAGCGTGGTCGTTTTACCGCTTCCAGTTGGACCTGTCACCACTAAAATCCCTTCTGGCCTTGTCATCATTAACTTTAGTTGCGCCAATGTGCTGGTACGCAAACCCATACGCTCTAACGGAATAATCGATTTTTCGCGGTCTAAAACGCGTAAAACAATATTTTCGCCGTGAATAGTTGGGTGCGTAGAAACCCTGAAATCAATAGGGCGGCCGCATAAATTCATGTTTAAACGACCATCTTGTGGCGAACGTGTTTCGGCAATGTCCATACCCGAAATCACTTTTAACCGTACCGCAATACCTGGCCAGTAACTTTTATGAATACTGCGTACTTGCTGCAATACGCCATCAATGCGGTATCGAATGCGTAAAAAAGCATATTCAGGTTCAAAGTGAATATCTGATGCTGCGCGTTTTACCGCATCCATTAATAAGGCGCCAACCAAACGCACGACTGGCTGTGTATATTCATCGCCATCGGCAGTTAAGCTTTGGTAATCAATCTCACCCGTTTCAATCTCGCGCAAAATTCCATCAACAGATAGCTCATAGCCATAAAATTGGTCGATGTGCTCTTCTAACTGCGCTTCTGCAGCCATCACGGGTTTTAGCTGAATTTGCCCGCCCAGCATTGCGCGCAATTGATCTAGCGCCACCACGTTAAACATATCCGCCATCGCCACAATCATGGTTTTGGTGATGTCTTCATAGGCGACTGGCAATAAATGATAGCGCCTAGAAAAATCCTCTGGGACCATTCTCAAGGCATCGTTATCAGCCACTACGGTGCTTAAATCGATACTTTCTTGGCCAATGGTATGCGCAACCAAATCGCGCACCATACTTTCAGACACGAACCCTAATCGCACCAATTGGCGCCCAAGCGGGATGTTATTTTGCTCTTGCTCAATCAAGGCAATGCGCAACTGGTCTTGACTAATCAAGCCCTGCTGCATCATTAGCTCACCTAGGCGTAATTTACGTCGCTGCTCTGCCATAAGTTAAATTCGAACCATTATTATTAATATTGTTGCCATTTTTTTCTCACTGAATAGCCGTAATTCTTGCTTCTAACGCTACTTTATCAATTTTAGAAGCAGTCGACTGACTTAACTCTAACGCGCGTTGATAATACGGCAGTGCCAATTTAGGTTTTCCTAACTGATCCAAGCTCACACCCAAGTTAAATGAATTATCTGCGCTAGCATTTAATCGATATGCATCAAAATAAGCCTGTTGCGCGGCTGGCCATTGATTCAAATCTGCATAAAAATTGCCTAATGTGGCGTGCAAGTTTGCATCATCTGGCTGCTTTGCAAGCATATTTTTAATGCGGCTTTCATTACTTGCCACATCATTTTGCGGCTGGCTATCTAATATAGCACTCGTTGCCAGCGCGTTTCTAGGCTCCACTTCTAACACTTTTGCATACCAGCCATTGGCATCAGCCACGCGCCCTTGCCTTTGCGCTATTGCGCCTAAACCCATTAACGCATCTACATTACGCAAATCGCGCTGTAAAACTTGCCGATAAAGTTTGCTTGCAACAGCATCGTTACCCACGTTATACGCGTTAAAAGCACCCATCAAAATTGGGTTAACGCCTAATTCTGGCTTAGTTTTAGAAACTTGAATAGACGCACTTTTAGAAGCAATCTCTTCAATCTCGACCACTTTCGATGCATTTTGTTTAGGCTGGTTGGCTGAACTGAGCTGACTAGATTGAACTTTGGCGGATTTTTCAATCCTCATCTCATCTTGCATCACTTCGTTTTCAGTCAAATTTTCATTGTTGAATACTTGCGTGTTTTGTTTTTTATTACTGGGCTTTACTGTTTGTATAAGTGTTTCAGTTTCTGCAAACGTAATCGGTGCTGTTTGCTTTTCAGCCGCAGATTCTGCAATGGACTGTGCAGATAAGTCTGCAGCATTAATTGGTGGTTGCGACTCTAAAGCAGATTCCGAAGTTGCAGGTAAAGCTTCTGGCAATATTGCCGCAGGTTTTGCCACAATAAAATCTGGCTCTTTATCCATAAACAGATAAAAATACGCGGCAGCCGCCAGCAAAGCGCATAAACCAACACCCGCAATTAGTGCCAGTACTGCATTACGATTATTAGACTCAATCCGTTTAGCTGCAAATACATTGGCCGCGCTTTTTGCAGAAGCTTTGCTTGTTGCAGATTTTTTGCTGGTTGAAGTTAATTCATTTGGCTTGAATGTGCTGGTAATCGAAAAAATATCGGAGTTGTTTTCTGCACTGCTGCTAGCTGCTGGAGCACTTTTGTTTGAAACTGGCGCCAATTCCATTTCCAGCGCATTAGCCGCCGCCAATTTTGCTGATGCTACGTTGGCAGGCGCTGTGGCCTCTAAAGCCACCTGACTATCTGCTTGCAAGCCTTCCTGCTTCGCCTGCTGAGTTTGCGTCTCTTTAGCCGTTTGGGCTTTGGCATCTTGCGCTTTATCTAATGCTTTAATCAGTAAACTCATTGATTAATCTACCTGCAAATGTAGCTGCAAACATCCCACAAATCAATTCGCTTCTTCAAGTACGTTTTGTAATTGCTGTGCTGGCAGATATTGCTTATAGCTTTGCAATTCATCACTTTCTAGACTGGCATTGTTGATAACTGTTGGGCGCAGAAAAATAACTAATTCAGTTTTACGGTTTGAGTCATCTCGTCCTGTAAAAGCTTTACCTACGCCAGGAATATCTGACAAACCTGGTACTTTATCTGAGTTGCGCTGAATTTCGTCTTGCATTAAACCACCCAAAATCGCGGTATTTCCACTATTAACCTGTAAAATCGATTCCATTTCCCGCACTTGTATTTGTGGTATTTGACTTGGGATGACAAGTGCGCCATTCACGCCATTTAGTTGTGGATTAGGGTCGCGCACAAAACTGAGCACGCTAGATATAGTTGGCCGAACATTAATATTCACTGCACTTGTCTCATTAATTTGCGGTGTCACACTCATCACTATACCCACAGGCACAGTGTTAGGTGTTGTAGTTACTGTTGACAAAATCCCGCCGCCAACAGAGCCCTGCGATTGCTGTGCTTGTACAGTAAAATATACAAGGTTATCTACCACTTTTAATACAGCTGTTTGATTGTTTAATACCATTAATTTTGGGCTAGAAATCACTTTGGTATCCCCAAACTGCTTTAGTAAAGTCACTGAACTTAAAATGTTACCTAATGAGCTTACTGGATTTAAATAACCTACTGCAAAACCTGCACCTGTAGTGGGGTCAATATTAGGCCCAAGTGATTGCTGGAAAGTAAACCCACTACTGTTAGCATTGTTTCCAAAGCGACTCCAATCAATACCTGCCTGAAAGCTATCATTCAATCTTACTTCAACGATTGTGGCCTCTATCAATACTTGACGTTTTGCACTGCCCATTACTTTATCAATAAATTCCTGCACTTTCTCATGCTGCTTGTTAGTAGCGCGCACACTAATGACGCCTGTTTCTGGGTTGGCAATCACATTGGCAGCAAACAGTGTTTTATATTCCGAGCGCTGCTGATTGCGTTCTTCAGTTGAGGCCTTTGCTGCATCTGACAAAGCTGTTGTCGTCGCATTAGTGCCAGCATTTTGCGCAGTAGGTTCTGTAGCGCTACCAAAGCGCGTTACAATCACCTCCTTATCAGTTTCCGCTAGCAGCTCTTTAAGATTTAATATTAGCGATTCCCATAAATGGTTTTTAGAAGTGCTATCAACAGAGGTACGCGAACTGTTGTTTGCGCTTTGGCCTGTGCTGGAAATCTCAGCGGCTGCGCCAATAAAGCCTTTCGTATCACGGTTAATATTCACATAATCCACTTTGTAAATACGCAACACTGGCTGGTCTGGCGCAATATACAATACATTTCCGTCCATTTTATAGGTTAAGTCCACTTGCTTGGCTAGACGCTCTAAAATAGCTGGCAAGGTTTGATCCACTGCATTTAATGTGACACGGCCTTGTATGCTGGGGTGAATATCAATATTGAGTTTGCTCTCACGCGCCAGCGCAAACAAAATCTCTTTTACGGGTACTTCGTTGACTACTACGCTGTAAGTTTGCGCGTTAGTGGTGGCTCTGGGCACGGGTAGTTGCGGATTGCTACGCACAGGTTTTGGTATAGGCGCAGTATTAACGTTATTTTGATTGGCTAATTGACTATTTTGTTGTGTGGCTAAACTGCCATCAATATGGCCTTTTGATGGCGGCACCACAGTCTTGTGCGCGCATCCTGCCGTTGCAATACAAATTGCAAATAGTATGCTGAATTTAGCTTGGTCAATTTTACTGTTTTTATGATGCACGACGCGCCCACTCCCTAATAACTGCACACATTGTGTTATCGCATAAGCTGCGTTAAATTGCAATATTAAGCCATTGAATACTTTATAAGTTTTAGTTATAAAACGTGGGTTATCGCAGTATTTTTTGCGTTTCTTTCAAAACGCCAGCAACAGTACGTAATTGTGGCTGATTTTTTTGTATGTCGGCTGGTAGATTTTTGAGTGCTTGCACGGCTTCAACCCGATTCGCAAAACTGCCATACAAAACAGTTAAAAAAGGCTGCGCGCCCACTCCATTCACTACGGTAGAAGTGCGATAAACATATAAATTATCCAACTCCACTTGCTGACTTAACCGAGTTAAATCGTTTAATATTTGCTCATCGCTATAACCGCCTAACAATTGGATGCTGACAGTTGTTGGCGGTTGATTTCTAAGCCAAATTTCTGTCTCCGCCAAACGGCGATTTAATATTGACGGCTCTGCTACTTGCTCTAACATTGGCGCTTCAACTGGTTGAGATGGCAATACAGGCTTAGCCTTTGCAGTAATTGATTCAGGCGCAACGATTGTCACTGGTTTTTTTACCACTGGCTGACTCACTTTTACAGCAGGCTTTTGCAAAGCCACACTCGCCCAGTATCCACACATCAAACCCATCAACAGTAACGCCAGCCATTTTAAAATTTGGGATGATTGTGGTGTTAACTTTGCCTTTTCTGCGCCAAACTCGCTATCTTTAATGGCCGCGCGCACTTGCTTTTGTGTCACTTGGTAAACGTTATCAGCAAAAGCGGCTAACAATGCTTTGTCTGCCAAAATATTGACACGCCTAACCAAACCCTGTGCGGATGAAGCGATGCTGTTGATGGCGGATTTTGTGAATAAATGCGGGCCAAAATAACCCGCCGCGCGCAGCCTAAATATCAAATACTCACCTATTTCTTTAGGCTCTAACGGGGCTAAATTAAAGCCGTGCGTAATACGCTCACGCAATTGGCGGATTTGGGTTTGGTTTAAATTCTCATCCAGCTCGGGCTGGCCAAAAAGCACAATTTGCAGCAATTTATCATGATTGGTTTCTAAATTTGAGAGTAGTCTAATTTCTTCCAAAGTGGCCAGCGGCATGCCCTGTGCCTCTTCTACAAAAATCACCACCTGTTTACCTGCCGCGTGGCGCGCCAATAAATGGCTTTGCAGTACCTGCATCACTTTTAAGCGGTCTGCATTTTTGGGCAACTTTAATTGCAACTCAAACGCAATCGCATGCAAAATATCTTCTGGTGCCACGCTAGGGTTAGCCAGATAAATACTCTCAATCTTTTCTGGCAGCATGGTTTGTAACATGCGGCACAACATGGTTTTACCGCTACCCACTTCGCCCACCACTTTAATAATGCCCTCACCATTTAAAATGGCGTAGATCAAAGCATCCAAAACCGCGCCACGCTTGCCACCCGTGTAAAAAACTTCGGTATTAGGCGTGATTTTAAATGGCGGTTCTTTTAAACCAAAGTGGTTGTAGTACATGCTAGAAACAAATCATTTTTGCAGTTATTTTTCTTCTTGTAATTGAATGCGGCTATATAGCGTGGTCCGATTAATGCCTAGCATTTTTGCGGCTTGGCTCAAGTTGCCGTGCGTGATTTTCATTGCCGCCTCGACATAAGCTTTTTCCCAAGATTTAAGCACTTGGTCTAAATTTACATTTGCTTCATTTTGCAAATGTTGCAGCGCGTATCCCGACAAATCACCGTTATTAGTGACTGTTGGCACGCCATCTATCTCATTTTGGCGCGATAAATCAAGCTCAGCTGAAAGCTGTACTTCATTGACTGTTTGCCCAGCATACTTAGCAATAAGCCGAATAATGATATTGCGCAGCTCGCGTACATTGCCTGGGAAGTGATAACTGAGCCAGCGTGATTGCGCTTTTGCATCTAGCTTAAACGATTGCTGACCTGTTTCACGCGCGTAAAAATCATTAAAATGTTGCAGCAAAATCAGGCTATCTTCTGCTAAATCGCGTAACGGCGGCACTTTTACGGCAAAAACACTCAGGCGATGGTATAAATCCGACCTAAAATTGCCTGCACGTACTTCTGCACGCAAATCTCTGTTGGTGGCCGCCACCACGCGCGCCTTGCTTTTACGCACTTGGGTTTCGCCTACACGCGTATAGTCGCCATTTTCTAGTACGCGCAATAGTTTGGCCTGCATTTCTAGGGGCAATTCGCCAATTTCATCTAAAAAAAGCGTGCCTTCAATTGCGTCTTCAAAATAACCTGTGTTTGAACTATTGGCGCCTGTAAATGCGCCTTTTGCATGACCAAATAAAATTGACTCTGCCAGCATGGGTGAAATAGCCGCGCAATTAATCGATAAATATGGCGCCTTAGCGCGTTTGCTAAAACGGTGGAAGTTGCTGGCTACACGCTCTTTACCGCTACCAGACTCGCCTTCAATCAATACAGGAAAAGGCGAATCGGCAAATTGACGAATCTGTGTGATTAAGGTTTGCATAGGCAAACTTTCACCAATCATGCCGCCGTTTTTATCTTCTGGTTTTTCAGTTAAGGCTTGCGCTTGCTCAGTTAATTCAACGCTTTGTACTTTTAATGAGTTTAAAAGCAGCTCTTTTAGCTTATCGACATCGCAAGGTTTAGGGATAAAATCCAGTGCACCTAAAGCAAGCGCGTGCTTTACGTTGACATCATCACTTTGGCCAGAAAGCACATGAATTTTCATGCTAGGTGAATGCGCGAGCAATTCGCCAATCATTTTAAAGCCTTCATCAGGCTTATGTTGCGAAGGTGGCAAGCCCAAATCGACCAAAGCAAGCGCAGGTGGCTCATCCAATTGCCTTAATAAGCTTTTTGCTTGCGCGCGCGAGTCTGCTACGCATACTTCAAAGTGTTTGCTCAGCACATAGTGCAAAGTATCAGTAATGAGCGGGTCATCATCAATAATAATGAGTACTGGGCGCACTTCAGCCATTGATTTTTCCTTATGATTGAAACGTTTGTTGATTTTTTTGTTAAAGATACTATAACTGTTAAAAAGCGGGCTATCAATGTTAAGTTTGCAAAACCTATTTATGCTGCCCGAAAGTGGTTAAGTCAGTTATATAGCGCGTTTTTTATGCAGGCATAATGAATAAAGCGTGGGCTTTTGACTCACCTTTGATTGTTTATGGGTCGATTATTTCTGGTTTGATTATTGCGCTGTCGATTGGTACGCGGCCTGTTGAAATCTGGTTTACGTCCATCCCTGTAGGCATAAGGCCTAGTGTAGCCGATAGGATATCCATATCTTGAGCCTAATATCCATTGAGGAATAGTTGCCTGTTGCGATTCGTTAGCTTGCTGCTCTAACAATTCTAATTTTCTTTTTTCAATTGCAATTGCTTGAAGCTCAGCAAATTCTTTTTGCTTTTGTTGGCGCTCTAACTCAACAGTTGCAGCCCTTTGCGCAGAAAGCGCATTAGCTCTATCGATGCGCTCACGCGCTAAAATTTGGTCTTCTATCGGCGCATCTGGAATATTCTTTAGCTTACGAACCGTCTGATTCAAGCACGGCTCGTCTTGATACGTTAATTTATTGCTGCTGTCTTTGCATACAAAAATCTCTGCCTGCGCTTCGCAAGATAGCATCAATATAAACAGGATTAGTAATTGCCTCACTTTTAGCATCTTCCACTTGTTTGCAAGCGCTTACATATAAAATAAATACATTGACTATAGTACGTGTTTGGCAGCGTTTTAGATGGAGAGTTCTGCACATTGTTTGATTAAAAGTTAACCCTCAAATAGCATTAACTTTTTTCAACCATATTAAACAATTAACTATGTAAAAGCGCGCAGTAAAAACTTTATTGAAATTTTAAGTGGAAATAAAACAGATGGGGTGCTCAAGAGGATGGAAGTGGGCACTGGAATTTAAGCGTTTTGCTTTTTTAAAGATTAAGGGCCGATAGTGGAAGTTTGGTTATCGCAAGAATAACCAAACTGTAAGTACCACTCCCACAAAAACGACAAAACCACGAAGAAGCCTTGCTGAAACTCGGTGTAATAAATAATTTCCAGCGAAAGCTCCACCTATTCCACCAATAGCTAACGCGATAGCGGCATGCCAATGAACTTGACTTGAAAATATAAACAAAGCTACGGCGGATGCATTCATTGCCATAGCGAGTATGTTTTTGGTGGCTGTTGCCATGCGCACT
This sequence comes from Proteobacteria bacterium ST_bin12, assembly GCA_002083635.1. Lineage (GTDB taxonomy): Bacteria > Pseudomonadota > Gammaproteobacteria > Burkholderiales > Methylophilaceae > Methylotenera_A. Next base: position 38,766 of record MSXP01000003.1, on the reverse strand, counting down.
TGTTGCCCGGCAATAGTAAGAAACCTATACCACCGCCAAAATAGCCACCATAGATGCCGATTATAAATTGACAAGATATGAGTAATCGGTTTGATACAAAACTTGCAGCATGTAATGGCTGTTTACGAAAACTACCCCAAGCGAAAATTGAAGTGGCAAATAGTACTAGCCACGGTACTAAATGAGCAAAGAATGTTGCAGGTGTGTTGAGGAGAAGCAGTGCGCCTACAATGCCACCCAGCACACTAATAATCAGTAATTTAGTTAGACTTATTTCACCAATGCCGCCTGCTAGCTTACGACCCGTGAATGCTGATGTGATTTGATTGGGGAACAGCGCTACGGTAGATGTGATATTGGCAGCTAAAGGGTCGAGGCCAGCCAGCATCAGTGCTGGGAATGTAATAAATGAACCACCACCTGCCAGTGTATTTTGTGTGCCTGCATAAAACCCAGCGAGGCTGATTACTAAGAGTATTGTGAAATCTGGATCTGGCAGCATAACGTTAATTCATGGGAGGTGACGGTGTTGGCAATCATGTTACTTTAACAGTCTTGTCAGTTATTACTTGTATCTACAACAAGAATTTTATTAACCCAATCTCTCCAATAGGCAGAAAACAGTCTATTAAAGCGGGTGAAGTCCACTAGATCATAAAATTTGTATTGGTTAAGCGCTGGTGCTACGGCTAATGAGCATTACTTAACATCTACATTTTCGTCAAAATTTAATACTCAAATACTTTAATCCCATCTCTTAAAATTTATCTGCTGTAATACAAGCAGCTCAAAAACATATTGCTTGTGATTCAGCATATGAGAACTATTAATTTTTCATATCTTATTGATTTAATTTGATTATTTTAATGGCACGTAATGTGCAATACACCCTCGTAGTGCTCCTCTTCATTGAGTTAAGTTTTGCGCGTCAGATTGATATTACGCAACTACCAAGCAAGCACATTAATACAATTTTATTAATTATTTCAGGGTGAGAATTTATGAACAATCAATTTTTTAAACAACGGTGGAGTTACATTGCGATTTTAGCTGCGCTAACCAGTGTTAGTTTGAATGCAAATGCTGATGCCACATTTCAACGAAATGAAGATCAGTTCGTTAACATAGGCATTGCATCACGACTAAGTTTTAGCTCTATAGAAGACGCTGCACCAAACGGGAAAGACCGTTCAAATGATTTTGAGGTAGAAGAAGCGCGTTTGTACACAAATGGTAAAATCCATAAAAATGTATCGTATGAGTTCAACTTTGCGCGCAATGCAAGTGATAACAAAGTTGAAATTCTTGACGCTCGTCTTGGTCTTGAGTTTAACAATTACTTGAATGTTTACGTAGGTAGATTCTTACCACCGGCAAGCCGTGCATCGGCTGCTGCGCCACTTTATTCAACCACCTTTGACTTCCCTATTGCAGAACAAGGTTCTTACCAGTTTGCTGGTCGTGATAATGGAGCTGTGTTATTTGGTAATAATGAAAGTGCCGCTTTTAAATATTACTTTTCTGCTACAAACGGTCGCCAAGGTTTATCAAACCAATCTGATAACTTATCTTACGCGACAAGATTGCAATATAACTTTTGGGATACAGAACCAGGGTTTTATAACGTATCGCATTATGATGGCGCAAAATCTATTCTCTCCGTTGGCGGCTCTTATCGCTTTCAAAAAGATGGCACTGGTACAGCTTTAAATCAAGGTGATTCAACCTATTGGAATTTAGATGCACGTTTAGAAAAGCCGCTTGCTAATGGCGGTGTATTAGGCGCCGAGGCTTCTTATTACAACTATGATAACGACAACACAGGCGATGTGGCACTGCCAGAAGCGAAAGGATTCTTTCTAACGGGTAGTTACACACTCCCACAAACATTTGGCATTGGAAAAATTCAACCCAGATTTGATTATCAGCAATTCAATAACGATACAACTGGCCTAGATCGTACACGTTACGATATTGGGCTTGGTTATTTGATAGGCGGAAGCAGCCACACACGCATTGATGCATTTTACTTTAAAGAAAAACGAAATAACCTGCCAGACTTTGATGGTGTAAAAGTAATTTTCCATGTAGCAAAGTTTCTTTAATCCAGCATAATAGTTGCATTTATCAAATAAAAATGGCCTTTTGAAAAGGCCATTTTTTAATTAGATTAATGCGAGTAATAGGAAAGTGTAGAGAATTACAACTTACCTGCTATGAGCCTTGCATCCTCACTTGCCACTTTTCTAGATGCTTTATCAACTTCTTCACCAAAAATGGTTTTATCTACAATGACTGAATAAATTTCAGACACACCAATAAAGTTTAACCAAGCTTCTGTATATGATTTTTGGAAATCAAATTGCTCAGCTGGGTAGTTAGATTCTTTGCTTAGCTGTAAGCCCCGCGCATAAATCCCAACCGCTTTTTTATTCTGCAAAATACCCTCTAATCCTCTGTCTGGATGGAATGTAAATAAAATATCTTTCTGGGAAACTAAATCTATAAATTGTTTTAATTTATAGGGTATGCCGAAATTCCACAGCGGCACAGAAAGCAAAATAACATCAGCTTCGTGCAAAAGATTCGCATATTTCTTCAGTATTTCCCATGCGTGCGCTTGAGATTCAGTTAACGATTGCCCATTTAATCCCGCATATTTAGCGTTAAGCGCATCTTGGTTAAATTCGGGCAAATCCTCTTCCCAAATATTAAACGTAACCAATTTTGCATCGGCATGCTTTTTTTGAAAACTATCGATAAAAGCCTGAGCCACTTCATTCGAGGCAGAACGTTCTTTGCGTGGTGACGATTGAATATGCAGTAGTGTAGACATTCACTTTCCTTATAAAATAACAACTATAAAGGGTTTAAATTACAAGGTAATTAAATTACAAAGCGCCTAAATAAGAAGCGCTTAAGTCATGCGCTTGATTGATATGTTCGGCGTTGCCTTCATTGGCAATTTGGCCACTTTCCAGCACATAAGCGTAATCTGCATACCTAAGTGCAACTGTGGCGTTTTGTTCCGCCAGCAAAAAACTCAAACCTTCATTGTCTTTTAAATTTTTAACGATCTCAAATATCTCTTCCACAATTTGCGGCGCCAAGCCCATCGATGGCTCATCTAACAATACCAACTTAGGTTCTGCCATTAGCGCGCGGCCAATGGCGACCATTTGCTGCTCACCGCCAGACGTATAGCCAGCCAAGTTTTTACTTAACAGCTTTAATCTGGGAAAATATTCGTATACTTTTTCTAATTGCTGCTTGAGCTTTATTTGTGAGGGATTATTAATAAATGCGCCTGTGAGTAGATTCTCTTCCACACTCAAATGCGCAAAGCAATGACGCCCTTCTAACACTTGCACCAAGCCACTTTCCACCAATTGAGAGGTTGTAGCTTTGGTGATATTTTTGCCTTTGTAATTAATACTACCATGCACGATTTCGCCACGCTGCGCATTTGCCAAGCCTGATATGGCTTTAAGCGTGGTGCTTTTGCCAGCGCCATTTGCGCCTAGCAAGGCGACGATTGAATTTTGTCCGACGACAAGTGAGATATTTTTAATCGCGAAAATCACTTTTTCATAAATCACTTCGATATTTTCTAGCTTTAAAATAGGGTTAAGTTGTGGTTGTAATGCTGATGGATTTGACATGATTTTCCTTAAATCTTAACTTTAAAACTTCAATAGGATTTCGGTGATACCCGTGATTTGCGACACAGATAAAATCGAAATACAACTCAAAAAAATCAAATTGCGCGCAAGATTCATCATCCTTGCGCGCAGCTTATTGCAAACTAATGCCTAAGTTATTTAACCAACGCGACCGTTTCTTTCGCGCAATCACGTGGTGTAATGCCTTTTTCTTTGGCATAAGCATGTGATGACTCTTCAATAATTGGGCGTAATAATTTACGATCAGCTTGCACCCAATCAGAAATGACATTCCACTTAGTGCCATCCCACTGCTGGAAGCGAACAGCGCCGCCACCTTCATGGTCAGAGCAACTTAATTTCAACGGTTGCACCAGACCTAAAGCTCCCAATTCTTTCAAGCGCTTGTCGTCTAGTTTGATATTCTCAAAACCCCAACGCACTTCTTCACCTGTTAACGGGCGTTTGCCGTATTTCGCTTGCGCTACACGCACCGCTTCAACGTTTAAGATGCCGTTTACCACGCCTAAGTTGTAGTAAACATTACCGAAACGTTTAGGGTCTTGCAGATTGCCTTTACCCGCTTTAACTACATATTTATCGATACCTTGCAACACTGGGAAGCTAGTACCTGATGGATGCGTCGTAATTGAGATAAAGCCTTTAGCTGCGTTACCTGCAGGCGCGGCATCATCTTCTGAATTGCTCCAGATATTGCCGATGATATGATCCGCTGGAAAACCCGTTTTTTGTGCAGTTTTAAGCGCCACTGGGTTCATCACACCCCAACCGCGTAAAATTACCCAATCTGGTTTAATGCGGCGAATGTTGAGCCACTGCGATTGTTGCTCGTTACCTGGATGCGGCACTTCTAGCAATGTCAGTTCAAAGCCATATTTTTTAGCCAACAACTCTAAAATTGGGCTGGTTTCCTTGCCGTAAGGTGAACCGTGGTACAGCGTCACGATTTTTTTGCCTTTCAGTTTATCCAAACCGCCCGATTTAGTGCCGATGTAATTGATGATGGCAGACACTTCACTATACGGGTTCAACTGTAGTGGAAACGCATACGGAAATACGCTACCGTCAGTAGAGTCGGTACGGCCGTGGTTAATGGTAATCAAAGGTAATTTATCTGCGGTAGACCTATCCAAAGTAGCGTAAGCGATGCCAACTGATAGCGGATTTGTTGCTGCCGCTGGCGCGCCATTCAAGCCTTTTTTAAGACGTTCGTAACACTCAACACCTTTCTCAACCACATATTCGGTTTCGCACTCGTTCCAAGTGAATTTAACCCCGTTTACGCCGCCCTCTTTTGCATTGATATACTGCAAGTAATCAATAAAGCCGCCAAAGAAGCCTGAACCGCCTGCTGCGTAAGGCCCAATTCGATAGCTTTGTAATGGAAAATACTGCGCATTTTCTGCTTGAGCGACGCCAGAAAATAGCACTGCTCCCACACTTAACGCGGCTAAAAGCTGCGTCGTTTTCTTAAAAATACTCATATACATATACTCCTTAATTTTAACAATATAATTTTTAATATCATTTAGTTATATAAAAATTGGTTTTTCATGAAAATTGATGATCAACACATCGATAAGTACTCCTGTAAATTAAAGTTTAATTTGGTTTAAATCTAAAAACGCAATGGCCAAACTCTAGATTGCTGCTTAAATGTTTGCCAAACTTTTGCCAAGCCGCTTGGTTCTTTAATTAAAAAGAAAATAATCAAGGATCCGAAAATAATCTTTTGAAAGTTTTCTAATTGACCTGGATCTATCGCGCCTGCGAATAAACTCCCAGAAATATTTGAAAGCAATATGGGCAATAAAACGATAAACGCTGCGCCTAAAAAGTTGCCTAAAATGCTGCCCATACCACCAATAATAATGATGAATAGAATCTGAAAAGAACGTGTTAGATCAAACCCGTGAGGCTCAACGGTGCCTAGATAGGTAAATGCCCATAACGAGCCTGCGATACCTAGGAAAAATGAGCTGATACCAAATGCCAATAGCTTAGTTTTAGGGATAGAGATACCAATTACAGCTGCGGCAGTATCCATATCACGCACAGCCATCCAGTTTCTACCTAGCTCGCTACGCACTATACTTTTGGCCAGAAAGCCAAGCGCAACCACGATGCCTAAGGTGAGCAAATACCTGCCGACTGGTGTGCTGAAATCGTGGTCAAAAATGATTAACTGCGGCGCAGTGATCACACCAGATGAATTGTTATTGGAAAACCAAGAAAAATTGGTAAAAACCCATAGCACAAAAAATTGCGCTGCCAGCGTTGAAACTAGCAGATAAAAGCCTTTGATTCTTAGGCTGGGCAATCCAAAGATAACGCCAACGATTGCCGCGGTAAATCCACCCAGTAAAAAGCTAATTAAAAATGGCAAGCCTTCAATGCGCAAATGAAAATTGTATGCTGCAAATGCACCAACTGCCATAAATGCAGCTGATCCAAGTGATAATTGGCCAGCATATCCAGTTAGCAGATTTAAGCCCAAGCCCGCCAAAGACAATACTAAAAACGGAATCAATATGGCACTAAACCAGTAATCATTGCCAATAAATGGAACGAATAAGAACGCGATTGCCAATATTAAATAGAATCCCCAGCGCTCTTGTTTAAGTCGAAAGATCGATTTATCTGCACGATAATCGGTAATAAATTGCCCTGCTTCTCTATATATCATCACTCATCCCAGCCATTAAACTCGTTCAATGGCACGTTCGCCGAAAATGCCGGATGGTCGCACCAGTAAAAATAGCATTGCTAATACATACGGAAACCAGTTCTCTATGCCGCCGCCAATATAAGGGCCTAAAAATATTTCAGCCAATTTTTCGGATGAGCCGATAATCAAGCCGCCAACAATCGCGCCCCCGATAGAAGTAAATCCGCCGATAATCAATACGGGTAAAGCTTTAAGTACGATCAACGATAATGAAAATTGCACACCAACGCGCGCGCCCCACAATAAGCCTGCTACCAGACCCACAAAGCCTGCCACGCCCCAAACGATGAACCATAGGCGATTCAATTTAATGCCAACCGCTAATGCAGCTAATTGGTCATCTGCTACTGCGCGCAATGAAATACCAGTGCGGGTTTTGCTGAATAAAAAGGATAGAACAGCCACTAAAATACCTGCAACTGCCGCGGCGAATAAGTCAAACTGTGACAACAACATACCAAAAATTTCAAACGGTTCGTCACTCACACCAATATCCAGCGCGTGCACTTGTGCACCCCAAACGGCTTGCGCCAAGCCTTCAATAATGTAACTTAAGCCCAATGTCGCCATAAATAAGGTGATGGGTGAGCGATTAACCAGCTTTCTTAGCACAAATCGTTCTATTGCCCACGCCAATACCAGCATAATGGTCAATGTAATGAGGAATAAAATCCAAAATGGGACGCCACGCTCTAGCAAGCTCACAAACGTCAATGCAGAAAAAAGCACCATAGAACCTTGTGCGAAATTGAATACGCCAGATGCCTTGTAAATTAAGACAAAGCCGATAGCGACCAGCGAGTACATCACCCCTGCCAGCAAGCCACCTGTTAATACTTCAAAGAAAAAACTCATTGCATCTATCCCTTAAATGGCCTTAGTGTTTCGTGCCTAAATAGGCAGCAATCACTTCAGGATTCGCCCGCACTTCATCCGGTGTGCCATCACCAATTTTTTTACCGTAATCTAAAACCACCACGTGGTTGGATAGTGACATCACCACGCTGATATCATGCTCAATCAGCACAATCGTCGTGCCAAATTCGCGTTGTGTATCTAAGATGAATCGGCTCATTTCGGCCTTTTCATCACTGTTCATACCAGCCATCGGCTCGTCTAATAGCAGTAATTTCGGCTCTGCTGCCAATGCGCGCGCAAGTTCTACACGTTTCTGCAAACCATAAGGCAGGCTGCCAACGATACTGCTACGCCAGGGTTGAATTTTCAGAAAATCAATAATCTCTTCAGCTTTTTTTCTTTGCACAACGGCATCATTCGGCGCTTGGCCAATATTGAACACCTGCTCAACCCAACTACTTTTAACTTTAAGATTGCGTCCAGTTAATACGTTATCTAGCACGCTCATGCCTTTAAACAAGGCAATATTTTGAAACGTACGCGCAATACCGCGCTGCGCAGAACGATGCGGACTCATGTGTTTTTTGGATTCACCATCAAACGTGATTTCACCTTCATCGGCTTGATAAACACCATTAATCACATTCAAGAGCGAGCTTTTACCCGCACCATTTGGACCAATCAGCGCGCATATTTCGCCACGATTCACTGCGAAACTAATATTGTTAATCGCTTTAACGCCTTTAAAAGACAGCGAAATATTATTCAGGCTTAATAAATATTGGCTAGTCGTCATGCTGACGCTCCAACTTGCGTCAACTGTTGAGCTAACCTGTTTTGCGCTTTAATGACTTGCGTATCTACTTTGATATTTGGATTAATATTAGCGTTGATGTTCGTGTGTTGCCATTCGGCAATATCAGGCCAATTTTTAACGTGAATGCCAATAGAGGCGAAAAATAATGCCGATTTTGCAGGCAATCTTTCACCGACTAATAAAGGAACCCTAGTGCGACTAAAGCCAATTACGTCACGCAAAGGCCGAACAACTAGCCAATAAGCAACTAAACGACGTAGAGAAAAATCAATTTTGCTGGTGGAAATTGACCAATCGAATAAACGCCTATGCAAGGTATTGGCAAGTGGTAATCGAGATTCAACCAACGCGTGAAGTCGCTGATACGTGGCTGATGTGCCTGCCACTAAAGTTGGCCCGAGTTCTCTTCTGTCAATATCTCTGGTATCAATATTTTCAGGGAAATTAAGTTTAAATCCTGCCAATAACCAAGGTGATAACAAATAGCGCACATGCCCACTTGCTGCAAAAGCACGCGCTGCCAGCGCTTCTTCACGTTCATTCAATGCTTCTAGCTTCACTAATTTACGCCCTTGCGCCAGCATTTCTGCATGTGACAACTTTTGAAAATCCACATTGCCATTTTCATTCAAGCGATAAAATACAAAAGCTGTATGCTCAGGTTCGGCGACTGATAATTGTTTTAAATAATCAATTGGCTGAGTATTCTTGATGCTTGCGTAAGCATGCAACGTTTCATCTTTATAATGTGACAACCCTCTTACATCTGCATAGATAATAAGCTTTTGCGATAAGCCTAAATTTAAAACCTGATCAACCTGCAACTGGCTTTCTGCGAATATAAACGCTGGCTGCAACGCCTTTAATAGCGCAGAAACTTTTGTCTCTGCATAAGCAGGGTCTTGATAAGAAGGATTTAGCGGCGCAGAAATACCACCCAACCAGTGTGCAGCTATTGATATCAATAGAGCTTCTGGGCGCGGGTGGCTTAATAAAAACAAGGTATCGCCCTCTTTGAAGCCCTTTTCTTTTAACAACTGCACTAGCTGTAGCAACTCTTGATGCAGCTCACTCCAACGCTTTTCGTGCCAAATACCTAGTTGCTTATGGCGAAGCGCTATATTTAAAGGCTTATCAAAAGCCTGAAAGCTGAGCAGATTGGGAAGAGTATCTGTGATCATTTTTTAAATTTTTTGAGTAATTTAATGTGTTAACTTTTTTCTGAAAAATTAGGCTGCAATAGCCAATTTTTTCGATTCAAGCTCACGCACTAATGGCAACACTTTTTCACCAAAGTAAGCGACTTCTTCTTGAAAGTGCAAGAAAGCTGAAAGCACCAAATCTACGCCGACTGATTTCAGCTCCACTATACGTTCGGCGATTTGCTGTGGCGTACCGATTAAATTGGTTTTAAAGCCATCGTTATACTGAACCAAGTCTTCAAAAGTCGACTTAGCCCAGTTGCCTTCGCCTTCCGGGCTGGCCTTTCCTGCATTTTTTACTTCATGAGCAAAACCATGCACCGCATCAGGGTTAGCTTTTGCGATAATTTCTTCTAGTACTGCTTTTGCTTCTGCTTCCGTTTCGCGCGCGATGATAAAAGCATTTACACCAATCTTCACTTTATGATTATTAGCTGCAGCCTTGGCGCGAATATCGTCCACTTGTGCTTTGATACCTTCAACCGTATTGCCATTGGTAAAATACCAATCTGAAACGGCTGCTGCGTTATCACGTGCAGCACGTGAGCTACCACCTTGGAAAATTTCCGGATGCGGCTGTTGAATTGGCTTCGGTTTTAATGAAAAGTTATGGAAGCGATAAAAATCGCCACTGTATGAAAAATTGTCAGTCGTCCAGATACCTTTAAGTGCTTCAATAAATTCGCGTGAACGACGATAACGTTCGTCATGATCTAACCAAGGTTCGCCGATGGCATAAAACTCACCTCTAAACCATCCAGAAACAACATTAATTGCAACACGGCCCTGAGTCAGAATATCAATAGTTGCCAATTGTTTAGCCGCCAAAATTGGGTTCCAAGGACCTGGCAAAATGGCAGCAATCACTTTAAGATTAGTGGTCGCAGCTAATAATGCATGCGAAAACGAAACAGACTCATGTTGAAATTCTGCACCGTAACCAGCAGTAAAACGAATCTGACTTAACGCATATTCAAAGCCACTTTTTTCGGCAATTTGCGCCAATTTTTTGTTGTATTCAAAATCCCAGCTGGTGCGCTGCTCAATATTACTCACTACTAAGCCGCCACTCACGTTAGGCACCCAGTAAGCAAATTTCACTGCTTCTTGTTGATGATTTGATGTACTCATTATTTTCTCCTGATTTCAGTTTTTCAGTTATGTTATGCGGTTGCCAATTTGACAGAAGCAGCGTGGGTTGCTAAGTCAGGTTTCACCAGTTCGCGATGCTTAAGCAAAGGCAGTGCGCGTTCAATGGCCAAATCAATACGTGCGCTTAAAATGGGGTTATTTACTTTGTAATTGACAAAATCCGCTTCTGTTCCGTATACGCCAACAGGCAAAGTTAATGCTTGAAAAAAACTAAAAAGTGGGCGTAATTCATGGTCTATAATCAGTGCGTGGCGCTCGCTACCACCCGTTGCCGCCAGCAAAACTGGCACATCAAATAATGATTCGTAATTAACCAAATCAAACAAATGTTTAAATAAGCCTGTGTATGAAGCACGATAAACTGGTGTCGCCACAATCAATAAATCGGCGTTTTCAATTGCCTTAATGTCGTTTTGTACACCGATTGGCAAATCTGCTGGGTTAAAGGATGCAACCAAATCAGAAGCAATATTGCTTAGCTCAATCAAATGCAAATCGATTGGAATTTGTTTACCTAATCTTTGCGTTAACTCTTCAATAACGGCCGTTGTTCTAGATGGAATTTTGTAGCTTCCTGATACAGCGGTGACTTTTAATCTATTACTCATTGTGACTCCTAATAAAATCTGGCCATTTTTATCAATCTTTTTTCGTGAAATTAAAAATGGTTATAAATCGCTCAAGCGTATAACAGCTACACCCTGCTATTGCATTGATATAGATAGAGCAGTAACTATGCCAAATTTTTTACTTATATATATCAATAAGTTATGCAGTTAATAGATATTTTATTAATGCTGATATTGATACCAGTTGCTGATTATCTGCTGCAAAATCAGCACAATAATGATGGAAAAGCCTCCAATTCGCAGCCTAAAGCCTGTCAACTCAATGCAATTTACTTAATTGGCTGCTGTTATCCCAGCAACTCATCAGCATCTATTTGCTGTAGAAACAGTTAACAAAATACAAAAAATAAATATTCTTATAAAAATCAATTACTTAATCATTGGCATATTAAATGCAATTGATTAAACATTATTCCGCGCACGCTCAAGGTACGCGTCAAGGAAGATGTATAGCGATTTTTATAAGGAGCAGCAATGTCACAAACCGCATTAAAGCAAGAGCAGGCTAGCCAAACTCATGTCAAAGTCACACCAAGACCACATGCATACATTATTAAAAATGATGCTGAGGCAATTGAAGTAGCAAAAAGAGTCGCTACAGAAATAGCTAAAGAAGCTGCGGTGCGCGACAGAGAGCGTCGGCTACCACGCGCAGAATTAGACTTGTTTTCTAGTAGTGGCTTGTGGGGTATTACCGTGCCGAAAGAATACGGCGGTGCTTTTGTCGCCAACAAAACATTGGCCGAAGTCATCAGCATCATCTCTGAAGCCGACCCTAGCATTGGGCAGATTCCACAAAACCATTTATATATGGTGGAAGGCTTGAGACTAGATGGTACGGAATTTCAGAAAAAATTCTTTTTTGACTTAGTGTTAAAAGGCGTGAGATTTGGCAATGCATTTTCAGAAATAGGCACCAAAAACGTCAACGATGTGCAAACGCGCCTTAAACCAACTGAGGGCGGCTACTTACTCACTGGTAAAAAATTCTATTCTTCTGGCGCATTACTAGCGGATTGGGTGCCAGTGGTAGCCAAAGATGAATACGACAATACCATTGTGGCATTTGTGGAAAAAGGCGCTAAAGGCCTGACGATTATTGATGATTGGTCAAGCTTTGGTCAGCGCACAACGGCCAGCGGCACCACTATTCTAGACAATATATTTATCCCTGCCGAATATGTATTACCACACCACCTAGCGTTTGACCGCCCTACCGTGATGGGTCCAGTAGCGCAAATTATCCAAGCGGCGGTTGATACTGGTATTGCACGCGCAGCGTTTAAAGATACGTTATATTTTGTACGTAACCACACACGTCCATGGATTGATACAGAGCTTGAGCATGGTTATGACGACCCTCACACCATTAAAGATATCGGTGACCTGCAAATCCGCATTCACGCCACAGAGGCCTTATTAAGTCGCGCAGGCGATTTTATTGACCGTGCGCAAATTGAAGCAAATGAAGAAACCGTAGCTGCAGCCTCAATAGCTGTTGCAGAAGCAAAGGTACTCAGCACAGAAACCGCATTACTGGCGGGTAGTAAGTTATTCGAATTAGCTGGTACGCGTTCTACCTTAGGCGAGTTTAATTTAGACCGTCATTGGCGCAATGCTCGCACACACACCCTACACGACCCCGTGCGCTGGAAATATCACGCAGTTGGTAATTACAGCCTAAACGGCGTTAACCCACCTCGTCATCCTTGGATTTGACAAATAGGAGAAATATGATGAGCTTACAATTAGAATTAGATGCAGTAGCTGAACAAATTAAGCAAAAAGCACCTCCAGCAGCACTTGCTAGTATTGAAAAGGCAAATGACGAGTTGGCAAAAAGCCCACTCGCAAATCTGGCACTTAAAATTGGTGATAGCATTCCAGCATTTGAACTGCCTGATGCCAGTGGCAAACTAATTAAAAGTGCAGATTTGCTTAAGCAAGGGCCAATTTTACTGACATTTTATCGTGGAGAGTGGTGCCCATTTTGCAATGTAGCTCTAAAAGGTTTATACGATTATTTACCTGCTATTAAAGCCAAGGGCGCTAACTTAATTGCTATCTCACCTCAAACGCCCGATTACTCGGCTATTTCTCAAAATAATCATGCCCCAAAAATACCAGTATTGTCTGATTTAGGTAATAAAGTCGCTAGAGAATTTGGCCTTGTGTTTACACTATCTGAATCTTTAAGGCCTATATATTCATCATTTGGTATCGATTTAACTGCACATAATGGTGATAGTAGTTTTGAATTACCCGTACCAGCAACTTATTTAATTAGCAGTAATGGAATAGTACTAGAGCGCTTTATTGATGTGGATTATAGAAAAAGAATTGAGCCAAAAACTGCATTATCTTGGTTAGAAAAGATTTGACGCTACAAAGGTAAGAATGCGTCTGCAAAACATGGAAGTAATTAACCACTAAACCACCTTTAAATCATATAAAGATAAATTAGTTAACCAGACAACTGGAAGCTAGTGCAAACGCGCTGGCTTTTTTTTTGAACATTGAAAACTAAAATTATTGGGAACAACAAGATGAATAAAATTTTATTGACATCTGCCTTGCTTGGCTTAGCTGCTACCTTTCCTGCACAAGCCACTAATGGCTATTTAGCGCATGGCTACGGTATCAAATCAATAGGTGCTGGCGGTGTTGGTATCGCATTGCCGCAAGATGCGCTGGTGATAGCCTACAACCCGGCAGGAATCTCTTGGTTGAATGATCGATTAGATGTTGGTATTTCATACTTTAGGCCAAACAGAGAAGCAGAAATTGAAGGTAGCGCTACGCCTTTTAATGGCAAGATTGACGCAAATGACACGCAGGATTTTTTTATCCCAGAATTTGGCTATAAAAAGCAATTAACGGACAAATTATCTTTTGGTATTGCCGCTTATGGTAATGGTGGTTTGGTGCAAGACTACGATCCAGGTTTTCCTCTATTTGCAGGGCCTAATGGACCAAAAACGGGGATTGAGCTACTGCAATTATTTGTCGCACCAACGCTTGCCTGGCAAGTAACCCCTGAACACTCCGTTGGCGTGTCTTTGAATATTGCTTATCAAACTTTTGAAGCTAAAGGGTTGGGTGCATTTTCTGCACTATCTCAAGCACCAAATAATGTCACCGACAAAGGCAAAGATACCGCTTATGGGCTTGGTTTGCATGTAGGTTGGTTGGGTAAAGTAAGTGAGAATTTATCTCTTGGTGCTTCTTACCAAAGTAGAACTTACACACAAAAATTTGATAAATATAAAGGGCTATTTGCAGAAGAAGGTGATTTTGATACACCATCTATTGTAGGTTTAGGCTTAGCTTATAAAGTCACGCCAGATTTAACAGTGGCAGCAGATTATCAACGTATTAACTACAGTGATATTAATTCTGTTGGCAACTCATTCACATTTGCAGCGCCGCTGGGATCTGATAATGGCTCAGGTTTTGGATGGCGCGATGTGAATGTTTATAAAATTGGTGCAATTTATAATGTCAACCAGCAGCTTACATTAAGAACTGGCTACAATCATGGTAGCCAGCCAGTGCCAAGAGACCAAACATTATTTAATGTATTTGCACCTGCAATTGTTGAAGACCATTTCACACTTGGCGCCACATGGAAATTTGAAAATAGTAACGAATTATCGCTCAGTTATTTCCACGCATTTGAGCACGAAGTAAACGGCAGAAACTCAATTCCACCTGCATTTGGTGGCGGTGAAGCAAACTTCAAAATGAAGCAAGATGCGCTTGGAATCGCTTACAGTTTTGACTTTTAAAACTGATCATTCATAACTATAAACATGAAAAGACATTTGAATCATGCAAATTGACTGGCAAAATTTTACGCCGATTAGCGCGTTGGCTGGTGGCGCTTTGATCGGCTTTGCTGTATTAATTTTATATGCTTTTAATGGCCGCTACGCTGGTATTTCTGGCATTTTAAGTAAGCTACTTAACCCTCAAAATGAGGGAAATTCTTGGCGATTACTATTTGTTTTGGGACTGCTATTGTCACCCATCTTATGGCGGCTATTTTTTGCTGAAATAAACATTAGTATTAACACCTCACCGCTTAAACTTGGCATATCGGGTTTACTCGTTGGTATCGGCACAGCTTGTGCATCAGGCTGCACAAGTGGGCATGGCCTTATCGGGCTTTCTAGGGGCTCAAAACGCTCTATTTATGCGGTTTTAACTTTTATGTCTCTTGCCTTTGTTTCCCATTATCTAACTACTTATATTTTCCAATTTTAATGCGCAATTCATCACTCATTCAGCTTGTTGCTCTCATTTCAGGTACTTTATTTGGCTTTGGCTTGCTATTAAGTGGCATGGCAAATCCAAATAAGTTGTTGAGCTTTTTTGATGTTTCGGGGCTATGTGATCCCTCACTAATTTTGGTGATGTTGGGTGCAATACTAATAACCAGCATTGGATTTAGGTTATTAAAAGATAGAACAACAACTTATCTGGGCTTGCCAATTAATACAGAGAAACCATCAAAAATTGACGCCAAGCTAATTATTGGAAGTGCCTTGTTTGGTATTGGCTGGGGATTAGCAGGCATATGCCCAGGGCCAGCATTTGTTTTAGCTGGCTTAGGGCTTGATGGTGGTTTTATATTCTTATTTTCTGTCTTAACTGGCTTTGTAATTTATGCAATTATTTTAAAAACCATTATTTCAAATAACAAGATATAAAAATCTCGTTATTTGAAATATTTAAAGACCGTACAAAACTGCTGCATCTAGTAGATTATTATTTTTCTTAGGCGCATTTTCTTTGTACTGAGTATGAGTAAAAACGTGCCTTAATGTTTGTTCTCTGTATGCAATCAAATCCGCAATAGTGATAATTTTTAAGCCATGTTTTTTGGCAAACAAAAATAGATCTGGTCTACGCGCCATGCTGCCGTCTTCGTTCACAATTTCGCACAACACACCAACAGGATTCAAACCCGCCAGCGCCGCCAAATCATAAGCGGCTTCAGTGTGACCAGGTCGCTCCAACACACCCCCTAAGCGTGCACGCAAGGGGAAAATATGCCCAGGTCTTAAAAAGTCTGAAGCTTGTGCAGATGAATCGGCCAGCGCACGTAGCGTAATTGCTCTGTCTGCTGCGGAAATACCAGTTGTCGTGCCGAACTTATAATCTACACTAACTGTAAAAGCAGTTCTGTGCGATTCGGTATTATTTTCAACCATTAACGGCAATTGCAGTTGCTGCAGTCTTTCCTCGCCTAATGCCACACAAACTAAGCCGCTGCTGTGTCTGACCAAAAAAGCCATTTGACTGGTCGTGATTTTTTCAGCCGCAATGATTAAATCACCCTCATTTTCTCTATCGGTATCGTCTACCACGACAACAAACTCACCATTAGCAATCGCATCGATGGCTTGGCTAACCGAATTAAAACTTTCTAAATTATTACTCATATTAAAAATCTCACTTGTTTAATGACTTAATTTAATGACTGACGTTTTGTATTGCTTAAGCTTTAACTTTTAACAGTCTTTCCGCATTTTGATAAAACACTTTATCTAAAACGGACTCCTTAAAGCCTAGTACTGCAAAGTCTTCTACCGTTTGCTTCATGGCGCGGAACGGATAAGAAGAGCCAAACAGTAATTGATCGCCTAAAAAAGCATTAGCTGCCTCAACATACAAATGTGAACCTGGCTGAAAAATGTACATATCTGGCACTAAATAGATATTTTTGTAACGAAATGCTGCGCCAATAATTTCATTTACATACGGGTAGTAACCATGAAAACAAATAATATTGAGCGCAGGATATTTTCTGGCTAATCTCGCCACTGCGCTAGGCTGCGCATAGTCGAAATCAGGCGTTGTCGGCCCAGACATCAAGCACACAGGTACATCGTGGTAAATACACTCTTCATACACTGGGTAAAAAATAGGGTCATCTGCCTGCAGTGCGGGCTCACCAAAGCCAGGCTCAATATTGATTGCCTTAAATTGGTGTTGGTTAATCGCAATATTGATTTCAGCCACCGCATTTTTCTCGCCTCTGGTTTGAATATCCACAGAACCCAAGCCAACTAATTTAGGACTTTGTGCGACTAGTTTTGCGACTTCTTCATTACTAATGGTTAAAGATGGCGTTTCGCGACCCACTACCACTGCTTTATCAACGCCTGCTGATTCAATTTCCTTTAAGTAACCTTCAATCGTATAAGAACGCTTGAAATGCTCAACTTCTTTTGAGCCAACTCGTTCATTCAGCCATTTCGCTGTTTCATATTCAGGTGTATTGGGTGTCGCGCCAAAAAAGTCATGCAAATAAGCAGGGCGACTTCTCATATCAATAATTTTTTGTGTCATGTCATGTAATCTTTTTAATTAAGAATAAAAACTGGGCGTGGGGTAAGCGCCGTTTAATGCCCAATCGCCTAAGTCTTTTAATTTGTAATCCACTGGATCATGCAAGGTGTAAACACGCAAGTTGCGCCAGTATCTATCCATGCGCAATTTCGCCGTCGTCGCTCTTGCGCCAGCTACTTCAAACACACGCGATGTGACATCTAATCCCGCTTTGGTAATATTCACCTTGGCAGAAAATACGGCAAGTGCCACTTTTCCACGCTCTTCCTCTGTTAAATTTAAATCTTGCTGCCATGCCTTATCCAGCAAGTCGGCCGCATGATCAGCCAATACACTGCCTGCATGTAAGCTTGACCAAAACTCACCGTAATGCAGCAAGGTGTAAGGATCTTCTTGAATATTCTTAGCTAAAGAAGCTGACCAGACGCGTGAATTTTTATGGGTATATTTCACGCCCTCTTCTAGCCCACCTTCTGCAATACCCAAATAAATATTAGTAAAAATTAACTGCGCGACCAATGAACGCAAGCTAGAAAATGGTGAGCTCAAGGGTCCAGGATTCATTAAAAGTTCGTGATACTCCACCCTTAAATTGTTAAATTCCGCACTACCGCTGTCTGTTTGGCGCTGGCCCATATTGTCCCAATCGCCATTGAGTTGAATGCCAGCTCGCTTTGTTGGCACTGCCGCCACAATAAATCGATTGGTATCTTGCTCAATCGCCGAAACAATTAAAACATCTGAATCCATAGAACCGGAACAAAAGCTCTTTTGGCCATTAAAGACTAAATGTTCATTCGCGCGCGTGGCAATTGTTCGGTTATCTAAGGGATTAAGTGCATTACCCCACCACAGATTTTTACTGGCAGTTTCTTTAAAGTGACTTTGCCATTGATCTTTTAAGCCGTATAAACGAATAGATGTCAGCATTAAAAACTGAAAGGCAAAAACCTGCGCAATGGAGCTATCTACTTTCGCGATGGTGCGGATGACTTTATAAATCTCTACCCAACTACCACCTAATCCACCCAGCTCTTTTGGAATCCACAGTTTCAGCAAGCCGCTATCGCGAATCGCTTGTCTTTGCGCATAAGGCGTGCCGCCTTGTACATCTCGCTCTGCGGCAGTTAACGCTAAATATGCGCTTAATTGGTCTGCGATTTGTTGCGGATTGCCACTGAATGTTGGACTTAACACTTCAATTGGCTCAATTGGCCCAGCCAAGAGTTCACTACTATTTTTTCTCATTACGCTTAGATCCTCACTGATACCCTATGACGCTGAAACGTGTTTTGTTGATTGACTGAGCACTTCACCAAATGGCCCAGTCAAATTAGTTTTAATACTGGCTTCATGCTCATTATCAAGATTCAATGGCAACAATGGGAATAGCAATTCAGCGACACGATAAGATTCTTCTAAATGCGGATAGCCAGAGAAAATAAAATAATCGATACCAATAGCCTGGTATTCTTTGATTCGGTCTGCCACTTCCTGTGGATTGCCAACTAACGCAGTGCCCGCCCCACCCCTGACTAAGCCAACGCCAGCCCATAGATTCGGGGCAACTTCTAATTTGTCGCGTCTGCCATTGTGCAATGCGGTCATTTTTTGCTGTCCGACAGAATCGAATTTAGAAACTGCTGCTTGTGCAGCAGCAATCGTTTCGTCTGTGACATGCGAAATCAAATCTTCAGCTGCTTTCCAAGCCTCTTCACTGGTTTCGCGCACAATCACATGCAATCGAATACCAAACTTAACCGCTCTACCGTGTTTTAAAGCCGCAGCACGCATCACATTTACTTTTTCTGCAACTGCCGCTGGCGGCTCGCCCCAAGTCAAATGTACATCAATATGTTTAGCACTTAGCTCAATCGCTGCTTCTGATGAGCCACCGATAAATAAGGGCGGATACGGTTTTTGCAAGGAACCCGTTGGAATATTGGCGTTTTTTACTTTGATGTAATCGCCATCTAAACTGATTGTTTCACCAGTAAGTGCCGCTTTCCATACCGCTAAAAACTCATCCGCTTCTTGATACCGTTCATCATGTGATAAAAAGCTGCCATCTGCTTGCTGCTCAGCAGGGTCGCCGCCTGCCACTAAATTGATTAGCAAACGTCCGCCAGAAATACGATCTAAAGTGGATGCCATTCTTGCTGATACCGTTGGCGACACAAACCCTGGCCGCACCGCGACCAGAAATTTCAATTGTTTAGTTTCGTTAATTAACGCAGAAGTGACCACCCAAGGATCTTCGCAAGAGCGTCCAGACGGCACCAATACGCCTTTATAACCAAGCCTGTCGGCCGATTGTGCGATCTGTTTTAAATAGCTGTACGTTGCAGCACGTGCGCCGATTGAAGTACCTAAATATCGTTGGTCACCATGTGTTGGTAAAAACCAAAATATTTCCATAAATAATTTCCTCTTATATAGCTTATATAGCTTGATGCAGAAAATGTTGCTGCAAAGTTACAGTAATGTTCGCAAAGACTGTGCCATATAAAAAGCTGATTTAATTCAGCCACTTAATCATTTGCATATTTACTAGCTGCTGTTTAATCAGCACCTTATTGCTGACCTGCTGATTTTGCAGCAATTTTTCTGCTGTAAAATCAGCATATTAAGAGTGCATGGTTAGTTTTGATGATTCACTTTATTTTTGCTAAATCATTCAAAATTGGCTACAAAGCTTATTTAGGTGCCATTCATTGCATACTTATTCGTTGGCAGCTGCTGATTTAACAGCAGGTTTGTGTAAAAACCAGCAACTGGCACAATATGTGCTATTAAAACTATATATATAAAACAAATGGATATACGTTTTGGATCTAAGCATATTCTCAATTAGTGCAAAATTTCTACATGAAACTTCAAAAACTCCGCTAGAGATTGCACATGATTTGTCAGCAGAATTCGCCAAAACAGTGGCGGAGCGTGATTATCTTGGTGGTACGCCCAAAGCGGAAAGAGATATGTTGCGAGAAAGTGGTTTGCTGTCACTCACTATTCCTAAAGAATATGGCGGGCAAGGCGCTAGCTGGCACGAAACATTGTTGGTTATAAGAGAAATTGCCAAAACCGATAGCTCGCTTGCCCATCTGTTTGGCTTTCAACATTTAATGCTGGCTACTGTGCGCTTATTTTCAAAACCCGAGCAGTGGCAGCGCTGGTACGAACAAACTGCAGAACTGAGTTGGTTTTGGGGAAATGCACTTAATCCTTTAGACGACAGAACAATTTCTAAATCATTTAATGGATGGCATGAGTTTTCGGGCAAAAAAAGCTTTTGCTCTGGCGCGATTGATTCTGAAATGTTAATTGCTTCTGCAATTAAGCAAAAAAACGGAAAATTAGTCATTGCTGCAATACCAACCTCGCGAACTGGTGTTTGTGTACTGGGCGATTGGGCGAATATCGGACAGCGCCAAACCGATAGCGGTAGCGTTAACTTTGAAAAAGTACGGGTAGAAGAAAATGAGTTATTAAATGACCCCGGCCCTTTAAGCACACCTTTTTCTTGCCTGCGCCCGTTGGTGGCACAATTGATATTAACCAACATTTATCTGGGTATTGCAGAAGGTGCTTTTGCAGACGCAAAGCAATATACTTTAAAAGAAGCGAAACCTTGGCACACTGCTAATATTGCCAGCACTAGTCAAGACCCTTATATTCTTGGGCATTATGGGGATTTTTTTGTTGGGATTGAAGCAACGAAAGCATTAACCGATTTAGCTGCGCATAGGCTTGATGAAGCATGGCAAAAAGATTCAAACTTGACAGAAAATGAACGCGGAAGAGTAGCCACCTGTATCAGTGCAGCAAAAGTGATGGCAACCAGAACAGGCTTAGATATTACCAGCAGAATGTTTGAAGTGACAGGATCAAGAGCAACACATGCAGGTTTAAGACTTGATAGACATTGGCGCAACCTGAGAACGCACACACTGCATGACCCTTTAGATTACAAAATTAAGGAACTTGGCGAATGGGCATTGAATAATCGCTTCCCTGAGCCAACATTTTACTCATGAATATTATAAACACACGTTTTTTTGATTCATCATCTGAGGTGACGACTTATTCGCCGCAAGGAGAACGAGAGCCCAACTTACTAACGCTACCTAATTCGCAATCGTTAACTAAATCAATTCGTGCCACTGCACAGGTTTTTGAAGACCCAAAATCCATCGCGTTGTTGGCAAGGATTAAAATGATTGCGCCAAGTGATGCCAATGTATTGATTATTGGAGAAACTGGCACAGGCAAAGAGTTGATTGCACGCCACGTACATGAGCTAAGTAATCGCAAAAATAAACCTTTCATAGCGGTTAATTGCGGTGCATTTACCGAATCTTTAGTTGAAAGTGAATTGTTTGGCCATGAAAAGGGTGCGTTTACTGGTGCGTTTTCTGCCAAAGCAGGATGGTTTGAAGCAGCAAACGGCGGTACGTTATTTTTGGACGAGATTGGCGATTTGCCGCTCAGTATTCAAGTTAAGTTATTGCGGGTACTGCAAGAGCGCGAAGTGGTGCGATTAGGCGCTAGAAAATCTACACCTATAGATGTAAGGCTAGTTGCAGCCACCAACGTCAGGCTTGAAGAAGCGGTTTTAGCTGGACATTTTCGTGAAGATTTATTCTATCGTTTAAGAGTCGCCCATTTAGAGCTGCCCACCCTGCGAAATCGCCCAGGTGATATTTTGCCGCTGGCAGAATACTTTGTGGCTGAATATAGAAGGCGTCTTGGTTACAGCGAAATTAAGCTGGATGAAAATGCAAAAAGCAAGCTTGTGCAACATAGCTGGCCAGGTAATATTCGAGAGCTAGAAAATGTGATTCATCACTCGCTACTTATTTGCAAAAATAATACTGTGCGCAGTGAAGATTTACAGCTA
Source organism: Proteobacteria bacterium ST_bin12 (assembly GCA_002083635.1). Classification (GTDB taxonomy): domain Bacteria; phylum Pseudomonadota; class Gammaproteobacteria; order Burkholderiales; family Methylophilaceae; genus Methylotenera_A. The sequence continues at coordinate 16,440 of MSXP01000003.1, read as the reverse complement.
TCTTCCATTCAGTTGCACAGACAAAAAGACGAAAGTACAAATAACTACGGCTCAGAGACCAATTTACTTAACGAAGCATTGCAGCAGCTTTTTGAATCAGGCACAGAAAACCTGTATGAGCATGTTGAAGATACAATTGTTAAAGCTGCTTATAGCTATTGCCACAATAATCAGGTGCAAACTGCAAAATTATTAGGTGTTAGCCGAAACATTATTAGAGCTAAACTCATTAAAATTGGTGTTATTCATGCGCTTAGATAATGAATCAATCTTTTATTTCAAAAAACAAAATTTAAAGATAATTAATGAGTAACGTTAGTAGAGTTTCTACCTCCAAATTACCGACAGAATTTGGAAATTATTTAATCCATTTATACAAAGACAATACAACTTTAACTGAACATGTAGCTTTAGTTATGGGTGAAGTTTATTCACAAGAAAATGTGCTCACTAGAGTACATTCAGAGTGTTTAACTGGCGACATATTTTCCTCAAAACGTTGTGATTGCGGAGAGCAACTTAAACTAGCACAACAGTTAATTGCAGAAGACGGCATTGGTGTAATTGTTTACCTTAGAGACCATGAGGGTCGCGGCATAGGCTTAACCAATAAAATCCGTGCTTATGCCTTACAAGATCAAGGTTTAGATACAGTAGAAGCAAACATTGCACTTGGCCTACCTATTGATAGCCGCTCGTTCGATATTGCTGCTGAAGTACTGCTAGAACTTGGTGTGAAGTCAATCAGACTAATGAGTAACAACCCTGCCAAATGCGGTTCATTAAAAAGTAAAGGTACACTAGTAAATTCACTCGTACCATTAAAAATTACTTCGAACAGTGCTAATAAACTATACCTTCAAACAAAAAAGCATAAATTGGGTCATTTGCTAAGCGAGTAATCAACATCATTGAATGTCCGCTTTGCGCGGTGGATTCAACTGATCATTACAACACTTTATCTTTACTGTATGAATAAAAGATGGAGGGTAGGATATGGCATACAGAACCCGAATAAAGTACGAAGCCGAACAGAAATCAGAGATGTGGGATTGGACTTCACCCGCTTCAATAGACATATCATAATGTCGGAAATGAAGCGGGTGAAGTCCAAAGTTATGATTTTTTTAACTTCGTTTTTCGGGTGGAATTCATATCCAGATCGCTAAGAGGTCGGCCGACATCAGGCACGCGCTGCACATAGGCAAAGCGCTTTGGAAGCGCAGGAGGCTTCTCTGTGATGTTACGGTGGCGTTTCCACTCTAATTGCACCAGGACGCACATTTTTTTTGCCTGGTGGCGAGCAATGGCGAAGCCCATTGTGCCTGCGACTTGGCTAATCAAATATGACAAATCTTTGTCAGATTTGCGCCTAATGGATGAAACGAGAGAGTCACGCAAGGTAATTTCCTGCTGTTTCGTGTAGCGCCAGCTCCACGAAGGTTTAGAAGCGTCCTTGCGCGTGTGCCTGACGAGCTCGTAGCCCGTCAGCTGGATTTTATCAACCAGAGCATCACGCCACTTTTCTTTGTTCGCCAGCGCAGGGACAACGCCTTCGGTGCGCACCATGATGAAAGTGACGTTTGGATCTTCAGCATTAAAGCGGCCAAGAAAAAGACGGAATGATGCAAAACCGTCTTTACGCTTTCGACTGGCAACATGCTTGCCTTCATCAACAAGATAAAAAGCACTCATTTTTGAATAAAAACCAGCGACTTTTTCAATCGGCAATTCACCCATCACGTAAAAACTGTGGCCTGTACGAACTAGGTCCGAGATGCGCTGCATGAACGCAGCTTTTGAAAAAAACACGAATGGATTGCTTGAGGTTACTTTATTCGACGACATAAAGTCTTTCATGGACATTAAGGTTATGTTCTTAACGACATGAGCCCTTGTAAATTTAACATTTTTGAAAAAAATGTTACCGAACAATAAGGTGAGTTGCACGAAAGTGCGACTCTACATAATTAAGATTCCAAGGAAGTTAAATTTTGGGAAAAATTTGACGATAACAAAACGTCACATAGGTCAGCCAACCCAAAAAATTTACGAATTTCTAGGGCGCCAGCCTAGACATCGTAATACACATTGAAAGGTATTTTCAGCGCTTTAAGTTTGCCAAAACTTAGAGTAGACACGCTGAAGCTGCATGCTTTTAATAAAGCTCGTGCAGCTACGATGAGCGCTCAGAGGTGAAATCCTCTGTTCGACTCAATCTAGTTATATAGTAGTTTTTGGGAAATATTGGGCGACACTGAAACGGGCTTGTTTATAAGTCAGAATATCGATGAAATAACAAGTACCTGTTGACCGTAATCGGTGGGAGAAATTATTACCACTACAATGGGATGAGCCGAAAGGCGCATGACATTGCTAGACATGTAGGCTCAGGGCGAATAAAAATCGTCAGACTACCAGGGGAAACCAGAGGGTAGTTGGCACCAGCTTAAGAGTTGGGTCGGTGATAGCTTAAGCATGTAATCGTAGCCGCGCACATATCGTGTGATGGAGCGTTCTAGAGCGACAGATGCAGTTGAAATTTAGTAACCAGTGACATTATGTGTCTAGTAGATGAGGGTTTTTGGAATCTTTTCCCATCGAAACTCGAAAGAGGTAGGCGTAGCTAGGGATACATAACGAGGTGACTGCTATGAAGTAAGTACGGAAGCGACCGACAGCGCGAAAGGGCAAGGTCATTCAACTAAAGTGGGAAGTGGTATCGCAAGGCTGTTGGCACAGCTGCTGTATGCGACCATGGGAGATTACGCAAGTATGAGTGGTATGAGGGCTCACTGAATGGGTCTGAAAATCATCCGATGGAAATCGGGTAAGAAAGCGTAGGGCGTGTCGAGATGTGGAAATAAAGGTTTGGCGACCTGACGATTGTAAAAAGTGAGTTGTAGGGGTTGGAAGCCTTACAAGTATTGTAATCTGGCGATTGCAACACACGACGCTTGGCAGCGTTAAGAGAATCGAAGTGTTCCGGCGGCTGTTAAAAACAGCTACGTAATAGCAGTAAGCACTGTAATGTTTTAAAAGACGGTGTGGCAATGAACAGAACACTGAATTCTATGAATTCAGTTGTTCAAAATGTAGTAAACCCCCTGGAGCCTATGGCTCTGGGGTGGTTCTTATTGATATGTAACCAAGCTAAATTAATGGTAAAGCTCATCAAGAAGGATTGGGCCAGACATCGAGGAAATGAAACTTTACTCGAAATCCCTAAGAGATTTGGATATGTCCAGCGGCTTGCAGATTTAGTTAGACCTGCAAGTGAGCTATGTAAGAAAAAGGCAAGGCATAAAAATTAAAATAAAAAAGGATGGCGGGAAGCCATCCTTTTTTTCGCATTGGTCGACCCTTAGCTAATCTGCCTCCGGCAAACTTGCTAGGTATTTCCATTACACACACTAATAAAACGTTATTACACTTACCAGTAAAGTAAGTTATTGATTTAAATAATATATTTGACACTATTAAATTTATCATTTACGATTAATCAATCGACCCTAGCTCATATTATTTGATGAGCCGCATTGGTTTGCTCATCGTCTTTAAGAGACGATAGACATGCATTATGCAAACCTAGATTCAAAATTTAGCTTGATTAATGGGCTGAATATATTCGTAATTTATTCAAGACAATTTGCTACAAGCAACATTTGTGTATGTAAAAGCGCAGTTGTTGCGTTAATTAGTACTGAGATATTGGAAATAAGTGAGGCGCACTATGCCTAACTTAGATCCATCTCAATTCAATATTGCTTTTAAACCCGGACTGAGTAATGACGTTTTCATCCAAGCTGAAATTGTCATTTTACAAAAATGGCTAGAAGAAGCTTTAGTCGAAATTGACCAATCAAAAATTCAAGGTCTGACATACACAGCTAAAAATAACAATTTAAAAAAGGAAAAAGAATGAATGTTGCAATTTATGCGCGCGTCTCTACAACCCGACAAGCTGATAACGACTTATCGATTCCAGACCAGTTACGGCAACTTAATGAATGGTGCAAAGCTAACGGTCATTTAGTCGTGCATGAGTACATTGAACCTGGTGCATCCGCAACGGACGACAAACGCCCGATATTCCAGCAGCTTATTCATGACGCAGAACAAAAGCCTCCAGCATTTGAAGCCATTATCATTCACAGTCTTTCACGATTTTTTAGAGATGTAGTTCAGTTTGGCGTGTTTGAACGCAATCTTAAAAAGAACAAAGTCAATGTAATCTCCATAACGCAAATAACGTCAGACGACGCAGCTGGTGAAATGATGAGAAGAATCATGAGCACCTTTGATGAATACAATTCAAAAGAAAACTCAAAACACACATCACGCGCCATGTGTGAGAATGCCCGTCAAGGTTACTTTAATGGGTCCAAAGCGCCCTTTGGCTATCGATCCATATCTACAGTTACAGAGGGTAGCCGTGGACGAAAAAAGAAAAAGTTACAAATAAATGAGAGCGAGTCTGATGTAGTTAAACTCATTTACGAGCTCTACCAAAATGGTGAAAATGGTAAAAGTGTAGGTGTGAAGCAAATCGCTGTGCATTTAAACGCGCTAGGCCTTAGGATGCGCGGAGATCTTTGGCGTAGACAGAAAATTCAATCCATTCTGAGCGATTCACTCTACATGGGTGAGTACTACTTTAATGTCCTTAGTTCTAAAACCGGAGAAAAACGTCCACCATCAGAATGGATTAAGACTGATATTCCTCAGATAATTAATCCACTTCAGTTTGAGCAAATCAGGCTTAAAAGAGAATCCAGAAAGCCTTCCAACTCAAATCCCAGAGCCCTAAGCTCTCCTTGTCTTTTAACTGGTATTTTAAAATGTGGCCACTGTGGTGCTTCACTTACTTTAGCTACTGGAAAGGGTGGCCGATATCGGTACTATAAATGTACTAATCGGCGTAACAAAGGAAATATAGCCTGCATTAGCAAAAACTTGCCTATGGAGAAAGTTGATAAAATTATTTTAAACAGCTTGGCTGAAAGGGCATTTTCCGCTGATCGCATTCAATCACTAATATCGGAGTTTAGAAGTAATCAGCAAACTAAACAGGGCAAAACTCAGCAACAACATAATTTAATACAGCGCGAATTAGATCAATTAGATATTCGCCAGCGAAGATTATTTGATGCTGTTGAAAATGGAACATTTGATTCTGACGATTTATTACGGGAAAGAACCCAAGAAATTAAGACTAGGCGCGATGCACTTAAAATCGAATTAGCTAATTTCTCTAGGCAACCTAAATTTGACTTAAGTCCATTACGCGCAAGCCAAATTGAGAAGGTCAGTAATTTGTTGAAAGCAAAACTGATAAATGCTGATAAGGATGTTGCTAGAAGCTATGTTCATTTGCTGGTGGATGAAATCAAAGTTACTGACAACCTAGCAATGATTCAAGGAAATGTGAAAGCTTTAATTGCTGCAACCGCATCTGAAAGCAAAAATGGGCACTTGAAACAAGTGCCCTCTTCCATATCTAATTGGGGTGGCTGATGGGGCTCGAACCCACGACAACAGGAATCACAATCCTGGACTCTACCAACTGAGCTACAGCCACCATAGAGACTTAATTGGCCTGCCCGACAGGAATCGAACCTGTAACCCCCAGCTTAGAAGGCTGGTGCTCTATCCGGTTGAGCTACGGGCAGATGGTTACACGTTTGAAGCACTAACTTAAAGGGAAGACCACTTTATTTTACTACTAAAGTAATTGGTCGGCGTGGAGAGATTCGAACTCCCGACATCCTGCTCCCAAAGCAGGCGCGCTACCAGGCTACGCTACACGCCGAAGAGGCAGAAATATAGCGCAATACAGCCTTTTGGTCAATTCTAATATGTTAAAATATCAGTTTATTTTTAATAATTGTTCAAATTACCCGTATGACAGCACAAATTATCAATGGCAAAGCAATTGCAGAGGATTTACTAAACAGCATTAAAGAAAAAGTAACGGCGCGCATTCATGCAGGAAAACGCGCACCTTGCCTTGCGGTTGTATTAATTGGTGCAGACCCAGCATCGTCCATTTATGTGCGCAACAAACGCTTGGCTTGCGAAAAAGTCGGTATTAAGTCGATTGCCTATGATTTACCGACCAGCACTACTCAAGCCGAGTTATTTACTCTTATTGATAGTTTAAACGCCGATTCAACAATGGATGGCATTTTGGTGCAATCGCCATTGCCCAGCCATATTGATGAAGATTTATTGATAGAGCGAATTAGCCCGAATAAAGACGTGGATGGATTTCACCCTTACAACATCGGTAAACTTGCGGTGCGCCAGCCCGCGCTGCGCTCGTGCACACCTTTTGGTGTGATTAAGCTGCTGCAAGCCTACAATATTGAGCTGATGGGCTTAAATGCGGTAATCGTTGGCGTATCCAATCACGTAGGTCGCCCAATGGCGCTAGAGCTGTTGTTGGCAGGCTGCACTATCACCAGCTGCCATCGCCATACTAAAGACTTGGCTGAACATATCAAGAACGCTGATTTATTAGTTTCAGCCGTTGGCAAATATGGCATCATCAAGGGTGAGTGGATTAAGCAAGGTGCGATTGTTGTCGATATTGGTATCAACCGCTTGGCTGACGGCAAAATTACAGGCGATGTTGAGTTTGATATTGCAAAGGAACGCGCCGCTTACATTACACCAGTTCCAGGCGGTGTAGGGCCAATGACAGTCGCAACGCTGATGGAAAATACCTTATTAGCTTTAGAATTAAGCGAGCGGGCTGATTAATTCTGCTTTGCATAGTTAACGCATTAGGTGTACACTCGCGCGATTGAAAATTTGGTGTTTTTAGCGTCTTAATTTTTTCAAGTACCTGATTTTATTATACAAATAGCTAGATAACTTGTTGGATCAAACCATGGCAGAAACCCTTACTAAAACATTTACTCCTTATCAGCCAAAACCTGAAGAGGAATACATGAATAAAAATCAACTCAATCATTTCCGCGGCATTTTAAATAGCTGGAAATCAGATTTAAGCCACGACATCGACAAGACTGTGCACACGATGCAGGATGAAGTGACGATGTTTGCCGACCCTAACGACCGTGCCAGTCAGGAGTCCGACATGGCGCTAGAGCTACGCAACCGCGACCGCGAGCGTAAATTAATCAAAAAAATTGATGAAACCTTACGTAATATTGATGCGGAGGATTATGGTTACTGCGAAGGTTGTGGCGTAGAAATTGGCTTGAAGCGTCTTGAAGCACGACCAACAGCCACATTGTGTATTGATTGCAAAACCTTAGACGAAATGCGCGAAAGACAAGTCGCCAAATAGTTGAGGCTTAAATACTTAACCACTTTTTACATCGAAAATATTAATTTCATGCACAAACAAAAAAGCCCGCTTTCGCGGGCTTTTTTGTTTGGCTAACTTACTCGTCAGCTTCTGCAGTCTTTTCTTCTTTCGCTGGCTGTTCAATCAACGCTTTCATGCTTAGGCGTACTTTGCCTTTGTCATCTATTTCAACCACTTTAACACGCACTACATCACCTTCTTTTACAAAGTCGCTCACCGCGTTTACACGTTGATGCGCGATTTGTGAAATGTGTACTAGGCCATCTTTACCCGGTAACAAGCTCACAACAGCACCAAAGTCTAACAACTTAACCACTGGGCCTTCGTAGATTTGACCCACTTCAACCTCAGCCGTTATTTGTGCAATGCGGCGTTGCGCTTCCTCACCTTGCTCGGCACTAGTACAAGCAATTTTAATGGTGCCATCTTCTTCAATATCGATGCTAGTGCCTGTTTCTTTGGTTAAGGCTTGAATCACTGCGCCGCCTTTACCAATCACATCACGGATTTTATCTGGGTTGATTTTCATGACAATAATGCGCGGTGCAAAGGCAGACATTTCCACATTCGCATTCGCCATTGCATCTTTCATAATACCTAAAATATGCGTACGGCCTTCTTTGGCTTGTGCCAAAGCGACTTGCATAATCTGTGCAGTAATGCCGGTGATTTTGATATCCATTTGTAAAGCGGTAATGCCGTTCACTGTACCGGCTACTTTAAAATCCATATCGCCCAGATGATCTTCATCACCCAAGATATCGGTCAATACCGCAACGCGGTTGCCTTCTTTAATTAAACCCATGGCAATACCTGCCACGTGTGCTTTCATTGGCACGCCCGCATCAATTAACGCTAAACAGCCACCACAAACAGAAGCCATAGAGCTTGAACCGTTAGATTCGGTAATTTCAGAAACCACGCGCATGGTGTAATCAAACTCAGATTTATCTGGCAACGCTGCAATCAATGCGCGTTTTGCTAAACGACCATGGCCAATTTCGCGGCGCTTTGGTGTACCGACGCGACCTGTTTCACCTGTTGCATACGGAGGCATGTTGTAGTGCAGCATAAAGCGGTCTTTAAACTCTCCTTGCAACGCATCAATCACTTGCTCATCACGGCCAGTACCTAAAGTAGCCACCACCAATGCTTGCGTTTCGCCACGGGTAAACAAGGCAGAGCCATGTGTGCGTGGCAACAGGCCAGTGCGAATACTAATTGGGCGCACAGTACGTGTGTCGCGACCATCAATACGTGGCTCGCCATTTAAAATTTGGCTACGTACAGTTTTGGCTTCTAAATTAAAAAATTCATTTTTAATTTTGTTGGCTTCACTTGTGGATGTATCCGCAGTAATTAATTCGCTCATCACACGATTTTTAATTTCGTCTAACTTAGCAGAGCGTGCGCCTTTTGCTTTAATTTGAAATGCAGCATTTACATCTGCTGCGGCTAAATCTGCTACTTTTGCAATTAATGCCGTATCTGGCTCAGGCGCTACCCAATCCCAAGCATCTTTGCCTGCTTCTGTTACCATTTCGTTAATCATTTTAATCACGGCTTGCATCTGCTCGTGACCATAAACAACCGCACCCAGCATGATTTCTTCTGATAACTCTTTGGCTTCAGATTCCACCATCATCACGGCTGTTTCAGTTGCAGCAACAACCAAATCCAACTCTGTTGTTTCAAGCTCTGTTTTGCTTGGGTTTAATACATATTCACCATTCATATAACCCACGCGCGCGGCGCCTAAAGGGCCAAAAAATGGAATGCCAGACAATGACATCGCTGCAGAAGCACCAATAATCGCAGGAATATCTGCGTCAATTTCTGGGTCGCTAGACATGACTGTTGCAACTACTTGTACTTCGTTGTAAAACGCTTCAGGAAATAATGGACGTAATGGACGATCTATTAAACGGCTAGTTAAAGTTTCTTTTTCTGAAGGACGGCCTTCACGTTTGAAAAATCCACCTGGAATCTTACCAGCTGCGTAGGTTTTTTCCATGTAATCGACTGTTAATGGAAAGAAATCCTGACCTTCTTTTACTTCACTTTTTGATGTGACAGCTACCAACACAACTGTATCACCATAACTGACTAAAACCGCCGAGTCTGCTTGGCGTGAAATTTCACCTGTTTCTAAAGTGAGCGTGTGTGCACCGTACTGAATACTTTTCTTTGTAATATTAAACATTAAGATTCCTTTTCTATTCTATGCTTTCCAATTCAATTAGTTGCTATTCACTACCCAATAGCAACAACTTCTATTAACAACTTTTTTGTGATAATTGATAACTGGTTTTTACACCCATTAAAAAAGCCGACGCATATCACAATGCAATCGGCTCAGTATTACATTACAAAAGTGTGATGCTAATTGATGACACTTTTATAACAATTATTTACGTAGACTTAAACGTCCAATCAATGTTTGATAGCGGCTCGCATCTTCACGTTTTAAATAATCCAACAAACGGCGACGTTGGCTTACCATTGCTAGCAAACCACGACGTGAGTGGTTGTCTTTTTTGTTCGCTTTAAAATGCTCTGTTAAGTAAGTAATACGATTTGTTAAAAGCGCTACTTGCACTTCTGGGCTACCCGTATCACCTTGTTTTGTTTGATATTCTGCTACGATTTTTGCGATGTCTGCTGCTGTAATTGCCATCTTTATTTCCTTAAAATTTACGACTAGTTAGCGACAATGTATAAGCAGCCGATAAACCTTCAACCGCTAGTACATTCTTTTACAAATAATCCGACATTTTAACGTGCTTATCCAGTTTTAACAAGCCTTAGTTAACAAGCAAACCATTCATTTTATTGAGTTTTTTGTATTAATCGTTTTGGTGCGATTTTTCCATCATCTTGCAAAAATCCCAAGCCCAAGAATTGATTGTTTTCACTATAGAGCCTTAAATCTCCTTCAGGCGTTTTGCCGGACTGCCAAACAGCTTGACCTTGCATGACAAAGTGTTCGGCTTCGGCATCCAAAACGATTTTGGGCAAGCTTTCAATTGCCGAATCAACCGGCAACAAAAGTGCATCGCGCTGTTCCTGACTTAACGCTTCTAATTGCTCGATTTTTACAGCGTCTACTAGTAAATAACCTGCTGTTTCAATACGTCGCAAACCAATCAAATGCGCGCCACAACCAAGTGCTAAACCAATATCCTCCGCCAAAGTGCGAATATAAGTGCCTTTGCTGCAGCTTACAGTGATGGTTGCCACATCGACTTCAAATGTATGTATAGATATATTTTTTATGGTGATTTGCCTTACTTTTCGCTCAATATCAACACCCGCTCTGGCATATTCATACAAAGCTTTACCTTCATGCTTGAGTGCCGAATACATAGGCGGTGTTTGGTTAATCTCACCTACAAATCTAGCACAAGCAGATTCAAATTGCGCTTGTGAAATATTGACAGGCTTGGTAGCCAAAACTTCGCCTTCTGCATCACCTGTATTTGTAATGACGCCCAACTTTATAGTTGCATGATAAGTTTTATCGGCATCGGTTACATACTGCGCAAATTTGGTGGCTTCACCCAAGCATATTGGTAATAGACCAGTCGCCAGCGGATCAAGCGTGCCAGTATGCCCCGCCTTGGTGGCAGAGAATAGCCACTTTACCTTTTGTAATGCTTGGTTAGACGAAAAACCGAGCGGCTTATCTAATAATAAAACACCATTAAGGGCGCGTTTAGTGCGTTTGAATTGCAAGGCAGGTAGGGGAAAATTGGCTAATCGAGGTTCTTATCGGTGGCGCGTGCTGCATCAATCAATTGTGCCATTCTCATGCCATTATCAATCGAAGCATCATACACGAAATGCAGTTGTGGCACTGTACGCAACAACATGCGCTTGGCTATTTGTGTACGTAAAAAACCTGCGGATTTTTCCAATCCTTGCTGAACATTATCGCTGGCTTTAGCCGCGCTGTAAAAAATCTTGGCATGCGCCATATCGCCAGTCACTTCTACTTGCGTAACTGTCACCATGCCCACACGCGGATCTTTCACCTCAAATTGAAGCAAATCGCCCAACTCGCGCTGCATTTGTTCTGCAACGCGGGTTGCTCTTGAAAAGTCTTTTGCCATCAGAGCGTTCTTGCCACTTCTACCATTTCGTAGACTTCTAGCAAATCACCCACTTCAATATCGTTGTAATTTTTCAACGACAAGCCGCACTCAAAGTTGTTTTTTACTTCTTTTACGTCATCTTTGAAGCGTTTTAGTGAATCCAGCTCACCCGTATGGATAATCACGTTATCGCGTAACACTCGCACGCGCGAATTGCGCTTGATCATACCGTCTTGTACATAGCAACCTGCAATTGAGCCCACTTTTGAAATACGGAACACTTCGCGAATCTCTACCGTACCAATCATGCTTTCTTTTTGCTCCGGTTTCAACATGCCACCTAAAGCGGCTTTTACTTCATCAACTGCTTCGTAAATAATATTGTAGTAGCGAACGTCCACGCCCAAGCTGTCGATTAATTTACGTGAGCCTGTATCGGCACGCACATTAAAGCCAATTAACACCGCACCAGAAGCTGCACTTAAGTTCACATCGGATTCAGAAATAGCGCCCACACCCGTGTGGATAATATTTACTTTAACTTCAGCGGTTGATAGTTTTTGCAAACTAGTTGCCAACGCTTCGTAAGAACCCTGTACATCTGATTTGATAATCAGATTCAAGATTTGTACTTCGCCTTCCGTCATTTGATCAAACATATTTTCAAGCTTGGCGGCTTGCTGTTTCGCTAATTTCGTATCGCGGAATTTACCAGCACGGAAGTTAGCGATTTCGCGCGCTTTACGCTCGTCGTTCAACACAATCACTTCTTCGCCTGCGCTTGGCACATCTGATAAGCCTAAAATTTCAACTGGGATCGATGGTCCGGCTTCTTTAATATCTTGGCCAGATTCATCCAGCATTGCCCGTACTCGTCCGAATGTGCTACCTGCTAAAATCATATCACCACGTTTTAACGTGCCAGACTGTACCAATACGGTCGTTACAGAACCTCGACCTTTATCCAAGCGGCCTTCAATCACCAAGCCTTTGGCTGGCGTATTTTTTGGCGCTTCAAGCTCTAAAATTTCGGCTTGCAGCAGTACCGCTTCAAGCAACTCATCAATACCTTTACCCGTTTTAGCCGACACTTCGCGGAACATAGTATCTCCACCAAAATCTTCAGGCACCACTTCTTGCGCCACCAATTCCATTTTCACACGTTCTGGCGCTGCATCAGGTTTATCGATTTTATTGATCGCAACTACTAATGGCACACCTGCCGCTTTTGCATGGTGAATCGCTTCAATGGTTTGCGGCATCACGCCGTCATCGGCTGAAACCACTAAAATCACCACATCGGTTGCTTTTGCACCGCGTGCGCGCATGGCTGTAAATGCTTCATGGCCTGGTGTATCTAAGAAAGTTACCATACCGCGTGGTGTTTCAACGTGATAAGCGCCAATATGTTGCGTAATACCTCCAGCTTCGCCAGAAGCGACACGACTGCGACGAATATAATCCAATAGCGAAGTTTTGCCGTGGTCAACGTGACCCATTACTGTGACAACGGGTGGCCGCGTTTCCATAATCGCTTGTGCGTGTTCGGCTTCTTCTAAGAATACCTCAGGGTCATTTGGTGCAGCTGCAGCCGCTTTGTGGCCCATTTCTTCCACTAAAATAATGGCGGTTTCTTGGTCTAGCACTTGGTTAATCGTCACCATCATGCCCATACTCATGAGCTTTTTAATCACTTCACCTGATTTAACCGCCATTTTGTGCGCCAATTCGGCTACAGTAATGGTTTCTGGCACCAACACCTCATACACAATCGCCTCAGTCGGCACAGTAAATGCGTGTTCAGCGTCATCATCATGATGTGATCTGTTTTTACCTTTTGGTGAGCGCCAATTAGAGCCTGTGGTCACCGCACCGCGTGTTTTCAAGCCGCGCTTTTTGTTCTCAGCGTCAGTCCACTCTTTGTTATTGCCTTTGGCTTTTTTAGCATCTTTAGATGCTGCAGGTTTTGCAACTGCACCTTCTTTAGCCGCTGGCTTGTGCAGTGTGCCTTCCGATAATTTAGCCGCTTTTATTTTTGCCGCTTCTGCTTCCGCTAATTTTCTCGCTTCTTCATCTAAACGACGTTGAATCAGCTCTTGCTTTTTGCGCACATCTTCAGCTTGCATGGCCGCTAGCGTGGCATGGCGTTTTGCCTCTTGCTCACGAATCGCCACTTGTTCTGGCGTGAGCACTTGTTTTTTGATGGTTGTTGATTTTGCAACAACATTTTCTTCAGCTATTGGCTCTGGCTTTACTTCAACTGGCAGCTCAACCTCAACTACTTCAATCACAGGTTCTTCAGCCACTACCAGCTCTTCAACCACAGCTTCAGCAAGCACTGGCTCAATCGGCACAACATCTTCAACCAAGTCTTCGACAGGCAACTCCTGTGGCACAGGTGTCAACTCTATGTCTTCAGGGCGCTCTAAAACCCGTTTTTTACGCACTTCAACCTGAATAGTGCGCGCACGGCCTGAGCTGTCTGTTTTTTTAATCTCAGTATTCGATTTGCGCGTTAATGTTATTTTGCTTTTTGGCGCTTGTTCCGCACCGTGTTCCTTACGCAAATAATCCAATAGTGCAGTTTTATCCGATTCTTCCAATTTATCTTCTAATGTTGATTTAATCACGCCCGCACTTTTAAGTTGATCTAACAGCAAAGCGGTTGGCAGCCCTAGCTCTGCGGCGAATTGTGCTACGGTTGTTTGTGCCATTTACTGCTCCAATCTCTCTATAATCTGCTACTGATACTCAACATTTTATTGCAAACTTAACACTTATTTTGAGGCGAAATTTAGTGTTAAGTCTTATTTAAACCAAGGCGCACGCGCTGTCATAATCAGCTCTTTAGCACGTTCTGCATCCATATTGGTCATTTCTAACAATTCATCCACCGCTAATTCCGCTAAATCATCCATGGTTGAAACGCCTTTAGAAGCTAGTAAATGTGCTGTTTCTTCGTCCATGCCGTCCATGTTTAATAAATCCGCGCTGGCCTCTTCCACTTTTTCTTCTTTAGCAATCGCTTCAGTTAGCAAAGCAGCACGCGCACGTGAACGTAGCTCATTAATGGTGTCTTCATCAAATGCATCGATTTCAGCCATTTCAGCCAGCGGTACATAAGCAATTTCTTCTAAAGTGCTAAAGCCTTCTTGTACTAAAATGTCGGCCACTTCCTCGTCAACGTCTAACTTTTCCATAAACAATTGGCTAACATTGGCATATTCGGTTTGGTTTTTCTCAGCCGCTTGCTCTTCCGTTAGAATATTCAATGTCCAGCCCGTTAGCTCAGAAGCTAAACGCACGTTTTGACCGCTACGGCCAATCGCTAACGCCAATTGCTCTTCATTTACCACTACATCCATACTGTGCGCATCTTCATCCACCACAATAGATGAAACTTCTGCAGGCGCCATGGCATTAATCACAAACTGCGCTGGCTCCATACTCCACAACACAATATCCACACGTTCGCCAGCCAACTCGCCTGTCACTGCTTGCACACGTGAACCACGCATGCCGACGCAAGTACCCACTGGGTCTAAGCGTTGATCGTTGGTTTTAACCGCGATTTTTGAACGCAAACCAGGGTCACGTGCAGCAGCACGAATTTCCAGCAATCCTTCTTCGATTTCTGGCACCTCTAATTCAAATAAACGTTTTAAGAAATCTGGCGCAATCCGCGATAAAATCAATTGCGGGCCGCGACCGCCGCGCTCAATACGTGATAAATAAGCACGCACGCGGTCACCCACACGTAAATTCTCTTTTGGAATCATCGCTTCGCGTGGCAACAAGCACTCTATACGGCCCACTTCGATAATTGCGCTGCCTTTTTCCATGCGTTTAATTACGCCAGTTACTAGACTTTCATTTCGTGCTAAAAAGTCTTCAAGAATTTGCTCACGCTCCGCTTCACGTACTTTTTGCAAAATGACTTGCTTAGCTGCTTGTGCGCCAATACGGCCAAATTCGATATTTTCTAATGGCTCTTCATAATAATCACCAATAACACGGCCTTTTGCATGTTCGCTTTCTTCGTCAAACTGAAAAGCTGAGTTTTCTAATAAATCATATTCCACATATTGCCAGCGTCTAAACGTTTCGTAAGCGCCACTTTCACGGTCAATTGTCACGCGAATATCTGCATCATCATGATGTTTTTTCTTAGTAGCCGAAGCTAAAGCCAATTCTAAAGCTGTAAAAATAACCTCTTTGCTCACGTTTTTTTCGTGCGCCAAGGCATCTACCAATAATAAAATTTCACGACTCATTACAATCTCCAACTTTAAATTTATTTAATTCTTTTTACTTAACAAGTTTTTTGCTACAAAAACGCAAGCTAAAATACAGGGCTTAGCCTCGCTTTATCAATATTATCAAAAGCTAACTGATATAAAACTGCATCACACTCAATCAATACCAAACCGCCTTCAAACCCTTTTAAAACACCTAAAAACGTTTTGCGTGGCAAAGTTGTTTCTACTGCGCTTGCACTTTGATCTTTAACCCCAACACGCAACTTTATTTGCGCGCGCTCACCAGCAAAACGTACAAAGTCTTTTTCTTTTTTTAGTACGCGATCCATGCCAGCTGAAGAAATTTCTAACCTATCGTAATCAATTTCATGATCGACTGTTAGCACATTACCCAATTGATTACTTACCAACACGCAATCGTCAATATTCGCACTATCTTTAATATCTGTCGGATTAAGCTTATCTATAAACACGCGCAGCAATTTACCGCGATTCGAAATCTCGAGATCAACCAACTCAAAACCGAGTTGAGTCACTGTTTTATCAATTAAGCCATGCAAATCTTGCATTACCGCGCATCCTTCAAAGCTACATATACAGCAGAAACAAAAAATGGGCACAAAGCCCATTCAAAATACTGTCGTATTATACCAATTAATTCAAGCAATTGGAATGCTTTCCATCGGTTCAATTAACAGGCCTTACAAACGAATAAAGCCCTCTTACGAGGGCTTTATTGCGAGCACTT
>MSXP01000002.1 GCA_002083635.1 Proteobacteria bacterium ST_bin12 | reverse complement strand
TTTGATTGTCGTTTAAATCTAACGCATACACGTTATTTGGGAATGCTGTGTGTAAGTACATCATATTACCTACAACAACTGGTGAACCTTCGTGACCACGGTTTACACCAGTCGCGAATGCCCAAGCAGCTTTAAGGTTTTTAACGTTACCTTTGTTGATTTGTGACAAGGCACTGTAGCCTTGGTTGTTGTGTTGTCCGCGCGGATGCAACCAATTGTTGGCATCTTTCATTGCTAGTTCTTGATCTGCTGCTGCAAATGCCATTGCAGGCAATGCCAATGCAACGCTTGCGGCGACACCCATTACACGTTTTTTAGTAAACATCGTAATATCTCCAAAGTATAAAACATAAAAATAATTCAACATTGCATGCAATTGAATTACGTCATTTGGCTTAGATAAAACTGGTACTAGGATGGCCAGAATCTTGAAACTTTATTTAAAACTTAGTTTTAAATAAAAGTGTTTCAATTTGTTAAGCGATTGTTAATGTAACTAAAATTTCATCATCTTAAGCCAGCCTGATTGCTTAATTTTGATGGGTCCTGTTTATAACTTTGCATACCTGTATCGTTTTTGTTACTATCTTTTTATGGATTTAGCCTAGATTTCCATTTAGTAAAAATTATTGTAATTTACTGAATGCTAAGGAATTGAATGCTAAGGCCATGGAATCTTAATATGGAAGTCGTGCGCGGCTCGGCTACTCCAATTCATATTCAAATCGCAGAAACAATTATTGATGAAATTCAACGCGGTCGTTTTTTACCTGGTAGTGTTTTACCTGGCACACGCGAGTTATCCAATCAGCTCAGCATCAATCGCAAAACGGTTGTTCAGGCTTATGACGAATTAATCTCTAAAGGGTGGCTTACGACTGAGAGTAAACGTGGCACTTTTGTTTCATCGCGTGGGTTAATGGTGAATCAACAGCCAAAAACTATTCAACCAGATAACATTCAAATTTCACCTAAGAAACATCGTTTACCCAGCACAATGATGGCTGGCGTTACACATGTTGAACAAACCAATGCCTCATCCTCAGCAAATTACCTCTCGTTTAGCGAAGATGATTCAGATGCAAGATTAATACCCTACCAAGTGATTGCAAGGTGTATGCGCCACGCAGTAACAACCTTAACGCGCAACAATAAACTATATTGCACCGACGCTAAAGGCAGTATTATTTTGCGTAAAGCTATCTTAAATATGCTTAATATGGAGATTGGCTTAAGCGCAGAATTGGATAATATTTGCATTTTGCGTGGAAGCCAAATGGGTTTATTTCTTGCTGCGCGTTTACTTATCGAAGAGGATGACTCTATTGTTGTTGAGCAGTTAAGTAGCCCGATTGCGCGTGAAACTTTTAAAAATTGTGGTGCTAATTTACTTTATGTTGCTCACAATGAGTCTGGCATTCTTTTAGAATCATTGGAAAAACTATGCATTAATCACCCTGTGCGCGCCATTTACGTAACGCCTCATCATCAGATGCCAACTGGAGCTGTGATGTCAATTGACAACCGGAAAGGCTTATTAAAATTAGCGCAGCGATATAATTTTGTGATTATTGAAGATGGTAGCGGATCTGAATTTAGCTACACAAAAGACAACCTACGGCCATTGATACAATTAGACAAATCTGGTCGTGTTATTTATATTAGTTCATTCTCTAAAATTTTAGCGTCTGGTTTTAGAGTTGGCTACATGGTTGCACCTACAACAGTTATCAAGCATTGCGCAAGCGACATTACGCTGATAGACAGGCAAGGCAACGCACTCCTAGAGCATGCAGTAGCAGAGCTATTAGAATCTGGCGAAATTAAACGCCATATCACTAAATCAATTAAAATTTATCAAGCACGCAAAACTCACTTAACACATTTAATTGAGTCAGAATTGGCTGAATTTTGCACGCTCTCATCATCAAACAGTGGCTTAGGTTTGTGGATAGATTTAGCACCCCATATTCAAACGGACTTAATACTAAAAGATGCGGAAAAACAAAAACTCAAACTATATTACATTAATCAGTACTCAGAACACTGCCAAGTTTCAGGTTTGCGATTAGGCTTTGCTCATCTAAATTTAGATGAAATCACATTGGCTGTTGAATATTTGAAGAACACATTTATGTACCAATCCGCAATTGTATTGCGTGCCTAAACACAATTAAAATTGGTGGTTGTGAACAACCAATGGTGGCTAATTTAACACTATAAACTTAAGCATTAATAATTTAAATAATAATTATCCTTATAAATCATAAGGTTAAAAATTAACAACTATGGTATGTTAATTGCATATTTGTAAGTAAGGGAGAGCTATCACTAGGACCTTTATCGTTACACAATTTGCAAAAGTTGTATACGATAAAGGGGTAGACTCCCTACTCTATTTTCAAATACAAAAAGGCGCTTCAAGCGCCTTTTTGTATTGATGCCTTAAATAAAACTAATTGTTCAATTCGGCCAAAAATTACTCTTCGCCAATTTGATACACTTCATAACTCACTTCAACAATTTTTCCTGTTGTCGCATCAACTTCTACTTTAACTTCTTCTTTATCTGCTTCTAAAATATCAAACTCGTATGATGCTTTGCCATCTGGTTCAAGTTCGTATTCCGTTTCAACAATAGTGCCAGGATGCGCAGCTAATGCAGTTGCTTTCGCATCTGCCTCAGATACTTTAGCTAATGCTTTAAATTTAGCATCATCTGCTTTTACTTCTTGCTCAATCTCGGTAACTTTGCCTGTTTTAACATTACATTCAATGTCCCAAGCAGTACCATCAGCTGACTCAATGTCAAACTCATACATTGGTTTTTTGTCTTCTGACTTCATTTCTAGTTTGACGATTTTTCCGTCATGCGCTGTAAGCGCTGCTTTAACACACTTGCCAAGGCTGTCTACTTTATGCGGTTTAATGGTCTCATGACCTGCGATTGCTGTATTTGCTAAAAATGCTGCCGCAACCAAAGTTGCACCAATTGTTAAACGAAACATGATAATCTCCAGAGTAAATTAAATATAAATTTTTAAATAACTACATTTTAATTTGAGCAAGAATTGTACCTAAAAATTCTTATGTCATTGTTTAATTACACATTTGTTACATTTTTGGCTTAATATAACCGAACAATGGTTCAATAAAACCAAAAATGAAAATTACGACGCTTAAACAGCCACTTTTGCTTGAATAGCAGGATGTGGATCGTAGTTTTCTAGCGTGAAATCTTCAAATTTAAACGAAAAAATATCGTTAACTTGAGGGTTAATGCGCATTTGAGGGAGCGATTTTGGTGCACGCGACAACTGTTCGCGCACTTGCTCCATATGATTGCTGTAAATGTGTGCATCACCAAGCGTGTGCACGAAATCACCTAATTTCAATCCGCATACTTGCGCCACCATCATGGTTAACAGCGCATAAGATGCAATATTAAAAGGAACGCCCAAGAAAATATCTGCGCTGCGCTGATACAGCTGACAGCTTAACTTGCCATCCGCTACATAAAATTGAAAAAATGCATGGCAAGGTGGCAATTTCATTTGGTCTACATCGGCTACGTTCCAAGCAGAAACAATCAGCCGACGCGAATCAGGTGTTTTTTTAATCGAATGAATCACCTGCGTAATTTGATCAATATGCGTGCCATCGGGCTTTGGCCAATTGCGCCACTGATATCCGTAAACAGGGCCTAAATTACCATTCTCATCCGCCCATTCATCCCAAATACGCACGCCATTTTCTTTTAAGTAGGCAATATTGGTGCTACCTTGTAAAAACCACAATAGCTCATGAATAATGGATTTTAAATGCACTTTTTTTGTGGTGAGAAGCGGAAAGCCTGCATTTAAATCAAAACGCATTTGGTAGCCAAACACAGAAGTTGTGCCTGTACCAGTGCGGTCTGTTTTAGTATTGCCGTGGGCTAAAACGTGATTCAGTAAATCAGTATATTGTTTCATAACGTTTAAGTATTGTTGACAATAAAATCTTTAATCGCAGTCACATCGACATCCATTACCGCAAATTTCTGCGGTAGTAGCTCAATACCTTTTAGGCTATCTGGTCGCGGCGGCACCTCGCCTAATGCTTCTACTAACGCATCTTCAAATTTTGCTGGTAACGCCGTTTCTAGCACTACCATTGGCGTGTTTTCTTGCTTGTATTCAAGCGCAACTTTAAGGCCGTCTGCTGTGTGCGTGTCAATCACTACCTTATATTTTGCTTGAGATTCGCGTATGGTCTGCATGCGGTTTTGGTGATTGCTACTTCCAGATACAAAGCCATAATCGGCCAATTTTGACATCAAATGTTTAATATCAAAGGCACCGCCTTTATCGACACTCACCCACAACTCGCGCACTTTCCCGCTATCGCGACCCACCAAATCAAACACAAAGCGCTCAAAGTTTGATGCTTTGCTAATATCCATTGAAGGACTGGACGTATGATAAGTATTGGCTGAACCGCGTGGCCTGTAAATACCTGTTTTAAAAAACTCGTCCAACACATCGTTTTCGTTAGTGGCAACCACTAGCTTATCAATTGGCAAGCCCATCATGCGCGCAATATGGCCAGCACAGACATTGCCAAAATTGCCGCTTGGTACAGAAAAATCTACTTTTTGGCTATTATTTGTGGTGACTGCAAAATAGCCTTTAAAGTAATACACCACTTGCGCAACGATACGACCCCAGTTGATGGAATTAACCGCACCGATTTTGTATTGCGCTTTAAATGCCGCATCGTTAGAAACTGCTTTTACCATATCTTGGCAGTCGTCAAACACGCCATTTACGGCGATATTAAAGATGTTGTCATCTTGCAAGCTAAACATTTGCGCCGTTTGAAAGCGACTCATTTTTTTGTGCGGTGACAGCATAAACACACGCACGCCTTTTTTACCGCGCATGGCATATTCTGCCGCAGAGCCAGTATCACCAGAAGTCGCACCTAAAATATTGGTTGTCGCGCCGTTTTTAGTTAATACATATTCAAACAAATTACCAAGCAACTGCATCGCCATATCTTTAAAAGCCAAGGTTGGGCCATTTGAGAGGCTTAATAAATACAAATTGTTTTCTAGTTTAATGGTTGGCGTAATATCCGCCGCGTTTTGGCCTGCGCGCGTAAAACTATAAACATCTGCCCTGTATGTTTTATCAATAATCGCTTTTAAATCAGCCGCTGGAATATCATCAATTAGGCGGCTTAAAATCGCAAAAGCTAAATCGGCATAATTCATGCCGCGCATAGCACTTAAATCGGTATCGCTAAATTGTGGGTAGGTTTCTGGCAAATACAATCCACCATCTGGCGCTAAACCACCCAGTAAAATTTCGCTAAAACTTAAAGCAGGCGATTGCCCGCGTGTAGATATATATTTCATTGCAAAAACACGGTTAAAAAATGAGTTGTTATTATAAATTGATTGCTTAGCGCGTAGGAGAATTAACGTGGTCAAAATTAACGAGGTCGAAATTAACACGGCTATATCCCAGCAAAGTGCCAGTAGCAAATGCCAAGTCTACTTGTGAGGCTTGATAATCAGTAATCGCTTTAATCTCTCTAACCTGCGCGTCACCTAGCCTGGTCAAAGCCTCCAAAACCTCTGTCATTGTGCGCAAGCCCTCTTTAAATTGTTTTAATTCAGCTTCGTAGTTGGTACCAGCAATGGCTACTTGCTGTTTGTTGGCAACAATCCGCTGCCAATTTTGTTCTAGCGTATCGAGCACATCGTAAATTTCGCGCTGAATGCTTAACTGTTGCAACTCTTTGGTTGATAAACGCTGAAGTCGCTGCTGAACAGCGCGGCTAAGTCTTGCTTTTCGCGCATCATTGCTAACAGGCAACTCAAAACGCAAGCCTATGTACCATTCGTTAAAATCAAACTGTCCTAAACTACTGTAAGACCGACTAAATGACGACTCAGAATCTGACAAAGAACCATATGCATAATCTAGCGAAAACAATGGCAATGTTTGATTTTGTAAAACAGCAACCCTCAACGAATCTTCACTTAATCTGAGTTCAGTCTCTAGCAAATCCAGACGATTGGCTTGCGCATTCTTAAGCAAATTTTGACGATCAAACTGATAATTATATAAATCTGGCGGGGTGGTGGTGATAAAGTTGGTTTCGTCTGTAACGCCGTATTGTGGGTCATTCAAGAAAAATTTTAATTGTCTTTGTGCCAGACTTAAGTTGGTTTTGGCGATAATTAACTGCTCTAACCTATCATTAACGCCAATTTCAGAGCGATTAATTTCAATAGAGGCAGTCAGGCCTTCTTGCACACGCTTTCGAACCATGATTAAGTTTTGCATGGCAAATTCATACTGCTGTTGTCTGATTTCAAGCTCAGTCCAAGCTTGATTCAAAGCCCAATACGCTTTATCAATCATGGCAATAATACGTATCGATTGTAGGCGCGTACTGGCTAGGCTAGCCTGTTCGTTTAAACCAGCAATTTGGATAGAAGCCTCATTCACGCTAAAGCCTGCATCGCGCAATAAAGGCTGGCTAATCGAAAACTTAAGGCCAGTTCGATACTGATCAGAAGTAAAATCACCCGTTTTATCAATATTCTCAAATGGCGCAGAAATAGTAACCGTGCCACCTGTTCGTAGTGGAATAGCAATGCCCACATCACCCAATATAGATTTGGTACGAATCGGTGTTTTATTCAGCTTAACCAATTCGTCATCCAAGCTAGGATTATTTGAAGTGAACCGAATATTGTCGCTGCTGATTTCAGGCGTATCTTTATCGCCATATTTTAGATTAGCAAAAATAATCTGGTCAAACTTAGCGCGCTCTTCATCTAACTGAGTGCGCGCAATTAAGGGGTTAAAATTAGCAATTTTTAGTGATAGGTTTGCGCTTAAAGCCTTGGCGCGTATTTCTGCCAAGCTTTGTTTAACGCCTTGTGTTTTTTGTTGAGAGAGCCGTTTATCAGCAGATTGCTGATTATCGCTTGCTAAGCCATTTAAAATCAGACCCGAATCCAGCGTTAAATCTAATGCCTTACGCTGCGCATTAAGTTGCTGAGTGGCCTGCTCAATATCCATTCCTTTGGCTTGAGATGAAGCATCCAGATTCAAAAATTCATCTTGTTGAAGCCTATGTTTCGCTTTGGCATCTATATCTATTTGGATTGCGCTGTCTGTATTATCAGCATAAGCATTGATGCTTGTGCATAAGGGCACAATAGCCAGAAAACTTAACCACTTTAAAAGCGGTAAAAATCGTCTATTATGCAATGACAATAGAGTCAGTTTACTTGCAAAACTAAGGATTAGGATTACTGGTTTCATCGGTAGCGGTAGTTGCAGCAACCAGATTCGGTGGAAAGCCATTTAAAATACGCCAGATTTCATAGCCAATTGAAACCTCGTTGAGTAAAACCCAGCCTTGTACCGCACTGCCCTGCCTCAAGAATCGACTGCTAGGCCATTTCTGCTCGGTTTCATCTGGCACGACCATCACTCTAAAACGCCCATCGCCAGAGTCAGCTGGGTCAACAAAACTGACCTTACCCCCAAAAGTACCATAAGCCATTTTAGGCCAACCAGAAACCTGCACTACTGGCCAACCTTCAAATTGCAGCCGCACTTTGCTACCGGGGGTAATGAGCGGTGCATTTAAACCTTGTACTTGCAAAATCACTGCTCGTGAATTATTTTCTGGCACGATGGTGAGCAAGGCTTGGCCTCTGCTCACTAATTGTGACGGTGAATTAACTGGTACGCGAAACACCACGCCATCGTTTGGTGCATAAACTTTTTGCGCGCTTTGCCGGGCTACATTTACTTGTGCGTCATTAATCGTATTGGCAATTTCAGCATATTCACTTTTAAGTTTATTAATTTGCGCCTTAGCTGCCTGAATTGATCCCTGCGCGTCCGCCCCAAATTGCGACACTTCGGCAAGCGTAGAGCTCTCCTCTGCTTTTGCGGCATCCAATATTGCTTTGCTGCTGGCTAAGTTGCGGCTGGCAATCGTATTGTCGCGCTCAGCCAACTCTACATCGCGCTGTGATACCAAGCCATCTTTCAGCAGTCTTTGCATACGCTCTAGCTGGAATCTGCTCGCCTCAAAAGTCGCCTCAGCCGCTGCAATTGCTTGTATTGCTGATACCACTTTTTGTCGTGCCATATCACGCTTAAAATTAGCCGCGCTAATGCGGCTGTCACGTACTGTTTGATAATTTTGTACTTGCAGCTCATACGAAGCAAGCTCATCTTGTTTTGCCTGCTGTTTTGCGCGGTTATTGTCTAGCTGTTCTTGCAAGCGCTTACTAAAATTAGGGTCAACATCACGTATTTCCAGTAATAAATCACCCGTTTTGACCACTGCACCTTCTGCAATATGCCATTTAGACACCAAGCCATCAATTGGAGCGTTGATTGTCTGAATGCGATCTGTGGGCTGAAAGGCGGTAATAGTGCCAGTGCCTTGTATATTTTGTAGCCAGGGTAAAAATAACATTAATAGTGGCAAAACAACGATTGACCAAGCAAGCACATAAGTTAAGCGCCGCACATAAGCGGGCGTTTTTAGCAATTTAAATTTTAAATTCGTTTGCTTAGGCTCGATTATCACGCTCATTGGCCGCCATCCTGCATACTTGAATCAGTCAACAATGTTTGCTGTACTTGTTCATTATCCGCGCCAAAATCATTCCATTTAATGATGCGCGTGAAGTGCTGGGCTATGGCAGTTGAGCGTGTCATCACAACAACCGTGCAGTCACTTAGTTCTGACAAAATGCGGCAGACTAATTGGGCCGATGTTGCGTCAATCTCATCAAGCAAGCCATCCAGTATCAATAACTTAGGTGTTTGTAACAGCGCGCGTGCAATCATAATTAACTTCACTTGCACGGTAGAAAGTGGAGTACCCATCACTGTTAACTCGGTGTCTAAACCCTCTGGGAGATCCAGAATCACGTCCAGCAAATCGAGCCGCTTTAATAAAGCATTCACCTCTTCGAGTTTAATATTGGGATTATTTAACTGCAGGTTATTTAAGATACTGGTTTGCTGGATTTCTATTCTGCGTGACAGATTCATTTTTTGACGCAGGTTAGGCAAATTGCAGAGGCGCAAGTCTACATCGTTGATAATTATCTGGCCTTCAGTGGGTAGGCGAAGCCCTGTTATTAACTCAGCTAAAGTGGTTTTACCCATACCAGCGTCTGCCAAAATTGCCAACTTTTCATTTGCAGCAATCACAAGCGAAAAATTAGTAATGGGCTGATTACTCGCATTAAATTGATAACTGACATTTTTTAAGCGTACAGCAAGCGCATGATTTTGATTAAACTCATGCTTACCACTGGGCTCAATATCGATGGTTTTAACAACCTCTAACTTATCCAAACCAGCCACTAATTCGTAATAATTAGACAACTGCTTAACGAAATTAGAAAAAGACCCCAACACTGTAAAAATAATCAGCTCTGCCGCAACAAACTGACCCAGATTAATTTCTGCCCGCATCACTAGCCAGCCACCGATTCCTAGCATCACCGTGCCAGCTAATGCATAAATAATGACCGTGATGATGTTCTGTTTAAGCAGGATGCTGAAATGTGACTGACGTCGATGTAAATATTCAACAATCAGCTTATCCGACCCTTTAATAGCGTAATTCTCTCCGTCTGAAAATTTAAACAGATTAGAATTATTGGCAATATTTTCTAACCATGCGCCAGTATCATACTTGGCATAAGACTCTGCCACCGCGGTATTGATTGCCTGCCTGCCCAGCACGCGCACAATAAACCACGTTGCAAGCAACACTAAAAATACAATCACCGCAAAATAAAAACTGTAAATTATCAGCACGATACTGCCGATAATTGCATGTAAAACGGCGGTTAACCCTACGGTAATTAAGCTGTAAAAAGCGGTTTGAACACTGCCTAAATCAAAATAGCGGTTCATGAGCTCTGCTGGGTAATGGGTGTCGCTGACTTTTAAATCGATTTTAAGAATGCGTTTCGTCATCTGCGTTACGTTGCTGGCATAAATACGGCGCTTGATATACTCAACAATAACCAGCTCAACCATGTGAATCAGACCTGACAGCACCAAGAGTACAAATAAAACAAAACTTACAACAATCAACGGCTTGATGACGCCACCCATGGTGACAATATTGACTAATGTTTGAACGGCCAGCGGCGTGGCCAGATTAAGAATACCAATTGCCAATGTGAGCCATAAAATGACGATTAGATCTTTGCGTTCTAGCGTCAATAGGTGACTAATCGGCGCGAGTATATTTTTGGTCTGCATATCCTAAACTTTGGTACTTTTTGTAAAACGATGCTGATTAATTAAAAAGAATTAAATTAGTTGATTGCTTAGCGGTATGACTTAATATGTTAGCGGCACTTATACTGTTAAAGCATGTTATTAGCACTTAACACTAAAATTTACTTAATATTGAGCATTAAGTCATGATTAACCGTTTTAATTGAATGGTTTAGCGTGCGAGTGACTCCATACGAATTTTAACCAAGCTACCGACAATTGCTGGTAAAGCTTCAATTTCAGCAATTCCTGCATCCATGTTTGCCTCTAAAGTATCGTGCGTTAGAATCACAATGTCGGCTTCAGTTTCATTATCAGCAGGTTCTTTTTGCAGCATCGCATCAATTGAAATATCGCGGTCAGCTAATATTTTAGTCACACCAGCCAGCACTCCTGGTTTGTCTGATGCGCGTAGCCGCAAATAATAAGCGCTGGTGACTTGCGCAATCGGCAAAATCGGCAAATCATTTAATTGCCCTGCCTGAAAGCCCAAGTAAGGCACACGTTGCGCGGCACTTGCACTACTTAACCTTGCTACATCCATCAAATCAGAGACTACCGCACTGGCGGTTGGTTCGGCGCCAGCGCCCGCACCGTAATATAAAGTTGGGCCGACTGCATCACCTTTTACAACCACCGCATTCATTGCGCCATTCACATTAGCCACTAAACGTTTTTCTGGAATCAAGGTTGGATGCACTCGTAGCTCTACGCCACTTTCTGTTTGCTTGGTAATGCCTAATAATTTCACGCGATAACCAAGTTCTTCTGCATATTTAATATCGGTTTGCTGTAATTTGGTAATGCCTTCGGTATAAGCTTGCTCAAATTTCATCGGCATACCAAAAGCAATCGCCGCCATAATGGTTAATTTGTGTGCAGCATCAATACCTTCTACGTCAAAAGTTGGGTCAGCCTCCGCATAACCCAAACGTTGCGCCTCACCCAATACATCAGCAAAAGCCAGTCCTTTTTCACGCATTTCAGTCAGAATAAAATTGGTTGTGCCGTTAATAATGCCTGCAACCCATTCAATTCGATTGGCGCCTAAACCTTCACGCAAGGCTTTGATAATTGGAATGCCGCCAGCAACAGCGGCTTCAAACGCAACAATGACACCAGCCTGCTGCGCCGCTGCAAAAATCTCATTGCCGTGCAAAGCGATTAACGCTTTATTTGCTGTCACCACATGTTTGCCGTTAGCAATCGCTTTTAATACTAATTCTTTACTTAAGGTATAACCGCCAATCAACTCAACAACCACATCAATATCTGGATTATTCACAATCGCAAACGCATCGGTACTTAATAATGTATTGCCGCCTGTTACCTGTTTTGCATGGTCAATATTTTTATCCGCTACTTGCAGCACATTAATCGCAACACCTGTGCGGCGTGTAATTTCTGCTGCGTTGCGCGTTAATACATTGTAAGTGCCGCCGCCAACTGTTCCTATACCTAGAAGACCTACGCGCAATTCTTTTAAATTATCTTGCTTCAAACCGTTACTCCATCTAATTTTTTACTATGTTTTTTTCTGTATCGCGCTAAAAAGCTGGCAATACGTTTAATCGCCTCGGTTAAATCGTCCACATTGGGTAAAAACACCACGCGGAAATGGTCAGGCGTTTTCCAGTTAAAGCCTGTGCCTTGCACCAGTAATACTTTTTCTTCCAGCAATAAATCCAGAATAAATTGCTGGTCGTCTTTAATTGGATACATTTCTGGGTCTAGTTTAGGAAATAGATACATCGCCGCTTTTGGTTTAACGCAGCTCACGCCAGGAATTGCCGTAATCAATTCATAAGCCAAATCCCGTTGTTTGCAAAGCCTGCCAGCAGGTGCGACTAAATCATCAATACTTTGATAACCACCCAGCGCAGTTTGGATGGCTAGTTGCCCAGGCACATTCGCGCACAAGCGCATAGAGGCCAGCATATTCAAGCCTTCCACATAATCGGTTGCTGCGCTTTTATTGCCAGAAACCACCATCCAGCCAGCGCGATATCCGCAGGTGCGATAATTTTTGGATAATCCATTAAAAGTCACGAATAGCACATCTTCCGCCAATGACGCCATCGAAATATGTTCGGCTTCATCGTACAAAACTTTATCGTAAATCTCATCTGCGAACACCACCAATCCATGATGACGTGCGATTTCTATAATGCCAAGTAAGGTTTCTTTTGGATATAGAGCACCTGTCGGATTATTTGGATTAATCACCACAATACCGCGCGTATTGGCAGTGATTTTCGCTTCAATATCTTTTAAATCGGGCAACCAGCCAGAATTTTCATCGCACAGATAATGGCGCGCGGTACCGCCTGCTAAGGTTACTGCCGCTGTCCATAGAGGATAATCTGGCATTGGCACCAACACTTGATCGCCATTATTCACCAGCGCTTGCATCGCCATCACAATCAGCTCAGAAACGCCATTGCCAATAATAATGTCATCCACTGTTACGTTGGCGATATGCTTACTTTGCGTGTAATGCATAATGGCTTTGCGTGGCGCGAATAAGCCTTTTGAATCGGTGTAACCACCTGCGTCGCCCATATTGCGAATCACATCCAGCTGAATTTCTTCTGGCACTTCAAAGCCAAACGCGGCTGGGTTGCCAATATTCAGCTTAATAATACGCTGACCTTCTTCTTCCATTTGGCGCGCTCGCTGCAACACCGGGCCACGAATATCGTAGCAAACGTTAGCGAGTTTGTTGGATTTGAGTAATGGTTGCATAAAATGGCTAGTTAATCTTTGATTTTGGGTAAAATTCGGGTTAAAAAAGTGGTTAAGTACAATCCATCAGTTTACCTTAGAAAAAGGTTTTTCTTCAATCAAAGCCACGCTAAAATAGCAGTATGAAATTATATTTAACCACCGCAGAAAATCAACACTTAATCACTGGTTATGGCGAAGATTTTATTGAAATTAACAAAAAACGATATGCACAAAATCTCATCGTGATGGGAAATCAGTTAATTTTAGATTGGAACGCTAAAAGTTTTGCTGCGTTATCTGCAGAGAATTTCATCCTTATTACCGATATTAAACCTGAGGTTGTACTGCTGGGCACTGGCTCAACGCATCGTTTTTTGCATCCAAAAATAACGCAAAACCTTACCGAAATAGGCATCCCAATTGAATGCATGACAACGGCAGCAGCTTGTCGAACCTATAATATTTTAATGAGTGAAGGTCGTAATGTGGCTGCAGCTTTGTTGATGTAAGATTAGATTATTGTGCAGGCGTCAATGTTAACTGCAAACCTTTGTCGGTAATCTGAATATCTTTGGGGCTGTACGCAATGCCGCCAAATTTCAAATCTTCTGGTTTCACCGTATACAAAGTAATGCCGTTCAACATTTGTTTGCCAAGCGTCTTCGTTAATGCGTTAACAATTTCGTTATACTGATGATCAGCGCCATCCACATTAAATTGATCAATTTGCGGCTCATCTAACACAATTGACTGACTCGCTGCATCAAAACGTAATTTGCCAGAAATTCCCAGTTTGCCTGCGACACTTTTATCCAATAACTGACTATTTAACACTGTATCCAATGTGGTTTGCATGCGGCCTGTTTGTTGATCAAACTTAACAACTGAATTACTTAAACTCACATCAAACACTTTCAGCAATTGAATCGGCACTGCCAATTTCTCATTGAGTTTTTGCTGAATTTGCGCCTCGGTTACATTCACTGTGCGGTCGCCTAATATTGCGCAACTTGATAAAAAAGCCATCAGTAAAAATAGACTAATCTGCACATGTGTTTTCATGATTAATCTTTAAAATGGCTTTTAAATGGCAGGTAAACACTACAAATATTTAGTCGATAAAGTCAGTGTGGCATTGGTGCCGCCAAAACCAAAGCTATTCGATAACGCTGTTTCAATTTTCACATTGTCAATCCGCTGAGTGACTATAGGTAAGTCAGCGGCGGCTGGGTCTAGCGTCTCAATATTGGCTGACGCTGCAATGAAGTTATTTTGCATCATAATTAAGGTATAAATCGCTTCATTCACGCCGGCTGCGCCCAATGCGTGACCTGAAAGTGACTTGGTTGATGCAATCGCTGGTAGTGCACCATATTCGCCACTGCTAAAGACAGCATGAATGGCCTCTAGCTCTTTAGTATCACCCACTGGGGTGCTTGTACCGTGTGTATTAATATAATCCACATGATCAATTTTTTGACCATCATGCGTGTGCAAAGCCAGCTTCATACAACGCTGTGCGCCCTCGCCACTTGGTGCAACCATGTCGTAGCCATCGGATGTTGCACCGTAACCAATTACTTCTGCATAGATTTTTGCACCACGTGCTTTGGCATGCTCATATTCTTCTAGCACCACAATGCCGCCGCCGCCTGAAATCACAAAACCATCGCGGTTTGCATCATAAGTACGTGATGCTTTATCAGGCATATCATTATATTTGCTGGACATGGCACCCATCGCATCAAATAAATAAGATAAACTCCAGTGCTCCTCTTCACCGCCACCTGCGAATACAATATCTTGTTTACCCAATTGGATTTGCTCAACACCAGCGCCTATACAATGCGCGCTAGTAGAACAGGCTGAACTGATGCCGTAATTAACGCCCTTGATTTTGGCACCCGTAGCAAGAGTAGCAACAATGCCGCTGCACATGGCTTTGGTGACCATATAAGGGCCAACACGGCGTATACCTTTTTCGGCAAGTACGCGGTTGCTTTCTTCGATACTTTCTGTTGAAGGCCCGCCACCACCAACAATAATACCAGTGCGTACATTTGAAACTAGGCTTTCATCCAACGCTGCATCAGCAATCGCTTCTTGCAATGCAATCCAAGCATAAGCATGGCCTTTAGCCATAAAGCGCATTAATTTGCGATCGATTAATTCCTGCACATCTAGCTTGACCGAACCCGCGACCTGCGACCGCATTCCGCGCTCAGCATATTCTGGCTGAAAACTAATGCCAGATTTTCCTTCGTACAAACTTTTCTGTACTTCTGTTTTATTGTTACCTAGGCTAGATACGATGCCAAACCCGGTGATTACGACACGACGCATTGCGTGTTCTCCTCAAAAATTTTCTTTATTATGCATTCAAAATACGGATAAAAACGCGTTAAAAATTATCTGTTCGCGTAAACAGGCCTACACGCAAATCATTGGCGGCGTATATTTCACGACCATCTAATGACATCGTCGCATCTGCAATACCCATCACTAGCTTACGCATCATTACGCGTTTTAAATCAATGGTATAAGTAGCCATTTTAGCTGTTGGCAACACTTGCCCGCTAAATTTAACCTCGCCAGCCCCTAGCGCACGACCACGTCCAGGCCCACCCATCCAACCTAAGTAAAAACCAACTAGTTGCCACATAGCATCTAAGCCCAAGCAACCTGGCATGACGGGATCGCCTGTAAAATGACAATCAAAAAACCATAAATCGGGGCGAATATCCAGCTCCGCAATAATTTGTCCATTACCGTATTTACCGCCTTCATCGGTAATTTTTACAATGCGATCAAACATTAACATTGGCGGTAGCGGTAATTGCGCGTTACCCTCACCAAACATTTCTCCTCGCCCACATTTAAGTAATTCCTCTTTGGTAAAGCTATTTTGTTTAGTCATTTAATTTGGACTTTTAATTATATTGATAAGATTTGTGCTATTTTCGCTGGAAATTGCATTTTGCGAAAGTCTTATCTCTTTACAACGCCAAAAACAATTCTGTTATGCAAATATTAGATAACAATAAAAGTAGCTAATCAGATTGCTAAGATGAAGTTTTTTTGAATATTTAAAAAAATACTACTTTAATTGCTATAAAAAAACCAACTCCAACAAATAAAAGGTATGCAAGCTTTTTGATAAGAATTGATTTACCTGAAATTAAATTTGATATTAAGAAACCTATAGGACTAAAGACTATAACAATTCCAAAGAAATATAGAACAGTCTCCTGTGCTCCAGATAGCGCCTCTTTAGCGGAATCAGATAACATACTTGCCATGATTGCACCTTTATTGTTTGTCGCGATTAGATGAAAATTATATCAAAGAGTGAATACTCGGAAGTAGTACCCAATATACAAAGTTGACTCACGCAAAACATTAAGCACTGCGCAACCGTCAAGCATAGAATTTAACACTAAAATATGGATTAAGTTTTTTGCTTTAGTGCAGCTAATTAAGTGCCGCTATGTATCGAGATCCGATATTTTATCTGGCACACACTGGTATGTGCGTTAAAAATGATTAGAACTATACAAACCTGTATACACTTTATAAAAATTCATTTATATTGTTAATGAATTGTTTCAAATCTACTATACTAAAAAAACATTATTTAAATACCAACCATCTGTTACTTAACCAATAAATTTTAGGAAAAAACTCAATGAGTGACCGTCTATTAGCCGATTGGCGTCAACATGCGCTGACTTTAGAAACCGAAGTGAACAAAGTGGTGGTTGGTCAGCACAACCCTGTTCGCTTAATTACGATTGCGATTTTTGCGCGTGGTCACGTATTGCTTGAGGGCGATGTAGGCGTGGGCAAAACGACTCTACTCCGCGCTTTTACACGCGGCATTGGCGGCGGTTATCAGCGTATTGAAGGTACGATTGATTTGATGCCAAACGATTTGGTGTATCACACGTATTTGGGTGAAGACGGTAAGCCACATGTGAGCGCTGGCCCGCTATTGATGTCTGGTGAAGATTTATCCGTGTTTTTCTTTAACGAGATTAACCGCGCGCGTCCACAAGTGCATTCTTTACTATTGCGCGTAATGGCAGAACGTACGCTGTCTGCGTTTAATAAAGAACATACTTTCCCGCACATGATTGTGTTTGCAGACCGTAACCAAGTCGAAAAAGAAGAAACGTTTGAAATCCCTTCTGCGGCGCGTGACCGTTTTATGATGGAAATCCCAATTGTTGTACCAAACGACGATGACATTATGTCTGGTTTAATGTTTGATACGCGTTTCCACAACGTGGATGCATTGATCGACACAGTTAAACCTGATGTATTGAAATTTAATGAGTTAAATGCGTTTTCTGGTGTGATTCAAAAAAGTGTTGAAGCGTCAAAAACATTAGAAAAATATGCGTTAAATCTTTGGAAAGCCACACGCAAACCAACTGATTTTGGCGTAAAAGTAACCAATGTCGATATGAATCGACTTGTGCTTGCCGGCGCCAGCCCACGCGGCATGAGTATGATGTTACGTGCCGCGCGTGTGAATGCATGGTTGAATGAGCGCACGGCGATTACGCCTGAAGATATTCATGCGGTTTTCCACGAAACAGTGGCGCATCGTTTGGTATTTAGCCCAGTGTACGAAATGCGTCGCACTGAAATTGCACGCGAAATGCTCAGCAATATTATTAACGCAGTCGCCGCGCCCTAATCTCACTTTTATGTCTATTGAAAACATTAAAGAGTTTAGCTACCACATTGGTTGGCGCAACCGTGGCCGCCATCCTGGTCGCCACGCCAGTACGCAACGCGGCATGGGCATGGAATTTATTGGTCATACATCTTTGCTTAGCTATCCCGACCCACGTCGTATCGATTTGCGCCAAACCATTCGCGACCCGATGGAACAAGTCTATGTACGCTTGTTCAATCAAAAAAGTGCAACGCCAGTTTTTGTGATTTGCGATTTATCAGGCAGCATGAATTTTGGTGCCAAAGAACGAAAAATCCGCAAAGCGGCCGATATAGCGGAATCCATCGCACAATCAGCCAGTCGCAATTCCGACCCATTCGGTTTTGTTGGTTTTGATGAAATCGTGCGTGAAGATTGGATTAGCACTGCATCATTCAAATCACAGCGCGCGATTGAATTAGCTGAGCGCTTGAAGGAATATCATCCGGAACCCGTTTCTGGCAGCGGCATTGCCGATGTGTGGCGCTATTTGCCGCGCGAACGCTCATTAGTGTTTTTAATTTCTGACTTTCATATGCCGTTAAAAGAGCTGGAAGGCTCATTGGCAAATCTACTGCGCCATCATATTGTGCCAGTGGTTTTGTGGGATGCAGACGAATATAAAAACTTACCCGAGTTTGGTATCACCGCGGTGACCGACCCAGAAACAGGCGCAAAACGTACCTTGTTCTTGCGCAAAGACTATCGCGATAAAATTATTGCGTCATTTGGAGCGCGTCGCGAAGCAATCTATAAATTGTTTATGCAATTTGATATGCCGCCATTTTATGTGGAAGGTGATTTTGATGCAGATGCCTTAACCGAATATTTCCATCAATTTGTTGCCGCCTAAACAATGATTCTCACTCGTTTTTTAAAATTATCATTTAAGTACAATTTATGAACAAAATAATGAATCGATGGTTGTTAGCCCTTGTTCTTAGCCTAAGCGTTTCGCAAACTTTGGCGTTGGAATATGAAACGCTACCCGATGTTAAAGCAGGTATTGTCATCATACAAGTGCAAGATCCAGAACGCACGGTGGGCTACACTGTTGGTGATGTGCTCACACGTAACATTTCATTGCGCATTAAAAAACCGTATCAATTAATTGATGAGTCTTTACCAATTATTGGTTACGAAAGACGCTATAGAGGTCAATTAGTCGGTATTGATTTAAGTAATATCAAGCATATTAAAAAAGAAGATGGCGATTCGGTTAATCATGATTTAACCTTGAGTTATCAAGTGTTTACAAACAATGTCGTTGCAAAAAATGGTGCGTTGCCAGCAGAGTATTTGCGTTTAATCAACACAGAATCCAAAGAGGTTGTGCGTTACCGCATTCCAAGCTGGGATTTCGCCATTTCACCGCTATCGATTTTTGGTGCGGTTAAAATTGAAAACAATATGTCTGGCTATCGCGGCCCGCTATTGCTAGACAATAACGCCGAAAAACAACGCCTTAAAATTTTACTCACTATTTTAGGGTTAAGTCTGCTGGGCTTGCTCTATATGCTGGGCAAACACGCATGGCTGCCTAAAATGGGCGGACCTTTCGCTAAAACCTATCGCATTATCCGCAAAGCACCTAATACGTCGCAAGGCTTGCAAGATGTGGTGAGCAGCATGCATCAATCGCTCAATAAAACGGCTGGCTTTAGTTTGTTTAGCGGTAACTTAAATCAATTTTTTGAAAAAAAACCTGCTTTTAAACAAATTGAATCCGAAATCGAACAGTTTTTTGGATTATCTCGCCAAGTGTTTTTTGAGCCCAATGCCAAGCATGCCGTAGGCAATAATCCCATTGAATGGTTAGCGCAATTTTGCCGCCGTTGCCGCGATTGCGAACGCGGTTTGATTACTGACAAACAAACAGTAAACAAGGCTTAATATATGGCTTTTTCTCATCCATGGCTTTTATGGTTATTACCGCTAGCGCTGTTACCGCTGGTTTTTCAGCGTGCGCACAGCAAAAGCTATTCTTGGCTAGATATGTTACCAGCTGACCCATTATCGGATTTGATTGGGCTGATCTTAAAAATATTAGCGGTATTAATTTTAACGTTTATTGTATTAGGTATAAGTGCGCCGCACAGTAATCAACAACTGGTTGAGCGTATTGGCGTGGGAGCACAGATTGCTTTAGTACTAGACCGAAGCGCGAGTATGGACGATCCTTTTTCAGGGACTTCTGCGTCTGGCAGTACAGATAGCACAATTGGCGAAACCAAATCGGCAGCGGCGAGCAGACTGATTACAAAATTTGTGCAATCTCGCCAAAACGACATGTTAGGCATGATTACTTTTAGCAATTCGGCCATGTACGTATTGCCACTAACTGAAAACAAAGAGGCTGCCATAGCGGCAGTGCGTGCGACAGCGGGCAATGCTTTGTTTCAAACCAATATTGGCAGCGGCTTAACTTCTGCGGCTGGATTATTTGATAAAGTGCCTGATTCTGGCTCACGCGCTGTGCTTTTGCTCTCTGACGGGGCGGGCCGTATTGATGCCAATACACAGCAAAAAATCAAAGATTGGTACGATCGCATGCACTTGAGCCTATATTGGATTGTGCTGAAACAACCCGGTGGCTTAAGTATTTTTAATGAAAATTATGTGCCGCAAGAAGATCAACCCTTGCCGCCAGAAATTGAGTTGCATGAGTTCTTCAAAACCTTCAAAACGCCTTTTAATGCTTATGAAGCAGAGAATCCAAAAACGCTGCAACTAGCGATTGACGACATTAATCGCAAAGAGAAAAAACCGATTAAATACATGGAAAAAATTCCAGGTAAAGATTTTTCTAATATTTGCTTTATGATTGCCGCAATAATGATTGCATTATTGCTGGGCGTTAAATATTTAGAAGTAAAAACTTGGAAAAGTTAATCATCCAGTTAAATTGCAACAATTAGGGCAAACGTCATGGTCAATATAAAATCTTTATTTTCGGTAAAAAAACTCACTTGGTTTTTAGTGTTTTTAAGCCTTGTGAGTTTACTCGCCAGCATTTATACCTTTAACAGAATTCGCCAAATTGATGCGTTTAACGAGGCGGTAACATTAGGCAAAACACCCCAAACTGACAAACAAAGTTTTGAGGCAAAATTTGCCACAGCACTTTATTTAGCCAAAAAAGAACGCTATAAAGAAGCGACACTACTATTTACTCAAGCCTTACCGAAAGGCGATGCCAGCCAAAAATCGGCGATTAATTACAACATTGGCAATATGTTTTTTTTGCGTGGCTTAGCGATTAATGGTACCAATAATACCGTGCGCGATGAAGCAGAGTATTTATTACGCCAAGCCAAAGCGGCTTATGTTTCATCACTTAAAAACGATAATTCGCATTGGGACGCGCGTCATAATTTAGATCGATTACTCACCATGTTGCCCAGCACACCAACCCCAGGCGTAGGAGAATCTGATACACCTGGCTTGATTATGGGCAATATTCCTGTTGGTTTGCCTTAATTAGTTAACCGTTAAAATCTCATGAAAAAAATCGTTAATTATTTCCGCCATCGTCGTGATGTTACTTTACTGGCAACGGCTTTTATATTGCTGGTTGTGGCTTTGTTTAAACCCACTGTGCCTGTTAAACGAGAGATATACAGCTATTTGATCGTGGCAGATATTTCGCAAAGTATGAACGTTATCGATAAAAGTATTAGCGGAAAACCTGTTACGCGCATGCAATATCAGCAATACTTAATGCATCGCATTATTGGCGAAATGCCCTGCGGGACACAGGTGGGTATTGGTTTATTTGCTGGCGTGAGTGTGGCAGCGCTTTATACGCCAATTGAAGTATGTGAAAATTTTGCCGCGATTGAAGATACGATTGACCATTTGGATTGGCGTACAGGCTGGTCCGGCAATAGCCGCATTCGCGAGAGTATGGCAACGCTGGCGAAGCTGATTCGTAGCTTTCCAGAAGTTGCGCAAGTAGTGTACTTGACCGATGGCGAAGAAACGCCTGCGTTACACGCTTTTAACACGCGCGACTTAACCGATTTTCAAGGCGGAAAAGATTGGTTATTCGTTGGAATCGGTGGCGAAAAAGGCACTGCGATTCCAAAATTGGATGAAAATAATCAAGTGATTGGCTATTGGGATAATGAAAGTTTTGCTATGCAACCTGGTATTGCACAAATTTCAGAATCAAATATTGGTACGCGTAACGACAGCGTAGCCGCAGGTGAGAGCGACCGTTTTTTATCCAAGCTAGATGAAAAATACTTGCAGGAAATGACTAAAGAAATCAGCGCGAAATATGTGAATGGGGATAGCGTACAAGCTGTGCTTTCTGCGATGAAAAAACAACCACCTGCGCGTCGCGATAAAGCTAAATTTGAACTGAAATGGCTACTTGCTGGCGCTTCTGGTTTGTTATTTTTAGCGGCCTACTTACCGAAACATCCAATCAAAGAAACAAAATCACTTTGGAAACAATGGTTAAGTCGCAAAAAACGTCAATCGCCAGTAATGGTCAATTGAGTGCTCGTTTGTTGCATTTGCCTGAATTTTTTATTTTCATGCACCCGTAACCAAACACGTAATCGCCTCAACGCTTCAGCGTTATCTGCAAAATTAAACAGTAACGCTGGCGCTAGCGGCCATTTTAAAAACGCATACTTAAAGTTTAAAATCACGCAATATTCATGCACAAAAGTGCTGGATGTTAGTTGCGGTTTAAAGCGTTGTTGGCGCTTGTTAACAAGCGTTAACACCCCTTTTGTATCCACCTCCACACTTTGCCAAGACCACGGCAACATCAATAATGCATCGCGTGCAATAAAATAGGCACTTGACGCAATAACTAACGACAATATACTTAACTTAAGCATCAAATGCATCGATATGCTGAGCAAAATCGCACAGCTTGCAGTTGCAACTACAAGCAACAAGCCCAATAATAGGTATGAAGGTAGTAATTGAATGACAATCGGCTTGCTAAAAAGCGTTTTCATTTAAATCACCTGAACGATAAAAATACAGACTTAAGGCAAATAATCGCATGACAGCTTCAGATTGGCAATTAGCACTAACAAAACATGGCGCAGTGATTCAAGATGGCACAATTCAGCATTACGCAGACGCAAAAGCTGAAATTGCCACGGTTACGCAAACTAACACTTTATGCGATTTAACGCATTTAGGTTTATTAGAAATTGGTGGCGCAGATGCTATGAATTTTCTGCAAGGTCAAGTTACCAATGATGTGAAATTATTGACTGGCAACAATGCCCATTTCACCGGCTATTGCACTCCGAAAGGCCGTTTACTGGCGCTGTTTTTAGCATTTTCGCATTACGATCATGTGCATTTACAGTTAAATCGCGACTTGCTGCAACCCATCATGAAGCGTTTAAAAATGTATGTGATGCGCAGTAAAGTGGACATCAAAGATGTATCGGAAACCATTATTAAATTTGGCATTAATGGCCCAAATGCTGCGGAATACTTAACACCTTTTTTTAGCCGAATTCCAACGCAAGATTATGAATTAGTCAGTCTTGAAAATGGCGCAATCTTAAAATTGCCAACCATTGCAGGTCATGCGCGCTTTCAAATTTTTACCGATAGCATTAACGCGCCCATTATTTTTAACGCACTCAAAGCCAAATGCCAATTGGTCGGCAAACCTTGCTGGGATTGGCTGGACATTCAAACTGGTATTCCAGATGTCTTGCCAAAAACCCAAGAACAATTTGTGCCGCAAATGCTGAATTTAGATATTTTAAATGGCATCAACTTTAAAAAGGGTTGTTATACAGGGCAAGAAATTGTCGCGCGTACGCATTATTTAGGCAAGGTCAAACGCCGTACTTACTTGGCGAGTATTGCAACAGAGGTTGCGCCTGTTGAAGCCGATAAAATATTGGATAGTGGTGACGCAGATGTCGGTCAAATTGTCCGTGTCGCGCCGAATAATCAAGCGGGATTTGATGCACTGATTGAGTTACGCATTGAGGCAAAACATGCAGGCAACCTCACTTGGCAAGGCTTTGCAATTGTCATCAAACAATTGCCTTACGCGCTTAACGATGAAATAGTGAACGCTTAATTTTGATTAAAAAATAGCGTTAAGTTAAACGTTGAATTAGGGCGTTGAATTACCCAACGGTGCCACTGTTGGCGCGGCAGTTATATCAGGTTGTGTATTCTGAGTAGCAGAAATCTCAGGGAGTTGATTGGGCTGAATGGTCGGCAGAGGCTGATTAATCACCTGGTAAAACACCTCATCTTGCTTAATCATGCCTAGCTCGCTTCGCGCGCGCTCTTCAATCGCCGCGTTGCCTTGTTTTAAGTCGCGCACTTCTGCACTTAATGTTTCATTGCGTTGCTTAAGTGATTGATTCTTTTCTTTTTGTGCGCTAATTTGCTGATTCACATTCCACACGCGCAACCAGCTACCTTTGCCCAGCCACAGTGGATACTGTAGCAAGGCAATTAGGATAACAAAAATTAAGGTTAACGCTTTCACTCAAGATAATTTATTTAAACAGTTGATAGAAAGCAGACATACCCGCATAATTCGTCGCGTCGCCCAACTCTTCTTCAATGCGCAATAATTGGTTGTATTTTGCAATACGCTCGCTACGGCACAATGAACCTGTTTTAATTTGCAAAGCATTAGTTGCCACCGAAATATCGGCAATCGTTGTATCCTCTGTTTCGCCAGAGCGATGTGACACAACCGCGGTATAACCTGCGCGTTTCGCCATTTCAATAGTTTGGAATGTCTCTGTTAATGTACCGATTTGATTGACTTTAATCAGAACAGAGTTAGCCACGCCACGTTTGATGCCTTCGCGAAGAATTTTAGAGTTGGTCACAAATAGGTCATCACCAACCAATTGTGTGGTTTTACCTAATCGCTTAGTCAGAATGTCCCAGCCATCCCAATCAAATTCACCCATACCATCTTCAATAGAAATGATAGGATATTTATCCACCCATGTTGCTAAGTAATCGGTAAACTGGGCTGAGCTTAATGCCAAACCTTCTGATTCTAAATGGTATTTTCCATCTTTATAAAATTCGGTACTGGCGCAGTCTAGGCCCAGATATACATCACGGCCTGGCTCATAACCTGCGGCAGAAATCGCTTCAAGAGTCAATTGAATCGCTGCTTCATTAGACGGTAAGTTTGGCGCAAAACCGCCCTCGTCACCCACTGTGGTAGCCAAACCTTTTTTATGCAGTGTTTTCTTTAACTGGTGAAACACTTCTGCTCCACAACGCATCGCTTCTCTAAATGTGGGTAAACCAGCGGGGATAATCATAAACTCTTGCATATCAACCGAATTGTCCGCGTGCGCACCGCCATTGATGATATTCATCATTGGCGTTGGTAATTGCATACCGCCAGAACCGCCCAAATAACGATACAGTGGCAAACCACTCTCTTCTGCCGCAGCACGTGCGCAAGCCATCGAAACCGCTAGTAGCGCATTGGCACCCAAACGGTCTTTGTTTTCTGTTCCGTCTAGCTCAATTAAAGTTTTATCGATAAAACTTTGCTCTTCGCAATCTAGGCCAATAATCGCTTCGGTGATTTCGGTATTCACATTTTCAACCGCTTGCAAAACGCCTTTGCCTAAGTAACGCGTAGCATCACCATCGCGCAATTCCATCGCTTCCTTAGCGCCAGTTGAAGCGCCAGATGGCACAGCCGCGCGGCCAATCACGCCACTTTCTAGCAGCACGTCACATTCAACAGTTGGGTTACCACGTGAATCTAAAATTTCGCGGGCGATAATATCTACAATTGCGCTCATGTTTAATCCTAAAATTTAATCGTTAATTATTAAAATACGTTAATTTATAAAGCTTTTTATTTTTAAAGCGTTGATTCTATAAAACCTGCTTTTTTAACCAATTTATCCAAGTCCACCAACAAATGCAATAAATCTTCCATTTTATGCAAAGGCCAAGCATTAGGGCCATCCGATAAAGCTTTTGAAGGATCTGGGTGCGTTTCCATAAACACGCCTGCAATACCACTTGCTACCGCCGCACGCGCTAACACAGGCACAAATTGGCTTTGCCCACCACTTTTATCGCCCTGCCCGCCTGGTTGTTGCACAGAGTGTGTTGCATCAAACACCACGGGGCAATTGGTTTCACGCATAATCGCTAGCCCGCGCATGTCGGATATCAAGGTATTATAGCCAAAGCTAGCACCACGCTCACACACCATTACGCTGTCTTGATTGCCATTAGCCTCTTTAGCTTTATTCACAACTTGCAACATATCATGCGGGGCTAAAAATTGGCCTTTTTTAATATTAACAGGCTTGCCGCAAGTCGCCACCGCCACAATAAAATCAGTCTGGCGACACAAAAATGCAGGGGTTTGTAACACATCCACCACCGCTGCCACATGCGGCACTTGTTCTGTCGTATGCACATCGGTTAGCACTGGCACACCAATCTGGCTACGCACCTCATCTAAAATCCGTAAGCCTTCATCCATGCCAAAACCGCGAAAAGTTTTAGTCGAACTTCTGTTGGCTTTGTCGTAAGATGATTTATAAATAAATGGAATGCCGACTTTAGCGGCGATTTCTTTTAGCTTGCCAGCTGTTTCAATCGCAAACTCACGCGATTCAATCACACATGGGCCAGCGATTAAAAATAGTGGATGCTCAAGACCTACTTTAAAATTACATAGTTTCATTTATTTTTTAGCCTTATTGTCTAAAGCCGCTTGCACATAAGCCTTAAATAGCGGATGCCCAGCGCGCGGGTTAGACGTAAATTCTGGGTGAAATTGACAGGCCACAAACCA
This sequence comes from Proteobacteria bacterium ST_bin12, assembly GCA_002083635.1. Taxonomy (GTDB): domain Bacteria; phylum Pseudomonadota; class Gammaproteobacteria; order Burkholderiales; family Methylophilaceae; genus Methylotenera_A. Next base: position 100,881 of record MSXP01000002.1, on the reverse strand, counting down.
AGGATGCGTGGCTTTTGGCAGCTCAATCATCTCACACAGATCTTCACCTGTGGTGCGCGCAGAAATCACTAAGCCTGCTTTTTTAAGCTGCTCAACATAATGATTGTTGACTTCATAACGGTGGCGATGACGCTCATTGACTTGTGTGCCATAAATGCTGGCCGCCAAGGTATCGGCAACCGTTGGGCACGATTGTGCGCCCAAACGCATAGTGCCACCTAAATCAGAATTTTCATCGCGTTTTTCAACTTTGCCAGAAGCATCTTGCCACTCATCAATCAAGCCAATCAGCTTGTGTGGCGTGTCCGCATTAAATTCGGTACTGTTTGCGTCGGCCAACCCAGCTACATTACGCGCAAACTCAATCACGGCTAATTGCATGCCTAAGCAAATACCCAAGTAAGGGATTTTATTTTCGCGTGCATATTGAATCGCGGCAATTTTGCCTTCTGTACCGCGCACACCAAATCCACCTGGAATTAAGATTGCGTCCATATTATTCAGTGCATTCGTGCCAGATGCTTCGATTTCTTCACTGTCAATGTAGTGAATTTTCACTTTTGATTCGGTATGGATACCAGCGTGGATTAAAGCTTCAGTTAGTGATTTATAACTTTCGGTTAAATCCACATATTTGCCAACAAACGCAATATTGGCAGTATATTTTGGGTTTTCAATGCGCGTAACAATATTTTTCCATGCCGTTAAGTCAGCCGCCTTGGCCAAAATATTCAGTTTATGGCAAACAATTTCATCCATCATTTGGTCATGCAATAAACTCGGAATTTTATAGATTGAATCTGAATCAATCGCGCTAATAACCGCTTCAAACGCCACATTAGTGAATAGCGCAATCTTACGTTTTTCATCTTCTGGAATGTCACGTTCGGCGCGGCATAATAAAATATCCGGCTGAATGCCGATTTGGCGCAACTCTTTTACACTGTGTTGCGTGGGCTTGGTTTTAAGCTCGCCTGCGGTTGGAATCCATGGCAGCAACGTTAGATGCACATAACAAGCATTGTTGCGGCCTTCTTCAAAGCCCATTTGGCGAATCGCTTCTAAAAACGGTAGCGATTCAATATCGCCAACCGTGCCGCCCACTTCTACTATTGCTACATCTGCGCCTTCTGCGCCACGTTTAATATGATTTTTTATTTCATCGGTAATGTGCGGAATGACCTGCACGGTTTTACCAAGATATTCACCGCGACGTTCTTTTTTAATCACGGTTTCGTAAATTTGGCCGGTTGTAAAGCTATTGCGTTTTGCCATACGTTGACTAATAAAGCGCTCATAGTGGCCTAAATCCAAATCAGTTTCTGCACCGTCATCGGTTACAAAAACTTCGCCGTGCTGAAAGGGCGACATGGTGCCTGGGTCAACGTTAATATAGGGATCTAGCTTAAGCATGGTGACTTTGATGCCACGCGATTCGAGGATTGCACCGAGGCTGGCGGCCGCGATACCTTTACCTAAAGAAGAAACTACACCGCCAGTGACGAATACATATTTGGTCATAAAACCCTTGAATATTAGCGTACGAATGAACTCGTACAGACGGGAAGTAATTTTACCGCAAAGCCAGTACAATAACTAGCAAAAGCACCAGTAAAATCATGCTTAAATAACGCTTTGTCATGTATTAAATTTAAGGGAAATGATGAAAAAGAGCAGCGACATTCATTGGCAAGCAATCGAAGCAGACCCGCGCTTTCAGGCTTTGCACCGTGATAAAAATCATTTTTTATGGCGCATGATGTTGGTGGCGCTTGTCTATTTTTTCTGCCTACCGATAGCCACCGCGTATTTTCAGCCAATTTTAACGATTAAGATTTGGGGCGTCATCAATATTGGACTTTTATTTGCATTAAGTCAGTTTGTTTTGGCGTGGTGCATTGCCGCCATTTACGCCAAACGCGCTAATACCGAATTTGATGCCCGCGCAAAAGCATTAATTGACGATACACAAAATATTAAAGGGCTTATCTGATATGAAATTGAAGTCTTTTTTTAGCGCAGTTTTTACCCCTTTTTTAGTGTTAAGTATTCCTGCTTACGCGCAAGGCGCAGTGGCCAGCCAATATCGATGGCTGACCTTTCTGGTTTTTAGCAGCATTATTGCTGCAACCATGTACATCACTTATTGGGCTAGCAATCGGGTTAAATCTACTGCAGATTTTTATGCGGCTGGCAATTCCATTTCTGGCTTGCAAAATGGCTGGGCGATTGCGGGCGATTATCTTTCTGCTGCTTCTTTTCTGGGTATCGCAGGCTTAATTTCGCTTTATGGCTACGATGGTTTTATGTATTCAGTCGGTTTTTTAATGGGCTATATCGCCGTACTGTTAGTGATTGCCGAACCCTGCCGCAATATCGGCAAATACACGCTAGGCGACATTCTAGCGTTTCGCAACGACCCTAAAAAAACTCGCATCATTGCCGCGCTTTCTACCATTACCATTTCCATTTTCTACCTTACTGCACAGATGGTCGGTGGCGGCGTGCTAGTAAAAACCTTAATTGGCATTGATTACGAAGTGTCGGTCATGGTCGTGGGTACACTAATGCTGGCTTATGTGGTTTTTGGCGGCATGGTCGCCACCACTTATGTGCAAATCGTCAAAGCGGTTTTATTGGTGATTGCGTCCTTGGTTTTAGTCACATTGGTTTGGTTGCCTTATGGATTCAGCTTACCAGCTTTTCTGCAGGCGGTGGTTGATGACCCTAAAATTCAAGCACAAGTCGCTAAGCTGTTAGGCAATGCAGCCAGTAACTTGAGCACACAAGAACTTGGGCAACGCTTTTTAGAACCAGGCCTATTTTTAAAAGATCCAATCGACCAAATCAGCTTGGGTATGGCCTTGGTATTCGGCACCGCTGGTTTGCCACATATTCTCATGCGCTTTTTCACCGTACCAAACGCGCAAGAAGCGCGCAAAAGCGTGGTGTGGGCAATGGCGATTATTGGCGGTTTTTATGTGTTAACTTTATTTTTGGGCTTTGGCGCAGCGATGCATGTAGGGCCAGAAACCATCGGTGGTATTGATAAAGGTGGCAATATGGCCGCGCCATTATTAGCCCAATATTTAGGCGGCGGCGAGGATTCGTTATTGGGCAACTTTATGCTGGCGTTTGTGGCGGCAGTCGCGTTTGCCACCATCGTCGCCGTGGTCGCGGGTTTAGTGCTGGCTTCTGCCAGCGCAATCGCGCACGATTTATATGTGAATGTGATTAAAGACGGCAACGCCAGCCAGCAACAGCAAATAAAAGCCGCGCGTATCGCCAGTATTGGCGTAGGTATTGTGGCAATTGTGATTGGCATGCTGGCTAAAGGCCAAAATGTTGCGCACTTAGTCGGCATGGCGTTTGCAGTCGCGGCATCCAGCAATTTGCCTGCAATCTTTCTGACGTTGTACTGGAAAAAATGTAATACCACCGGCGTGGTAATGGGCATGCTGATTGGCGCAGGTAGTGCGATTTTGTTGGTGCTAATTTCGCCCAATATGACTTATCCGCAAAAAATGGTGGAGGATGCCAAAATAGTGCTGGAAGGCGCAACTGGAAAGCCCGCAACAGAGGCAAAACCAAGTGAAGGCATTATTTGCGAATTTTTCACCTTCTGCCAAAAAGCAGAATCTGCCAAACCAGCTTTAGCCGCGTTAGATAGTTTGCCACTGCAAGTCGTCTTAATCGGCAGCGCAATCCACCATAACACGTCGATTGCAGAATCCAAAACAGCGCAAATCAAAATCGCCGCACTAGAAAAACAAATCGCAAAAGCTAAACAAGACTTAACACTTTTTTCAGACCAAAAAACCAGCATGATGGGGCTTGAAAAACCGCTATTTCGATTAAAAAACCCAGGCATTATTTCCATTCCGCTCGGTTTCTTAATGGTGATTTTATTCTCACTATTCACGCGCGACAAACGTAGTGAAGAGTTATGGGAAGAGTTGTATGTGCGGCAAAATACTGGCTTGCACGTAGAAGATGTTTCGCATTAATTAAAATCAATTGCACATTTTCTAGCTATTACTTAATTCTTAAAAGTAAATGAAAAAATGAAAACTGACTCACTTGGACAGACATTAGTTGAATCACTGAACAATGCAGAATTATGGATAAGACAGGCCGAACAGCAATTTTTGGTCGCTGAAGCAATCGCACCAAAAATTGGAAAACGCGCAACGACTGAAGCCGACAATTTGCTAAAAGTTGGCTACTTGAAAACCACCTCACTTCTGCTTGCTTTATCTGTAGAAAACTCATTTAAAGCAATCAAAGCATCAAGAAATGAGTTGTCAGTTGATACGAAAGGCCTCATAAAGACTGCTAGAGGCGGTGGCTCAACAGGTCACTCACTTATTGATCTTGCGGATGAAGTCCAATTTTCACTTAACTCTCAACAAGTTAATCTACTGAAAAAACTTACAGCTATAGGCATTTGGGCAGGAAAATATCATTCACCTATAAGGCATGATGAGTTTGAAAAATCTAATAAAGATAACCCAAAATCAATTACGCTTCCTCATGACATCAGAATAGTCAAAGAAGTTATTTTAGAATGTGCATTGAGTGCTAAAGTACAGTCTGCAATAGCTCTACAGATTACCTAAATCTAAACTGCCCACTTCCCATAACCCTTAAACTGCTGAAACACTTCGCGCATTTCAGCTTCACTTAATAGTGGCGGTTCTGACTCAACCTGCAAAATTCGCCAATATTGTTCGCACAGGTTTTCGACTTCCACCGTCAACGCCAGCGCATCATCTAAATCACTTCCTAACGCAATCATGCCGTGATTCGCTAGCAAACAAGCTTTGCGGTCAATTAAAGCTATTAAGGCATTATCGGATAATTGCTGCGAACCAAACAATGCATAGGGCGCACAACGAATATTATCGCCGCCCGCAACCGCAATCATATAATGAAATGGCGGAATCTCTTTATGCAAACATGCAAGCGTAGTGGCGAACATGCTATGGGTGTGAATCACCGCGTTTATTTCTGGACGATTGACTAAAATATCGCGATGAAAACGCCATTCTGATGATGGCTTTAGGCCTTTTAACTCTTGATGGGCTTCAAAACTGCCATCAAATTGCATATTCACCATGCTATCTGCTGTCATTTCTTCTATTGGCATACCGCTTGGCGTGACTAAAAAACCATCGCCGAATCTAACACTTGCATTGCCAGAAGTGCCTTTATTTAAGCCAATTTGGACTAATTGTTGGCTTATTTTAAGTAAATGTTCACGCTGGTTTTGCATATTATTTTTAGTCATTTTTGAGAGTTAACTTAACCAGTTCCGCAGGCGAAAAAATACCTTTTTCGGTGATAATTCCTGTCACTAATCTAGCTGGCGTTACATCAAATGCAGGGTTTGCGGCGGTTGATTCACTTGGCGTTAATCGCACGCTTTGCACAATTCCATCTGCGCATAAGCCTTGTATAAAGCTGACTTCATCGCTATCGCGCTGTTCGATTTCAATGTGTTTGTTGTCGGCGATTTGCCAATCAATCGTTGGGCTGGGCACTGCTGTATAAAACGGAATCTGGTTATCAAAAGCCGCTAATGCTTTTAAATAAGTGCCGATTTTATTGCATACATCGCCATTTGCGGTGACGCGATCCGCGCCTACAATGACCATATCGACTAAACCTTTTTGCATTAAGTATCCGCCTGCGTTGTCGGTAATCACCGTATGCGGCACGCCATGCTGGCCTAGCTCCCACGCAGTGAGCGCCGCGCCTTGATTACGCGGGCGCGTTTCATCTACCCAAACATGCACATTTAAACCAGCGTCGTGCGCGGCATATATCGGCGATAGCGCTGTACCGTAATCGACAGTCGCCAGCCAACCCGCATTGCAATGCGTGAGGATATTGAATGTTTTATCTTGATAACAGCTTTTGATTAAATCAAAGCCATGTTGGCCAATCAGTTGATTCTGTGCGACATCTTCTTCTGCGATTTTTGCCGCTTCGCGCCAAGCGGTAAAATTGCGACGATTAAGCGGCGTTTCGTTTAACATCGCCAGCATGCGATTGACCGCCCATGCTAAGTTAACCGCTGTAGGGCGGCTATTTTTAAGCATTTGTGCGGCTTGCTTTAAATAATCGTCCGATTCATTTTCCAGCATCGCCAGTGCCATTCCATAAGCCGCCGCCGCACCAATCAGCGGCGCACCACGCACTTGCATGCTTTTAATCGCATGCGCCATTTGCTCTGTTGAATGAATGTGTAAGGTTTTAAATGCAAACGGCAATTGTGTTTGATCGATGACATGCACAAATTTGCAACGTGGGTCTGGCCAAATTGTACGAAACGATTGATTGGCTACTTTCATTCAACTCACCTTACCAAAAAATATGGCTTACGATTAAATTGCAACATTTATATAACTTTTTATACGGTTTAAACCACTAAATAGTATAAATAATTATGAATAAATTTCTTGCAATTATATTTGTTTTGTTTTTTGCGTTTTTCCATCCACAAAATCTGTGGATAACTTTGTGGATTGCTGTGTCTTAAATCCGTAACCCACCAATTTATAAGGCTTTTTTTCAATAGTTCATTTTTTAATCTATTTTAATACTCAATAAAATCAATAACTTATGTTATGCCATTGGTTTGATACAGTTTTTTTACATTTGTTAATGTAGCACTTTAAGTGGTGTGCATAAACTGGCTAAATTCGGCAAAATTTGCATCACATTTTTACCTGTAATTTCAATGATTTGCGACACCGGAATGCCTCTTAAATCGGCAAAAACTTGTGCAATTTTTATCAGTTCTTCAGGGCTGTTTCTGCCTGCAGGACCCAGCCATTCTGGTGGAATATCTGGCGCATCAGTTTCTAATACAATCGATTCGATTGGCAAATTTCTGGCTAATTCGCGAATTTTTAAGGCGCGCGTGTAAGTCATCGCGCCACCAAAACCTAATTTAAAGCCTAGCTGAATAAATGCCTCCGCTTGCTGCGGGCTGCCATTAAACGCGTGTGCGATTCCACCCACAACAGGATGACGGCGCAACTGCTTTAACACATCGTCTATCGCTCGACGTACATGCAAAATCACTGGCAATTCAAACGTTTGCGCGATTTTAAGTTGCTCAACAAAAAAGTATTCTTGTGTCTCGCGATTTTGTTGTGTGACGAAAAAATCTAGCCCAATTTCGCCCACTGCGACTATTTTGGGATTTGTATGTGTTAACTGCCGTGAAATTAGCTGCTTTAATAGCGTTAAGTCGCTAGGATTTGCGCTATCCACATACATAGGGTGAATGCCCAACGCCATAAAGCAATGCGAATATTGGTGTGCTAAATCAATCACGATTTGAAAGTTTTCGCGTGCAACTGCTGGCACCACAATTTGATGAACGCCTGCGTGCTTGGCGCCCAAAGCAATATTCTCCCGGTCTGCATTAAATTCAACGGCATCTAAATGGCAATGTGTGTCAATCAACATGGATAAATAGGCTTAGCTAGTAAACGAATATCGCAACCAATTTGCCGTAAATCGGTGATATCTAGCGCAATCGCTTGGTTCATGTGTGTGAGCGCGGGTAGCTCAAACAAACCTTTAGCTTTGCTACCCATCAATTTAGGTGCGTAATATAGCAACAGTTCGTCAATCAGGTTTTGTGCAAGCAAGGCGCCATTCAATCCCTCGCCGCCCTCAACTAGCACTTCATTGATTTGCATGTGCGCAAGATGACTTAATAACGTTTTTAGGCACACTTTATTATCCACATTAGGAACACAAAGTAACTGTGCGTCCGCTGCTAGTAGCGCATCCGCTTTATTTTCTAAATCTTGCGCAAAGGCAATTAAGGTATTACCGCCTTGCAAAATTTTGGCCTGCGGCGAAATACGCAACTGGCTATCCACAATCACGCGCATTGGCTGGCGACCATTATATTGAACATCAGTTTCTATGCTGCGTACTGTCATGCTCGGATCATCACTTAACACAGTACCAATGCCCGTTAATATGGCACACGATTGCGCACGCCAATGTTGCACGTCCAAGCGCGCATGTTCGCTGGTAATCCATTGGCTTTGATGATTATTGAGTGCGGTTTTGCCATCTAAACTACTGGCGATTTTGCAACGCACATAAGGCATTTTGCGCGTCATTCTTGAGATAAATCCGGGGTTAAGTGCTTTTGCTTGCGACTCCATCAAGCCGCTGGCGACCTGAATTTGATTGGCTTTTAAATAGGCCAAGCCGCTACCCGCAACTAGAGGATTTGGGTCTTGCATAGCGGCGATGACTTTGCTGACACCCGCTTTAACTAGCGCCTCTGCACAAGGCGCGGTGCGGCCTATATGGCTGCAAGGTTCTAGTGTGACATAAGCGGTGGCGCCTTTTGCTTGTTCACCTGCTTGACGCAGTGCAAACACTTCTGCATGCGGTTCACCCGCTTTTAAATGCGCGCCCTCGCCAAGTATTTGATTGTTTTTGACGATGACGCAACCCACGCGCGGGTTTGGCATGGTGCTATATAAGCCTTGCTCTGCCAGCTGCAGCGCACGTGTCATATAAACATGGTCGCTGGCAGTAAACACTTTATGCGCCTAGGCTAGCTATAGTTAACAACATAACTAATGCGACGAAATACGGCTTTGCAATAGCTGATTATTTTGGTCAAAAAATATCAACAAGCCATGATATACATGCATACATTTGCCTAAGTCGTACTCAATCGCGTTGGTTTTTTCATTTAATTCTTCAATACTCGGGCGACCCAATAACGCCATTACCGCCTCTTTACGCGCGCCTTTAATCAAGATATTTTGCTGTAAATCATACGCCATATCGCCACGCTTGCATTCTTGCTCAATGGTGGCAGCATGTTGCATCCATTTGGTTTGATCAAACTTTTCGGCACCAAATACCACTTGGTCTTTAAACGCCCACCAAGTAAAAAACACAATGGTTAGCAACACGGTGAACACAGCCAACGCGATAGAAGAAATATTGATTAATTTCATGTGGTTAATAGCCTATTCTAAATACTTACAAGTCACATTGTTTACAAATCACGAATTACATTATTAAAGTCATCCACATCTGAAAAGCTGCGGTATACCGAAGCGAAACGGATATAAGCCACTTTATCCATTAACTTTAGTTCTTGCATCACACTTTCGCCCAAATCGCGTGCAGGCACTTCGCGCTCACCCAAGCTCAGCATTTTTTGCACAATATGATCCAGCGCGCGGTCTACATACTCGGTAGGCACTGGGCGTTTGTGCAAAGCGCGCGTAAATGATAAGCGCAATTTTTCTCGATTAAACTCTTCACGCGTGCCATTTTGTTTAACCACTTGCGGCATATGCAACTCAGCCGTTTCGTAGGTGGTAAAACGTTTGTCGCAAGCCACACATTTACGCCTACGGCGAATAGAATTACCCTCATCATTGACCCTAGAATCAATGACTTGGGTATCGGCATCACCGCAAAAAGGGCATTTCACTTTTGATTTCTCAGCTTAAGTTATGCGCCGTACACAGGAAACTTGGCAGTTAACGCATGCACTTTTTCTTTGGTGGCTGCAATCAAAGCTTCATCGGTTGGATTATCCAATACGTCAGCAATCAGATTCGCGACGATTCTAGCCTCTTCTTCTTTAAAGCCACGCGTAGTAATCGCTGGCGCGCCAATACGGATACCAGAAGTCACAAAGGGGCTTTCTGGGTCGTTTGGAATCGCATTTTTATTCACAGTAATATGCGCCAAACCAAGTGCAGCATCTGCAGCTTTACCGGTTAAACCTTTTGGTCGCAAATCCACCATAAACATATGCGACTCTGTGCGGCCAGATACCACACGCAAGCCGCGCGCAATCAATGTTTCTGCCATGGCTTGTGCATTCTTAATCACTTGTGCTTGGTAGGTTTTAAATTCTGGCTGTGCTGCCTCTAAGAATGCGGTCGCTTTACCAGCGATCACGTGCATCAATGGGCCGCCTTGCAAGCTTGGAAATACGTTTGAATTGATTGATTTTTCAAACTCTGCTTTAGCCAAAATAATGCCGCCGCGTGGACCGCGCAAGGTTTTATGTGTGGTTGATGTGACGAAATCGGCATGTGGCACTGGGTTTGGATAAACGCCAGCCGCAATCAGGCCAGAATAATGCGCCATATCGACCATAAAATAAGCACCTACTTTTTTGGCGATTTCCGCCATGCGCGCCCAATCAAAACGCAGTGCATAAGCACTGGCACCGCCAATCAATAATTTTGGTTTGCATTCAACAGCAATGCGTTCCATCTCATCGTAATCGATTTCTTCTTTATCATTTAAGCCATAAGGCACGATATTAAATAACTTACCTGACAAGTTGGCAGGTGAACCATGCGTTAAATGGCCACCATGGCCCAAATTCATACCCATCACGGTATCGCCTGGCTTAAGAATAGAAAAATACACGGCTTGATTGGCTTGAGAGCCAGAATGCGGTTGCACGTTGGCGTATTCAGCGCCATATAACGCTTTTAAGCGGTCAATCGCTAATTGCTCAACTTGGTCTACATACTCACAGCCGCCGTAAAAACGTTTGCCTGGATAGCCTTCTGCATATTTATTGGTTAATTGTGAGCCTTGTGCTTCCATCACAGCTGGGCTGGTGTAGTTTTCAGAGGCAATCAATTCGATATGTTGATGTTGACGCACAACTTCTGCATCAATCATGGTAGCAAGTGCTGGGTCGGCAATTGCAAGCTTATTGGAATGGCTAAACATGACAGTTAAGGCTTTCTGTTAATTAAATTAAGTAATACAACCAAAATAAGGCACTATTTTATCATGCCATTGATGCATCTTAAACTTTGCGTTCTTATCTTCGACTTGTCCTCTTGATTGTGTATCTATCCAATTGGTTGCAGCAACTGGTTTAATACAACCAATATTGATGCAAAAACACCACTTTTAAATCGTTTGAAATAGTTAACTAACTGTTTTTATTAATATAAATAGTAGGCACGGCTATTGCTAATATTATAATGAGCACTATCTCCAGAGTCGCTTCCTTTAAGCCCAGCCTTAACTACATTAAGCGCTGGGCTTTTTTTACTCATGTATCTTGTGTGATTTGCCTATTGGTCTAAAAAGGCGCGCTATAATTCAATTTTACATGTTGAAAGTAAGCAATGAAGTGGACAGACAGCCTTAGAATCGCTGAAGATTTAGCAGACAAATTCCCTGATATTGACCCTAAAACCATTCGCTTTACCGATTTAATGGAATGGGTAATGGCGTTGGATGGCTTTGAGCAAGGCCCAGAGCATTGTGGTGAGAAAATCTTAGAAGCCATTCAGCTGGCTTGGATTGAAGAAGCTGAGTAGCTTAACAACTTACTTAACGCATGTTTACCGCGCTTTTTTTATTGTTTATTAAACATTTTATTTGCGATTTCCCATTGCAGGCGTATCCGTGGATGTATCGTAATAAAGGTACCTACCTTCATCCTGGCGGCATTGTACATGCTTTGATTCATTGCATTGGTACGACCATTGTGCTGTTACCGTTTATTGGCCTTGTTGCTTTAATGTATGGGATAGTTGATTGGTTTGTGCACTATCATATCGATTGGGCAAAAATGGGTATTAGCAAACACTACAATTTACAGCCTAATAATAGTGAAAAATTTTGGATATTATTGGGCTTTGATCAGTTACTGCATCACATCACCTACTTTGCGCTTGTTTATTTTGCTTTTAATTTAACGCTTTAACATCTTTTTATTTTTATTTGATATCTATTATGCAAAAACCAAACAGCATCGACATTCCAAAAGAAATTTTTAAAGCCTATGATATTCGAGGCATTGTGGGCAAAACATTAACGCCTGAAATTGTCGAATTAATTGGCCATGCGTTAGGGTCAGAGGCGAAACAGCGCGCACAAAGTGAAATCTGCATAGGGTACGATGGCCGATTATCTGGCCCAGAGCTGGCACAGGCATTATCAAGCGGAATTCGCAAAGCGGGCGTAAACGTAGTGAATTTAGGCATGGTGGCAACACCAATGGTGTATTTTGCGGCTTATCATCTCAACACCAATTGCGGCGTGATGGTGACTGGTAGCCACAACCCACCTGACTACAATGGCCTAAAAATGGTTTTGGCAGGCGAAACACTGTCTAATGATTCGATACAAAGCTTAAAAAGCCGCATAGAGCAAAAAAACTTTACTTATGGCGATGGTATTGAACGCAACTATGCGATTGCAGAGGATTACATTTCGACCATTCAAGCTGATATTAAACTCACTCGCCCTATGCAAATTGCGGTGGATTGCGGGAATGGCGTAGCGGGTGCATTTGCAAAAACGCTATACAACGCCATTGGCTGCCGCGTAGATGAGCTATTTTGTGAGGTAGATGGTCACTTTCCAAATCATCACCCAGACCCTTCTGTGCCAGAAAACTTAGTGGATTTAGCTAATTTATTACAAACCAGCCGCGCCGAAATTGGCTTGGCATTTGACGGCGATGGCGATAGGCTAGGCATTGTCACCAAAGATGGCCAGATCATCTATCCAGACAGGCAATTATTATTATTTGCAGAGGATGTATTAAGCCGCAACAAAGGCGCGACTATTATTTTTGATGTGAAATCAACGCGGAATTTAAGCCCATGGATACGCAAATACGGCGGTAATCCGATTATGTGGAAAACAGGCCATTCACTGGTAAAAGCAAAAATTAAAGAAACTAATGCAGCATTAGCAGGCGAGATGAGCGGCCATGTATTCTTTAATGACGCCGATATTAACGGCAAAAAACGCTGGTACGGCTTTGACGATGGCTTATATGCGGGCGCCCGCATGTTGGAAATTCTGAGCCAGTTTAATAATCCATCTGAAATTTTAAACAGCCTGCCTGATAGTGTCAGCACACCAGAACAGCATATTCACATGCAAGAAGGCGAGCCACATGCTTTGATTGCCGCTTTGCAACAATCGGCAAATTTTGAAGGCGCAGTTGAAGTGATTACCATTGATGGCTTGCGCGTAGAATACTCTGATGGCTTTGGATTGATGCGCCCGTCTAATACCACGCCTGTAATTGTGCTGCGCTTTGAAGCAGATTCTGACGCGGCTTTAAAACGCATTCAAGCACAATTTAGAGAAGTCATTTGGGGAGCAGCACCGCATGTGGCTTTGCCGTTTTAATCGCTAATGTCACGCAATTCAATTCTTTTCACCATCGTTTGGTTAATGCTAGCCGCTGGAATTTTTTATCTAATTGATAACATTCAAAATCCCAACAAAATATGGCGGCTGGGTAACAACACCAATGAAGTAGTGCTACAACGCGGCTTAGATGGCCATTACCGTGCCGAAGCGCTGATTAACAATCAAAAAGTGAATGTATTGGTGGATACAGGCGCTACAGGTGTTGCCATTTCGCAGGCAGTGGCCGACAAATTGCAGCTTAAAAGCTTAGCTGCAGTGCGCACTAATACTGCCAATGGCGATAGCATTGGTTATATGGTGCGGTTAGCGTCTGTAAAAGTGGGCGGGGTTGAAGCTAACAATGTATCAGCCATGATAGCGCCAAACTTAGGCGGCGATGTATTACTGGGCATGAGTTATTTGGGCCGTATGGATGTGCGCCTATTTAATAATCAGATGACGATTAAACAAGTTGAATAATTTTTCACCACTTAACACTTTGATTCTAATCAAATAATACCGCGCCCTATCTTCATTAATTTTAAATAAATGTAAGTAATCTAGTTGACTGCATGACTAAGCTGTGCTAGCAAAAATTAATTACGAAACAGATTTTAATATTTTTGGAGGTTATGATGGTTATTCAAGTTAAAGTTGCAGTGATGATTGCTGCAACGGTATTATCAACATCGATTTTTTCGATACCCAGCTTTGCAGCGGACACAACATTTGGCACTGCAGCGTATCAAAAAGAATTTAGAAAACTTAAAATGATGCAAATGTTAGACGCTGACGGCAATCACATGGTGTCATTAGATGAATTTAATACTTTTAACAGCAGCGTATTTGATTCACTTAATAAAGATAACGACGACTCACTAGATACTGATGAATGGGTTGGTGTAGATGGAAAACAAGAGGTTAGCTTTGGTACAGGCGGCTACAATCGCCAGCTGCGCAGCAAAAAAATGATGGCTTTAATCGATAAAGATGGCGACCATTTAGTCACTAAAGCTGAGTTTCTTAAATTACAAGAGTCTATTTTTAGTAAAATGGACAAATCTGGTGATAGGCAACTAGATCCGCAAGAATGGCTATCTAAACAAACAGGTAATTAGGTTGTTTGAATAGGCAATAAAAAAGGCTAAGTTTTTAGCCTTTTTTATCTTTAACTAGGTAATCACTGTAGGCGTTTCGCGACCAGAGAGCTGTTTTAACTGCGAAATATCTAACGCAATTTGAATCATTTCAGCCAGCGCAACTTGTGCATCTAAATGATGGTTGGCTATATCTGGTTCATACGCTTCTAAATATATGCGCAAAGTAGCGCCCTCGGTTCCTGTGCCTGACAATCTAAAAACAATGCGCGAACCGCATTTGAACAAAATACGCACGCCCTGCGCTGTACTAATTGAGCCATCAATTGGGTCGGTATAACTAAAATCATCACAAGTGTTCACTGTGTAGCGGCCAAAAACTTGCTTGGGCAAAGTCAAGAATTGAGACTTAATATGTGCCATCACGGCATTAGCAGCCTCTGTTGGTATCGCTTCATAATCATGCCGTGAATACACATTACGGCCATATTCCGCCCAGTGCGCTTTCACAATCGCTTCCACGCTGGCTTTTTTAATCGCAATAATATTCAGCCAACATAACACCGCCCACAAACCATCTTTTTCACGCACATGATTACTGCCTGTGCCAAAACTTTCTTCACCGCACAACGTCACTTTATCGGCATCCATCAAATTGCCAAAAAATTTCCAGCCTGTGGGTGTTTCATAACAGGGAATATTTAATTTGTTTGCCACTCTATCTACCGCACCGCTGGTCGGCATAGAGCGCGCAACGCCCGCCAAACCTTGTTTGTAAGCAGGAATCAATTGCGCATTTGCAGCGATAATCGCCAAACTATCTGATGGGGTGACAAAAAAAGCCTTGCCCAAAATCATATTGCGGTCGCCATCGCCATCTGATGCTGCGCCAAAATCGGGTGCTGCCTGTGTTTTAGTATCAGGTGCATAAAGCACGTCCACCAATTCATGTGCATAAGTCAAATTAGGGTCAGGATGACCGCCACCAAAGGTTTCAGAAATGTCACAATTCATCAAACTAGTTGCTGGTGCACCTAAACGATTCACTAAAATCTCTTTGGCATAAGGGCCAGTTACTGCATGCATGGCATCAAATTTCAAACTAAAGCCAGATTGCAATAAAGTTATAATGGCAGAAAAATCAAACAGCTGCGCCATTAAATCGGCATAATCGCTTACTGAATTAATCACTTTTACGCTGAATCCGCCTAGCTGAGTATCCCCAATCTTATTTAAATCAATATCAGCAAAATTGGCTATTTTATACTGCGTAATCGTCTTACTTTTAGCAAAAATGGCTTCTGTAATTTTTTCTGGCGCTGGCCCGCCATTGGCCGTGTTGTATTTAATGCCAAAATCTTCTGTAGGGCCAGCTGGGTTATGGCTAGCAGATAATATAATGCCGCCAAAGGTTTGATAGTACCGAATCACATGCGATGCCGCGGGCGTCGATAAAATACCGTCTTGTCCTACCAATACCTTGGCAAAGCCGTTGGCGGCGGCCATTTTAATAATAGTTTGAATCGCCGTTTTATTATAAAAACGCCCGTCACCGCCCACCGTTAAAGTAGCACCCGCCTCAATCGTCAACGTATCAAAAATACTTTGTACAAAATTTTCAAGATAATGCGCTTGCTGAAACACTTTCACCTTTTTACGCAAGCCAGAAGTGCCTGGTTTTTGGTCTAAAAAAGCTTGGGTTGAAACGGTTTGAATGTGCATGTTAAATCCTTATTAGTTAATAAGAATTATAGATGAAAAAAAAGCACAATCGCTTGTGCATTTTTGAAGATTTTTGGTCGGAACGGCAAGATTCGAACTTGCGACCCCTTGTCCCCCAGACAAGTACGCTACCAGGCTGCGCTACGCCCCGAACCGCACTACTATTACATAGTGAGCCAGCATTATAAATCAAATACGCACGCCATCAAAAGCCATTTCGGTTTACTACCACTAAACTTGGTATAAACTTTTATTGGCTAATCCTAATTTTATTAAACGCCTTATATTTAAAAAAACAAGGCCTCTATAAAAGCGGCTTTGTTGAACTATTTAAGCAGATTATTTAAGCGCGCAATAATTGAATCACCGAGCGTAATTCATTTTTAAAATAGTGAAAATCAAAATCAGTACTCAGCTGTGTTTGCTTTGCAGCGGCAATTGGTGCAATTGCTGGCGCTGCTACAGCGGCTATCTCAACGACTACTTCGGCTCCATCTAAACGATTACGTGCCCCGCTGATAGTAAAACCTTGCTCATATAATAATTCGCGAATTTTACGAATTAAAAGCACTTCGTGATGTTGGTAATAACGACGATTACCTCTACGCTTTACAGGCTTTAGCTGGGTAAATTCCTGCTCCCAATAACGCAGTACGTGCGGCTTTACACCACACAGCTCACTAACCTCACCAATCGTAAAGTAACGTTTGGCGGGAATTGGTGGCAGTTGCACTTTAGGCGCATGATCTAACATAAGTTAATATCGATCCTATACTTGAGCGTAGTGTTCTTCTACTTTACTTTTCAATTTTTGGCTGGCATGAAAAGTCACCACACGGCGTGCAGTAATAGGTATTTCCTCACCTGTTTTCGGATTGCGTCCTGGACGCTCAGATTTTTTGCGTAATTCAAAATTACCAAAACCTGATAATTTAACGCTATCTCCAGTTTCTAAAGCAGTACGCAC
Source organism: Proteobacteria bacterium ST_bin12 (assembly GCA_002083635.1). Lineage (GTDB taxonomy): Bacteria > Pseudomonadota > Gammaproteobacteria > Burkholderiales > Methylophilaceae > Methylotenera_A. Next base: position 83,895 of record MSXP01000002.1, on the reverse strand, counting down.
CTCTTCAAAAAATGCTTCTACCATATCTTTTGCTTCGCGCTTATTTAAGCCCACTTGCTCAAATAACAAATCGGCTAAATCAGCCTTTGTTAAGGTCATACATTTTCCCCTGAACGTCTTTTATTCATTAATTTGTATTATTTTTTCAATTTACTATTGAATACTTAACCACATAAAACAGTCAATTTCTTAGCGATGCGCCAAACTGATTTTCGAGTAATTTGAGCAATTGTGCCATTGCCGCTTCGGCTTCAATATCCACCAAAGTTTTATGAGTATCTTGCATAAGTACCGATAATGCAAGGCTTTTTTTATTTTCAGGAATACCTTTTCCTTGATATATATCAAACAGTTGCACTTGAGTCACAAGCGGAATGCTCGCTTTTGCAATTGCATCAAAAAGGTGCTGAACAGGCAAGTTGGCATCCACGATAACGGCTAAATCACGACGAATCGCTAGGGTTTTTGGCACCTCAACGTACTGCGCAACTGGCGTATCTAACAGTGGCAATGCTTCAAGTTCAAAAAGATACGTACTTTTAGCTAAACTAAAATGTTGCTGCCATTTTGGATGCAGCTTGCCTAGCCAGCCAATCGCTTTACCCTCCAAATATACGCGTGCCGATTGGCCTGGATGCAATGCATTATGTTCTTCTACGCGATATTCAGCCTTGCCGTGCGTTAAAGTATCTACCGTGGCTTTTATATCGTAAAAATCCACTTCTTTTGCAGCCACTCCCCATTGCTCAGGCTGAAAAGCGCCATAAAACAAACCTGCTACGCGCAAACTCTCTGAATATGCACCTTGTTGAGAATGATGGTAACTGCTACCCAATTCAAACAGTATCGCGCGCTCTTGCTTGCGATTCAAGTTGTAAGTCAGCGTATCTAACAAACCACCCCATAAACCACTGCGCATCACGCTTAAATTACTGGCAATAGGATTTTTAAGCTTAATTGGATTGGCATTACCTAATAAATCGCGCTCCCAACTTTCATCCACAAAGCTATAAGTCACAATTTCTTGATAACCTTGCATTAACAAAGTATCGCGCAACCAAGTCTGATTTAATGCCGACTCACTGGCTGGTAGCATGCTTAAGCTAGCCGTAGGCGTGATAGCGGCGATTTTATCGTAGCCATGCAAACGTGCAATTTCTTCAATCAAATCTTCTTCTATTGAAATATCAAAGCGGTAAGTTGGCGCTTGCACGGCAAACACATCAGCGCTTACGCTAAAATCAAATCCAAGTTGAGATAGCAATGTGCCAACTGTCGCTTGCGGTATGGCAATTCCCAATACCGATAGCAAACGTGCGTAGCGCAAATGTACAGTTTTTCGTACAGGCAGCGCATTGGTTACGGCTGTAATCTCACCTGCTTTACCGCCACAAATCGCCAGCACCAAAGCCGTTGCGCGTTCTAATGCCATTTGAGTATTGCCAAAATCCACACCGCGCTCAAAACGGTACGATGAATCTGTGCTTAAGCCCAATCGGCGCGCTTTTCCAGCAATCGTATCTGGCGTAAAAAATGCGCTTTCTAAAAATATATTGCTTGTGCTATCCGTGACGGATGTTGGCTCAACGCCCATAATGCCAGCTAACGCAATCGCACCGCTGTCATCCGCAATCACCAAATCATCGCTGGCTAATTTCACTTCTGTATTATTCAGCAACTTAATTGGCTCATCTTTTTCAGCAAAGCGAACCTTAATGCCACCGCTTAACTTTGCCAAATCAAACGCATGCATAGGCTGGCCAAGCTCTAACAATACAAAATTGGTAATGTCCACAATCGCGCTAATGCTGCGAATACCGCTACGCTCTAAATTGCGCACCATCCAATCAGGCGTTTTTGCTTGCGCATTCACTGACTCAATCACACGTCCATAATAAGCTGGGCAAGCATCCATTGCATCAACGCTTACCGCTTGTACTTTTGCACTTTCAATTTTAGCTACTTCAAGCACTGGCAAAGTGACAGACGCACCTGTAATCGCTGCTACATCGCGTGCAATACCCAAGATGCCTAGGCAGTCAGCACGGTTGGGCGTCAATTTTAACGTTAACGTTTGGTCATTCAAATCCAAATATTGGCGAATATCCTCACCAGTTAGCGCATCATTTGGCAATTCTAGCAAGCCGCTTGCTTCTGCTGCTAATCCTAACTCTTTGGCAGAACACATCATGCCAAACGATTCCACACCGCGCACTTTTGCGGCTTTAATACTGATGCCTGGCAATTCTGCGCCAACCAATGCACATGGCGCTTTTAGTCCTACGCGCGCGTTGCTGGCCCCACATACAATTTGTAAAATTTCTTTACCAATATTCACTTTGCAAACTTGCAAACGATCAGCATCAGGATGTTTAAGCGTCTCAATAATTTCGCCAATCACGATATTACCAAAAGCAGGCGCAACAGGCGTCATTTCTTCCACCTCAAGCCCTGCCATTGTTAAAGCATGACTAAGGTCAGCAGATGAAATCGCTGGATTTACGAATTGGCGAAGCCAGTTTTCTGAAAATTGCATATTTTTTGATACTTAACTATTTAAATTGCGATAAAAAACGCAAATCATTATTAAAGAAATGGCGTAAATCATTCACGCCATAGCGCAACATAGCCAAGCGTTCTACGCCCAGACCAAAGGCAAAGCCGCGGTATTTTTCGCTATCAATATTGACGTGTTTAAAGACCTCGGGATGCACCATACCGCAACCACCAATCTCCAACCAGCCGCCGTTCCAGCTCATATCCATCTCGGCTGATGGCTCAGTGAAAGGGAAAAATGAAGGCCTAAATCGAACGGTTAAATCATCACGCTCAAAGAATTTCTGTAAGAAATCTTGAACCACACCTTTAAGATTGGCAAAGCTGATATTTTCATCTACCCATAAGCCTTCAACTTGGTGAAACATGGGCGAATGCGTTGCGTCAGAATCCACTCTATATACGCGACCAGGCGCAATAATTTTCAACGGCGGTTCTTTGTCTTGCATATAGTGAACTTGCACTGGTGAAGTATGTGTTCTTAGAACGTTACTTCCATCCACATAAAACGTGTCGTGCATCGCACGCGCAGGATGGTTTTCCGGGATATTTAAGGCAGTAAAATTATAGAAATCGGTTTCAATTTCGGGCCCAGTCGCCACATCAAAGCCAATCGAATGAAATAGCTCTTCAATGCGCTTTAAGGTAAGTGTCACTGGGTGCAAACCGCCTTGTGACTGAGCACGCGCAGGTAAAGTAACATCCAATGATTCGGCCGCTAATTGCTTGGCTTGTTCTGCATTTAAAATCGCCTCACGGCGCGCATTTAAAGCTGCTTCAACTGCCTGCTTAACTACGTTAATGGCGGCGCCAGCTGCTGGACGATCTTCATTTGATAGCTTACCCAAGCCTTTTAGTGCATCGGTTAACGCGCCAGTTTTGCCCAAATATTTCGCTTTAGCGTTTTCTAATGCTGGCATGTCATTACATGCCGAAAAGTCGGCGAGTGATTCTGAAATCAGATGTTCTAAATTAGTCATGCGATATTTTAACTTAAAGTAATGTATTTGTTGATGTTTAACTGATTGATTATGAATAAATATTTATTGTTTAGTTATAAAAAAAGAGGCCGTAGCCTCTTTTTTTATTTAAAAATGATACAAGTATCTCTTATGCAGTCAAGCCAGCTTTTGCCAAATCAACAAATTTAGCGAATGCCGCTTTATCAAATACCGCTAAATCGGCTAAAACTTTACGATCCACTTCAATAGAAGCTTTTTTCAAGCCATTCATGAAGCGGCTGTATGTCAGACCTAACTCACGTGCACCTGCATTGATACGCGCAATCCATACTGTACGGAATTGACGTTTTTTCTGGCGACGGTCGCGGTAAGCATATTGACCCGCTTTCATTACTGCTTGCTTAGCAACGCGATAAACGTTTTTACGACGACCGCGATAACCTTTAGCGGCGTTTAATACTTTTTTATGTCTTGCGCGAGCGATGACACCACGTTTTACTCTAGGCATATCGGTCTCCTTATTGTGTTGGCATCATGGCGCGAACGCGTTTGATGTCAGTTGGTGAGATGATAGCTGTGCCACGTAGCTTGCGTTTTTGCTTAGTGGTTTTCTTAGTTAAGATATGACGTAAATGTGAATGCGTACGCTTCACTTTACCGTTACCTAAGAACTTAAAGCGCTTTTTGGCGCTGCTCTTTGTTTTCATTTTTGGCATTTTTTTCTCCTTCGAGGTTGATTAAGAGTGCCTAGGCATGCCATTTCGCCGTATCACTCAGAAAATCTTAATTATTCAGCTACTACTTCTGCAGGCTTTGGTACTTTTGCTGGCTTAGCTGCTGCTTTTTCTACTTTCTTGGGTGCTAATACCATCACCATTTGGCGGCCTTCCATTTTGGGGAACTGCTCAACAACAGCATGCTCAGCTAAATCAGCTTCTACACGTCTTAATAGCGCCAAACCAAACTCTTGGTGCGTAATCTCGCGACCTCTAAAACGTAGCGTGATTTTCGCTTTATCGCCCTCACCCAAAAACCGGATGATATTACGTACTTTAATGTTGTAATCGCCATCATCAGTACCTGGGCGAAACTTAATTTCTTTGATAACAACCTGTTTTTGTTTAAGCTTTTGTTCATGCTGACGCTTACTTTCAGCATACTTAAACTTACCGTAATCCATCAATCTGCACACTGGTGGCGATGCGTTTGGTGCAATTTCAACCAAATCAATATCCGCTTCTTCTGCCTTAAAAAAGGCCTCGCGCAGACTTACAATGCCTAATGGCTCTCCGTCCACTCCCACCAAACGAACTTCGGGCGCGGTAATATCCCCGTTAATTCGCGTATCTTTATCTTGTGCTATTGCTGGCTCCTAATCAAAAAAAATTAGACCGCGCTACCTTGAAAATTCAGCTTAAACCTTTGTTTCCACTTCAGCTTTTAACCGAGCAATCAACTCGGCAATCGGCATAGAACCTAGGTCTTCACCCTTTCTGGTACGCACGGCCACATGTCCTGCTTGCATTTCGCGCTCACCTGCAACAAGCAAGTAAGGCATTTTCTGCATTGAATGTTCGCGTATTTTATAGGTAATCTTCTCATTTCTCAAGTCAAAATCGCATCTAATGCCATTTTTCTTCAGAATTTCAACCACTTGCATCACATAATCAAATTGATTTTCTGAGATATTCAACACCATTGCCTGAACAGGCGCCAACCAAAGTGGCATTGCGCCTGCATAGTTCTCAATTAAAATGCCAATAAAACGCTCCATTGAACCGACAATAGCGCGATGCAACATAATCGGACGCTTGCGTGAGTTGTCTTCCGCAACATATTCCGCACCCAAACGCTCTGGTAAATTAGGGTCTAATTGAATCGTACCGCACTGCCATAAGCGACCTAGTGAATCTTTTAGTGTGAACTCTATTTTTGGGCCATAGAACGCGCCTTCACCCGGCTGGTATTCAAAGTCTAAATTATTTAACTTAAGCGCATTTGCGAGTGAAGTTTCTGCCCTATCCCAATCTTCGTCAGTACCGATACGTTTTTCTGGTCTAGTAGAAAGCTTCACCAGAACATCTTTGAAGCCAAAATCACCGTACGCTTTGTAAAGCATTTTAATAAAGTCAGCAACTTCCGCTTCTACTTGCTCTTCCGTACAAAAGATATGCGCATCATCTTGGGTAAAACCGCGCACGCGCATTAAACCGTGCAATGACCCAGAGGGCTCGTTACGATGACATGAGCCAAATTCGGCCAAGCGTAGCGGTAAATCACGGTAACTATGCAAACTGCTATTAAAAATCTGCACGTGGCCTGGGCAATTCATCGGCTTCACGGCGTATTCACGATTTTCCGAGTTAGTCACAAACATATTGTCGCGATAGTTTTGCCAGTGGCCCGATTTTTCCCACAAGGTTTTATCCATAATGGTCGGCGTGCGTACTTCTTGATAATTGTAATCTTTGAACATTTGGCGCATGTACTGTTCAACCTCTTGCCAAATGCTCCAACCACGCGGATGCCAAAACACCATTCCTGGTGCATCATCTTGCATGTGAAAATAATCCAGTTGCTTGCCTAATTTGCGGTGGTCGCGTTTTTCGGCTTCTTCAAGTTGAAACAAATAAGCTTCCAACTCTTCTTTATTGCGCCATGCTGTGCCATAAACGCGTTGAAGCATTTCGTTGTTACTATCGCCACGCCAATAAGCGCCTGCCAGCTTCATTAATTTGAAGGCTTTTAATTTGCCTGTGTTTGGCACATGCGGGCCACGGCACAAATCGGTAAAGTTACCTTCTGTATATAAAGATACATCTTCATTGGCAGGAATCGAAGCAATGATTTCAGCTTTGTAATGTTCATCGATGCTTTTGAAATAAGCCACAGCTTCATCACGCGGGAGTACTTTGCGTGTGACTTGCTCATCTTTTTTAGCGAGCTCGCCCATTTTCTTTTCAATGGCAATCAAATCTTCTGGCGTAAACGGACGTTTGTATGAAAAATCATAATAAAAGCCATTGTCAATCACCGGACCAATCGTCACTTGGCAATCGGGGAAGAGTTCTTTAACCGCATACGCCAGTAAATGCGCAGTGGAGTGACGAATAACGTCTAAACCATCATCTGATTTATCAGTAATAATCGCTAAATCGCTATCAGCTTCAATCAAATAACTCGTATCAACTAATTGATTATTGACCTTGCCAGCCAACGCGGCTTTTGCAAGCCCAGCGCCAATATCCATAGCCACTTGCGCCACAGTCACTGGCGATTCAAAACTACGTTGTGAGCCATCTGGCAGGCGAATTACTGGCATATCAATTCCAATTTAATTAAGTATTCTTGATATTTGAATCAAACTTAAAACAATAAAAGCCGTTTATTTTAACGGCTTTTACAGATGCAACAAACTTAAAACTTAAACATTTTTTATCGTTAAGTTTTGTCAAAAGACAAAACCGAGTATTGCGCTTTTGGTAGGCAGTACCAGATTCGAACTGGTGACCTCTTGGATGTCGACCAAGCGCTCTAACCAACTGAGCTAACCGCCTGTTTTATGCAATTTTGCGAAGTGCGAATTCTAGCTTAATAAGGGTTTGCGCGCAAACGCGCACTGTTATAATTGCTGGGTGAACAAACAAAATAATCCGCAAACAAATTTTGAGGCCTTAATAAACAGCTTGAGCGCGCAAGGTTACGTTATTTGTGAAAACTTTTTGCCTGAGCAAACAATATTAGGTTTGCGTGATGAGGCTCACAAGCGCCATGCGAATCTTGAAATGCGCGCAGCTAAGATTGGATTACTGAATCAATCTCAACAGTCTAACATTCGTGGCGACCAAATTACGTGGCTGGATGAGCAGAGTGAAAACAGTGCGATTCAAGCTTATTTTGAGCAAATGCATGCGTTAAGAACATTACTTAACCAATATTTATTCATGAATTTACAAGCGCTTGAAACGCATTTTGCCATTTATCCGATTGGTGGTGCTTATCAAAAACATCTAGACCAATTTAGTCATGGCAGCGATGCGAAAGCACGCCAATTAAGCAGTATTTTATATTTAAATAATGATTGGCAAGCCAACGACGGTGGCGAATTACGTTTGTATTTAAATGAAAGTGAGTATTTAGATATTCTGCCAACGGCTGGCAAATTGGTGCTGTTTTTATCGGCCAAATTTTGGCACGAAGTTCGCCCTGCCAAGCGAGAAAGAGCAAGCTTAACAGGTTGGTTTAGAACACGCGGCCAACTATTGCCTTAGGGGTTTAACAGGCGTTGATACAAGCTAGGGCTGGCGTATCCATCTTGGGGAATATTTTGGCCAGCTTGATATTGCCGAATTGCTGCTTGTGTTTTAAGACCCGGAAAACCATCTGGCTGGCCGCTATCAAAACCCAATTCATTTAATTTGCCTTGCAGCGCCCACATTTGGTTAAAACTTAACGCTTGTTTTTCGGCAAATTCGCCTGCAATAATGGGTTTATCTGTCATGAATTGATTAGATAAATGCACAACAGATAATGCATAGTTAACCGACCGATTCCAATCCATAATGACATCAAAATTATGAAACACCATAAAAGCAGGGCCAAAACGCCCTTGTGGTAGCAATATTGCCGCTTCTGCCAGCTCTGGCAAAGCATTGCCTGCAATATCAAGCACGCCTAGTTTTGACCAATGTAGCGCATGTTGGCGACGATTGAGTTGCGCCAAACTATAATCAAACCCGTCTGGCAAACGCACTTCAAGCGCGGCAACTTCAGCTTTACGCCAGCCTGCCTCACTCAAATAATTCGCGGCTGAAGCAAACGCATCCGGCAAAGATGTCCAAATATCAATCCGATTATCTTCATCTGCATCTACGCCATACTTAAGCAATGTTGACGGCATAAATTGCATATGCCCCATCGCACCCGCCCATGAGCCACGCATACCCGCAACTTTGTTGTGGCCTGCATCGACAATGCGCATCGTATCAAACAGTTGCGCACGAAAGAAATTGGAACGACGTCCTTCAAAAGCCAGGGTTGCCAGCGCTGATGGCAGACCATAATTGCCTTTATTGCTGCCGTAATTGGTTTCTAAGCCCCAAAACGCCAACAATATTTGTTTAGGCACGCCGTATTGTGCTTCAACTTGAGCCAACAGCGCTTCGTGCTCTTGCAATAAAGCCCTGCCTTTGGCTATTCGGCTAGGGTTTACGCGCTTCTCTACATAACTAATAAAAGTTGAAATAAATTCTGGCTGACCGCGATCCAGCACAATCACGCTGGGCAAATATTGCGCATTTTTAAATGTTTCATCAATGGTCTGCTCTGAAATCTGCGCTGCTTTTGCATCTGATTTGAGCGCTTCCAGCCAAATTGCAAAATCCGCATTCTGCTCAGCAACCGCGACAGGAACAATTATTAAGTAAAAAAATGGGTTAAGTATGCCGAAAATAAATCGCTTAAAAAAGGTTTTGAGCATAAATTTTAAATCGCTTTTAATATTTTGCTGTAACCAGCTTGATAATCTGGATACTGTAACTGAAAACCCGTTGCGCGCAAACGTTGATTGCTTAGGCGCTTGCCACCCTGCGTTGCGGGCGTTTGAATTTCGCTGACATCAACGCCTTGCTGTGTTGCAAGCCAGTTGAGCACAGAATATTGCAAAGTCGGCATATCATCGGTGACGATATAACAACTTTCAATTGCTTGTTTGTGTGATATTTTTTGTACCAAAAATGCAATAAAAGCTGCGGCATCGTCACGGTGAATACGATTGCTCCAGCTATTGCTCACGGGCCAGCGATTAATATCTTTTGCGGTGTTCACTAAATATAATCGGCCTGGACCATAAATGCCTGAAAGGCGCAGAACCGTTGTTTTGCAGCCTAATTGACTTAATACATTTTCTGCTTCTAATAATCGCTTTCCGCCAAAATCGGTTGGTATGGCAGGAATATTTTCATTCAACATATCTTGCGTTTGTTGGCCATAAACACGCGTGCTAGACACAAAAAATACGTGGTGCAGATTAGGGTTTTCAATTTGCGTCGCTAGAATGTTTTTCAAACCTTGCACATAATGCGCGTGATAATTTTCATCTGTTTGCGCGGTTGCTGCTACGCAATAGATAATGATATTAGGATTTGATTTTTTCAGGTCATTTAAGGTGTTAAGTTTGGTCACATCCGCCTGAATCGTTTGCATGCCAAGTGGCAATTGTTGTGCGCTGATTCGCAAACCAATCACTTCGTGTTGAGATTCATGCAATAAAGTTGCGATTGCTGTGCCTAAATCTCCGCAACCGACGATTAATATTTGAGCCATTTAACGCGTTAACTATCTAAACTAAGCATGCTGGGTCAGATATTTTTCTGCAAAAAATAAGGCGACGATTGTTTTGCCATCGGTGATTTCACCACGTTGAATCATGTTCATACAATCCTCAAACGGCAAATCAAATACTTCCAGCGATTCATCCACATCGCGCTGGTGATCGCCTGCGCTTAATCCACGCGCTAAATACATATGAATGATTTCATTAGAATAGCCAATACAAGGATGTTGATGGCCTAACTTAACCCACTCTGCGGCGCTAAAACCTGTTTCTTCCAGCAATTCACGTTGGCCTGTAATTAAGATTTCTTCGCCAACATCTATTTTTCCTGCTGGTAATTCGATAAAAACTTGATGCAGTGGATAGCGGAACTGACGCTCTAAAATGACATTTCCATTTGCTAACAGCGGCACAACCACGACTGCACCTGGATGCGTAACATATTCACGCTGACTGCTGTGCCCATTTGGCAAACGTACTTGGTCGCGCTTAACGGTTAACATGCCGCCTGAGGCAATCGTTTCAGAGCTAATCAAATGTTCAATTAAATCAAGTTTCATCATTTAAATAGCAGCGCTAAACGTATCGCATTTATTTACATCGCCCACTTTTAAACCCTGATTAAACCAGCGCACACGTTGCTCAGATGTGCCATGCGTAAAACTATCAGGCACTGCGTAGCCTTGTGCTTGCTTTTGCAGTGCATCATCACCAATGGCGGCGGCGGCTGTCATCGCTTCTTCTACGTCTCCTGCTTCTAGTATTCGGTTTGCGCCATCCGCGTGATGTGCCCACACACCTGCATAACAATCAGCCTGCAACTCTAAACGTACCGATAATTGATTGGCCTCCACCTCGCTACGCGCATTTTGGCGCGCTTGCTGCACCTTGCCTGATGTGCCTACCACGTTTTGAATATGATGCGCTACTTCGTGCGCAATGACATAAGCCTGCGCGAAATCACCTGGCGCATTAAAACGGGATTTCAAATCTTCATAAAACTGCAAATCGATATACACCTTACTATCGCCTGGGCAATAAAAAGGCCCCATTGCCGATTGCCCGGTTCCGCAAGCAGTTGGTGTTTGCCCGCTAAACAGTACTAATTTGGGCGCAGGATATTGTTGGCCTGCATCTGCAAATAGTTTGCCCCAAGTATCTTCTGTGCTGCCCAATACTTTAGCCACAAAAATCGCCATCGGATCATCTTTGGGGATCGCCTGCGCTTCAACTGGCGCCTGCTGATTTAAGCCTTGACCTATGTTAAGCACCACTGAAGGGTCTACCCCGAAATACATGGCGACTAAAGCCAAGGCGATTGTGCCGATGCCAATACCTTTACCACCTACTGGCAAACTACCACCACGCCTATCTTCTACATTACTGCTTTCACGTTCATCATCTAGGCGCATATTGATGCTTCCTTAAAATAATCTAGAATTAATCTTAAGGTTAGATTTTATTACATTGTAGTAATATTTACTTAACATTATCAGCGCAATATTATTGCTAAGTTTTGTGCATTAAAGTTTAATTTTTTCGTTATGCTTAAAAGTTATTTAAAAGATATGTTATAGACTATTTATTTTTAATTCATTGACTTAGCGACTTATTCTTAACTAATATGTAAGCTCAGATAGACTAATAGTAGGGCTCATTATGCTAAATTCAATTATTCGTCAGCCGGCAATCTTAATTACGTTGCCATTATTAACACTGATAGCAGCTAGCTATCCTGCAAACGCAGAGATTTATAAATGGCGTGATAACCGTGGCGTGACACAGTATTCCGACCGTCCACCAGCCAGCAACTTCACAAAAGTGACGCGTAACGAATTGGTAAACGCGCTGCAAACAAAAGATTTATGTACAGTAGGCCCAATTCAGAAATCTGTTGCCTCAGCAAAAAATTTAAATACTTTTTTTGGCTTTACCGTTAACAAAGCAAGCACTACAAGCACAAACTTTTTCGGCATTCCTGTTGCACGCGCTGCAAGCACAAGTAGTTTTGTAACTAATTCTGCTAACACGCCTGTAAACGCTGGTTCTGTAGTTTCAAGCCCAATTTCTAGTCCAGTTAGCGCTGTCAAACCTACATCTACTTCCAGCGTTCCAACTGCTAGCATTCCGACTGTAAGTCGTCCAGCTACAACTACTACTCCTGCAGCAGGTCAAACATCACCTTTAGGTATTCCAACGACTTTTAATTCTGGTAGTAGCAATATAACTGTGTTTGGCATTCCTAGAGCCAACCGAAATTCTGGTTCTAGTTTTTTAACTCAGCCTGCCGCTGTCGTGCCCTCTTCGCCAGTTGCCGCGCCAGCACCTGCTATAGCAGCACCTGCACCAGTTATAGTACCACCCGTACAAGTGGCGGTGAATACGCCAGCACCCTTACCAGCTGTATCAAACGCTGCACCCAATCTTATTCAAGTTGGTCTAATGCCTGCTGTTGATATTAGTAAAAATGTAACTCCTGCATTAGGCTGGAATAATCTAAGAATTAATGAAAATCAATCTCCTTCTGATTTTCCTAAAGATGCGGACGGAACTGGAGCATTCAGAATACCGTGCGGGATAAGCCACATGGGAAACGATGATCCGATTGTATATCCCAATCAACCAGGCGCAGCACATCACCACACTTTCTTTGGCAATACATCATTAAACTATAAAAGTAATTTAAACACGCTTTCATCAACAGGCAATAGCACTTGTCATGGAGGAATAGCAAATAGGTCTGCCTATTGGATACCCAGTATGATTGACACTTCCACAAAAACCGCATTAAAGACTGTCCATTCACTTTGGTATTACAAATCTGGCTATCATCTTAATAGATCGCAAATTACTGTGCCTCCCAAAAACTTAAGAATAATTGCAGGCAATATGAGGTCTACAGTTTCTCAGCGAGAAAGTCCGTGGCGCAACCATTTCATATATACCTGTAATGATCCGAATGGTGTAGAGGTGGCTAGAACAGAATCAATTCCAGCTTGCTCAATAGGCTCTATAGTTTATCTGCATATCGGATTTCCGCAATGCTGGGATGGAAAAAATTTAGACAGCCCCGATCATAAAAGCCACATGGCCTACCCAGACCACGCTTGCCCGGCAACGCATCCGATTGCAATTCCTGAGATAACATTGAATATAGGTTATAAAGTTACTAGTAGTGAAGGTACTAAAAATTGGCGTTTATCAAGTGATAACTATGCTGTTAATGGCTATAACAGCGGCTTCTCAATTCATGCTGATTGGGTTAATGGCTGGGATGAAGCAATCATTACTGGAATTGTTAAAAATTGTATCGTTGCTGGTAAAAATTGTGAAGCACACAAACTTGGAGATGGTAGAACTATATATGGTGAGTAGTTTATTATTTCCACAATAATTTATAAACAAATCCAGGAAATGCAAACACTAAAAATAAACTAATTGTAACTATATAGAATTCCCACCCTTGAGAGGATGTTTGTCCAAAAATTGAATACTCTGTGTAGAAGGCAATGCAGCCGACTATCAAATATAAAATCATCAATTCTAATAAACACCAAACCAAATTCTTTACCTTGTTTTTTAATGGGATTACATAGAACAATCGGTTAGATAACCAAGGTAAATTAGCTGCTGCAAATGCGAGTATTAAAATAATGAATTGCGTCATGAATAAAAATTACATCTTTGCTATGGCATTTTAAATTACTGCAAGCTAGTCATCACAGCCACACCACAAATCTGCATAAGCGTTTGTGGCATGATACCTAGTAGCAATAAAGCAACTGCATTAGTACTAAGTACGAACTGCATATCAGCAGGCGCACTTATTGGGTTAGCATCTTTTGGCATATCAAAATACATAAGCTTTACAATACGCAAATAATAGAATGCGCCAATTGCTGCCATTAATACCGCAAACACCACTGCCCACAAAAAGCCTGCTTGTAGCGCTGCTTGTAGCACAGTGAATTTGGCATAAAAACCAAGCGTTGGTGGCACACCAGCCATACTAAACATTGTAATTAACATTAAAAAAGCCGCCCATGGGCTGCGCTTGTTCAAGCCTTTTAAATCATCTAGATTCTCCGCTTCAAATCCTTGGCGACTTAACAGTAAAATCATGCCGAATCCTGCGAGCGTCATTAATACATAGGCTACTATGTAAAACATGCTAGACGCAAAACCATTTATATTGGCGCTCATCAATCCAAATAATAAAAAGCCAATATGCGAAATAGTGGAATATGCCAGCATGCGCTTTAAATTAGATTGCGCGATAGCAGTGATATTACCAATGGCGATGGATAGCACCGCCATAATCAACAGCATATCTTGCCAATCGATGGCTAGCGGGTATAGACCTTGAGCTAGCAAGCGAATAGTAATGGCAAATGCGGCGAATTTTGGTACAGATCCAATCAACATGGTGACAGAAGTTGGCGCGCCTTGGTAAACATCTGGCACCCACATTTGAAAAGGTACCGCACCAAATTTAAACGCCAACCCTGCCACAATGAATACTAAGCCCAGTATCAGTACAGGATTTTTCGGATTAGTTTCAAGCAATGCACTGCTGATTTCTGAAATATTCAAAGTGCCTGTCATGCCGTAAATCATACTCATGCCATACAACAACATACCAGAAGCTAATGCACCCAATACAAAGTATTTCATCGCCGCTTCGGTCGCGCGCGCGTTATCTCTGTCAAACGCAACTAATGAGTATAAACATAGTGAAAGCAGTTCTAAGCCCATATAGATAGTGAGCATACTTTGACCAGAAATCATAATCATCATACCCAGCATGGCAAACAACACCATAGCGTAGTACTCACCCCTGAACATGCCGCGTAGCTGCATGAATTGACGCGTGTATACCAGCATGATTGATGTACCTAAATAAGTCATCAGCTTCAACACATCCGCTAGTGGATCATCTACAAACATATTAGAAAACGCATAACCAACGGCTGGATTATAGGTACTGACTGTGAAATAAGCAGCTACAAATAGCGTAAATTGCGCTAAACCGTAAATCACAATACGATTTTTGGGTTTAATAAATAAATCCAGCAGTAATATGAACATCGCCATGCATAGCACAGTCAGTTCAGGCAAAGCGGTAATCAGGTCAGTTTTGATATATTCCATTGTTTTTCTACTAACTTAAGGCTAAAGCCCAGCAACTGGCAATTTGCTGATTGCCATATGATTCAAAAATTGCGCAGCAGTCGCGTGTGTAAACTCAGTAAGGGGTTGTGGATACACACCAAACCCAATCACCATCAAAGCCAATACGCTTAGTATGAACAATTCGCGTTTATTGATATCTTTCAGCTCAGCCACATGTGAGTTAGCAATATCACCATAAAATACACGCTTCACCATCCACAGGCTGTATGCTGCGCCAAATATCAGAGTAGTTGCGGCTAAAAACCCAACCCAAAAGTTATATTTAACAGCGGCCAAAATCACCATAAACTCACCGACAAACCCTGATGTGGCTGGAAGGCCACTATTTGCCATGGCAAACAATACTGCAAACGCCGCAAAAATCGGCATGGTATTGACTACCCCGCCGTAATCGGCGATCTGGCGGCTATGCATGCGGTCGTACAACACACCCACACACAAGAACATGGCGGCTGAAATAAAGCCATGTGAAATCATTTGCACAATCGCGCCTTCTAGGCCTAATTGGCTAAACAAGAAAAAGCCCAGAGTGACAAAGCCCATATGCGAAATAGAAGAATAAGCAATCAGCTTCTTCATGTCTTTTTGTACCAATGCCACCAAAGCGATATAAACAATCGCAATTAACGACAAGGTAATCATAAAACCAGATAAATAGTGCGCGGCATCAGGTGCGATTGGCATGGCAAAACGCAAAAAGCTGTAGCCACCCAATTTCAACATAATCGCTGCCAATATCACAGAACCGCCAGTAGGTGCTTCAACGTGTGCGTCTGGCAACCAAGTATGCACTGGCCACATGGGAATTTTGACCGCAAATGCCATAAAAAACGCCATAAAAATCAATATTTGCGCATTAAGTGGTAACGGCAATTGGTAATAATCAACAATCTCAAAACTACCCGTTTGATGATATAAGTAGATAAAGGCCACCAACATGAGTAGCGAACCAAGTAAGGTATAGAGGAAAAACTTAATAGTCGCGTACACGCGGTTTTCGCCACCCCAAATACCAATCACCAAGAACATGGGGATTAGCATCGCCTCCCAAAACACGTAGTAAAGCAAGCCATCTAACGCGCTAAAGACGCCAATCATCAAGCCGCTCATAATCAAGAACGCCGCCATGTATTGCGCAATATTATTGGTAATAACTTCCCAAGCGGCAATCACCACAATCACAGTAGTAAAGCTGGTGAGCAATATCAATGGCGCGGCAATGCCATCCACACCCAAGTGATAATTCACATTAAAGGCAGGAATCCAGCGCGCCATTTCTTGAAACTGAAACCCGCCATCGGCGTAATTGAAATGTGTGTAAAGCGGCAAAGTCACTGAAAAAGCAAGCAAGCTACCAGCCAAGGCTAACCAGCGTGTGAAATTGGGTTTGTTGTCGTTACCTAACAGCAACACCACAACACCAGCCAACATTGGCAACCAAATTGAAAAACTTAGCACATGGCTATTTAAAAAATCCATAGTCATCATTTAAATAGTCATCACTTAATTTATTTTAATAAAAAAGGTTAAGAACAAAAACACGCCAATAATCATAGCGAAGGCGTAGTGATAAATCAGCCCCGATTGCAAATGGCGCACCTTACTTGAAATGCGTCCAATTAAGCGCGCCGTACCATTAACGATTGCGCCATCAATTAGCTGAATATCACCGATTTTCCATAGTTTTTCGCCCAGCATACGTGCACCACCTGCAAAAAAACGTTCATTAAATGCATCGAAACCGTATTTATTTTCTAAAATTTGGTTAATGAAACTGAATTTCTTCTGGATGGCGGCAGGAATATCAGGGCGTTTCATATAAAAGAACCAAGACAACAGAACTCCAGAAGCCGCCAGCGCAAATGGTAATGTCATTAATCCATGCAAAGCCATGCCTGCTGGCGAATGCAATATTGTGTGAAAGTGATGCGTTAACGTTTCCATGGCAGGATGTGCTTCATAATTCACAAAAATCACACCTTTGAAAAAATCGCCAAACAGCATAGGCTCAATCGCGATATAGCCGATTAATAGTGAAGGTACCGCCAATAAAATCAGTGGCAACTTCACAACCCAGCCTGACTCATGTGGATCGTCAGTTGGGCCTAGGCCATGATGATGGTCATGTGAGTCGTCATGTGCATCATCATGATGTGCGTCATGCGCATGAGAAACATGGCGCCATTTCTCTTTGCCGTGAAAAACCAAAAAGTATAATCTAAACGAATAGAATGCGGTAACAAATACGCCCGCTAATACCGCGAAGTAAGCAAAACCGCTACCCGTGATATTAGAAAACTTAACCGCTTCAATGATGCCATCTTTAGAATAAAAGCCTGCAAAAAATGGTGTGCCGATTAAAGCCAGCGAACCGATTAATGAGGTAATCCAAGTGACCGGCATATACTTTTTCAAGTTACCCATATTGCGAATATCCTGATCGTGATGCATGCCCATGATGACTGAACCTGCCGCTAAAAACAGTAAGGCTTTAAAAAACGCATGCGTCATCAAATGGAAGATGGCAACTGAATAAGCCGATGCGCCTAAAGCAACTGTCATATAACCAAGCTGAGAAAGTGTAGAATATGCCACAACGCGTTTGATATCGTTTTGGATAATGCCCAAAAAGCCCATAAATAAGGCGGTAATCGCGCCGATAATCATGACAAATGATAAGGCCGTAGTGGATAATTCAAACAATGGCGACATACGTGCCACCATAAAGATACCCGCGGTTACCATGGTTGCGGCATGAATCAAGGCAGAAATTGGCGTTGGGCCTTCCATTGAATCGGGTAGCCAAACATGTAATGGCACTTGTGCTGATTTACCCATTGCGCCAATAAAAAGCAAGATACAAGTCACCGTCATTAATGACCATGACACATTCGGTAATAAGAACACTTGTACATCAGCTAAAGACGGTGCCGCTTGGAACACCGCTGCGTAATCTAAGCTACCTGTGTAGTACAACACCATACCAATGCCCAGCAAGAAGCCGAAATCGCCAACACGATTCACTAAGAATGCTTTTAAGTTGGCGTAAATCGCCGTTGGACGTGTGTACCAAAAGCCAATCAGCAGATACGAAACCAAGCCTACAGCTTCCCAACCAAAAAACAGCTGCATGAAGTTATTGCTCATCACCAGCATCAGCATTGAAAACGTAAACAGCGAGATATAACTAAAAAAGCGACTGTAACCCGGGTCTTCACTCATGTAGCCTATAGTGTAAATATGCACCATAAGCGATACAAACGTGACAACGACCATCATCATGGCGGTTAAATTATCAATCAAAAATCCAACATTAAATTGAATATCGCCGGATGTTAGCCAAGTATATAAATTGTAATTGGCTATGTAGCCATTAAGCGTGGCTTTAAACACGATAACAGACAGTACAAATGCTGCACCTACGCCTGCTATGGTTAACCAATGTGCGCTAGCACGCGGCAAATGACGGCCAAACAAGCCAACAATGGCAGCGGCAATTAAAGGCAATGAAACAATTAATAAGGAAATTTGTGGCAGTGTCATTTTTTTGAGTGTTTTTAGTGGTTAAGTACTTAACCTTTTAATGAATCTAAATCATCGACGTTAATGGTGCGTAAATTACGGAATAATACGACCAAAATAGCCAATCCAATCGCCGACTCTGCAGCTGCCACTGTCAATATAAAGAATACAAATACTTGGCCAGCTACATCGTTTAAGTAGTGCGAAAACGCAATAAAGTTAAGATTAACCGCCAGCAACATCAACTCAATGGCCATTAGCAAAATAATCACGTTTTTGCGATTTAAAAAAATACCAATCACGCTAATCGCAAACAGCAGCGCGCCTAAAACCAGATAATGCGATAAACCAACTGTTGCCATTATGATTTATCCTTTTCTGCTGGTGTAGCTTCTACTGAAGGTGCTTCAACCACTGCATCCATTTTTACAATTCGTAACCTGTCTTGTTTTTTAACCAACACCTGTTCAGCAGGATTCATGGATTTATTATCTTGGCGATCTCTTAAGGTTAAAACAATGGCTGCAATAATGGCCACTAGTAGCACCACAGAAGCCAACTCAAACGGCAGTAAATAATCGGTATACAGCACGCGCCCTAATTCAGCGGTATTACTGTAGTCGGCCGGCTTATTCACAACTTGAGAAGTCGCAAAGTATTTACCACTTAGCACCATCACCATCTCAACTGCCATCAGCAAGCCAATCGTTCCAGCCATAGGCAGATACTCCCAAAAACCTTCGCGTAGCTTGTCGATATTGATATCCAGCATCATTACCACGAATAAAAACAACACCATTACCGCGCCCACATATACTAGAACCAAAGCAATCGCCAAAAATTCCGCCTCTAATAACAGCCAGATACCTGCGGCTGTAAAAAACGCCAGTACCAAATGCAAGGCGGCATGTACTGGGTTGCGCGTGGTAATCACGCGAATACCCGCAAACAGCAAAATGGCTGCCAAAGCGTAAAAAATAAAGTCGTTAAATATCATCAGTTTTAGTCTTAATTATGTTTGCCTGAAAGATTATGGCTACCTGAAAGATTTATCTTGTAAGCGATCTAGCGCGATTTGTTTTTCATGCTTATCGCCCACCGCTAACAGCATTTCCTTGGTGTAAAGCAAATCACCACGTTGCTCACCGTGATAATCAAAAATACGTGTTTCTACAATACTATCTACGGGGCAAGATTCTTCACATAAGCCGCAGAAAATACATTTGGTTAAATCAATGTCGTAACGCGTAGTGCGACGTGTATTGTCTTCACGCTGTTCTGATTCAATAGTAATGGCCATGGCCGGGCAAACCGCTTCGCACAATTTACAGGCAATGCAACGCTCTTCACCATTTGGATAGCGGCGTAACGCATGCAAACCACGAAAACGATTCGATTGCGGCGTGCGCTCTTCTGGGTATTGAATAGTAATTTTTCGTGCAAAAAAGTAACGGCCTGTTAGCGCCATGCCTTTTAGCAGTTCCCATAGCATTAAGCTACCAAGTGTATTTTTAATCGTATTAAACATATTAATTTAACAAGTAAGCCCTAATGAAACAGATAAGCCAGGTTGGTTTGCATCATCGCACCCACAAATATAATCCACACCAAAGTAATTGGAATAAATATTTTCCAACCCAAGCGCATGATTTGGTCGTAACGGTAGCGCGGGAATGTTGCCCTAAACCATAAAAAGAAGAATACCAAGAAACACATTTTGGCTAAAAACCACAAAATGCTATCGGGTAAAAATGGTACCGGTGACAACCAACCTCCTAAAAACATGGTGGCAGCTAACGCGCAAACCAGCCAAATATTGGCATATTCCGCCAAGAAAAACACCATAAAGCCAGGGCCAGAATATTCCACATGGAAACCCGCAACAATTTCCGATTCACCCTCAGCTACGTCAAACGGCGCACGATTAGTCTCTGCCACCGCACTAATAAAATACACCACAAATAAAGGGAATAAAGGGATGAAATACCAGTGCCAGAAACCGCCTGCTTGACCCATCACAATTTTGCCTAGATTTAATGAGTTGGCGCACATTAATACGCCTACCAAGGCAAAACCCATCGCAATTTCGTAAGACACGATTTGTGCTGCAGAGCGCAAGCTGCCTAAAAATGCGTATTTAGAGTTAGACGCCCAACCTGCGATAATCACACCGTAAACCGCTACAGAGGTCATGGCTAAAATATACAACAGCCCCGCATCAAGATTCGCCAAAACCAATGTGGCATCAAATGGGATGACTGCCCAAGCGGCAAAGGCTGGTGCAATGGCTAATACTGGCCCAATAAAAAATAGTGCTTTATTTGAGGCTGTTGGCACCACAATTTCTTTGAATATCAGCTTAATCGCATCGGCAAACGGTTGTAGCAAACCAAAATAACCTACACGATTAGGGCCTACGCGCACTTGCATGTAGCCAATCACTTTACGCTCTGCCCAAGTCAAATAAGCCACCGCTATCATCAACGGCAATACGATGGCGACGATTTTGATTAATGCCCAGCCAGTAAGATGCACCGCATCCCAATATCCGCCAAATATGTTAGCCAAAAATTCCATTATGCAACCACTTTCATCATGGTTGTTTCATAAGGTTTGTAAAGCTCTTTACTGGTTTTTTCAATCGTAATGTCACCCATCAAATCACCCAAACCAGTGGTTAATTCATGCGATGCTGCTACCCGCACACATCCCATTGCTACATGATTATCCAATTTGACTTGTAACACAGCGCTGCCTTTATCTTGGCTGGCCAGCACTACATCACCATCAACCAAACCTAATTGCGCTATTTGTTCAGCACGCATACGTGCCATGGGCCGAATGTTGTACTTGGTTTTTTGTAGCGGTGTTGAGCGACGCACGATTGGATCGGATTCATATTGCGGCACTTCGCCAATACGTTGCAAACCAGCCGACTTAATATTGACTTCAATCTCAACCAACTCTTTTAAGTTGTTATTAAGGCTACGCCATACTACTGTTGAAGGTTTTTCACCTTTAAATATAGCATTTTTAACGGCTTCGCTACTGTCAAAATCAAAACCTTCTAAACCTAAGGTATTCGCCAAAACACGCAACACTTTCCAAGCGGGACGGCATTCACCAAGCGGTTTAGCAACGGCGGCAAAGCTTTGTACGCGCCCTTCCATGCTCATAAACGTGCCCGATGTTTCGGTAAACGGCGCAATTGGTAACAATACATCGGCATTTTCTAGTGCCTCTGATTTAAACGCAGTTAACGCCACAACGCATTCGGCTTGGGCCATAGCGGCTTTTGCTAAAGCAGCATGCTGAAAATCTAATTCTGGCTCAACATTCAATAACAAATACGCTTTGCGTGGCACTTCTAACATAGCGCGCGCATGCATGCCTGTTGCATTTGGCATTACACCCATCAAGTGCATACCTGTGCTATTGGCAGCCGCTGGCAATATGCCACCTTTGGCGCCACAAATACCGCCAATGGCTTCCATCATGCTATACATTTCGGTAAAGCGTGGGTCACTTAAACCCATATTGCCTAAGAAAATACCGACTTTTGGCGCAACCAAATCCACCGTACCGTTTAAGCCTGCCAAACCAGCTAAGCTTTCAGCCATGGCTTGCGTATTTGGACGTACTTTAATGGTTTCTAGTAATTCGTTAAGAGATGGCGGTAAACATAAAGACAAACGTTGCAAGCCAGACATAGCTTTTAAGATTTGGCCCAGCACATTCACCATATCATTCGGGCGCACAATCACTTTGTGTGCAATCTTCATCAGTGGATCATTATCTAGCGGACTAACGATGGATAATTCCGCACCATTGGCAACCGCTTTGCGGAAACGTTGCGCCAATAATGGATGCTCATTGCGCAAGTTAGAGCCGATAATCAAAATACGGTCTAGCTCTTCAATTTCTTGAATATTACAACCCATCCAAGGCGTTCCAACGCGTTTGCCATCCAATCTAAAATCGGTTTGACGTAGGCGATAATCCACATTACCACAGCCTAAGCCATTAGCTAACTGCTTGATTAAATAGCCTTCTTCCATCGTGCTGTTTGGTGAAACCAGCACACCAAGAGAGTCAGCGCCATGCTGATTGGTAATATCTTTAATCTGACCAGCGGCAAACTCTAAAGCTGTTTTCCAATCGGTTTCTACCCATGCACCATTATGCTTAATCATCGGCACTTTTAAGCGGTCTGGGCTATTTAAACCAACGTAAGAATATCTATCGCGGTCGGACAGCCAGCATTCGTTAATGCTTTCTTTTTCGCGCGGTAATACACGCATCACTTTATTGTCTTTTACATGCACTTCAATATGCGAACCCAAACCATCATGCGGCGCAATACTGGGGCGACGTGTCAGCTCCCAACTGCGTGCAGAGTAACGGAATGGTTTATTGGTAAGTGCGCCTACAGGGCATAAATCAATAATATTTCCACTTAATTCAGAATTAACCGATTTATCGACATAAGCGGTAATTTCGGCATGCTCGCCGCGACCAACTAGGCCCAGCTCTTGCATGCCGCCTACTTCTTTTAAGAAGCGTACACAGCGTGTACATTGAATGCAACGCGTCATATCAGTACTAATTAAAGGACCGATATTTTTATTTAAAACAACACGCTTTTCTTCTGTGTAGCGTGAGCCGCTGGCGCCATAAGCCACGGCAATGTCCTGCAAATCGCACTCACCACCTTGATCGCAGATTGGGCAATCTAATGGGTGGTTAATCAGCAAAAATTCCATCACACTTTTTTGTGCTTCAACCGCTGATTTGCTGCGCGTGAAAATCTTCATGCCATCGGCTACAGGCGTAGCGCATGCGGGTAAAGGCTTGTTAAACTTCTCAACCTGTACCAAACACATACGGCAGTTAGCCGCCACCGACAATTTTTTATGGTAGCAAAAACGTGGAATCTCAATGCCGACTTTATCAGCCGCATCAATAATGGTGCTGCCGTGTTCGACTTCTAATGGTTTGCCGTCTATTTCAATATTTAACATATGCTATTTACCGTCAATCATCGACTTACCATGCTGAATATAATACTCAAACTCTGGCCTGAAATGCTTAATAAAGCTTAATACTGGCGTTGCCGCCGCATCGCCCAAAGCACAAATTGTGCGGCCTGAAATATTATTACTAACATCCGTTAGCAAATCTAAATCTTCCATTTTGCCTTTGCCATCCACAATGCGCGAAATCACGCGATACACCCAGCCCGTACCTTCGCGGCAAGGTGTGCACTGACCACAGCTTTCTTCATAAAAGAAATAGCTTAAGCGCTTTAATGTTTTAACCATGCAAGTCGTGTCATCCATCACAATCATAGAACCCGCGCCTAAGCTTGAACCTGCCTTGCTTAAACCGTCATAATCCATGGTGGCGTTTTGAATCATTTCAGCTGTCATTACTGCCGTAGACGGCCCACCAGGAATCACCGCTTTTAATTTGCGGCCTTTCCAAATGCCGCCTGCCAATTCTAATAGTTCAGCAAATGGCATACCCATGTTCACTTCGTAATTGCCTGGTTTTTCTACATGGCCAGATACCGAGAATAACTTGGTACCGCCAGAATTAGGCACGCCCAAATCGGCAAATGCTTGGCCACCATGCTGCAGAATCCACGGAATGCTAGCATAGCTTTCAGTATTATTCACATTGGTTGGCTTACCAAAAACGCCATAACTAGCAGGAAATGGTGGCTTAAAGCGTGGCTGGCCTTTTTTGCCTTCAATAGACTCAATTAATGCTGTTTCTTCACCACAAATATAAGCGCCATAGCCATGCACCGCATACAAATCAAAACTAAAATTGCTACCGAATAAGTTTTCACCCAAGTAGCCAGCGGCTTTTGCTTCATGCAACGCAGCTTCAAAGATATCGTAGTCTTGCCAAATTTCGCCGTGAATATAGTTATATCCAACGCGCGCGCCTAATGTATAAGCGGCTATCGCCATACCTTCAATCAATTGATGTGGGTTGTAGCGAATAATATCGCGGTCTTTAAATGTGCCTGGCTCGCCCTCATCGCTATTGCAAACCAGATACTTTGTGCCATCGTAATAACGCGGCATAAAACTCCATTTAAGACCAGTAGGAAAACCCGCGCCGCCACGGCCGCGTAAATTAGAGGTTTTGATTTGCGCAATAATATCGGTGGCTTTTACTTTTTCGGTGACGATTCTTTTAAGCTGCGCATAACCGCCCAGCTTGATATAGGTTTCTAATGAGGCTGGATTTTTTTCAGTTAACGAGCGTAAAGTAAGCAAGGTTTGCTTGCTTAAATCAGTCATCACAACATCTTCTGTTAACGTTCCCATGATTACTCCAAAGCTTCTAAAATAGCATCTACTTTATCAACAGTTAAAAACTCATGCATGATGTGATTATTTACAATAAACAGAGGAGCACCGCCACAAGCACCCATGCACTCGCCCTCTTTTAAACAAAATTTTCCATCTGGCGTCACTTCATTAAAGCCAACGCCCAGCTTAGTTTGCAAGTGATTCACGATTGAATCAGAATCGCGCAACATGCAAGAAATATTGGTGCAAATACTGATTTTGTATTTTCCAACTGGCTGCAAGTCATACATATTATAAAAAGTCGCCACTTCCATCGCCGCGATTTCAGGGATGCGCAAATACTCAGCCACTTCTGTAATGCTTTCTTTTGAAAGCCAGCCACGCTCTGTTTGCACAATACGCAACGCACTCATCACTGCCGCCTGCCGTTTATCGGCGGGATATTTGGTGAGTTCGTAATCTATTTTTGCTATGGATTCAGTACTAAGCATAACTACCTATCAATTTCGCCAAATACAATATCTTGTGTGCCGATTATGGCTACCAAATCGGCAATCATATGGCCTTTAGTCATTTCATCTAATGCCGCAAGATGCGGGTAACCAGGTGCGCGAATCTTTAAACGATACGGTTTATTGGCACCATCAGACACCATGTAAATACCAAACTCACCTTTTGGATGCTCTACCGCCGCGTAGGCCTCACCCGCTGGCACATGAAAGCCTTCAGTAAACAATTTAAAGTGGTGAATCATGTCTTCCATATTGGTTTTCATGCCTTCACGGTCTGGCGGCGCTACTTTATTATCGGTAGTAATCACTGGGCCTGGGTTAGCGCGCAACCAATTAATACATTGCTTAATAATATTATTGGATTGCCTGAATTCTTCCATGCGCACCAAGTAGCGATCGTAACAATCACCATTCACACCAACTGGAATGTCAAAGTCTAAATTGGCATACACTTCATAGGGCTGCTTTTTACGCAAATCCCACTCAATACCAGAACCGCGCAACATTGGGCCAGTAAAGCCCAGCGCTAAAGCACGCTCAGGTGACACTACACCTACACCAACGGTGCGCTGCTTCCAGATACGGTTATCGGTTAATAGCGTTTCGTATTCATCGATATAAGTGGGGAAGCGATTAGTAAAGTCTTCAATGAAATCTAAAAATGAACCTTGACGGTTGTCATTTAGCTTACTAATTTGTTTTGCGCTGCGGAATTTGGTTGTTTCATGCTGCGGCATTTGATTAGGTAAATCGCGATATACACCACCTGGACGGTAATACGCGGCATGCATACGTGCGCCAGAAACCGCTTCATAGCAATCGAACAGGTCTTCACGCTCACGGAAAGCATACAAAAATACCGTCATCGCGCCAACGTCTAACGCATGCGCGCCTAGCCACAACAAATGATTTAAAACGCGGGTAATCTCGTCGAACATGACACGGATATATTGTGCGCGAATCGGCACATCAATACCCATCATCTTTTCAATCGCCATCACGTAGGCGTGCTCATTAGCCATCATGGATACGTAATCCAGCCTATCCATGTAGGGAATTGACTGTAAATAAGTGCGATTTTCAGCTAATTTTTCAGTGGCACGATGCAATAGACCAATATGCGGATCGGCGCGTTGAATGACTTCGCCATCCAACTCTAGAACCAAGCGCAATACGCCGTGTGCCGCAGGATGCTGCGGGCCGAAGTTCATGGTGTAATTTCTAATTTCAGCCATTATTGATGCGCTCCATCATCGCGAATGATGCGCGGCACATTGTTACGCAGCTCAATTGAAACAGGCTGATAAATCACACGCTGCTGCTCTGGGTCGTAACGCATTTCAACATGACCAATCATAGGGAAATCTTTGCGGAATGGATGACCAACAAAACCATAGTCGGTTAATAACCGGCGTAAATCAGGATGGTTTTCAAACATTAATCCATACAAATCAAACGCTTCACGCTCAAACCAATTAGCTGCTGGCCAAATATCTACCAGTGTTGGCAATACAGGAAAATCATCATCTTGCGCAAACACGCGTAAGCGAACGCGCTGATTTAGGCTAACAGACAGTAGGTGCAACACCACTGCGTAGCGCTTACCTTCCCAAATTCCATCTGCATATTCACTGTAATCTACACCGCACAAATCAATTAACTGCTCAAATTTAAGTTCGGCGTGGTCGCGTAGTTTTGCGCAAACAGCCATGTAGTTATCTGCATGGCACTCAATGGTAATTTCATCTAGCGCAATGGTTAATTGCGTGATTTTGTCGCTTAAGGCAAGTTTAAGCTGCGCCGATAATTGATCGAGTTTAAGTGACATAAGAATTATCTAGCTATGGTATTAGTACGTCTGATTTTTTTCTGTAACTGAATGATGCCGTATAGCAAAGCTTCAGCCGTTGGCGGACAACCTGGCACATACACATCCACTGGTACAATACGATCACAACCGCGCACCACAGCGTATGAATAGTGATAATAACCACCACCATTCGCGCAACTGCCCATTGAAATCACCCAGCGCGGCTCTGCCATTTGGTCATAGACTTTGCGTAATGCTGGCGCCATTTTATTCACCAAAGTACCCGCCACAATCATCACATCTGATTGTCTTGGACTTGGCCTGAACACAATACCGAAACGGTCTAAATCGTAACGCGAAGCACCTGCATGCATCATCTCTACCGCGCAGCAAGCCAAACCAAAAGTCATTGGCCATAGCGAGCCAGTACGCGTGTAATTAATCACCGTATCTAGCGTGGTGGTAACAAAACCTTTTTCTAAGACGCCCTCTAAGCTCATGCTTTAGCTCCGGACTTAACCCGTTTTTTAAGGCAAATTTTATTTAAGCGCGCTAATCGCATTGTTTTAATCCCACTCAAGGGCGCCTTTCATCCACTCATACACAAAGCCAACCACCAGCACGAACAAAAACAACATCATCGCCAGAAATCCAGCCAAGCCGATTTCTTGCAACACAACTGCCCACGGGAATAAAAATGCGATTTCTAAATCAAACAGAATAAACAGAATGGCAACCAAATAATAACGCACGTCAAATTTCATGCGCGCATCTTCAAACGCTTCAAACCCACACTCATAAGGCGAGTTTTTTTCGCTATCCGGCCTGCTAGGAGATACGATTTTACCGATGATAAGTGGCCCAAGCCCAACGGCAAGGCCAACTAAGATAAATAACAAGATTGGAAAGTAATTTTCCAGCACAGAAACTTCCTAACAAGGTTTACAACAGATTTCAATTGTTTTGCTTTTGGCCTAACAATCAAACTTAACTAGTTTTTTAGATTAATTTTTGTGTTTATTTTAAATCTAATTATGTACATTAAATGGTGCCGACGGAGAGACTCGAACTCTCACGACTTTCGCCACTACCCCCTCAAGATAGCGTGTCTACCAATTCCACCACGACGGCAATTTTAGGCGATTAGCTGACAAATACCAAACTTAAATATATCTAATCCAAAAATTAGTTTGGAATATCTTTCGCAGTGTTACCGCTTGGTGCTGTTTCTGGCGTTTTAGTTGCACTTGGCGCTAGATTTATTTCTTGCGATTTTGCAGGCATTTTAACAACGCTGCTGCTTCCTGCGCGGTGACTAGCTAAATAAGCGAGGGTTAAACTGGTGCAGAAAAAAATCACCACGCAAATCGATGTTAGTTTACTTAAAATATTAGATGAGCCGCTCACGCCAAACAAACTGCCTGATGCGCCGCTACCGAATGCAGCGCCCATATCAGCGCCTTTACCGTGTTGCAGCAGCACTAATCCGATTACGCCAGCTGCTGCTAAAACATGAATAACTGTGATTAAATTTTCCATCGAACCAATTCCAAAAATGCTTTATATTAAATGTACTTTGCGTTAAACAGACACTTTACCTGCATGCTAACCGTTGACGCTAACTTGTTAAATCTGCCGCTAGGCATATTTTTTCGAATGCTTGCGCGGCTAATGAACATTTTCCAATCAACCCGCCATCGATATTCGATACAGCAAATAATTGTACCGCATTTTGCGGGTTTACGCTTCCTCCGTAGAGGATTTTTAAGCTATCTGCCGCGTCTTTATCCAGATGGGCAATCTTGTTTCGAATGAACTGATGCATGGCTTTTGCTTGTATTGGCGTGGCTGCCAAGCCCGTTCCAATCGCCCAAATCGGCTCATAGGAAATAATGCTATCGGCAAAAATAGCCGCGCCATGCAATTGAATAATGGTATCTAATTGCTTGCCGACCACCATTTCCATCACGCCTGCTTCGCGCTCTATTAGCGTTTCACCCACGCACAAAATAGGCGTTAAACCGTGATTTTTTGCTTGAAAAAATTTTTGCGCGATATTTTCGTCCGATTCGCAATAGGCAGTCGCGCGCTCTGAATGACCGATAATGACGTATTCGCAACCAAAATCTTTCAGCATGGCAGCGCTTACTTCGCCCGTAAATGCACCCTCGGCATTTTTAGCGAGATTTTGCGCGCCCCAGCTAATATTGCTGTTTTGCAGCACGTTTTGCAGTTGCGCCAAATAAGGATACGGCGCGCAAACAACGACTTTTGATTGTTTTAGATGAGATAAAGACGCAATATATGCTGTCAACAATAGTTGATTTTGTTCAAGATTGCCATGCATTTTCCAGTTGGCAACTACAATTTTTTTTGCAGCTGATGGCTTTTCGGCAAGATAATCTGTTGATTGTTGGCTCATAAAAATGCCTTAAGAATTGGCGCGAATTCTACGCTTGCAAGCTAGTATGGTCAATGTGGAATGCTAGTTTTAACAAAAATTTAACCCTAAAAAAGTGTTAAGTTTTTAGCGTTAAGTTTTTGCTAAAACATTTGAAGCCTTTTATTTAAAGCTAAACGTGTACAAAGCATCTACCGCACTTTCTGTACCTGTTTCGGCCTGCAGAGCCCAGCGTGGCGTAATATTAAACGTCAGCCTTGCTACGTCCAATAAGCCGCTCACACTTTTTTGATAACTTAAATACAGTTGAGATGACAAGCGTTTACCAAAAGTCAGCGATGCAGTATCGGCATCAGCGCCGCCAAAGCTCAATTCATCCAAGCCGGCTGCGCGCGCTAGTTTTGTTTGTAGCGGCAGCGAATTTTCGTCTGACAATACCGCGCCTGCGGCTAATGAAAGCATGGCAAAATCACTAGACCCTGCTTGATTAGTGCCACGCCCAAGCAGCAACCAAGATAGTTTTTCAGTATCGGTCACATTGGGTTCTGACACCAATTTAACGGCTGGATTTAAGCCATTACCTGTGATTTCGACACCCGCATTTACATTCTGTACCGCTGAAGACGTGGTTTGGCTGAAGTTGCTACCAGTCACCTCGCCATTGCTTGAGGCCTCTGCGTTGCTTTTAATGATGCTGTCATTGTTTGATGGCGCATTGCGCATTGCGCGAATATTCAAGCTTGGGTTATCAATTGGGCCTGTAAAAGCAATCACGCCGCGCGTAATATTCAGCACTTGGCCATAGGCCGTATAAGTGCCTTTTTTAATGCGAATTGTGCCTTCGGTATGTGGTAAATATTGCGTTAGGCCCACCAGCGTCAACGCGCCAGACAATTGCGCATCCAAACCGCGACCGCGCAACGTAAAATCATCACCCAAATCAATGCGCAGATTATTGAGCAAGATTTTGAGCGCATCATCATTGACTATTTCAGCACGTCCCAGCACAACCACATCATCGGCCAGCGTTGGCACATCATCATTAGGCAGTCCTACCAAGCCTTTTATCACTTTAAAATCGCCAGAAATAGTCAGCAAATCATCTGCTAAAGTAGTTTTACCTGCGCCATTCAATACCAACAATCTGTCCGCACCTGACAGCACCGTGAACTGTTCTGCTACCCAATTTAAAGCGATACTGGGTTGCAAGTTTAAAGCCTGCTGATTGATGAGTTGCAAAGTACCGTTAGTGCGTAAATAACCGCTACCGCCTTTCCAGACCGCTTCTTTAATTTGTAATTGATCATTTTCAAAACTGGCTTGTAATGTGCCATCTGTTAACGCCACACCTTGAGAAGGCAGGATAAATTGCAAGTTTTTACCCATTGCATTGCCACGCAAATTGGGCTTTTGCATGGTGCCATCGGCGCTCAATATCATGCTTAACACGCCATCCAATTGCGCGTCAGCAAGCGAATCGGATAAAGGCAGCCAAGCTAAGGTATTGAGTTGTGCGTTACTGCTAATGTTGAGCGGCGCGTCTGCCATTAAAGCAAATCCTGATTCCACTTTAGTGAGTATGGTTTTTACATGCCCATCAAAATGCCCTAATTGTGTGCCATCTAATAGCCACATCAAATCAGATTGATTATTAACGACTTTTAAATCTGCGCTTAAGTTTTGCAAGCCAAGCGGTTTGGCTACACCCGTTGAATCGCTTAAGCTTAAATCGCCAGAATCCAACTTAAACTGTGCTTGCGCATTAACAGATTCCAACGCATTAATATTCCAATAACCAGAAAAAACTGGGTTGCCTTTTAATCTGGCCGGCAGAGTAAACACACTCGGAGGTATGTCATCTAGAGCAAGCTGGCTAAGCTTACCTTGACTGACAAATCCTTTTCTGCCAGCTTGCAAACCGTCAATTTCTATGCGGCCTTTTGTGAGTTGCAAAACTGCATTACCCAACGTCACATCCTGCAAGGTAGCGCTCAATTTTGCAGGCGCTTGCAAAGTAACTGGGGTTTCGCCTTTTAATTGCAAACTTTGAATAAAACCCTGCCAAGTGTCGCCGTTTAATCCACCTTGCAACAAAGTTTCAAATTGAAACGGCAGGATTTTTTGTTGCGAATTTGCGGTTAACTTAAGTTGGTGCGCCACGCGTGTACCTTGTAAGCTAAGCGCTGCATTCATCACAGGATTTTGTGCCACTTTTAAACCATCTGCATTGAATATGGCATCTACTGCACCATTGGTATCGGCCATTATAGTTGCCTGCCCGTCCAGTTTTTCTAATTGAATTTTATTGGGTAATTGCAATTTTTGCGCTGTCAATTTTAAGCGCAAGGCTAAGTTTTCAAACGTGCCAGCCAGTGAGCCGCTGGCCACTGCTTGACCTGAAAATTCGCGGCCAAATGTGCTGAGCTGTGGTAAATCAGCGCGCCATTCCAGCACGCTGTCTGCCGCACCCAGACTACCTGTTGCTTTAAAAATATTACTAGCGATATTGGCATTTAAATCAATGACATTGATTTGATTACCAATCACCACAAAATTACCTGCAAGCGCCAAGGGTTGCTTGGCATTATCGGTCTGCAAATAGCTCTCTTTAGCTAATAGTTGCACTTGCAAGCCAGTTTGTTTACCTAAGTCGCCATGCATCTCTACATCAACATTCAATAAGCCTACAGGGTAGCTGCCTAATTTTTCGGGTTTTAAATTGGTTAAGTGCGCAACCAATTTAAGCGGATAATCATTGGCTAATCCGATTTCGCCGTTGATTTGCATATTCGCCGCTATTAAATCGTTTGCAGCGGTTTGCCCTATTGCCAGCTGATTATTTTGCAAAATTAACAGCGGATTCAGCTCAAAATTTATGCTATTTAAATCGCCCGCCAACTGCGTTTTAATGTCGTAAGGCAAGCTGCTATCAAGACTGGCTTGCTTAATAATGGCCTCACCCGTTAATGCAAATGGGCGCGCCGTTTGCATATTGAGCTGCAATTGAGCCTGACCATAAGGCGTTGCGGCGCGCAAATAATTCAGCTGTATGATTTTGCTATCGGCTTTTAAATCGAATTGAACCTGATTGAGTGTGTAGGTTTCGGTTGGCGTCACTATCACCAGCTCTACCACTTCCGCCTGTTGAATCTGCACAGGAAAAGGTAAGTTGATGCGCTCTGGCAAACCTGTTTTATCTGCTTTCTTTTCGGTATCACGCAAAGTAATGACCAAGCGTTTCGCGCGCATTTTTTCCACTAGCAAACTGCTGTCAAATGGCGATAGCTGCCAGCGCGACTCTAATTTAGTGAGTTGTAGGTGAATATTATCTACATCGTAATCCAGCGTATCCAGATTAGAGCTACCATGTATAGTCATTTCGCCTTGCGCAGGCGTCAACATCAGCAAGGCAAAGCTGAGCAATGCTGCTTTTATGTAAGTCCATTTTTTTAGATTGTTCAAACTCAACATGTGCCTTAAGTTCAAAATGCAACACCTAAATTAAAATGTAGGCGGAATTCTTTGGTTGCTTCGCCATACGCAATATCACCGCCAATCGCGCCTATCGGGCTTTTCCAGCGCGCGCCTAAACCGTAGCCATAAACGGGTTTTAAATCCTGTAATGTATTGGCCGCATTACCAGCGTCCACAAATATCGCCGCGCCCCATTGTTGGGTCAGCCATTGAATCGCTTCTATGCTGCCTGTTGCCAAATAGCGCCCGCCCACTGTGGCATCGCCCTCACGCACGCCCAAACTTTCAAATGCGTAACCTCTTATTGATTGATCGCCGCCTGCGCGGAATAAAAACGCTGCTGGTGCGCTGTTTCTGCCGCTGACTGCGCCTATTTCTGCTCTGGCGATAAGTTGCGTGCTGCTCGTTAATGGATAGTAGCCCTGTACTTTTGCGTAGCTTTGTAAAAATCGCCCGCTAGAAAGTTGCTCAATCGGCGCAACAGCGAGTTGCGTGTTAAACAAATAGCCACGCGTTGGATTGCGGTCATTATCGGTGCGGCGCAAAGTAATACCGTATGACAAAGTAGCCACACTTCTAGTAACAGATTCCGCGCCATCTAAGGCTTGATGCTCGATCAAATAAGCCGCGCCAACGGTTTGCTCTGTTCTACGCGGACCCCAACTTCTGTTAATTCCTGTTTGACCAGACGTCGTAATTTGGCCTTCAATCACTCTGCGTTCTAACCCCGCATTCAAGCTATCGCGATAACCGTCACTATCGGTTGGCAAGCGCACCAATGCACTTAATGATTGCGCGCGTTGTTCTGGTTTTAGGCTGCTAGTTAAGCGCCAGCCGCGATTGAATAAATTCAAATCATCATAAGTTAGCTGCGCCCGCGCACCCGTATTGGTACTGTAACCCGCACCCGCACCCAATTTAATGGATGGATTTTCTTGTACGCTTACTTTTATCGGCACCACATCATTGACTGCGGTAGTCGTGCTGGCAGTGACTTCTACCCCCTGAAAATAACCGCTTTCTTCTAAGCGTGATTGCAATATTTGTAGCCTTGCTTGGCTGTATGTTGTGCCTGGTCTGATGCGATTTAAATCTTGAATAATACTGGCAGGATAGCGTTGCAAACCCTCAATTTCTAACTCGCCAAACGTAAAACTTTGGCCGCTATCAACTTCTAACGTAATTGTTACTTTGTTCAAAGTGGGGTCTACTTCTGCCTTGCTGGCTTTAATACTGGCGTTTGGATAACGCTCTACCAATAGATTAACCAGCAATCGGCGCTTTGCTTGGCTCCAATCTGATTGTTTAAATACGGCGCCTGGTTGTAATAACCAGTTTTGCCTTAATGTAGCGATGCTGGCCAATCTTGCCGATTGCTCTGCTGGGTCTTGCTGCAAAATATCGCCTGTAAAGCTGATATCAACCGCGTTCACTAGCACAGGCTTACCAGGATTCACCAAAAATTTAGCCTGCGAAACACCTGTAACAGTATCAATTGACGGTGTGATTTCATGTGAAAAATACCCCTCTGTAGCCAGCAAATCTGCAATCGCTTGCGGCGTTGCTTGATACAACCGCAACCACTCTGCGGGCGACATGCGCGGATTATCGCGCCACTTCACAATATCCAGATGCTGTTGAAGCAAATTCCTTAGTAGCGTGGTTTCATCATTTGTTTGTGTTTGGCTAACATCGTTCACAGAAATTTCAACACTGTAACTTGTTTCTGCTGCTTGTAAATGCATTGAAAACAGACCAATTATCGTGGCCGCTACCCATAACTTAACCAAAAAAAATAGGCAGATTTTTCCGCTATGCCGCATATTTCAACTGTAATTGTACGGTTTGCAAACCTTTGTATTCATTGGCTTCTAGAACATAAGCAGCAGAAATTTGGTCGGGCAGAAAATCACGCTGATTAAAATAAATCGCATCAAAGCGTTTTTGGTCTTTTTCTAGTATTAATTTAAGGTGTTTTTCACCGACAATTCGCTGGTTAATGACAGCAAAATCATCAAAAAACAAAGGCTGATGAAAGCCTTGTCCCCATACTTTACCTGCTAATAATTGCGCCGTTTGCAAGTTTACTTCATGACTTTGCAAGCCACCATCGGTTTCCATCACCGCTTGTAAATCGGTTTCGGTTATCAAGCTTCGCACCACCGCTTCAAACGCAGCTTCAAACGCCAAAAAATCAGCTTGCCTAATCGTTAAGCCTGCTGCCATGGCATGACCGCCAAACTTAACGATTAAATCAGGGTGAATTTTGGTAACTAAATCCAGCGCGTCACGTAGATGCAAACTGGCAATTGAACGGCCAGAGCCTTTTAATAAACCATCGCCACCTTCTGCAAACACAATCGCTGGGCGGTGATAACGATCTTTGAGCCGCGAAGCCAAAATACCAATCACGCCTTGATGCCATTCTGCGTTAAATAAGCTAATGCTAAATTGCGCACTGACAGCGATATCTTCTAAAATTGCCAATGCGCTATCTTGCATATCAGCTTCGATGTTGCGGCGTTCCATATTGAGCTCATGCAAGGTTTGCGCTTTTTGCACAGCGTCTGCGGCATCTTCAGCCAACAGGCAGGTAATGCCTAGCCGCATATCATCTAATCTGCCAGCCGCATTTAGCCTTGGCCCTACATAAAAACCTAAATCCTGTGCCGATGTTTTGCTGGGTTCGCGCCCTGCTACTTGCAGCAAAGCGGTAATGCCTGCGGCGCAAGCGCTAGCACGGATACGGCGCAAACCTTGCTCCACCAGAATGCGATTATTAGCATCTAATTTGACTAAATCGGCTACCGTACCTAGCGCCACTAAATCCAACAAAATACTTAAATTTGGTTCTGGCTGATTGTCAAAAATTCCGCGCTTGCGCAACTCGGCACGCAAGGCCAGCAATACATAAAACATCACACCAACACCTGCCAGATGTTTGCTTTTAAAATCGCAACCATGCTGATTGGGATTCACTATACAAGCGGCTTGCGGCTTGGTATCACTAGGTAAATGATGATCAGTGATTAGTACTTGCATGTCTAGCTGATTAGCAGCCAGCACACCATCGCAACTGGCAATACCGTTATCAACCGTGACTAAAACATCTGGTGATAAAGTAGCAGCGAGTGCGACGATTTCTGGCGTTAGGCCATAGCCATATTCAAAGCGATTTGGAACCAAAAAATCGATTTGGCTGGTTGATTTTAAAACATTAGAAAATAAGCGCAGGCCTTTAACCGCCACTGCAGTTGCCGTTGCGCCATCAGCATCGTAATCGCCTATCACTAATATTTTTTTATTAGCCAGCATTGCATCGGCCAATAAAATGGCCATTTGCATGTTGTTGGTGAGTTGTTCTGGCGGAATAATATGCGCTAATGTTGTTTTTAACTCGCTTGCGTGTGTAACCCCACGCGCGGCATAAAGCCTTGCCAGCAAAGGGTTTTCACCTGCTGAGATGAGGGCATCAACAGTTATTTGATTAAAAGCGCGTGATTTAATTTGCATAATAGTTATTTGATTTATTGCGCAAGCTGGCCGCCGCCATAACACCAAATGCTATTCAGAGTTGGTAAACGCTGCTTCTCACGCGCAATATTCACTGGGTGTTCAAACAACAACATTTGCAGCTCATTTTGAAAACTCGCCCAAGCGCTAGCACCGCTACCTGTGGGTAAAAATAGGTTGATATCTTGATTAACTGCGCGTTGTGGATGAGTAGTTTCCATATGCGGATTTTGCTGTAAGCGCAAAAACCATTGGTGCTGATGCCAGAAAAATTGCAGGCTATCTGCCGCAAAATGGGTGTTGAGGCTACGCGTTAAAGCTTCTGCATCTTCTAAATCTAGTTGCAAAGGCACAGGCCCTGCCAAACTAAAACTATCGCGCTGCAAAACTAAATGCACAGGCGCTGCATACAGCCAGTAGGCGCTACCTGATTCATTACCGGCTTGTTGCCATGCAAGCGCGGCATGTGGCAATTTGGCTTGAAATATTTTCTTTAAAAAGGCGAACATATTCGCATATTTTAACACTGCATTGTTTTATTCGGCCTAAGTTTAAGACTTTGCTATAAAACTTAACCCATTTAAACGGTTAAGTTTTATAGCAAAAAACCGCATATTAAGTATTTAAAGATGCGGTTTACATTAATGTGGAATTAGATAGCGAAATAAGCAGTAACGCGCATGCAATATGCTAATCCATCAAGCCTACCAATATTTACGGTCTTTATGCTTACGGTGACCGTTGCCACGACCACGACGATCGTCGTCATAAGATTGATAACCTGCATTAGTCACATAACCGCCAGACCTTACCGCTACTTGCACAGGCACAAATTGGCCTGGGTCTCTATCGGTAACAGTTGAGTATTGACGACCGTTATATTCGTAATTCACTAAATAACCTGCTGGTATATTTTGCCAGTTATCCACTTGCACACAACGCTCCACTGGGCGGGTTTCTACACGCTCACGACCATAAGCTTGGTTACTGTTATCAATGCGGTCACCGACAATTGCGCCTACGCCCGCGCCGATTGCAGCTGTTGCAATTCGGCCACTACCACCGCCAAATCGGCTACCCACTAAACCACCCGTTAGGCCGCCAATAATGGCACCACCTAATGAGCGCTGTGGCGCCTCGTAATAAGTTTCACGTACATATTCTGTGCGACATTCTTGACGCGGGCTGTTCACGCGCTCAAATTGCGGGGTTGCTGAAATCACGCGTCCACGATCTTCATAATCATCATCCGCCAAAGTTGGCATTGAAATCGTTGCCGCAATTAAACCTAATAATAATGTTTGACGCATTTTAATTCTCCTGTTTGGTCATCTCTGCTCAACATTAAGCTTGGCAGATATTCACTAAAACGCCTTAAATTAAAGTTTGCCGACTGCTATTTGTTAATAATTTGTAACTAGTGATTTTACGTAGATTGTCCATTTTTAAATTATTTGCCAGTAATCAGCCCGAATTACGACCAATCTCAAGCTAGCCAATCTAACTTGATTCAATGTAACTACAGTCACTGTAGATAAAAGTAATCTGCTTATACTGACTTTAACCTGCACGTAAGCAGATAAATAAAACTTGAGTAACACTTTGGAGATAAAGAGATGAAAAATTTAAATTGGGCTTTAACAAGCGCGTTATTACTGTTTGCAAACACGGCTCTAGCAGGCGAATTTGCGGACCATTGCACAAATGGCTTATCAAAAGGTGCCTTACATAAAACCAACTGCGCGATTAACGAACTATATAAAGGCAAAACTTATTGCTTTAGCAATGAAGGCGCACGCGATTCATTTTTATTCGACCAAGACGGCATGATTGCAAAGGCTGAGGCGTTTTATGCTAAAAATAAAGAAGTTGAGCGCGAAAAAATCACGCAAGATAGTGCCATGCAGCAAATCAACAGCAAAACTTGCGATTTAAGCAACAAAGATGCAGGTTATTTAATTTTTAATGGTTTAGATTTAAGCCATTGCAATATGCAAAATGTGAGCTTTTTTGGCGCAGAGTTAAAAGGTGCAACGCTAACTGGCGCAAACCTTAAAGGTGCTTATTTAAATCTAGCTCGCCTAGAAAATGCCGATTTCACCAACGCAGATTTAACTAACGCGACTATTTTTCAGGCGATTTTTGATAAAACCAACTTCAAAGGCGCCAACCTAAGCAATGCACGCATGATTGGCACTTTGGGCAAAGTGGATATGAGTGGCGCAAACATTCAAAAAGGCAGATTTGGCTTAGATGTAGGCAATCAACCGATGGGCCAAATGAAATTTGATTCAATTGG
Organism: Proteobacteria bacterium ST_bin12; assembly: GCA_002083635.1. GTDB lineage: Bacteria > Pseudomonadota > Gammaproteobacteria > Burkholderiales > Methylophilaceae > Methylotenera_A. Next base: position 44,993 of record MSXP01000002.1, on the reverse strand, counting down.
TGGTAATTTTGCAGGCGCCAACTTTGAAAATGCCGATTTAAACATTGCTGCCTTTAGTTTTGCCGATTTAACAAACGCTAATTTACGCGGTGCAAACTTATACCGCGCCGACTTAGTTAAAGCAAATTTAACGGGCGCCGATTTAACAGATGCAAACTTAACCGATGCTGATGTGGATGACGCTAGCTTTAAAGACGTTAAAGGCTTAAACACCATAAAAGGCTTTAATACCGTAAAAGGCAAATGTACCGATTGCAAAGTAACTGCAGCTATTGCTGCACCCATTGAGACTGTTGAAGTTGAAACAGACGAACCTGTGAATGTGGCAGCAGCACAATTAGCCGCTAGTTGCATGATGCATGCACAGTTAAAACAATAAGTTTTAATTTTCGGTATAAAAAACGGGTTAAGTACTGCATAAAACAGAGTACTTAACCCTTTTTTTGATGCAAATTTAGCTTTGTATAATTTAGCTTTGTATAACTTAGCCTTGTATGATTGTTTCTTCAGTCACTCCACATTTGCGATTAAGTGGCACCGCAATATCAATCATTTTGGGTTTGGGCAAATCTAGCGCATTCATCATCGTAACAAATTGCGCGCGCGTTTGATTCGCTAGCCGCGTGTTAATGCTTTTCTCTTGCCCCACACAACTCACACGCTTGCCATGATAATCATGTGCAGGATAAATCAAGGTTTCATCAGGTAAGCTAAATATCTTTTGTGTGATACTGTCATATAAAACGCCTGCATCACCACCTTGAAAGTCGGTACGGCCACAGCCGTTAATTAATAGTGCATCGCCTGTAAAAATGCGGCCATTCCACAAATAAGAAACGCTGCCTGCGGTGTGTCCGGGCGTAGCAATCACTTTAATCTGTTGCGCGCCTAGCATTAAAATATCGTTATCTTTTAACTGCATATCGGCGCTTTCCGCCCCACAAAGCGCGCTAACACCTGTTTGCACCGCCAACTTTTCACGCAATTGCCCGCTTGCGGTAATGTGATCTGCATGCACATGGGTTTCAATCGCATATTTTAATTGCGCATTGCTAGATGCTAATAATTCCATGTAAATATTGAGTTGACTAGCAACAGGGTCAATCAACAACGCCTCTTGCGATTGGTCATCGACAATTAAATAAGTATAAGTTGACGATTCAGAATCAAATAATTGTTTAAACATCATGCACTCCAAATTAATTTCAAATTATATTGAATTATAATATATATATTTATATAATATTTAAATATTAATTGTAAGGCAATTAAAAAATGGATGGCACTACAACAAGCGAAATAGATTTTAACGAGCTACGCGCATCTGCTGACAAAGCCTCTAACTTAATGAAAGTAATGGCGAACGCAGACAGATTAATGTTGCTATGCCAATTGTCACTTGGCGAAAAATCGGTGGGCGAATTAGAAAACATTCTAGATATTCGCCAACCCACTCTATCACAACAACTGACGGTGTTGCGCGAGGCAGAATTAGTGGCCACACGCAGAGACGGCAAAAGTATTTTTTATCGTATTTCCAGCCAATCGGCCATGGCCGTGATGCAAGTTTTGCATCAAGAAATTTGCAAAAAATAAAACAGACAAATAAAGGATATATCAATGACTATTCAAATTACACAGCACTCATCTGAATTTAGTACCACAGCGCAGATTCAACCAGAAGATGTGGCCAAAATTGCACAACTTGGCTTTAAAACGATTATTAATAACAGGCCTGATTTTGAAGGTGGCACAGAGCAACCCACTAGCGAGCAAATTAAAAATGCAGCTGAAAACCTGGGTTTGACTTACATCTACATTCCTGTTGTACCAAACAATATTCAACCCAATCAAATCGCTGATTTTAGTAGCGCATTTAATTTGGCAGCCAAGCCAGTATTAGGCTTTTGCCGCACAGGCAATCGCGCTGGTAGCTTATATAAATCAGCACAAGGTGAAACTAACCAAGCACCAAAGTCGCCGTTTCAAGCTTTTAGGCAGTGGCTGCAAAGTAAATGCTTGGTTACGCGCTTGTATCGTTTTCTAAAGTCCAAAAACGCATAAATATGCGTATCAATTAAGCACAATGAATATGACGCAATTAGCATCTCACTCTTACGATATAGTCATTATTGGCGGCGGCGCGGCAGGATGCGCTGTTGCAGCTAGCCTCATCAAGCGCAACAAACAATTGAATATTGCAATTATTGAGCCTGCTGCCCATCATTATTATCAACCTGCTTGGACATTAGTGGGCGCAGGCGAATTTGATGTGGTCAAAACAGTACGCAATATGGCGGATTGCATTCCCAAAGGCGTGACTTGGTTGGAAACTACAGCCGCGCAATTTGAGCCTGAACTTAACTGCGTTAAAACCGATAGTTTAGGTGCGATTGGATATCAATACTTAATCGTTGCGGCGGGCTTAAAAATTGATTGGCAAGCCATTAAAGGTTTGCAAGAAAGCCTAGGCCAGCATGGTGTCACCTCAAATTATCGTTTTGATTTAGCGCCTTATACCTGGCAATTAGTACAAAATCTAAAAAAAGGAAAAGCGCTATTTACGCAACCACCCATGCCAATTAAATGCGCAGGCGCGCCACAAAAAGCCTTGTATTTATCATGCTCGCATTGGGAAAAGCAAGGTGTGCTAAATCAAATTAAAGTGGAGTTTAACAGTGCAGGGGCAGTGCTATTTGGGATTAAAGAATACGTTGCGCCACTAATGCAATATGTGAAACGTTACAATGCGCAATTAAGTTTTAACACTACATTAGTAGAAGTAGATGGGCCTAACAAAATGGCATGGTTTGAAGTAAAAGACGCGCAAGGCAATATCACACGCGCTGCGAAAGACTTTGATATGCTACATGTGGTACCGCCACAATCTGCACCCGATTTTATAAAAAATAGTCCATTAGCCAATAATGATGGCTGGGTTGAAGTGAATCAAGCCACCTTGCAACATACGCGCTACCCTCATATTTTTAGCCTTGGCGACTGCTGCTCTAGCCCTAATGCTAAAACCGCTGCTGCTGCACGCAAACAGGCCGTAGTTGTTGCCGAAAACTTAATTGCACATCGCGCAGGCTTAAGTTTAACAACACAATACGATGGTTATGGCTCTTGCCCATTAACGGTTGAAAAAGGCAAAATTATTCTGGCGGAATTTGGTTTTGGCGGGAAGTTAGCACCCAGTTTTAATTGGGATTCTACCAAACCTAGATTCTCCGCTTGGTTACTTAAAAAATATGGCCTCCCTTGGCTATATTGGAACGGCATGTTAAAAGGCCGCGAATGGCTTGCGCGCTGTAAAGGCGCAAATTAGATTAATGGAATACGTATTCGCTTTGGATTGGTCTCTAATGGGCATTGCTATTGGTCTATCTATTGGCTTAGTGTTGGCTTTCAGTGGCGCTGGTGGTTCAATTTTAGCAATTCCCTTGCTAATGCTTGGCTTAAATTTAAGCTTACCACAAGCAGCCCCAATCGCCTTACTGGCGGTATTGTTGACGGCCATCATTGGTACTATTCGAGGTTTGTGCCAAAACACTGTGCGATATAGAACGGCACTACTTATTGCCAGTTTTGGCGTTGCATTTGCGCCTATGGGGGTTTGGGCGGCGGAGCATACGCCTAGTCAGATTCTCAGCCTAATTTTTGCTACTGTGATGCTTTATGTGGCTTGGCATATGTGGCGTCAAAGTAGCCCTGTGCAAACCACCCAGCAAGATTTACCGGATATGCCGTGCATGATTAACAAAGTGACATCCAGATTATATTGGACCGCGCTTTGCACGAGAAGACTTGTTGTAACAGGCATGCTAGCTGGATTTGTTTCTGGCTTGCTAGGTGTTGGTGGCGGATTTGTGATTGTGCCTAGTTTGAGCAAAGTGAGTAATTTTAATATGCAAACCATCATAGCCACTTCATTAATGGTGGTGAGCATCGTTTCAATTGTGAGTATTGTGAGCTACAACTTAACCGCACCGTTACAATGGAAAATTGCCATTCCTTTTGTGTTAAGTACGGTCCTCGGCTTGCTAATTGGCAGCCAGTTCAGTCAAAAAATCCCCGCAAAAATCAGTCAGCGTGGCTTTGCCTTATTAGCCATAGTGGCGGCAATTTTGATGATTTTTAGGTATTAAGATTGTTTATGCCAGATTAGTCAAAAATAATTATTTTTTTCTAAACTTTTAATTGGTTTTACTACTCTGCTCAATATAAAAATTATTTCACTTTTTAAAAGTTATTTTCTTAGAGGTTAGCAAATGGATGGTACCGCGCTCATATTATTACTGACATTTTTAGTGTCAGTCACAGGACTGTTAGTTTTTATTTGGTCCATGTCGAATGGATTTTTTAACACCAAACAAAGTGCATCCCATATTATTTTTGGACAAAACGAAATTGGTTTGGTAGAAGACCCTGCATCAAACCAAACCAATAATGTATTGCAAGAGGCAGCTGGCGATACCGATGCCAGCTTAACGCAAAAAGAATTGAGCGATCGCTTAATTGCAGACAAATCGACAGCCCTGCCCACTTTTGTCTGTTTGTTAACCGCCATGTGTTGGTTAATTGTAGGCTCTGCGGCTGCCATTATTGCATCGATTAAATTGCATGAGCCTGATTGGTTGGTTTCTCAAGCATGGTTAACATTTGGGCGCATGCGAAGCATCCATTTAAATTCAGTCATTTATGGCTGGGCATCGATGGCTGGCGTGGGCGTGAGTTTGTGGTTAATTCCGCGCTTACTCAAAACACCATTGGTGGGCGCAAAATTTGTGTATTGGGGCGCCATTATTTGGCATGTGGCATTAATGTGTGGTGTGGCCGCTATTGGTGCAGGCTATACAGATGGCATGGAATGGTTAGAAATGCCATGGCAAATTGATATTTTTATTGTGTTAGGCGGCGCACTAATGGGCTTGCCTTTGTTCTTAACGCTAGCAAATCGCAAGGTTGACCATTTATATGTTTCAGTTTGGTACATCGGCGCGGCGTTAATTTGGTTTCCAATATTATTCTTTATCGCCAACATTCCTAACCTACACTTTGGCGTGCAAGGCGCTGCCATGAACTGGTGGTATGGTCACAACGCATTAGGTTTATGGTTTACACCAATTGGCTTAGGCGCGGCTTATTACTTTATTCCTAAAGTTTTAGGCAGACCAATTTACTCTTACAATTTATCGTTGCTGGGCTTTTGGTGCTTGGCGTTCTTCTACTCACAAGTGGGCGGTCACCATTTAATTGGCGGCCCGCTACCCACTTGGATGGTCACGCTTTCTATCGTGCAATCCATGATGATGATTATCCCTGTGTTTGCTGTTGCGGTTAATCATCACATGACAGTGGGCGGCAATATTAAAGCGGTTATTCACTCGCCTACTCTGCGCTTTATTGTGCTGGGTTCAATGTTATATGTAGCGGCATCGGTGCAAGGCTCACTTGAGGCATTGCGCTCTGTAAACGTGATTACGCATTTCACTCATTACACAGTGGCACATGCGCATTTGGGTATGTATGGCTTTTTCACCTTAGTCATGTTTGGCTCAATCTATTTCATTATGCCTAGAATCGTGGATTGGGAATGGCCGCATCCTTGGATGATTAGTGCGCACTTTTGGTTGGTTGCGCTTGGTTTTGCGGTTTATTTTATCGGCCTAACAATTGGCGGCTGGTTACAAGGTAGCGCCATGGTAGATGCGGCTAAACCATTTATGGATTCAGTCGCAGTGACTTTGCCCTATTTAAAATCACGCTCTATTGGCGGCGGGTTAATGGTGCTTGGGCATTTGATATTTATGATTCACTTTATATTAATCAGCTTGCGTTATGGCACGAAAAAAGAGCCTGCATTACTGATTCCAAAAGTAAATATTCCATTTATTAAAGAGGCGACAGTTGCAGCCACAGAATTGAAGAGAGGTTAAATATGGCTGGCCATATTGATGAGAAAAAACTATTTACAGGTGCATTAGTCATTATTGCGTTTGCCACGCTAGCTTTGGTGGTAATGCCTTATGTGCAGTTAAAGCACGTAGAAGCACCAGCGGAATTAAAACCATATACTGATCAGCAAGCGCATGGCCGCAAAGTGTATATGAGCATGGGCTGCGTATATTGCCACTCACAACAACCGCGCGATGCAAAATATGCACCAGATGACAAACGTGGCTGGGGCAGAGCTTCAACAGCTGCTGATTACGCCTACGACAAGGTACATCTTTTAGGCACTATGCGCACAGGCCCCGATTTGCTGAATATTGGCGCGCGCCAGCCATCACAAGATTGGCACTTGGGCCATTTGTATCAACCACGCGCCTACACACCCGGCTCAATTATGCCAGCCTACCCGTTTATGTTTGTAGAACGTAAAGGCCCTGCCAAAGATGGTGAAGTGGTTATCAATCTACCGCCAACATTTGCAAAGCCAGGTATTACTATTGTAGCCACACGCGATGCGCTTGATTTGGTGGAATATCTAAAAGCCTTGGATAGAACCTATCCAATTAAAAAGACCATTGAACAAAGCCTAGAAACGGCAAAGTAATCACAAAATTTAGGAGAAATAAGCAATGAACGATAACGACGCGCTTAATGACGCGCAAAAACGAGAAAAAATAGACCCCAGCGAAGAAGCAAAATCGCTGCCTTGGTTTATTACCATGACCATTGGCGCATTGTTAATGTGGAGCGCTACTTATATTGCAGAAACCGTGATGACAGCCGCACCAGAAGATGGTGATAACCGCGCACCGCAAGTATTAGCCAGTAATGATTGTTCTGCAACAGATAAAGTCGCCATTGATGGCGGCGCAGTGTTTCAGGGTAAATGCGTTGCCTGCCACCAAGCCAATGGTCAAGGCATTCCTGGTGTTTTCCCCCCGCTAGCGGCATCCGAATGGGTAGCAGGCAAACCAGAAGTATTAGCCAATATTTTGTTGCATGGTATCAGTGGCAAATTAACGGTTAAAGGCGTGGTTTATAATGGCCAAATGCCTGCGTTTAAAGATTTATTATCAGATGGTGAAATTGCGGCTGTGCTCACGCATATTCGCTCACAATGGGATAATAAATCAGAAGCAATTGATGAAAAATTAATCACCACTGTGCGCGATGCGACTAAAGACCGCGCAAACCCTTATAACGGGGATGAAGAGTTATCCAAACTCTAACCAGCATTAGCGCCTATTTCTCCAATTCAGCACGCGCTAGGTATTTACTACTATTGGGCGTATTGCTGTTTTGGGGATTCTTTTTCAGCTTAATCACTTCTGGTTTATCAAATTTCACTTTAGAATCAGAGCGAAAATCGCAACTTTTTTTAACCAAACCAAGCATTAATTTGCAATTGATTGACGCCAAAGGCCAAAGCCTAATGTTGGCTGATTTAGCAAAACAGCAAAATAAAATACTGGTTACCGAGTTTATTTATACCCGTTGCAAAACCCTGTGCTTAACCTTGGGCGATTATTTTCAGCAAGCGCAAACGCACATCAAAGCACAATCATTACAACAAAAAATCCACTTACTCAGCATTAGCTTTGATGTTGCTGCAGACAACCCAACGCGCTTAAATCGCTATCAATCTAGAATGAAAATAGATAACCAAGTCTGGTCAATCGCCACCATGGCAAGTGATGCCGATTTAACCATGGCAAAACGTCAATTAGGCTTGGTGGTGCTTGCTGACAGATTCAATGAATTTGTGCACAACAGCGCTTTTTTAGTCATTTCGCCGCAAGGAAAACTGCTTGGCATTTATGATGACGATGATATTCAAGGCGCATTAAGCTTGGCCGCATCAGAATCTTCCACGCTATAAAAGCGTGTAAAACTGCAAATGAATCAACTTAAACTAAAAACCATCCAGCCTTACGCTAGCATACTCATTTTATTCGCTGCTATTGTGCCATCAACGCCGCCTCTCAAATTTTTGCTGGCATCAAGTATGGTCATTCACATGCTTGTACAAATTCCAGCTCTGGTATTGGCTGGCTATTACTTTAACGCACAAAATAAGCCACTAAACTCAGCGCTATCATTGAGTTTAAGCTGCTGGTTGTGGATTCTATTGGCAAGTACGTTTTGGATGTTGCCGATTAGCTTAGATAAAGCGCTTACCAGCTCAAACTGGGATGTATTCAAAATAATCACGCTGCTTTTAAGCGGCATGCTAATAAAACCCGCGCTTGCGGGGCCAAAAATTTTGTCATTATTTTTTGTTGGCAGTAGCCTGATGATGCTGTTTTCAGTTGGTCATTTTTATCAAAATAGTGAGTCACGATTGTGTAACAGCTATTTATTGGTATCTCAGCAATCAACTGGTTTAGGCTTAATGCTTTTGGCTACTGCTTTGCTGCTATTTGCATTGTTTAAGCTTAGGCACGATATTTTCGAGACTAGTCTAAAGAAATAATTTAGCTACTGGCTAACTTCTCTAATGCGACGCGGTTACTAATTTCGACATGGCCGCGACCTAACGCAACCCATCCTTTTTGCTCAAAGCGTTTTAGCTGGCGGCTAACTACTTCGCGCGCAGTTCCTAGCTCATCCGCCATTAATTGATGAGTGCGGCTAATCGTTGTGCTGTTTGCATCTAATAATAACTTGGCTAGCCGCGCATCAAGGCTGTGAAAAGCCACTTCATCAAGCAACACAATTAAATCACTAATCAAAACGCCGTAATTGGTCATTACAAATTGGCGAAATACAGACGAATCAATCATTAACTGATTAAATGCTGGCGCGGGAATAATCACATCGCGAATTGGTTCTTCTACAATGGTGGATGCAGGATAATTGCTATGCCCCAACAAGCAAGTGGTGGTAATCACGCAAGTTTCGCCAGCCGCTACGCGATACAATAAAATTTCACGGCCGCTAGTAGACATTTTGTACACGCGCGACTGCCCTGCAAGACGCATCACATAAGCACCGCAAGCACCGCCTTCGCGATATCCAATAGTGCCTATTGGCGCTTCTACTATGCGGGCAGATTTAAGTAAAATTTCGCGAGCATTAGGCTCTAATTGCAATAATGCTGGAAAGCTTTCCAGCCAATTCAAATTGTCCATTCAGTGTTTCTCCGTCGGTTTAATCCGCGATGTTAGTACAATAAAGGATTAATATATTTGTTGTTTCGTATGCTTTGTTGGGCGTATTGCTAAATGATTAAGTTAACACATTAACAGTCGATTTTGGTAGAGGTAAATGACTATTTAATTTATTTACAGCGACAAATGATTTGCTTTACAAATCATTTGCAAGATTAACTAAAATCAGTTAATTTAATTTATTATTTTTATTTTCACTCACATGGCCATTTACGATAATCTAAAACTTAACCACCAGCTGTGCTTTGCGCTGTATGCTGCCACGCATTCGCTTACACGTGCGTATCGCAGCTCATTAGAACCACTTGGGATTACCTATACACAATACTTGGTGATGTTGGTTCTATGGGAAACCGACGGCATCAGCGTGGGTAAAATAGCGCAACGTTTGGAACTGGATTCTGCGACTTTAACCCCGATGTTAAAGCGTTTGGAAAGCGCTGGTTTTATCTCTAGAGTACGCAATCAAAAAGATGAGAGGATTGTGGAAATCAAACTAACTGAGGCTGGTCAAAATCTACAGCACGAAATCTCACAAGTGCAATATGGCGTTGCTTGCCAAACTGGGTTAAGTGATGAGGAATTTAATCAACTCAAAGATACTTTACATCGCTTGGTCGATACGATGTCGAACTGTGAGGTTCGCCAAAAATAAGCATTATCTTGTGTTTAATCATCAAAAAGCCAACAATTTTGCTGGCTTTTTGAGTGTTAAGTTAGCGTTAACTATTTCCTTACTGGCTCTGATACTGGTTTTTCACCAGTTACAATCACGTTGCGATAGCTTTCTAAGCCTGTCATCAAGTCTTTGATTTCTTTATCAGGCACGTTGAAAGCATAAAACGTATGTAGGCATTCAACCATAATAATATTGAACTCACGATTGGTAATTTTTAAATGTGGGTGACTGTCTTTCATCGATTTACCGCGACCAAATGGATCAGGCAAATACACTTTTGGGCCACCAGTTTCATTAATCACCCAGTTTGTCAGCATGACTTTAAACCCGGCTTTAGTGTCAACATTATCGTGAACTCTTTTTAGAGCTGGGTTTGCGTTCAGCGCCCTGTTCACATAAATCTTATCCACAAGATGATCGACAGTTAATGCGATATTGTAGCTACCGCCCAAACGACTGTATAAAGACTCTTCCTCTGCACATACCGAAACGTTAAATAACAACGCGGCACTTGCAACAATTGCCATCAATAATCCACTTAATTTGCTTTTGCGTACCATTTTACTTCTCCCTAACAGAATCATAATGTCTACAAAACAATATGTTGAAAGTGATTTAAACTGATTCTCTCAACTTTTTATCTCGAAATAATTAATTAACAATTAGCAATAATTAATTAACAATTCCAATTAATTGTATTTTTAGCACATTAACTATTAGTGCGCAAACTATTTATACTGCCATCTACAACTTTTGTCTTTTAAGTGATTAAATTTTTTATTAGCTCAATGCCAAAACCAACACCGAAACCGTTAGTGTCAGTTGCCACCGCGCCCAAACCACCTTTGCGGTTATACGAGGACAAGTCGGTATGCAGCCACGCAACGTCGTTTTCGATGAATTTGCCTAAAAAACGTGCAGCATGAATGTGGTCAGCACCGCCTTCTAAAGTACATTGTTTGATATCGGCAATATCGCTTTCTAAATCCGAATCAAAGTCTTCATCATAAGGAAAAGCGACAATACGCTCGCCCGCTGCAGCGCCTGCGCCAACTGCTTTACAAGCTAATTCTGAACGATTAGCAATCACGCCGCTCATGCGATCACTCAAAGCTGTGTGCATACTGCCTGTTAATGTCGCAAAATCTAAAATTACATCTGGCAGATGGCCATTTTTATCCACACGACTGGCCAATGTTAAGGTATCCGCCAACACCATGCGCCCCTCTGCGTCCGTATGCACAATTTCAATCGTCATGCCATTCAGTGCAGTGACCACATCATTTTGTTTATATGCCATTGGGCCAATATGGTTTTGCGCAATCGCTAACCAGCAATCTACTTTTACATCTAACGCCATTTCAGTCACTGCTTGTAAAATGCCCAAGCTAACCGCGCTGCCGTTCATGTCTTCATGCATGCCTTGCATATATTTGGCCGGTTTTAAATTATGGCCGCCCGTATCAAAACAAATACCTTTGCCCACTAGCGCGATGTGTTTTTTAGGATTTTTAGGCTGATAAGTTAAGTGCACAATGGCCGCATCTAATGGCTCACTACCTTGACCGACCGCATAAAATGCACCTGCACCCATTTCCTTTAATGCAGGCATGTCAAACTCTTCCCACGCCCAACTATATTCAATTGCCAATTGCTTTACTTTTTCGCGGTAAATGGTCGGCGTCAACGCGTTGGGTGGTAGAATTGTTAAGCTGCGACATAATACATTTGCCGCAACGCGCGCATTCACATAGCCATAATCATGCTCAGCTTTGTAACCATAAATATAGATTTCTTTGAATGGCTTAGATTTATCGTCTTGTTTAGATTTAGCGCCTTTATGATTAGGTAATTGGCTGGCATTCACAGTCGCAACGTAATATGCCGCACAAGCATGCGCTTCGCGAGTTGCATCATCACCAAACACACAAATCGCGAGCTCTTCTGGATTTTCATCCAACAAAGGCTTTACCGCTTTGCGCAGTAAAGTATGCTTTTGAAACATCGTTAAAACTGACTTTAACACCACAAAACTTGCTGTGCCGCCATTAGGCAAATCCAAATTTAATGGCGTTTTGTTCAGACTTTGAAAATCAGCACCGCAGCGTTGCAGTTTATTTTGCAGCAAATCATTAAACACTGGCGCTATTAACTCCGTTTCACTCAACACAAAAAGAATATGTTTCTGCGAACTTAATATCTTTTCGTTACTTAACGCTGCAAATTGACTTAATTTTACAGACATTTAAACATCCTCAACTCTTATATATAATGTAAGAAAAACATAGCAAATCTTTTAAAAACAGTGCGTTAACTTAACGGTTTAACTTGACCAAAAATCCTAAAAACGCCACACTAATGCCTTTATAGATTGCATTAAAACAAGCATACTCATGATGATAGCTTGTTCTTAATTTAGTTGCTTGCATTATACCAATTCAAGCAATATCAACGGAGACTATCCCTGCATGACCTCGAACACGCAAAACAAACTTATAGAAACTGATCCATTAGAAACGCAGGAATGGTTAGATGCTTTAACCGCCGTTATTGAAACCGAAGGCACAGAACGTGCGCATTTCTTGTTAGAGGCGATGATTGATAAAGCGCGTCGCTCAGGCAGCAACTTGCCCTACAACGCGACTACCGCTTATGTAAACACTATCCCTACTCACCTGCAGCAGCGTTTGCCTGGCGACCCAGAAATGGAACGCCGCATCCGCGCTCTAGTGCGTTGGAATGCGATTATGACTGTGCTACGCAGCAACGAAAAGTCACCAGGTGTAGGCGGACACATTGCTAGCTTTCAATCAGCAGCAACTTTATACGACACGGGTTTCAACTATTTCTTCCGCGCGCCAAATGAAAATTTCGGGGGTGACTGCGTATATTTTCAAGGCCATTCATCGCCAGGCGTTTACGCACGTGCCTTTATTGAAGGTCTAATTCCTGAAGATAAAATGGATAATTTCCGTCAAGAAACGGGTGGCAACGGCCTATCCAGTTATCCACATCCATGGTTAATGCCTGATTTCTGGCAGTTCCCAACCGTTTCAATGGGTTTGGGTCCTATTCAAGGCATCTACCAAGCACGTTTTCTAAAATATATGCATGACCGCGGCATCGCTGACACCAGCGACCGTAAAGTATGGGTGTTCTGTGGCGACGGCGAAATGGACGAGCCAGAATCATTGGGCGCGATCTCATTAGCATCACGTGAAAAATTGGATAATTTGATTTTCGTCATCAACTGTAACTTGCAGCGTTTGGACGGCCCTGTCCGTGGCAATGGTAAGATCATTCAGGAACTGGAATCCGACTTCCGCGGTTCTGGTTGGAATGTTTTAAAAGTCGTGTGGGGTTCGTACTGGGATCCATTGTTGGCCATGGACAAAGACGGCATCCTGAAAAAACGCATGGAAGAATGTGTGGATGGCGAATACCAGAACTTCAAAGCCAAAGGCGGCGCGTATACGCGTGAACACTTTTTTGGTAAATATCCGGAATTAAAAGAGATGGTTGCGGCCATGAGCGACCAGGATATCTGGCGCTTGAACCGCGGCGGCCACGATCCACACAAAGTGTATGCAGCCTACCACTCAGCGGTCAACCACAAAGGCCAGCCAACGGTAATCTTGGCTAAAACCGTTAAAGGTTACGGCATGGGCGATGCGGGCGAAGGCCAAAACACCACGCATCAGCAAAAAAGCATGGATATTGAGTCACTGAAAAAATTCCGTGACCGTTTTGATTTGCCACTTACCGATGAACAAGTAGAAAATTTAAGCTTCTACAAACCAGCAGATGATTCGCCAGAAGTAAAATACATGGCCGAACGCCGTGCTGCGATGGGCGGTTTTGTGCCGCAACGTCGTCGTAAAGGCAACGAATTAACCGTGCCTGCACTTTCTGCCTTCGAAAATATGTTAACTGCCACTGGCGAACGTGAAATATCGACCACGATGGCGTTTGTGCGCATTTTATCGACACTGTTACGCGATAAAACATTGGGCAAATTTGTAGTGCCAATCGTGCCGGATGAAGCGCGTACTTTTGGTATGGAAGGCATGTTCCGCCAATTAGGCATTTACTCACATTTGGGTCAGTTATATGAACCAATGGACTCTGACCAAGTGATGTACTATAAAGAATCCAAAGATGGTCAGATTTTAGAAGAAGGCATTAACGAAGCGGGTTCATTCTCTAGCTGGATCGCTGCTGCGACATCGTACAGTGTCACAGGCGTGCAGATGATTCCGTTCTATATCTTCTATTCTATGTTTGGTTTCCAACGTATTGGCGATTTAGCCTGGGCAGCTGGTGATAGCCGTGCACGTGGCTTCTTGCTAGGCGCTACCGCTGGACGGACGACGCTGAATGGTGAAGGTTTGCAACATGAAGATGGTCACAGCCATTTGATGTCTGCCACTATTCCAAACTGTATCTCTTATGATCCAACGTTTGCATATGAACTAGCGGTAATCATTCAAGAAGGCTTGCGCCGCATGGTGCAAAACCAAGAAGATGTGTATTACTACATTACCTTGATGAATGAAAACTATAGCCACCCAGCACTGCCTGCAGGTGCTGAGCAAGGCATATTAAAAGGCCTTTATAGCTTTAGCAAATCAAAAACTAAGGGCGAAAAAGTGCAATTAATGGGCAGTGGCGTTATTCTGCGCGAAGTCATCGCAGCAGCCGAATTGCTCGAAAAAGACTGGGGTGTTTCAGCCGATGTATGGAGTGCCACCAGCTTTACCGAACTACGCCGCGAAGGTTTGGATTGCGAGCGCTGGAATATGCTGAACCCAGAAAAACCACAACGCTTAAATTATGTGGCGGAAAGTTTAAAGGATGCGAAAGGCCCAGTTATCGCTTCAACCGATTATATGAAAAGCTTTGCTGAGCAAATTCAACGCTTTGTACCGAACAAATTTGTCGCATTGGGCACGGATGGCTACGGCCGTTCTGATAGTCGCGAAGCCTTGCGGGATTTTTTTGAAGTGGATGCGCGCTACATCACCGTAGCTGCTTTAAAAGAACTGAGCGATGAAGGAAAAATGCCAGCCGCAAAAGTAGCGGAAGCGGTTAAAAAATATAAGTTGGATGCAAACAAACCAAATCCAACAACGGTTTAATACAAAATCAAGGCCTGCTGGCTGGAGTTAATAATGAGTTTACAAGATGTTTTAGTACCTGATATCGGCAACTTTGATAGCGTTGATGTGATTGAAGTGTTAGTAAAAGCGGGTGACATTATTGCTAAAGACGATTCACTAGTGACAGTGGAATCGGACAAAGCTTCAATGGACATACCTGCGCCGTTTGCAGGCGTAGTAAAAGAAGTTAAATTAAAAGTGGGCGATAAAATCGCGCAAGGTCATTTGATTTTAACCTTAGAAGCCGACTCTGCGGCAGCTAGTGCACCAGCTGCTGAAGTTAGAGTGGCAACAGCTGCAGCTTCTCAGCTGGTGGCAACCGCACCCAAAGAGGTAATTACACCTGCAATTCCAGAGCCATCGCGCCCTGCCCCAGAGCCACCAAAACAAGTGCAGCCTGCGCACCAGCCTTTGCCAGTGGGCGAAAGTGCTGTGACTAATGGCGGCAAAACATCGCATGCTAGCCCCTCTGTACGCAAATTTGCACGCGAATTAGGTGTTAACTTAGCGCTAATAAAAGGCTCTGCGGCAAAAAACCGCATTACCCAAGCAGATGTACAAGCCTTTGTTAAAGGCGAGTTAGCAAAACCGCGGACAGAAAATATGGGGGCAGGTGTGAGCGGATTTGCAACCTTGCCAATGCCAGTAATTGATTTTGGCCAATTCGGTAGCGTAGAAACCAAAGCGTTATCACGCATTAAAAAACTGTCTGGCGCTAATTTACATAGAAACTGGGTAACTGCACCGCATGTCACGCAATTTGATCAAGCAGATATTACGGATTTAGAAGACTTTAGAAAATCCATGCAAGCAGATGCTGAAAAGCGTGGCGTCAAACTGACCATGTTAGCTTTTTTAATCAAAGCTTCTGTCAATGCGTTAAAAGCTTATCCTAATTTTAATTCATCGCTTTCACCAGATGGTGATAGCTTGATTTTGAAGAATTATTTCAATATTGGTTTTGCCTGCGATACGCCAGATGGCTTAGTTGTGCCTGTGGTAAAAGATGTGCAGCAAAAAGACGTGTTGGATATCGCACGCGATTTGGGTGAGTTATCCACCAAAGCACGTGAACGCAAACTAAAAGTGGAAGAAATGCAAGGCGGGTGCTTTACCATTTCCAGCCTTGGCGGTATCGGTGGCACCATGTTTACGCCAATTATCAATTGCCCAGAAGTGGCGATTTTAGGCGTGTCCCGCTCATCCATGCAGCCAGTATTCGACGACAAAACCAAAACATTTGAACCACGCTTAATTTTGCCTATGTCACTTTCTTACGACCACCGCGTGGTTGATGGTGCCGATGGCGCGCGTTTTACCAGCCACATGCGCATGATGTTATCCGACGTACGCCGTTTATTACTCTAATCAACTCTACCAGTCTCAACAATACGCACTTATTTGGTGCGTAATAGCTAAAATCCATGCATTAATCATTAGATTTGCTGATTAATGCATGTAAATCCGTCCAAATCACCTGACATTCCGCTTTTGTAAGTTGGTACGACAATTGCTATCTATAAACCATGACTTTTATATTTAGTGAGCGTTTTACTTAATTACTGACGATTGGGGATTATTATGGCTAGGCCTGTTACTGCGCTGGTTCCTGCATTATTGCTTTCCACTGGATTACTGTCCTGTCTGGCAACCCCTATTTACGCCGCCCATACCGATGAGCTAGTACAAAAAATCAGCGCGCATGTGGTTAAAGTACAAGTTGGTCTTGCCAACGGTGGTTACGGTTTAGGTTCAGGCGTTGTCATCGCTAAAGACCAAGTGGTCACCAATTGCCATGTAGTGGCAGGTGCGGTTTCAGTCAGCGTAAACACCAATGGCGAAAACTATAGCGCCAGCGCATTAAAACCAGACTGGTACCATGATTTATGTATATTGACTGTTGCGGGCCTAACTGCGCCAATCGCCACTTTTGGCTCTAGCGAAAACCTCAAGTATGAGCAACCTGTTTATACCGTCGGTTTTGCCAATTTCTCTCCCCGCCCTAATGGCACTTTTGGCTTTGTCAAAGGCTTATACCCTATGGATGATAGTGTTGTCATTAGAGCAAGCAACGCATTTAGAATGGGCGATAGCGGTGGCGGTATGTTTGATGATGCGGGTAATTTAGTGGGCATTGTCACCGTTAAAAGCCCTGGACGCGATGCGTTTTATTACAATATGTCCGTTAAGTGGGTGCAGCGCTTAATGAGCAAACCAGAACAGCCAATTATCAGTAAAAGTGAATTGGCTTTTTGGGCAGAGTCACATGAAAAATGGCCGTTTTTCATGAAAATTGTACAGCCGCTTAAAACAGGAGACTGGGCGGCGTTAGAATCCATTGCATCTCAATGGGCCGAGCAAGAACCGCAAACAACAGAAGCGTTATTCTATCGTGCTGTGGCAGAGTTTAGCTTAAAAAATACGGCTTACGCTGAGCTACATTTAAATCAAGTGGTCGCAACGAACAGCAATCACAGTAGCGCACTGTATTATCTAGGGCTAATTGCAGAACAAAATGGCAAACGTATTGAAGCGCTGAATATGGTGGCAGCACTTGATGTTCTAGATGTTAATATTGCAAACGAGCTCAAATCTGCGATGGGTATCAAAACTGATTAGCAATCTAAATTTGTTCACCAATACTGCTTGCATGCCAAAGTTAATTGGGTGCGTAAGCAGTATTTTTATATTGGTTGTTGACAATCGCACAGCCTCTCAGGGTTTATCTACTAAGTAATCACTTTCAGTTCTAACTAAGCCTCATTTTAAGGTTTATTATCGCCCACTTTAATGATAAAATTATGCTTAAATTTGAGCAAAAATAAAGGTTAAGTATGAGCGATTTAGTGGATATATTAGTCCCCGATATTGGCAATTTTGATAGTGTCGATGTGATTGAAGTATTGATAAAAGTGGGTGATATCATCGCTGTTGACGATTCTTTAATTACGGTTGAGTCAGACAAAGCGTCGATGGACATTCCCTCTTCGCACGCTGGCGTGGTAAAAGAAATAAAAATCAAAGTGGGCGATAAAGTCGCTAAAGGCTCATTTATTGTAGTCATTGCGCCTGAAGCCAGAGCGGATGCAGCACCAGTTGTTAAGGCAGAAGCACCAGCTGTTAAAGGAACTGTTACAGAAACAGTTGCTACACCAAAACCAGTAGCAACAAGCGGCAATAGCGATATCAATACGCAAGTCGTGGTATTGGGCTCTGGCCCTGGTGGCTACACAGCGGCGTTTAGAGCTGCTGACCTAGGTTTAAATGTGGTATTGATTGAGCGCTATCCAACATTAGGCGGCGTTTGTTTAAATGTAGGTTGCATCCCTTCTAAAGCCTTATTGCACACCGCAAAAGTCATCACAGAAGCTGAAGAAACCGCGCATCATGGGGTTGGCTTTAGTGCGCCGAATATTGATTTAGACGCCTTACGTAACTGGAAAAGTAACGATGTGGTCGCTAAATTGACTGGCGGTTTGGCGCAAATGGCAAAACAGCGTGGCGTTACCGTCATTGTTGGCGTGGGTGCTTTTACCAGCGCCAATCAAATTGCTGTGACTGATCATGATGGCAAAATTACTACTGTAGGCTTTGAAAGTGCCATTATTGCGGCTGGTTCTCAAGCGACCAAGTTCCCAGGTGCACCTGAAGATGACCGCATTATGGATTCTACCGGCGCGTTGGCATTGGCCGATATTCCGAAACGCATGTTGGTTATCGGCGGCGGCATCATCGGTTTGGAAATGGGTACCGTTTACGATGCATTAGGTACCAAAGTCAGCGTGGTCGAATTTATGGATGGCTTGGTACAAGGTTGCGACCGCGATTTGGTTCGCCCTCTGCAAAAGCGCATGGAAAAACGCTTTGAAGCCATTATGCTATCCACCAAAGTATCTAAAATGGAAGCCAAAAAAGATGGTATTCATGTGAGCTTTGAGGGCGACGAAGCCCCAAAAGAATCTCAAGTATATGACCGCGTTTTAGTTTCAATCGGCCGCCGTCCAAATGGTAAAAATATTGGTGCAGAATTAGCCGGCGTGGCAGTAGATGAGCGCGGCTTTATTGCTGTAGATAAGCAAATGCGCACCAACGTAGCCCATATCTATGCTATTGGCGATATCGTCGGCCAACCCATGTTGGCGCACAAAGCCACGCATGAAGGCAAAATAGCGGCTGAAGTAATTGCTGGGCATAGAGTCGAATTCCAAGCCGCCTGCATTCCATCAGTTGCCTACACAGATCCAGAAATCGCTTGGGCTGGCGTGACAGAAATAGAAGCCAAAGCCAAAGGTATTGAATATGAAAAAGCCAGTTTCCCTTGGGCAGCTAGCGGCCGCGCTATCTCCGTTGCGCGAACAGAGGGTATTACAAAACTGATATTTGATAAAACCACTCACCGTTTAATCGGTGCAGGCATTGTGGGCGTTAATGCAGGCGAATTATTAGCAGAAGCGGTATTGGCGATTGAAATGGGGGCTGACGCACACGATTTAGGCTTAACTATTCACGCACATCCAACCTTGTCCGAAACAGTTTGCTTCGCAGCAGAGATGAAAGAAGGTACGATTACTGACCTTTACATTAAAAAGCGGTAATGTTTAATAAGCAATTGTTTAATATAAATAAATATTTTTTTCTATTCTGTATTTGGTGAATTTATGGTGAATTTATTCATGTAAATTCACTTTTTACCGCCACAGAAGGCAGTCTTTTAGTAGGTTTTAGTGGATCTTTACAATTCACTAACCTATAATGTGACTATTTAGTCGCAAATGGATTTTCAATGAAACACTCCGTAGTTGAGCTTTTTGCTGGTGTTGGTGGGTTTAGGTTAGGACTAGAACAAAGTGGGTTGGAAACAATTTGGGCTAACCAATGGGAGCCAGCAACCAAAATACAGCCCGCTGCAGAATGCTATATCACTCATTTTCCAGATCAAAAAAATAATCCGTATTTTAATACCGATATATCCGAAGTAACTGCACAGCTTGAAACCAATCCAAAAGTTATACCAAATCACAGCCTTTTAGTGGGTGGTTTCCCGTGTCAAGATTATTCAGTGGCTACCACCAAAGCAAAAGGTATGCTTGGAAAAAAAGGGGTTTTATGGTGGGAAATAGAAAAAATAGTTCGTATCAAAAACCCGCCATATATTCTGCTAGAAAATGTTGATAGGCTACTAGCCTCACCTGCAAAACAAAGAGGCAGAGATATGGCAATACTATTGGGCTGTTTAAGAGATTTGAATTACTCGGTTGAATGGAGGGTGATAAACGCATCAGAGTATGGATTTGCACAGAAAAGAAGACGGGTTTTTATATTCGCCTCAAGGAATGATACCAAGCACTCAAAAGGTTTAAAGAAAGAAGGCTTGTCACACAATTGGCTACAGAAAAATGGTTTTTTCCCCGCTGAGTTTCCAGTAAAGCAGGAACCCGTTGATCACGATAAGCCTGACGATTTCAATTATACCGTGCAAGAAATATCCGATAAATTCTCGTTTAGATTTCAAAATGCAGGGGTCATGAGTGAAGGTAAAATCTATACTATTAAAGTTGCACCTATACAAGCCAGCTTTAAACCCTTAAGAGAGGTTTTACTAAAGGAAGTTGAGTCAAAATATTTTGTTACTGAGACTGATATATTGAAGTCTAGAGGTTGGCAATATATGAAGGGGTCTAAGAAAGAGCAACGAACGGCCAAAAATGGACATGTTTATCAATATGCCGAGGGTGCAATACCATTTCCTGATAAGTTGGACTCTCCATCAAGGACGATACTAACAAACGAAGGTAGTCAAAACCCGAACAGATCAACACATCTGATTGAAGATCCATTTGCTAAAAAATACAGGACACTCACACCAGTGGAAGTTGAGCGATTAAATGGGTTCCCCGACAATTGGACTGACACTGGAATGGCAGAATCAAAGCGGTATTTCTGCATGGGCAATGCATTAGTGGTTGGGGTAATTGAAAGGCTTGGCAATCGTTTAAAACAGGTCATGAAGACTTAGAGATATTCTATAATTCCCAATTTTTTATTGCCTTCTTTTTTATGCTTAATTTTGAATGATGTCGGCTTATCTAAACCAATTATTAACATCGGAACTGGTAGCAAATGTTGCATAGGTTTGAGGTATGTTAAAAACTTTTGGTAGGTTCCTACTGCACTGTCAAACCCACCTGCCGTCTTTAAATTTTGTGTTGCAGTGATTAAGATACCTATCTCAGTTTGAGTGTCTTTTTTAACATGATTTAACTCACCAGATAAATTTGGTTTTATCAAATTCCAAGCAGTTGCTTCACCATGATTAAAAGCAACTTCCACTGCAACTTCTCCTCCAACAAAATCAAGTCTCCACTTGTTTCCTCTGTATCTTGTTTCTTGGAAAATTGGACTTTCGTGCTTAAAACCAACCTTAACCAGCTCATCTTTCAGTAGTCTATTTATTGCAACTGAAAGACTCTTGTTTCTACCGTCAGAATGATGAGTGAAGTAATCAATCAGCTGGGTGTCAGTAATGTTATCTAAAACACTCTTAAGGGCTGACCAGTCCTTTGCATACTTCTCGTTATTTTCTAATAACAACAATGCATTCCTGTGAGACTCATGGAGATAGTTCATATTTACCGCCAGTAAAAACTTAAGGGCAAGTTTACATGACCTAACTCACAGTGCACAACCTAAAAATAGTCCAACCTTTTAATGCTTTAATTTCAAATTGTTTTGATGATTACCAATACTTAATTTAGCCTCATGCAACTGCATGCCAAGTTGATTTTCAAGTTCCTGCAACTGTTTTAATCTCTGCTCTGCAATTACTCTTTCTTTTGGACTTCTAGCATTTGCAAGGTCAGTTATTGCCTCATGAATGCTCATCTTAACTTGGTCAATAGTTCGCATTAGACTATAAATTGCACCGTTAGAAACAGGTGGATTGTTTCTAGTGCTTGGGTAAGCTTTTTCTCGCACCTCATTTTTTCTATTGAGCACTTGTTTAAGATTAGGCACTTGATGCACGGTTTTTTTGGTTGGTGTGCCGAGTAGCATTCTCATGAGTGCATCTCTTATCATTCTCTTTATTACTGTATTGTTTGCCATGGGTATTGTCTCCTTTGTAATTGTTATTTTTGGCATTGCTGGTTGAACATATTTTTCCGCTCGCGCCTCCCCACCTAGTCGCACAGGTTTGGCTTTTGAGTAGGCCATTGTATTGAATGCAGCTCTTTCGTTTATGAGCTCATTAAGCTTGGCTTTTTGTTCCTGGTATTCAGTGTCGGTCAATTTGACGGGCACCTTAGATTTGCGAGATGTTTCCAACATGTCGCGGTAGTTTGCATTTTCATCAAACATGGGACCTTTTAATCGGCGGTTTTTTTGATTCCCAGGTAATCGGATTGAAATGTAGTCTTTGCCTTGTCTATGCACATGCACACCGAGTTCATCCTCAAGGTAATTGCATAATTGATTGCGGTTCTGCACTTTTCCCGAAACAATGGCTTGTTTGATATGTGTTTGTAATACGGTGTTTTTACGATTGTCAGCTTTAAACTCAGGCGACTTGAGCTTATGACTTGGTAATGCAATTTTGAGTGGGTCTGGCACTATCTGTGCATAGCCTAGCTCTTGATTAAGCACTTTACTAAAGGTTTGGTATAGGTCTAAGTTCTTTTGGCCTACTGGATGAATATTTAATCTTTTGCCAGTTGAAAGCTCCGTCATGGGCACAACAAAATGTATCTCATGATTGTCTTTATCGCGATGTAAAACAAACAAAGCATTGTATTGACTGGCCGATAATCCCGCAAAAAAGGTCTGTTTAAATTTATCAATCACTTTGAGCATTTGCTCTTGTGTTGGCTTTTCACTGTCTCTGAATGCAATTACACCTGACACATACTTCCAATCTCTACTTATTGAGTTGATTATTTCTATAGTCGTGTTTGAATTACCTTCCATAAGTTTTGGCATAATTTTGCGAGTGGCTCCCGTGTGGTCTATGCTACTAAGAAGATAATTGACTGGACCCTGACCCCTACCTGTTCCACTAGAAAACACACGGACAATCATTGCTTTGCCTTTGAGCTTTGATAAATGCTATCTGCAAGCTCTTGAATTTGCATAAGCACGAGTAAGGTTTCTTCAGTAATCGGATTGTCAGGATTAGCATTTAAGTGGTGGCTGATTTGATTGATATTCACACCGATTTTATTCAGCTCATATTGGCAAGCTCTCAATGCCTCCATTTTCTTAGTTTGTGATTGAATTTCTTTATTGCTCAGTCCAGCCTCTCGCAAATATTGAGCTAAGTTTGAGTATTGTGCTGAATGTGCATAATCTCTTAATTGATGATATTCCTGATTAGAGGCTCTTATCTCTATTCTTCTTAATCTCTTATATGGGTGTCCGTCAGAACCAGCTTGACCAGGTGCTTGCTTGATAATGTCTTCCATCATTACTCCTTGTTTTTATTGTTATGGGAGTCGGTAAAACAAAGGGCATGGGAAACCCATATCATTCAATATCACAAAACAACTGGGTAGCCTTTACCCATTGGGCCGTGATATTGGTTGCACTTGCTTAAACCAATTCTTATCTATGTATTTAATAGGTTTTTTTGAGGAGTCAATAGCTAGATTGAAATTTATTGATTGAACCGTATCAGCCTATTTTGTTGATTTGGTTTAATGGTTTTGAATGTGATTGATTAGGTATTAACCTATTTTGATTTAAGTGTATTTAGTTCTTTAAACTTACCATTGGACTTGTTTCTTTGCCTTTGTCGTTCCCGTGCTATCACACGGTTCCGACAAAGTCTTACCCTAAGGCTAAAAAATTTAGCCTCCTGACTTTATCTCGCTACATTCACATAGCACCGAATTGAGATAATGTAAGTTTCTCAATTTCGCAGTTCGTCCTCTTACAGGAACAGTTGGGGGGTCTGCTGATTGTCTTCCCTGTGGTTTTCCAACTTCACCATTCTAACCACTTGCACCTATTGTCATACCTAGCTAGTAGGTTTCACGATTTAAGTCAGTGTGCAAACTTTCTTAATGAGCATGTCTTTGGCAATTTAAGTCCTTAGAGTTTTAGCTACTTACATAAGCTACTGCTGGAGCAACCGAACCGGGAAGATATTATTGATATGCAGAAACAAGTCCATAGAAGAAAGGCATATCACTCTTGACGAATAAATCACTCAAAATAAGAGTTAATAAATTATTTTATGATTGTCAAGTAACTGTCTGCCATGCGCATGGATGAAACTACTGTTCGCTAGAATTTATAACTGTGTATTTCTTAGTGATGTTTAAATCACCATGCCCAACTGATTTTTGCAAATCACTTTGAGTGTCAAATTTAACTTCTTCATTTGAATATTGCTTGAGCATATTTTGTGCATTTGGTATTCCTAAAATTTCACTAACTAGAATTGAATTACTTTCACCAATTTTTTTAAGCATTGAAGAAATCAAAGTTCTTCTAAAATCATGAGTTCTAATGTGCTCTAAATGGTGAATTTTTCTAAACCTCCTAAATGCACCCTCAAACCCACCTAATTTATACTTGAAAACATTTTTGTCGCTACTGTAGTCTTCATTACTGAACTCTTTAATCAATTCTCTTGCTTGCTGAGTTAAATAAACTTTTCTCGGTCTTCTGCTTTTCGTGTGTGTCAAAGCAATGAAATTCTGTTCTAACTTGATTTGATTGTGCTTTAAGGTTAATACTTCACTGTTTCGCATGCCAGTGTAAAGTGATAACAAAATAACCCACCTCAGCTCAGGATTGGAATATTTTTCTATAGCCTCAAGCAAGTTTTTTTCGTCATCATTTTGAATTATAAATTCTCTTTTTTCGTGTGCATGCCTGAGAGGTTTTCTGTCAATATTATTAAACAAGCTTGTATAGTCAAACTTGTTAAATTTATCGTAGTCGATTTTTTTAAGCATTGAAAAAAATTGCTTAATTAAGCTAACTTCAGCAATCACTGAGCTTTTTTTAATAAGTGTTCCAGTGCCTCTCCTTACTGTTTTCAGCCTTTTATCAATGTATTTATCTAGATGAATATGTGTTAAATCCAGTATATTGATATCGCCCATTTTTATGTCAATATCTGCTGAAAATCCAAACTCACCATTTGATTTTGGGTAATCCTTAGTGATTGTGATTTCGGTGTTATTGAATGTTTTGATTGCGGACTTGATTGTATAAACCGTTTTTTGCCTCATTGGTGTGTCAATGATGATGGTATCTATGTAATCACTAACATACACTTTTGAGTAATGCTCAATAGTTCTCTTCTCAAAATACTGCCTTATGAGCTTCGCACTTTCTTTTGCAATTAACTCTTCTCTAGCCAGCTCAATTGATTGAATACCTTGCTTGGTTTTACTGTTGAACAAAAACTCTTTTGCCTCGTTTAAATCGTCAAATAATTTATCAGCATTGAAATCTTTCCGTATAATTCTTACACGGTATTTAATGGATTTGCTTTTGTCCTGATTTTTCCACTGCACTAATTGAATGCCACGGGGTAGAGTTGAGACAGTCATTTGAAAACCTTTATTTTTGGTGAATTTTTGGTGAATTTATTCAAAAATATAACACAAAAAATTTAAAAAATGGTGATTTAAAAAATGATAGTTAGTAATTTTACAATTAAATCATAGAGTTATTAGAGCAATGAAAATACTAAAAAGTAATACAATTTTGTACATCAAGAAAAGATAATCGAATGCCTGCGCAAGACTTAACCACTAAATTAGTTGAGTTTTTTCCAAAAGACAGAGTGTTTACCGACCCTGTCGATTGCTATGCTTACGCTTACGACAATTCGCGCAATTATCACAACCCAATTGCCGTTGTTTTTCCATTAACAACTGAAGAAGTTCAAACCGTTATCGAACTATGCAATCAGCAAAAAATACCGGTTGTGCCTCGAGGGCGCGGTACTGGTACTGCAGGCGGTAGCGTGCCAGAGGCTGGCGGCGTGGTGATGTCGCTAGAGCGCATGCAAAAAATCATCAGCATTGACCCAGATAATCGTATGGCGATAGTTGAGCCAGGCGTCTTGAATCAGGTATTACAAGATGCGATTAAACCCGTTGGATTTTTCTGGCCGCCAGACCCATCCAGCGCGGCATATTGCAGCATTGGCGGTAATTTAGCCACTTGCGCTGCTGGGCCGCATGCGGTGAAATACGGCGTAGCGCGCGACCATGTTTTAGGTTTAAAAGCGGTGACAGGTAATGGTGACATCATCAAAACGGGCTGTTACACCAGTAAAGGTGTGGTTGGCTACGATTTAACGCGCTTGATTGTGGGTAGTGAAGGTACGCTGGCTGTGATTACCGAAGCCACACTAAAACTCACTCCTTTACCTAAAAATACAGGTGGTTTAACGGCTGAGTTTATCGATACTTACAGCTGCGCCAAAGCGATTGCCGCGATTATGGCGCAGCCTTATACACCAAGCGCATTAGAGTTTTTGGATAATGGCGCGCTGAATCTAATCCGTAGCCGTCACCAAAATTTATTGCCAGAAAATGCCAAAGCCTATTTGATGATTGAAGTAGACGGCTCAAGCCAAGAGATTATTGAAGCCACTGAAGCTATTTTGCAAGCTTGCCAAGTGGATGGCTTAATTGAGGCCAAGCCTGCACTGGATACAAAAGCTTTATGGGCTGCGCGCAAAGCGTTATCGCCCTTGTTAAAAGACATTGCGCCTAAAAAAATTAATGAAGATATTGCAGTGCCCGTATCACACCTACCCGAATTGTTAACGGGTTTAGAAAAGTTGGCCGCGCAATATCAAATCAGCAATGTGAATTTTGGCCATGCGGGCAATGGCAATATTCATGTGAATTTATTGGTTAACCCTAATGATGCAGAAGAAATGCAGCGTGCTTATGCCTGCCTAGATGATGTGTTTAGCTTGGTGCTATCTCTACAAGGCACATTATCTGGCGAGCATGGTGTTGGCATGGCAAAACGGCCGTTTGTATCGCGCGAGATTGATGTAACAACAATGACATTGATGAAGCAAATCAAACTGACTTTTGACCCGAATAATATTTTAAATCCGGGTAAATTGTTCCCAAATTAACTCTAAATTAGCCTAGTTACAGGCCGCCACTTTAAGCTCACTGCCCACGAACTCTGGGCTAACTTTTTGTAACTCTAATGCCGCTTCTGGCGTCACCGCTTTAACCAGCAAGCTAGAAATATTTTTACCAGGGCTGCGCAAGGCTTTAGTAGCGCCTTTTACACCTCTAGTTTGTAAATCGTTGAGCAGGTTGGTGGCCAGTTTTTCATCCTGAAACAAGCCAAACGAAATCGCATGGCGCCATTGCGAATCTTGCACCACAAATATCTCGCCAACCCCCAATGCTTTAATCTCATCCGCTTTTTGTTGCGCAAGTTGCGCATTTTTTAAGGGCGGGTAATACACCCAAAAGCGCCTATCCGCTTTAGTTGTATCAGCTTGCTTTGCAACACCCACCAAACCCAACTTAGCTAAAGCCACTTGTGCAGATGGTAAATTGCTAGCAGTAAAATTGCCCCATTCATAACAACTAGTGGCTTGCGTTTCTACAACGGGCGCAACTGTTATCGCCGCCATTTTTCTAGGCATCGCTTCTAATGCTTGCTGGTCTAGTATCTTGAGTTTTTCGGGGTTAATCTGCGCATTCATTTGCGCTGGTTTTGGCGCAATCATATCCAAGTTATAATAAGCCAATAAACCCACGTTTACCAATACTAACAACCCTAACAACCACTTCATATCGTTTCTTTCTGTAATATTGCTAAGCCTTGTAAAACAAGGTTTTCAACTATCATAACGTGATTTTTATCTACGTTTAAATGTATCAATAGCGCGTCTGCAATTTTTGCTGCATCGCCGCCACTAATCAGTATCTTTGGTGGTAAACCACACGCATGTTGAAGTTGATTATGCATCATGATAATCGCACCAATTGCGGCATTTAAGCAACCTGTTTGAATGGCATTTTGTGTGCTAAGTGGAAAGTCAATATAGCGCCCTTCACCTATCTTTAATTGCGCCGCGTTATGTGTTAGCGCGGCTTTCATGAGGAACAAGCCTGGCATAATAGTACCGCCCAAAAACAAACCTTTATTGTCATTGTCAGCACTCAAGCAATCAATGGTAATTGCCGTACCTGCGTTAATGACTACAGTCGGTTGATGAGTGATATGCCAAGCAGCGATTAAACTAGCCCAACGGTCTGCACCCAACTTTTCGACTTGCTCATAGTGATTAATCACATCGCCAGCTTGTCGCTTAGCAACAATAAATTTTGCGCGTAGTGGTGCAATTAATTTTGTAATTTGATGCGCTAAAGCCTCACCCGCCACATTGGCAATAAGCGCTTGATTGGCCTTTTGCGCCGATTGCTTCAATTGTGATGTCGCTAAATCGGTATTCAAACAAACGGTAGTTTCTTGCATCACACCTGCGCCATCCACCAAAGCCCATTTAGTGCGGGTATTGCCGCTATCAATCACCAACAGCATTAGGCCAAAGATCCTTTATTGACGCCTCTTAACGATATTTCACCCGCTGAAAAACGCTGCAAGCCAAGCGACGTTTCCACCAACAAAATACCATCATCCGCCACATTTTTAACTACGCCCAAAACTTCTGTACCATTGGGCAACAACATACGCAAAGGCTGCTGATGATAAGCATGATAACTGACCCATTCATCCCGTAAACCAACAAATCCAAACTGCTCAAAGCGGCTTAACACTTCTGCCAAATGCTTTAGTAATGTGCCTAATAAAACATTTTGATTAATCGGATTACTAGATATTGTATTCAAATCGGTTGTAGGTTGACTAATCACCTCAATCACCTCTTTAGGTAGATTCAAATTAATACCCACGCCAATCACCGCAGTACTTGGCCCATCTAAATCGCCCTGTAGCTCAATTAATATACCCGCTAGCTTTTTGCCTTCAACCAGCACATCATTTGGCCATTTTAATTGCGCTTGATTAACCCCAAGGTTTTGCAAAGCACGCATCAACGCCACACCTACTGCCAAACTTAAACCCGATAAAGCAGCCGCACCGCATTGAAAGCGCCACACCAGTGAAAAAGTTAAACTCGCGCCTAATTGAGAAACCCAAGTTCGGCCACGCCTGCCACGGCCGCTCGTTTGAATATGCGCCGCTACACAAGTGGCATGGGCAACGTTTTTTTGCTGCATCAGATAGGTATTGGTCGATGCAATTTCATCCAGAATAAATAAATTAAACCATTCACGCTGTTCGCCGATTGCACTTAACACTAAATTTTTGTCTAAATAATCAATGGCTTGTGGTAATTTATAGCCGCGCCCACGCACCGAAAAAATCGTAATACCCAGCGCTTCTGCGTGTTTAATCGCGTTCCAAATCGTGGCTCGCGTCACTTTAAACTGCTGTGCTAGCGCTTCGCCAGAATGAAATTGGCCATCCGCCAGCAACTGTAAAATAGGAAAAGTTAAATTGCTCATATTGTTTTGATTAAATTTATTGAAGTTTATCACAGCAAATGCCTACCTCTTTAGTCAATCGAAGCCACCCGCAATCCAATTCAAGCGTGTAAAATATCGTGATTATTAGCTTACAAAAAACGATACGAATATCTTATGTCCGCAGAAAAAACTCCGATTCCACTAGGTTCAAACTTTATTCGCGCCATTGTTGAGCACGATTTAGCCGATAACAAATTCGCCAATAAAAAATGGGCAGGTAGCCCAGGCGATGCAACGCATCAAGCTAGAGGTCAAATTGACTCCGCCAAAATACGCACCCGCTTTCCGCCAGAACCCAATGGTTATCTGCATATTGGTCATGCCAAAAGTATCTTTTTAAATTTTGGTTTAGCGCGCGATTATTCTGGCGTATGCCATCTGCGTTTTGATGATACCAACCCTGAAAAAGAGAGCCAAGAATATGTGGATAGCATCTCTGACGCGGTGCAGTGGCTTGGCTTTAATTGGGTAAATGGTGCTGAATCCAACCTATATTTCGCCAGCAACTATTTCGATTTTATGTATCGTGCGGCAGAAAGCCTGATTGAAAATGGCCATGCTTTTGTAGATAGTCAAACCGCCGATGAAATGCGCGAAACCCGCGGCACGCTGACAGAGCCTGGCAAAAATTCACCTTGGCGCAATCGCAGTGTGGCAGAAAATCTGCAACTATTCCGCGAAATGCGTGATGGCAAGCATGCCGATGGCAGCCTGATTTTACGCGCTAAAATCGATATGGCATCGCCAAACATCAATCTGCGCGATCCTGCAATTTACCGTGTGCGCCGTGCGCATCACCACAACACAGGCGATACATGGTGTATTTACCCCATGTACACATTTGCTCACCCGATTGAAGACGCGCTAGAGCAAATTACGCATTCCATTTGCACGCTAGAATTTGAGGACCAACGCCCGTTTTACGATTGGTTATTAGAGCGCTTGGCAGAAGCAGGTTTATTAGCGCACCCTTTGCCAAAACAATATGAATTTGCACGCTTAAATCTAACTTATGTGGTGCTTTCAAAACGCAAATTAATCGATTTAGTTGAACAAAAACATGTATCAGGCTGGGATGACCCACGCCTGCCAACCCTAGCAGGCGCGCGCCGCCGTGGCTATGTGGCAGAAGGCTTTAAGTTATTTACAGACCGTATTGGCGTCAGTAAAGCTGATTCTTGGATTGAATACACCATCTTAGAAGACTGCATGCGAGAAGTACTTAACGACTCTGCAGAGCGAAGAATTGCTGTGCTAGATCCGATTAAGTTGGTGATTGATAATTATCCTGCCAATCAAGTAGAAGAGTGCTTTGCACCTAACCATCCGCTCAAACCCGAATTAGGCAAACGCGTTGTGCCCTTAACCCGAGAACTATGGATAGAAGCCGAAGATTTTATGGAAACGCCAAGCAAAGGCTTTTTCAGGCTAACGCCAGACGGCATGGTACGCCTGCGTTATGGCTATGTGGTCAAATGTACAGACTTTGAAAAAGACGCTGCAGGCAAAGTTACAGTGGTACATTGCGACTACCTGCCAGATACCAAATCTGGCACGCCTGGGTCAGATGCCATCAAAGTCAAAGGCAATATCCATTGGGTCAGCGCGCAACATGCCTACGCGGCAGAGATTCGTTTATACGATAGATTATTCAAAGAAGCGTACCCGGGTTCTGGTGATAGAGACTATTTGAATGACTTAAATCCCGATTCTGTAAAAACCATTACCGCACAATTAGAGCCCAGCTTAAAAGACGCAAAAGCAGAAGATAGATTCCAGTTTGAACGTCATGGTTATTTTGTTGCAGATAAAAAAGACAGCGTTGCTGGCAAACCAGTATTTAACCGCACGGTAACTTTGCGGGATGCTTGGCAGAAGTGACGCACAAATTGCTAAACTACTATAAGAAAATATTAAGAATTACCAAGCTGACGTATGAGAGCATATTTATAATATATAAAATTATTGCCTATGATGTGTTCTGGAAAGCACTAAAATCAACTTTAGTAGTTGCTTTGCCACTTGCATCTTTGTATGTGCTATATCGACTTGCAGTTGAGAACTCTCAAATTGAGTCTCTGGGGATTTATGTCCTAACGCCTTTGGCAATTTTAATCGCTTTGAGCAGCTTGTTATACAGCAGAGCGCGTGCTGTTAATATTGAAAATCACTCTAACTCTTTATTAGCCGCAGAGCGTGTTTTCATAGCAACTATCTATTATTCAGTAGCTGTTATATGGGGGTTTATTGTTGCAACTTTTAATCTAATGATTAATCAAGAAGGTGGAAATATATCAATAGAAATACTGACAATAGCATATGCGCCCTCCTTTTTATTTACTGGTTTTGCGTACGTTGATGTTTTTAAAACGCTTTCGCAAATCTTTAAAGAATTGAAAAACAAGTAAAGTTTTATCTGAATCATGAAAAAAAATCACAAATCCAGAAAACGCCTCTCTAAAAAAATTGGTATGCCGCCTGGATCTTTGGTTTATGTGGGCGTAATGGATGCTAATTTATCCCAAATGGATAAGCCTACCGTCACAATTATGGCATACGACGCGGCAGGTTTAACCGAAAAGCTGTTAACTGCACATGAGCTTTCCACTTTTAAATTAAGCGATTACACCAGCACAGGCAAAAAGTTGTGGCTCAACGTTCATGGCGTGCACGATACCGCGTTGATTAAACAAGTGGGCGACTTGTTCCATTTGCATCCGCTGGTGTTAGAAGACATATTAAATACCCACCAGCGCCCTAAGATTGATGAATTTGAAGACTATGTTTTTTTAGAAACGCGTAGTTTTAAATATGACAAAGCCAGCATGACGATGGATTCTGAGCAGGTCAGTTTTGTGTTGGGGCGCGATTATCTGCTTACTTTTCAAGAGCGCTCTACTGGCATTTTTGAGCCAGTTCGTACGCGCATGCGTGTAGCTGGTGCGCATATTCGCGATTTAGGTATCGATTACTTGGCCTATGCGCTGCTAGATAGCGTGGTGGATAGATATTTTAGTGTGCTAGATGACGTAAACGATGCCAGCGAAACGCTAGAAGATTTGCTACTGAGCCGACGAACTAACGCCATGCTGCATACCATTCATCAGTTAAAACATGTGAGTATTGAGCTGCGCCGCGCTGTGTGGCCACTGCGTGAAGTGATTAATAACTTAACGCGTAATGAGAATGACTTTTTTAAACCCGCTACTATGCCGTACTTGCGTGATGTGTACGACCACGCAGTCAATTTTATTGAGTCGCTAGAATCAATTCGCGACAGTTTAAGCGGCATGATGGATATTTATATGGCTAGCGTTAGCCAGCGTGTTAATTTAGAGGTGCGTGCTTTAACGGTGGTGGCCATGCTGTTTATGCCAGCCACCCTAATTGCAGGCATTTTCGGCATGAACTTTGAAAGCATGCCTTTGCTAAAAAATGCAGATGGATTTTGGTGGGCAATTAGCTTAATGGCAACCATTGCATTTATTATGATTGTCATTTTTTGGCGAAGGCAGTGGTTAAGTAGTAAAACTTAACCCTAAAAATCATCCAAAAAATTAAGCATCCTGCGATAAATCTTTTATTAACGCTGAATACTTCGTCCTTATTTTTTCCTTTTTTGGCGCCGCAACCGCCAAACAATAAGGCTGACCAGGGTTCTTTTCAAAATAATATTGATGGTAACTTTCAGCTGGATAAAATGTATCTGGGCCATTAATCTGCGTCACAATGGGAGAGCCAAACATTTTTTTATCATTCAGCACCTCGACCATTTTGATTGTTGCATCACGCTGTTCGGCATTTTGGCAAAATACAGCAGAACGATATTGTGTACCAACATCATTACCCTGACGATTCAATGTGGTGGGGTCATGCGATGCAAAAAACACTTCTAGCAAAGTTTCAAAACTAACTTGGTCTGCATCAAAAGTAATTTGTATGCCTTCTGCATGGCCAGTATCGCCGTTGCAAATATCTTTGTAAGTAGGGTTAAGCGTGTGGCCGCCAATATAGCCAGATACAACTTTGTTAACGCCAATTAATTGGCTAAACACTGGCTCGGTACACCAAAAACAACCCCCAGCAAACACAGCAATATTTTCGTTCATAATTTTACCTATCTATATGTTTTAATTGAGTTTAATAAATTTAACTTAAATATTTATTTCACCTAAAAGTTTGTATTTTTGGGTTATTTGATTTAATATTTGCCCAGGAATTCACCCAAATATTTAAGGCGGCAAGAATGAAACCACCAAGAGGCATTCAAATAATCACTTGGACTAATGCTGATAAATCAACTACTACGAAGTATAGAGTAAGAATTACTAGAAAAGATTTCAAAGGCAAATCAAATAACTACTTTGATAATTTGTTAGAGGCAAAAAGTTTTTTACAACTATCTAAATTAGAAAAAGGTAAAGAGCTTATCTATTCAATTACAGAAGAAGAAAGACTAAACCAGCTTTTAGAATTTCAAAGAGATAACAACGAAAATTACACCTTTGGTTATTTTGCAAATATGTATTTAAATGAATATGTTTTTAATAGATTACCTAGCACAGAACTAATCAAACGAAACCAAGCTATGAAAAAAGCTTTTATTAATCGTATTTGTAATACTGCAATCGTAGATAGGTATATAACTTATCAAGAAAAATACGAAATGGGTATAGACCACGAGCCAATCGTATTAAGAGATTTTAAAAATTTTGATATAAGAACAGAAATTAAACCGATTGATATAAACAACTATATTAGAACGAGGTTAAAAGGAACTAGACAAGCAAGGGCAGTTTTACCTGTATCGGTAGCACGAGAATTAACTTTTATCTCAAATGTATATAATAAACTTATCTATTTTGATGAAAAATTAGAACCTATTAAAAACCCAGTAAGAGATTACGATAAATCACTACTTCAAAATACTATCAACATAAGAAAAAGAATATTGAACGAAGAAGAAGAATTAAATTTTTTAAATTTAATCAATTCTTATTCAAACCCACAACTTGCAAATATTTGTAAGCTTTCATTACTAACATCAATGCGAAAATCAGAAATAGTATTTTTAAAAAAATCACAAATTAAAGATAATTTTAAATTTATTCATTTACCAATTACTAAATCAGGTAAAAGTAGAGAAGTATATTTAGATGAAGTAGCAAGAGAGTTTTTAATGACATTAACACCAGCAGAAAAAGCTACTGGTGATAGATTTTTTACATATTCTTTAATGGGTTTTAGTAAAGTATTTTCGGAACTGATGTTAAAAAATGGAATGAGAGATATTCATTTCCATGATTTAAGAAGAACTAAAATTAGTAAAATGCTTTCAATAGGTGGAAATGACAACACAATTTTAATTGCAAAGCTTTTAGGTTTTCAATCTGTAAGGAAGTTTGAAGAAATACACACAAGCGACAAACACAATGGTTTAAACACACAATCAGGAATGCTTGCAAGCCAAGGGCACGGTAGTATTGATATTAACTTTAAACACTACTTTAACCCTGTATTTACAGAAGTTGATAAAATGAAAAAAGCTA
The DNA here is from genome assembly GCA_002083635.1 of Proteobacteria bacterium ST_bin12. GTDB lineage: Bacteria > Pseudomonadota > Gammaproteobacteria > Burkholderiales > Methylophilaceae > Methylotenera_A. The sequence goes on along the minus strand of MSXP01000002.1, from coordinate 9,932 downwards.
ATATTTTAAAAGCTAAAAGAAAACTAGAGGGTTTAAACACAGAAGAAGAAAAAGAACTATTAAATTTAATGATTGAATTGCAAGATAATTGATTAAATAAAAATATAAATGTAGTATCGAATTTTACATACAAATAAAAAGGGTTTAAAAATGGAAGATTTAGATAAAATTACAAAAGATATTGAAGAGCTAGATAAAAAGATTACAAGCAAGCAAACAGAATTAGAAGAGTTAAAAACAAAAAGAGCCGATTTAGTTAAATCTGTAAGAAATGCAATTAAAAAAGATTTACAAGAGAAAGCTGATAAATATGGTTTTGTTATTAGAAATAAAACTAAAGCTAAAAAGAAGGTAGTTGAAGTAAAAGCAGAAGAGTAATTACTTAAAAATTAATAATAAGGGAAATATTATGGGAAAGCTCTTGAAATGGATTGGAATTATTTTTGTTGTTTTAATGATTATAGGTTTTCTAGCTGGTAATGATAAAAATTCAACTGAAAATACAAATTTAAATAAATTAACTAATGAAAATACTTCAAATAATGAAAGTAAATCAAAATATGCATTAAATGATAAAGAAAATACAGTTCTTAATTATTTACTTGAAGAAGAGTTAAATTTGTTTATTCAAGGTGAAGATACTTTACTTCAAAATGGCTTAATAGTTGTGTCGTCAAATGAGGTAGCAAAAGCTTATGAAGATAATCAAGTTGGAGCTGACCAAAAATATTATAAAAAAATGTTGTATTTAAAAGGTAGAGTTGAAAGTATTAACAGTGGTTTAGGTAATGAACCTTACCTAGCTTTGAATGGTTCTAATCAATTTCTTAATCCTCAAGTCCATTTTGATGAGCCAAACATTGATAAAATTTCGAACATTAAGAAAGGTGAAGTTTTTACTTTTGTATGTGTAGGAAACGGCTCAATAGTAGGAACACCTATGTTTAAAGATTGTGTATTTGCAGAAGATTATGCAAATACAAGAATAGCAGAAATAAGAAAAGATATTGATAGAGTATTAAACGGCTCAAAAAATAAACTTGAAGACTCTATTAGAGTATTAGTTATTTCTTTACATTTAGCAAAAGTTCTACCTGAAAATGCAAAATGTTTTACAGATAAAACAGCTTGTGAGGAAGAAATAAATTTAGCAATGAAAGATATTAAAGAAGCTGATTTACTTCTTGTAGCAAAAGAACTTAAAGATAAAATTAAGTAAATACTAATTTAGTAAATTATAAAGCCACTTTTAAGTGGCTTTTTTTTTGCAGAATTTTATATGTCATTTTGAAATAGTGTAAAGATTAGAAACTTAAAAATATTTGTCAAAATAAATTAAACATTTATCAATTAGATTAGATATTTAAAAAAATATGGGTATTTTATTTGTAGAAACTGTAGAAGAAATGCAGAAAACAAAAATAAGCTACAAGTCATAATAAATATAGCTTTATATGAAAATGCAGAAAGAAACGACTAGGGGGGGGTGGAAATTAAAAAAAATGCAGAACTTTATTTTCTGCATTCTATTGACTTGTTTATTTTTTTTCTTATATTTAATTTATAACAACAATAAGAAAAGGAATAAATAATGGCATTTACAAATAAGTTAATAATGGAACAAATTAAAAAGGCAGCAGAAAATAAAGAGAGTTATTCAAATTTTATTAGTATGTATTGTTTGCAAAGAGGAGTTCAAAACAATAAAAATGATTGGGATAGAATTATGGCATTAAGTCCAATCAATTCAGTATTAAATAAAATCATTGAAGTATTTAGAAGTCAAACAGATTTTCCTCACCAAATTGCATTTTTTGGAACATTGCATTATTTAGCAGGTTATTTATTAAGCAAAGAGATACATATAGATTTAGACGGTCAAAAAATCTACCCAGATATTTGGAACATAATACTAGCCCCTAGTGGTTCGGGTAAATCAACAGTTGAAAGTTTTATTAAAAAACTTACTAATGAAGAAGATATTAAAAAACTTGAAGAATTTTCAACTGCAAAAGCCTACATAAATGAATTGAGTAAAGTTCCAAAAGGATTGTTAGTTAAAGACGAATGGGCACAATTATTAAAAGGTATGGAAACACAAACATATCTAGCAGAGCTTAAAGAGTATTTTTTAAAGACCTATGACAATGCAGATATATCAAGAACAACAGGTAAAGAGAGTATTAAAGCAATTGAACCTGCATTAAGTATTTATGGTTCAACAGTAGATACGACATTTACTAAATATGTTAGTCAAGAAATGTTGCTAGACGGATTTGCTCAAAGGTTTAATTATATATTTTGTGAAACGAGAAATGATAAAAAACCATTGCTTGGACATAATAAATATGTAGAACAAATTAGTTTAGAGTTTAAAGAAACAATTGAGAATGTAAATCACTTTAAATATATATTATCTGAAAAAGCTATTAAAGAATATGAACTATTGTTTTTTAAAAATCTAGAACAATTTGAGGGTATTTCATATTCGTTTTTTAGAAGAACCCAGTGGAAAACTATTAAATATGCTTTGCTTTATCATATTTTAATGAAAAAAGAAAATAACATTATTGACGAAGAAGATATTAAATGGGCAGACAGAATAACATTTACTCATTTTGTAGATTTAAAACACTTGCTAGATATGTATGATGAAGACCAAGCCCATAATATTATTGATAAAGCTATTGAGTTAAAAATAAAATTTGATAGTCAGGGTAAAGTATTTACAGCAAGAGAGATTACTCAATACTTAAAAGGTAAAGTTAAAAATATGGCTGAGGCTAAATTATTATATGATTTAGTAATCAATATTGAAAAGCAAACAAAAGAAAATCTTAAAAATAATAACAAAGGAGATTTGAAATGATAGAACAAAAATTAACAGATACTACTGGAAAAGAATTTGATTTTTCTGGAATTGATAATGGTAGTTATACAGTAATAAAACATGTATCAAATCAAAATCAGAAAGATAAAATACCAAAAAGTTTTAACTCATGTGTTGGTTGTAAAAATGCAATGTGGTTTTTAGAATATGATAAAAATAGTTTTGCAGTGATTAACAGTTATTGCAGAATTATGAATACTATTAAATTTAATAGCTTAACTCTATCAAATATTGAAAGCTGTGCTGGTCAAAATTCTTAAAAAATCAAGCAACGAAAGTTGCTTTTTTTTTCAAGACCGAATCAAATAAAGATAGTAAAAATTATAAAACAATAAAACTTACCCATATAAAAACCAAATTACATAAAAATAAAAAACTTAAAACATAAATACTTTAAGAACTTTTCAACCACGAACTAAAAACTTATACCCTCCCCTACATACAGAATTTTCCCTATTTTTTTAAAGATTAATAAAGCAGAGAACCTTACTTCCAATATATTGGAAAACCCCAAGATTTTAGCCCTAATATCGTTTTAAAGGGGTGAGCTATTGACTTCGCATTTTTAACTGCTATAAATAAGTTAGAACAATAATAAAGGTAGCTAAAATGCCAAGACTTAAAGCAATAAATTCTATAAGTAAGATTGAAACTAAAATAAATTTAACTCCGAATGCTAAAGAGATTTTAGCTAGAAATGCAAAAGAATTAAAGTTAAATCAAAATCAAATTGTTGAGAATATGATAATAAACTTTAATGCTCATAAGGACATTATTAAAAATTCTAATTACATTATAGAGAAAGAAGCTTTACTAACTCAAATGATAAAAAGAATTGAAGAGAACATAAATTTTAATAAATTAGTATTAGAAAAAATAGATATTCAAAATGAAAAGCTACAGACTTTTGACAACTCTTTAAAATCATTAGAAAGTAAATTTACAGTTTCATTGGATTATTTTGTAAATAAATTTGGTGAGTATAGAAAAAAATCAAGAGAACTTATTAACAATAATAACAAAACTATAAAAGAACAATTAGCTGATATGGACGAAAAAGTTAAACTCTTTATGGAAGAAAATAAAATAAAACCATTATTAAATATATTTGGTAAAAAATAAAATGTTTAAATTACATGAGATAGGAGATAAAGATTATTACACTATAAGCCAAAGAAATCTTGAGGGTAAGAAACTTTCTTATGCTGATTATTTAAGTATTAACAATGAAAGAAAACCAGAATTTATTGGAAAGCTTGCAGAAGAGTATGGGTTATTAAACAAAGATTTTGATAATGAAGATTTTAGTAAATTATATGACGGTTATAAACCTAATGGTGATAAAGCTATTAAAGGGGCTGGAACACCACAACACCAAGCAGGCAAGGAAATGTGTTTAACATTGCCAAAATCTCTTTCAGTGTTGTATGCCGTTGCAGACGAAGATACTAGAAAACAAATTATGGAAGTAATACATAGCTCAACAGACGAAGTAATGAAAGAAGTTGAGCAATTGCTTATGCCAAGCAATCAAGGTAGCAATTATAGAAAAAATCTTGAAACAGATAAAACAGAAATGATTTGCTCAAAATTTACTCACTATGAAAATAGAGATTTAGACCCACACCTACATGTTCATGTTCAAATATTTAATCAGGCCAAATTTTATTACAAAGATAAAGAGCCAAAAATTCAAGCAATAGATACTCAAAAACTATATCAACACCAAAAAGAATTAACACAGAAAGTTAATTCACTAATAATAAATAGATTGAAAGATATAGGAATAAAAACAACAGAAGATATAAACAATGATTTTTCTTATAAGATTGCAGGAATACCAGACGAAGTTTCAAATAAATTCAGTGATAGAAGTCATGAGGTAAAAGCTTGGGAGAAAGAGAACAAGCTAAAATTTAATTCAACTGCTGATAGAGATAAAGCTTACAGATTAGAACAATGCAGAAAAGTTACAGCAAAAGATAAAAAAGAACTTTCTTATAATGAAATAATGAATACATTTAAAGATAAGCTAGATAAAGTAGATTTTAATTTTGAAAAATTTAAAGAGTTGAATAATAGTTTATCTATTGAAAATTATAAAAATGAGATTGAGCTATTTACTAAATTTAATGATTTAGAGATTATTAAAAAAATTGAAGATAGATTAATTTTAACCGAAGGCTCATTTACAAGAACTAAATTTAATGAAGTTTTTATTAGTGAGTTTAAACACGATATTCAAATTCAAGATTTAAAATCATTAAATAAAACTGTTGATAATGCTTTTGATATTTATTCCGAAAAAATGAAAGTTATGGAAGTTGATAAAAATAAAAAGATTTATACGACTGAAAGAGTATTTAATACAGAAAGAAATATTGTTGAAATATCAAAAAAATTATCTCAAACAAATTTTGAAATTGATAAAGAAGTTAAACAACAAGCTGTAAGCGATTTTAAAAAATATCTAATAGATAACAACTTTAAATTAAATTCAGGACAGGTAGAGGCTTGCAGGTTAATTTTGAATGGTAATAAATCAATAGTATCTATCACTGGAGATGCTGGAACAGGTAAAACTACAACAGCAATTAAGTTTGCTAATGATTTACATAAAAATACTAATTCAGTATATGGGTTAGCAACTGCTGGAAAAATCTCAAAAGCATTACAAGAGGCAGATATTAAGAATACTAATAATATTCAAGAATTTTTAACTAACTATGAAAAAGGATTGATTAAATTTGATAAGCCACCAACTTTAATTATTGACGAAGCTGGTATGGTTAGCTCTAATCATATGAATAAACTTTTACAAATTACAGAAAAATATAAAGGAAATATTATTCTTGTTGGAGACCCCAAGCAGTTAGAGGCAGTTGAGTATGGTTGTTCTTTAATAAATATCAATAATAATATTTCAGAAGATAATCAATCAAGACTTATAACTAATATGAGGCAAAAAAATGATTTAGCTAAAAATATTGCAGAAAGTTTTAGAGATAAAGAAGTTAATAGAGCTTTTGATTTACTCAAAGATAATAAATTATTACATACTGATAAAACACAAGATAAAGTTTTTGATAAATTAGTTAATGATTATTTTGACGATAAAAATTTAATAGCTAATAAGTTAATAATTGCTAAAGATAATAGTGTTGTTAATAAACTTAATGACAAAGTTAGAAATAAATTATTTGAAGATAATATTTTAAAAAATGATAATCAAATTGAATTACAGGTAAAGATTGGTAGTAATAAATTTGCTGAAGGTAGGTATTTCACTGATAACGACAGAATAGTTATTAACAAAAAAACACGAATTGATAAAAATACAGTTTTAGAAAATGGAACAATGGCAACCATTACAAGTATTGATAAAAATACTAATGTTTTAACATTATCAATAAATCAAGACGGTATTGATAAAACAATAAACCTAGACCCAAACAAGCATAATAATTTTAACCATTCATATTGCCAGACAGCTCATAAATCACAAGGGCAAACAGTCAATAATGCTTATGTGTTTAGCACAGGTCAAACAACTTCTAATCAATCTTATGTAGAATTTTCAAGACACAAAGATAATGTAAATTTATATCTTGTTGAAGGAACAGAGGCAGATTTTAAAAGAAACTCAAAAATATCTAACGATAAATTTAATGCTTATGAGAATACTGCTTGTAAAGATTATTATAAAAATGTTGTTGAGCCAAGAACTCGTGCAGAAAAAATTGCAATTAGAAGTGCAGAAATGAAATTAGAGAAAGAGAATAAATTAGAAACTAAACTAATTAAAGAGATTGAAAAACCAAAGGCAATTGAAGTTAAAAATAATGAAGTTGTTAAGATTAAATATGAGTATTCAAAAGAGCCTCATAAAACACCTTGTAGAAATTTTGATATACGAGGTGTTGAATATCAAACTCAATCACAAACTTTAACCCCTGCACATAAACAAAACCAAGGAATGAAAATGAGGCAAGTAAGTTAGTTTTAAGCCTCGTAGAGCGATTATTTAATCAAAGTCTATGATAGCTGTTCTAAGAGTTAAATCTGACGGGAAAAATGGGGGAATTGCATTTGGGTTTTTTATCAATGCTAATTTAACAAATTCTTTGTCTTCCTCATATACATAGGTTAATTCATATTTTTTTATACCAGCTCTTTTTCCTCTTTTTTCGTCATAGTAATTTGAAGCTCTAAAATGTATAGTTCTCATTAACAACTCATATAAATGATATTTTTCAACTTCCTCTTTTTCTTTTAATTTATCAATAATAATTTTATTATTTTCTATATTGATAATTTTCTTAACAGTATCTATCAATTCATTTTTTTTAAATTTTTCTTGATATTCTACTTTTTCTGTTTTAAGTATTTCTTTAAGCTCTGCAACTTTTAATGAATTTAAAATATATTCTAAATTTATACTGTTATCTTTTATTGTATTTTTTACTGGAAATGACGAGGGGTATTTTCCCAACTTTTTGCATATATCATTCCAATTCTCGTATTCAACCCATACCCAGTTTTTGTTCTTAAAAAATTGTTCATAAACATTTTTATGATAACTGTGCATATTTAAAAAACCACCGTCACCGTTTTTAATAATGGTATGAATTTCTTTTATGTTATCTAATGAAATACCTTGAACATTTTTCATTTCAATAAAAAATATTTCGTCATAGCATATAAATAAATCTTTATCTGGTTTTATTGTTGGTAATGACCTTATAGGTTCTTTCTCAATGTTTTTTGATTGTTGAGGTTGCAATAGATTTACTAATGAACTGAAAATTCCCATATTTTTCCCCTGATAAAGTTCTATGAGTATAGCAAACAGCCATTTTTGAGGCGTTTAGAAAAAATATATTCACCCAATGGTTCACCCAATGAGAAACATATTTACAATAAAATATAATATATTGTTTAAATACATATAGTTAAACATTTTTTATTTGACTTATTTTTACAATGAATATTCTGTGCACCAAAAACAACCGCCTGCGAAAATTGCGATTTGTTGATTACTCATAATACCCACCTTTAAATTTATTATTAAATCTGACTTTAATTGATGATTAATAGTCTTACAATAGTTAGTCAATATTCAAACCAAAACATTACATTCACTTTAAAATTTGATTAGCATTTAATTAATATTCACCATGTCTTTAAACGCTTTATACGTCGATTTTAACTCTTACTTCGCCTCTGTTGAGCAGCAACTGCGCCCTGAATTACGCGGCAAGCCTGTTGGCGTTCTACCGCTGATGGCAGAGAGCACATGCTGCATTGCCGCCAGTTATGAGGCAAAAGCGTTTGGCGTTAAAACAGGCACAGGCGTGCGCGATGCGCGCAAAATGTGCCCTGATATGATTTTTGTTGAGGCACGGCCGCCTCTTTACGTGCAATATCATCACAAATTAATCGAAATTGTTGAATCTTGCACGCATGTTGAAAGAGTCCTATCCATTGACGAAATGGTATGCAAATTAACGGGATCACAGCAAGATAAACATAACGCACTCCAATTAGCCGCTAAAATTAAACGTGAAATTAACAAACAATTTGAGTTTATACATTGCTCTATTGGTATTGCGCCTAATACTTTTTTGGCTAAAACAGCTTCAAACATGCAAAAACCAAACGGTTGTGTAGTCATTGAAAATAATGATATTCCAGCCAAATTATTGACACTTAAACTTGGTGTGCTAAACGGTATTGGTAAGCAAATGCAAGCTAGACTAATGCGCTACGGCATTGATTCTATTGAAAAATTATATGCCGCGAATAGGCAACAATTACACGCCGTTTGGGGTAGCGTAGAAGGCGAGCGTTATTACGACAAATTACGTGGCATAGAACCCTATTATGTTAAGAATGCACGCAGTAGCTTAGGACACTCACACGTATTGCCGCCAGAGCTGCGTAATATTGAAGGAGCAAAAGCGGTACTGCATCGCTTATTGCAAAAAGCAGCCACACGTATGCGCAGTTACGGTCTTTTAACCACACACATCAGTGTAAAAATTAAATTCCGCCATACTAAAACAAAAGAAATTGCGCGCTTTTATAAAGAAAGCTCTATGACAGCCACAAACGACTCCCTCAAGCTAACAAGCGCGCTAGAAACGCTCCTAGATAAGGGTGACACCTTTCATACGGAATTAGAGCCAATTGCTGTAGGTGTCAATTTTGGGCATTTAAGCAATGCACATCAATATGTAGACGATTTATTTACTGAAAAACCCAGCATCATTGAGAAAAAACTTAATAATGCACTGGATGTATTGAATTTGAAGTATGGAAAAAATACGATTTACCTAGGCGGTGCGCATAATGCCTTATATGCGTCACAAATTAAAATAGCGTTTAACTATGTGCCTGATGTTTAATTAAATCCCTCACTTATCAGTAAGAAACTAATCACAACGCTCTAATGTGGGTGACTCTTTACCGCGAGATAAACCATCACGTACCCGATTAAAACCTAAGTCATTACTCACTACATTACGCGATAAATCATCGCCTTTTCTGCCTGCGGTTAAATTGTCATTGACATTACTGCGAGTCAAATCATCGCGACTTCTAATTGTTTGAAAAGGCTTAGTTTCTAAGCCACGGCTCAAATCACCAGTTTTTTTACCTGTATGCAACACAGCGCTATCTTGTCCACGCGATAAATCGTCACGTAATTTATCGGATGTTAGATTTTCAGCCTGCCTGCTTTTAGTTAATTCGTTATTGATTTTGCCAGGCGACAGAGGCTCATCCTGTTTGCTGCGCGTTAAATCAACCGGCAAACAAGTTTTTTGACATGCTTTGTTTCTATTGTCGGCAGACTCACTTTGAGCAAATACAGACAAACAAAACAGACACAAGCAACTTAATAAAAACATCTTCATGATAGCTACTCCAAGAATAGTAATGACTATACCCCGAATACAGCATAAACCACAATTTTTTGGCTGATTAATTAAGTGCCATAAAAGCAAAAAGCCCTCTTTTGAGGGCTTTATTGCGAGCACTT
>MSXP01000008.1 GCA_002083635.1 Proteobacteria bacterium ST_bin12 | reverse complement strand
ACATAAATATTAATTCGCGTATTTTTTACTCAACTGTTACGCTTTTAGCCAAATTCCTAGGCTTATCCACATCGGTTCCTTTTAACAACGCCGCATGATACGCCAGCAATTGCACAGGAATGGTATGCAAAATAGGAGAGAGCACGCCTACATGGCGCGGGGTGCGGATGACATGCACGCCATCGGATTCGGTAAAGTGGCTATCAGCATCGGCAAATACAAATAGCTCGCCGCCACGTGCTTTTACTTCTTGCATATTGGATTTCACTTTTTCCAGCAATGCATCGTTTGGCGCAATCACGACCACTGGCATGTTGTTATCGACCAATGCTAATGGGCCGTGTTTTAATTCCCCAGCGGGATACGCTTCTGCATGAATATAGGAGATTTCTTTGAGTTTAAGCGCGCCTTCCATGGCGATGGGGTAGTGCACGCCGCGGCCTAAAAATAGCGCATGTTCTTTATCGCCAAAGCGTTTTGCCCATTCGCGGATTTGCGGTTCTAGATTCAAAGCATATTGCACGCTGCCAGCTAATTGGCGTAATGCGCCTAAATATTCTGACTCTTTTTGAGGGTTAAGTAGGCCTTTTTGTTTGGCCAAAGTGGCGGCTAAAACAAATAAAGCGACTAGTTGTGTAGTGAATGCTTTGGTAGACGCCACGCCGATTTCTGCGCCCGCGCGCGTATAAAAAACCAATTGTGATGCGCGCGGAATGGCGCTTTCTTGTACGTTGCAAATGCTTAAACTTAAGTTTTGCCCTAACGATTTAGCGTGTTTTAGTGCTTCCATCGTATCTAGTGTTTCGCCCGATTGCGAAATAGTGACGATAAGCTGATTTGGATTTGGTACCGATTCGCGATAGCGGTATTCACTAGCTATTTCGACATTGCATCGCACTTTTGCAATGCCTTCTAACCAATATTTGGCGGTTAATGCCGCGTAATAACTGGTACCTGCGGCTAATATCAAGATGCTATCCAGCTGATTAAATACTTCAGCCGCACCAGCGCCAAACAATTCTGGCCTAAATGCACCATCATCAATCAATGCTTCAATGGTGTCGTTCAACGCGACTGGTTGCTCGTAAATCTCTTTTTGCATAAAGTGGCTATAAGGGCCAAGCTCTAAGCTGGCAAGCGATACATCACTGGTGTGCACTTTGCGTGTGACGACTTCGCCATCTTTGCCGTAAATCGTCACCTTATCAGTTGTCAGCGTGGCGACATCACCATCTTCTAAATAAATTACTTTGCGTGTGACAGATAGCACGGCAGAAACATCGGACGCGATAAAATTTTCGCTATCGCCCAAACCAATCAACAACGGACAACCTAAACGCGCGCAGACCATTAAATCAGGCTGGTTGACGGCAATTACGCTAATGGCAAATGCGCCTGTTAATTCTGCAATAGCTGATTTGGTGGCGGCTAATAAATCGGGTGATTGCTCATAGTAATAATGAATTAAGTGCGCAATCACTTCGGTATCGGTTTGCGAATAAAATTCGTAGCCGATTGCTTTTAATTTTGCGCGCTGCTCATCATGGTTTTCGATAATGCCGTTGTGTACCACGGCGATTGTTGGATTTTCTTGTTTTGGGGAAACGTGTGGATGCGCGTTACTTTCTGTGACTCCACCGTGGGTAGCCCACCGCGTGTGTCCAATACCAATAAAACCAGTTAAGTTAGCATTGATTGCTTTTTCTGTCATGGCTGAAACGCGACCAACAGCACGCACGCGCTCAATGCCATTGCTGTTCAGCACGGCAATTCCAGCCGAGTCATAGCCGCGATATTCCAGTCGGCTTAAACCTTCTATTAGCGTAGATACGACATTTCTTTTTGCAACTGCGCCTACAATTCCACACATACGGATTCTTTCAAATACTTAACGTTATTTTTGGGTTAACTTTTATGCAGTCTTTTTTAATCAGGCTTTTTAATTTTTTGTGGCCGTTTCCAGCCCACAATGGTTTTTTGCTCTTTGGCGCGACAAAAGGTGAGCGCATCGGCAGGCGCGTTTTTGGTAATGGTTGAACCTGCGGCGATTGTCGCATTTTTGCCGATAGTCACTGGTGCAACTAATTGCGAATCGGAGCCAATAAACGCACCATCTTCAATGACCGTTCTAAATTTATTCGCACCATCATAATTGCAAGTGATGGTACCCGCACCAATATTCACGTTTTTACCAACTGTGCTATCGCCCACATAGCTTAAATGATTGATTTTGCTGCCAATATCCACTTGTGCATTTTTAAGCTCAACAAAATTACCAACATGGGTATCTGATGCAAGTGTAGTGCCTGGTCTTAAACGCGCATATGGCCCGATGCGGCTATTTTCGCCCACTAACGCGTCATCAATATGTGTGAAAGGTGCAATTTGTGTGTTGGCAGCGATTGTTGCGTTTTTAATGACGCAATTAGCGGCGATTTTGACGTTGTCGCCTAAAGTCACATTGCCTTCGAATATGCAATTCACATCAATTTCTACATCACGACCACAGTTGATTATGCCGCGAACATATAATCTGGCGGGATCTTTTAGCGTAACGCCTTGCTGCAATAATTGCTGTGCGATTCGATTTTGGTGCACGCGCTCAATCTGGCTTAAGTCCACTTTGGAATTAATGCCAGTCACCGACCATTCATCAGCGGTGATTTCGGCAATCACATCGACTTTATCATCAACTGCAAATGCGACGATATCAGTTAAATAATATTCGCCCTGCGCATTGTTGTTACTTAGCCGACTTAACCAATTTTTTAGATGAATATTTGGCATCGCCATAATGCCGGTATTCACTTCCGTAATTTTGCGCTGTATTTCTGTTGCATCTTTGTGCTCAACGATGGCTGTAACTAAATGATTATTGCGTATGATACGGCCGTAACCCGTTGGATCCACTTTATTAAAAGATAAAATTGCCAGTTGTTTATCAGCACTTTGAATTAATTTTTTGCAAGCATCAACATTAACCAAAGGTACATCGCCTAGCATAATCAAGGTATTCGCATCATCGTCCAAATACGGCGTGGCTTGTTGAACCGCATGTCCTGTGCCCAATTGCTCTGCTTGATTCACCCAAATAATCTTCTCGTGCGCAAAAGCCTCACGGACAGTCTCGCCGCCGTAACCATAAACCACGATGATTTTTTGCGGATTTAATGTTTTTGCACAATCAATGACATGCGCCAAAATTGGTTTTCCGCCGATTTCGTGCAACACTTTTGGCTTGTTTGAATGCATGCGCGTTCCTTTGCCCGCAGCAAGTATGACGATATTTAGTGGACGCATTTTTTTAGTTAATTTTGAGGGTTAAGTATTTGCAATTGATTAAGCCGATATTCGGAAAGTATAACAAAAAAGGCAGCCTAGGCTGCCTTTTTGCTGATGTTAGCTTAACGGTATCCAATCTGCTAACTAATGTGTTTTACGCAATTTCTCAATCGCGTGAATCTGTGCCAATGCTTCGGACAATTCAGCCTGTGCTTTTGCATAATCCATATCAGAAGTACGATTTTTCATTGCTTCTATTGCTGCTTCTTTTGCGGCAATTGCTTTTGCTTCATCTAAATCGTGACCACGCACTGCAGTATCTGCTAACACTGTAATCATGCCAGGTTGCACTTCTAAAATGCCACCTGATATAAAAATCAATGTTTCCTCAGCCACATCAGTTTGCTTGATACGCAATGCGCCTGGTTTGATAGTCGTAATCATCGGCGCGTGATTCGGGTAAATACCTACTTCACCCGCACCTGCAGGCGCAACCACAAACTCGGCTTCGCCTGAGAATATGTTTGCTTCTGCACTGACTACATCAATATGAACAGTATTTGCCATTATTTTCCTTAAACCTAAATGAATTAAGCCTATTAGTTAAAACTCAACTTAGTTTAAAGTTTTAGCTTTTTCTACTGCTTCTTCAATACCACCTACCATGTAGAACGCTTGCTCAGGCAAGTGATCGTATTCACCAGCAACAATCGCTTTAAAACCTTTGATTGTTTCTTTTAATGGCACGTATTTACCTGGCGCGCCAGTAAATACTTCAGCCACGTGGAATGGTTGTGACAAGAAACGTTGGATTTTACGTGCACGGCCAACAGCTAGTTTATCTTCTGGTGATAATTCGTCCATGCCCAAAATCGCAATAATGTCGCGCAATTCTTTATAGCGTTGTAATGTTTGTTGAACGCTACGTGCAACGTTGTAATGCTCTTCACCAACCACTAATGGGTCTAATTGACGTGATGTTGAATCTAGTGGATCCACCGCTGGGTAGATACCTAAAGAAGCAATGTCACGTGACAACACAACGGTTGAATCCAAATGTTGGAAAGTTGTTGCAGGTGATGGATCGGTCAAGTCATCCGCAGGTACATAAACCGCTTGGATAGAAGTAATAGAACCCACTTTAGTAGAAGTAATACGCTCTTGTAAACGACCCATTTCATCAGCAAGGGTAGGTTGGTAACCTACAGCTGATGGCATACGGCCTAACAACGCAGATACTTCAGTACCTGCCAATGTATAACGGTAGATGTTATCTACAAAGAACAATACGTCACGGCCTTCGTCACGGAATTTTTCAGCCATGGTCAAACCTGATAAAGCTACGCGTAAACGGTTGCCAGGTGGTTCGTTCATTTGACCAAACACCATCGCTACTTTTGATTCTTTCATGTTGTCTAGCTTAATTACGCCAGCTTCTGCCATCTCGTGGTAGAAGTCGTTACCTTCACGTGTACGCTCACCTACACCTGCAAACACTGATAAACCTGAGTGTTGTTTTGCAATGTTGTTAATGAGTTCAAGCATGTTAACGGTTTTACCTACACCCGCACCGCCGAACAAACCAACTTTACCGCCTTTAGCAAACGGGCAAACCAAGTCAATCACTTTAATGCCGGTTTCTAACAAGTCAACAGAAGGTGATAACTCTTCAAATGTTGGTGCTTTTTGGTGAATCGCGCGACGCTCGTCAGAATCAATTGGGCCAGCCTCATCAATTGGGCGACCTAAAACGTCCATAATACGACCTAGTGTGCCTGTACCAACTGGCACAGTAATTTGTGAACCTGTTGATTTGAACGCTGTACCACGTGCAAGGCCATCAGATGAGCCCATTGCGATAGTGCGTACGATGCCATCACCTAATTGTTGTTGAACTTCTAAAGTTAAGCCGGCTTCTGCTTGACTTGATGCATCATCAATAATCAATGCTTCAAATACATTTGGCATTTGGTCACGTGGAAACTCAACGTCTACTACCGCGCCAATACACTGAACTACTTTACCCGTTTTAACACTTGCGTTTGCTTTTGCCATTTTCTATTCCTAACTTCTTTTAGTCAGATTTAATTAAATTCTATATTCGTTTTACGCTTAAGCTACTGCAGCTGCGCCGCCAACGATCTCTGAGATCTCTTTGGTAATCGCTGCTTGACGTGCTTTGTTGTAAACCAGTTTCAAATCGCCAATTACTTGCTTAGCATTATCAGACGCTGATTTCATCGCTACCATACGTGACGACTGTTCTGAAGCCATATTCTCTGCAACCGCGTTGTAAACCAACGATTCAACATAACGCATCATTAATTGATCCACCACTGGTTTTGCTTCTGGCTCATAAATATAATCCCAATGACCAGTAGGACTACCCAATTTCTCACCACTTAACGGTAATAATTGCTCAATTACTGGCTCTTGTTTCATGGTATTAATGAACTTAGTATAACTAATGAATAACTGGTCAATTTCACCAGACTCATAAGCATCTAACATCACTTTGATTGTGCCAATCAAGGTTTCCAAATGTGGCACATCTCCCAAACCAGTAATATGCGATTTAACATCTGCACCTACACGGTTCATGAAGCTAAAACCTTTGTTGCCGATTGCACTTACTGCAATTGCTTTACCCTCAGTTTCCCAGTTTTTCATTTGGTTAACAGACAAACGTAACATGTTGGTATTTAAACCGCCACATAAACCTTTGTCAGAGCTCACCACAATCAAACCAACGTTTTTAACCACATCACGCTTAATCAAATAAGGGTGTTTGTATTCTGGGTTTGCAAATGACAAATGCGCTGCAACATTACGAATTTTTTCAGCGTAGGGGCGTGAGGCACGCATTCTATCTTGCGCTTTACGCATTTTAGAAGCAGCCACCATCTCCATCGCCTTGGTGATCTTGCGGGTATTTTCTACCGACTTGATCTTGGTTCTAATCTCTTTACTACCAGCCATAGATTTTCCTAAAAAAGCATGTCCTAATTAGTCAGAGGATTAATAAGCGTTAGTTGCTTTAAAGTCTTGAATTGCTGCTTCAACCGCTTTTTCGTTATCGCCAGCTAAGTCTTTGCTAGATTCGATACCGTCCATCAATTTAGCGTATTTTGAAGCCATAAAGCCGTGTAACGCGCTTTCAAAAGCTAATACTTTATTGGTTGGAACATCATCAAAGTAGCCTTTGTTAGCGGCTAACAAAGTAATCGCCATTTTTGAAACGCTTAATGGTGCGTATTGCGCTTGTTTCATCAACTCAGTAAACATACGACCGCGGTCTAATTGTTTACGGGTTGCTTCATCCAAGTCAGAAGCAAACTGCGCGAACGCAGCCAACTCACGGTATTGCGCTAATGCTAAACGTACACCGCCGCCTAATTTTTTGATGACTTTAGTTTGAGCTGCACCACCCACGCGAGATACTGAAATACCCGCGTTGATTGCTGGACGAATACCAGCGTTGAACAAGTCAGTTTCTAAGAAGATCTGACCATCGGTAATTGAAATCACGTTAGTTGGAACGAATGCTGAAACGTCACCGGCCGCTGTTTCAATCACTGGCAATGCAGTCAATGAACCAGTTTTGCCTTTAACAGCGCCGTTAGTGAATTTTTCTACATAGTCTTCATTCACACGAGCGGCACGCTCTAACAAACGTGAGTGAATGTAGAAAACGTCACCTGGGTACGCTTCACGTCCTGGTGGACGGCGTAATAACAATGAAATTTGACGGTAAGCAATCGCTTGTTTAGTCAAATCATCATACACAATCAATGCATCTTCACCGCGGTCACGGAAGTATTCGCCCATTGTACAACCAGCATATGGTGCCAAGAATTGCAATGCGGCTGAGTCAGAAGCGGTTGCTGCAACAACGATGGTGTAAGCCATCGCGCCGTTTTCTTCAAGCTTACGCACCACGTTAGCAACTGTAGAAGCCTTTTGGCCAATCGCAACGTAGATACATGTCATGTTCTGACCTTTTTGGTTGATGATCGCATCAACCGCTACCGCTGTTTTACCTGTTTGGCGGTCACCAATAATCAATTCACGTTGACCACGGCCTACTGGAACCATTGAATCCACAGATTTCAAACCAGTTTGCACTGGTTGTGAAACAGATTTACGTGCAATAACACCTGGCGCCACTTTTTCAATCTTGTCCGTCATTTTTGCATTAACTGGGCCTTTGCCATCAATCGGCTGACCTAACGCGTTCACTACGCGACCAATTAACTCTGGACCAACTGGCACTTCCAAAATACGACCTGTACATTTAACAGTATCGCCTTCAGTAATGTGCTCGTAATCACCTAAAACTACCGCGCCAACTGAATCGCGCTCTAAGTTCAAGGCTAGACCAAATGTATTGCCTGGGAATTCGATCATCTCGCCCGCCATCACGTTTGAAAGACCGTGAATACGTACGATACCGTCAGTGACTGAAATTACTGTACCTTGAGTACGCGCTTCAGCTGAGGTAGAAAAATTTTCTAATCTGCTTTTAATCAGTTCACTGATTTCTGATGTAGATAACTGCATTTATGTCTCTCCTGTGCCTTATGCTGAAAGCGTATAGGCTAAATTTTGTAACTGACCTTTGACGGACGCGTCTATCACGGTATCGCCAACAATAATTTTAATACCACCAATGAGTTCTGCATCGACAGACACATTGGCTTCAATCTTTTTGCCAAACTTAGCTTCAAGGCGTTTTACTAAATCTTTCACTTCCGCCGCGCTTGGCTTAGCCGCTGCGATGATTTGTGCGTCAAGCGTGCCTTCATCAAGCGCTTTAAGCTCTTCAAACGCGCTTGCAATAGCCGGCAAAATGGACATGCGATTATATTCAACCAACACTTTAATCAGGTTTTGACCCTGTTCATTGAGTTTGTCGCCACACACTTTTAAAAAAGTATTTTGTAAATCGCTTGCCACTACTTTTGGGTCTTGAATATAGGCTTGCATTTGCGCATCTTGAGATATAGCAGTAGCAAAACCTAACATCTCAGACCACCTAGCAAGCGATTTTTGCTCTTTACCAAGCTTGTAAGCAGCTACAGCGTAAGGCCTCGCGATGGTTGATATTTCAGCCATAACTTATAGCTCCGCCGCTAGTTTTGAAAGCATTTCAGAATGCGCTTTGCCATCAATCTCTTTACGCAAGATTTTCTCAGCGCCGGCGATTGCCAGTGCTGAAACTTGCGCACGTAAACCTTCTTTAGCACGGTTTACTTCTTGATCAATTTCAGCTTTTGCACCCGTAATGATACGGTCGCCTTCTGATTTAGCATTGCTTTTAGCTTCTTCAACGATTTGAGTCGCACGTTTTTCAGCTTGACCAATAATCTCGCTGGCTTTTTGTTTGGCTTCTGCAAGTGTCGCTTCCGATTTTTTAGCCGCTACTTCTAAAGCACTTCTGCCTTCTTGCGCTGCTGCTAAACCGTCCGCAATTTCCTTTTGGCGTGTTTCAATCGCTTTTAACAGCGGTGGCCAAACGAATTTCACTGTGAACCAAATCAACACAGCAAATGCGATAGCTTGTGCGATCAGTGTAAAGTTAATATTCATGTTTAATCCAATTAAATTAAGTCAGTATAAAAATTTGAGTCAATCGCTTTATATTATTAAGCATGACTCAAAAAATTAATTTGCTGCTGCTGTAACAACGCTTAATAATGGGTTAGCGAACGCGAACATCATAGCTAGACCAACACCAATAATGAAAGAAGCATCGATAAGACCTAATAGCAAGAATACTTTACCTTGCAATTGTGGAATCATTTCTGGTTGACGTGCAGCGCCTTCTAAGAAACTTGCACACATAATACCGATACCGATACAAGCACCTGCAGCGCCTAGACCAATAATTAAACCAATACCAACGCCTGTGTAGGCTTGAATCAATGCTAATGCTTCCATTTTATTACCCTCTCAAAAATTAAACTGAATCTAAAACTACTTATCGAAACTACTTACTAAAAAAAACAACTAAAACCAATACTACAAATCAATCTTTATTTAGTGTGACTCATGCGCCATGGCTAAATAAACAACCGTTAACATCATAAAAATAAATGCTTGTAATGCCACGATTAAAATATGGAAAATTGACCAGCCAGCACCTAAAATCGAACCGAAAATAGTGCCCGATAAACCTGTTGCCGCCCACATGCCAAGTAATAAGAAAATCACTTCGCCTGCATACATGTTGCCGAAAAGACGCAATGAATGTGAAAGTGGTTTTGAAACGTATTCGATTAAATTGAACAAGAAGTTCAGTGGTAATACCCAGAATTTGGTGCCGAAAGGTGAGTAGAACAATTCATGAATCCAACCACCAAAGCCTTTAACTTTGATTGAGAAGAAAATCATTAAAATCCATACCGATAAAGCTAGAGCGAAAGTGGTGTTGATGTCTGAAGTTGGTACCGCACGCCAAGTATCTACGCCAATTGCGTGCATAAATTTAGCAAAAATATCAACTGGCAAGAAATCCATGGCATTCATTGCGAACACCCATAAAAAAACCGTCAGCGCTGTTGGTGCAATAAAGCTATGACGGTTGCCGTGGAAAATATTCTTAACTTGGTCATCCACAAAACCAAAAACCAATTCAATGAACGCTTGGCGCTTAGTTGGTACGCCAGCAGTTGCGCCGCGCGCTACCCACCACACCAAACCCATGACTACTAAACCCAGGATTATCGACATAATCAAAGTATCGATATGCAATGTCCAAAAACTTCCATTGCCAACCGATTGCGCATTAAAACTCAAATGATGCGAAATGTATTGTGACGGGGTGAGTGCGTGTTCTGCGTGTTCTGTAGCCATATCAATCCGAATTGCCCATTAGGCGTTTAATGATTAAAGTTTTAGTCTATTTTTAAGTGTTAAGTCTTGCTTAACTTTAAATCTTATTGATTATATTTTTATATTTCTAATTCTGTTTTATCTAGCTTACTCATTGCTGCGCCTGAAAATAAAGCCGCAGCTGCCAACCCTGCAATCAGCGCAAATGGCACTAATTGTTTATACACTTTAAACGTAATAAATAGCAGCACAACGATAATCACAATTTTCACGGCTTCTGCTTTGAGCAAATTAACCAATACTGTTGCGGCTTCTTTACTACTACGCTGTGCAATTTTAGACGCGAAATACGCGCCTATTGTGACTGATAATCCACCTGCCAGCGCTGAAATTGCCGCATGCACGCCCGACACAATAAATGCAACCAGCATTACAACTAGAGTTGCACTCAACTGCCATTGCAACATTTTGCTAAAAACTTTGTTTGAATCTAAGCCTGAAGTTGAATTTCGCTCTTCTGTCATTTCTGTTTTCTTATCATTTCAGCTTGATTGAAATGGGCTTATCAGCAAAGTCCGCGATTTTGAATTATTACGCGTTTTTAGTCAAGTGCTAAGTGCAAGTATTACAACAAGTTTCGCGCAAAATGAAACACTTAGCGCGTCATTTTACGAATAATGTCATCTAACTGATCTAAATTGGCGTAGCTAATTTTAAGCATGCCCGAGCCGTTTTGTTTGGCCGAAATATTTACACTGGCACCGATTTTTTCACTTAACGTGTTTTGCAGGGCTAAAACGTCGTGATTCACCGTGGTTTTGTGTGTTGCAGGCGCGCTAGTTTGCGCTAATTTTTTCACCAAATTTTCAACATCGCGCACTGATAAATTTTGCTGCACGATTTTATTGGCTAACATAATTTGTTGCGCGGCATCTAGGCCAATTAATGCTCTGGCATGCCCCATATCTAGCTTATTATGCATTAGCATTTCTTGCACTGGTGACGACAAAGATAAAAGGCGCAACAAGTTAGAAACTGCCGCACGTGAACGACCAACCGCGCTGGCCGCTTTTTCGTGCGTCATCGCAAATTCATCAATCAAGCGCTTAATGCCTTGCGCCTCTTCTAAAGGGTTTAAGTTTTCACGCTGAATATTCTCAATCAACGCCATCGCAAGGGCTGATTCATCTGCGATTTCACGCACCAATACGGGTACTTCTGCCAAGCCTGCTAGTTGCGAAGCGCGCCAGCGGCGCTCACCAGCAATGATTTCATATTTGTCAGCACCGACATTACGCACTAAAATCGGTTGCATTATACCTTGGCTGCTAATAGATTCTGCCAAGGTTTGCAGCGCGGCGTCATCCATATAAGAGCGGGGCTGATACTTACCAGGTTGTAACTGATTCACGCGCAACATCATTAGCGCGTCGCCCTGAGCTTCGCTTTCATCGTTTGCCAGCAAAGCATCTAAGCCGCGCCCTAAACCTTTTAATTTAACCATTTTGAATGCTTGCTCCAATAATTCGCGGATTTTTATGAATAATTTCGGTTGCCAACTCTATATAAGCAACTGCGCCTTTGGAAGATTTGTCATATACCAATACTGGCAAGCCGTAGCTAGGTGCTTCTGCTAACCTTATATTGCGCGGTATCACTGTTTTATACACTTTATCGCCAAAATGGCTGACTAGCTGTGCCGATACTTGATTGGCCAGCATATTTCGATTATCAAACATGGTGCGTAATAAGCCTTCAATCTCTAATTTTGGGTTTAAATGCGCGCGTACTTTTTTAATGGTATTTACCAAATCAGATAAGCCTTCTAAGGCATAGTATTCGCACTGCATGGGAATCATCACCGTATCAGCGGCGGTTAGCGCATTCACTGTCACCAAATTGAGGGCAGGGGGGCAGTCTAATAACACATAGTCATAATCGCTCACCTTTAACAGCGCTTGCTTTAAGCGCGTTTCGCGCGCCAGTTCATTTACTAACTCTACCTCTGCGCCAGCCAATTCGCGATTAGATGGTGCGATATCAAAACCGCCTTTTTCGCTTTTAACAATCACTTCTTTTAGAGTTTTTTCACCGATTAATACATGGTAAATACTGTATTTAAGATGTGCTTTATCGATGCCACTACCTGTGCTAGCGTTGCCTTGCGGGTCTAAGTCCACTAGCAATACTTTTTGATTATTAGCCGCTAAACTCGCTGCTAAGTTCACACAGGTTGTGGTTTTACCCACGCCGCCTTTTTGATTGGTAATCGCTAATATTTTCATCGATAATTTTTTGCGCTATTTGTAGGGTTAAGTACGTCAGTTTAAATACTATTTTTAAACACCAGCAAATGCCGCTGTGCATCAAGCCCCGCCACTTTAAGCGGCAGAATATTCACTGGTTGCATCACTAAGCCTTCTAATTCAGTCGCTGGCATCACGCCTTTCATGGCAAGCCATTGGCCATTTTTTTCAATCAAATGTTGAGTTAACTCAATAAATAAGCCAATCTCTGAAAATGCGCGCGAGATTACCACCTCAAAAGACACATCAGGCTTAAAATTTTCTACCCGCGCGTGCACAGGCGTTAAGTTATTCAAACCTAACTCACCCTTGACTTGGCGCATAAATATCACTTTTTTCTGCACCGTATCAATGGTGGTTACTTGCAGCTCAGGCTTACAAATAGCCAGCACAATACCCGGCAATCCACCACCACTGCCTACATCTAAAATATTTTTGCTACTCACAAACGGCAATATGCTTAAGCTATCTAGCAAATGCAAAGTCACCATTTCTAATGGATCGCGCACCGCTGTTAGGTTGTACACCTTATTCCATTTTTGCAGCAAGCTTAAATAGGCTAGCAATTTTTGCTGCGCTTCATCTGATACTGCCAAACCCATGCTGGCAATACCTTGCGCTAATAGTGCCGCCTGACTCATGCCGCTTGCGTGTCAGAATTAATACTGTTTTGGCTGGCCTGTTTTTTATGTTTACGTTTTAAATACACCAGCAATAATGAGATAGTCGCTGGCGTAATGCCCGAAATACGACCTGCCTGACCGATTGTTTCTGGTTTATGTTGTGTCAATTTTTGGCGCGCTTCTATACTTAAACCGTGTACATCAGCATAATCCAAATCTGCGAGCTTAATATTTTCACTGCCTTTTTGTTTGGCAATTTCGTCTTTTTGGCGGTCGATATAACCTTGATATTTCGCGGCAATTTCCACTTGTTCGCGCACAGAATCACCAAGCTCACCCATGCCTAATTCACCCAAACTCAACATACCCTCATAGCTCACTTCTGGGCGACGCAATAATTCAAACAAGCTATATTCATGCTCTATTGGTTTACCCAAAATAGCGGCTTGCGTTTCACGTGAAACATCATCTGTGGCTATTTGTACAAAAGTCTTTTTCAAGCGCTCTTGCTCACGCGAAACCGCTTCTAGTTTTTTCTCAAACGCGGCCCAACGTTCATCATCCACCAAGCCAAGCTCTCTGCCTTTGGCGGTTAAACGCATATCGGCGTTATCTTCACGCAACTGCAAACGATATTCAGCACGCGACGTAAACATACGATAGGGCTCTGTCACGCCCGTGGTAATTAAATCATCCACCAACACGCCCAAATACGCTTCGTCACGGGCAGGGCACCAAGACTCTTTGCCCTGCACATACAAAGCGGCATTGGCGCCAGCTAATAAACCTTGCGCCGCCGCTTCTTCATAGCCTGTGGTGCCGTTAATTTGGCCCGCAAAAAATAAGCCTTGCACGCTTTTGGTTTCTAAACTGGATTTCAAACTGCGCGGATCATAATAATCATATTCAATCGCATAGCCTGGGCGCAGAATATGTGCGTTTTCTAAACCCTTAATCGAGCGCACTAACGCAAGCTGGATATCAAACGGCAAGCTGGTTGAAATTCCGTTAGGGTAAATTTCATTCGTAGTTAAGCCTTCTGGCTCTAAAAATAACTGATGCGATTCTTTATCGGCAAAGCGGTGGATTTTATCCTCTACACTCGGACAATATCTTGGGCCAATACCCTCAATCACGCCTGTATACATCGGCGAGCGGTCTAAACCGCTGCGGATAATATCGTGCGTACGTTCATTGGTGTGTGTAATCCAGCATGGCACTTGTTGTGGATGTTGCGCCACATTACCCATAAATGAGAATACTGGCGCAGGGTTATCGCCTGGTTGTTCTAACATCACGCTGTAATCAATGGTGCGGCCATCGATACGCGGAGGTGTACCGGTTTTTAATCGACCTGCTGGCAAACCAATTTCGCGTAATCTTGCAGCTAAACTAATTGCTGGTGGATCACCTGCGCGACCTGCGCTGTAATTTTGTAATCCCACATGAATTAGACCGCCTAAAAACGTACCTGCGGTTAACACCACGCTTTTCGATTTAAAGCGCAAGCCAATTTGCGTTACCACGCCCGCGGCACGATCTCCATCCAAAATAATGTCATCCACCGCTTGTTGAAATAACCACAAATTGGGTTGATTTTCTAATTTATGGCGCACAGCCGCTTTGTACAAAATACGGTCAGCTTGCGCGCGCGTGGCGCGTACGGCAGGGCCTTTGGATGAATTTAAAATACGAAATTGAATACCCCCAATATCCGTCGCTTGCGCCATTACACCGCCAAGCGCGTCAATCTCTTTCACCAAATGGCCTTTGCCAATGCCGCCAATGCTGGGGTTGCAAGACATTTGACCAAGCGTTTCAATGTTGTGGCTTAATAAAAGCGTTTTTTGCCCCATGCGTGCAGCCGCCAATGCAGCCTCTGTGCCTGCATGACCACCGCCCACCACAATTACATCAAAAATATTGGGAAAATTCATTTAATTAAGCTTATATTTTAAAAAGTTAACCATTTTTTAGTGTTAAGTTTTGCAGTAAATAATGCAAAGAATGAGATTTTACTGCAAACAAGGTGTTAAGTCATTTAAAAACAATCAGATAAAGCGACTTAACACTAATTTTTGAGCTAATTTTTATGATTTAGTTTTAATGATGTTTCACGTGAAACATATCACAATTCTTTACAACGGCATCTCTTGACCACACCTAACGACGCGCCTATAGTAACGGGAGCGAATATGTTAATGCGCTACATATCAAAATAAGGCGGAAAGAACTATTTATGATATGCCGATTAGGTGGCTTGCATGAAGCCTAGCGGTAAACCCTTACTTAACAATCAGTAAGTTTAATCTTTACAAATTAGTTTAGGAGAAAATGATGGCCGATATTCAAGAATATAAAGATGCGCTTGGTAAATATACTTCATCTGTACATGAGGGAGCGCTGCAAGGCATGGCGAGAACATACGCACTAGTGTTATCAAAACAAGATTCACGCAATGTTTCTTGCGGTGATGCGGCTGAAAAGGCGACAGTACGCGAAAATTTTTTAAAGAAAAAATTGGGCTTAACGCAAAGCGATACAGCATTGGATGCGGCGATTGAAGAAGTATGCGTAAAAATGAAAGAAGATCGCATGAAATCTCGCTTAGTTTTTTATTATTTGTTGGCTGAGAAATACAATTTATTGGGTAATTTTGTTAAATAAATTGGTAAAGTTTAAAAATTAACCAGTTTTAGGTGTTAACCATTATATTAAAAAGGCGCTTTAAGCGCCTTTTTGTTTCTGCTTTACGATTTATATATCGCTTATTTACCAATACAAAATTTGCTGAAAATTTCGCCTAGTAAGTCATCCGGCGTGAATTCACCCGTAATACTGCTCAACGCTTCTTGCGCTAATTTTAACTCTTCGGCCACTAATTCTGCCGCATTAATTTGCTCTGCCGCAGTGGTTAAGTGATTATCTACTTGCGACAATGCACTCAAATGTCTGGCACGCGCCATAAAAACGCCTTCTGCATTTTGCTGATAACCGGCAATATCGAGCAAATGCTGTTTTAATAAATCCATACCTGCACCCGTTTTGGCAGAAAGGAAAATATGCGTTTCATCTGTAATTTGAGTAATTTTTGCGGCTTCTTTGGTCACATCGATTTTATTATGCACCCAAATTTTGCTGATTCCTTGCGGCAAGCGGTTTAAAACGATTTTCTCAGTTTCGCCAATACCGTAAGCTGCATCTACCAATAATAATGCAACCTGCGCGTTTTCTAGCGCTTGATAAGTTCGAGCGATGCCAATTTTTTCTACTTCATCTTCGGTGTCGCGCAAACCAGCTGTATCAATAATATGTAACGGTAAGCCATTGATTTGTATATGACTTTTAATTGAATCACGCGTTGTACCTGCAATTGGTGTGACAATTGCCACCTCTTCGCCACTTAACTGGTTCATTAAGCTGGATTTTCCAACATTCGGTTGGCCAACCAAAACGATATGCATGCCTTCGCGCAAAAGACTGCCTTGTTTGGCTTTTGCAAATACAGTTTTTAATTCCTGCACAATAGTCGCTAATTTTTCAGCTACTCTGCCTTGCGTAATAAAATCGATTTCTTCTTCAGGAAAGTCTAAACAAGCTTCTACATACATTCGCAAGTTAATTAGCTTAGCCAATACTTGATTAATACTATTGGAAAACTCGCCAGATAGTGAGCGCGTCGCGCTTTTTGCCGCTTCAGTCGTTGTCGCGTTAATTAAATCGGCAACCGCTTCGGCTTGTGCTAAATCAATTTTTTCGTTGAGATAAGCGCGCTTAGTAAATTCACCTGGTTCTGCTTGACGTGCGCCTAATTGAACGCAACGCGCCAGCAATAATTGCATCAAGGCTGTGCCGCCGTGCGCTTGAAGCTCTAAAACATCCTCGCCTGTATATGAATGCGGGTTTTGATAATAAATCGCGATGCCGCGATCTATTAGTTGATGATTAGCATCGAAAAAGGGTAAGTAGGCCGCATGGCGTGGGGCAGGGCATGCGCCCAAAATATTGGCTGCGATAGATTGGCTTAAGCCACCTGAAACTCTTACAACACCAATGCCGCCAGCACCGCTGGCGGTGGCAATGGCAGCAATCGTGTCTTTACTATCTATCATTAGAATCTAACTTTTTGTTACGCCTTTTTTGGCTAACGCGGCAGCGTGAATGGTTTTGTTCACATACCATTGTTGCGCAATTGATAGGATATTATTCACTAACCAATACAAAACCAATCCAGCAGGGAAGAAGAAGAAGAACACGCTGAATACCACTGGCATGATTTTCATCACTTTCGCTTGAATAGGATCTGTTGGTGCAGGATTTAAATAGGTTTGAATAATCATGGTCGCACCCATTAAAATCGGTAAAATAAACCATGGGTCAGTCGCGGATAAATCTTGAATCCAGCCAAAAAATGGCGCATGACGCAACTCAACCGAACCTAACAACACCCAATAAAGCGCAATAAAAACAGGGATTTGCACAATAATTGGCAAGCAACCGCCCATCGGGTTAATTTTTTCGGTACGATACATTTCCAACATCGCCTGCTGCATTTTTTGTTTATCGTCACCAAACTTTTCTTTCATACTTTGCAAGCGCGGTGCCAGTTCTCGCATTTGCGCCATTGATTTGTAACTAGCAGCAGAGAGTGGGAAAAACGCTGCTTTAATTAATACCGTCAGCAAAATAATCGCCACGCCCCAGTTATGCACAACACTGTAAATTTTTGATAGCACCCAAAATAATGGCTTAGCAATCACGGTTAACCAACCATAATCAACCGTATACTCAAGACCTGGCGCTGCTTTATTAAGCTCCTGCTCTGTTTGTGGCCCAGCAAAGAGTTGCGCCACTACTTCGGCGCTTGCACCAGCTGCTACAGGCGCATTTGGTGTTACAACACCCATTGCATAAATATTGTCTGATAACTTTTTAGTATAAAACTCACGCTCTACACCTGTTTTAGGAATCCAAGCGCTAGCAAAATAATGTTGAATCAAGCCAATCCAGCCATCTTTTGTAGTTTTAGATAAATTCTGATCGGCCATATCACCAAACTTAACTTTTTTAAATTTATCTTCATCAGTAAAGTAAGCACCGCCTGTAAAGGTTGGCATCATAGCCGAGCCTTGATTTGATTCACTATCGTGCACAATTTGGTAATAAGCAGAGGGCGTAATGGCGGCAGCACTACCGTTATTGATTTGATAGCGCACATCAATCACGTAGCTATTGCGGTGAAACGTGTAAATCTTATCGACAGTAATACCGTTTCCCACCCAAGAAAGGCGTACTTCTTGGCTATCAACACCATTGGCCAATGTGTAATCAGTAGCTGTGGTAGTGAATTGCGATTTATGGTTTGGCAAATCTGCGCCCATTAAGCCAGACTGCGCCACATAGAACATTGGCTTAAAGGTGTCGTCCATTAGCACAAAATTACCGTTTTTGACTTCTTCTGCGCGGTGTTTGTTTAAAACTAAACGACGTAAATCGCCGCCTACTGTATCAATATCCGCTTCAAATAAATCGGTTTTAACTTTAATGCGCTGTCCGCTGGCTAGCTTAAAACTGCCATCGTTTACTGTTGATTGCACATCGCTAGCCGTGCCGCCACTAACTGTCGCTGCAGCGTCTGTGCTAGCTGTCTGCGCCGTAGTTGACGTATTAGCAACAGGATTGGCTTTTTGTTGCCAGGCATCCCACAGCATTAAAATGGAGAAAGAAAAAATAACAAATAAAATTAAGCGGCGTGTATCCATGGGTTCTATAATCTTTTTCTATAATCTGTTTAATTAACAAAGCATTTATTCATGAAATTTACGAATAAATATTAAGGTACTGGGTCATTACCTCCTGCATGCCAAGGATGACAGCGTGACAAGCGTTTTAATGTTAAACCTAAACCGCACCAAGTACCGTGTTTTTGAATACTTTCAATCGCGTAATGCGAACAACTAGGGTTGAATCTACACTGCTGACCAAAAAAAGGACTTAATGCGATTTGATACAAGCGAATAAAGGCAACTAAAATACGTGTCATGTTGATATTAATCTATGCAGTTGTTCATAAAGTTACGTTTATTTTTTCATCGTTTTTATCGATTAACTTTTGCTTTAATTGCTCAAACTCTTGTTTTATTTGCATAAATTCAGTTTTTTGAAATTTTTTTTGCACCTGCACAACCAAATCTAGCGACGGCAGTTGATGCTGACTTAACCTAAAAAACTCGCGTAAAACGCGTTTCATATAATTGCGATGTACGGCTAATTTAGCGGTTTTTTTCCCAACCACCAAACCTAAACGAGGACGATTAAGATTGTTTGGTTTAAAACGAATCACCAAATACGTATTTGCAATTCGTTTTCGCAAATTAAAAACGGATGAAAAATCATCCGTTTTTAATAGTTTGGCTTGTTTAGGTAATCTAAACTTTACCAATTGATTACGACTTAATTATGCAATACCCGCCGTTTTAGGCAGGCAAGATAATTAAAGACCTAAGCGCGAACGACCTTTAGCACGACGCGCTGCAATAACCGCGCGGCCGCCTTTAGTTTTCATGCGCACTAAAAAGCCGTGTGTACGTGCACGACGTGTTTTAGAAGGTTGATAGGTACGTTTCATTTAATTCTCCATCGAGCGAATGCTACAAAGCCCACCATTAAACACGATTACTGGGTGTTTTGTCAATGAATATTTAGTTTAATGATGGGTTAAATTGCCTGTGGATAAGTGTGGTTAAACCAGCTAGAATAGGAAAGATAATCAATTAGTTTTTCGCCCATTGATAGCTTTTGGCGATATTTACATGTGGCGAGTTGTGTCTATGCAAGCTTACTTTAATACTATGAATACGATAACAATAAAGCTTGAGGTTTTGGGTAATAGATGAATAATTTTTGGCCTACATGCCTTAGTCGCTTTGAACAAGAGCTGTCTACTCAACAATTCAATACCTGGATAAAAC
The DNA here is from genome assembly GCA_002083635.1 of Proteobacteria bacterium ST_bin12. GTDB lineage: Bacteria > Pseudomonadota > Gammaproteobacteria > Burkholderiales > Methylophilaceae > Methylotenera_A. Next base: position 61,913 of record MSXP01000008.1, on the reverse strand, counting down.
CACTGCAAACTGAGTTTGTACAAACCGAGCAAGGCAATCTTTCCATACGTTTACTAGCGCCGAATAAATTTGTACAACAGTGGGTAAAAGACCGTTTTTTAAATAGAATTGAAACAATTGCCGCTGAATTACTACCTGACAATACAACGATTGAATTGTGCATTAGCCAAAATAAGACTAGTCATCAAGAAACTAACGCTAACCAAACAAATACAAAAAAAGCGCCACTTAATCAATTAACAGTTAATACGCGCAACATAGTTTCTGCTGACGCAGCAAACTCAGTAAATGCTAGCAGTGCAAAGATAAGCAAGGCTAATCAGATTAAAGATAGTATGGCCAAAATGCCAGCTAATCGCCGAGTCAGTGAGAGGTCGTCAGGTTTAAACTCTAGTTTTAATTTTGATAACTATGTAACTGGTCGTGCTAACCAACTTGCACGCGCGGCGGCTATTCAAGTCGCTGATAATCCTGGCCAATCTTATAATCCATTGTTTATTTATGGTGGCGTGGGGTTAGGTAAAACGCATTTATTACAGGCGATTGGTAATCAATTAAAGCAACAAAAGCCAGATGCCAATATTAGATATTTGCATGCGGAGCGTTATGTTTCTGATGTGGTAAAAGCTTATGAAAATAAGGCGTTTGACGATTTTAAACGTCAATATCACTCGCTAGATTTATTGTTAATTGACGATATTCAGTTTTTTTCTAAAAAGAACCGTACGCAGGAAGAGTTTTTTTATGCATTTAACACTTTAATTGAAGAGAAAAAACAAATTGTCATCACTTGCGACACTTACCCTAAAGAGATTGTCGATGTCGATGAACGTTTGCGTACGCGTTTTAGTTGGGGATTAACGGTTGCGGTAGAGCCACCCGAACTAGAAATGCGCGTAGCTATTTTATTAAAAAAAGCTGAAGAATCGAAAATCCATATCACTGAAGACGTGGCTTTTTTTGTGGCAAAACAAATTCGTTCTAGCGTGCGTGAATTAGAAGGCGCATTAAATCGGATTGTCGCCATGGCAAATTTTACAGGCCATGCTATTGATGTGCATTTAGCAAAAGATGCATTGCGCGATTTGATTGCGGTGCGCGGCAGACAAATTACCATTGAGAATATTCAAAAAACGGTTGCCGATTATTACAAAATCAAAGTTGGTGAGATGTATAGCAAAAAGCGCTCGCGTAATTTTGCACGGCCAAGGCAAGTAGCCATGAGCCTAGCGCGTGAGTTAACCAATCATAGCTTCCCTGAGATAGGTGAGGCGTTTGGTAGCCGCCATCACACTACCGTGATGCATGCATGTGCGGAAATTGAACAATTACGTTTGAATGATCAAACCATTGCGCGTGATTTAGGGTTTTTAATACAAGTGATTAGGGATTAAAATTAGTATTTAAATTTTGTGGATAAATATGCTTTTAGATTGTGGATAAAATGAGTGTAAAACGCATATTTGCTATGACGCTTATTTCATCCACAATTAGTACACAGAAATAGTTACCGTTTTAAACAGGCCTAATGCTTAAATAAGTGTTTGATTTTAATTAAGTATTTTAGTTACACACAGAAAAAACCAGCATTATTATTACTATTATTTTTTATATTACTTTTTAAATAAAAAATAATGTATTTGAATAAACAGAAAACCAAGCGTTAAATTGAGGATATTGAATGATGCAAATTAAAATAAATCGCGAAACATTATTAAAACCATTGATGAATGTAACTAGTATAGTAGAGCGTCGTCATACCTTGCCAATATTGTCTAATTTGTTACTAGAAGCGAAAAATAATCAAATTCAACTCACCGCTACAGATTTGGAAATGCAGATTTCATTAACAGTGGCCAATAGTTTTAATGGTGAGCTATCAACCACAATATCTGCTAAAAAATTCTTAGATATTTGCCGCTCTTTACCAGACGCAGCGGATATAGATATGGTAACCAATGAAAGCCGGATGACGGTAAAAGCAGGTAAAAGCCGCTTTAATTTGCAAACATTGCCAGCGGCTGATTACCCTGTCATGACTAAAGCAAGCGGCATAGGAACCAGTATTACAATTAGTCAATTAGCCTTAAAGAAATTGTTTAAGCAAGTAGAATTTGCGATGGCGCAGCAAGATATTCGCTATTATTTAAATGGTTTACTATTAGAAGTGAATCAAGATAATTTAAATATTGTAGGCACAGATGGCCATCGCTTGAGCTTTACATCAGCTAAATTAAATCAGCAATACGATAAAACAGATGTCATTATCCCAAGAAAAACGGTAATAGAACTGATTAAGTTGTTAAATGATTCTGAAGAAGAAGTAGCGATTGAAATTAATGCAGGCCAGGTTAACTTTACGTTTAGCGATATTCGTTTAATCTCAAAAGTAATAGATGGCAAATTCCCCGATTATCATCGAGTGATTCCAACAAATCATCAAAATACCTTTAGTGTGAATCGATTAGGCGTCTTAACTGCCATGCAACGCGCCTCAATTTTATCTAACGAAAAATATCGCGGTATTCGTATGGTATTAAGTAATAATAACCTTAAATTAATCAGCACTAATACAGAGCAAGAAGAAGCGGAAGAAGAGCTAGAAATTGAATACAATCAAGATAGTTTGGATATTGGCTTTAATGTGACGTATTTAATTGATGTATTAAATAATGTGGCAGATGAAAATATTCAATTTTCGTTTGCGGATGCCAATAGCAGCTGTTTAATTACGGTACCTAATGATCAAAACTACAAATATGTGGTGATGCCAATGCGCATTTAAAAATACGTGTTTCACGTGAAACAAGCTTAACAAGTAGCAAACCCATTTATTCAGAGCAAAGAAAATAGTATGGCTAATACCCCAAAAGCACAACCAGAATACAACTCAGACAGCATTAAGATTTTAGAAGGCTTAGACGCAGTGCGTAAGCGTCCAGGCATGTATATCGGCGATACCTCCGATGGATCTGGTTTGCATCATATGGTGTTTGAGGTATTGGATAACGCTATTGATGAAGCATTGGCTGGCCATTGTGATGATATTAAAGTGATTATTCATCCAGATAATAGTATTAGTATCTCTGATAACGGCCGTGGTATTCCAACTGATATCAAAACAGATGATAAGCACGACCCGCAACGCTCAGCCGCAGAAATAGTGATGACCGAATTACATGCTGGTGGTAAGTTTGACCAAAATTCTTACAAAGTCTCAGGCGGTTTGCATGGTGTTGGCGTTTCTGTAGTAAATGCTTTATCCGATTGGTTACGTTTAAAAATTTATCGAAATGGCAAAGTACACCAAATGGAATTCCAACGCGGCGTGCCAGTAGCACCACTTGCCTTAACAGGTAAAACCGACAAAAAAGGCACAGAGGTGCACTTTTTGGCTTCTGTAGAAACCTTTGTTTTGGTGGAATACCACTTTGAAATTTTAGCCAAACGCATACGTGAATTATCGTTTTTAAATTACGGCGTTAAAATTGAATTAATTGACCAACGCACAGGAAAATCTGAAAATTTTGCCCATGCAGGCGGCATTAAAGGCTTTGTAGAATATATTAATCGCAGCAAAACGGTGCTGCATCCTAAGACTTTTTATGCCAGCGGCGAAAAAGACGGTATGACCATTGAAGTAGCGATGCAATGGAACGATAGCTACTCGGAAACCGTGCAATGCTTTACTAATAACATTCCACAACGCGATGGTGGCACGCACTTAACAGGCTTGCGCACAGCCATGACACGCACTTTGAATCAGTATATTGAGCAATCAGAAATGGCTAAAAAAGCCAAAGTAGAAACCACAGGCGACGATATGCGTGAGGGTATTACTTGTGTGCTATCGGTTAAAGTGCCAGACCCAAAATTCTCATCACAAACTAAGGATAAATTGGTTTCTAGCGAAGTACAACCAGTGGTTTCAGAAGTGGTATCCGCTAAGTTAACCGAATTTTTAGCTGAAAATCCAGCTGGTGCAAAAATCATCTGTGGCAAGATTGTAGATGCTGCTCGCGCACGCGAAGCTGCGCGTAAAGCACGCGAAATTACGCGCCGTAAAGGCGTGATGGATACCATGGGCCTGCCAGGAAAGTTAGCTGATTGCCAAGAACGTGACCCATCAAAATGCGAATTGTATCTAGTCGAGGGTGACTCTGCGGGCGGTTCAGCCAAACAAGGCCGTGATCGTAAAAATCAAGCAATTTTGCCGCTTAAAGGTAAGATTTTAAACGTAGAAAAGGCGCGTTTTGATAAGTTATTAGGCTCACAAGAAATTGCCACACTCATTACCGCGCTAGGCACTAGCATTGGTAAAGCCGATTTTAACGTCGAAAAATTGCGCTATCACCGCATTATCATCATGACCGACGCCGACGTGGATGGTGCGCATATTCGTACTTTATTGCTGACATTCTTCTACCGTCAAATGACGGAGCTGGTAGAGCGTGGCCATATTTATATTGCGCAACCACCTTTGTATAAAGTGAAACAAGGCAAAGACGAGCGCTATCTAAAAGATCAGCAAGAGTTGGATATATATTTGTTGAATTCAGCTTTAAAAGGCGCGGAATTAGATACCAAAACCAGCGCAGGTATTTTAACAGGCGAGCCACTATCAGAAATCGCCAAGCAAATGGTGTTAACTGAGGCGGTGATTCGCCGTATAGCTGCGTTGTATGACGAAAGTGTATTGCGCGCCATTCAAGATGTTGGCGATATTAACTTAAGTGATGAAGCCAATGCTAATAAAGTAGCTGAACAATTACGCCCGATTTTAGGCGCAATCGGCTCTGAGGTCATTGTAGGTTTTGATGCTGAAACCAATAGCTATCGCTTAGAAGTCAACAAATACGTACATGGCAATTTGCAATGTTGTGTGATTGATGCGGAGTTTTTAAGTAGCGGCGATTACCGTCAAATTAATAAAGTATCTAGTCTGTTGCAAGGCTTAGTTGGTGCTGGCGCAACCATCAAACGCAATGATAAAGAACAAACTGTGAGCACCTTTAAACAAGCCTTAGATTGGTTGTTGGGAGAGGCTAAAAATACCTTAAATATTCAGCGTTATAAAGGTTTGGGCGAAATGAACCCAGAGCAGCTTTGGGAAACCACCATGGATCCAGCGGTGCGCCGTTTATTAAAAGTGCAAATTGATGATGCGATTGCAGCGGACGAAATTTTCACCACACTAATGGGCGATAACGTAGAACCAAGGCGCGCATTTATTGAAAATAATGCACTGCGTGCAGGTAATTTAGATATTTAACATCTGTTAATAAAGTAACCACTTAAAAAAGCCCAGAATTTCTGGGTTTTTTTTGGGTTAAGAAATAATTACTTTAGAAATCGCGCGCAAAGCAGTAATTGGCTAGCAAAAAGACTTTTTACTTAAATTCTTAACAACGTTTTATAGCTATTTAGCCTAAATATCAAAAGCGCAGCATTTAGAAACTGAATGACAGTAAAAAGCAAATCAAAACATGTGAATTTGCGAAATGTATTTACACCATAATTTACAATCGTTTAAAATCTTAATGGTAAAAGAGCAAAGCTGTTATGCAAGCCGCAAGCAAGCACTGCATCATTACCATTAAAGGGGAAAATCCAGCATGTCAATTAAGCTAACTCACTTGGCGTCGTTACTGTTAAGCGTAGCGGTCAGCAATGTGTTTGCCGATGATAAACCGTGGACCATTTCAACAGGTTTAAACTATCGCAACAGCAACTTTACGCTACAAAGCAATAGAAATAATAACTAATCTTGGACAAGCAATTTGGGCCTTAGCAGGCAACTGAATGAAAAAACATGGTTAGGTGGCGCAATTAGTTACACCGATAGCGATATTCGCTACAAAACGCTAAATGGCAATGGCGATATTGAAACGGCAAACGTTAGTGCGTTTGTAACGCGCAACTTGGCTTGGGGTTTATATGGTAACGCCAGCATTGGTTATGGTAGGTTAGATATTAATAACAAGTTTCCCACCACTCAGCTAGACACCGATGCCGATTACACCACCGCAGCGCTAGGTTTAACGCAATATATACCACTAAGCCAGCAATTAATGTCGTCCTTTAATGCGCGTTACACGCATATTTCATCTAATACCGATAGCTTTATTACTAACGCTGGCCAAGCGGTAGGTTCTAGCGATAGCACCTTAAACTACATTACGCTGGGCGCTAGGCTAGATTACAAACTTGATAAATTAACGCCGTTTGTCCATTTAGATTGGCAAAAAGCCTCGCGTGAATTTATTCAAAACACGAGCGATGATGATTATTTTAGCTATGGCGTTGGCGCAAATTACGCTATCAGGCCAGAAACCAATATCAGCTTTTCAATTGGCAGCGTGTTTGATAAACGCTATGCAAATGAAACCAGCGTCGGTATTAACCTAAGCCACCGCTTTTGAACTAAGGATACGAAATGAAAATTACGATTAAAAAGGTGTTGCTAAGTGCTTTATTGACTACCATGTTCGCTGCGAAGCAAGCGTATGCTCAACTTAGTTATGAAGAGGTTGTTGACGTAAGAACTTTCGATCATACTACTCAAGAAGGAACGGAGTACAAGACTACTGTAACCACTAAGGCGACCATGGCATCGGGATCTGAAGTAAGTCCGGCCTATGATGTAATTGAAACAACCTTAACAGGAACCAAATACAACCAAACGAATAGCGGATTTTGCTCAGGTGTAGCAAATTGTATTGCCCCATTCACTCAAGACTCAGCAACAAGCTTGATAAATCAGCGCGCAACGACGAACTCAGTGACTACAACTGGTGTGGTGACTCAACTGCCAACCACGGTTCCACCGCCACCGCCACCGCCACCGCCACCGCCACCGCCACCGCCACCGCCACCAATCTGCCCGCCAACATGTCCTCCTTTGCTTTAAGGATATAGTGAGCAACTAAAGGCGGGCTCGAATGCAGTCCGCCTTCAACAATCATCATTGTGACGCGTAACATGGCGAGCCAATCCAACAGCTGCTTTAAAAAATGGATTGCTGGGCTTGTTTAACGCTTGCAATCACAATGTTGGCTATATTCCTTTTAGCAAAAATTTATTCGTGCAAAAATCACATTTTATTCAATGGGGTTTAATTCAGGTCAAGCTTTGTTGCAGTTTAGCCATGTTGCTATTTGGCTTTACGCAGAGCGCCCATGCAACGCCTTCTAGTTACAGCCAGCTTAACGCTAACCAGCAAACCATGTGGCAACGCTTGTTGCTGCAAGACAACCCCAATTTTTTACCTGAAAATGCTGATTACTATTTAAGCAACTCTATTAGGCCCAACTTGGCGCAAGAGTTTGATTTGGTCGCGCAATATCTACATGGCACGTTACCTTACGCTGGCGAGCCAGATGCAGCACCTTGGTGCAGATTCCCGGCGCGATTTGCATTTGTTTCTCAAACTTTAGACAATAAGCTGATTGCGCCAGAGGCGTTTCGGCCCTGTAATATCGCCTTGCCAGCTATCGATGCGAATCTTCAAGCCAGCTTGGTAAAAGTGCTAGATCCGCAAGATACTGGGCAAGCGTTGTTTCACATGGCTTTATTAGTTGAAGGCAAGCGCTTTTATAATAATGGTAGCATGTCGATTAATATTGGCTTTGGGCAATATCAATCTGAAAACAGCCGGCTGGCACAGCGCTTTCAAGAAAACGAGGCGCTCATGCTGCTAAACGCATTTTCTAGTGATGGCCGCGTCACTGTAAAGCAAAATTTTATTCCTAGCAGTAGTAAACAAAAAGCAGCAGGCAATCAAATTTATCGTGTCAACATGCAGCCTGAGCAAATTTATATGCTGAGTTTGCTGGCTTATGAAAGCAAATACGCCAAATTGCCCTATAGCTTGTTAAAAGCCAATTGTCACACGTACTTGCAGGCAATTTTTTCTGCCGTATTGCCAGAATCTTCTACCCAAAAGCGCGTATTTTTTGATTATTTTCCTGCGTACATGCAGGTCGAAAATGAAGTTTATGCAAAATCGAATATGCTACTGTTTGAGCCATCGCAATACCTAGCGTTACCCAGCACACAATTAAAACAGCTTGCCAGCACCCTTAACTGGCAAGAGTACCAAATTTTGCGAGATTTTTTAGAACAAGGTGAACTGCCTAAAGGCTTTGAAGCAGAAAAACATACGACGAGTTTACGCGAGGGGATTGTAAAAGCGGCAGAGCTTTTTACATTTAAGCTTAAAAAATCACCCCAATTACTGGCCATGCGCGATGATTATTTGGCACAAATTGAAGGCGAGATGCCTGCCAAAACGCTGACGGAACCATCAAACAACCCGCAACAAGTACCAATTTTTAATAGCAGTACTCCATCGGCCATGCGAATTAGCGCGGCTGATTACGATGGTATCGGCAGATTAAACTTGGGCTTTGATGTGTTTAACACCACAGCAAATGGTTTGCCTGCGGCTAAGCCGTATGGCTTTATATTGGGCAGGTTAAATATACAGGCTTTTGATAATGGGCTTGCGTTTGACCATTTTTTATTTGCGCAAGAAAACAAAGTGGGCTACGGTTGCTGTGGTGAATCACTATATAAAATGGGCTTTAAAAAGCTTAGCGGCTTAGCGCTAAATATTGTAAACACGCCTGAGCAAATTTTAGTACCCGAGTGGAAATTAAAGCCGCAAATAGAATTAAGTATGACTAAGGGCATAGGCACGCTTAACCAGAAAGGGTTTTCAGTGCAAATATTGCCAGAGGCAAGTTTGCTATCTTATGACGAATTTATAGATTTAACCGTGAATAATAAGGTTAGTTGGGGAAGTGAAAATTTTGCAATATCGGCCAGCAGGTTGGTGCGCTTAGTTGGCCCAGATGTGCGCAGAAGCCGCCCAAAACAGACGCTTAGCCTAAATTACAAATTATCTGAAAATAGCCATTTAGCGTTTGGCTATCAATCCTATGGCGGCAACCGTGACATTATGGAGGCAGGTTATGTGTTCGCATTTTAAGCACTTGTTTGCTTGTATTTTTCTGCTTTGTCATCACAATTTTACATTGGCGCAAGAACAAATAAATTCCGTTGAACAGCAACCAATTCAAAGCAATCAAAATACATGTTATTTTTATGAGTATACTGAAGGCTCACATGAACTTTCTGACCCTGCAAACCAAGCAAGGTATTTTATTAAAAACAATTGGATAGCGCTAGAAAACGACCTTGCGCGCGGGCATGGCGAAGCACTTAGTTATTTGCGCAAGCTAACCGTTTGCAGTTATGCCTTGCCAAACCAATTTTGGCAAAGTGAATTTAAAGGCCTACCTTTTGAAGCGCGCGAGCCTAAATTTATTAAACTCTTTTCTAAAGAATGTTTTTGTGCGCGTTAGCTGTATTCAACCTTGCAAATATAGAGTTACACTAGATAAATTTCAAGAACAAGTTTTGCCACTAAAAGAAAATAGCTGTGTCGCTGTATTGCGCAATGACTTTATTGTATGTGATTAGCCTCAGCGGCTCTTGCAGCGCCTGCGCAACCCGCAAGTTTAAAATACTATAGTGGGCTAGCACTATCTATTAGCATATTTCGATAGGCTAGTTCGTGTTCAGTCGCTATATCACACGATCTTACAGAGCTAGTTGCAATCACGTTATCGAGTTTGCTAATTAACTCGCAGGCTTGCTGGCTCAGCAAGAGTTGGTCGGTGGTCGCTCGGCCTTAGACGTGCCAATGAAGCCTTAGATTATCAATTCTTTAAGGTAAAACCAGCCGCGATATTGGCGACATTTTAAGCACTAGCTCCAGAACGATTCAAGCATTAAGAGCATGTTTTTGTGAAGCTGGGTGTTGAAACAAGAACGGCTGCAGCTTCGCTAGCTGCCTCTAAATTGCGTGGGCTTAATTAAAAAACGACTAAAACAAAACTGAATGCTTAAAATTTAAAAAGGCCTTAAATGGCCTTTTTATTTATTTAATTTTTTTAACACAAACATACAAAATTGCACTAATAACCACTAAAACACCTACTAAGTAATAAATACCAACTGCGCCCTCAAAGTCCAAAATGCTCTCCAATGTAAATATCGATTGATTTAAAAGTATCAAGCTAAAAACTCAACCACAAATTTGAGGTTAATATTTTAACGTAATTTAAAAAAATCTCAATTGCTTGGTGTTGCGTTGGCAACAATAAGCCAAATGATTAAGCAGTAGTCTGATCAATCCAATCTAATAAAGGCCGCCATTGTTCAATATCTTGCGCCACCAAAGATGGTCGCATATCGAATAAACTTAGGCCTTGCTCTGCCGCTGTGACATAGCTTTGTGCATTGCGTAAATAAGTCAAAACTGGAAAGTTAGTTTGTGCCATAAATTCTGATAATTTGATGGCAGCGTTTGTACGAGTATTTACCCGCATACCAACTAATGCCACAAAGGTTTTTTGTTTGCGAATCGCTTTTTCTGCATTTAACAAATCTAAAAAATCTTGCGTGGCACCAATATCAAATGCAGATGGTTGTACGGGCACAATAATGCAATCAGCTTGTTTAATTGCATCAGATAACTTTTCGTCTCTAAATCCACCTGGCGAGTCTGCCACTAGCCATTTGGCTTTAAAATCAGTTTGTTTAGCTTTTGGTTGGTGGCTTTCTATAAACGGTAATTCGGCAGAGCGTCTTTGTAGCCAGCCAGTAGCTGATTGTTGGCGATCGAGGTCTGACAGCATGACGCGGTAATTCAAGCTGGCAAAATAGCCCGCTAGATTAGTTGCAAGTGTCGTTTTGCCGCTACCGCCTTTGGGGTTGGCAATTAGTACGGTTTTCATATTTATCCAGTCTTATCGACAAATTACCTAATAAAAATAATACCGCACTTTTAGCTAACATTACACATTAAAATTCCACCATCTCAAAATCGCCTTTTGTTTTAACAAACTCTAGGAAAAGTCAATATTAGGTTCATCCTTCTAACATATGCTTGGCGTAATCTGAACTTAGTAGTAACTTTTCGCTGACGCATTGGTTGCAAAAACATAAATAGTTTTCATACAAAATATATTTTTATTTTATAATATTTTTTATTTAGTGGCCTAATGTTTAAGAGGCAATCAATGATAGTTGTATTTGGGTGTGATCAAAGCTACTTACCACATTTGTCTGTTGCGATTTCTTCGCTATTGCACAATAACTCACATGTTCATATTAGTATTTATATTATCCATAGTGATATTAATGCAAAGGATTGGGACAAACTACTCAGTTTAGATTTACATAAAAGGCACACCTTTATTAACGCGAAAGTAGGCGGAGGTGAGTTAAATGATCTGTTAACAAGAGACCAATTTTCCAAAGCAACTTATTACAGATTGCTTATAGAAACTTTAGTAACACATGATAAGGTGTTGTATATAGACTCTGATGTAGTTGTAAATGGATCTTTGAACGATTTTTGGAATCATGACATTACTGATAAGTATTTAATAGCTGTTGAAGAGCCTACTATGAATGGAAATCATTTGGGCATGTCACCGAGCGCTCGCTATTTTAACGCTGGTGTATTGTTGATTAATTTAAAAAAATGGCGTGATGAATTTATTAGTGATCAAGTAATTAACTTTATCAGAACTGAAACACACAGATTAGAGTGGTTAGACCAGTGTGCTTTGAATGCAATAATTAACGGTAGGTGGGAGAGGGTTAGTCCAAAATATAACCTGCAAACTGCCATAATAGAAATGGATGTTAAGCAGAGACAAAATCGTTATGAGTTTTGCGATAGTAATGATGCAATCATTAACCCTGTAATTATTCACTACACGGGAGTTTCAAAGCCTTGGCATGCATATAATAAGCATCATTACAAAAAGATATATTGGCATTATTTGAGAAAGACACCATATAGAAGAATGCTACCATTTGATATGAATTTCAGAAAACTTGCAATGTTGTGTTTGCCAGAAAAAATGAGAGATGCTGTAAGAACTAGTTTATTAAATAAGAAGTAATGCTCTCAGCTGTCTATTTTTAGTCATAATTTAAAATTCCACCATTTCAAAATCAGCTTTCCCTGCGCCGCACTCAGGGCATAACCAATCATCGGGCACATCTTCCCAACGTGTGCCAGGCGCAATGCCGTCTTCTGGCCAGCCTTTTTCTTCTTCATACATCAAACCACACACAATGCACATCCAAGTTTTCATGTTAACTTCCCATCCATTTATTTTATTTATTTTAAGTGATAATTGAGTTAGTTGGTCGATAACAGTATCAAATACTTACAATGTATAAAAATAAAAAGCCCGCAAAGGCGGGCTTTTATTGCGTACATAATATTACTTCATTGCAGCAATCGCGTTTTTAACGCCTTGTGCATAAGCTGGATCTGCTTTTGCAAATTGCGCCAACATACGCGCTTGAATGCTGGGATTGGTTGTTGATAAGCCGCCTGCAATATTGCCAAATAACTGCGCTTTTTGGCTATCGTTCATAATTCGGAACAAATTGCCTGCTTGGCTGGCGTAATCCTCATCATCTTGCGAATAAGGCTTAATCCAAGCGTCTTCCAATATCGGCATAGGCGGCACTGCAACGTGCGGTGCTGGCACTGGCGCGCCTTCACTTGCCCTATCATTAGGAAAGAAGTTAGAAGCGTTTACCGTAGCGGCTTGACTGCCATAGCTTGCATTTCCACTGCCATGTCCTACGGGACAACCCATGCCTGCAAATGCACCATCACGTTGATAGTGATTAACAATGCATTTAGGCGCGTTGATTGGAATCTGATTTACATTCGCGCCAACTCTGTAACGGTGCGCATCCTGATAAGCCAATAAACGAGCTTGCAACATTTTATCTGGCGATGCATTGATGCCTGGCACAAAATTGCTCGGTGCAAAGGCCGCTTGCTCAGTTTCTGCAAAGTAATTGTTCACGTTTTTGTTTAGCTCTAACTTGCCAATCTCAATCACAGGAAAATCGGCATATGGCCACACTTTGGTTAAATCAAACGGGTTGATGTGATAATTTTTGGCTTCTTCTTCTGTCATGATTTGTACCTCAACACGCCATGACGGAAAGTCTCCCCTATCAATCGCCTCAACTAAATCTTTTTGCGCGCCATTTGCTGGCATTTTTACCGCTTCTTCATTGGTTAAGTTTTTAATGCCTTGATTGGTTTTAAAATGCCATTTGCACCAGAAACGCTCACCTTTGGCATTGTAAAAGCTTAATGTGTGGCTACTAAAACCATGCACATGACGATACGACGCAGGAATACCGCGATCAGACATCAAGATCGTCATCTGGTGCAAAGATTGCGGATGATTCGCCCAAAACTCAAATGCGTTAGCAGGGTTGGGTAAATTGGTACGCGCATCTTTCTTTTGGCTATGAATAAAATCAGGAAACTTAATCGGGTCATTCAAGAAAAACACGGGTGTGTTATTGCCCACCATATCCCAGTTGCCCTCTTTGGTATAAAACTTAACCGAAAAGCCACGCGGATCGCGTGCATAATCGCTAGAATCTTGGCCGCCACCAACCGTTGAAAAGCGTAAAAACACGTCGGTTTGTTGACCAGCTTCTTGTAAAAAGTTGGCAATCGTTACATCTTTTAAGCTTTTAGTTACCGTAAAAGTACCATGTGCGGCTGTACCACGTGCGTGCACAACGCGTTCTGGAATACGCTCGCGGTTAAAATGCGCTAATTTCTCAAACAAGTAGTGGTTGTCATAAGTTAATGGGCCACGCGCACCCACTGAAATGCTGTTGTTATCGTCGGCCACAGGTGCGCCAGCTGAGGTGGTTAATACATTTTTAGCCATATTGCTCTCCTAATAATCAATTTGTCATGTTGTAATAAATTCTTTGTTAATGCGTTAGTGCGTAGGACGCCAGAAGCTCAACAAGAATCTGGTTAGGCTGATTCAATACATGTTGTAACATAGTTTGCTCCTTTTAAAGTGTTTGTATCTAATCAATAACCGATACCATGTAATGCATTGTAGGGAAGCGAATGCCATTTGTATAATTGTATGTTTTGATACTGTTGATAAGTTTAATTAATCAATGTATGATAAATTTTACTGATTAAAAGCGATATTAAATGACATTAATCGAACTTAAATTTGTGATGGCAGTGGCACAAGAGCGCAATTTTAGACGTGCTGCAGAAAAATGTTTTGTGACACAACCCGCCTTAAGTTTAGGCATTAAAAAACTAGAGCAAGAATTAAACGTGATGATATTTGAGCGTAGCCGTTCAGATGTCACGCCAACAGAAATTGGCGCCAAAATTATTGAACAAGCATCGCGCGTGTTAGAAGAAGCAGGCAGAATCAAGCAGTTGGCTGAGCTCGGCAAAAATCAATTAAAAGGTGCTTTAAAACTAGGCATGATTCATTCCGTTGGGCCTTATTTGCTGCCAGAGATTATCCCAATATTACGTAAAACTGCGCCAGATATGCCGCTAGAAGTAGAAGAAAACTTAACCGCAAATTTAGAGGCACAATTACGCAATGGAGTGATTGATGTGGCGATTATTGCGTTACCGTTTGATGTGCCTGGCCTGCAATATAAAGCGCTTTATGATGAGGAGTTCGACGTGGTGGTGCCAAGCCATCATCATTGGGCAACGCGTAAACAAATTAATCCAGAAGAATTGTCTGATGAGAAAGTGCTGTTACTAAATAGCGGGCATTGCTTTAGCAATCAAGTGACGCAAGCTTGTCCAGAGCTATCTCGAAAAGGCGAGGTGTTACAAGGCAATTCACTAGAAACGATTCGAAATATGGTGGCTTCAAATCTAGGCATTACGGTTTTGCCTTCCTCTGCAACGGCTGAGCGCTATAATAATCCCTTAATCAAGGTGATTCCATTTACCAGCCCAGCTCCAACAAGACGTATTGCCATTGCATGGCGTAAAAGCTTTGTTCGGCTAGAGGCAGTAGAAATAATTGTGGATGCAATTAAGGCGATTGATTCAGATTATATGAAAATGGTGGCTTGATTGTTTTATCCATTTTAGTAATGGATAGACGTAAAAAAAGGCACTGAAAAGTGCCTTTTTTGTTCAGAATTAAAGCTTATTTGTTCATTACGTACATTGTTACTTCAAAGCCAAAACGCATTTCTGTAGCTGCTGGTGTTGTCCACATAATAATCTCCTAAAAATTTCATTTAAATTAACTACACAATCTATGACTTGGATAATACAGATTAGTTAAAAGTAAAGCGTATGCGATGTTATTAAAACACGCTCATGATTTTCATTAGAAATACTGGTTAAGTAAATGCGACTGTACTTAATAAGTGATTAGTACGCGATAGCCAGCAACTGATAGATTTTGCACATTGATAGCAAGATTGATACGTACTTCCTCGCGCCCCATTAAGCCGTCAATGATATTAACGCCACTATTCAAATACTCTTGCGGGCGCACCAGTTTTCTTAATACAGGTTTGTCGTCAATATCCGTAAGGGTAAGCTCAATATTAGGATAGGCTTGCGCATGCGGTGCGTTATTAATTAGTAGGCTTGAAAAATTAATCACATCCTGATAATCGTCGCTTTCTTGCATATCAGAGTCGTCAATTGTGAGCAATTCTAGCTGTTGCGGTAAGTTAACTTTGCAATTTAAATACGCACAAGCTTGCTGTAAATAAGGCTTAAATTGTGGATAATTGACGGCGATTGTTGAGCGCAAAAAATAAACGCTCTGTAATAAAGCAATGATGACTAACAATAACGCTATAAAAATTAACCAAATGTTCAGTTTTGGCTTGTCGAGCCTAAATTTGGGATCAGTGGTTAAATCTTCTATAAAGATAGGCGCGCGTACTGCATCGATATCAACATCTTCTTCAGCGATTGATACAGACGTCTGTTTACTGATATTGGGTCTATTGGTAAAGTCCCTACTAGCCTGTTGATTTTTAGCCAATTCGTTTTGACTGCTTAAATCAGACAGGTTTGGCACCGTTTCTAACACCACATTCAATACTTCGCTAATCGGCTTTTCATCTGCTGCACGCGCAGATTCATTGTATTCAAATGTATCGCTTTCAACATCAAAATCATCGGTGTCACTAATGGTATAGCTTGCTTCTAAACTAATGTTATGTTCTGCAGAGCCATGATCACCAACACCGCGAACCTCGTCAGTCACCTTAGTTAACCGATTTTTGGCGTTGAAAATATGCCCACAATGACCGCACCGCACCTTGCCGCGATACGCTTTTAAATGATCGATATTCAGTAAAAACTGCGTTTCGCAAGCGGGGCAGGAGGTAATGTAGTTCATTTTTTAATGCCGGTGAGCAATATCCAAGCATCTAGTTGGCGCGGCGCATCCATAACGAACCACTCACTATAGCGCTCTGTGAGTGCCTCAGTTTGGGTTTCTAAAATGCCAGATAAAGCGAGTTGACCACCTTGCTTGCAATATTTGGCTAAAACTGGCGCCAGCACCATCAGGGCGCTAGATAAAATATTGGCAACAACGACATCAAACGTATGATGTGCAAATGCATTGGCATCATAAAACTGTACATCAACTTGGTTCTGTTCTGCGTTGTAATGACTGGCAACAATGGCTTGTTCGTCAATATCTACGCCAACAACTTCTTGTGCACCTAACTTTTTGGCGGCGATTGCCAAAATGCCTGAGCCGCAACCGTAATCTAAAACTGAGTGCGCTGGCATTGTCTTCGTCAGCCATTCTAAGCATAAATGCGTAGTGGGATGGCTACCCGTGCCAAAAGCCAAGCCCGGGTCCAAAATAATATTAATCGCGTCATTCTGCGCACTTTCTTGCCAGCTAGATTGGTGCCAAGTTGGCACTATCCATAATTTATCCGTGATTTTGATCGGCTCAAATTGCGCTTGTGTGGCGCGCACCCAATCTTGTTCTTCAATTAACTCAGTGCTGTATTGAAAATGAGCAATTTCGGTTGCTGCGCTTAATGTTTCAATCACTTGCTCAACATTTGTGTTAGCGTCAAACATGGCGGTGACGATATTTTGTTGCCAAATACCAGGAGGAGGGTCACCAGGTTCACCAAAAATAGCTTGCTCGGCGGATGTTTCAGCAAATGCATCTTCAATGCTGGCCGATAATGCACCCAAATCCATTAATGCATCACTAACGCTGTCTGCATTTTGTTCGTTTGCCTGAATTTTAAGTAATAGCCACACCATCAGTTTTTGTCACCAGTACTTAGATTATTTATGGCTAATACCTAATTTTTGTTCAAGATAATGAATGCTAGTGCCGCCTAAATGAAACGCTGCATCTGCCATTAAATCGGCATGCAGGGGAATGTTGGTTTTGATACCGTCCACCAACATTTCTGATAAAGCGATACGCATGCGCGCAATCGCCTGCTCGCGTGTTGCGCCATAGGTAATCAGCTTGCCTATCATTGAATCGTAATTGGGCGGTACCACATAGCCCGCGTAAGCATGGGTATCGATACGCACACCTGGGCCACCTGGCATATGAAATGTGGTTAACTTGCCTGGAGACGGCACGAAACTATAAGGATCTTCGGCGTTAATGCGGCATTCAATAGCGTGGCCGCGCAGAACAATATCACGTTGACGGAATGCAAGTTTTTCGCCTGCAGCTACAAAAATTTGTTGCTGAACTAAGTCGATGCCTGTAATCATCTCTGTCACAGTGTGCTCAACTTGCAAGCGCGTATTCATCTCAATAAAGTAAAATTCACCATTTTCGTACAAAAATTCAAATGTACCAGCACCGCGATATTTAATTTTGCGGCAAGCTTCTGCGCAACGTTCGCCGATTTTATCGCGAATTCTAGGGCTTAATAGCGGAGATGGCGCTTCTTCGATAATTTTTTGATGGCGGCGTTGCATAGAGCAATCGCGGTCACCTAAATAAACGGCGTTGCCGTGTTGGTCGGCCAAAATCTGTATTTCAATATGGCGTGGATTTTCTAAAAACTTTTCCATGTATACCATGGGGTTACCAAAAGCCGCTTGCGCTTCTGCCTTGGTCATATTCACCGCATTGACTAATGCTGCTTCGGTATGTACCACGCGCATACCACGACCACCACCACCGCCAGCTGCTTTAATAATGACTGGGTAGCCCACTTTTTTAGCAGTCTTAATAATTTCGATTGGGTCGTCTGGCAATGCGCCTTCTGAGCCAGGAACACATGGCACGCCTGCTTTTTTCATGGCATCTTTGGCTGATACTTTATCGCCCATTAAGCGAATAGTTTCTGCACGTGGGCCAATAAAAATAAAGCCGCTTTGCTCTACACGTTCTGCAAAATCGGCATTTTCGGATAAAAATCCATAACCAGGGTGAATTGCTTGCGCGTCAGTCATTTCGGCAGCGCTAATCACTGCTGGAATATTTAAATAACTTAAATTGGAGGGCGCAGGGCCAATACATACCGATTCATCAGCCAATTTAACGTACTTAGCATCTTTATCGGCAACGGAATGCACAGCAACCGTTTTAATGCCAAGCTCGCGGCAAGCACGTTGTACGCGGAGTGCTATTTCACCGCGGTTAGCGATTAGTATCTTTTCAAACATAGTTAATCAACCAATCGCAATTATTCAATAACAAACAATGGTTCGCCGTATTCAACTGGCTGACCGTTTTCTAACAATATTTTCTTCACCACACCAGCAACGTCGCATTCAATTTCATTAAGCAGCTTCATGGCTTCGATAATACATAGTGTATCACCCACAGCCACTTTGCTACCCACGTCTACAAACGGTTTTGCATCAGGTGATGATGAGCGGTAAAACGTACCCACCATTGGTGATTTAACGGTATGGCCTTCAACTTCAGCCACAACGGGTGCGGCGGCTGTTGGTACAGGTGCAGCATGTGAGGCAGGTGCTGCCTGTTGCGGCGCAGCCATATATTGCATCACAGGTGCGCTGTTAGGCATCAGCGCACGGCTGATGCGTACTTTTTCTTCACCTTCGGTAAGCTCCAGCTCAGAAATGCCAGACTTCTCTACCAAATCGATTAATTTTTTAAGTTTACGTAAATCCATAATAACCTCTTTGTTAACTTAGTTTTGATTGTAAGTGTTGAGTTAAAAATAATGCTTAAGACGAGTTTATGCGGTTTTTTTATTGGAATAATGAATCGCGTACTGCAAAGCTGCGCGGTAACCTTCGGCGCCTAAGCCGCTAATCACGCCAACAGCAATATCGCTAAAATAAGAGTGATGCCTAAAACTCTCCCGCGCGAATACATTGGATAAATGCACTTCGATAAAAGGCGTTTTAATGGCTGAAAGTGCGTCGCGAATCGCAACAGATGTATGGGTAAAAGCGGCAGGGTTAATTACAATAAAATCGACGGTATTAACAGCGTGAGATTGTATTTTGGCGACAATATCCGCTTCGCTATTACTTTGGAATGTCTCTAAATTAACAGCATTTTGCTGCGCAATCGCTACTAATTGTGCATTAATCGCAGCAAGTGTTAAATTGCCATAGTGCTCTGGCTCGCGTAGGCCAAGTAGATTTAAGTTAGGCCCATGCAACACTAATATTGATTTAGCGCTCATTTAGCACCATTAATATTGTGTTTTGCATGATATTTTGCCGATTTTTGACGAACTTTCATAACGACAAGTTTGCCGAACTTAAAAGAATTTGTCCAGCAAATTCACCGTAGTTAGATGAAGTTTAAGCGAAGTTAATGGTTGAATTGGTCTTAAGTGTTTGAATGCTAACTATTATTTTACAATAAGGCAAAAAACAGCGCTATAGAATAGTTTTCAAGGTTTGTTCTAATAACGGTTTAGTGATGCGACCAAAATAGGTTTTAGCCACCGTACCGTCTGCTTTAATAATCACCGTGTAGGGCAAAACGCCTTTATCATTGCCAAGACTGGCGGCGATATCCATACCTTGTACATCTGCCGCAAATAAAGGGTAGCTGACTTTAGTCTCTTTTAAAAAGTCGTTAATCGCAGCAACATCTTCAATCGCCATACCTAGAACCACTACATTTTTGTCGTTATAGGCCAAATTTAATTCGGAAAGCTCAGGCATTTCTTCGCGACAGGGCTCGCACCAGCTAGCCCAAAAATTAAGCACGACAACTTTGCCCTCATATTGGCTTAAAGGCTGTGGTTTGTTGTTTTCATCTGGGAAATTTGCCGTAAACAAAGCTTGTGTCGACATGCCTTGGTTTGACTCTTTACCTAATTGAGTTTGTGGGTTAAGAAAAAAATAAAAGATGGCAAAACCAAGTGAGGCGATTAAGACCAGATAAAAAAACGGTGTTTTGAGTTGGTTCAACATTATTGAGCATTCACTTTATTAAGTATTTGCGTAAATTGGGCGACATTTTTATAGCCAATGACTTTGGGTTTTATTTCATTACCAGCAGCATCAAAAAAGATAATGCCAGGCGGACCAAATAATCCAAAGCGCTTGAGTAACGCTTGGTCATCGTCATTATTTTCAGTGACATCGACTTGTAGTAAAACCGTGTTTTTTAGTGCGGCTTGTATGGTGCTATCGCTAAAAGTGAATTTTTCCATTTCTTTACAAGCTACGCACCAATCGGCATAAAAATCCAGCATCACTGTTTTGCCGTTTGCCGATGCAATTGCCGCGTCTAGCTCAGCCACGCTTTTAACACGTGCAAAAGGTAAGTTGTGTTCAGCAGATGCGCCTAATAATTTGTTGACTGGTTGCGTAATCGCGCTAGGCAATACAGGCCATACTAAGTAAGCCGCCATTGCCAACATTAATACACCAAAAAAGTTCCGCACAACTGTCATCCAGCTACCTGCTTTTGGCAGCAAGCTACCGGCAGATGCACCAATCAGCAACAAAGGCACGCCCATGCCGACGGCCAAGGCAAATAAGCCTACACCGCCCAGCAACACATTATGGGTTTGGCCAATATAAATCAGTGCGCCTGCCAATGGTGCGGCAACGCATGGGCTAACAATTAATGCAGATAGCACACCCATGATAAAAACGCCTAAAAATTCGCCACCTTTTAATTTTTGGCTTGCGCCCAATATTTTGTTCTCGATTATCGCTGGTAATTTTAGTTCGTAAAAGCCAAACATAGAGAAAGCCAAAGCCACAAAAACTAAGGCCGTTGCACCTAAAACCCAAGCGTTTTGTAAAGATTGGCTGAGCAGATTGCCCGATAAACCTGCCGCAATACCTGCCAGTGTGTAGCTAAGTGCCATACCCAATACATAGGCTACAGATAAGCCGAAAGAATGTAATTTGCACGCTTTGCCGCTTTTTGCTTGGCTGGATTGTTTGTTTTGGCTACCAACAATGATGCTAGATAAAATTGGAATCATTGGTAACACGCAAGGCGTAAATGATAGCAATAGGCCCGCGACAAAAAATACACCGATAATTAGCCACAAATTGCCGCCTTTTAGTGCTTGAGTCGTTTTGTCATCATCTGAGCTAGTAACAACGCTGGCGCTGGCATTGTTACCGCTATCAAGTAGCGCAATTTCAATCACTTTGGTAACAGGCGCATAACATAAACCTTTTTCACTGCAACCTTGATAAGTGGCATGAATAACAGGGTTGCTCGCGGCACTGATATTAGCGGTACTTAACACTATTTTTGCATCGAATTCCTGGTGATAAACTTCCTGCTTACCAAAATTCGGGTCATTTTTTATATCGCCTGCGGGCAAGTTAATCTGTTCAATTTTGCCTGTGCTGGCATCCTTAATTACAAACCTAATGCGCTCTTTATACAAATAATAACCAGGCACTATTTTAAAATTGGCATTTAAATTTTGCGCGTCTATTACCGTTAAGTTAAGCTTAAACGCAACATCTGGCGATAAAAACTCATCTTCTTGAATCTCTTCAACAAAAGCGTTTTTGCCAGTTAAATTGCTATCTGCGGCATGTAACAAAGGGGTTACAAGCGTTGTCATAAAAACGATTACAATGCTATTTAGTAGGTGTTTCAAATAATGCTCCATCTTTCAGAGTAAATGCTAGCAGTTGCAAATACTGCATTTAACCCCCAATTAGTGAAAACAATTGGATAGAAAGTTCTTAAGATATGCGTTTTTTAATAGGTTTAATTTTACTCGCTTTTCCATTTGCCGAACTATTTCTGCTAATAAGCCTTGCAGATGAATATGGCTGGTGGGTATTGCTCTATTTAGTCGTCATAGCTTACTTGGGCTTACAACTGATTCGCGGCGAAAAGTTATTGTTAACAGCTAAAATGATGCAAAGTCTGACATCTGGCGGTAATCCTGTTAAAACCATGCTGGGCAGCGCGCGTAATATGGTGGCGGGTGTGTTGTTAATTATTCCTGGTGTGATGACCGATATGATAGCGGTAGTTTTGCTATTAATACCAATCAGTAAGCAAAATCCAAATGCCACGACTAACCAATACGAACAACCGTTTCAACAACCATACCAAGCCAGCCCTGATGCACGTGCCGCTAACGATGATGTGATTGAAGGCGAATACACGCATGTGCAAGACGATAATCCCAAAAAGTAATTTTTAAAAAAGTACGATAAAAATGCATAAAGTGACCATTAAAAATAGCGGACATACTTTTGATGTGCGCCCCAGCCAAACCGTGTTGCAAGCGGCGATTGAGGCAGGCATTAATTTGCCCTACGGTTGCCGTAACGGTGCTTGCGGGGCTTGTAAAGCCAAATTGTTGCAAGGCAAAGTAATGCATGATGATTATCAGGGCAGCGCGATGAGCGACGCTGAATTGGCTGCAGGCAATGCGCTATTATGCTGCGCAAGGCCGATGGAAGATTTAAGCATTGAGTGCCGCGAAGTGGGCGGTTTGGCAGGTATTAAGCCACGAATCTTGCCCGCGCGCGTGGCAAAAAAAGAGCAGCTTGCACATGATGTGATTGCGCTGCACCTGCAACTACCCGCAAGTGAGCGCTTACAATTTAAAGCAGGCCAGTATATTGAATTTATTTTAAAAGATGGCAAACGCCGTGCTTTTTCAATCGCCAATGCGCCGCACGACAGCGATTTTTTACAGCTGCATATTCGCGTAATTGCAGGCGGAGTATTCAGTGAATATGTAGAAAAAGAGCTGCAAGAAAAAGCCATCTTGCGATTAGAGGCGCCATTTGGCAGTTTTTTCTTAAGAGAAGATTCACAAAGGCCGATTATTATGGTCGCAGGCGGTACAGGTTTCGCGCCTGTGAAAGGTATGATTGAGCATATGCTGCATAACAATATTCAGCGCGACATTGTTTTATATCGCGGCGCGCGTCAGTTGCGCGATTTATATATGCACGATTTGTGCGAAAAATGGGCAGACTTAACCCCTAATATTACTTATATTCCTGTGTTGTCTGAACCTGCTGAAAACGATAATTGGCAAGGCAAAACTGGGCTTGTGCACCAAGCAGTTTTAGATGATTTTGAAGTGTTAAGTCAACATCAAGCGTACGTATGCGGTGCGCCCGGCATGTGCGAAATTGCACATCAAACTTTTATACAACAAGGTTTAGATACAGAGGAATTCTTTAGTGATGCGTTTACGTTTGCAGCTGCACCAAAAATTTAAAAACAGCTTTTTATTGCATCTTCGGTTTTAAATTAGCGCATAGCCAGCTTCAAACGGACATACTACTGAAATAAAAACGAGAGGCTCATTGCTATGGTTAAAAACACCATGCACTTCGTTTTGATGCGCTACAACAATATCGCCTGCACTAATGATGTGCGTGTCACCAGTCGTATTTAATTGATACTCCCCACAGCCAGATATAATTGTCCATGTGTCTTGGCCATGTGGATGCACGTGAGCCAAGATGCTTTGCTGGGGGTTGATATGCCATGCAACCACGGTTGCATGCTGCGATTCAGTGACTACTGATCGTATAGGCTCACCAATATTAGGCTGCATAAATGTAGCACTTTTAAACACCCGACTAGGTTTTTGTCTGTATTCATAAGGGTATCTTTTAAGCTTAAATTAAGTTTATAAGCAAATAATAAGCCTAAAAAGCACTACTGATTAATGCCTGCATTTCATCATCACCAGGCGCGTTGGCAACACAGACTTTCAAACTCATCTGCAAAGGCAATTTCGCAATTCGTGCATGATTCACAAATAGGGTAATATTTTTTAGCCATTCGGCATCACCCGCTAAATCCAGTAAGTGACGCATGGCTTCACTGCTGGTAATCACAATGCCGTGCAGTTTTTTTTCACTATAAAGTTTCGCCAATAATTCGCAATTGGTTTGCGGGTTAATACGTTGATAGCACTCTGCAAAACTAACCATTGCACCGCGTGCTTTTAAGCTTTCTGCCAACACATCGCGGCCACCGATGCCACGAAAAATCATCACTTTTTGACCGTTAACTTGTTGCATTTCAGGCAACGCCAATAAAGCTTCAGAATCAAAACGAACCTTACTTTCATCGCCATCTTGAATATGGCTTGATGGCGTAAGCACTTGCTTTACCCCAAAGCTTTGTAGCTCATTAGCGGTAACAGGGCCAATGGCGGCAAATTTTAGGTGTTCTGGCATGCCAACATTAACCAATCGCGGCATGCCATTTTGTACCGCATTGCTGCTGATAAAAATCGCCCAATCGTACTCATGAATTGCTTGAATCACCGTTTCAAACTGGCTGTAATCGGTTAGTGGTGTGATTTCAATTAACGGATATGAAATGGCTGTGCCGCCTGCTGCAGTAATTAATGCACTTAGTTTTTTAGCTTGGTCAACAGGGCGGGTAATGGCGATACCAAGGCCAGATAGCGGCATTGTTGACATTTTAAGAATGGATTCCCGATTTCGTATAAATGACGACGGAAGTAATTTTGAACATGATTAGTGTTTAATACCATCCAGCGCAGCCAATATTTTGTCTGCACCTTTTGTCACCAATTTAGCCGCCAGTTCCTGACCAACTGCTTCGGCATTATCAACGCTGCCAGTGACTTTTTCGCGCAAAATTTGCTTGCCATCTACACTGGCGACAAAGCCAGCGATGCTGATGCGATGGCCTTGGCGTGTGGCGTATGCACCAAGCGGCACGGTGCAGCTGCCCGCTAAAGCGCGACTCATACCGCGTTCGGCTTCCACGCATAGTTGCGTATCAATATGATTAAGCGGCGCTAATATTTCAATTAAGTCAGTGCGGCTGGCACTAATTTCAATGCCCAATGCACCTTGCCCCACTGCGGGAATACTGAGTTCTGGTGAAATAAATTGGCGAATGCGATTGCCTAATTCTAAGCGGATTAAACCCGCGGCTGCCAAGATAATCGCAGCATATTGGCCTTCATCTAATTTACGCAAGCGCGTTTGCACGTTGCCGCGCAGCGATTCTATTTTTAAATTAGGAAACCTTGCCTGAATTTGGCTTTGGCGGCGCAAACTGGATGTGCCAACGATACTGCCTGCTGGCAAATCGTCTAATTTCTTAAAGTTGTTTGATACAAATGCATCGCGTGGATCTTCCCGTTCGCCTGTGGCGGCCATTAAAAATCCTTCTGGCAGATTCATAGGCACATCTTTCATGCTGTGCACGGCTAAATCGGCGCTGCCATCGGCCAGTGCGGTTTCTAGCTCTTTCACAAACAAACCTTTGCCGCCAATACGCGCCAAAGGGGAATCTAAAATTTGGTCGCCTGTAGTGGTCATGCCCAGAATGCTCACTTCACACAAAGGATACAATTTTTTAAGCTTGGCTTGAATATGCTTGGCTTGCCACATCGCCAGCGCACTTTCACGCGATGCGATGATTAATTGTTTAGGTTCGAGTTTTTTAGGTGGATTGTGCATAATTAAGAATTTTAGCATGTCTTGTGTGTGTGTGCAAACGGGTGTACAAAAGTGTGTTTTTTGGGTTAAGCTAAAAATGGTCAATATTAAAATGAATAGACTAAACATCAATTTTACTGGCGTTTTATTTTTGGAAAACGGATGGACGATGAGCTAATTAGCTGTTTTAAAACGTTTTAAGGAGAAGGTTATGCAATATCAATTAGACACTTTTATCAATTCGCTGAATGAATTTTGGGTACAGCTTATACATTTTGTGCCCAAGTTATTAGCAGTTATTGTCATTTTATTTTTTGGTTGGCTTATCGCCAAATTGGCCAGATCCGCCGTAAAACGCCTATTGACATTGACCCAATTTGATAAAGCCGCTCAAAAATCAGGCTTAGAAGCGTTTATTAATCATGGCAATTTTAATGTGACTTTAAGCGGCATTATCAGCCAAGTGGTGTATTGGCTAGTGATTCTGTTATTTGTGATTACTGGTGCGAATGCGCTGGGCCTGAATGAAGTCGCTGTGTTGTTACAACAATTAGCCAGCTATTTGCCGCATATTATTGTGGCTATTTTAGTCATTATTTTTGGTACTTTATTGGCGCGCTTTGTTAATCGCTTAGTATTTGCATGGCTGTACAGCATTAAGTTTTCGCATGCGTTAACGGTGAGCACATCGGCTGAATACGGCATACAAATCTTGGCGATTTTCGTAGCGCTTGAGCAATTAGGCATTGGCATGCAGCTGATTCACTCATTGTTTATTATTGTATTTGGCGCATTCTTTTTGGCACTTGCACTGGCTTTTGGTTTGGGCGGACGCGAATGGGCGGCTAAAGTGATTGCCGAAATGGATGCTAAAAAGAAACAACCCTAGACGCTAATATTTTTCGTCTTGTTTAAGGTGTTAAGTTTTGCGCGCTAGCTTTCCCGAACCAGATGTTGTTGGCGGCGGCTAATGGCAATGGCTTCGGGAATATCTTTTAATAAGGCAACCCAGCGTTCTTCGTTGGTTTCATTGAGGCGCTTTTCATAGCCAGTGATAAATACTGGCGCAACCAAACAATTACGATGCAATCGTACAAATCGCTCACCAAATTCGGTTTCTAGATGGGTGAGCGATTCTTCAATCAAATATTCACGTTCTGCAGTGCGCACCGTGATATATTTCAGTTCGGCTCGCAGATAAATAATCTGTTCAATAGGCACCAAAATCACGCGGCCGCGCTCATGAATGCTGAGATGGCTGCGCATTTTTTGCAACGGTTTTAAGGCTTCAATCTGTTTAGGCTTAAGTGCATGCGCTTTATCAATCGCGGTTTGCAGGCGTTCTAAGCGAATCGGTTTGAGTAGGTAATCAATCGCGTTTAAATCAAATGCTTTAATCGCGTAAGCATCAAATGCGGTAGTAAAAATAATATGGGGTTTGGGTTCGAGTTTTTGCGCATGCTGGGCGGCTTCAATGCCATCCATCAGCGGCATGCGTATATCCAATAACATTAAATCGGGTTTGGTTTGCATGGCCAAATCAATCGCTTCCTTGCCATTTTTGGCTTCGGCAACAATCGTTACATCGGCAATATCGCCCAGCAAATCACGCAAGCGATTGCGCGCGGGCGTTTCGTCATCGGCAATTAAAATAGTTAACATGTTTTTTAAGCGAAATTTTTTTAGTTTATTTTAGTGTTAAGTTAATGCAGTCATTTAATGCGTGTGCGGCAAGCGAATATGCACTTCATAACGGTTTTGTTTGTCGCTAAGTTGTGTTGCTTCTGCTTTAAGTGATGCTTCTAAATCAAAATGTAAACTTAAGCGCTCTTTAATATTTTTGAGCGCCATTTTATTGCCCGTATGGTGCTGATTTTGCGGTGCATATGGGTTGCTGATGCTAATGTGCAACTCTTTGTGTCGCGTGTAAATAGTGACCATAATTTCGCCGCCTTCAGCCATCGGCTCAATGCCGTGATACACCGCGTTTTCAAGTAGTGGTTGCAAGATTAAGGGCGGAATCATTGCATCTGGCGGCATGTTGTCTATTTGCCATGTGATTTGCAAGCGTTCTTCTAAGCGTAATTTTTCTAAAGCCAAATATTGGCGGCATAAGGCAATTTCTTGCGCCAGCGGTACCAAATCACGATTGTCTGCCATCAGCACGCGGAATAAATCGGCCATATCTTCTAATGCGGTTTCGGCGCGCTTGGGTTGGCTACGAATTAGCGACAAAACGGCATTAATGCTATTAAATAAAAAATGCGGCCGAATGCGCGCTTGCAAGGCTTGCAAGCGCGCTTCTGCAATAGCAGGCGAGTAAGCGCGCTGTTGCAAATGAAAATAGTAAAATACAATACCAGTGACAATTGCACTTAATAGGCAGGCACGATAGACGCTTGGAATATCCTCAAACGAAAACAGTTGATTAAATACAACAAATACTAGAAAAGTAAGGCCAATTTCTAACAAAAAAATGACGATAATACCAAGCCAGTAAGGTAATTTATTCAACAATGGATGCAGCGTATACAGGCTTAACATGCTAAGCAGTAAAATAGGCTGCACTATTGCCGATAATTCGGCTAATAAAGGTAAAAAATCGTTAAATTGTTGGCTGAATAAAATCGCTGTAATAGCGGTTAATAAGTTCACAATCAGCAAAATACGCAGGTGAATGCCAAGATTGTGTAAATTAGGTAAACGGCTATTTTTGCGCACGGCGTATAGTTCGTTATAATGAATGCACAAGTATATTATTATTAACGAAAATTTTCATAATTAAAGCCAAGAAAGCCATTACACGGTGCAAGAGAAACTAGTGCAAGACAACTCATTAAATAAAAAATCAAGCGCTTGGTCTGGCCGTTTTAATGAGCCAGTCGCAGAATTGGTTAAAAAGTACACTGCATCGGTTGATTTCGATAAACGTTTAGCCGAGTTTGATATTGCAGGTTCCATCTCGCACGCTAAAATGCTGGGCGCGCAGGGCATTATCAGCTTGGATGATGTAGCAAAAATCGAAAAAGGTTTGACTGAGATTTTGGCAGAGATTCAAGCGGGCAGTTTTGAATGGCTGCTGGATTTAGAAGATGTACATTTAAATATTGAAAAGCGCTTAACCGATAAAATTGGCGATGCAGGTAAGCGCTTACATACGGGCAGAAGCCGTAACGACCAAGTGGCAACCGATGTACGACTTTGGTTGCGCGCAACCGTAGATGACATTTTAGTGGCGATTAAAAAGCTGCAATTGAGCATTGTGGATTTGGCAGAGCAGCATGCTGACACCATTATGCCTGGCTTTACGCATTTGCAAGTGGCGCAGCCGGTGACGTTTGGCCATCATTTGCTAGCCTATTTTGAAATGTTGAAACGCGATGCAGAACGTTTTGCCGATTGTCGCAAACGGATTAATCGCCTGCCATTAGGTGCTGCGGCTTTAGCGGGTACTAGCTACCCGATTAATCGCGAAATGGTTGCTAAAAGTTTGGGTTTTGATGGCGTTTGTGAAAACTCTTTAGATGCGGTTTCTGATCGCGATTTTGCCATTGAATTTACTGCGGCTAGTGCTTTATTGATGACGCATTTATCACGCTTTTCTGAAGAGCTGATTTTATGGTCTTCACCCAGGTTCGCCTTTGTGGATATCGCTGACCGTTTTTGTACGGGCTCATCCATTATGCCGCAAAAGAAAAACCCTGATGTGCCAGAGCTGGTGCGCGGTAAAACAGGGCGCGTTAATGGGCATTTAGTGGCTTTGCTTACTTTAATGAAAGGCCAGCCGCTGGCTTACAACAAAGATAATCAAGAAGACAAAGAGCCATTGTTTGATACGGCAGACACCATTTTAATGACGCTGGCGATTTATGCGGATATGTTGCGTGGCATTGAAGTGAATAAAGCCAATATGCGCCAAGCCGCGCTTGAGGGCTTTGCAACTGCTACTGATCTAGCTGATTATTTGGTGAAAAAAGGATTACCGTTTAGAGATGCGCATGAAGCTGTTGCGCTGGCAGTAAAGCACGCAGTGCAAAAAAAATGCGATTTGGCGGATTTATCATTAAAAGAATTACAGCAATTTAATGCGCTAATTCAAGAAGACGTATACGCGGTATTAACGCTGGAGGGCTCATTAGCTAGCCGCAACCATATTGGTGGAACCGCGCCAGTACAAGTCAAAAAAGCCATTCAACGTGCCCGTCAATTATTAAGTTAACCACTCAATATTGTGAAAAAATCATTCATTTTTGTGCTACTGATACCGTTAACTTTCGGTAGCACCGTGCGCGCCATAGATGGTGTAATAGATGAACCACTTTCAACAACTGCAGCGTCAAGCGAAGCGGATGTCAATCAATCTCAGCCTGTCAACACAGAAAACCCAAGCCAAAATAATCTAGATAACAGCGCATCAGAACCCATTATGTCGCAGTCGATTGGTGCAAATAATGTAGACGGAGATACGGCAACGACCATGGCTTGGCCAGCAATACCAGGTGAGAGCTTGAACGATATTGCGCGTTCGTTTTACCCTAAAAGCCAAACGATGCGCAAGCAGTTTGTGGCGGAAACAATCGCTTTAAATGCCGATTTGGAGCCAAAATTAAAGGCGACCAACGAGTTTGACGAGCCAACATTATTGCAAATTCCTACACTTAAATCACTTTCGCAAAAAGTTGGCTTGATTCAAGCAAAGCGCGCTAAAGCTCAGCGTCAAAAGATGCATTTGAGTTACAGCATTAAGCAAACCACAAGCAGAATACCTGCTTTTTTATTGCAAGAATACGAGGCCTTAGTCAGCAAAAATGCTTTTTTGAAAGCTGAGTTAGAGCGTTTGCACATTAAATTAGGTGTTTTGCAAGAAAAACTAAACAATTTAAAGTTGGTTTTAGATAAAACCCTAAGCTTTCCTGCAAGTACGGCGTCCAGTACTCAAGTTACGCCAATCGATACAACCAAAAATGCCGTTGCGGATTCGGCTGTAGCCGATGTTAAGCCGCCTGAAACGCAAACAACTACACTTTTGCCGCCTGTTAAAAAAGTATTTAAAAATTTAAACCCTGCGCCTGCAGCGATTGTTGTTGCACCTGCTGTGGTTGACCAGCAAGCAGCGCCATCGCTGACCATTAAGCCAGCATTTGATTGGTTGAAATATGGATTATTGCTGATATTAGGTGGCATGATTCTGCTCAGTGTTATCGCTTATTTAATACGAAAAAATCGTCAACGCATGTTAGCGCGCTTAAGTGAAGCGATGCCAAGTATGGAGGATGATACGGTCACCCATTTTGGTGACCAATGGCAAGACACAGAGCAAGAATCTGAATATGTTGTTGAGCATCAGCCCAGCGAATCGAAGAAAGCTTTTTTAGATACCGAAATGGAAAAAGCCTCTTCCACCCTAGAAGAAGCAAAACTGCTGATGAGCATTAATCGCACGCAAGATGCGATTGCACACCTAAAGTTAACCATCGAAACACAGCCAAAAGCCTCTATTAATCATTGGTTGTATTTGTTAGAAGTATTTAGAAAAATTAATGCCAAAGAAGAGTTTGAGGAATACGCGAAAAGCCTGCATCAAACGTTTAATGTGATGACGCCAGTGTGGTACGAAAACGACCTAGCGACGACCAACGCGGCAATTGTGGTATCTCAACATTTAGAAGACTTTCCGCATATTATGGAAAAACTGGACGCTGTATGGCCCAGCGAGTTGGCAAGTGTGTATTTGCGTAGTTTGATTACCGATAATCGTGATGGTGAGCGAGCAGGTTTTAGTAAATCGGCGTTAGATGAAATTTTAATGCTGATAGCGCTATTGGATACCCGTAAAGATTTTGAGTCAAAATAGGCATTAACTTAAAAACATTAATTTAAAAACTTTAATTTAAGAATAAGCCCAATAAATTGTTTAAATAGCGCTGGCCAAGCGCAGTCGGTTTAATGCGGGTTAAGTCTTGTGTGATTAAGCCTTTTTTAGTAGCCGCCGCCAGCCCTGCATGCATGGTTTGCAAGCTTAATCCTGTGCGTTGCTGAAACAAGCCAGTCTCAACGCCATCAGTTAATCGCAGTGCGTTCATCATAAATTCAAAGCCTAAATCAGCCTGTGCAATCTGCCAGCTATTGTCCACCGCGTTGCCATTTTCAGCATTTTCCATAAACGCTTTTGGGTGTTTATGGCGCGTTTCACGGGTGATTTTATCGTGATAGCTGAGTTTGGAATGCGCGCCTGCACCAATGCCTAAATAATCGCCAAATTGCCAGTAATTTAAGTTATGTCGTGATTGACTCTTGGGCTTACAAAAAGCAGACGTTTCATAATGTTCATAACCATGCTCGCCCAACAATGCTTCAATCTGCTCCTGCATATCTGCACTGACATCATCATCAGGCAAGCTAGGCGGCGTGCGATGAAATGGCGTATTCGGCTCTAAAGTTAAGTGATAAAACGATAAATGGTCTGGATTTAAAGCGACTGCTTGACGCGCATCTTGTAATGCATGCTCTAAACTTTGATTCGGCAGCGCATACATCACATCCAAATTCACCCGCTCAAAGGTGTTAAGTGCCAACTCTGCGGCTTGTATCGCTTGCTTGTCATCATGAATACGGCCAAGCGCTTTGAGATAATCTGCATTAAAACTTTGAATGCCTAGCGAAATACGGTTAACATCTGCCTGCTTATAAGCTGCAAAACGTGCTGTTTCTACCGTGCCAGGGTTGGCTTCCAGCGTAATCTCAGCGCCGTATTCCAACGGAGTTAACATGCGTACAGCACTTAAAATTTCATCAATCGATTCAGCCGAAAACAAACTGGGCGTACCACCACCAAAAAATACACTTTTGATTTTGCGTCCATAAACGCGCGGTACAGATTGTTCTAAATCCGCAATCAACGCCGCTACATAGCGTTTTTCGGGTATCTCAGTGCGCGATTCATGCGAATTAAAATCGCAATAAGGACACTTTTTTACGCACCAAGGAATATGAATATATAGCGATAACGGCGGCGGATTAGTTAAGCCCGATAGCGTAGCATCACCTAAAATGGGGGAGGTGCTATTAATGGGTTTGACGTGATTAAAGTATGTTTCAGCGTTAATCGGAATAATCTTTTTCAAATGATTATTCGCCTTTTTTATATGGGTTAATCAGTTCTTCAACAATCGAATTCAATGTGGCACGCATTTGCGCCTCATTCACTTCCATCAGCAAGCCGTCTTCAAAAGCATCTTGCATCATTTGCTGAATCTCTTCAAAGTTGTCCGTCATGACTTTAATTTTTTCGGTGCAGGCAACGACGCTTTTGTCATCACGAACCCAAGTTGGTAAATTTTTCATTTGAGAATATTAGTACGTTAAGTGCTGAATTAATTGCAGCATTTTACGCAAAGCGTGGCCACGATGACTCAATTTATTTTTCAGCTCTGGCGTCAGTTCGGCTGCAGATTGGCC
Source organism: Proteobacteria bacterium ST_bin12 (assembly GCA_002083635.1). GTDB lineage: Bacteria > Pseudomonadota > Gammaproteobacteria > Burkholderiales > Methylophilaceae > Methylotenera_A. The sequence goes on along the minus strand of MSXP01000008.1, from coordinate 28,693 downwards.
AGTAATCGCATCTAAAAATAGCGGATCATAGCCAAAACCATTATCGCCACGCGCTTTTTTTAAAATAGAGCCTTTCCAAATGCCTTCCGCAATCAGCGGTTGCGGGTCGTCATGTTTGCGCACTAGTACCAAACAGCAGTAATAATGTGCAAAACGATTTTCATGCTGTTTTAAGGTGTTAAGTAAATGCGCGTTATTTTTTGCATCATCTTTAACGCCAGAAAAATAAGCAGAATGCACACCTGGTGCGCCTTGTAATGCTTCTAAACATAAGCCTGAATCGTCTGCTAGCGCAGGTAAGCCTGTAGCAAGGCTGGCGTGGCGGGCTTTGGCTAAGGCGTTTTCAATAAATGTACAGTGCGGTTCAGACGCTTCTGTTACGTTAAAAGCCGATTGCGGTAAAACTTCTATATTTAACGGCTGTAACAAAGCTTGAATTTCGGCAAGTTTGCCTTGGTTGCCTGACGCAATGACTAACTGTTTTAACATACGAAAGCTTAAATTAAATACTTAAAACGTCTTTTTGTTTGGCTAACAAATCATTGATGCCGCTAGCGGCTAAGTCCAGCATCGCGTTCATGGTTTCGCGCGCAAAAGGCTCACCTTCAGCCGTGCCTTGAATCTCTACAAATCCGCCATCCGCCGTCATCACGACATTCATATCGGTATCGCAGTCCGAGTCTTCAATATAATCTAAATCTAATACAGGAATGCCTTTATAAACACCAACCGAAATGGCAGCAACCGCTTGTTTTAATGGATTTTCAGTAATTTTTCCTGATTTTAACAAAGTCGATATCGCATCACTCAAAGCGACATAAGCACCAGTGATGCTGGCCGTGCGCGTGCCGCCATCGGCTTGAATGACATCGCAATCAATATGCACGCTGCGTTCGCCCAGTTTTTCAAGGTCGATAATCGCGCGCAAGCTGCGGCCAATCAAGCGCTGAATCTCTTGCGTGCGTCCAGATTGTTTGCCTTTTGCGGCTTCTCTATCCATGCGGCTGCCCGTTGAGCGTGGCAACATGCCGTATTCAGCCGTTACCCAGCCTTGATTTTTGCCTTTTAAAAAGCTGGGTACTTTTTCTTCTACACTGGCAGTACACAACACATGGGTGTCGCCGAACTTAACCAGCACAGAGCCTTCGGCATGCTTGGTGTAGTGGCGGATGATTTCTACTGCACGAAGTTGGTTGTTTGCGCGTTGGCTTGGGCGGTTGTTGGTATGCATAGTAAGTGCTTAATCTGTATGAAATAAACACATATTATAAGCCATGCATTATTGAGACTGATAAAACTTAACAACAGATAACGCTTAGACGCGCTACTTAACCCTAAAATTAGGTTAAATTTTTGGCTTTTGCTGCGTTTTATTCAGCGCGTTTTGAATTTCGGCAATGGTGCTTTCAATATCGTCATCAGACAAGTCATTTAAATTCATGCCGTCTTTATTATGCTGTTGCACGGTGTTCATGATGGTTGTGGTTTCGCCCAAAGGCATCAGTTGCGTTGAAACAGCCGTGCTGCTTTGTTGTCTGTCGCCCCATTGCAAGCCAATCGCGCTCATATTATCGCCACGTTCATCGCTGGCAAATTCTGCGCTATCCATCAGTTTATTGGTGGCATCGGCAATCACAATATGTTGCTGAATAATTTCTTTAATTTGCTGATCGCTTAATACGCCCCAAACGCCATCTGTACACAACAGAATAGTATCGCCTTCTAGCAGCTCAAAACGGTCAGATAAATCGATTTGCGGCGGCGTTTCGCCACCTAAACAGTTGTACACCTTGTTTTTATAAGGGTGCGTAGCCATTTCTTCTTTGGTAATCATGCCTTTTTTGTACAGCGATTGCACGACTGAATGATCTTCGGTACGGAATAACAAGTGACCATCGCGGAAATGGTAAAGCCTAGAATCGCCCACATGCGCGCAGTACAAAAATCCACGCTGAATAATGGCAACAACGATGGTCGTGCGTGGGGATTCGATTAATTCGTCACGTTGGGTGACGTTATCAATCATATCGTGCACTTGCTGAATATGGTCAATTAAGAACTTAGCTGGGCTACTTAAAAAAGGCACTGCCAAGCGTTGAAAAGCATCGGTCAGGGTTTTAACGGCCAAATGTGCAGCCACTTCGCCATTGCGGTGGCCGCCCATGCCATCAGCCAATACTAACAATAGTGCATCTTTGCTGTAGGAATAAGCCAAGCGATCTTGGTTATAATTTCTGGGCCCTTGGCGGCTGTTTTGGTAGATAGAAAATTTCATTTAAGCAGCTATTATTGAGTGTTTTTATGTGATTAATGTGTCAATTGCTATCTTAAAGTGGTTTGTTTAAAGCGTCTTTAATTTTTTTGGCTAAACTAGGCTTCTTTACCTCAATTGGGGGAACAATTTCAAATAAAGTCTTCTGTAATGAAAATACGCTCTGTGGCCTATCGAGATAATTAAGCTTGAGGCAGTTATCAATAATTTGCAGTAATTCTTGTGTGTAAATGCCTTTGCCTACTTTGGTGGCAGGCGCCAGAAAATCTTTTTTAACGCGCTGATTAGCAGCCATTGGTGCCGACCTTGCCAAGCAAGAATACATGCTGGCACCTACGCTATAAATATCGCTCCACGGACCTAATTGTTTGCGTTCAAAATATTGCTCTGGCGGCGCAAAGCCAGGTGTGTAGCTGGGCGATAGTTTAGATTGCGTTTGCGTGAGCGTTTGGCGCGCAGAGCCAAAATCCAGCAATACAGGCGAGCCATCTAATCGAATATAAATATTGGCGGGCTTAATATCCAAGTGCAGCAGCTTTTGTGTATGCACTTCACGCAGACCATTTAGCAACTCACCAAAGACACGGCGCACAAATTTTTCGTTTACAGGCTCAGTTTGCGACAGGATAAAGTCTTGTAAGGATTTGCCGCGCTCATACTGCATCACCATGTAAACAGTATTGTTTTCTCTAAAGAAATTTAGCACCCGCACGATATTTTTATGGTCAATTTTGGCTAATGCCAGACCTTCTTCAAAAAAGCATTTTAGGCCGTGTTTAAAAGTGGCGGCATCGTCATCGCTACCCAGTAGCACGGTTGCGCCATCCTCACGCAAGGCCAAACCAGTGGGCATGTATTCTTTAATGGCCACAATATTTTTGTTCATATCTTGTGCCAGATAGACAAAACTAAATCCGCCTGTGCTTAGCACGCGCGTGATGATGTAATCTTGAAGAATATAGCCGATAGGCAAAGATTGATTTTTAAGTGTAGCCATCTAGTTAAGTGTAGCCTGTCATCTCGCGTGCAAAAATTCTAGTTTTGTTATTAAGATATTGAATCTTAAATCATTTAATTTACGCATTCTCGCATAAAAACCACGTTAAATCATAGGGGTTTGATACAATTATCACAAATTACTTTAACAAATAAACTTAAGAACACAACTATGATATTAAGCATGACAGGCTACGCGTCGCAAGAACACAACACCAAACAAGGTATTTTGCTGGTTGAGTGCCGTTCGGTCAATCACCGCTATTTAGAGTTACAACTTAAGTTGGATGATAATTTACGCCTATTTGAAGCTACTGCGCGCGAACTAATTCAGGCTAAATTAGGCCGTGGCAAAGTAGATGTTCGCATGAGCATGATGCGTGAAACGGGCGTGGATAGTGTGCCGCAACTTAATCATACGGTTTTGCAACAAATTGCCGAAAGCGCAAAAACTGCCGCGCAATATTTTCCGCACACGCAACCAGTGAATATGCTGGATATTTTGCGCATGCCAGGCGTGATGATGTCGGAAGCGTTGGATGCTGATGCGCTTGAAGCGGATTTCAAGCAAGTATTGAATCAAGTTTTGCAACATTTGATTGATGCGCGTGCGCGTGAGGGTGAAAAACTAAAAGCCGTTATTTTGGATAGATTGCAACAAATTGAGCAGCATGTCACCAGAGTAAAGCCGATGATGCCTAATTTAATTGCGCAATATCAGGCCAAATTAAGTGTTAAGTTGCACGAAGCAACCAATAGCCGTGATGATGACCGCATACGTCAAGAGATGGTGTTGTATGCGCAACGCATTGATGTAGACGAAGAATTATCACGACTGGACTCGCATATATCAGAAGTAAAACGTATTTTGCACGCAGGTGGTGCGGTAGGTAAGCGTTTAGATTTTTTAATGCAGGAAATGAATCGTGAAGCGAATACATTGGGATCAAAATCGGTGGCAGTAGAAACAAGCCAGATTTCCATGGAGCTGAAAGTGTTGATAGAACAAATGCGTGAGCAAATTCAGAATATTGAGTAGTTAAGCAGGTTAAGTAAGCCAGACGCAGCATGCACTAATCTATTGCGCACATTTAAAAAATTACTTTTTAAATGCACTGTATAAGTGCATGTTTTCTTGCGCGAATTAAATATTATCGTAAGTTATTGTTTTTAAAATAATAATAATCTGGCATACGCCTTGCATAAGTCTTTATACTAACTAAAGACCTTAATCATGCAAAAATCTCCCAAAATGTTTTTCGACGAAATGCAATTAGATGCATCTAAGTTGGATGAAAAGCAGGTTCGCCACATCTACGCGGCTTATCATGATTGGCTTAAAGATATTCCGCATCATCAATTAGAAAGTAAGCGCCAAGAGGCGGAGCTGCTATTCCGCCGTGTTGGTATTACTTTTAACGTCTACGGCGAGGCCGATGGGGCAGAGCGGCTGATTCCGTTTGATGTGATTCCGCGATTGATTTCTGGAAAAGAATGGTCAAAATTATCGGCTGGTGCGATTCAACGTGTCAAAGCGTTAAATATGTTTTTGCATGATATTTATCATAAGCAAGAAATTATTCAGGCAGGGATTGTGCCAGCCAGTATTTTGGCTAACAGCCAATATCGCCCAGAAATGTTTGGCGTAGACGTACCCAACCAAATTTATGCGCATATCGCTGGCATTGATTTAGTCCGCACGACAGAATCACAATTTTATGTGTTGGAAGACAATTTGCGCACACCATCTGGCGTGTCATATATGTTAGAAGACCGCAAAATGATGATGCGGCTTTTTCCTGAATTATTCCGTCGCTACCATATTGCGCAAGTGGATCACTACCCACAAGTGCTACTTAAAAACTTGCGTGCAGTTGCGCAGCACGGCATCCAAGATCCAACCGTCGTTTTATTATCGCCTGGCGCGTATAACAGCGCGTACTTTGAGCATGCTTTTATTGCGCAGCAAATGGGTATTGAGCTTGTAGAAGGGCCAGATTTGTTTGTGCGCAATAACGCCGTATATATGCGCACTACGCAAGGCCCACAAAAAGTGGACGTGATTTACAGGCGTATTGATGACGATTATATTGACCCGCTGGTGTTTAACGCAGACTCAATGCTGGGCGTGCCGGGCTTGCTTTCGGTGTATCGCAATGGTGGCGTGACGCTTGCGAACGCGTTAGGAACAGGCGTGGCAGACGATAAAGCGACCTATATATATGTGCCAGAAATGATTAAGTTTTATCTGGGCGAAGAGCCGCTTTTAGAAAATGTGCCCACTTACGAGTTAAGTAAAGAGGCCGATTTGCAATATACCTTAGAACATTTGCATGAGCTGGTGGTGAAAGAGGTACAAGGTTCCGGCGGCTATGGCATGTTAGTGGGGCCAGCCGCCACTAAAAAAGAGATTGAAGAGTTTAGACTGCGAATTTTATCTAAGCCTGCCAACTATATTGCGCAACCTACACTTGCATTATCCACTTGCCCAACCTTGGTTGAGGCTGGCATTGCGCCGCGACATGTAGATTTGCGACCATTTGTTTTGTCAGGAAAAACCGTTACTTTAGTGCCGGGCGCGTTGTGTCGTGTGGCATTAAAAGAAGGCTCACTGGTAGTGAATTCATCGCAAGGTGGCGGCACCAAAGATACTTGGGTGTTGGAAGATGCAGAAGATGAAATCGAGATATCGCAATCACTAGCAACAATAAGTACAGAAGTTAAACAAAGTGTAAAACTTAAAGATAGTAAAGTAGAAACGGTATGTTAAGCCGCACCGCAGATCACCTTTACTGGATGGCGCGCTACATTGAGCGGGCAGAAAATATGGCGCGCGTATTGGAAGTGACTTATAGCATGTCGCTGGTGCCAAACGCCGCGCAAAGTGAGGCTGCGCTTTGGTTGCCAGCGCTAGAAATATCGGGCAACGTAGATACCTACGAAGAAGAATATGGCGATGTAAACGCTGCCCACGTGATTCATTATTTAGCGATGGATGCAGATAATCCATCCAGCATTTACAACGCACTGCGCAATGCGCGTGAAAATGCGCGCGCAGTGCGGGTGGCGATGACCTCAGAAACTTGGGAAAATATTAATGCATTGTGGCTAGAGTTCTCTCAATTTATTGGCCAAGATTTAGCCAAAACTGGTTTGCGTGAATTTTGCGATTGGGTCAAAGCGCGCTCGCATTTGTTTAGAGGTGTATGTTTTGGCACCATGCTGCGCGATGATGCGTTTAGCTTTGTGCGGCTGGGTACCTTTATTGAGCGTGCAGACAACACAGCGCGATTATTGGATGTGAAATATCATCTTTTATTGCCGGAAGGAGAAGAGATCGGCGGCGCCGTCGATTATTACGAATGGAGCGCTGTATTGCGCTCGGTCTCAGCTTTTCAGGCGTATCAAAAAATATTTAGTGATACTATTGTGCCATGGCGTGTGGCAGAATTGTTGGTGTTAAGGCGCGACATGCCGCGCTCATTACATGCCTGTTTGGATGAAATTTCACCAATACTCGAGCAGCTTTCAGGTGCACGCCACACCGAATGTAGAAGGCTAGCAGGTGAGTTGCACGCCAGATTGCGCTACGGCAAGATGCAAGATATTTTTCAACACGGATTACATGAATTTTTAAGTGATTTTATTGATTCAAACAATTTATTAGGCGCAGAAATCCAACGTGCTTTTTTAAGTATTAATGCCAGTTAACCATTCAGCCTAATTAGATAAAACCAAGCATGCGCCTCACTATCGAACATCACACGCAATACGTTTACAGCGCACCTGTTAACTATACGATTCAACAGCTCAGGCTCACGCCGCAAAGCGGTTTTGGACAACACGTCAAATATTGGGATATTAAAGTGCAAGGCCAATTGCAAGCTTTTGAAGATGCTTTTGGCAATACCACGCATACGCTTGTGGTGGATACGCCGCATACTGAATTAAGTGTTACCGTAATTGGCGAGGTAGAAACAGGCGTAAATGACTATTCGCAAGAGCAAACACTGCCCTTAACCATTTATTTGCGCGACACGCCATTAACATTGGCAGATGGAGCAATTACGGCATTTTCTGCCCAATTTAAAGATAAGCCGATTGATGACTTAATGCATGCGCTAGTGGAAAAAGTAGGCTATATCAAAGGCGCAACAGAAGTAAAAACTACCGCGATTGAGGCGTTTCACCTGGGTCAAGGCGTTTGCCAAGATCATGCGCATGTGTTTATTGCCTGTTGCCGGAGTTTAGGATATCCCGCACGTTATGTCAGCGGCTATTTATTTACGCAAGATGGCAGCTTAATGCAAAGCCACGCTTGGGTGGATGTGTGGTTTGATAGTGCTTGGCAAAGTGTCGATGTATCAAACGGCTGTCACGCTGGCGAAACCTATATACGCTTGGCGACAGGTTTAGATTACCGCACTGCAAGCCCAGTGACCGGCATGCGTTCTGGTGGTGGAATAGAAGGCATGGCGACCAGCGTGGTGGTGAATCAGGCAGGCGTACCCATTCATCAGCAACATAAAATGAACCAGATAGCACTCTTAAAAGAGGCGCAAGAAATTCAGCAAAAGTTACAACAAGTGCAGCAAGCACAACAGTAATTCAATGACTAATCACTCACTACAATTCAGCCGTCATGGCGATAAAGAAAATTCAACATTTTTTGAAGACAATTTAATTCGCCTGCTAAAAGAACGCGATCAGCTAGGTTTAACCAGCATGATTCATGAAATTGATGCGCTGATGATTTCGGTTGATCCTGAGCATTCGACCAAGTACATTGCCGAATTAGCTTTAATGACGCCATACCATTATTTGGTGACGCTAGAAACCGCGCAACATCTCACGCATGTGTTGCGTATCGATTTAAATTCACCTGATATTTTGTTACGTGAAGTAAAAGACCCAAACTTGCTCGGCATTTTCAGAAGCTTAAACGAAGTCTACCCAATTGGCGCTAACAAGCCCAACAGCCGCTATATGGGCGAGATTATTCGCGTAGACGATTTACACAGTGTAGTTAAAATTCAGCAGCAGCGCGGCTTTCGCTTTTTTAATCAAGATGACACGCGCAAATTAGAGCTGCCAGGTAATTTATCCATCAGTAAACCATCACCTTATACGCATAATATTGTGGCGTATCTAGAGCGCGAGCCAGATGAGTTAAGAGTATATGCACTAGGTGTAAGCGTCATCAAATCAGATGTACAAGCAGCCTATGCAGAAGCTAAAACACTGCAAGCCAAAATAGGCGTGACGGATTTATTATTACCGCTAGACCATTTAGCGACAAGGGTTTACAGCCAAAATCGCGAAGTGGCGATTTTGGAATATTTGTCACTTTCTAGCTATTATTTTTGGGGTGCTTACAACATTAAAGACCAAAACTCGTCGACTAATGTGACTAAAAGTGCCCATCCGATTCCAGAATCGAAAAGCCCAGCCAAAGTATTTACCGCCAACAACACGCCTTACTTTATTAACCATTTAGAACATTTGCCTTCACCTACAGAAACCTTTGTGCGTAACTACGGGCCGCGCTTGCACCATATGGCGATTTCGGTAAAAGATGGTGAATATAAGGGCAAAGAAAATATCGATTTTGTGGTGGATGCGATTGCCGAAAATGGCAAAGGCTTTTTGCTGGATGTGATTGGCTCAAAAGAGCAGGGTTTAAAGCAAATATTCTCCAATGCGTCAGAGCATTCATCGCTGATTATTGAATATGTGCAACGTTACGGCAGCTTTGATGGATTCTTTACGCAAGAAAATGTGGCAAAATTAACCGAAGCCGCAGGATTTATGTAAATACTTAACACAAAAAAATCAGTAAAAATTCACGCATTCCAACATCAGCCATTACCCAAAATGGTATGATTTGTTTTTAGCAAACTTCTGTATTTTTATCACCATCATGACATATTGCGTTGGTTTATTATTAGAGCAAGGCTTGGTTTTCGCATCCGACACGCGCACCAATGCAGGGATTGATCAAGTAGCTATTTCTCCTAAAATGCATATTTTTGAGGTAAAAGATGAGCGCGTAATCGTGTTAATGACATCCGGAAATCTTGCCATTACTCAGTCTGTTGTCAATTCCTTAAAACTCAAATTAAACGATTCAGAAAAGCGCCATCTTAAAAACGTAGATAGCCTATTTGAGGCCGCATCATTAGTGGGCGACGAGATACGCGCTTCGTTTGCGCGAGATGGGGCATTTTTGAAAGACCATGATATTGAGTTCAACGCCACTATTTTGATTGGTGGCCAAATCAAAGGTGAAATACCACGATTATTTAAAGTGTACGCGGCAGGCAATTTTATTGAAATTGGTCAAGAAACACCTTATTTTCAAATTGGCGAAACCAAATATGGCAAACCAATTATTGACCGCGTAGTGAAATACGATACCGACATGATGGATGCGGTTAAATGTTTATTGATTTCGTTTGATTCCACCATTCGCAGCAATGTTTCGGTAGCGGCGCCAATTGATTTGCTGATTTACCGTATCGACAGCTTAAATGCTGACTGTAAACAACGCATTACAGAAAACGATCCTTACTATTCAGCCATCAGGCAAGGCTGGGGCACAGGGCTCAAACAAGTATTTTCTGCCTTACCAAGCCCCGATTGGTGTTAAAAGCATGACATTAAGCATGGTTTTAAATCAAGTTGCGGGTAATCTTTTTATTATTACCGCGGCTTCAGGCGCGGGCAAAACCAGTTTGGTTAAGTCGATATTGATGCATGATGCGCAAATCAAACTGTCTGTTTCGCATACAACGCGCAACCAGCGCGTAGGCGAAGAAAACGGCGTGCATTATCACTTTGTGAATGAAACACAATTTTTAAGCATTTTAAGCGAGGGCGGTTTTTTGGAAAGTGCTAATGTGCACGGCGCAAAATATGGCACTTCGCAAGCTGCGGTAGATAGTGCGCTTAATGCAGGTTACGATGTGATTTTAGAAATTGATTGGCAGGGCGCAGCGCAAGTGCGCGCGATTTATCCGCAAGCCATCAGTATTTTTATACTGCCACCGTCAGTAGAAACTCTAGAGCAACGTTTGAATAATCGCGGCCAAGATAGTGTCGAAGTGATTAATAAGCGGGTTGCGGCAGCGCGCGAGGAAATGAGCCATGTGGTCGAGTTTGATTATGTTACAATCAATGATAATTTTGATGTGGCTTTACAAGACTTAATGGCGATTATTCGGGCAAATAGGCTGAAATCGACATCACAACTTCAGCGTTATGCTGCGCTTGTTCAAAATGTAACGTGATTTTAGCGTTAAGTTTTGAATATTAAGCCTTAATTTAATAACAATTAACCCAATTTAGCGGTCAATATGAAGTTGACCGCACAATTTAAAGGAACACAAATGGCCCGTATTACCGTAGATGATTGCTTAGAGAAAATCCCAAACCGCTTCCAGTTAACCTTAGTTGCAGCCTATCGCGCACGTCAATTGGCAAATGGTTCAGATCCTTATGTGCACAGCACAGGACAAAAAGACAAGCCAACAGTGTTGGCTTTGCGTGAAATTGCAGCGGGAAAAGTGGGTTTGGAAATTTTAAACCGCACCCATTCTTAAGCGTTAAGCATGTTATGTGATGCCAAAATCCGCAACCAAATCAGGCATTAATAAATCTACTATCGACACTTTTCAACCTGCCGAGCAAAATTTATTGCCGGCAGATGCTGAAACCTCCCCGCTTACCCTTTTACTAAAAGAATATTTTAGCGAAGCCGACATTGAACAAGTGTGGGCGGCCTATCGCTACGCCTATGCAGCGCATGATGGCCAAACCCGTAAAACGGGTGAGCCGTATATCACACACCCTGTTTCAGTTGCTTGCATTTTAGCCAAGCTGCATCTGGATTTGCCCACATTGTTGGCCGCTTTATTGCACGACGTGGTGGAAGATACCGGTGTTTCGGTGGAAGAAATTGCTGAGTTATTTGGTAAGCAAGTGGGTGTGTTGGTGGATGGCTTAACCAAGTTGGATAAGATTGAGTTTCAAAGCTCGACTCAAGCCCAAGCAGAAAATTTCCGCAAAATGTTATTGGCGATGAGCCAAGACGTGCGTGTGATTTTGGTGAAGCTGGCTGATAGATTGCATAATATGCAAACGCTGGAATCAATGCGCCCTGAAAAACAAAAACGTATCGCGCGCGAAACCTTAGAGATTTATGCGCCCATCGCCAATCGGCTTGGGCTTAATCTGATTTATCAAGAGCTTGAAGATTTAAGCTTTCAATATTTGTACCCTATGCGCTATCGCGTACTTTCTAAAGCCATTAAAGTGGCGAGTGGTAATCGTAAAGAAGTGATTGCTAAAATTTTAGACGCGATTAAAGAGCGCTTGGCTGAAGTGCAAATCGAAGCGGATGTAAAAGGTCGTCAAAAACATTTGTACAGCGTGTACCGAAAAATGGCCAGCAAAGGCAGCGCCTTAGAGCAAATTCACGATATTTATGGCTTTAGAGTGTTGGTAAAAGATATGGCAAGCTGCTATTTGACGCTGGGTCATTTGCACGGATTGTATAAGCCGATTCCTGGCAAGTTTAAAGACTATATCGCCATACCCAAGGCCAACGGCTATCAATCTTTGCATACCACTTTGTTTGGCCCTTTTGGCATGCCAATTGAGGTGCAGATTCGTAGCGAACAAATGCATAGCGTTGCCAATGCTGGTGTGGCGGCGCATTGGATGTATAAAACCTCTGATGCCAACTTAACCGCATTGCAGCAGCAAACGCATCAATGGCTGCAACGCTTGTTAGAAATTCAAACTGAATCTGAAGATAGCTACGAATTTTTAGAGCACTTCAAAGTCGATTTATTCCCTGATGAAGTGTATGTCTTTACACCAAAAGGCAAAATTTTGGCTTTGCCACGCGGCTCTACCGCGGTGGATTTTGCCTATGCGGTGCATACCGATGTGGGCAATAGTTGTGTAGCGGTTAAAATTAATAATGAGTTAGCGCCACTGCGTGCCGAAATGCGTAACGGCGACCATGTGGAAATTATTACAGCTGCATTGGCAAAGCCAAACCCCGCTTGGTTAAATTATGTAGTCACAGGTAAAGCGCGCTCACATATTCGCCACTATTTAAAAACCATACAGGTATCAGAATCTGCGCATTTGGGCGAGCGCATGCTCAATCTTGCACTGCGTGCTTTGCATATTGAACCTAGCGTGATTACTGACAAACAATGGCAAAAAGTCATGAGTGACTACGGTGTGAAACATAAAAACGATATTTTGACGGATATTGGCTTAGGTAAGCGAATGAGCTTGATGGTGGCGCATCAATTGTTAGCTAATGGTCAAGATTCACACAATGACGATAATGGTAAAACCAAAGTATTTAAGCCATTGGATATGATTACGATTCGCGGCTCTGAGGGCATGGCGGTGCAATTTGCGCAGTGCTGCACACCTATTCCAGGCGACCCGATTTTAGGTTTTATTAACAAGGAAAAAGGCTTAATCATTCATACTCATGATTGCGCTACAGTGGCTAAATTTAAGCTAGACCCTGATAAATGGCTGGATGTAGAGTGGGATCCTGAAAACGAAAAACTGTTCAAAGTGAACGTTCGCTTAGTCGTAGCTAATCAGCGCGGCATGCTGGCTAAAATTGCAGCGGGTATCTCTGAAGCAGGCGCTAATATCGATAACGTGAGCGTAGAAGATTCTGACGGTAGCCAATATTCCAACGTGAATTTTGTGGTGCAAGTGCGCAACCGCGTGCACTTGGCCGACTTAATGCGCAATTTGCGTAAAATTCCAGACGTGGTGCGCATTAACCGCGTTAAAGGCGGCAATTCAGAAAATAGAATTCAGTAAGCCTATTCATTGTTGGGTATGCGTAAACTGAACGAAATTAAGGCGTTTTCAAAACCACTGATTGCCAACTTATTCAAGCTTGGTATTTCCACTGTTCAAGATTTACTGTTGCATTTGCCCTTGCGTTATATAGATGAAACGCGCATTACCGCTGTGCGCGATTTAAGGCTTGGCGATACGGCGCAAGTTGAAGGCGAAATCGTGCATTGTGAGGTGAGCTATAAGCCGCGCAAAGCCTTGATTGCCCGTATTGAAGATGCCAGCGGGCAATTGACTTTACGTTTTTTGCATTTTTATCCTAGCCAAATCGCCGCGCTTAAAGTTGGCACCGTCTTACGTGTATACGGCGAAATTCGCCACGGATTTTTCGGATACGAAATGGTGCATCCACAATGCAAAGCGGTGGGCGAAAAAACGGTAGTGGCTGAAACATTAACGCCGATTTACCCAACGACAGCAGGCTTAACGCAGCCCAATATCCGCAAAGCAATCTCACTGGCTTTGAAGCAAGATACGCTAACCGAAACCTTGCCATCAAGTGTTTACAAAGCATTCCATCTGCCCAGCTTTGCGGCCAGTGTTCAAGCCTTGCATCACCCCACGCCTGACGCCAATTTGACTGATTTAGAAAATCACAGCACGCCAGAATGGCGTAGATTAGCGTTTGACGAATTGTTAGCACAGCAGCTTTCTATGCGAAAACATTATGCAAAAAGACGCAGTATTAACGCGCCTGCAATTGCAGCATCTAAAGACTTAACCCTTAAAATGCTTGAAAATTTACCTTTTAAGCTAACCAATTCACAACAAAAAGTAGTGGCTGAAATCAGCCAAGACCTAACCCAGCCGCACCCGATGCAACGCTTGCTGCAAGGCGATGTAGGTAGTGGTAAAACAATTGTGGCTTGTATGGCAGCGTTGCAAAGCATTGAGCATGGCTGGCAAGTAGCATTAATGGCGCCCACTGAAATTTTGGCGGAGCAGCATTTTAAAAAATTTGAAACATGGCTTAAGCCGTTAAATATTCAAATTGCATGGTTAACGGGTAGCCAAAGTAAAAAAGAGCGTGAAGCTGCGCTGATTGCTATTGCCAGCGGCAACGCTCAGCTTGCCGTAGGCACGCATGCTTTGTTTCAAGACGCGGTAAGTTTTAAAAAACTAGGCTTAGCGATTATTGATGAGCAACACCGCTTTGGTGTGCAGCAGCGACTGGCTTTGCGCAAAAAAGGTGAGCCAGAACCGCATCAATTGATGATGTCCGCTACACCGATTCCGCGCACCTTATCCATGAGCTATTTTGCCGATTTGGATGTATCCGTGATTGACGAACTACCGCCTGGCCGCACCCCGATTGTGACTAAATTAGTGTCAGACGAACGCCGCGATGAGATTTTGCAACGCGTGCGTGAAGCCTGTTTAGCGGGTAGTCAGGCGTATTGGGTTTGCCCCTTGATTGAGGAATCGGAAGCCTTGCAGCTGCAGACCGCTAATGATACCTTTGCGCACATGCAAGCCAGCTTTCCAGAACTAAATATTGGCTTGGTACATGGCCGCATGAAACCTGCCGAAAAACAAGCGGTGATGAAGGCCTTTAGCAAAAACGAAACGCAACTGCTGGTGGCCACTACGGTGATAGAAGTGGGCGTAGATGTGCCCAATGCCAGCCTGATGGTGATTGAGCATGCAGAACGTTCTGGCTTAAGCCAATTGCATCAATTGCGGGGACGGGTTGGGCGCGGTGCGGCCAAAAGCACCTGTATTTTGCTGTATCAAAATAGGTTAGGTGAAACCGCGAGGGCTAGATTAAAAGTGATTTTCGAAAGTAACGATGGCTTCGCTATCGCCCAAGCCGATTTGCATTTACGCGGACCAGGTGAATTTTTAGGCACCCGTCAAAGTGGCGTACCTATGTTAAAAATCGCCGATTTAGAGCGCGATGTGGATTTATTAGAAGCTGCAAAGAGTGTGGCAGACGGCCTAATTAAGCAGTATCCATCTGCAGTAGAAGCGCATTTACAACGCTGGATGCGCCATGCTGCGGAGCTGGTGAAAGTTTAAATTTTAAAATAAGTCTAAGGATTATAGATGATTGATTTATGGGATGTATATCAGCATGTACAGATTTCAGAGTTACAGGCATCGCAGCATATTAATAATCTTGATTCAAGAAAAAATGGCGAAACATTGCATAAAGAAGTTCAGCGATTAGAATCTAAAATTGATGGTTTAGCTTTGATTTGCCAAGCGCTGTTGGAAATTTTGCAAGAAAAAGCAGACTTATCAGATAAGGAAGTTGTAGAAAAAATAAAAGAAATAGATTTGCGAGATGGAAGGGAAGATGGAAAACTAACGGGCAAGATGTCATTTTGTTCAAAATGTAAACGCCCAGCACATTCAAGGCAGCGAACCTGTATGTATTGTGGCACTGCGATTATTGCTGGCAATATTGTAGAGAAATCATTGACCCCTAAACCAAATGTACATATCAAGTGAAGCAAGCATTCAATTTAACTCGAAATAAGGGGCGATGGATAGATAAACCCATGCGCAGCGGCGTTATGCAACCTTGGTTGATTGATGATAGTTCGCTTACGGCCCGTTTAAAAGCGCGCTATCCAGATTTGGCAGTACAGCCAGTGTTGATTAAAAATACAATAGCGTTTAATGATGAGTCTGCGTTGATTGGTCTGAAAGCAGTTCAGCACGCGCTGGTTCGTGATGTGTTGTTGATAGGCAATAATATGCCAGTCGTATTTGCACACAGCGTATTGCCAAAATCAAGCTTGCGTGGCCCATGGAATGGGCTTGGTAAACTAGGCAACAAGCCATTGGGTGCGGCTTTATTCGCCAATCCGCAAGTTAAACGTGCGCCTCTTAGCTATAAAAAACTATCTCCCCATCAAGTTTTATACCAAAAAGCAACGCAACATTTAAGCATTAAGCCAGCCTATTTGTGGGCGCGGCGTTCGGTTTTTAGTTTAAATTGCGCTAATATTTTGGTTACTGAAGTTTTTTTACCGCAGCTACTATCCTCATGAATACACAACAATTCATTAAAAAATTAGATGCCTATGAGCGTTTGATGCGATTAGATAAACCGATTGGCATTTTATTGTTGTTATGGCCAACACTTTGGGCCTTGTGGATTGCCTGCCGTGGTAAGCCAGATTGGATTGTAGTGTTGATTTTTGTGACAGGCACGGCATTAATGCGTAGTGCAGGTTGTGTGATGAACGATATTGCAGACCGCAAATACGATGGTTTGGTTGAACGAACCAAAAATCGGCCGCTGGCTACAGGTGAGGTGAGCGTTAAGGAAGCCTATTTATTGGCGGCTGGCTTAAGTCTGCTGGCTTTTTGCTTGGTATTGCTATTTAACAAAACCACTGTTCTGTTATCGTTTGCAGCCCTATTTTTAGCGGCAAGCTATCCATTTACCAAGCGTTTTTTTGCCATTCCACAAGCGTATTTAGGTATCGCATTTGGTTTTGGTATTCCTATGGCGTTTGCGGCGGTTAATGATTATATTCCGCCAATTGCATGGATTTTACTTTTGGCCAATGTGTTTTGGGCAATTGCTTACGATACCGAATATGCCATGGTGGATAGGGATGACGATTTAAAAATTGGCATCAAATCATCCGCCATTTTTTTTGGCAAATTCGATGTGATTGCCGTGATGCTTTGTTATGCATTGATGCTCAGCCTATTAGCTTATATCGGCCAATCTCTGGGCTATAGCCAATATTATTACTTTGGTCTTTTATTAGCGTTGGGCTTAGTGGTGGTGCAATATCAAACCATCAAAAATCGGCTCAAGCAAAATTGCTTCAAAGCATTTTTGCATAATAACTGGATTGGTTTAAGCATTTTTGCAGGTCTTGTAGTTGAGTATTATTTTAAATACTCATCTTAAAAGCTAATTTTATGTATTAAACCAAGCTGTTATCTAAGACGCGCTATTTATATTCAATTAAATTAAACTCAAATAACTCTGCATGTTCTTCCGCATGAGTAGCGTCCACTTTTGCGGCTTCTACCAAGGTTAACTCCTCTAACTTTTGCAATTTGTCTGCTTTGCTCGCCGCTAATTTTGCATCTTTTAATTCTTTAATCGCCATTTTTTTCTCATCCAATTGAATTACATCTGCTTTGTTAACATTGCTTTGGGCAATACCTCTTAATAAAATTAATTCCTCTACAACGCTTTTCTCAAAGCCCACACGGGTTTCAAGGCGGCTGTTGTAAATTAAGTCATCCAAATAAACTAAAGCGGCAGGCGTTCCCCATGCTTGTTCCAAACCTGTCATTAAACGTGGAAAATCTTCTAAATTTTGTTTTGGGCTAGCTTCATCATTGCTAAAACCGGCAACACGAATATTGAAGTGCTCTTTAAACTCAACCGTGGTTTGCTCATACATCGCTTGTAAATTTTCTCTTGCCAATAAATCCAACAAAAATAACCAAATAGTGACGGATTGTTTTGGAAAATCTAGTAAGTGATTCTGTAACAACTGAATCGCTAAACTGGTGCGGCCATGTGATAAGAACACATCGGCATGATCCAAAATATTGTGTTCAAAAATATCTTCTTCAATTTGAATCGGGGCGGAAATGACTTGTGTTGCTTCAAAATCAATACGCTCTTGCTCCGCACTTATTTTTGCAGCCGCATTTGCTTCAGATTCTGGTTTGTTTTCAAACAAGGTATCTTCAAGTCCTGAATCTTTGTAATACACAAGGCTATTTGAATTTGCATCTAGCACGTTCCAAACATCATCTGCGTTATCGAGTTGTTGCGATTGACGACGACGGCGCCAGTAATCTGCAGCAAAATAGCCGCCAATTAATAAGCCTAAACCCGCTAAATATGGCCACCATTTTGCAGCGCCACCTAATAAATAGGTTATGGGCAAGTTAGATATCGCTTTTGGCTGCGATGTTTGCTGCTGTAATTTATTTTCGGCTTCAAGTGTGCGATTGCGGTCTTGCAAGCTGGTAATTTGTTGCTCTAAATGTGCGAGGCGATTACTCAATACAGTCGCTTCGTCTTCTACGGCGATAGTGCTAGCAAGTGCCTGTGGCGCAGTGTCGGCTGAGAAATGTAATTGTTTATCTAAGCGCAAACCAACCATATTGGCTTGATTGTCAGATACGCCCCCAGAAATACTTAAGCGAGGCTTAGATTCTTTAGTAATAGGTAAACTAGCAGGCTTTTTTTCTGTATTAACACTTAAAACAATATTGTCGCTATTGACTGCATTACTATTTTTACCTTGTTTAGTGGCAGTACTTTTCTTAACGCGAATAGTTTGGCCAAGATTTGTTTTAATCGCATTCGATTCTGCTACAGCAGATTTCTCAACAATATTGTCGGCTATTTCAACACTATTGATGGATTCTTCATCACTTGGTTGTTGAAGTTCAGTGGTTAAAAGCGGGTCTATCAACAATACATAATCGCGGCGAAAGGTGCTGTCACATTCTGCAATCACCGATAAGCTGACAATAGGTTCGTTTATTACGTCGTTAGTTGTAATCGTTAAAACTGCTTCATCACCTTTAATCTTACCTAGTTTTAATTGCGCGCGGCTCACTTGGTTCACTTGACCTGAATCATCACCTAATCTAAAGCAGGCTTGGTCTTTCAAGCCTTCAACACCTTGAACTTTTATCTTAGCCTGCAACGGCTGTCCAATATATGATTTGACTTCAATGTCACCTAAACCAACAGCAAAAACCTGACTCTGCATGCCAAGAGACAGCACGGTAAGCGCGGTTAGCACGGCTTGCTTTAATATATAATTGTTATGCATGATGATGACCTGTTCTTCAGTGTATCGTTTTATAAATGTATTGTTAGCAATATGTGTGCCAACTAAAACTAATCGATTAAATGCATTTAATCAGTATTTAGTATTAAAAAACCAGCATTTAATGATTTTTTATAATTGACAAGCTAGCAAGCAAAAGCATATAATCCGCCCTCTTGTTTTTATAAGCTATAGATAAACCATAGCTTGATACTGAACTGGCTTAACTGAATTAGCTTATATTGAAATAGGTAGTGATACGATGAATATTTTTTCTGGAAAAACATTTTCTGCAAAATCGCACGAAGTACAACGCGATTGGTTTGTAATTGACGCAACTGACTTAGTATTAGGTCGTTTAGCCAGCGCAGTAGCGCACCGCTTACGTGGTAAGCATAAAGCCATTTACACACCGCACGTTGATACAGGCGATTACATTGTGGTAATCAATGCTGACAAAATCAAAGTAACAGGTGCAAAAGCGACTGACAAACAATATCACAGTCACTCTGGTTACCCAGGTGGCATCAGCACAACAACATTCTCTAAAATGCAAGAAAAGTTTCCTGGTCGCGCTTTAGAAAAAGCAGTAAAAGGCATGTTGCCAAAAGGCCCATTAGGCTATGCAATGGCTAAAAAAATGAAGGTGTATGCTGGCGACAAGCATGAGCACGCTGCACAACAACCAAAAGCACTGACTATTTAAGGTAGATGAAATGATTGGCAAATATAACTACGGTACAGGCCGCCGCAAAAGCTCAGTAGCGCGCGTGTTTTTAAAATCGGGTAAAGGCAATATCATTGTGAATGATAAGCCAGTTGATGAGTATTTTTCACGCGTGACATCACGCATGATTTTACGTCAACCACTAGAGCTTACAAACAATACAGCTAGCTTTGATATTATGGTTAACGTTATAGGCGGCGGTGAATCTGGCCAAGCTGGCGCGGTTCGTCACGGTATTACACGCGCTTTAATCGACTATGATGCTGCTTTAAAAAGTGCACTATCACATGCTGGTTTCGTCACACGTGATGCACGTGAAGTTGAGCGTAAAAAAGTTGGTCTACGCAAAGCGCGTCGTCGTAAACAATTCTCTAAACGCTAATTTAGCCTACGCCTTATTTTGGGCGTCAAGAGTAAAAAAGGTCGCGTTAGCGGCCTTTTTCATTTAAGGTTTCGTTTTCACATTTTATTTCGGTAGTTAATGGGTATGGTAAATCAAAAACTAAAAATCGGCATTGTTGGCGGCACAGGTTATACCGGTGTTGAGCTATTGCGTCTGCTAGCAATTCATCCACATGCAGAGCTAACCGCCATTACCTCGCGTGGTGAGGCAGGTTTGGCTGTGGCCGATATGTTTCCTAGTCTGCGTGGTTTTGTGGATTTGGCATTTTCAGACCCAGCAAAAGCTGACTTAACCGCTTGTGATGTGGTATTTTTTGCCACCCCACACGGCGTGGCCATGAGCCAAGCGCAGGCGCTGTTAAAAGCCAATGTCAAAATCATCGATTTAGCGGCCGATTTTAGGTTGCAAGATACCGCCGTTTTTGAAAAATGGTACAAGATGCCGCATAGTTGCCCAGACGTGTTGGGTGAGGCGGTGTACGGTATTCCAGAACTTTATCGTGAACAAATCAAGACTGCCAAGGTAATTGGCAACCCAGGCTGTTATCCAACAACGGTGGCGCTAGGGTTGGCGCCATTACTAGAAGCTGGATTAATCGATTTTTCAGCACCTATTATTGCCGATGCAAAATCAGGCGTATCTGGCGCAGGCAGAAAAGCCGAAGTCGCCACGCTATTTGCAGAATCCAGCGATAATATGAAAGCGTATGGCGTGAGTGGGCATAGACACCACCCAGAAATTCATGCGCAACTCACTCAGCTGGCAGGTGCAAAAATTGATTTTATCTTTGTACCACATTTGATTCCAATGATACGTGGCATGCTTTCTACTATTTATGTCAAGTTAACGGATGCAGGACAAAAAGCAGATTTACAAGCCTTGTATGAGCAGCGTTATGCCCATGAACAGTTTGTGGATGTATTGCCAGCAGGCAGCTTGCCTGAAACACGTTCAGTGCGTGGCTCGAACCAATTGCGCATTGCGCTGCAAAAACAAGCCAATACGGGCTACTTAACCGTGGTTGCCGTGCAAGATAATCTAGTGAAAGGTGCGGCAGGGCAAGCCATTCAAAATATGAATATTATGTTTGGCTTGGATGAGCATTGTGGCTTGCAAGTTGTGCCGCTGTTACCATAACCTATTATGAAACCAGTACGCCGCAAAATTCGCCGCCATTTTGGATTAACTGCCAAGCAAGTGGCGGTGCGCTCAAAGCGCCCTTGGTATTTTCAAAGTTTATTAGCGGTAATGTTTGTAGTATTTGGTTTTGTTTTAGCTTATTGGCTGCTGCATGACGGCGAAAACAGGAATATTCGTCAGCGGTCTGAACAAATTGCGCTAGAAAATAAAGCCTTGCAAACCAAGCTGGTTGGCGCGCAACGTGAGCTGCAAATCGAGCTGGCAACCAACAATAACCTTGCCAAAGAGCTTGCAAGCGTTCAAGATGAGAACATTAAGATTAAAGAAGATTTATTCTTCTACAAAAATATGTTGAACGGCAAAAAATCAAAATAGCTTTCATGAATTTGATTCTCTAAAAGCCTAAACCAGCGGGGAAAAGTATGTTTTTTAAAAAAGCCAATAAAATTGATAATCGTATCGACACACTAGTGGGCGTAGAAACACGTATTGAAGGTGATTTACATTTTAGCGGTGGCTTGCGTGTAGATGGCGCGATTCGTGGCAATGTCAGTGAGCAAAATGGCTCACCTAGCACCATTATTGTCAGTGAACACGGTCGTATAGAGGGTGCGGTATCAGCTGCAAAAATTGTGCTCAATGGCAAAGTAATTGGCCCAGTAAAGGCTAGCCAGTTCATAGAGTTGCAAACTAAAGCGCGCATCACAGGTGATTTATATTATAAATCGCTTGAAATGCACACAGGCGCTGTGATTGAAGGTAAATTGGTTTACTTAGGTGACGGCACGCCAGAAGATGTGCTTTAAGTTAAATTGTTAATAGCTTGTAAAATTGAACATTAACCCCCAATTATGTTCTATAGTAGTTAAGTATATGAAGTTTAAGGAGTAATTATGAACGCAGTAACCGACTTACCCGATGTAGAAATGCCAACCCCGTTGGTGTTTACCGATAATGCCGCCAAAAAAGTGAAAGAGCTGATTGAGGAAGAAGGTAGCCCTGATTTGAAACTACGCGTATTTGTGAGCGGCGGCGGTTGTTCAGGCTTTCAATACGGTTTTACGTTTGAAGAAGAAGTGAACGACGATGACACGCAAGTGCAAAAAGATACCGTGACTTTGCTGATTGACCCAATGAGTCTGCAATATTTGATGGGTGCAGAGATTGATTATCAAGATAATCTACAAGGCTCACAATTCGTGATTCGTAACCCACAAGCGACATCTACTTGTGGTTGCGGCAGCTCGTTTTCGGTTTAAATTTTCGGTCGTTTTTTAGTGTTAAGTCTTTATTTAAAGCCAAGCATTTGCTTGGCTTTTTCGTTTTAAAGGTTAATTTAGTATGAAAAAATTTGGTGCAGCACTGTGTATTCTCTTGATGACGATAATAGCTGCTTGCAGCCAGCCCGAAAAATTTTCTGCTATTCCAAAAGGCGCAACAGTGCTGATTTTAGGCGATAGCTTAAGTTATGGCACGGGCGCTAAAGAAGCTGAAGATTACCCCACTTTATTAGCCCAAACTACTGGTTGGAAAATAATAAACGAAGGTATTCCGGGTGATACAACAGCGGGTGGTTTAGAGCGATTGCCAGAATTGTTAACTCAATACCAGCCACAATTATTGATTGTTGAATTGGGCGGTAACGATTTTCTGCGGCAATTACCACAAAGTCAAACTACCGCTAATTTAAAAGCTATTTTAGCGCTGGCTAAAGCGCAGAATATACAAACGGTTATGGTGGCAATACCAGAATTTAATGCATTAAGAGCAGCAGTGGGAAATCTAACTGATCATCCAATATATGAGTTGATTTGCAATGAGGTCGGTACACCTTTGATTAAAGATGTATTTTCAGACGTATTGTCCGATAGAAACTTAAAGGCTGACCAAATACATCCGAATGCAGCAGGCTACTTAATCACAAGCCAAAAAATGTACGAAGCGCTACAAGATTTAGGCCTTGCAGCGAATTAAAACGATAGTTGATTAGCGCTTATTCATCGGCACAAATTCGCGTCTAGCTTCGCCTGTGTAAAGCTGTCTTGGCCGCCCAATTTTATGCTCAGGGTCTGCGTTCATTTCAGACCATTGCGCTATCCAGCCAGCGGTACGGGCTAGTGCGAAGATGGCGGTGAACATGCTATTTGGAATGCCCATCGCGCGCATCACGATGCCGCTGTAGAAATCAACGTTTGGATACAGTTTGCGTGATACGAAATATTCGTCTTCTAGCGCGATTTTTTCTAATTCCATGGCAAGTTTAAATAATGGGTCATCTTGTAAGCCCAGTTCGTTTAAAACTTCATGACAGGTTGTGCGCATAATGGCGGCGCGCGGGTCCATATTTCGGTAGACTCTGTGGCCAAAACCCATTAGGCGGAAGCTATCAGACTTATCTTTGGCGCGTTTAATAAACTCTCCAATGCGCGACACATCGCCCATTTCTTCTAGCATCTGAAAAGTCGCTTCGTTAGCGCCACCGTGTGCAGGGCCCCAAAGTGAAGCAATACCAGCAGCTACGCTGGCGAAAGGGTTTGCGCCACTCGAGCCTACCAAGCGCACCGTGCTGGTTGAGGCGTTCTGTTCGTGGTCGGCATGCAAAATCAATATTTTTTCAAACGCTTTGGCTAAAATTGGATTGGGTACATATTCTTCGCAAGGCGTGGCAAACATCATATGCATAAAGTTTTCGGCATAATTGAGTTTGTTGTTTGGATACATAAAGGGCTGGCCCATGATGTATTTATAGCTCCAAGCGGCAATGGTTGGCACTTTTGCTAACAAACGATACGCAGAAACTTGGCGGTCAGCTGAGTCGTAAGCGCTCATCTCATTAAAATAGAAGGCAGACATTGAGCCTACCACGCCCACCATCACCGCCATTGGGTGTGCGTCGCGCCTAAAGCCACGGAACACGTTATTAAGCTGATCGTGCAGCATGGTATGGCCGCTGATTAAATTAGTGAATTCAGCTTTTTGTGCGGCATTGGGCAATTCACCATGCATCAATAAGTAAGAAACTTCTAAAAAATTACAGTGTTCTGCTAATTGTTCAATAGGGTAACCGCGGTGGTAAAGCAAACCTTTTTCGCCATCAATAAAAGTAATATTCGATTGGCAGGCGGCTGTGGCCATAAAGCCAGGATCGTATGTGTATACGCCATGCTTGCCAAGGCTGCGAATATCAATTACATCATTACCTAAACTGCCAGAAAGCATCGGCAATTCAATGGCTGGTGCGCCGTTATCAAAGGTAATGGTGGCTTTTGTTGGTTTTGTGGTCATAGTCAATCTTTAATCTGCATGTTGATTCGTGTGTTCAAGCAACAATAATACCAAAAGTTTTAGTATTAAAAGTGCTTATGCCGAATAAATTGCGCCTAGCACACGCAAACCTTTGGCGCCGGTAACGGCAGGTAGATTGCTGGGTTTGTGGTCAATAGTTTGTTTCGCTAGCCAGGCAAAGGCGGCGGCCTCAACCCAGTCCACGCCTACGCCTAATTCTGCCGTTGTAGAAATCTGTGTGTCGCCTAGTAATTGTTGCAAATGTTGAATCAGTAGCGCGTTATGCGCGCCGCCGCCACATAAATATACATCATCTATATCGCTACAATTTTGGGCAAGTGCATCATGAATGGTGCGCGCAGTCAGCACAAGTAAGGTATGCGCTACATCCTGCGGGCGGTAATCAGCTTTGCCCAAATGCTTGGCTAACCATTCATCGTTAAATAAATCCCGCCCAGTACTTTTGGGTGGAGGTAGTGCAAAATAGGGCTCAGCTAACATTTGTTCTAACAGTGGCTCAATTACTTTACCCGTTGCCGCCCAAGCGCCGTTTGCATCATAATCTTTGCCAAGATGAGTCTTAGTCCAAGCATCTAGCAGCATATTGCCTGGACCAGAATCAAATCCCGAAATTTTTCGGTCATTTTGAGGGTTAAGTATTTTTGGTAGATAGGTAATATTGGCGATTCCACCAATATTCACCAGTACGCGATGACAATTTTGAGAGCCGAAAACCGCTTGATGAAATGCAGGAACCAATGGCGCACCTTGCCCGCCTGCAGCAATATCACGACTTCTAAAGTCAGAAACCACCGTGATATTGGTGAGCTCTGCTAATAGCGCCGCGTTACCAATCTGCAAAGTAAAACCCAGCTCTGGCCTATGGCGAATGGTTTGGCCATGGCACCCAATTGCCGTGATTGCACTGGCCGCTAGTTTTTGCTTGGCCAATAAGGCATTCACCGCATCTGCGTATAGGCTTGCAAGGGTATTTGCCGTTAAAGCTGTTGTTTCCAATTCATTGTGCGTAGCCGTATGTAATTGCAGTAGCTGTGATTTAATGAATTGCGGATACGCTAAAAAGTGCGTTGCAAGCACTTGGCATTTAGCATCGCTTAAATCACACAGCGCGACATCAATCCCGTCTAGACTGGTGCCAGACATAATACCGATAAATAATTGAGGCTTAGTCATCGCTTAGTCAGTTGACGCGGTTTGCCTGCGGTTAAGCATTTCAATTTGCGCCATTAGATTTAAGCTTTGCTTATCAAACTCTTGCTTATATTTGCCTTCTATCGGCACGCTTGTCGGCAATGCTACTTTCATAGGGTCGCGATGTATTTTATTCACCAAAAACTCGTAATGTAAATGTGGCCCTGTCGCTAAGCCAGACATGCCAACATAACCGATAATATCGCTTTGAGAAACGCGCATACCTTTGCGCAATCCTGGCGCAAAGCGTGATAAATGGCCATATACCGTGCTGATGCCATTTTCGTGCTTAAGTACAATCACATTGCCATAGCCACCTTTGCGGCCAACAAAATCCACCACACCATTGCCAGAAGCTTTAATGCGCGTGCCTGTTGGTGCGGCCATATCCACGCCTTTGTGCGCTTTGATGCGATTTAAAATCGGGTGAAAGCGCCCTGCACTAAATGATGAGCTAATGCGTGTAAATTCAAGCGGCGAGCGCAAGAACGACTTATGCAGGCTTTTGCCTTCAGGCGTGTAATAAGCGAATTTGCCTTCTGCATCACCAAAATGCACGGCCTGATATTTTTTACCTTTATTGACAAACTCTACCGCCAGCACATTGCCCAGCTTCATCATCTCGCCTGCGTTGTAAAAAGCCTCGTACACCACATTAAAATAATCGCCAGGCCGCAAATCATCATGAAAATCAATTTCACTAGAAAAGATATCCGCAATTTGTAATGCGATTTGATCGGGTATGCCAGCGTCATCCGTTGCACCAAATAGCGAATCCACAATGACAGCAGATTTTAAAACTTGATGATTTTGTAGTATTAACTTTTGTGTTGCTATTTGATAGCCAGCAGGCGTTAACCCAGCAACTAAAATGGTTTCATGATCCACTTCATATTCTAAATGTAATAACCGACCATCTAAATTGGTTTTAATCTCTAAAGTATGGCCGGGAATCAATTGATTGTTCATTGCGCGCGCATCTGGCGCAAGCATTAAAAACTTAATCGCATCTTCATCGCGAATATTCATGCGTTTAAAGATGCTGCCTAACGTATCATCGCGCCGTACCTGGTCAATTTGCCAAAACTCTTCATCGTGATTCACATTGTGCACGGCCAGCGGTAAAGTCACCTCTTCTGTAATCGTTTCTGGCTTAACGTAGTTCGGCTGCACTGACGAAACCGTACCAAATGCAGCGATAATCGCAAAAAAAGGCAACAATAAAATTAACGAAACCCAGCGTAACTTTATTTTACGCAAACCCTGCAATAAGTTTTGCGTTAAAATGGCAAGCTTAGATTTTTGCGTGTTTTTGTTTGAAAAAATTGTCATATTAGTAGTATAAAAAATCATTCAAATGCTTGAATTAAAAAGCTTTACGCTTTAAATGGAAATACATAGTAACAGAATTTTTATTGCAATAAAAAGTAACAATTTGTAAAGATACCCTCTTTTAGCCATTGGAAAAAGCCGTGAACACCGACATCAACCAATCATTAGCCATCATTAAACGCGGCTGTGAAGAATTACTGATTGAGCAAGAATTAATCGAAAAATTAAAAAAAGGAATCCCGCTGCGCATTAAGGCTGGCTTTGATCCTACCGCACCAGATTTGCATTTGGGTCATACGGTATTAATCAATAAATTGCGCCATTTTCAAGACTTAGGCCACCAAGTGTTGTTTTTGATTGGCGATTTCACCGGCATGATTGGCGACCCAACAGGCAAAAGCACAACGCGGCCACCATTAACCAAAGAGCAAGTGATTGAAAATGCAGAGTCATATGCAAGCCAAGTATTTAAGATTTTAGATAAAGATAAAACCGAAATCGTATTTAACTCAAGCTGGTTAAACGACTTAGGCGCGGTGGGTATGCTCAAGTTAGCCTCAAGCTTAACGGTTGCGCGCATGTTAGAGCGCGATGATTTTTCTAAGCGCTTCAAAGGTAATCAGCCAATTGCCATTCATGAATTTATGTATCCGCTATTACAAGGCTACGATTCAGTCGCATTAAAAGCGGATGTAGAATTAGGCGGCACCGACCAGAAATTCAATTTATTAATGGGTCGCGAATTACAAAAACAAGCAGGCCAAAGCCAGCAGTGTGTGCTGACCATGCCTTTGTTAGAGGGTTTGGACGGCGTCAATAAAATGTCTAAATCACTCAATAACTATATAGGCATTAATGAAGCGCCTGAAATCATCTTTGCAAAATTGATGTCGATTAGCGATGAATTAATGTGGCGCTATATAGAGTTACTTTCATTTGAGTCGCTAGAAACTGTGCAGCAATCCAAAGCGGCAGTTGCGGCTGGCGAAAATCCGCGCAATATTAAGGTTAAGTTTGCGCAAGAGATTGTAGCGCGCTTTCATAGTCAAGCGGATGCTGAAAAAGCACTCAATGATTTCCAAACGCGGGCTAAAGGCGGCGTACCAGACGAGGTGCCAGAAGTAACGGTAAATATTGATACTGCAACGATTGGTATCGCTCAGCTATTAAAGTTGGCTGGTTTGGTGGAAAGCACATCTGAAGCAAACCGCGCGATTGATCAGGGTGGTGTAAAGCTAGATAGTGAAAAGATAACAGATAAGAGCCATCAATTGAGCAAAGGCACCAGTTTTATCGCTCAGGTCGGCAAGCGTAAGTTCGCAAAAATCAATCTGATTTAAGGGTTAAGTTTTTCGCCAAACCCATTTAATTGTAATAATTTTGTAATTAACCGCAAATAGGGCTTGACCAAAGTTTAAGCCTCTGTAAAATGCGCACCTCGTTACAGACATACGTTAACGAAAAGCAACAAAAAAGACGCAACAAGTTATACAGTTAATATTAATTAGAAATGTTTCTAAATTAGTGTTGACGCGGTTTAAAAGCTCTGTATAATGCGCACCTCGTTAACGCAAAGCGTGAAACGGAATACTCAAAAGTGATTCACTTCTTGCAGTAGAAAACAAGCTCTTTAACAAAATGAACGACTG
>MSXP01000001.1 GCA_002083635.1 Proteobacteria bacterium ST_bin12 | reverse complement strand
AAAATTTACAACTTTTTACAATTCAACTACACATTAACCACACATTTAGCTATTTTTACAGCCTTTAATCTGTAATCAGTTTTTGTTTCGACAACAAATCAGCAATAATGGCTTGGTCATCCGCGAAAGATTGTACTAAATCAACATTTGTTAATGTAATTCTCTGCACGTCTTTTGTTGGGCTGTAACCAGTTGAGTATTCGCCATTTGTGCTGATATGCACGATAGTGTCTGCACCTAATCTTTCAAAATGTAAGTAACTAGCCAAATTACCACCGCCAGATAGTTGATTTTCACCTGTTAAAATATCACGCAGGTCTAGTGCATCTCCTCCTGCGCCGAATGCTGCAGCAGAAAAATCTGTTACAGTGTCAAGCGAAGGATTGCCTTTACTTCCACGATCTGCCAGATCCCATTTAAAGATATCTGAGCCTGTACCACCAGTTAAAATGTCAATTCCAGTGCCGCCAATAATAATGTCGTCACCTGCGCCACCATTAATGGTATCGTTGCCAGCACCACCTAGAAGTACATCTGCGCCATCTCCACCTTGCAAATTGTCGTTTCCAGCTTCGCCATACAGATAATCATTGCCAGTACCGCCTATAATCGTGTCATCACCATCACCACCATATAGCTGGTCGTTATCGGCGCCGCCATCAAGTGTATCGTTACCAGCACCACCACGAATAATGTCATTGCCAGCAAGGCCATTTAATGTATCGTTACCAGCCAAGCCAGAAATTAAATCGTTGCTGGAAGACCCGTTAATTGTTTCAGCACCTGCTGTACCTGCATACTGATTTGTAACAACATGTAGCGTTAAGTTAGCGGTTGAACTGTCAGGGTTAATAGCATCCTTATCAGTAATTGTATATTGAATGACTTCATCAGGTGCTGTTACTGTAGCAACCGTTACCCTATTAAAGGTAACACTTTGCACAGTTACACTACCAATTGCACCCGCCACATTCGCACTATTTGGCTGAATTAAAATCTCGCCAATGTTACTAAAGCCACGCGGAACAACAATTCCTGCTTCGGTCGTGCTGGCAAATTGACCCAGTAAATTACCTGCAATATCATAAATGGAATATTGTACTGCTGCCAAAATTCCGCCATTTGGACCTAAATCACTTTGGCCAGCATTGAGGTTAATAATCACATCTTGCACGCCAAACGCATACGTCGCTGCATTAAATCTAATCGAAAGATTCTCTAGATTATCTACTCTGGCATTAGAAGATCCGCCAGTAATACCTGCGCCGCTCGCTGAATAGGTGACAGTTGTATCAGGCGCATTATTCAGATTTGCAGTTCGACTATACGCTGACAACGTCAATCCACCTGTTGTTACGTTTGCTGCGCTGGTTAAGTTAACTGTTTGCTGCGCAGCCTCTGGTAAATCTCCTGTTTGAGCAGCAGGTGGCGTGTATTTGTAATAGCCATCGCGATGGAATATCAACACATTGGCAGGCTCTGTCGTGCTAGTCCAAGTAAACTCACCGTTGGCATTAATAGTAAAATTGCCACCGTTGGCGTTACCAGAGCTTGCTACCGTTAAATTATATGTTGTACCTTTAAATACAATAGAAGTCACATCTGCGTCATTAATCGCATTATCTTCTCCAGCTACGCCAGCTCTAAAGCCACTTACTTGCGCTCCGCCACCATCGGTACCTACTGCATTAATCACATTACCTTCAAAGAATTTAGTGGCAGCAGCATCGGTACTAGGTAAATAAGTATCATAGTCGTCAACTGCTTGTGGTTTGCCATCTACAAAACGGATAGTGTTAATCGCTGTAGCTGTATCACCATCACCGTCAATCACGCCAAATGCAATGTTGATTTCATCGCCTTCAGCAGCGTTACCTTGTGGGAAGTAAGTATAATCGCCCGTAGCAAAGTCAAATACCAGTGATCCTCTTGTAAACCCCTGCGCAGCACTTAAATTAATCAGACTGCCTGAAACTGAAGGCCCTGCAATTGCATTATTGTTGTTGGTAACTTGCCCACCAGAAGCAGGATTATAAGTAAAGCGTACTATCGTATCTGGTTCGTTGCCTGCATCAGCGCTATCTAGCAACAAATCGATATACTGCACATAGCCACCGTCTGCACCAAACCGAACAGAAGAACCAGCGCCGCCTGCCACATTACCGCCGAATGCTGTCGGTACCGTGGCAGTTAACACACGGGATAAGGCATTAATATCTGTCACAATCAATGCCAAATCTCTGCCATTATTCGCAGCACCTGCCTCAACGTCACTGCGGTCTCCATCTACATTATGAATACCGTCAAGTGGCGCGTTGTTCACAATCGAGCTGCCAACTGCCACACCATAAGATTGGATATTATTGGCATTAACATAGTTAGTAAATGTTACTGGGTAGCCCGCACTCGTGGTATTTGCTGGGTCATTAATACCTGCTGGAGTGCCTGAAACAGAGACGCTTGGGAAACCATCGGTAATAAAATAACTAATCCGTTCAACACCATCATTAGGGTTCGCGATCGTTCCAAACAAATCTTGAATCAAATTCAAACCTGCCTGGTAATTTGTAGAACCGCCTGGCGCAGCAAGTGCATCAATCGCAGCCAATGCAGAACTTAATGTGGTGTAAGAAACACCATCAGATTGCGCATTAGTTGAGAATATACCCAGCTTGACACTGACATTAGAGGCTTCTGCGAAATAGCGGGTGACTAAATCACGCATCGCTGCTAAAGCTAAAACATTTAAAGAATTAATTGTCGCATTGCCATTCGCATCTACACTACGCTGGTCAGCGCCATTTGCTGATAACGTTGTACTGCCTGAAACATCCAGCATTAACACCAACTCATAACTAGGCAAAGGTGCAGCAGCCACTTCCGTGATACTGTTTTCTGCAATTGGGGCATCATCTACAATATTAACCGTCAGTGTTGCATTATCTACTTCACCAGAAACACTATTGGTTAGCTGATAATTTAGGGTAATAGTATCGTTCGTGCCTTGTGTTGTTCTGCCTGTTAAGTTAACCACATAATCGCCTGCAACAAAACCATTAAAGTTTTGTGTATAAACCTGCACAATACCTCTGGTATCGCTTATAGTAATAACGCCATTTACGTCAGGGCCTGTGCCATTTACGGTCACAATATTAGTAAAGCTACTCACCCCCGTATCATTTGCCAGAATGTTACCTGTAGCATTTTCAATTGGTTGCGCTTCTAGCGTACCTGCATTTTGTGTACCATTTTGATTAATACCCGCTTCAAACACAGTAGCAGTGTCATTAAATGCTGTCGTTGTTGTATCGTAGTTCAGCGTTAATGTTGCGTTAGAAGTATCGCCGTCGCTATCGCTTAAGGTATAGGTAAACACATCAGACACACCTGATGGTTCTGGAATAATCGTAATGCCATCTAATCTAAAATGGCTGGCACCTGCTGTTGATCTCAAGACAACATAGTTAAATGCCGTGCCTGATGAAATACTAATATTAGTCTGTCCACTTGCAACGCCGGCGGTTGTTCCACTAGATATATATACTCCTGTTGAGCTATATAAATCCCAAGTAGCAGTCTCACCTGCAAGCAAATTGCTCACTGCTATGCTAGTTGATCTAGAAGCAACACCTAAATTAATCACCAGTTGCTCACCGTTTTCAATTCGATTGGTGTTACTTGAACCTGCAATTTGCTCTACACCAACACCATCATCAGTCTCACCAGCATTTTCTTGGAATCTGGCTATACCAGCAGATGTGGCATTCAAATTAGTTAAATTCAATCCACTATTAATATTGCCAGCTGTGTTGTATGGCTCTAGAGTGTCGAAACCAAATAGCCCAACACCAACACTGGTAAAGCTTGCAGTTCCTGTTGGGTTAGTAACTACCCTAGGCGTAACTCCTGCCGTGTAGGTATAACTTCCATCATCTAAATCAATTGCCAAAGTACCATTATTGGTGACGATAGTTCGTACATTAGTTGTGGTATTTAAGTTATTTGAAACCAAAGTGCCTGTGGTTAACACAACATTGGTTAAATTATGTGGGCTATCTACATTCAATGTATCTGCTGAAATACCACCAGCCCCTGTAATCACATTGCCAGTGACGCTACTACCTACTCCTACGCTATCTACATCATTAATCGCAATCGGCACCGTATCAGTTAGCGTAATATTGACAGTTGTCCAAGCAGCAGAATTTAAACTGCCATCGTTTGGTCTGTATACAAAACTATCAACATCAGGGCCGTCAGTATCGACTGTTGCATGATTACGTGCAGGCGCAGTATAGGTAAAGGTGCCGTTTGCATTCATCACAACCGTACCGCCTAAAGCAGTCGTCACTGTATTGCTGCCATTAGCAGTTTGCGTACCAACACCAGCGTTATTCGTTGCAAATATTCCAACAGTCAGTGGGTTGTTTTCTATATCAGTATCGTTTGTTAATACGCTAGCCAGTAAAGAAGTTGAACCCTCAACTACCGTGTAATTGTCAGTATTACCAACTGGCGCGTCATTAACTGGGGTGATGCTAAGCGTAAGCGTTGAGGTGTCTGTTCCGCCTGCGCCATCGCTGACGGTGTAGGTGATAACTGGAATAGCGCCAGTGTAGTTAAGCGCAGGCGCAAAACTATAGCTACCGTTAGCGTTAATCGTAATCGTGCCTACTCCAGCTATTAAGTATCCTGTGCCAACCGTAAATGGGCCAGCTTGACCAGCAACTGTGAATGCGGTGATGGTGAGTGGGTTACCGTCTACATCCGTCGCATTATTCAGTAAATCGCCCGCGG
Source organism: Proteobacteria bacterium ST_bin12 (assembly GCA_002083635.1). GTDB lineage: Bacteria > Pseudomonadota > Gammaproteobacteria > Burkholderiales > Methylophilaceae > Methylotenera_A. Next base: position 416,165 of record MSXP01000001.1, on the reverse strand, counting down.
CACCGTCTGCAACCGTCAATGTAACGTCTTCTGTCACCGTATTGGTTTCGTTGCCGTCTACAGGGGCGTCGTTCACGGGGGTAATACTTAAAGTCAGTGTTGAAGTATCCGTTAACGTGCCGTCTGACACGGTGTAAGTAATAACTGGAATAGCACCATTATAATTAAGCGCAGGCGCAAAACTGTAACTGCCATTAGCATTAATCGTAATTGTGCCTACTCCTGATATTAAGTAACCTGTACCAACCGTAAATGGTCCAGCTTGACCAGCAACTGTGAATGCGGTGATGGTGAGTGGGTTACCGTCTACATCCGTCGCATTATTCAGTAAATCGCCCGCGGCACCGTCTGCAACCGTCAATGTAACGTCCTCTGTCACCGTATTGGTTTCGTTGCCGTCTACTGGGGCGTCGTTCACGGGGGTAACAGTAACTGTTACATTCGCCGTCTCAGTCGCTCCACCACTGGCTACTGTGTAGGTAAATGCAGGGGCAGTACCATTAAAGTTGGCAGCTGGTGTAAAAGTAAGAATATTGCCTGCAGCTAAAGTAACACTACCGTTAGTCACAGCAACTGCTGCACCACCAGCCGTAATTGCCGTGCCATTAATTTGAGTAATCTGTGGCGCACCACCCTCAAATGTATCTAATGTGGCTCCATTAGTGCCAGCAACTGGGTTAAAGCTAATCGCTGTATCTTCATTTGTGGTCAGCGTATCATTGCTAATATCAACAACAGCAGTCACTGTGATATTAATCATATCAGTGTCTGTCGCCGCACCATCATTAGTAGCAACAGTGATAGTCGCTGCACCGTGATAGTCAGCGTTGCTGGCATAACTAGCGCCATTTAAAGCTGCGTTAATTTGGGCAGCAGTGCCACTAATAGTGACCGTACCTGTACCATTGTTACTGATCGTTACTCCACCACCAGTAATAGCACTAAACGTACCGTTTGTAACCGTTACTGTAGTTGTAAGCGATACACCTGCACCGTCCACATCGCTGACAGTAATGGCATTACCATTCCCTGTCGAAAAAGTACGCGGCGTATCTTCAGGCGTAGTTTGAGCACCTGGAACACTATTAACGGGCGCATCATTCACGGGGGTAATACTTAAAGTTAGTGTTGAAGTATCCGTTAACGTGCCGTCTGACACCGTGTAAGTAATAACTGGAATAGCGCCATTATAGTTAAGCGCAGGCGCAAAACTATAGCTACCGTTAGCGTTAATCGTAATCGTACCTACTCCAGCTATTAAGTATCCTGTGCCAACAGTAAATGGGCCAGCTTGACCAGCAACTGTGAATGCGGTGATGGTGAGTGGGTTACCGTCTACATCCGTCGCATTATTCAGTAAATCGCCCGCGGCACCGTCTGCAACCGTCAATGTAACGTCCTCTGTCACCGTATTGGTTTCGTTGCCGTCTACTGGGGCGTCGTTCACGGCGCCTACGTTGACGGTGACAGTGGCAGTGTCGGTTAAGCCTGCAGCGTCCCTGATGGTATAGGTAAATGTCGCTGGGCCATTGTAGTTGGCGTTAGGCGTAAAGATGACGTTGCCTGCGTTGACGCTCACGGTGCCGTTGGTCGGGTTTTGGGCAGAAACAAAGGTAACGGCTTCGCCGTCCACATCGGTGTCGTTGGTCAGTAAGCTAGCGGTGCTAATGGTGGCTGGCGTGTCTTCGGTGGCCGTCACGGTGTTGTCAATGGCGTCAGGGGCGTCGTTGACTGCGCCGACGTTGACGGTGACAGTCGCCGTGTCGGTTAAGCCAGCTGCGTCCCTAATGGTGTAGGTAAACGTGGCTGGGCCGTTGTAGTTGGCGTTGGGCGTAAAGATGACGTTGCCGGCATTCACACTCACTGTGCCGTTGGTCGGGTTTTGGGCAGAGACGAAGGTGACCGCTTCGATATCCACATCGGTGTCGTTGGCCAATAGGCTGGCGGTGCTGATGGTGGCTGGTGTGTCTTCTGTCGCGGTCACGGTGTTGTCAATCGCGTCTGGGGCGTCGTTGACGGGAGTAACATTAAATGTAAATGTGTTAGGTACAGTATCGAACCCACCTAGATCATCTTGCACACTAAAGGTAAAATTGCTGTAAGGACTTCCGTTTCCATTAGCGGCAGGCTGAAAAATTAAGTTACCAGCATCAATGTCAGCAACTGAAATCGTTTGTCCTGCTGTTGTTATAGGGAAGCCATTTAGAAGCAAGGTACCAACTGTAGGCAGAGTATCAATACGAACCGCATTTAAAATTTGACCCACATCAGCGTCAGTGTAGCCAAAATCTGCACTGATCAACGTGTAATTATTATCTTCAACAATTGTGCGAGAAGCATCTGCACCTTGCGGAGGAACGTTTGGACTCACATTGAGAGTGATGTTTGCTGAGTCTGTGCCGCCAGCACCGTCACTAATTGAGTAAGGAATAATTGATGTACCAGAAAATCCACTATTAGGGGTAAAGGTAATTACACCAGCTGCACTAATATTAACAACCCCGTTAGACACTGGAATCGTTTGTGGCGTACCTGGTGTTACTGCAGTGCCACCAATACTGGTTAGGGTTAACGCGGCACCCTCAACATCTGTATCGTTATTTAATGGGGTTAATATGACTGGCGTATCTACAGGCGTGCTCACCGTATCAGGAACCGCGTCTGGGTTGTCGTTCACGGGGGTGATGTTGATGCTGATGGTGTTCGGGCTTTGGTCTAAATCTACACCTCCATTGGCGATACCACCGTTGTCGCGTACTTGGAACGTGAAGCTGCTACTCGCTGTGCTGTTTAAAGGCGGGGTGTACACTAGGTTGGGGATATTGGCTAGGCTAATTTCTTGGCCAGCGGTCACAGCAAAACCACTTAATCTTAAAGTGCTACCGGGCGGAATGCTGGTGATCACCACTGATTGCAAACTATTGGCTGGACTGTCGTTAAGGTCAGTAAAGCCAAAGTCTGCCGCGCTAAAGGTGTATGCTGTGTCCTCGTTAGTGCTGATGGTTCTATCGGCGCCAGCAGGCGCGTCGTTCACAGTAGCGATATTTAAGGTGACCGTTGCGCTATCTGTGCCAGTTTGGCCGTCTGATATCGTATAGGTAAAAGTGGCTGGGCCATTGTAATTAGCATTAGGCGTAAAGATGATATTGCCTGCATTTAAGGTCACGGTACCGTTAGTAGGCGCTTGTACACTAGTCACCGTTAAGGGGTTGCCGTCTACATCGGTGTCATTGGCTAATAAACTCGCTACAGCGATAGTAATAGGAGTGTCTTCCGTAGCGGCAACTGTATCGTCAATCGCGTCTGGGTTGTCGTTCACGGCAGTAACTGGGCCTAAATTCAACGTTGCTGTATCTGTTAAAGCGCCATCCGATAAGGTGTAAACAACTTCTGGAATTGCACCAACGTAATTGGGAGCAGGTGTAAACGTATAAGTACCATTGGTGTTAATCACGATTGAGCCAACACCAACAATAACTGCAGTCGTGCCAGCTGTATACGTTTCGGGAATTAAGTCGCCATCGGTATCAACCGTAAATTGTGTTACAGACAAAGCATCACCATCGACATCTGTATCATTGGTTAACACATTGCCAGAAACAGGCGTATCTTCGGTGACAGCAACGTTGTCATTATTGGCAATTGGCGCATCATTGACTGCGATAATACTGACTTGGGCAACTAGCAGGTTAGATGTAGCGCCGCCATCATCAGTGACCACAAATGGCACATTAACCGTGCCGTTAAAATTGAGTGCTGGAATAAAAATTAAACCTGTGGCTTGCGCAGGCGTTAGTGGCGCGCCTGCAAGCACTGGCGTCGCGCCATCGGCCAAGTACAATATGCCTTGAGTAGCGGGCGGCAGAGCGGCAACCGTAACGCTAACAATTGTGCCATCTGGGTCAGTGCCAGTTAAATTAAGCGTGGCATTAACGGCATCTTCTGTGCCAGGCGTTGTGCTAAAACTGGCAATTGGCAACAGATTACCTGGGCCAACAGGCGCAGGAGTCAAGTTTGCTAAATAATCAGGATCGTTACCTTGACGAATAGTGTCGTAACGGCGGCTTTCAAAAGCAGTAATGGGCGTTCTGTACTCAAAATCAAATGCGTTTAAATCTTGATCAATACGCGGCAAGTAAACCGCATTACTCAAACCATCGCCTAGCTGCACATCACGGTCTTGCGCTAGCGGGTTGTTATCTAAAAACTCGCGGCTGGCAACATCGTAAGCATAATCAAATTGATTCAATACATCGTCAATACGCAGCAAATCGACAAAGTTGTGCCCTTGCTGATTAATCGTAACACCTTCGTTGACCTCAGCACGCTCATTGGCTAGCGCATCAATAATGTCATCGATATTGGCATTTGTTTGAATCGCTTGGATCAAGCTTTGGATAGTGGCTTGAGAGACCGCATTATTGGTTGGGTCAACCAAATCATACAAAATGGCATCACTTAACTCTTGGGTAAAGGTGACCGTTTGCTCAGGCCCAACTTGTACAAGATTACCGTTGGCAAGTTGCAGCTCTACCGTTGCCCCATTGGGCACGACAATAGTATCGCCAGATTCAATCGAATCGCCTAAAAGTAAGGTGCGCTGTGCGCCTGAGGCGTCTACAACGATTGCTGAGCCAGTGAGTAATGCGACGGTGCCGATAGTTGCCATGTTTATTCTCTCAAATATCAAAAGTAAATTACTTTTTTAGATAATCGAATTAAACAGCAGTTAATGCCAGAAAAACATTGGCCTAAGGGACAATACAGGTGCGTTAAATTGCCTTACTTAACACATTAAAACAGTCGAAAAATGCAGTGATTTTAATTTTTATTATTGAGCATTAACGCTAAATGCAAACGGTCTTTTGCACCTAAACGCTCAAAAGTTGAAGATAAGTGTGCTTTCACTGTACGCTCGGTAATCTCTAAAATGCGTGCAATTTCTTTATTACTCAAGCCTTTAGCTGCCTCAATCGCCACCTGTTTTTCACGATTGGTCAGCAGGCTTAAATGTTGGCTGACCTGCTCCGCTTGATTACCAGCCAGAGTACTAGACACTTCAATCAGCCGCTTAAGCAAGTCCTGCCCCATCCAAACACCACCATGACTAATGACCGTTTTCATTTCACGTAGCACTTGCGCTGGGCTGTAAGCGTGAGAATACGCAACTACGCCCAAGCTCATTGCATACAAAGCTTCTGCTTGGTTAGGCGAGTTAGCTAAAACAACTATTTTTGATTGCGTATATTGCTGCTGAATTTGCTTAATTGTTTTGGTTAACCACGCTTGCCTGTCCGCATTCATATGCAACCAAAAAACAATTGTTTCCTTGGCGTGAGATTTATTGGGCTTTAAAATATCTGTAATTTTTGCGCTAGGAAAAGCCTCTACCCAGCAAGCCAAACCACCATTTAAAGGCGAGATGAATATATCTTGCATCCCGCCCTTATCTCTCAGTAAAGGCGTACGATTTGGCTTTGAGTACAGGCTTGAGCAAATAAGAGAGAATTGTCTTTTTACCAGTCAAAATATCCACCTGCGCAATCATGCCAGGAATAATCGGCAAACCTTTTCCTAAACTTGTTTGCAAGGTACGCACACGCACTACATAATAAGCGTTCCCTTTTTCGTCCACGGTTGAGTTAGCTGCGATGCTTTCTACTTTCGCATCTAGCGTACCATAAATGGTGTAATCATAAGCGGTTAGCTTCACAATCGCATCTTGGTTAGGGCGCAAAAAAGCAATATCTTTGATTTCAACTTTGGTTTCCAGCACAAGCGCATCGTCAGTCGGAACTACTTCAAGCACTTCTTTGCCTGACTGAATCACACCACCGACTGTGTTAAAAAACAATCGACTAACCGTACCATTAACGGGTGATTTTAGAGTAGCCTGTTTTACTTTATCGGTTAAGCCAACACTGGTCTCTGTAATGCTATTTAATTTTGCAGTGGTGTCGTTTAATTCAGTACGCACTTTACTACGAAAGTTTTGCTCAGCTTCCGTTACTTTACGTCTTGCCTCTGAGATCGCAACTTGAATACGATTAGCTTGCGCCCGTGTTTGATCAATTTCACCTTTTGCGCGTGTTGCCTCACGCTCCAATTTTAGAATATCAATCTCAGATACCGCACCGCTGGCAAGTAAGGGTTTATTAGCAGCTAATTCTTTAGCAGCTGATTCATAGGTTTTTTCAGCAATTTCGCGCTTAAATTGCACTTCTATTAATTCTTTTTCACGCTGCACCATTTGGTCGCGCGCAATATTCACCACTGAATTTAAATCATCTTGACTGGCTACGTATAAAGCCTGTTCTTGCTCGTAAACTTGCGGCATTTCTAACTGCACTTCGGGCGGCGGATTAAAAGCACCACCTTCTGCAAGCGCTTTTAAACGCGCTTGCTTGGCAACTAACGCTAAAAATTGGCCTTTATTTTCCCGCAAAGATGACACTGCGCGGGTTTCATCGATTTTAATTAACGGCATGCCTTCTTTAACCAAATCACCTTCTTTAATTAAAATTTCAGACACAATACCGCCATCTAACGATTGAATCACTTGCACTTGGCGCGACGGAATAACCCTGCCCTCGCCTCGTGTTACCTCATCGACTTTTGCGTACCACGCCCAAGCAACAACCGCTAGCATAATGAATAGAATGCCATACAGTAATTTTCTCGCTTTAAGTGGCCTCTGCTCTAAAATCGCCAAATCTGCTTCTTCACTCCAAGCCAAAGAATCACGCGTTTCTGTTGGCACTGCGCGATTAACAAGCCAATAAATAGGCGCAGTTAACCAAGATTGTTTCTTTAAAAATCCATTAACTGCACCGATTATATTGAATAGACCTTGACTCATATTTTTACCTGATTTATTTAGCTAAATGGCTGTTTTTACAGCGCTTTACCTATTTTCCCAGCACGTAGCGCTTCTATGATTTGCGCTTTTGGACCGTCCGCCACAATGCGCCCCGCATCAATCACAACGATGCGATCGGCTAAATCAAATAAGCCTGTACGATGCGAAATAAGCACTAATGTTTTGCCCTGCGCGGCTTCCATTAAGCGTTTTTTAACTGCATCCTCGGCTGAGTGATCCATCGCACTGGTTGGCTCATCAAGTAAGATAATAGCTGGCTTGCCAATGAGCGCACGCGCAATTCCAACGCCTTGTTTTTGGCCACCGGAGAGCGTTTCGCCTCTCTCCCCAACACTTAAATCAAAGCCTTTTGGATGCGCATTGATAAATTCGTCTATACCGCCAGCATGTGCAGCTGCCAACACAGTTGCATCATCTGCATGTGGGGTGGTGATGGTTAAATTTTCGCGCATGGTGCCGTAAAACAAATGCGTTTCTTGTTGCACATAGCCCACGCAACGGCGCAATTCTGCAGGATCAATTTGACGCGCATCAATACCATCAATTAAAATAGCACCCTCTGTTGGCTGATAAAGCCCTAAAATTAGCTTATGTATAGTCGTTTTGCCTGAGCCCATACGACCCAGCAGAGCAATGCGCTCGCCTGCTTTAATTTTGAACGATACTTTGGTTAAGGCACTTTCTTCTGCGCTTGGATAATTAAAGCTCACCTCTCTAAACTCAATGTCGCCTTTAAAAGTGGGTCTCGATAAAAAGTTGGCATCCTGCGCTCGCTCTACAGGCTTATTCATAATCTCATCCAGAGATTGCAATGATGTGGATGCGGTGTGGTATTGCGTCAGCAAGCCAGCGGTTTGTGAGATAGGCACTAAGGCGCGCGAAGACAACATGGTGCAAGCAATTAGCCCACCCATAGTAAGGTCGCCACTGGTCACCAAATACACGCCCAATAAAATTAAGCTAATAGAAATAGTTTGCTGAATAGCACTAGAACCATTGTGAATAGAAGATGAAAGTAAGCGTAATTTACTGCCAACTTCAGTTAAGTAAGTCGCACTATGCTCCCATTTTCGTTGCATTCCGCCTTCTATTCCTAACGCTTTAATCGTTTCTAAACCCACTAGGCTTTCAATTAATGTCGCATTGCGTACAGCACCTGCGCGATACATGGTTTCAGAAAGTGCATGCATTTTGCTTTGCACACTAAACGCATAGGCCAGCATAATAATTGCACCCACAATTACTGGAATCACCATCAGCGGCGAAATCCAAGCCATGACAATAATAAAAATAATACCAAAAGGGACATCAATTAAAGTGGTGATAGTGGCGGAAGTAATAAAATCGCGCACACTTTCAAATGAACGTAAATTGCTGGCGAATGAACCCACAGAGTTAGGGCGCTGTTCCATACGCAAGCCTAATACTTGCTGCATAATGCGCGCACTTAATTGAATATCAATGCGGGTACTGGCCCAGTCTAAAAAATAACCGCGCATGGTACGCAAAATGAAATCGCCAACAACAATCACCATCACGCCAATCGCCAATACCCATAAGGTTTCTATTGACCGATTCGGCACAACCCTGTCATACACATTCATGGTAAACAAAGGCATGGCAAGCGCAAACATATTCACTACGAATGCAGCCACCATTACATCACGATAAATACGTTTATTTTCGGCTAAAGCACCCCAAAACCAGTGTCTTAAACGCACCTTACCAACAGCAGGCGCGCGCTTATCAAATATATATTTAGGTTTGGTGACAATGCAATACCCTGCATACTGCGCGGCAATTTCATCTAACGAGACCATTACCTCAGCATCGTCAAGTTCTGGGTAAATCACACGTGCTTGGTTCGCCTTTGCATCAATACTAACAAGCTGACAGGCGTCATCGTTATGCAATAACAAAGTCACAGGTAAAAAAGTGGCACGAATTTGATTAACTGGTATTTTTAGAACAGTCACCGCTAAATTTGCACGCTCGCCCGCACGCTTGAATAAAGCAGGCGTCATTTTTCCATTTTTTAGCGGCAAGCCAGCAATTAATGCATCTTTAGTCGTGACCACTTGGTGTCCACGGCAAGCGAGTAACAAGCATCCAAGCAGCGAATCAGCACTGTTGGCTTGTGTATGCAATAAATCGTCCAAATTGATATTGGTTGAGTTTGGCTTGTTTGTAGGCAATTCCAATGATTTTTTTAAACCATTTGTATTGACACTGTCCTGATTGCTTGCGTCCTGACTTTTGTTGTCTAGACTCATCACTTCAACCTGTTAAATTATGTATTTAAAGTAATGTATCAACATTTGGCGAATACTACAATTGTACTGATGGTCAATCGCTTAATAATTGGCGACTAATGTGCCAAAATTAACAAAATTTAATAGTATTTTTGATTAAAAGAAATGAAGTTTTGGAGGCGCGAGCCGGAGTCGAACCGGCCTAAACGGCTTTGCAGGCCGCAGCATAACCGCTTTGCTATCGCGCCTTAAAGTACAGCATTTAATTTAAAATTAGATGCTTAAAACCAAAACGGCGAAAGCATGCATGCATTCGCCGTGTTAGTGATTATTTGGAGCGGGAAACGAGACTCGAACTCGCGACCTATACCTTGGCAAGGTATCGCTCTACCAGCTGAGCTATTCCCGCGTCGTTAAGACAGCCAGCATTATAGCGGTTTTCGGCATAGCGTCAAGACTAAATCTACTAATTAATTACTAAACTTAACGATTAATATTGAGCAAAAAAATTCAGCGAATAGATTCTTTAAGATGCGGCCATGCCGCTTTTAGATAATAAGCCATTGATAACAATGTTAAAAAAGCCGCGAAAATAATCAAAACTTGGCCCACAAGTTTAGTATTAAAAACGCCTAAAAATCCCAAACTCACACTATCGTAATAGAGCAATAAAAATATAGCGGCCATTTGTGCCGCAGTTTTAATCTTGCCAATGGTTGCAACCGCTACATTATTGCTTTTACCAGTGCCAGCCATCCACTCACGCAATGCACTAATGGCGATTTCGCGACCAATAATAATAAGCGACACCACTGCACCAACCCGACCAAACTCCACCAACACAATTAGCGCAGCAGCTACCATTAATTTATCGGCAACAGGGTCTAAAAATGCACCAAATTTAGAAGTTTGATTAAATTTTCGCGCCCAAAACCCATCTAGCCAATCGGTAAAAGCGGCTAGCGCGAAGACACTCGCCGCAGCCACATTTAAAGTGTGTGATGGCGTCATGCCAAGCGCATATAAATTGTGCGGCAAGTAGAAAATACCAACGAATACAGGAATCAGCGCGATTCGCAACACGGTTAGAATATTGGGGATGTTCCACAACATATTATTTTTATACTTTATTTTAAGTTAATGTAGTTGCTCGTAAATAGTTTGGGCCAATGTTTTACTGATGCCTTCTACCTGTGCAATTTCATCCATACTAGCACTTTTCACCCCATCTAATCCACCAAACCGCGTTAGCAATGCTTTACGGCGTTTTGCACCTACACCTTCTATATCTTCCAAGCTTGAGGTCATACGGGCTTTGGCGCGTTTGGCGCGATGGCCTGTAATGGCAAAGCGATGCGATTCGTCACGGATTTGTTGCAATAAATGTAAGCCTTGATTATCTTTTTCTAAGTTCAGCATTTCGCCTGTGTCAGAGAAAATCATGGTTTCTAAACCAGGCCTGCGCTCTTCGCCTTTAGCAATGCCAATCAGTAAAATGTCTTCCAAGCCTACTTCTTGCATCACTTCCATCGCTACGCCCAGTTGGCCTTTACCTCCATCAATAAAAATCAAATCGGGTCGCACGCCCTCGCCTGCTGCTACTTTTTTGTAACGGCGGGTCAACACATCGCGCATGGCGGCGTAATCGTCTCCTGGCGTAATGCCTGTGATGTTGTAGCGCCTGTATTCACTATTTTGCAGATTGCCTTTATCAAATACCACACAACTGCCCACCGTTGCCTCGCCCATGGTGTGGCTAATATCAAAGCATTCAATGCGCTCGGTGGTTTCTGGCAGACTTAACGCATCGCGCAAGGCAAATAATCGCGCTTCTTGGTTGCTGGCTGCGGCTTGTTTTTGCGTCAATGCTAATTCAGCATTGGTTTGTGCCATTTTTAACCAAACGCGCTTATCGCCAATCGCATTGGTGATGATTTTGATTTTGCGACCCGATTGCTCGCTAAATGCCAATTCAAAGGTTTTCACATCCACCTCGGCACCACAAACAATCATAGGCGGCGTATTTTGCGCCACGTAATGTTGGGTTAAAAACGCTTCTACGGTTTCCACCAAATCCGCATCTTGCGTATTTTTTGGCATAAAGCTTTTATCGCCCAAATGCCGCCCGCCGCGAATCATCACTAGGTTAATGCAATGCTGACCCGCAATATTCGCGCAGGCGATGACATCGGCATCCGATACGCTGAAATCGCTAACAAACTGTTTGGCCTGCACTTGGCGCAGCGCCTGCATGCGGTCTCTGAATACCACCGCCATTTCGTATTCCTGATTCGCCGCCGCCGTATTCATTTTGTCACCCAATGTATTCATCACCTCATTGGTTTTACCCTCTAAAAACAGCGCGGCCATATTCACATCGTGCGCATAATCTTCTGTCGAAATATAATCCACACACGGCGCGGTGCAACGCTCGATTTGGTATTGCAAACAGGGACGGCTACGATTGGCGAAGACGGTATTTTCGCAAGTGCGTAATTTAAACACTTTTTGTAAAAGCTGAATACTTTCGCGCACCGCAACACTATTGGGAAAAGGGCCGAAATAGCGTGACCCTTTGCGTTGCGCACCGCGGTGAAATGCCAAACGGGAAAATTTATCACCTGTTAAGGAGATATAAGGATAAGACTTGTCATCGCGAAACAAGACGTTGTAACGCGGCATTAAGCCTTTGATGAGATTGTTCTCTAACAGCAAAGCCTCTGCTTCGCTACGCGTAACCGTCGTTTCAATCTTAACGATATTACTGACCATCATGCGCGTACGTGGGCTAGGCAAGTTTTTATTAAAATAGCTAGAAACGCGCTTTTTAATGTCTTTAGCTTTACCGACATAAATCACTTCGTCTGCGGCGTTAATCATGCGATAAACGCCAGGCAGATTAGGCAGGTTTTTTAAAATGGGCTTCGGATCGAACATGCTAATATTTTAGCACCGTCCAAGCCAATTTTACTGGCTTCATTCATCCAACAACTGCCCGCCTATAGCCCAATCTTCATACGCCACTTCTTCAAACGTAATATAGGTATACGATTTTGGCTTATGCGCCACGCGCTCTAGGGTTTCGGTGATTTCTTTAGCGATTTGGGCTTTTTGTTCGCGGCTGACTTCGCCTGCTAGTTTGATATTAACGTAGGGCATTGCGTTCTCCTTTAAAAGTATATGTGTAAGGTACTAAAGTAAATTGCTAACCGTTTTTATATGAAGTCCAAATATCTTTGGTGAGTTTGATGGTCACAATCAGAATTAACAACGATATAAAAATAGATAATATAGGGTCGATTAATAGCCACCCTGTGAAATAGATAACCGTACCTGCCACCACTGCTGCGACTGACCCCAATAAATCGCCCATCACGTGTAAATAAGCGGCGCGTTTATTGTGGTTGTGTTCAGCACCATGCGCATGGTCATCATCATGACCATGTAACATTTTTAATACAATTAAATTCACTACTAAACCAGCCATAGCAATCATTATCACGTAGCCGCCAGTGACTGCTTGCGGGTGATTAAACCGTTGTATGGCTTCAATAATAATATAAGTCACTACGGCAAACATGAGCAGCACATTGACGGCAGAAGCGGCAATTTCTAAATGACTTTGACCGCTGGCATGCCGATGCGTACCGGGCTTGGCCGATAAATGTGCAGCAATCCATGCCAGCCCAAGCGCGAATAAATCCGAAAACATGTGCCAAGCATCACTTAATAAAGCCAATGAATTGGTCCAAATACCGCCAAAAAACTCAAGTATTGCAAATGCAAAAATCAAGAAAAATGGAATGGCATAGATACTGTTTGGAAAAGACTTTTCTGGATGTGCGTCATGATGATGGTGGTTATCCATGGCTTTTCTATTTAATGAGGTTAAATTTATTTATATGAATCATACAAGAAATCGCGGCTTTGCCTCTATAATTTTGGCATGCAAAATTCACCCATGTTTATATGTTAAGTTACCGCCACGCCTTTCACGCAGGCAACCATGCCGATGTATTAAAACATTATGTGTTAAGTGTGGTGTTGGATTATTTTAATCAAAAAGCTGCGCCTTATTGGTACATTGATACGCATGCAGGCGCAGGAATGTATGCATTAAGCAGTGAATTTGCACAAAAAAATGCAGAGTTTGAAACAGGCATTGCAAGACTAATGCATGCAAAAAACTTAACACATCATTTAAGCCAATTTATTGATTGTGTTCAATCGTTTAACTCTAAAAATAGTCTTGATTTTTATCCAGGTTCACCACAAATCGCCGCGCATTATTTGCGCGCTGAAGACAAAATGCGGCTTTTTGAGTTGCACCCAAACGATTACAAATTACTGACTGAAAATTTTAGTCAGCAAGGCAGACAAACAAAAGTCGCGCTACAGGATGGTTTTGCTGGCATAAAAGCCTGTTTACCACCGCCGACCAAGCGCGCGGTGGTTTTAATCGACCCTCCTTATGAATTGAAAGAGGATTATCAGCGCGTGGTCGACTGCATGCAAGATAGCTTAAAGCGCTTTGCCACGGGTACTTATTTAATTTGGTATCCCTTATTGCAGCGACCTGAACCAGCACAAATGCTGGCTAACTTAAAAAAATTCCACCCTAAAAATTGGTTAAGTATTGAATTAAATGTGCAATCGCCCAGCGAAAATGGTTACGGCATGCACGGTAGCGCTATGTTTATTATCAACCCGCCGTATGTTCTGCCTGATTTATTGAATGAAGCGATGCCAATATTGACCGATTTATTAAGCGCGGATGACACAGCGAATTATCAACTCACAAGCCACATCACATAAGGTAAAATACACATTAGCTTTTAATTTAGGAAATCGAATGCAACCAAAAACCAAACCAACTGCTGGCGAATACAAACAGGGCAATATTATGTCGAATATTTTATTCGGCAGCCGCTGGTTACAATTGCCGCTTTATTTAGGCTTGATTATCGCGCAAGCCGTTTATGTGTTTTTCTTTGGTGTTGAGCTAATGCACTTAGTGCAAAAAGCAACTATGCTGGTTGAAGCCGATATCATGTTGATTGTATTGGGTTTAATTGATGTGGTGATGATTTCAAACTTGCTGATTATGGTGATTGTGGGCGGTTACGAAACATTTGTATCGCGCTTAAATTTAAGTGGTCACCCAGACGAACCTGATTGGTTATCGCATGTAAATGCCAATTTGCTCAAGGTAAAATTGGCCACAGCGATTATTGGTATTTCATCGATTCATTTGCTCAAAACGTTTATTAATGCCGAAAACTTAACCGACAAAGTCATGATGTGGCAGACCATTATTCACGTGACGTTTGTTTTGTCTGCTGTTGCAATTGCCTACATTGATAAGTTAATGGCGCACAACGATGCGAAACATTAATTAATCAAATCACTTTTATCACTTTATTCTGATTATTTTTATCATTATTAATGGTAAATTCATGAACCGAGATGGTGCGCCCATTCTCGGTTTCTACTTTAACGCGCCATAAGCCAAAAGCTACATTTTGCTTGTAGGTATATCCTCTGTAACCTTTATTGCGCCCTCCTGTTAAAGCGAACCCAATGCGCGACATAGTTACCCAACCCTGTTTTTTATCATGCATTTGCCAACGGTGATAAAGCCGAGTTTCTAAGTTGGATGGCGCAAATACAGACGAAATACAATACACTTTTTCGCCTTTAACAATGTGCACACTGTTGGATGTACTTCTCCAAAAGCGCCACGCAGGTGCTTTATCTTGCTGCAGTTTATAGGTGTTTGATACTTTTTCTAGATGCGTGCCGACTTGAATATCTTTTATCACTAGCGGCACAGGTGGAATCACATCTAGCACATAAATACTGGCAATCAATATCGCAATTAAATAAGTGGGATAAATACTGCCTAAATGTGGTGAAATTTTTAGCTTAAGCGCTTGCGTGATCACTACCGCCAAAATAATACTGACAAAAAACCATAGCCAATGAATACTGCCAAGGCTGTAAGGCAACACAAAGTTAAGCAATAAAATCAGGCTAAAACCAAATAAAGTCCAAATCAGCGTAAATCGTCTATACGCTGTTTCTAAAAACTCATTTGCGATTAGCAAAACGCCTAATCCCAAACACCAAGCAAAGGCCGCTAGGTGTGATGAACTTTTAAAATATAAAATAAATAATGCGCTAAATAAACTGCCGAATAAAAACTGCAACAAAAGATAAGGCAGTCGCTCTCTCCAATTGGCATCTTTAAACGAAACGTGCATGGCAAGCGTGGTTTGTGCAGCGTTATTAATGAGCAGATTCGCCCTTTTAACCAGCCAAACCATGATAGGAACTGTTCCGAATAGGTAGGCTGAAAGAATCAGCAAGTCCGATGCATTCACGTTTTTGCCAATGGTTAATGCATCCCAAATGAATCCCGCAAAAAAGGCAACTACTGGGAGATATTTTTTAATCATAAACAGTTTGAATAATGGCTTGAATGACTAGTTAAGAATAAATGAACACAAACTTAATCTACAAATTAAGCGATTAAATTGGCAATAACAAAACCGATGACAATGCCGATAATAAGCGTAATCGTCAACCCTCGATAGGTTAACACGTCTTTAGAATATCCCCGCTTGATTGCCGTATACGAGACAAGATAGCCAATGCCATTAATCAACCAAACCAATGGAATAGATAAGACTTTAATGATCAGCGGGCCAACAATAGGCACAATTGTGATGAGGGCAACCAGCCAAGCGAACGCCCCTGAAAGTAACGCAAAAATTAAGGCAATGCCAGCGATTACTTTTTCGTCAACGTTAAACCTTAAACCGAGCCAGATAAGAAAAACAATCAGCAAAACTATTGGCAACATGACTTTCCAACTGCCCAACTTTCTTGATGACGGCGGCTCAGCCTTATTTTTCTGATTCACAGCAGGCTTAACTGAGGCAACTTTTGCACCGGTTTTGAGTGGCTTTTTCAATGCTTAAACCACTTCAGCAATGGGAATCACTTTTTTGCCGCTGCTTAAGGTATCTAATGCCGCTTTGTATTCTGTCATTTGATCGAAATTTAAATATTTATAAATTTCGGCGGTATTTTGCAATTTACTGCCAATTGTTTCCATGTATTCAGCATGGCTAGGCATACGGCCTAATTTGGCACACACAGCAGCCAGCTCGGCCGAACCCAAGTAGACTCGAGCATCTTTACCCATGCGATTATCAAAGTTACGGGTTGAGGTAGAGAATACGGTGGCTTTATCGGCCACGCGCGCTTGGTTACCCATGCATAAGCTGCAACCTGGGATTTCAGTACGCGCACCAGCGATGCCGAAGACAGAATAGACTCCTTCATCACGCAATTGCGCTTCATCCATACGCGTTGGCGGCGCAATCCATAAACGGGTTGGAATATTGCCTGTGCCTTCCAGCACTTTTGCCGCCGCGCGATAATGGCCGATATTAGTCATGCAACTGCCAATAAACACTTCATCGATTTTGTCGCCCACTACCGCTGACATTGGTTTAATGTCATCTGGGTCATTCGGGCAAGCCACTAAGGGCTCTTTAATCGTTGCCAAATCGATTTCAATGATATGTGCGTATTCGGCATCTGCATCTGGTTTAAGTAGCTCAGGTTTTGCTAACCAAGCTTGCATATTTTCAATACGGCGTTGCAAGGTGCGTGCGTCTTCGTAACCGTTTTCAATCATATTTTGCATCAGCACAATATTAGATTTCAAAAATTCAATCACTGGTGCTTCTGATAATAAAACGGCACAACCATTAGCAGAACGCTCAGCAGAGGCATCCGCAAATTCAAACGCCTGCTCTACTTTTAAATCAGGTAAGCCTTCAATCTCTAAAATACGGCCATTAAATACGTTCTTTTTGTTGGTTTTACCAACCGTCAACGTGCCTTCTTGAATCGCCGCATAAGGAATCGCATTCACCAAATCGCGCAGGGTAATGCCAGGCTGCATTTCGCCTTTAAAGCGCACCAATACTGATTCTGGCATATCTAATGGCATGGCGCCTGTAGCTGCAGCAAACGCCACCAAACCAGAGCCAGCAGGAAATGAAATACCAATAGGGAAACGCGTATGTGAATCACCGCCGGTACCCACCGTATCTGGTAAGATTAAACGGTTCAACCATGAGTGAATTACGCCATCACCTGGGCGCAATGAAACGCCACCGCGGCTAGACATAAACTCTGGCAAGCTGTGTTGTAGTTTGATATCCACTGGTTTTGGGTAGGCTGCGGTATGGCAAAAACTTTGCATCACCAAGTCACTGCTAAAACCTAAACAAGCTAATTCTTTTAGCTCATCGCGTGTCATACCGCCAGTGGTATCTTGCGAACCAACTGTGGTTGCTTTTGGCTCACAATACGTATTTGGGCGCACGCCAACGCCTTCAGGCAAGCCGCAGGCACGGCCCACTATTTTTTGCGCTAGCGTATAGCCTTTGTTTGAAGCAACGGCAGGTGTAGCCTTAATAAAGAGTTCGGTTTCTGGCAGACTTAATGCCTTGCGCGCATTGGCCGTCAAGCCACGGCCAATAATCAACGGAATACGGCCACCCGCACGCACTTCATCAGGCAAGGTCACAGGGTTTAACTCAAAAGTAGAGATCACTTCGCCTGTCTCATTCAGCACTTTTCCTTCATAAGGAAAAATAGTGATTTCATCGCCTGTTTGCATTTTGGATACATCACATTGAATCGGCAACGCGCCTGAATCTTCTGCGGTATTAAAGAAAATCGGGGCGATTTTTGCGCCCAAAATCACGCCACCTGTGCGCTTGTTCGGAATATTCGGGATATCGTTGCCCATAAACCATTGCACAGAATTAATCGCTGATTTGCGTGAAGAACCAGTGCCAACCACATCGCCCACATACACAAGTGGCAAACCTTTTTGTTTTAAGGATTCAATTTTTGCTAGGCCATCTGGCATTTTATTCACTAGCATCGCTTTGGCATGCAATGGAATATCTGGGCGGCTCCAAGCATCTTGCGCAGGACTTAAGTCATCGGTATTGGTTTCGCCATCTACTTTAAAAACAATCATTTTTAATTGTTTAGCAAGCACTGGTTTACTGGTAAACCACTCTGCGTTTGCCCAAGAATTCATTAAAGTCTTGGCATGCGCATTACCCGCTTTCATCAATACATCCACATCATGGAATGCATCAAACATTAAGATGGTATTGCTTAAAGCCGTTACTGCATGTGCCGCCATAGACGTAGAAAGCAACTCAACCAAAGCTTGCACATTGTAACCACCCAACATAGTGCCTAATAATTGCACTGCTTTTTCTGGGCTTATAATGGGTGAAGTGGCAACTCCTTTAGCAATATCAGCCAAAAAAGCTGCTTTTACATAAGCAGCCGTATCTACACCTGCTGGCGTTTGATTTTCCAGCAAGTCTAGTAATTGGGCTTCTTCTGATTTGGCTGGATTTTTAAGTAGCTCAACCAACTCAGCGACTTGCTCTGCACTTAATGGCAATGGTGGAAGTTGAACAGTTGCACGCTCTTGCACATGCGTTTGATAGGCTTTTAACATGATGATTTCAGGCTCGTTATTAATTAATCGTATTATAAACTAGCCCAAATCGTCAGTCGTTTCACATTTGTAAAATCTTAAAAAATGAAACGTTTGAAATTAAAGCTAGTAGGTTTTATCTGTGTATAACTCTTTAGCAAATGGGGTGCTACAACTTTTACCGCTGGCCGATGCTTCCCATTTATCTAGTATATCTTTTTGGTATTCGCTACCATGCAACGCAACCAAATAAGCGCGCACTTCAAATACATCAGCAAAACCGTTTTTATCGGTATCCATTTTAGCGATTTTTTCCTCTACCGTTGGGCCTGTATATTTGCCTTCTTTGTCGGTTAAGTAATCCAGCACACTTGACGTTTCTGGGCTTAAAGCCACTTCAACCGCACTTGGTGCGGTGGCTACAAATAACAGCAACATCGCTGTGGCAGCTTGTAACAATCTGACTAAAATTCTATCACCTGTCATTTTAGAAGCTTTTATCATCTCATTCACCTTTAGTTTATTCCACTATCATTATGACTGATGTTATAACTAAAAGTGTATGCTAATCTGTGACTTAAGGCACATGGCACTATGCGTACATCTATTAATTTAATACCGTAATTTCAATCACCTTTTGTTTGGCAATTTTATCTTGCCCTATTTTTTCCTGCCACAGCGCAGGGCCCGTTTTATGTACCGATTCACCTGTTGCGCTTACCGCAACGGTTACTGGCATGTCCACTACATCAAACTCGTAAATTGCTTCCATGCCCAAATCTTCAAACGCAATCACGCGCGACTTTTTAATGGCTTTGCTGACTAAAAACGCCGCACCGCCTACAGCCATTAAATACACAGATTTATATTTTTTAATCACAGCCAGTGCGCTATCGCCGCGCTCTGCCTTGCCGATACTACCAAGCAAGTTGAGCTCACCTAACATTAGCTCAGTGTAATCATCCATTCTGGTCGCAGTAGTTGGGCCAGCCGGGCCTACCGCTTCATTTTTTACCGCATCCACAGGGCCCACATAATAAATAAAACGATTGCTCAAATCGACTGGCAACTTTTCACCTTTTGCCAGCATATTGGCAATACGCTTGTGCGCAGCATCACGTCCTGTCAAAATTTTTCCTGTCAGTAATAATGTTTCGCCCGCCTGCCAGTACGCAATATCAGCCTTGGTAAGCGTATCCACATTCACCCTTTTGGCCTGCGCGCTTGGCGCCCAATGCACATCTGGATAAGCATTCAAATCAGGTGGCGTTAGCTCTGTCGCACCACTACCATCTAAAACAAAATGCACATGCCTTGTTGCGGCGCAATTCGGAATAATCGCTACTGGCAGACTAGCCGCATGGGTTGGATAATCTAAAATTTTCACATCCAAAACGGTTGCTAAGCCACCCAAACCTTGTGCGCCAATGCCTAAATTATTTACTTTTTCAAAAATCTCTAGGCGCAACTCTTCTATCTTATTTAGGCTTTGTTTATCTTTTAATTTCAACTCATGCACATCAATTGGCGCCATTAGCGATTCTTTTGCCATTAGCATGGCTTTTTCTGCACTACCGCCAATGCCAATGCCCAGCATGCCTGGCGGGCACCAACCCGCACCCATTTGGGGCACTACTTCCAATATCCAGTCCACTATTGAATCATTCGGATTCAACATGGCCAGCTTGGCTTTATTCTCTGAGCCACCACCTTTTGCGGCAATACTGACCTCAATCGTGTCACCTGCCACTAGCGAAACATGCACTACGGCAGGCGTGTTATCTTTAGTATTGGCGCGCTTCCCAGCGGGGTCAGTCACTATAGAGGCACGTAATTTATTCTCTGGCAACAAATAAGCACGCCGCACACCTTCGTTTACCATTTGCTCAATATCTAGCGGCTCCGCTTCACCTTGAGCATCCCATTTCACCTGCATACCTACTTTAACAAAAGCAACAACAATGCCAGTATCCTGACAAATCGGACGCTTACCCTCGGCACACATTCTGGAATTGGTGAGTATCTGCGCAATCGCATCTTTTGCCGCAGGCGACTGCTCTAATTTGTAGGCTTCACCCAAGGCTTGAATATAATCAGCTGGGTGATAGTAAGAAATATATTGCAAGGCATCGGCGATGCTTTGAATAAAATCGGCTTGTTTAATGGTGGTCATTTTTAATTATCGAGTAGATTTTGCTGCTGCAATATCAGGGCTGATGTCTTTACGCAAGATTTTACCATTTTTGGTGCGCGGAAAATCTTTGGTCAAGTACACTGTTTTTGGTGATTTGTAGGCAGCCAAGTGTTCTTTGCCAAAGGCGACTAAGTCGTCTGGGCTCGTTTTTGCCTCTGGTTTCAAAATCACATAAATTACTACTAGCAATTTATCTTTTTCAATTTCCTCACCCACAGCAGCGCAATCCGCTACATCAGGATGGCCTTTATACACGCGCTCAATCTCATAAGGCGATACGCGGTAACCAAAGCTTTTGATAATGTCATCTTTACGGCCTAAAAACCAAATATAGCCATCTTCGTCATATTTGGCGTAATCTCCTGTGAAAAAGTAGCCATCATGCTTATACTTTGCCGTTTCTTCGGCTAAATTCCAATAATTCAGAAATACACCTGGGTCGTTTAATGGCACACTAATCATGCCTTCTTCGCCCACTGCAACCGCCTCTAAGGTTTCTGGATCAAGCAATTCAATTTTGTGTCCTGGCTGCGGAAAACCCGCAGAACCTGGACGAATTGGCCTGAATTGGCTTTGACTTAAGTAGTAAGAAAACTCACTCATACCAACCGCTTCATAAATATTCAAGCCAAAACGTGCGTGCCATTGTGTCAGCACTTCATCGGATAAATGCTCACCTGCGCTCATATAATGACGCATACTTGGTAGCTCAGCTTGGCTGGCTGTCGTTTTTTGTAGCAATTGACGATAAATAGTCGGCACGCCAATAAAGATAGTGGCTTGATGTTTTTGAATCAAATCCAGCCATTTTTGCGCATCGTTTTTGCCTTCATGCACAATCACCGTTTTGCCCAAATACAGCGGATCCATCAAACCAGTGCCTAGAACGTAAGTCCAATTAAATTTACCCGAATGCATAATGCGGTCGTTAGAGGTGTCGGAATAATTAAACCAATATTGCGCCGCAGGCTGGCGACCAAGCAGGGCGCGGTGCGCATGTAACACGCCTTTGGGGTAACCTGTAGTACCGCTGGTATAAACCAAGTATGCAGGGTCTTCTGCTTGTGTGCGATGCGCTTTATCAAATTTGTGCGTCACCGCTAAGCTATTTTCTAAGCCAAGCACATTTAAGTGCGCATGAGGCTGAGTATCAGTAGTTTGCGATAAAAGTACATGCTTTAAATTAGACATATTTTTTAAATCTGCAACCAGCTGCGGTTCCATCGCATACCACGCAGTAGCATCCGTCACCAGCACGGTTGCGCCTGAGTCTTTAGCTAAATAAGCCACTTCTTCTGCTGTTAATAAGGTAGAAGTCGGCACTGAAATAGCACCCATTTTCATGGCGCCTAAAAACGCGATTGGATAATCCAAACTATTGGGCAAGCGAATCAGCACGCGGTCGCCCACTTTGACATTCAAATTGCGCAGTAACTGTGCAAACTGATCCGTTTTATGCGCCAGTTCAGTGAAAGTGATTTGCGAAGTACCAAGCGCATCATCCTCTACAATCATGGCAATATTGTCGGCTTGCGGCGTGCCTAAATGTTTATCCGTACAAGCAACGCCAATATTAAAGTGGCTGGGAATTTGCCATTGCCATTCTGGAAACTGTTCAAACGCCATCTTAAATAGCCTTAAAAAATATAAATTGTGAAATACTTAACACTAAAAATTGTTCAATAATTACAGCAACACGCCATATGGCCAGTTTTGGCGCACCACTTGCGCTGGCAATTGCTCTAAAACATGCATCGCGAATTCTTTATCGGATGTCTTCAACGCGCGCAAAGCATGCGCTCTTAATAATGTCTGCAATGCTTTACCAAACATCGGCGGATCCAGCATTTCGCCTTCGAATTTAATTGCGCCGCCCAGCAAAGCGTCTGCGTCAATTGCCGCTTTTAAAATTGCTACTTTTTGCGCGATTTCGGTAGGCGATGGCGTATAGGCGGTTTTACATAAATGAATATGGCCAGGATGAATTACCTGTTTGCCTGTCAAGCCCATCGCGGCTTCTTGGCAAGCGTGTTTATACACAATGCGTGATTCATTATCACCATGCAAATCCAGCCAGCGGCGCACATCGTGCGGCTCTAAAAATTTCTCTGGCATGATGTTTTGTCCAATCAGCGTTTCAACACCGCCAATCACGCCTTTACCAGCAATACGCGCTTCAAACATCAATTGATTCATGTAGAACTGCAACTCCTCAATCCAGCCCTCTGGCGTAATATGAATACCCATGGCTTTTGAAAAATCGTGAATGCCGAAAACCACATGTTTTACCGTGTTATATTGCATTAAGTCTGGCGCGATTTTCAGCGATTTCGGGTGCTCGATAATCGGCTGAATCGTCATATTCGGATTCACATTCAGCAACAAGCTGGATAAATCGCGCACTTCAGCCGCGCCATAAACTTCGCCCGCTTTGGCCAACATCACCACATCAATGTAGTCACCCATATCCCGCACCAGCTGCATATCTTGCTCATATTCATCGGTGCGAAATGAATTGCAGCGAATCGCAATCGTGACGCGCTCGTTCACCTTACGCAGTGCTGGCAATTCATTGCGCAGTAAATCGCGGCTCATCTCTTTTTGCCTACAGCCGTCTTCCAAGTCAAAAATCAGGGTATGCGCGATAGTGTTATGCGCATGTTTTTTCATACGCGCCGCCGCTTGCGTCACATCTTCGTAGATGCCTAAACTAGGTGCATATTTCACAGGCGGGTAGTACAACTGAATACCAGGCCAGTAATCACCTAGCGGGTTGCATGTTTGTATTATTTCAGTCATCACCTAACTCCCCTTATTTGCTTCTTTTTGCGCTTTTTATCAATTTACACACTGCTAATGCGCTTGTTTTAACGCTCTAATTTTATTCACTACATCTACTGTATCTGGATTTTTTGGCGTCACTATGTCGCTAGAAATAAGCGTCCAAAAATCGTTATCTGGCAAATCTAACAAGTCATCAAAGGCTTTTAATTGTGCCAAAGTTATATCGTTAAAGTGCAGCGCGATAAATCGTTGCAATACAATATCCAGCTCTAACATGCCGCGCCTGCAACGCCATGCTAAGCGTCTTAATTCGGCATCTTTGATATTTTCTGCATTTAACATATCCCTATCCAATCACTTAACCAATTGAAATACCAAATATCTTTTTAGCTGGCTTGCCCTCATTTTTATCTTTTGCTCGTTCGATTTTTAAATCTTTAATATTGGCAATTGCGGCATTAGGATTGAGCTTTTTAGGGCAAACTTCTACACAATTCATGATGTTATGGCAGCGATACAAACGATACGGATCTTCTAGACTTTCTAAACGCTCTTCTGTTGCCTGATCGCGCGAATCCATAATAAAACGATTGGCTTGCATCAGGCCTGCTGGGCCTACAAACTTATCAGGGTTCCACCAAAAGCTGGGGCACGATGTAGTACACGCGCCACACAAAATACATTCATACATGCCATCTAATTTGGCGCGGTCGGCAGGGGTTTGCAAACGTTCGGTTTCTGGTAATGGGTCATTATTAATCAGGTAAGGCTTCACCGAATTGTAATGTTCAAAAAACTGCGTCATATCCACAACCAAATCGCGAATCACTGGCAAGCCTGGCATAGGGCGTAACACAACTGGCTGTGTCAAATCGCTTAATTTGGTGATGCATGCTAGACCGTTTTTACCATTGATATTCATGCTGTCGCTACCACAAACGCCTTCGCGACACGATTTGCGTAAGCTCAAGGTATCATCTTGCTGCTTAATCCGCAGCAACGCATCCAGCAACATTTGGTCTTCATCTTCCAGCGCGATATCGTAATCCTGCATATACGGCTTTTTATCTACATCTGGATTATAGCGATACACCGAAAATTTCATTTGTTTAGACATGATTGCGTTACCTTCTAATACACGCGTGCTTTGGGCACAAATGAGTCCACAGTCTGTGGTTTTAAGCGCACTGGTTTGTAACTTAACACTTTATTTTTCTTGAAAAATAGCGAATGCTTGAGCCAGTTTTCGTCATTGCGCGCGGCAAAATCTTCTCGCGCATGCGCGCCGCGGCTCTCTGTGCGGTTATTGGCGGCATGCATGGTCGCCACCGCCACTTCAATCAAGTTATCTAGCTCTAATGCCTCAACCCTTGCTGTGTTGAATACCTGACTTTTATCTTTAATAGTCAAGTTAGGGATGCGTTTTGCAACCGCATCAATTTCGCGCGCACCCTCTGCCAACAAATCAGGAAAGCGGAATACGCCGCAATGCGTTTGCATGGTTTTACGCATCGCATCACCCACTTCTGTTACGTTTTCACCTTGTGCATTCTCTAGGCGATTAACGCGTTCTAAGGTCTTATCTGCGGAACCTGCTGGCAGAGGCTTATGTGTATTATTTGTTTTAATAGCGGCCGTCATATGATCGCCCGCAGCTTTACCGAACACCACTAAATCCAGCAAGGAGTTAGAACCCAAACGATTTGCGCCATGCACGGATACACAAGCGCACTCACCTACTGCATACAATCCATTCACGACTTTTTCACCTGATTTTTCATCAGGCACAACCACTTGTCCATCTAAATTAGTCGGAATGCCGCCCATCATATAATGACAAGTTGGCACAATTGGGATAGGGTCTTTGATTGGGTCAACGTTGGCAAACGTTTTGGCGATTTCGCGTATGCCTGGCAGACTTTTGTTGATGCGCTCTTCACCCAAATGGTCTAATTTTAAATACACCGCGTCTTTATTTTTGCCAACGCCACGGCCTTGTTTAATCTCTGTTGAAATCGCACGCGAAATCACATCTCGGCTGGCTAAGTCTTTGGCATGTGGTGCGTAGCGCTCCATAAAACGCTCACCTTCTGAGTTGACCAAGTAGCCGCCCTCACCGCGCACACCTTCGGTAATCAACACACCAGCGTGCAATACGCCAGTCGGATGAAATTGCCAGAATTCCATATCCTGCAAAGGCAGACCAGCGCGCGCTGCCATGCCCAAACCATCGCCTGTATTGATAAACGCATTGGTGCTGGCTTGAAATATGCGGCCTGCGCCACCGGTAGCCAGCAAGGTGGTTTTGGCTTGCATGATATGAATCTGGCCGGTTTCTATTTCCAGCGCAATCACGCCCAGCACATCGCCTTCGCTATCGCGAATCAGATCAAGCGCAAACCATTCCACAAAGAATTGCGTATTCGCGCGAATATTGCGCTGGTATAAAGTATGCAACATGGCGTGACCCGTGCGATCTGCTACTGCACAAGTGCGCGATATTGGACTTTCACCAAAATTTTGCGTCATGCCGCCAAAAGGGCGTTGGTAGATTTTGCCAGATTCCAAGCGGTCAAACGGCATACCAAAATGTTCCAGCTCAATAATGGCTTTGGCAGCGTTTTTGCACATAAACTCAATTGCATCTTGGTCGCCCAAATAGTCTGAACCTTTGATGGTGTCATACATATGCCATAGCCATTTGTCTTCGGCCACATTGCCCAGCGCGGCGGCGATGCCGCCCTGCGCTGCAACCGTGTGCGAACGAGTCGGGAAAACTTTAGACAGTACAGCCACCTTAATGCCTGATTCAGCCAATTGCAAAGCGGCACGCAAGCCAGCGCCACCGCCACCAACAATCACGGCGTCGAATTGATGTTTGCCAATATTATTTAAGTCTATTGCCATGCTTTAGATGTTCCACAAGATATAAACCAACCAAAATAAGTAACCCACTAACACTATATCCACCACCAATTGCATATAGGCGCGCAGCGCTTTGTTAAACACATAATCTTTTAATACATCCGCTACGCCCAGCCACGCATGTATAAACAAGCACATAAAAAACAATAAAGTGGCTAACCTAAACCAAACTGGCGACACAAACTCAATCCAAGCCGCGTAGTTTTGTTGCCAAGTTGCATGTCCAAAAGGCTGAACAATTAATAACAAAACCACTAGCAATACAATATAAACAGCCATCACGACAGCAGTTAAGCGCTGCGATAACCACAAACGCATACCAGGATATTGATGGGTTAAAAGCTGTATCAACATACTGAATTACCAAATCGCAATTGCAAAAACAAGCACAGACAAACCAACTAAGCACAACACCATACGGCTAGACAAGCGCGCATTTTTAAGCGAAGTCATCCAGTGAATGTCTTGCAACAAATGGCGTATACCGGCATAAAAGTGGTGAAAAAATGCCCAAGAAAGCCCAATTAGCGCCAGTTTTGTGTACCAAATATCCAGCCTTAATGTCAGCAAATAGTAGCTGAAAGGCGAATCGACACTAGCCTTAAAAGCCAACAAAATCAATGGTAAAGCCAAAAACAATCCCACACCCGATGCTCTATGCAAAATAGACACCACTGCGTTAATTGGCAAACGAATGGTGAATAAATTGAGGTTTTTAGGCCTGTTATTTTTAAGTTTTTTTTGCATGTTTTTAAGGGTTAAGTATTTTGCCGCGCTGCTTTTGCGACCGCTCCTGAAACGCGCTCTAACAAACGCGCATCAAACGGTTTGGGGATAATGTATTCCTTGCCAAATTTAAGCTCCGTCAAGTTATATGCTTTTAAAATTTCAGCCGGCACTGGTTCACGCGCCAATTCACTTAATGCTTTTGCCGCAGCGATTTTCATATTTTCGGTAATTTTGGTGGCTTTTGCATCTAACGCGCCACGAAACAGATAAGGAAAACACAAAGCGTTATTCACTTGATTCGGAAAATCACTGCGACCTGTTGCCATCAAAATGTCGTCACGCACCGCATGCGCGATGCTTGGCAATATCTCAGGGTCAGGATTCGCCAAAGCAAAGATGATTGGATTTTTTGCCATGCCTTTAATCAATTCTGCATCCAATGCATTTTGGGCGGAAACCCCAATAAACACATCGGCTTGTGGCATCACATCAGCTAATGCGACAGCTCCTGATGGCGGAGTTGCCAAATCACGATTGTTATCATGTAAGTCATGACGGTTCGTATCCAGTACACCACTTCTATCGACCATTGTGATATTGGTCGCGCCCATTAATTTGAGTAACTTGGCGCAAGAACAGCCCGCTGCACCTGCGCCCAAAAATACGATTTTTGCCGTTGACAAAGTTTTACCTTGCAGTTCAAGCGCATTTAACAGAGCAGCCGCCACAATCACCGCCGTTCCATGTTGGTCATCATGGAATACAGGAATATCCAAGCGGCGTTTCAGCTCATTTTCAATATAAAAACAGTGCGGCGCGGCGATATCTTCTAGATTGATACCGCCAAAGGTTGGCGCGATATTGACAACCGTTTGAATAAATTCGTCTGGCGTTTCAGCATTGATTTCAATATCAAACACATCGATTCCGGCAAAGCGCTTAAACAATACTGCTTTGCCTTCCATTACTGGCTTGCTGGCCAGCGCGCCCATATTGCCTAAACCCAAAACGGCTGTGCCATCAGTAATCACCGCAACTAAATTACCTTTATTGGTGTATTTATAAGCATTCGCAGGGTCTGCATGAATTTCGCGCACTGGTTCTGCGACACCTGGTGTATAAGCTAATGACAAATCATCTTGCGTGGCGCAAGGTTTAGATGAATCAACGCTCAACTTTCCTGGTTTTGGAAATTGGTGATAATCTAACGCGCGTTTTTTTAAGTCATCCATTTTTTGCCTTTGTTTATTCCAGCTCGCTCATGTAATGATGATCATCCGTCAGACATAAACCTAGCCGCCATTCCATTGGCTTATCGCCATAAGTGTACGAAACGCGCTCAATACTCAACAGCGGGGCACCTAGCTGCAAATTCAGGGCTTCTGCCACCTCTTTATTCGCCGCTACTGCTGTTAATCGCTCTTCTGCACGAATCATGCGGATGCCATATTCGGTTTCATACATGCTGTACATTGAACCTTGATTTTCTTCAATCCGCGTACCGTTAAGTCCTTTAAATGGCGCGGCTGGGATGACGATATGGTCGTAAATCAAAGGCCTGCCGGAAAAAGTTAACAGTCTTTTTACCTCAATTAATGCAGCGCCCGCTTTGATTTCCAAAATGCTCGCAATGCGATTATCTGCCTTGGTTTTGATACAACTAATCAGCTCGTTTTGCAGAGCCTCTTTCTGGCCATTGGCTGCAGTTAAGCGCAAAAAACGCAATTTAATACCTTCTTCATTGTGCGTTGCAACAAACGTGCCTTTGCCTTGACGGCGAATTAAAATATTTTCGCCTGCCAAACTATCAATCGCTTTACGCACTGTACCTTGAGACACTTTATAACGCGAAGCTAAATCGATTTCACTGGGAATCATTTCACCTGGGCGCCATTCGCCGCCAATTAAACTCTGCGTCAGCAGCACTTTAATCTGGTCGTAAAGCGGCTTGTAACTGGGTGAGTTGTAGGCTTTATCTATCATCATAAGCTCACAGTAATGAAGTTGATGTGATTAAAACATACCCTTTAAAAATAGTCTACTGTTTTATATCTTATATAAGACATAAGATATTTGTTGACATTAAAACAAGGCACTCTATATAATCAATTTAATTCTTATCCGTCTGTTAAAAGCATGATGGAAATTGCATATAGGACTTTATATGGAAATTGGCTTTCGCCCCCGCCGTTCAATGCTTTATGTGCCTGGTTGCAACCTGCACTATTTAGACCGCGCACGCACATTGCAAGCTGATTCAGTGATTCTGGATTTGGGCGACCCTATATTGGTCGACTGTAAAATCCAATCGCGCGACAATATTGTGGCGGCTGTTAAACAAGGTGGTTATGGCTCGCGTGAAGTGGTCGTGCGCGTGAATGATTTAGACTCTATTTGGGGGCACGACGATATTAAAGCGGTTGCTAATATTGGTGCCGATGCGATTCTTTTCCCCAATATTGAATCAGCAAATGATGTGCACACAGCCTTAAAATGGCTAGATGAAGCAGGCGGCAGCCATATGCCGATTATGGTGATGATCGAAAGCCCGATTGCGGTATTAAATTCCAAAGTAATCGCCGCGGCAAGCGACCGTATTGCTTGTATGGTGATGGCGACATCGGATTTAATTTCACAATTGCATGCCCGCGTCACGCATGAGCGCAGTGCTATATTAACCTCACTTTCACTGGTCATTCTAGCCGCACGCGCCTATGGTCGCTGTGTGGTGGATGGCATTTCAAGTGATTTCAAAAACATGCATTCATTTGAATATGCCTGCCGCTTAGGGCGCGACATGGGCTTTGATGGCAAATCTTTGGTGCACCCCGCGCAGATTGCCTACAGCAACGATGCTTACACGCCTAAATCTGCAGAAATTAAAAGCGCGCGCGCCATTATTCAAGCCTTAAAAGAGGCTAACGAGTCTGGTCGCGGCACTGTAGTGGTAGATGACAAATTAGTTGAGCATCATCATGTAAAAGCAGCCCAAAGGCTATTAAAACTGCATGACATGATTGCGGAACTTGAAGAAGAATTTATTTAGAAAAAGAGTAAATAAGCATGCTATCCACCAAAACTAATAATGGCCGATTTTTTGAAGACTTCGTTTTAAACGATGTGATTCAACACGCCTCACCGCGCACCATTACAGTTGGTGATTGCGCGCTATATCTTGGTTTATATGGCTCGCGCAACCCGTTACATTGCTCTGAGCCTTTTGCAAAAAGTTTAGGTTTCAAAACCACGCCAGTGGATGATTTATTAGCCTTTCATATCGCCTTCGGCAAAACCGTACCCGATATTTCGGTAAACGCGGTAGCCAACTTAGGCTACGCCGATGTGCGCTTTATTCAACCGGTTTTTATTGGTGATACGCTTTCTACGTCCAGCCAAGTCATTGGTTTAAAACAGAATTCCAGTGGAAAAAACGGTGTTGTTTGGGTGCGCTCAACCGCAGTTAACCAACATAACCAGCCAGTTTTAAGCTGGGTGCGCTGGGTAATGATTCACAAAAATAATCTGGATTCACCTGCCCCAGAAATAACAATTCCACAGATGCCTGCTTTCGTGGCGTCTGAAAACTTAACCATTAAAATCGAAGCAAAAAACTTCGACCACAAAATCACAGGTGGTCACTACTTTTGGGAAGATTATCAAACAGGCGAACGCATCAATCACGCCGCTGGCTTGACGATTAATGATAGCGATCACTCGCTTGCAACGCATCTTTATCAGAACAATGCGCGTTTGCATTTTGATGATTGGATGATGAAAAACTCAAACTACGGCAAACGCTTGGTGTATGGCGGTGTGGCGATTTCGATGTGTCGCGTATTAAGTTTTGATGGCCTAGAAAACGCAATCTCTGTGCTGGCGATTAACGCTGGCACGCACGCAAATCCTAGTTTTGCTGGTGATACGATTTATTGCATAACCGAAGTGCTAGACAAGTGGCAATTACCAAACAGCGATTTCGGCGCGTTAAGGTTGTGCATGGTCGGTGTTAAAAATATGCCGCCTGCAGAATTAATCGAAATTAAAACGGATAAAAATTACCACCCAAATGTGGTGCTTGATTTAGATTACACGGTAGCAATGCCTAAAAAAGGAAATCATTAACATGGCTGAGGTTTTAAATAAAGATACTGTAAAGAAAGTACATCCAAACGACGCTTTATTCGGTGGCGAAAAACCATTTCCGCTAATTCCTGCTTGTGAACATTTCGCTGGTAGCGAAAAACTAATCTTAAAAGCATTAAGCCTGCAGGATAGCATTGGAGCAGTATTTGATATTACTTGTGATTGCGAAGATGGAGCAGCCAGCGGCCAAGAGCGCGACCATGCTGAAATGATTGTGCGCGTTTTGAATAGCGAAGCCAACTTGCACAAAATGGCTGGCGCGCGCATTCACGATTACACACATCCTGCTTGGAAGCAAGATATTGATATTTTAGTGGGCGGATGTGGTCGTGTATTGAGTTATATCACCATCCCTAAATGCACTAGCTTGAATCAAGCGTCTGAAATGATTGCCTATATTCAAAAAACCGCTACTTTTGCAGGTATTGAAAGAGTCATTCCAGTACATATTCTGATTGAAACGCATGGCGCGTTGAATCAGGTGCATGAAATTGCCAAACTGCCTTGGGTTCAAGTGCTGGATTTCGGCTTAATGGATTTTGTGAGTGCACATCATGGCGCAATTCCCGCCTCTGCCATGCGCAGCCCTGGCCAGTTTGAGCATCGCTTATTAGCACGCGCCAAAGCAGAAGTGGTTTCGGCTGCATTGGCAAATGGCGTAGTGCCTGCACACAACGTGACGCTGGATTTAAAAAATGTAGAAACCACTTTTAATGATGCGGCGCGCGCCAGAAATGAATTTGGATTTATGCGCATGTGGAGTATTTACCCGACGCAGATTCAAGCGATTGTAAACGCCATGAAACCTAACTTCGATGAGGTGAACGATGCGGCTAATATTCTGCTTGCGGCTCAGAATGCGGATTGGGGACCGATTCAATATGCAGGTGAATTGCATGATAGAGCGACCTATCGTTATTTTTGGGAAGTCCTGCAAAAGGCCAAGCTGACCAATGTGCCGATTTCAGAAGAATCCAATCGGGCTTTTTTTAGTTAATTCACCCTCATAAGCAATCATTACTTAACCCTTAAATTAGAGCAAAAAATGACGCAATCAACCACCGCAGGTGCGCGCTTTCGTGCCGCTTTACAGGCCGAAAAACCGCTGCAAATTATCGGCGCAATTAATGCGTATCACGCTATGCTCGCCACCCAAAGTGGCTTTAAAGCCATTTACTTATCAGGTGGTGGTGTGGCGGCTGGCTCGCTCGGCTTGCCCGATTTGGGCATTTCAACATTGGAAGATGTGTTAATTGACGTGCGCCGTATTACCGATGCCGTGGATACGCCATTATTAGTCGATATCGATACGGGCTGGGGCGGCGCTTTTAATATTGCGCGTTCTGTCAAATCGATTGCAAAAGCGGGTGCAGCAGCAGTGCATATTGAAGACCAAGTTTCGGCTAAACGTTGTGGTCATCGCCCGAATAAAGCCATTGTGAGTTTGCATGAAATGGTGGATCGCGTCAAAGCCGCGGTGGACGCAAAACCGTATGATGATTTTGTCGTGATGGCGCGTACCGATGCTTTGTCGGTTGAAGGGTTGCAGTCTGCTATCGACCGCGCCTGTGCTTGTGCCGAGGCAGGTGCAGATATGATTTTCCCTGAAGCGATTACCGAATTAAGCATGTATAAACAGTTTGCTACGGCAGTCAAAGTGCCCGTGTTAGCCAATATTACCGAATTTGGCAGCACGCCTTTATTTACGGTGAATGAATTGCGCGATGCAGATGTGAGCATGGTCTTGTATCCACTTTCTGCTTTCCGCGCCATGAATCAGGCTGCACTTAACGTGTATCAAACAGTAAAAAATGAGGGCACTCAAGCAAATGTGGTGAGCACCATGCAAACCCGCATGGATCTTTACGAGCATTTGGGTTATCACGCTTTTGAGCAAAAATTAGACGCATTATTCAAACAAGAAAAGAACTAAAAGCCAGTTCACCATAAATGATTTAAACCTAGGGAGGAACCTTATGGAAAATGTAGCCGAAGCGCCTAAAAAGAAAAAAGGCGTAGCGCTTGCGGGCGTAACTGCAGGCAACACAGCAATATGCACCGTAGGCCATACAGGCAACGACTTGCATTACCGCGGTTACGATATAATTGAGCTGGCTAAATACGCCACGTTTGAAGAAGTCGCTTACTTGTTAATTCATGGCGAGTTACCAAACCAAGCACAATTAACGGCTTACCACGCCAAGTTAAAACAGCTACGAGCCTTACCCGCTGAGCTTAAAACCGTCTTAGAGCAAATCCCTAAAAACACGCACCCAATGGATGTGATGCGCACCGGATGCGCGATGCTGGGTACTTTGGAACCAGAAGCGGCTGACAGAAACACGCAAGCCGCGCAAGATTTAGGCGACAGACTAATTGCCTGCTTTGGCTCTATTTTGCTGTATTGGTATCACTTTAGCCACAACGGCAAGCGGGTAGAAGTTGACACAGATGATGACAGTATTGCCGCGCATTTTCTGCATGTATTGCATGGCAAAGCACCCAGCCAATTACATATTGATGCGATGAATACTTCACTGGTGTTATATGCAGAGCATGAATTTAACGCATCTACTTTCACTGGGCGTGTAATTGCAGGCACCTTATCTGATATGTACAGTTGTATCACCGGCGCGATTGGTGCATTACGCGGCGCAAAACATGGTGGCGCGAATGAAGCCGCAATGGAAATTATCAGCCGCTATCAAAATGCCGATGAAGCAGAGGCAGATATTCTGGCACGCATGGCGCGCAAAGAAATTATTATTGGTTTTGGTCATCCCGTATATACAATCGCTGACCCAAGAAATGAATCAATCAAAGAAGTTAGCCGCAAATTATGTGCAAATAACGGCAATATGACACTTTTTGAAGTGTCTTCTCGCATTGAAGAAGTGATGTGGCGCGAGAAAAAAATGTTCCCCAACTTAGATTGGTACAGTGCGTCTAGCTATCACATGATGGGCATTCCAACTGGCATGTTTACGCCAATATTCGTGATTTCACGCACAACAGGCTGGGTTGCACATGTGATTGAGCAACGTATTGATAACAAAATAATCCGCCCCAATGCGGAATATGTTGGGCCAGATAATCGACCCTATGTTGCGTTAAAAAATCGTTAAATTTTGAAGTCAACTATCAAATTATAGAAAGTTTTAAATGTCTGCTCACATTTCTAATGTTCGCCCCGCTCCCGACCAAGTCATTGTCGATATCGCAAACTATGTCGCTGATTTTGAAATCGAATCTAATGAAGCATTCGATACAGCACGCAATTGTT
The DNA here is from genome assembly GCA_002083635.1 of Proteobacteria bacterium ST_bin12. GTDB lineage: Bacteria > Pseudomonadota > Gammaproteobacteria > Burkholderiales > Methylophilaceae > Methylotenera_A. The sequence continues at coordinate 381,428 of MSXP01000001.1, read as the reverse complement.
TAATCGACACGTTGGGTTGTGGCTTCGAAGCGTTAGATTATCCTGCTTGCACCAAATTACTAGGCCCAGTGATTGCTGGCACAGTCGTTCCAAATGGTGCGAAAGTTCCAGGCACATCTTACCAACTAGACCCAATCTTAGCCGCATTCAATATCGGCACGATGATTCGCTGGTTAGACTTTAATGATACCTGGCTGGCTGCGGAATGGGGCCACCCCTCTGATAACCTGGGCGGCATTTTGGCGGTGGCTGATTATATGTCGCGCAAAAATATCAATGAAGGCAAATCGCCGCTGACGGTTAAAGACGTATTAACTGCCATGATTAAAGCGCACGAGATTCAAGGTGTTTTAGCGCTTGAAAATAGCTTTAACCGCGTTGGTTTAGACCACGTGATTTTGGTCAAAATCGCTTCAACCGCTGTAGTGACTAAATTATTAGGCGGCAACAAGGAAGACATCATCAACGCCGTTTCAAATGCATTTGTCGATGGTCAAAGTTTGCGTACTTATCGCCATTCACCAAACACTGGCTCACGTAAATCTTGGGCGGCAGGCGATGCAACTTCGCGCGCAGTACGTTTGGCATGGATGACGATGCAAGGAGAAATGGGTTACCCCAGCGCATTAACCGCAAAAACCTGGGGATTTTACGATGTGCTATTTAAAGGCAATGCGTTTAAATTTCAACGCGATTACGGCTCTTATGTAATGGAGCAAGTATTGTTCAAAATTTCTTTCCCAGCTGAGTTCCATGCGCAAACCGCCGTTGAATGCGCCATTCAACTTAACACTCAAATTGGCTCAAAAATCCAAACCTTAGATCAAATTAATCAAATCGATAAAATCGTGATTACCACACACGAATCGGCAATTCGCATTATTGATAAAACAGGCCCCTTAGATAACCCCGCCGACCGCGATCATTGTATTCAATATATGGCAGCGATTGGTTTATTAAAAGGCAACTTGGTAGCACTTGATTATGAAAACGCAGTAGCAGCCGACCCACGCATAGACGCAATTCGTGCCAAAATGACTTGCGTAGAAAAGGCCGAATATACTAAGGACTACCACGACCCAGAAAAACGCTCAATCGCCAACGCGATTCAAGTGTTTTTTAAAGACGGCACAAGCTCAGACAATATCGCAGTGGAATACCCAATCGGCCATCGCCGCCGGCGCGGTGAGGGAATTCCAGAACTGGTAAAAAAATTCAAAGTGAATCTAGCACGCCGCTTTGACACTAAAAAACAGGCGAATATTTTGGGCTTGTGTTTAGACCAAGCCAAATTAGAAGCCACGCCAGTGAATATGTTTGTGGATATGCTGGTTGTGTAAATTGCCATTCAGGTAAGCGACTAATCAGCAACCTAAATTTAACTACGGCAAATTTAGGGTAAAATAGCGGGTTATTGAACCGCCGTTTGAAAGCTTAGAATTATGTTAGAAAAGCAGTCGCTTACCACCCTCAATGCGCTATCTCCTCTGGATGGCCGCTACCAAACCAAATTAGATGCGCTGCGCCCTTATTTTAGTGAATATGCGCTAATTAAACATCGCGCTTGGGTAGAGGTGGAATGGCTAAAAGCGCTATCTGCCGCCAAAGAGTTAACCGAAATTGCGCCATTTACCCCAGAAACCATTCAAGAGATGGATGTAGCAATCAAAAACTTTTCTGAAGCCGATGCCGCGCAAGTAAAAGCGATTGAAGCACGCACCAATCACGATGTAAAAGCGCTCGAATACTGGCTGAAAGAAAAGTTTGATATCAATCCAGAAATCAAAAAAGCCAGTGAATTTATTCACTTCGCTTGCACTTCAGAAGACATCAATAATTTATCGCATGGACTAATGCTAAAAAGTGCACGCGATACGGTGATTTTGCCGTTTTTAAGCGATTTAATTGGGCGTTTAAGTGAGTTATCACATCAACTTGCTGACCAGCCGATGCTATCGCGCACGCATGGTCAAACCGCTTCGCCAACGACGATGGGTAAAGAATTAGCTAATGTAGTGTATCGCCTAAAACGTCAGCAAAAACAATTAGTTAGCAATGAAGTTTTAGGAAAAATCAACGGCGCAGTGGGCAATTTCAACGCGCACCTGTCGGCTTATCCTAAATTTGATTGGGAAGCTTTTGCGCAAATATTTGTGCAAAATTTAGGGTTAAGTTATAACCCAATGACAATTCAAATCGAACCGCATGATTATATGGCGGAGCTATTTGATACGTTGGCGCGCATCAATACGATTTTAATTGATTTGAATCGTGATATTTGGGGTTATATTTCTGTTGGATATTTTAAACAAAAAGTTAAAGCTGGCGAAATCGGCTCATCAACCATGCCGCACAAAGTCAACCCAATTGATTTTGAAAACTCAGAAGGCAATTTGGGCTTAGCCAACGCCGTTTTGCGTCATATGGCAGAAAAACTTCCCGTCTCACGCTGGCAACGCGATTTAACCGATTCAACGGTGTTAAGAAATATGGGTGTGGCATTCGGTTACACATTGTTAGGCTACGATTCTTGCTTACGTGGCTTGAATAAATTAGAAATCAACGCGACAAAATTAGCTGAAGACTTGGATAACAGCTGGGAAGTATTAGCCGAGCCAATCCAAACCGTGATGCGCCGTTATTGCATTGAAAACCCATATGAGCAATTAAAAGAACTCACGCGAGGCAAAGGCGGCATCAATAAAGCCTCACTGCATACGTTTATTGGTGGCTTAAAGATTCCTGCAGAAGCAAAGCAATTGCTGCTTGAAATGACACCTGCTAGTTATATTGGTAAAGCAACTGATTTGGTCAAACGGATTGATTAACTTTTAGGAGTTACTGCCTTGAATACTGATAAAAATAATCCAAGACTTGCAGTACTAATAGACGCAGATAATACCTTCAATGTTATTCCTGTGATTGATGCGCTTTTTAAAGAAATATCTGAGTTTGGGGATGCTAGCGTCAGGCGCATCTACGGCGATTGGACTGACACTCGTTTGAAGCGGTGGAAAGAAGTGCTTCCTAAGCATGCTATTCAACCCATACAGCAATTTGCCAACACGACTGGAAAAAATGCAACAGATAGTGCTTTGATTATTGATGCAATGGATTTGCTTTACTCAGCACCATTAGATGGTTTTTGTATAGTCTCTAGCGATAGCGACTTTACCAGATTATCAATTCGATTTCGTGAATCTGGGAAGTTAGTTTATGGATTTGGTGAGGATAAAACTCCTGATTCATTAATCGCAGCTTGTAATAAGTTTATTTATATAGAAATTCTTTCCCAAGATACTATTAACTCAAATGATGGCAGTGATTCTAATAACGCTAAAATTAATAATCTAAAAGTCACTGCTCAGCCTATAACAGGCAAGCTCACACCTGACGAAAGTACAATACTTAAGCCTGTAGTTAAGAAAACCAAGCAAGAGCTGGCTTCGGATACTAGACTTGTTTCCTTAATTAGATCGGCTATTGAATCCCTTTCAGATGAAGACGGTTATGCCAATACAGGTGAAATTAAAAAGCATATTACAAAAAACTATTCGGCCTTTGATTCAAGAAATTATGGTTATGCAAAGTTTAGCGATTTAATCACTACAATTGGTTTGTTTGAGTTAGATGCTAAAAAGCAACGCATCAAAGATAAAAGAAAAAAATGAACGAAATCTTAGTCCTCTACTATTCCCAAGGCGGAGCAGTTAAAGAAATGGCGCAATTAATCGCGCGCGGCGTTGAATCTGTTGGTGGTGCAAAGGCACGCATTCGCACGGTGCCAAAAGTATCAGCGAATTGCGAGGCAACGGAATCAGACATTCCAGCAAATGGCGACCCTTATGTAGAATTGAGCGATTTGCAGGAATGTATTGGTTTGGCGCTGGGCAGCCCTACTCGCTTTGGCAATATGGCGGCGCCAATGAAATATTTTTTAGATGGAACAGCTGGTTTATGGTTAAAAGGCGGGCTGATTGGCAAGCCTGCGGCGGTGTTTACCAGCACAGGTTCCATGCATGGTGGTAGTGAAACGACTCTAATCACCATGATGTTGCCGTTGATGCATCACGGCATGTTGATTGTTGGTTTGCCCTATTCCGAACCTGAATTATCCAGCACACAATCTGGCGGCACGCCTTATGGCGCAAGCCATATTGGTGGCGCAATGGATGATAAGCCAATTACGGCGGATGAGAAAAAATTGTGTCTGGCCTTGGGTAAACGCTTAGCCGAAACATCATTAAAATTGAATGCTTAGGCAAGAATGACGTTAGCAACTGAGGCAAGGCAATTTTTACGTAGCACACGGCATGGCATTTTATCGACTCATTCCAGCAAATTTGCAGGCTACCCATTTGGCTCTGTAACGCCGTTTGTGCTGGATAGCGATTGCCAACCGATTATATTAATCAGCAGCATTGCAGAACACACCAAAAACATTGTCGTTAACCCAAAAGTATCTTTACTGATATTTGCTGAAGGGACAGATTTGCAAGCTAACGCGCGTTTAACGCTGATTGGTGAAGCCGCACAAATCGATAAAAGTGATGCAGACTTACGCGCGCGATATTTGCGTTATTTACCGCAAACCGTCAGCTATTTTGAGATGCATGATTTTGCGTTTTATCGCATTACTATCCATCACGCGCGCTATATTGCTGGCTTTGGAAAAATGGGTTGGGCCGATGGCAGCGAAATTGCTATAGCCAATAACACGATTGCCGCACTTGAAAACGGTATGTTGCAACACATGAATGCAGACCATATGTATAGTATGATGGCGTATTGCCAACACTTTTATAATGTAAAGCCACAAAGTGTTGAGTTAATTGGTGTGGATATCGATGGCTTTGATATTCGCGCCATAATTGACAAAGGCACGACCAACACCTTACGTTTTAATTTTGAAACACCCATTTCCGATGCGCAATCGGCTCGCGCCGCTTTTGTAGCCATGAGTAAAATTTCTGGCAAAAGTAAACACGTATGAATCCACTTTCACCGCACAACTATCAAGCTAAGCGCTTGCAATTCGGTGCAAGCATTTGCTTAATTGCACTTATTTTGCTGTGCATCGCATGGGAGAGTGTGCTGGCGCCGCTAAAACCCAACGGCTCGTTGCTGATTTTAAAAGCTTTGCCACTATTAATTCCCTTATTTGGCATTTTAAAAGGCCGCCGTTACACTTACCAATGGGCAGGCATGCTCATTTTGTTTTATTTTACCGAAGGCGTAGTGCGAGCTTGGTCTGACACTGGCTTATCTAGCCAATTAGCGTTGATGGAGGTGGTTTTATCACTGATATTTTTTCTGTGCGCCATATTTTATGCAAAACTCACACGAAACAATGCTTTAAAGGGCGCGGCTTAATTTATAATTGGCTAACGGTATAGAATTACTAGTCAGTTTATAATATTTAAGTATAGGCAAAGCGCTTTACACAACAAGAATGAAAATACTCATATCAAACGATGACGGCTATTTTGCACCCGGCTTGAATACTCTGGCCAGTCACATCGCCAAGCTGGCCGATATTACCGTTGTAGCACCTGAGCGTAACCGCAGTGGCGCTAGCAATTCGCTTACATTAGATAGACCTTTAAGCGTTAAAAAAGCCAGTAACGGTTTTTTTTATGTCAATGGTACGCCAACTGATTGTGTACATATTGCGCTGACTGGCTTAATGGATAGCATGCCTGATATGGTGATCTCAGGCATTAATGATGGCGCTAATATGGGTGATGATACGATTTACTCTGGCACCGTAGCAGCCGCGACTGAGGGTTATTTACTGGGCATTCCATCCATTGCTGTATCGATGTCGCAGCATAATTCTACTTATTTTGAAACGGCCGCTCGGGTGGCTGTTGAGCTAGTGCAACATTATATTGAGCATGGTTTTGCGTCCCCCACTTTGCTTAATGTGAATGTACCCGACGTGCCTTATGAAGCATTAATGGGTAGGACAGTGACGCGTTTGGGTAAACGCCATAAGGCTGAACCAGTGATTCAACTTAAAACACCCAGAAACGAAACTGTGTATTGGGTGGGCGCGGCTGGCACGCCCAATGATGGTGGTGAGGGTACCGATTTTTATGCGGTTGCGAACAATCAAGTGTCTATTTCGCCGATTCAAGTAGATTTAACCAAACACGCGCAATTAGCTGAAATTCAAACATGGTTAACCAAATAATGTTAAGCAAATAATTCGTATGGCTTTGATTAAACCAACATTATTAAAACCTAGCGCCAAAACTGGCATTGGCATGACTTCATTACGCACACGCGACCGCATGCTAACCCGCCTGCGTGAGCAAGGCATTAAAGACGAAGTGGTGTTATCGGCTATTGGTGAAATTCCGCGCCATATTTTTGTAGATGAAGCCTTAAGTATTCGCGCTTACGAAGATGTTTCGTTGCCAATTGGCTTTGGGCAGACCATTTCGCAGCCTTATATTGTGGCGCGTATGACCGAAATTTTGCGCAACGGTGCGCAATTGAATAAAGTATTAGAAATAGGCACCGGCTGTGGCTATCAAACCGCGGTGCTCTCTAAAGTAGCCAAAGAAGTGCTATCACTAGAGCGTATTCGCCCGCTGGTGATGAAAGCCAGAAGCCATTTACGCACATTAAAATGCACTAATGTAAAACTCGATCATGCGGATGGCAGCATTGGCTTGAGCGCTTTTGCGCCGTTTGATGGCATTATTGTAACCGCTGCTGCCAGCCATGTGCCGCAAGAATTGCTAGAACAATTGGCGATTGGTGGCCGATTGATTATCCCTATCGGCACCGCTAGCCAAACCTTGGTACTCATTGAGCGTAAGCCGAACGAATACGTACAAACCAAGTTAGAAGCGGTTAAATTTGTGCCCTTATTGGGCGGTGTAAGCTAATGTTGCGTTTGATCCTAATCAGTTTGATTGCGCTTTTTTTAAGCGCGTGCGAAAGCAATCCACCCGCGCCCGTTATCGACCGCCTGCCGCAGTCGTCTAAACCAAAACCGCCTGTTGCTGCTCCAGCAAACACAAAAAACAACACGGCAATAAAAACTGTTAACGGCAAAGATTGGCGGCCAGATGTTTATATTGTAAAAAAAGGTGATACTTTATTTAGCATTGGCTTGGAATACGGTTTTGAGTACAAAGAGATTGCCGCTACCAATAATATTGCTGAGCCTTACCCGATTCAAATTGGCCAAAAATTAAACTTGGTCAACTTAAAAGCGAAATCTGAAGCCGCTGAAAATGCTACGCCTACGCAAAATCAAGCAGAAGATGGTGTAGTGATAACACCAATTAGCGCAGAATCTGCCGTTATTGCAACCAAAGTTCCAGAAATAAAACCAACTGAAAACAAACCGATTCAATCTTCTGTAACACCTATATTAAATGAGCCAAAAGCCCTACGAGAAACGTATAGCTTAGAGGCATTTAATAGAACTGCTGTCGTTAAAGTGGCTGAAAATAAACCCACCGAAACCACTAAATCGATTGAATCTAAACCTGCTGAAAATAAGCCAAATGTGGCTAAAGTGGCGGATGATGAAGCGATTACTTGGGGCTGGCCAACACAAGGAAAAGTAGTCGCCAACTTCAACGAAGCCACAAATAAAGGCTTAGATATTGGCGGCAGTAGTGGCCAAGCCATCAATGCCGCCAGTAGTGGAAAAGTGATTTACAGCGGTTCTGATTTGCGTGGCTATGGCAAATTAGTGATTATTAAGCATAATAAAACCTATTTATCGGTATATGCGCACAACAGCAAAATCCTTGTGAAAGAAGGGCAAGTTGTCGCACTTGGCCAAAAAATTGCCGAAATGGGTAATACCGATTCAAATAGCGTTAAGTTGCATTTTGAAATTAGACGCCTAGGTAAATCAGTTGACCCAGCAAAGTATTTGAACCAAAATTAATTTTAATTGATACTCATTAGTATTCATTTGCCTTATCCGTTTTAGGAGATTACCGTGGCTGCACCGCAAAAAAAAGACCCTAACAAATATAGTAGAAACTCGGATATTCAAGCAGATACGCCGCTTAAAACAATTATTTCTTTTGGTGGGATGCTGCTATTGCTGATTGGGTTAGTTGGCATTGCGATGGAATTTTTTAAGGATGATGGTTGGCTAAAAACCGCGCTTGCTTGGCTGTTTGAATCGACTACGCGCATGATGTTTATTCCTGTGATTATTTTTGTGTTGTGGTTGCTAAATCGCTGGATGTCTTCTGCTGCCCTTGGCGAAAAGAAAAAAAGTGGTGACTTGCCAATGTATATCATGATGGCAATGGGTGCGTTTTACGTGTTTCGCATCATTACAACAGGCGGTTTTTAGCCCATTTTTATGGGTTGAGTTGATAGCCTTGTGGGTAATTTAAGCAATAAAAAAGCCGCTCACAAGCGGCTTTTTTATTGCTTGAATATTGGTTAAATTTTATTTCTTGAGTGACTTTTGTACGGCTTCATTTTTATAAAACTCATGCACAGTGCTCATGTCATATTCACGTGCCCATTTAATAATTTGATCAAATGCTGGCGCGCCAATTTCGCCTACTTGCGCATGAATGCCCGCTTGTTCGCGAATCACTAAAATACCAGGAATTTGGTTCACTTGAAAATAATCGCCAATTTCAGGATCGGTTTCTGTATTGACCATGCCAAAAACAATATCCATATTGTTGGCTGCAGCCGCTTCAAAAGTAGGGGTAAATGCCATACATGGCTCACACCAAGGCGCCCAAAAATCCACAATTACAAAATTGTTATTTTCAATCGTTTGCTTAAAATTTGCTTTTGTTAACGCGACAACTGCCATAATTTTGCCTTAAAAATGATTTATCTGAATAATCGAATAGTTTATCAGAGGTAGGCTATTAAGTTAAGTTGCATCATCGCCTGCATTAAATTGGATGATTCCAAGCTGAATCAAAAAATAAATCGGCAACTGGCTTGCGTTTACGCGCTGCCAATTCACGCGCTTTTAAGTCATCCGACAACTGATTAGCATCGCCTGCATAGCCAATTGCAACCATCGTCATTAATGCAAATTGCTCAGGAATCGCAAACGTACTGCGTGCTGCATCTGCATTAAAACCACCCATTTGATGCGCCATTAAACCTAAATCTGTCGCTTGCAAACATAAGTTTTCGGCCGCTGCGCCAGTGTCGTATTGTGCCCAGCGATTTGGTTTTTGATTATGCCCAAATAATGTATCGGCACACACCAACAATAAAACGGGTGCATTTTTTACCCATTCCTGATTGCCCGGCACTAAACAATCAAAAGCTTTTTGCCAAGCATCCGCATTGCTGTTTTTATCCCACACCATAAAACGCCACGGTTCATCGCCAAAGCAAGATGGCGCCCAGCGCGCCGCTTCACACAAGCTAAATATTTGTGCTTTTGAAACGGGTTTAGTTGCATCATAAGCACGACCACTCCAGCGATTAGCAATGGTTTCGTTGATTTTTACTTGGGTGACAGCGGGATTTTTCATGTGATTGGCCTAAGTTTGAGCAATTTATTTGGTTAAAAAAAGTGGTTAAGTTATGCGCTTAAAAACGGATAATCAGTGTAACCTTTTTCATTTCCACCATAAAATGATTTCGAATCGGCTTCATTCAACGCAGCATCTGTTTTGTAACGCTCAACCAAATCTGGGTTAGCAATAAACGGTACGCCATAGGCGATGACATCGGCATGACCACTGGCAATTGCGGCATTACCACGTGCTTTGTCATAGCTTAAATTGGCCATGTAAGCGCCTTTAAATAGCTTGCGCATTTGCTCAAAATCAAATGCATCGGCTTTACCACCACCGTGAATGCCGCCCTCAACTGCGTGCAAGTAAGCTAAGTTAAACTGATTAAGTTGCTCTGTAACGAAATTGAACAGCGCTTGCGGGTTACTGTCTTTCATATCGTTAAATGGATTAACTGGTGAAATTCGTACGCCTACTTTATCAGCGCCTGCGGTATCAACCACAGCTTTGGTTACCTCTAACAATAAACGTACACGGTTTTCAAAACTGCCACCGTAATTGTCGGTGCGCGTGTTGCTACCATCACGCAAAAATTGATCCAACAAATAGCCATTGGCGGCATGAATCTCTACACCATCAAAACCGGCTTTTAATGCACATTGGGTCGCGTGCACGTAATCTTGCACAATGGCGGGTAATTCGCTGGCATCTAGCGCACGCGGCTCAACGTAATCCACCAAACCTTGGTAGGTAAACGCTTTGCCTGCTGGCTTAATGGCAGATGGCGCAACAGGCAACGCACCATTTAATAAAGTCGGATGCGAAATACGGCCTACATGCCATAACTGAATCACAATTTTGCCGCCTTTGGCATGCACCGCATCGGTAATTTTTTGCCATCCACCCACTTGTTCGTCTGTATAAATGCCAGGTAGCGCAGGGTATCCGTGACCCATTGCAGAAATAGGCGTTGCTTCGGTCACAATTAAACCCGCACTGGCGCGCTGCGCGTAATAAGTCACATTTAAATCATGCGGTACACCGCCCTCACCTGCTCTGTTTCGGGTTAAAGGTGCCATCACTATACGGTTTTTGAGTGCGATTGAGCCTAGTTTTGCTGGGCTGAATAAATCTAATGCCATATCATTCTCCACTTTTAATTATAAAATTCTGAATATGCTGTTAATGCTATTTAGCTTTAATGCCTTCAATCAATAAGGTGATTTCAATATCGTCGCCCACGGATGCGTTAGGTTTTAATCCCCAGCCAAAACCAAAGTCGCTGGCTTTTAAACTGGTATGCGCTTCAAAGCCGCTTCTGTAGCCGCCCCATGCGTCAGCACCAAAGCCCAACACTTTAAATGGAAATGTCATTTCTTTTGACACGCCGTGCATTGTTAACACACCAGTCATTACGCCTTCTGTCGCCGATTTTGCTTCGATTTTTTTGCTCACAAAAGTCATTTCTGCAAATTTTTCTACATCTAAATAATCAGATTTTTTAATATGCTCATCACGTTTGGCAAGGCTACTGTTAACGCTGAGTAAATTGATTTTTGCATCAACAGATGAGTTCGCTAAATTGCTACGATCAATAATAATTTTTCCTGTTACATCGCTAAAGGTACCTGATGTTTTTGAAACCACATGTCGCACGTTCCAATTAGCAAAGCTATGATTATTATCAATTTTATAGGTTTCTGGCTCAGCTATTGCGTAGCTTGAGCTTACGACCAAAGCATCTGCTAAGAAAATATTTTTTAATGTAATATTCATAAATGGTTCCTAAAATGAAATGGGGTTAAGTTAAATATTTTTAGCTTTTAAACGCTTAAGGTAAATCAAATAGCAAGACTTCTGCACTATTGTGCGCTTTAATTTCTATTACCTCATTGCCGTCAAACATTGCGGCATCTCCTGCCATCAGTCGCCTTCCGTTTACCTCAACATTACCCAGAGCAATTTGCACATAAGCTTTGCGGTTTTGTTTAAGTGTGTAATTTAAGGCATGTTTATCGGTTAACTGTGCTGCATATAGTGCAATATCTTGATGAACAATTAATGAATTTTGCACGCCGCTTTGTGACGCCAATAAACACCATTGGTTTAATTTTAATGCAGGGTCAAAAAATTTATCTTCATAACCCGGCGTTAAGTGCAGTTGATTAGGCGTAATCCAAATTTGCAATAAATGCACTGGTTCGGTTGAGGATGCGTTAAATTCGCTATGCGAAACACCCGTTCCCGCTGTCATGCGTTGCACGTAGCCTTGTTTGATGGTTTCCACATTGCCCATGCTGTCTTTATGTGCCAGCTCACCTTTTAAAATATAGGTGATGATTTCCATATCGTTGTGTGAATGTGTACCAAAGCCTTTAGCTGGCGCAATCACATCCTCATTAACCACACGCAACACTGAAAAACCCATCCAATTGGGGTCGTAATAATCCGCAAAAGAAAAAGAATGGTAACTGTCTAGCCAGCCACGGTTTGCGTGCCCACGCTCGCTTGATTGCCTAATTTGCATATCAGAAAACACCTTTGCTCAAACGATATCAAAAATAATAGACCAGTTTACTACAAATTATAAATATACATTTGTCATTTAAATCTATTTCAGCTTATATGTGGTTAAATTATTAATAATCAAGCTTTAATTTTACTTTAAATAAGGAGATATCCATGACACAAGATCAGCTCCCTCGCGAGTTTGAACCCCTCAATCGAATCGCCGTCAAAGCGATGCTTTGGTTAAATGGGTTTGCTCACATTATCATTGGCTTGGCTTTGGCTGTTTCGGTCGTCATATTTACTTGGCTATTTTTTAAAGATGTACAGCAAGCAGCATATGCGCATAATTTAGTGCACGGCTTTTTACATGCGCTGGGTACGCTCATGTTGCTGTGGTCAATTTCTGCGCTGATTTCTGCCGAAATACGTTATTTGCTCGGCAGTAAATTGTTGGTAGAAACGTTTATTGAAGTGGTGTTGGTGCTGTTTTTGCGCAAACTGATTGTGATGCCAGTACAAGACGCCTCGCCTAGTTTTGAAGAAATTGGCATTTGGGTAGGCGGCGCATTTGTAATGGGCTTAATCTATGTGATGGTGCGCTGGGCTGATAAATCCAATCAAGGCAGGTAATTCAGAATCAAAATCGATAAATGGCTTCAATATGCCCGTTAACTTTATCTCTTCACTCAAATAAGAAACAGCTTAAAATCTATGCAAAAAACTATTCAAGCGATTATTCGTGCAACGTCACACATTATTTTAGGTAAAGAGCAGCAAGTTAAATTAAGCCTTACTTGTTTATTGGCAGGTGGACATTTACTGATTGAGGATTTACCTGGCATGGGCAAAACCACGCTGGCACATACCTTGGCGCAAGTATTGGGCTTGGGATTCAGGCGCACCCAATTTACCAGCGATTTATTACCTGCCGACATCATTGGCGTATCCGTTTTTGATCGCAACACTTCTAGCTTTCAGTTTCATGCAGGGCCAATATTCACCAATGTGTTGCTGGCAGACGAAATTAATCGCGCCACACCAAAAACCCAAAGCGCATTATTAGAGGCAATGGAAGAGCATCAGGTGACGGTAGATGGCAATACGCATTTGTTACCACAACCGTTTTTTGTGATTGCTACCCAAAACCCTAAACACCATATTGGCACGTTTGCCTTGCCAGAATCGCAGCTCGATCGCTTTTTAATGCGCATTACATTGGGTTATCCTGACGCCCAATCTGAACGAGCCCTACTTAAAAATCAGGGTGGTCGTGCTAATGCCAGTAGTATTCAAGCAGTATGTGACGCTGATGGCTTATTAAAATTGCAGCAGCAAGTGCATCAAGTACACGTGTCAGATGCGCTGTTAGATTATTTACAAGCGCTGATTCAATATACTCGCACACAAACGAATGAGGGATTATCACCCAGAGCTGGCTTGGGTTTGCGTCAATGTGCGCAAGCTTGGGCATACATTGATGGTCGCGATTTTGTCACGCCAGAAGATGTGCAAGCGGTATTACCAAGCGTTGTTGCGCACCGCTTAGGGCAAGATGGAAATAGCAATATAGCCAAGCAAATACTTGATCAAGTCGCGATTACTTAACCACTTTTTTGCACCGAAAATTTTGCACCTAAAAACATGTTAAGTAAAATTTGGCCATTCACGTTTTGGAAAATAAGCTATTGGCAACAATGGTTTAGAGTCGCAAAAAGCGCTAATAATGTCGCCATACTTAATCCTCGCCAGATTTACATTCTACCCACACGCTGGGGTTTATTGTATGCAACGATGTTGATTGGATTGCTGATTGGCTCAATTAACTATTCACTAAGCTTGGGCTATTACGTCACATTTTTGCTGGCTTCTTTGGGTAATATTGCCATGTTGCATACTTGGCGTAATTTACTGCATTTGCAAATTGCAGTATCAAACGCAAGCCCCGTTTTTGCAGGGGAAACCGCCACAATCGTGCTTAAATTATCGGAGACTAAAAATCGGCCGCGTTATGTGGTGGCTGCTTATTTTAATCGTCAGGCAGAAGTCATTAATGATATAAAGGCTAACGATGTGCAGCTCTTTGATATCCCTCTCACCACCATCAAGCGTGGCTTACATAGCCTGCCACGCTTAACGCTTTACACAGAATTCCCTTTAAGTTTATTGCATGCTTGGGCAGTAGTTGATAATCCTTTTCAACTGCTGGTGTACCCTAAACCCGCTGAATCAATCCATCAAAACAATTTGTCAGCAGATGCTGATGCAAAAGGAAGCAGCCAGCTAACCAAAGGTGATGATGACTTTAATGGGCATAAAAATTACCAAGTTGGCGATTCGCCAAGCCGAGTCGACTGGAAAGCCTCTAGCCGCGGCATTGGCATGTATACCAAACTTTATAGCGGTGCTGGCATTCACACCTTATGGCTAGATTGGTTGGATACCACAGGCGATATTGAAATACGCATTTCGCAGCTCACGCGCTTAGTCATTGATGCGCATGCAACTCAGCAAACCTATGGCTTAAGGCTTCCAGATACCGAATTAGCGCCCAACAATACTGAAGCGCACTACCATCAGGCGTTAACAGCGCTGGCGTTAATGAGCTAATCCCATGAATCGCACATTAAATCCGCAACACCTAAAATGGTTACTGATTTCGCTTGCAGCAGTGCTTGGTACACATATTCCCAATTTACCTGTATGGGTAATTATAGCCAGCGTTGGTTTTGGCACTTGGCGCTATTTATTAGATAGATACCAATGGGCCATGCCTAAAATTTGGGCTTTACTGCCTATTACCTTAATCATCTGTGTAGGCATTATTGTCACTTTTAAGGGCTTTTTAGGACGTGACGCGTCATTAAGTTTATTGGTGGTGATGTGCTCGCTTAAGCTGCTAGAAACCAAAAAATTGCGCGATTACATGTTGGTAATTGTGCTGGCGTACTTTTTGGTGGGTAATTTATTTTTGTTTAATCAAACCATTGCGACATTTGGCTTAAGTATTGCGCCGCTCATATTGCTAACAGCAACGTTAATTAATATCAGCTTTAAAGATACTGGCAAGCAAAGCGATATTCAATTTACCTTAAAACTAGCTGCGCAATTATTGCTGCAGGCAGTGCCTGTCATGCTCATATTATTTGTGCTGTTTCCACGTATTCCAGGCCCGTTATGGGGTTTGCCACAAGATGCGAATAGGGGTATGTCGGGTTTGGGTGACAGTTTGCAATTCGGCAATATCAGCAATCTCACTAAAAATAGTGCGATTGCTTTTAGGGTGCAATTTAAAAACGCAGCGCCTGAAAGAGGCGAACTCTATTGGCGCGGGCCAGTGTTATGGCATCAAGAAGACCGTAGCTGGACCATGAGTAGCTCTAAAATTGGCCTACAGCCCGAAATCGCAAAAGTAAGTGGTAATCCTATTCAATACACCATGACGCTTGAGCCGCATAACCGCTTATGGATGCTCATGTTAGATTTACCAACATTGATTCCGCAAGACGCAAGGCTTACCCACGATTATTCTGTGGTTGCGAATAAACCAGTCCTCACTAGGTTACGCTACGATGCAGTGTCTTATAGTAGTTATCAATTAGGCTTAAACTTAGGCGAGCGAGAGCGCTTATTAAGCTTGCAAATTAACGAAGGTGAAAACCCAAAAACCGTACAATTAGCAGAAAGCTGGCAAGGCTTAAGTGCGGTAGATAAGATTAATGCCGCGCTTAAACGCTACAGAGAACAACCGTTTGTTTATACCTTAAAACCACCTAGGCTGAACGATAATCCCGTGGATGATTTTTTATTCAATACAAAACGCGGATTTTGTGAACATTATGCCACTAGCTTTGTGTATTTAATGCGAGCTGCAGGCGTGCCAGCGCGCATTGTCACTGGCTATCAGGGCGGCGAATACAATCCCAATGGCGATTACTATATTGTGCGCCAATCAGATGCGCATGCTTGGGCAGAAGTTTGGCTGGCAAACAAAGGTTGGGTGCGAGTTGACCCAACTGCAGCTGTTTCACCAGAACGCATAGAAAATGGCATTAGTGACGCGCTAGATGAAGCCGATGCACTGCCGTTAATGGCTCGCCCTGATTATCCTTGGCTTAAAAAAGCTTACCTTAATTGGGATACAGTCAATAATGGCTGGAACCAGTGGGTACTGGGTTATGACGATAAAAAACAACTCGATTTCTTAAGAAAATTAAGCGGTAAAAATCTCAACTTAATGCAAATATTGATAGGAATGGTTGCCATTATTGCCGTCATCATGGGCTTAACGACTTACTTTTTGGTCAAACAACAAAAGGCCAAATTAAATCCAGCGCAACGTTTATATGCACAATATTTAAATCAGCTAAAACGGGCTGGATTAAGCCAAAATAATGGTGAAACTGCATTGGATTTTGCAGCGCGCGCCGCCAAAATACTGCCTAATCAACAAACACAAATAATGGATATCGCACAACGTTATAATGTCATTACCTACAGCAAATTGGCTAACCCAGAGTTACTGCAAGCCTTAGCAGATTGCATTAAACAACTGAATATACCGAAAAAATAATGACGATAATAACAAGCGATATTGATTATATGCAGCTAGCATTATCGCTAGCGAAACAAGCTGCGACACTTGGTGAAGTGCCTGTGGGCGCTATTGTAGTTAAAGATAATGTGGTCATTGGTCGCGGTAGCAATACGCCGATTGGTTTGCACGACCCGACTGCACATGCTGAAATTATGGCGATGCGCGAAGCTGCCGCTTATTTGGGCAATTATCGTTTGGTGGATTGCACCTTATATGTCACGCTAGAGCCGTGTGCGATGTGTAGCGGCGCGATGCAACATGCACGTATTGCAAAACTAGTTTATGGCGCTAGCGACCCTAAAACAGGCGCTTGTGGCAGCGTAGTTAACCTGATGACAGAGCCGAAATTGAATCATCATACAGTGGTGATTGGTGGCATATTAGCGGTGGAATGTGGTGCGGTGCTATCTGATTTTTTCAGGCAGCGCAGGTTATTAAGTAAGCAATAAAAAAGCCGACATTTAGTCGGCTTTTTTGCATGAATTTAAATGTTAATCGTTACTGCCCATTAAACCCATTAACAAATGTAACAAGCTAGTAAATAAGTTATAAATACTCATGTACAAGCCTAATGTTGCCATTACATAATTGGTTTCGCCACCATTCACAATACGGCTTACATCGTACAAAATAAAACCTGAGAATAGCAACACACCAACGCCTGACAACATTAATTGCATGGCTGGAATTTGCAAGAAAATATTAGCAAGCGATGCGACGATTAATAGAATAATGCCTACCATCAAGAATTTGCCCATAAAGCTAAAGTCTTTTTTGGTTGTGGTTGCAATACCCGCCATTGTCATCAAAATAACGCCAGTGCCACCAGCTGCTAAGCCAACGATTTGGCCGCCGTTATTTAAATTAAGCGCATGTTGCAAAATTGGGCCCAACATTAAGCCTAATAAAAATGTTAAGCCTAACAATAAAACTACGCCAATGCTGCTGTTGCGGTTTGCGTTGATCGCAAAAAACATCCCGTAAATCACGGCCATTGCGCCAATTGCAAACATAAACGGATGCAACGCTGCAAAAGCAAAATTCATTTTCATGCCTACCAACGCACCAATCACGGTTGGAATCATGGTTAAGCTAAGCAAGGCATAAGTGTTACGTAATACCTTATTTTGTGTTGTAGATAAACTACCATCACGACCTAATACTTGCATATCATCTAACATGGTTATTTCCTTATAAAAAGTTGCCAAAAGGCAATACATCTAAGATAGCGACTATTGAGCAAAGTTTCAAGTGACAAATTGTTAAAATTAACCATCGAAGCAAATCACGTCTTTATCAATCTAATTTAATGCATGGTATTTAATTAGCATATCCAATACAACCTACCAAACACCATACGCGTAAATACATATTTTAGTAGCGTCATATTAATATTTAACTGAAAACTAAGTTAGCTGGCGTACAGACCGTTTCTATTGCAACACATACAGTGTGTCTATCTAAAAACAGATTTTTCAATTTCCAAGGAATTATTATGCACAAGAAACACATTCCGACTCTTGCAAAGATTTCACTTGCGGCTTCTTTATTTTTAACAGCTGGTATCGCTCAAGCCGCAAGTTTAGGCGTTGCCAATGCTACACCAATCTCATTTTTTGGCTATAACGGACAACCGGCAACTTTTACTGGCGGATACTCTACTGGCTTTTTGGGCATTCTTGTCGCAAATCAGCCCAGCAGAATTTCTTTTACCTATTTAGGTAGCGAAAGCGGTTTTAACAATTCATTTTCATTTTTAGGCAATATGTTGACTGAGTCCAACGCACCTGGCGACACAACTGCTTCCGTATTGGTTGATGCTGGCGCTGTAAACTTTAGTTTTAGTGATGACCGAGGTGGCACAGTTGCTAATGGCGAGGCAGATAAACCAGCACTTGGTTTTGCCATTTTGAATGGTAACTTAACACCTGTAAATGGCCCAGATTTTGGTCCTTTTGATTATGTGTTGGGATTTAATGATAGCTCTAATGGTGATGCAGATTATGATGACTTTGTGGTCGGCGTTAGAATCAGTGAAGTACCGCTACCAGCATCTTTGCCTTTAATGGCAGCAGCGCTGGGTTTATTCACTGTTGCGCGTCGCAGAATTTAAACAGTACTATCGCACAACAAACATGCTCAATTTAAAGCATGTTAGCTAACAATTACTGACTTAGGTAAACAACTCACCTTCTAGTTTACCTACTAAGCCAACGCGTTTTACAGCGGCTACAAATTGGGCATTTTCATGCAGGCCGTTTGTATCGGCGGGATGATGCCCGCCATGCATGCGAGCTAATCTTAATGTGCTAAATGCAGACATTTTCCATTCTAATTTAGCCAATAATTCATCGGCCAAATCTGGGCGATTGCACAATAACACCATATCGCAGCCTGCATTGAGCGCGGCTAGGCTACGGGTTGTCACGTCACCGCCTACAGTCGCGCCCTCCATACTTAAATCATCGCTAAAAATCACACCATTAAAACCCAAACGTTCGCGCAATACTTTTTGCAGCCATTTTTGTGAAAAACCTGCAGGCTTATCGTCCACTTTTGGGTAAATCACATGCGCAGGCATAATCGCCGCAAGGCCTTCATCAATCATTTGTTTGAACGGCTGCATATCGTTGGCGGCAATTTCATCAAAACTGCGTTCATCAACTGGAATGCTCACATGCGAATCGGCCACCACGAAGCCATGACCAGGAAAATGCTTGCCAACCGCTGACATGCCACCTTTTTTAAGGCCTTGCATTAAGCTAAAAGCTAATTCATTAATTGCCGTAGCGTCCTGATGAAACGCCCTATCGCCAATCACTAAACTATCGCCATAATCCATATCCAGCACTGGCGTAAAACTAAAATCAATGCCATGCGCACGTAACTCTGCCGCTAAAATCCAGCCTGCTTCAATCGCTAGTTCACGCGCTTTTTTAGGATTTTTGTCCCAAATCTTGCCAAACTCACGCATGGGCGGAATCTTGGTAAAGCCCTCTCTAAACCGTTGTACACGGCCACCTTCATGGTCTACCGCTATTAACAATGGTGGCTGGCGTACCGCATGAATACTAGCCGTTAGCGCTTTAAGCTGGCTACAACTGACAAAGTTGCGCGCAAATAAAATCACACCGCCCACTAGCGGATGCTGTAAACGTTTAATATCGTCAGCACTTAACTCGGTGCCAACAACATCCAGCATGACAGGCCCTAAACTCATCATTTGTCCTTAAGTAGATTAAATTGGTTTCAAACGATAAAGCGAGGTGATTTCTTTTACCCGTGCCGCATATAGCGGATCGGATTGATCGCTACTTTTAGCGTGTTTTGGTGCAATGTCCAGCTTTTCTACTACCGTTAAACCCGCATCGGCAATCCATTTTTGCAATTCCTCTGGCGTGCGCAAACCCAGATGTTCGGCCAAATCAGACAAAATCAGCCATGATTCGCCATCCTCATTCAAATGCGTTTTTACGCCATTTAAAAAGCCTTTTAGCATCGCGCTGTTCGGGTCATAAATCGCATGTTCAATTGGCGCATTGGCTTTAGCTGGCAGCCAAGGCGGGTTACACACAATTAAGTCAGCTTTTTTGTGCCCGCTTGGGAACAGATTAGCTTGCTCAACCGTGATATACGATTTTAGATTCAGCTTTTCAACGTTATCAGCCGCGCAATTCAAGGCGCGCAGATTATTATCGGTAGCAATCACTGCTTTAATGCCGCGTGTAACCAAAATAGCCGCAATCACGCCAGTGCCTGTGCCAATATCAAAAGCGGTTTTGGCATTACCCAATGAAGTAGTATTAATCAAATCCAAATACTCACCACGAATTGGGCTATAAACGCCATAATGGGCATGAATATTGGCTGGTAGCGCGTCGACAGGCACGCCTTTTTTGCGCCACTCATGTGCGCCCACCATGCCTAATAATTCTCTTAAAGACAGCACCATTTTTGCTGGCACTTTATCCAACTTGGCATTAATGATTAACGCACCTGTAACCGCTTCTTTTACATCAGGCGCGCGTTTTAAATCGCAACTACCATGATTCAACTCAATCAGAATCTTGTTGGTGATATTCGCACGCTGAATTTGCCTTGCGCGGTGCTGATGAAACGCTTGTGTTAGGTTCTCAGCTGGCTTGATAGGCTTAATATCAAACTTGCGCGTAATGGCTTGCAGCATCTGTTTGGCGTTTTGAAAATCGCCTTTATATAAAAAAGCTGTGCCCTCGCATATCAGCTTATAAGCGTCTTTTGCGCTAGTCGTGTCATCTGCAATTTGTATACTTTTTGGTGGCGCCGCGTTAGCCTCACTTTGCCAAACCGCTTGCTGCGGCTTGCCTTTTTCTTGCCATGTTACGTTTACTTTTGCTGTGGTTTCGGTCAATGAAATCTCAATTAGTTATAATTTAAAAGGGTTAAAGTCTGTGTTTTTGTCGTAATAATCTTCATTTTCAGCGCGTTTTAAAAACGTCACAATCTTGTAAACAGCTGGGGTAAAAGCCACTTCTACTGCAATTTTGGCGACAATCTGCGCACCAATAATCAGCGGTATTTTATCGTTTGGAATAATGCCAGTGTTCCAAAATGCCAGCGGCACAAATAAAACGGTATCAATCGCTTCACCAAAAATTGTGCTGGTAATCGTGCGTTGCCACAAGCGTTTGCCAGCGGCCATTAACTTCATCTTCGCCATTATAAAGCTATTTACAAATTCGCCCACGGCAAATGCAATTAAGCCTGCCAGTGAGATGCGCCAAGTGCTGCCAAACGCTACTTCGTATTCATGTTGATTGTTCCAGAATGGCGCAGGTGGCAGGGCTACAATCATCCACGCCATCAAGCTGGCAAAGGCTAAGCCTGCAAAACCTGTCCAAATCACGCGGCGACTGGCTGAATAGCCATATACCTCAGTAAGGATATCGCCAAAGATAAATGAAATAGGGAAAAATAAAACACCAGCGCCAAAGGTTAATGTGCCTAGTAGCGGCGCATCGATTTGCGTGACTTTAGCAGGGCCGATTAAATTGGAGCAGACCAGCACCGTGACGAACGCCGCCATGATGAAATCGTAATATTTGTACTGCTTGGTCATTGCTCTACTCTCACATCTAACTTATCACGGAGATAGTCACCACCCAAATTAATCGCCAGTATCAAGCTCATTAAACTTAAACCTACCACCAGGACATAATGCGGCGCCACCAGCATATAGCGCACGCCATCGCGCAACATGACGCCCCAACTCGCATTAGGCGCTTGAATGCCTAAGCCTAAAAAAGAAAGTGATGCTTCTGCAATCATCACGCTGGCTAAGCTGTAAGTGGCTTCTACCATTAATATTGAGCCCAATAGCGGCAAAATATGTTTGATTAAAATACGTGGCACGCTAGCACCTAATGATTCTGCAGCAATCACATGTTGCCGATTGCGCAAGGCAAGCGTTTGGCCGCGCGTTAATCTGGCGTAACTTACCCAACCTGTGATGCACAAAGCCAAGATTAAGTTGCCTAAACCTGCGCCTAAAACCGCAGCAAACGCAATCGCCAATAATATTCCCGGAAAAGCCAGAAAAATGTCGGTGATTTTCATCAAAATAGCGTCTATCTTGCCGCCATAAAAACCCGCCACAAGGCCAACTAAAACGCCAATTAGCATGGTAATCACAGTAACAATAATCGCTACAAAAAATGAGACTTGAATACCTTCCAACACACGCGCCAGAATATCGCGGCCTAAATCATCAGCCCCTAGCCAATAATGTGTGTTGATGGGGTTAAGAATCGCGTTTAAATCTATTTGATTGGGGTTTAGTTGAAATAGCTTGCCCATGATGACTGCCGCCACCCAAAAAACCAGAATACTAATGGCGAATTTTTTCATACGTTCGCTCTGACGCGCGGGTCAGCAAATCGATACAAAATATCAGTCCCTAAATTCACCAGCACATAGCTTAATGCCACTACCAGCACGCAGGCTTGCGTCACAGGGTAATCGCGCTTTTCAATACTTTCTACCAGTAAACGGCCAATGCCATCCCAGCTGAAAATAGTTTCGGTAATCACAGTGCCCGCCAGCAAACTGCCCATTTGCAGGCCGACAATGGTAATAATCGGCAACAAAGCCGCGCGCAAAGCATGGCGGATAATGACGGTAGATTCAGTTAAACCTTTAGCGCGGGCGGTGCGTATATAGTCGTCATTCAGCACTTCAAGCAAACTAGTACGCGTCATGCGCGTGAGTATGGCGCTTAAACCAAAACCCAATGTCAGTGCAGGCAAAATAATCGATGTGTTTGAATCCATGCCACTCACAGGCAACCAATCCAGCCATACCGCAAAAACCAACATTAATATCGGCCCCAGCCAAAATGCAGGCATGGCAGATAAACGAACGCTCACTAATGTCACCACTAAATCTTGCCAATGCCCAGCCTTAAGTGCCGCGTATATGCCTAATGGAATGCCGATACTTAACCCAATAAAAAGTGATAAAAATGCCAGCTTCAGTGTGGCAGGATAACGCGCTTTGATTAAATCAATAATCGGTGTTTTGGTATGAATAGAACTACCAAAATCGCCTTGGGATAATGCAGCTAAATAGTGGCCAAACTGTTGAATTAACGGCTGTTTTAAACCCAAATCAGCGCGCAGTAATTCTCTATCTGCCACACTAGCCGATTCACCCAACATCACTTCTACAGGGTCACCAGGCACGGCATGAATCAATAGAAAAGTGAGCAATAAAACGCCAAAAATCACAGCAATAAAACTTAGCGCGTGTTTCAAATATGTCACTGGCTAACCTTGCTTGTCATTCTAAAATCAGCACTGATGTGCCCGCCTCAACCAACTCAAACAATTCGATGATGTCGCCATTACGCATGCGCACACAGCCATGCGAGCCAATTTTGCTCATGTCAGTAGAATCTGGCGTGCCATGAATATAAATATAACGCTGCATCGTATCCACATTCCCCAGCTTGTTTTTGCCAATTTCCGTGCCACTTAACCATAAAATGCGCGTTAAAATCCAATCGCGATTCGGAAACTGCGCCATTAATTCTGGCGTGCAAATTTCACCCGTTGGCCTGCGGCCTACAAAAACCGTATTCGGCAATGCGCCTGCGCCAATTTTTGCGCGGATAATATGGCTACCTAACGGCGTGCAGCCACTATTCTTTTCGCACCCCACGCCATTGGCCGCAGTAGAAACAATATAGCGCGACTTAACACCACCAAAATCATCAAAAAGCGTTAAGGTTTGGTTTGCAATCGAGATTTCAATGCGCATGCAAAACCCCATCCACACTTAACACTTTATCCACCGCTTGCATTAACTGTTCGGTTTGCGTTAGTGCAAAAATAATTTGTTGATAATGTGCAATATCATCCATATTTAACGCGCGGCCTTTGCGGTCTTTTAACCATTTTTGCGCGGGCTGATAGCCACCAATATAAAACTGCCAAGCAATATCGGGCACGTTTTCAAAATACTGCGTGGCGTTTATATACACTTTGTTATCTTCAAATTTCAATTTATCCACCACGTTATCGCCTGCTATTGGGTAACTAATTGTTGTGCTGATTGGCGCGGTTTCCAGCAAATGCGTCTTGCGCAAATCGCCGCCCAGCGCCACCAACTGCCAAAACTGATTCACATCTTTTGGGTAAGGCACGCGCGGAAAATCGATTTTTAAAAACTCTTTATACGTTTCGCGATACGTTGGGCTGTGCAACACCGCATAAATATAATCCAGCAAATCAATGGGTGCAAAACTATCGGCTTGGTCTGTTTTTTCTGCGGTAAAACTTAACCCTATATTAGAGGCGAATTTTTCCACTATTTCAGCGTTAAGATTAGGTCTGCGTGTGGTTTCAGCGAGTAAGTCGGTTGAGTCTGGGTATGTGTAAAGTGGGAAAAGATACGGCGTACCATTAGTGCTGTACATAGCTCTATCAGTCATCACGCAGTCTGTTATCAAAACTTCACACAATTCAGTCGTGTCAGCTAATTGACGCATAGTTGCTAATGCAAGATTTTCTCGGATTAAATTTTCTGTTAACTCTTTTCTTGGGTATGCAATAAAACCTTTTGAGTTGCCAGTGTAATAGGAATATCTATAATCAAAAGGCTTATATTGGATAGTAAAAATCTCCCCACTTTTACTGTTTAACACATCTTTTTTAGCCCATTCAATTGACCAATCGCGACCATCTTTTTCAATTTTGTACTTGTGTTTCAATTGTTCAATATTCATGTTTTTTAAGTCATCTAACGTATTAGTCAATTCGGATTTACAGAAATGAATTGTTAAATCATCATTTTTTGTTTGTAAGCCTGAATTGAAATAGTTAAAAATTTCTTTTATACCTAAATAACTCTCATATTTTGACTCAATCGAAAAGTCCTTGGAAACAAAAAAGTAACCTGTTGGTTTAACTTCTAATTTAGTCCACGATATATTACTGATACTTTTACTTAACTCTTGATATTTAACTTCACGCTTGCCGTACATTTCAGAATGAAAAACTTTACCCATTTCACCTTTGGCTTTTTGCCCTGTTTTAACAAATAGGTTAATGCTAACGCCTTGCATAATGTCGAACACGTTTTCATCTTTGCTGCCGTCTGGCGACTTTTCCTTTTTATTAGCGTTGCCGTGTAAATCTAAAATATAAATCTCATCAAAACTCTCTAACAAATGCTTACGCATTTGGCGGTGCGTAATACCGTCAATAAAGCTGTTATTGCTGATGTAAGCCAGCACACCTTCGCCATTTTTATCAATAAAATGTTGCCCAAAGCGAATAAATTTAATGTAATCGTCATCAAGATTAATCTTGCGTTCATTTAAATCTTTTTTATAGTCTTTTAATAAATCTTGTATCCAATCGCTTTTGTTACTGCTGCTCACTGAATACGGCGGATTGCCCATCACCACCATGACAGGCGCATCGCGCTTAATGCGGTTGGCCTCGTTTGCCTCGTTGCTTAAATAACTAAATAACGGCAAATCGGGCGCGTCGTCATTCTCTAAACTATTGGTTAAGTAAATGCGTAAGCGTTCTGATGCGCTGTCGTTCACATAACCTGTTTCGGTTAACAGCATATCTAGCTTTAAATGCGCCATGGCGTAGCTGGTCATGAGTAATTCAAAGCCACTTAAGCGCGGTATTAAATGTTCTTTTACATATTGCGGCCACATGCCTTGCATACTTGCAAATTGCGTGTTGTAAATATGGCGCACGGTTTGCGCTAAAAATGTGCCCGTCCCAGTTGCTGGGTCTAATATTTGTACTTTGTGAATCTCTTTGGTGAGTTTTTCGGTTTTGCCTTTTTTACCTGCGCCGTGCACATCAACGGTAATTTGGGTTTTGCTGGTATCTGCCAAGCCTTTGGGTAAGTTAAATTTGGTTTTTAAAATATCATCAACCGCGCGCACAATAAAGTTAACCACGGGTTCTGGCGTGTACCAAACGCCACGCGCTTTGCGCAATTTGGGGTCGTATTCGCTTAAAAAGGTTTCGTAGAAATGCACCACGGGGTCTTGCTGGCGCGTGGCTTTGCCAAAGTTGCGCATAATGCTGGCAACATCGGTGGCTAAAAATATCTGCACTAATTCTTCCACAATCCACAGCAAGCGTTTGCCATCGTTATCATCTAAGTTATAACCCGCAATGGTGCGAAATAGCTGGCGCAAAAATGGATTGCTTTGCGGAATTAAAGTCGCGGCTTCGTGCCGCGTAAACGTGGGTAAAGTGGGGTCGTGATAACGCGCCGCAAACATGCCATACGCAATAGTTTGTGCGTAAATGTCGGCAAATTCAGCATGGCTAATATCATGGATGAGTACCGTTTTAAACGCTTCATATTGGTTGTACAGCTCGCTTTGCGTGTTGTTTTCTTTATCTTCATTTAACGCTTTATCAATCACATCCGCCATTAACTTGGCTTTTGCTGCCATCATTTGCGCTAATTTAACGGGCGACTTAATGCTGGTTGTATGAGTAATTGCAAAGCTTTGTATTAAGCTGGTAAATAAATCAAAATTTTGTAGATTGGCGAATACTTTGCCATTTGAAACTTCGCCAATCGCGCAACTGGCAACCAATTGGCCTTGCTTATAAAAATGAAACTGCAAATAATCGGTAATAATCAAGTTATCTAACGCGGCCTTGTAGCGATCAAACTGCGCTTTATGCGATTTATGCCCAAGCTCTACACCAACATCTTTTGCCTCAATATAGCCAAGCGGTATGTCTTTGCGGCTTAAAATATAATCTGGCGCACCGCAATCAATGCGTTTGGGTTCATTGGTGATGGCAACATCTGGCAATATGGTTTGCAAAAGCTGCTGTAAATCGCCACGATAGCTGTGCTCGGTTGCGTTGCCTGCCTGAAAACGCTGATTGACGATGCTGATGTAGTCGCTTAATGTCATTGTTAGTTTTCTTAATTGGTTACTTGCAATACTTTAAAGATAATCATCTTGACGCTGATGGCGCACAGCTAATATCGTGACCATATTATTCTCTTCTATTTCAAACAAAGTCACATATCCGTTACTGCCAAACGGGATAACTAACTCGCGCAGAAAAGGATTATTGGCTTGCGCTTTTCTACAAGTAAACGGAAATGTTTTTAGCAAATTTAGCGCATTTGTAATAGATTGCAATGCATGTTCGGCTGCCAAAATGTCTTGTAGCAATAAAAATGCGTATAACCGTTTTAGGTCGTCATTCGCTTCATCGGTATAGCGAATTTGATATTTCAAGCTTTAGCCTTATTTAACATTTCTGTTAATTCCGCTAGAACATCTTCTGCTGAATGGTAGATTTGCGTGCGTTTTGCTTCATCACGAGACGCCAAACCACGCGCAATAAACGCTTCATGATGCAAGCGTTTTTCGATATTGGCGCGAAGCGATTCTTCTACAAAACTAGAAAGTGTTTCATTTTCTGCAAGTACACTTTCGGCGGCTTGGCGTAATTTTGGTTCTACACGTAGGGCTGGAATGGTTGCGGTTTTCATTGTGCGCTCCTGCTGTAATTCATTTGCATTACATTAGCACATTTTTAGCGTGAATTTTTGTTTACTTAACCACTTTTTGAAGCGAAATATTAGTTAAATCATCCCAATTTCCATCTGCTTTTGGTGCATAACCTTTAATATTTTTGCCCATTGCAGCAAACTGGCCTTCATACCATAGCGGAATATAGGGCAGTTGCTGCTGAATTCGTGCCATTGCGGCTGGCCAGTCTTCTTTAGCTAACAAATTATCCAAGGCTTTATCTGCATACCTGCCACGGTTAAAACCATTGGGTGGAAAGAAATCACTGCCAAACGCTTTAGCGTAAATTTCTGGCGTTTTTATTCCCACCCAAGTTAAGCCGAATAGCTGAAAGTTGCCTTGTTTTACATCCGCAAAAAAAGTGCCCCAGTCTAAGCTTTTAATCTGTAAATCAATGCCCGCCTTTGCCATTTGAGCTTGCAAAATGGTGGAAAAACGCAAGCGTTGCGCATCGGTGCTGGTTTTATAAATAAGCTTTAGCGGCAACTTTATACCTGCTTCAAGCAAAAGCTGTTTAGCTTTTTCGGGATTGTAATCGTAAGACGCTAAGTTATTGTTTGCGTTTGTATAGTGTTCTGGCGGTAAAATAGAGCTGGCAACACGCGACTGTTGCACCATCACCTGACGAATAATTGCCTCGCGGTCTATGGCATAAGCAATGGCTTGGCGTACTTTTAAATTTTGCAAAGTAGCATCTTGCATATTTAAACCAAGGTAAGAAAAGTTGGCACCCGCCGTGGTTTTAACTTTAATTTCAGGCTGATTTTGCAAATGCTTAACCAGTTCTGGCGGCAAATCACCTTGAATTAAATCGGCCTCTCCGCGCTGTAGTTTAAGCACACGCACGGTTGGGTCTTTCACTTCGGTTAAGCGAATAAGTTGATTATCTCGAATGCGTTGCAACACCAGCCTGCTATTCCAGCTCACTATTTTGAGCGGCCCACTCCCAATCGGATGATGTGCAAAATCGTGATTTTTTGCGATTAAATCGGCAGGCAAAATACCAATAATTAATTTAGATGGGAAATGGCTATCTGATTGTTTTAATTCAAATATTAAAGATTCTACATTGATAATCTCAATGTTTTTAATGTTGGCAAATTCTGCAGTATGCGGCGAGTTTTTTAAACCCAAAATCGAATCGTAAGTGGCTTTAACATCGCTTGCCGTTAAAGCGGTTTTATGATGAAACACAGCGCGCTGCGGCACTAAGTTAAATTGATATCGCGTTGGGCTAAGCAAAACCCAAGTCGCCAAAACTGGCGCGGGCTTTGAGGCATCATCAAAATCTACTAATGGTTGATAAATCAGCCGATTCGCCCGCTCCGATGCTGCATCGGTGGCATAGCGCGGGTCTAAATTAAGCGGTGTTTGAGCAATGGCAAAATTAATTTCCGCATAATTATTTTGCTGGCTACAACTGGCAAGCAAAACCGCAGCAAAAATAAATAAAAGCCTTTGCAATGATTAGCTTTCTGGGCGCACAAACAAAGCGATGGACTCCACATGGCTGGTATGTGGGAACATATTAATCACGCCTGCTGCACTTAAAATGTAGCCCTTTTCATTCACCAACACGCCAGCATCGCGAGCCAGTGTGGCGGGGTTGCAAGATACATAGACAATGGTTTGCGGCGCAGTGTTCGCTTCAATGGCTTTCACTAACTCAAACGCACCATCACGCGGCGGGTCGATTAGCCATTTATCAAATTTGCCTAAAGCGAGTAATGATTCTGGTGTCATTTTAAATAAATCGGCCACGCCAAATTTCACATGATTTATATGGTTAAGTACGGCGCTTTCATTGGCTCTGTCCACCAAATTCGCCAAGCCTTCTAAGCCCAACACATTTGCGCCACTGCGTGCGATTGGCAAGGTGAAATTACCAATGCCGCAAAAGAAATCGGCAATTTTTTCACCCGATTGCGGATTTAATAATTGCATGGCGCGCCGAATCATCACTTGGTTGATTTGCGGATTTACTTGTGTAAATTCGTTTGGCTTAAATGGATAGCGCAAACCGAATTCTGGCAAGCTGTAGCTTAGCGCCTTCCCATTCAATGGCCAAAATGGCTTAATCGTATCTGGGCCTTTAGTTTGCGTCCATATTTGTACATGATGTTCTCCGGCAAAGGCTTTAAAGATTGTTTCATCTTCAATAGTTAACGCATCCATAATGCGGAAAATCAGCACAATAACGTTGCCTTCACCAACCGCCAGCTCAATTTGCGGCAATTTATCGCGTATGCTTAATTGCACAATCATATGCTGCAAAGGCGCAATTAATGCCGACACTTCTGGCACTAATACTTCGCAGGAATTCATATCCGCCACATAGCGCGTGGCTTTTTCGTTAAAGCCCACCAAAACGCGTTGCTTTTTTTCTACATATTTCACACTCAAACGCGCTTTATGGCGATAACCCCAAGTTGGGCCATACAACGCTGGCAGCATATTGTCTGGCTTTACTTTGCCAATATGCCATAAATCATTTTCCAACAAACGCTGCTTGGCAGCCACTTGTGCATTGGCATCCAAATGCTGTAATTTACAGCCGCCACACAAACCAAAATGCGGGCATTTTGGTGTTGTTCGCTGATTAGATTGCTTAATAATATCCACCACTTTAGCGACTTCGTAGCTGGGTTTAATCTGCTGCGATTGGTAAGTCACGCGCTCATTGGGCAATGCGCCATCAATAAAAATGGTTTTACCATCAACATGCGCTACACCTCGCCCTTCTTGGTCTAGCGATTCAATAATGGCGGTTAAAATAGGATTTAAACTGGGGTCTTGACGACTTTTATTGCGGCTTCTTCTCATGCCGCCATTTTAACCGAAAGCGATGTGTTAAAAGTCGGGTATTACAGCAATGTTAAAAAATTTGCTAAACTGCCTGCAAAACAATGCTTAAGTGCTTAAAATTATTGATATAGAATTATTCTGAAAGACTAATCATATGATGCATATTATTCACACAAAACTTAACCCAATTTTAATCCTAATATTGGCACTGTTATTTGCGCAGATTGCCTATGCAAAGCCACTTATTGCGCTTACATCTCCCACAGGTGTCGCTTATCTATCAGGCGGAATTGGTGAAGAAGAAGTGCTAGCAATGCGCGCTCAAGCCAAAAAATTTACATTAAATTTATTGTTTTCAGAGGGCACTAGCGGCCGCTGGGTGACGAATGTGAACGTGAATATTTATAACGAACAAGATGAACGCGTATTTAGAATTGTTGGCTCAAAACCAATGCTTTACGTCAATTTACCAACGGGCACTTACTTAATCTTAGCCAATAATAATGGCCAAAAACTGCGCCATAAAGTATCGCTTGAAGATAATGCCAATAAAAAAGTGATTCTAAATTGGAAAGACGCCGTTGAAGAAGATTTGTCTGCAGATGAATAATTAATTAAGCCTGCCAAGCCGCTAAAAACTCTGTCCAGTGCAGCGTTTTATTATCTAGTGCGTAACTACGCAAAGTATCGCGCACCAATTGTATTTCAGCTTCATATTCAGCCTTGTTTAAATGTCCGCGCATCAGCTGAAAGCGCAAATAAACCAAATGTGTATTGGCCACATCGGTTTCACAATAATGGCGAATTTCTTCAATCTTTCCTGCTTTAAATGCATCCCACACTTTGCTGCCATCCATGCCCAGCTTGCCTGGAAAGCCACACAACTTGGCTAAATCATCCAGCGGCGCGTTGGCGCGCGCGTTGTACAAAGCCAGCAAATCCATTAAATCTAAATGCCGTGTGTGATAGCGGCTAATATAATTATTCCATTTAAAATCTTTGTCATCCTCACCCAAATCCCAGTAGCGCGGCGCAACCACATTATTCACCATGGCGCGGTAATGCAAAACAGGCAAGTCAAAGCCACTGCCGTTCCAAGAAATAATTTGCGGCGTGTATTTTTCGATGCCATCAAAAAAACGCTGAATGATTTCCGCTTCAGATGATTCCGCATCACCCAGCGTCCACACTTTAAAGTTATTACCCTCTCGTAACGCGCAAGAAATCGCACAGACTTTATGCTGATGCAACGGCAAAAACTCACTGCCGTTATGCTGGCGACGTTGATGCAGCGCGATATTGGCGACATCTTCATCAGATACGTCGCTAGGTAAATCCAGCAAAGCACGCAGGCCAGCAGTATCTGGAATGGTTTCGATATCGAATACTAAGGTTGGGGTCATATTCAGTGAGTTGTGACTATTATTATGTTACCGGCCTGTGCAGGTAGGCTGTTTGATTTCTTTGCAATATTTAAAAGCCTCTGGCTTAACACCACCGCCAACAATCACAAAAGGGGCAAAACAATCCTGACTTTTTTTGTATTCTTGTATTTGTTTTTCACAGTTATCGCGGCTATTGGTGCTTACGTTTGGCACATCGTTAAGCTGGGGAGTTTCTGTTACAACAGGTTGTGTTTGCTGTGGTTTAACCAGCGGTGCAGGCTTAGGAGTCGACTGTTTGTCATTTCCAAACGAGGTATCATTTTGTTTTATGTCCAATGTTTTGGATTGTTTTTTATATTTGTCAGGTACTTTATCACCGTAATGCTTTGTGCCTTTTTCATCAACCCACTCGTAAACCTTAGCGTGGCTCAATGCAACGATACTTAACCCTAAAACCAGGATTAAAATCTGTTTAATGTGCATATTTTCACCAATTCTAGGTTTGTTAAAAGTTCAGTTAAAAACTATTTTTTAACCCAGCCACCTGCATTTTGGTAATACCAGCCACTTTGCGCTTTATCTACCCAGCGCCCCGAAAAAGTACTACGAATTTCGCCCGCCCATTCTGGGTGTCCGTTGCCAACAGCGATTTCTTTATATAGCGCTGTGCGGTCACCATTTTCGGCAGCGACCAAACTATTAATGCCACTGCGGTCTTTTAATGGCACAGCAGTCGCATCGCGCACTGCAACCATTCCGTCTGCGGTTAACCCAACTGCGCCGCTGCTGTAATGCGGGCTTAATTGAGCGTGGCGCGCTTGCATGCTGTTTTTGATGGCAGCAATCGCAGGCGTATTGACATCTAAATCGGCGGCGGCACTTACCCAGTTACTGCTTAGCGTAACGGCTAACAAGCTAAAAATAGCAATCAGTTTTTTCATAGCAATTCCTTAATATAAATCTGCGTTAGTTGGCAGGCGCATCGGCAGGCTTGGTTTCTGCAGGCGGCTCTTCACCCGGTTTTAGTTGCCATACCTCATCAATAATTTTATCGGCTGCTTTTTCTGCCGCAGCAGCCGGAAAGTAAATATTAATGGTGACGCAAGCCGGTATTAATAAAACAAATACCCCAATAATGCCTATTTTTTTCATCATTAAATCCTAATTTATGACTTAGTTATTCGTTTATAAATCATTTATTTTGATAATAAATGTCAAGTTAACGCTTAATTCACAATCACTTTGGTATTGCTATCAGTAATGCGTTTAATTCTGCCCAACAAATCTTCTAAACTCACTTTTTGGGTGTAGCCGTTAACATTAACGGCAGGGATGCCTTTACCTTTAACGATGATATAGCCACTCGCCGTTGACTCTACGCCGCCCATTTCACAAACATCTTGCCTTAATTTGCAGCTTAAGCCTATTTTTTCGTAATTAAATTCTTTAAAAAATCGCAAAAAAGTGCGTTGCAAAGCGGCGGCTGTGCCTTCACCACCCAAAGCAGTAATATTTTCCACTGCGCGTTGCGATATTTTTTTCAGATGCTTACCATCGCTGGTTTGAATCGATGCATCCAATTGCACGGGTTTCCAGTTTTCTAGCACCATGTCTTTTACATCGCCATCTAGCTTGCCCTCAATAGCGCCAAAACTAAACGTGCGCGTTAAATCGCCCAAATCTAAATTACGCATTTTTAAATCAGCATACAAACGTGGCGCTACACCTAGCGGGTCGTCAATCACTAAATCGTTCATACTAATGCTGCCACTAAACGCATTAAAGCTCATTGCGCCGTCCATATTCAGCTGTTTGTTGGCATAAGTCACTAACGGAATTTGTCCAGAAATTTGCCCTTTCATCTCTGGCCAGCCAAGCGCTTTGCTAAATTCATTCAAAGTTATCGGTACTAAATTCATGCGCAAATGCCACGCCCAATTATCGCCCAAGCGTACTGCAGACACATCAGATAAACTTAACGCGCCATCTAAAACAGGCAAATTCAATTGCGGCGCAGTAAGCGAAAATCGGTTAATTTCAGCGGTTAACTTGGTTTCGTGCAAGCCTATTTTGAGCAAATGCCCGCTTTCGTAAGCCAGTTGCAGATTTTTGGGCTCATCGTAATCCCAAGGAATGTGCGCGTTGATATGGCTAAAACCAAATTTGCCATTTTTGTCTTCTATATTGGCATCGCGCAGATTCAACTCAAAGCTGGTTGGTGCTAAATTTTTAATCTCAAATTGCCAATCCGCCTTGCCAGAAACATCCATATTGCCAAAAGCAGATTTTTCCGCCATCGGTTTTAAAAACACCGCATAAAGCCCTGCAAAATCCACATCTTTTGCATTCACTTTAATATCTTCAACGATTTTTGTTTTGATATTAATGGTAGCCGTTGCCTGCATTTTCCCCACTTCGTTCACCAACAAACTGGCGTTTTGAATATTGAGCATATCTTGCTTAAACGTACCATTAATTTCAAACTGGTTACCCGCTCTACCAAAGTAAAACGGTTGCCAATACAGCTCACCTGCTGTCCAGCTAATTAAGCCAT
Source organism: Proteobacteria bacterium ST_bin12 (assembly GCA_002083635.1). Lineage (GTDB taxonomy): Bacteria > Pseudomonadota > Gammaproteobacteria > Burkholderiales > Methylophilaceae > Methylotenera_A. The sequence goes on along the minus strand of MSXP01000001.1, from coordinate 347,017 downwards.
CCCATGCCCAAGTGTCTGTTGAGATTATTTTTTTTGCCGCCATTTTTATTTGGCCAGTCAGCTTTTCGCCTGCATGCAAGCCAGCTTCATCGCTAAAGTTAGCGCCATTAAAATCAATATCTAGCGCAAAATCGGATGGGTGACTAACAAAGTTAACCGAAAAAGGCGCGCTAATTTGTTTAGATTTAAATTGCCCATTTAAGCATTGCGCTTGGCCGATTTGCTCAGTTAAAAATTGGCCGCATTTTAAATCAAAATGGGCGAACTCTTTTTCGCTGCTGGGCTTCAGGTCGGCATTCAGTAAAAGAGTGGGCTGTGCGCCTTTTAAATCCACTTGGAATTTGGCATTTTTAAGCTGTCCAGCGGGTGCATCCACCTCACCAACTGTTATTTGAATGCTACTGATAGCGGCTGCCTGTTGCGTAAAACCGATTAAGACCAAGCAAATTAACAACAGGCGCAACATAATCAATCAGGCTGGAAAAACACCTGTAGAAAGATAACGGTCACCCCTATCGCACACGATTGAAACAATTACAGCGTCTTTCAGTTCCTTAGATAATTGCAATGCTGTATACAGCCCACCACCGCTAGATATACCAGCAAAAATACCTTCTTCTGTCGCTAGTTTGCGCGTCATATTCTCAGCATTTTTTTGGGATACATAACGCAATTCATCCACACGTTTCGCGTCAAAAATAGTTGGCATATATTCCGTTGGCCATTTACGAATTCCCGGAATCTGCGCGCCCTCTTCCGGCTGCACGCCGATAATTTGAATATTGGGATTCTGCTCTTTTAAATAACGCGAAACCCCCATAATTGTGCCTGTAGTGCCCATGCTAGCGACAAAATGCGTGATTTCCCCAGCCGTATCACGCCAAATTTCTGGGCCTGTGGTTTCATAATGCGCCAGCGGATTATCTTGATTACCAAACTGATCCAGCACAACCCCTTCGCCTTCCGCTTGCATTTTCATCGCCACATCGCGCGCTAATTCCATACTGCCATCTTTGGGTGTTAATACTAGCTCTGCGCCATAGGCTTTCATGCTTTGGCGGCGCTCTACACTTTGGTTTTCTGGCATTACTAGCACCATTTTATAGCCACGCATGGCAGCCACCATCGCCAGTGCAATTCCTGTGTTACCTGAAGTGGCCTCAATTAAAGTATCACCTGGCTTAATATCGCCGCGCGCTTCTGCACGTGAAATCATCGAATAAGCTGGCCTATCTTTTACTGAGCCTGCTGGGTTATTGCCTTCTAGCTTTAATAAAATCGTGTTACTGGGGTTTGGGTTCATGCGCTGCAATTTAACCAGCGGCGTGTTACCGACAAAATGATCTAAAGTCTTGATATTCATGCTGTTTTTTCTTTATTTTTAAAAGCCATTGTGGCAAATGCTACAACTAAAATGACAACCGGCCCTGCAAATACGCCGTAATAAATCATATAGGCAATGCCTGATTGTGTTCCCGCATGGGCAAATGCATGCCAAAAAGTAAAATTATTGTATAAGCCGTACACAAATAGCACGGCTAAGAATAAGGCGAACGCACTTAACCCAAATTTCAGGCCAATTTTCCAGTGTTTTAACATGTTAAGTCGATTTTCTAGCTACTAAATAAATTGCATAAGCGGCAAAGCCCAAAAATGAAATCAAACCGAGTTGTGGTAACGTTAATCCTAAAAATGTCCAATCAATCGCCGCGCAATCGCCTGTGCCGCGAAACAGCAATTTAAAGGCTTTTTGTAGGGGAAAATTCTCAAACATATAATCAAAGCCCACACCGCAATCAGCAATAATGCTTTCGCGGTTGGCTTGCAAATACCAATGCCGAATCGCCACGCCCGCGCCACCTAGCGCAGTTAGCACTTGTAAAGTGGCGAATATTTTTTTAAAGATATTCGCAGGAATAAACGCTGCAATTAAAAACAGTACACCCAAGCCCATAAACACCATGCGCTGCGTGATGCATAATGGGCAAGGCTCTAATTTATAAGTGGTTTGAATCACCAAAGCTAACGCAACAATGCCAAAACATAAAACAAAACCCAATAAATAACCGTTTTTACCTTTGAATAATGTGTTGAATAGTTTTTGAATCATAAAAGTTAACACCTATAATTACTGAATAAATGATTGTAATTGATAAAGCCGCATGACAGAACCCACTTTTTTACCCACTAATGCCAACGACAATCAGATATTGACCGTTAGCGATTTGAATCGTTTAGCGCGTGAGGTTTTAGAGCAATCTTTTCCGCTGTTCTGGGTGTCTGGCGAGGTGTCGAACTTTACCCGTGCGGCAAGTGGCCATTGGTATTTTTCGCTTAAAGACCAAACCGCACAAGTAAAATGCGTGATGTTTAAAGGCCGCAATAGCTATATAGATTTTATACCGCGTGAGGGCGATAAAATCGAAGCCAGAGCAACCGTGACTTTATATGAAGCACGTGGCGACTTTCAGTTAACAGTTGAATTTGTGCAAAAAGCGGGTTTAGGAGCGCTGTTTGAGGCATTTGAAAAATTAAAAGCAAAACTGGCGCATGAGGGTTTATTTGATGCCGCTTTTAAAAAGCCGATTCCCAGTAATCCACAAACCATTGGCATTGTGACTTCGCCCGATGCGGCGGCGTTGCGTGATGTGTTAACCACTTTAAAGCGGCGTAATCCTAATATTAAGGTCATTATTTATCCCACCCCCGTGCAAGGTAAAGGCGCTGCAGCGATGATTGCTAAAGCGATTCACAGCGCAAGTAAACGTGCAGAAGTAGATACGCTGATTATTTGTCGTGGCGGTGGCAGCATGGAAGATTTATGGCAATTTAACGAAGAGGTGGTGGCGCGCGCGATTGACGATTGCCCGATTCCGACGATTAGCGGCGTTGGGCATGAGACCGATTTTACGATTTGTGATTTTGTAGCCGATATGCGCGCCGCAACACCCACAGCAGCCGCAGAACTGGCTTGTGCGGATATTAGAGTGTTGCAGAATCAATTACTTAACCTACAAAACCGACTGAATAAACAGGTTAACTTTTTGTTAAACCAGTCCGAACAAAAGCTGGATTTTTTAGCACGCAGGCTCATTTCTCCACAGCAACAAATTGAAAATCGCGCCACACAAATTAAGCAGTTGCAACATCGCTTAACACTTGCCATGCAACAAAATATGCAAGTGTATCAGCACAGATTGTCAAGACTTGCCAGCAGTATAGAGCAGCTCAATCCGCATGCTGTATTAGCTAGAGGCTACGCAATCGTGCACTGTGAAACGCATCAAAACGACTTGCTCAACCCTGTGCCGCAAGCGCTGATCACCGATGCTCAGCAAATCAAGCCAGAATCGCGGCTTAATATCACTTTTTACAAAGGTAGCGCGGCAGCTAAAGTAGTCAGCATTAAAAACGGATTCACATAAAAATTAAGGCAAATGATATTGCTTTTGTCTATACAGAATTGACGGCAATAATGCATGTGCAAGCGCTCTTTTTTCTACAGCAATGCCATTTTTAGATCTGGGTTGAATAGTTAAAGTGTGACTATTAGCATTATATTGCGCGTGCGTAGGTGGCTTGCTTGGTCTTAGCACCACTAATTCGTCACCTTCTAGCCATGCATAATTATCTTCATATTGCATCATCGCGCGGCCTTTTAAGTTTTCTGGTTCGCTACTTAGATCTCGACCTACCATCGGATGAATAGCGTCTACACCCATTAAAGAAAGCATTGTTGTGGGTAAATCCACTTGACTGGCTACAGTATTGATGACTTTGTGCTTTATGTCTGCTCCCAATATCAAGCCTGGAATATGAAAATTTTGCAATGGAATTAATGCATCGCCTCGCACGCGAATGTCATGATCGGCCACTACTAAAAATACAGTATTTTGCCAATAAGGGCTTTGTTTTGCGCGTTTGAAAAACTGCCCCATTGCGTAATCAGCATATTTAACGGCGTTATTTTCTGTGGATTTAGGCTGTTCCATTAGGTTAATGCGCCCATCAGGAAACTGAAATGGTGAATGATTCGATGAGGTAAAAACCAAGGTAAAAAAAGCTTGGTTATTTTGATGATGTTGCATCAATTGCGTGTGTGTTTTCTCAAATAAATCTTCATCAGAAACACCCCAACTACCCACAAAAACAGGGTTAATATAGTCTTTTTCATCTACTATTTTTTCAAAGCCGTTATTCACAAAAAACGTGCGCATATTATCAAAATGTGATTCTCCGCCATAGATAAACTCATTTAAATATCCCTTAGCATTCAAAAGTCTGGCTAGTGTAAAAAAATTATCCTGCGCACCTGAAAGCTTGACCACGCTTTGCGCTGGCGTAGGTAAATAGCCCGCAACCACCGCCTCAATTCCGCGCACCGAGCGCGTTCCTGTTGCATACAAATTGTTAAACCACCAACCATCTGCTTTTAATTTTTCAAGTTCTGGGGTGGCCGCTATGCCGCCCAAAGACTCAACAAAAGTCGCACCCAAGCTTTCTTGCAAAATAATCACTAAATTTAATGGCTTATTGTGTTTAACTGAAGCGATTTGGTTTTTAAGCGTTGGAATATCTGGATTATTCATCTGCAAGCGCTTATCTTGCAAAATAAGTTGCATTTCATGCACATGTTGCATCACTTCGGTTTGCGACATTTTTCCATACATCTCACTCGATTTGCTTTCATGCCTAAAGCTGTAAATCGCATGTAGCAAAGACCAGCTTGAATTTAATATTAAGTTATTCACCAGCGTATCACTGGTGATTGCAAAATAGGCAGGATTTGCAGGGCGGTGAACGGTTGTGGCACGAATTGAAAAAACCACTAAAAAAATCACCAATGGAAACAACAAGTACTGCTTCTTGATTTTAGCGGGTCTTGTCTGGTTAAGCCAAGGCTTAAACCATGCAACTAAAATCCGAGTGGCTACAAGCATAATCAATAAAACTGCGATGACGTGTATGCGAAATCCATCCCACAGCATTGCCAAAACTTCATGTGGATATTTTAGGTACTCAATCAATAAACGATTAGGACGGGTATTGTATTCCGCCATAAATCCAGGCGTCACTGCCTCTAACAAAAACATTATCAACAGACTACCAATAACCCACGCAAGGCTAAATTTCTTCCAATAATTCCATGCATTTTTGTGCGCGAAAAACGGCATTAATAGCAACGGGATAATCGCCATTAAACCCATTTGAATGAAATCAACGCGAAAACCTTGCAATAAAATCTGTAGCCACTGCCCTGTAGCATGCACGCGATCCGATTGCCAAATCATCAAACCAAGCCTGCTTAAAAACAGCACTGGCAATGCCAAAAGATACATAACGATGAGTGGCGTATATAAACCAAACACCTCCATTTTTTTCCAAAATAACTGACGCATAAATCCCAAACATAAAAATGAACGATGCAATTTCAAATTGCCGAGTGTTTAAGTCGGGCAGTTTTAAGAATGCATATTTATTAAGATGCTATGGAATGGCAAAGTATGTGCCACAATATCAAGGGTAATGTTAGGCCAAAAGTTAACCAGTTAAAACTGATTAAAATCAATGATATAAAGTATATTTCAATTAAATGTTTGGATTTTATATAGAATAAATCGTGCAAAAATTGCAGTAAATGGACTGTTTTCTTCTGCTAATTCACGCATTTTTTGCATGACTCATAAAAAGACAAAAATAAGGAAATTTAAAACTGATAGCAGGTAATGATAGGATTAAATGCCACTTGCTATTGGTTTCATAGTTTAATTGGTTGATAATACGCAATCGTATTAGCCGCGTAGCAACATGGACAATCAAACTCCTCACAAAGCAACCTTACCCACCATGGCATTGGCCGCGCTAGGTGTCGTATTTGGCGACATTGGTACCAGCCCGTTGTACACCATGAAAGAAGTTTTCTCGGTCGGGCACCACCCGCTTCCACTCAATGCCATGAATGTCTATGGTATTTTGTCGCTCATCACTTGGGCACTTATTTTAATTGTATCGATTAAATACGTGGCGTTTATTATGCGTTCCGATAACCGTGGCGAGGGCGGCATTATGGCTTTGCTGGCATTGGCATCCAGAAACGCTGAGGGCAACACCAATAAACAACGCAATATTATGTTGCTGGGCATTTTGGGTGCTTGTATGTTTTATGCCGATGGCATGATTACACCAGCGATTTCCGTGCTATCTGCGGTTGAGGGTTTAGAAGTGGCCGCACCCAGCTTGCATCAAGCTATCGTACCGATTACCTTATGTGTGTTGTTTTTATTGTTTTGGGCGCAAAGCAAAGGCACCGCGATAGTTGGTGCTTTTTTTGGGCCGGTGATGCTACTGTGGTTTGGTACTTTGGGGCTATTGGGCATCATTAATATTGTGCACGACACCACGATATTAAACGCACTTAACCCTATTTACGCGGTTAAATTTTTTATGATTCAACCGTGGATTGCCTTTGTAGCGCTTGGCGCAGTGGTGCTGGCGGTGACAGGGGCAGAGGCTTTGTATGCAGATATGGGGCATTTTGGGCGCTACCCAATCCGTCTTGCTTGGTTTGGTTTTGTGTTGCCCGCTTTACTCATGAATTATTTTGGTCAAGGTGCATTAATGTTGCACAACGCTGATTCAATTAAAAATCCTTTTTACATCATGGCACCAGAATGGGCGCTATTTCCTTTGATTATTTTGGCTACTCTAGCCACTGTAATCGCTTCGCAAGCTGTGATTACGGGCGCATTTTCAGTTTCACGCCAAGCCTTACAACTGGGCTATTTACCTCGCATGCACATTCAACACACATCCGAAAGCGAACAAGGCCAAGTCTACATGCCGCGCGTAAACTGGGGCTTAATGATTGCTGTGATGGCATTGGTGATTGGTTTTGGTAGCTCTGGCGATTTAGCCGCCGCGTACGGCATTGCGGTAACAGGCGATATGGTCATCACTACGTTGTTAGCTTCTGTGGTGTTTAGAGAAATTTGGCGTTGGAGTAAGCTAAAAACTGGTTTATTAGTCGCTTTATTTTTAGTGATTGATTTAGCCTTTTTTGGTGCCAACGTCTTAAAAATTCCAGACGGTGGCTGGGTACCATTAGTCATCGGCGTGATTATTTTTGTGTTGATGCTCACTTGGAAAAATGGCCGAACCTTGGTTTATAACCGCTTAAAATCAGAATCGATGGCAATTGAACCATTTATTGAAGCAGTTGGCGCGCACCCGCCGCAACGCGTACCCGGCATTGCGGTATTTATGACGCCAAACCCAGATGGCGTGCCGCATGCCATGTTGCATAATTTAAAGCACAATAAAGTGCTGCACGAAAAAGTGATGATTTTAACCGTTAAGTTTTTAGATGTGCCGCATACCAATTTAGAAGAGCGCGTCACGGTTGAAGCGATGTTGCATGAATTTTACCGTGTAACGGTGCGCTATGGCTTTAAAGATGAGCCGGATTTGCCGCGCGATTTATTATTGTGTGCTGGCAGAGGATTAAGTGTGGACCCAATGGACACTTCGTTCTTTATTGGCAAAGAAATTTTAATCGCTTCTGAAAAATCAGGCATGGCAATTTGGCGTAAAAAAATATTCGTTGGCTTATTCCGCACCGCAGAGACGATTACCAATCAATTTAAGTTACCGCCCAACCGCGTTGTTGAGCTTGGCTCGCAGCTTAAGATTTAAATAAAGATTAAGATGACAATTAACCATCAACCTTTTTTGTTTTTAGACGTTGTTAAATGACATATTAAGTTGTAAATCCACTATAGGAAATCATTATGAATAAAATCACTGCCATTATATTAACGACGCTTTCTCTGCAATTAGCCAGTTGCGCAACCACTACAAAAGATAGTGTCTCAGGCGTTAAACGCTCGCAATTTTTGCTGATGCCAGCAGGCACTGTGGACACCATGTCAGCGCAAGCTTATACAGAAACCCTAAAAGAAGCGCAGCAGAAAAAAACGCTTAATGTAGATAAAGCGATGGTGGACCGCGTACGTGGCATATCTAACAAATTAATCGCGCAAGTCGGTGTATTTCGTCCTGATGCTGCGCAATGGAAATGGGAAGTGAACGTTGAAAAAAATGACCAGCTCAATGCCTATTGCATGCCCGGCGGCAAAATCATGGTGTTATCTGGATTGGTAGAAAAGATTAGCGCAACCGATGATGAGCTAGCAGCCGTGATTGGCCACGAAATTGCACACGCATTGCGTGAACATGGCCGCGAACGCATGTCGCAAGCTTATGTACAACAGTTTGGCTTGCAAGCACTGGCTGCTTTTGCCACTGGCTCAGCAGTTGGTGGTGCAGCGGTACAAGCCGCCGGTGCTGGTTCACAATTATTTTTTGCGTTGCCTAATGGCCGCGAACAAGAACGCGAAGCCGATAAAATGGGTTTAGAATTGGCCGCGCGTGCTGGGTTTAACCCAGATGCCGCAGTAACTTTATGGCAAAAAATGAGCGCGCAATCTAAAAGCGCGCCGCCAGAATTTTTTAGCACGCACCCTGCCAGCGCAAACCGTATTGCCGATTTAAAAGCTTTAACGCCTAAAGTAAGGCCACTATACGAAGCAGCAAAAGCAGGAAAGTAAATAAATTCGGCTTAAATTGAGTGTTAAGTTAGCCTCGCTTATGGCGCGTTATCACAAATAACGCGCTTTATTTTTGGCTAAATCTTGAACTAGGTTAAAATAGCGTTTTTGTTAAATTAATCATCCCGAGAATATTATGGATCCACGTCAAAGCATTATCGAAACCGCGTTTGAAGACCGCGCCAACATTAACCCAGCCAATGCATCTGCAGAATTAAAAGTACAAGTTGAATCTGTATTAAAAGATTTAGATGCAGGTACTTTGCGCGTGGCAAGCCGTATTGGCGACACGCAAACGTGGGAAACGCATCAATGGCTCAAAAAAGCGGTGTTATTGTCTTTTAGATTAGAAGACAACAAATTATTGGATGATGGCGTGACTAAATACTTCGACAAAGTGCCACCAAAATTTACCGATTATTCTGAAGCAGATTTCAAAGCAGGCGGTTTCCGCGTGGTGCCAAATGCAATTGTGCGTCGCGGCTCATTTATTGGCAAAAACGCAGTGTTAATGCCGTCATATGTGAATATCGGCGCTTATGTTGGCGAAGGTACGATGGTAGATACTTGGGCAACCGTAGGCTCTTGTGCGCAAATCGGTAAAAATGTGCATTTATCTGGCGGCGTAGGAATTGGCGGCGTGTTAGAGCCAGTACAAGCAGGCCCAACCATTATTGGCGACAACTGCTTTGTCGGCGCGCGTAGCGAAGTGGTAGAAGGCGTGATTGTAGAAGACAACTGCGTGATTTCAATGGGCGTATATATTGGTCAAAGTACTAAAATTTATGACCGCGAAACAGGCGAAGTATTTTACGGTCGCGTTCCTGCAGGTTCAGTCGTTGTTTCTGGCAATTTGCCATCCAAAGATGGTAGCTACAGCTTGTATTGCGCCGTGATTGTTAAAAAAGTAGATGCCAAAACTTTAGGTAAAGTGGGTATTAACGAATTGTTGCGTGGCATTTAATTTCAAACAACACAAACGCTCATTTTTCAACATTTAAAGGCAGTTAACTCACTTTCAACACTCACTTAATAATTATTTAGTTATATTAATTATTTATTTAATAACTAATTAATTCACTCTAAACCATACTATTTGCGGGGCTATGCAAACAGTATGGTTTTTTTGTATGATGATTATGAGTGCCGAACAAATCATCAAGCATCCAATATGGCATAGTAGTTGCTTATCTTAAAACAAAACAACACCAAATTTTAAAGATATGATAACAATGAATATTCACTACGATATTTGGCTTATTTTTCTCTCGCTAACAGCGAGTGGTTTTGCCATGTATATCACTTTTGGGTTTATTGAGCATCTTTTTCGTACCTCTTCTCGGCACAGAAAAACGCTATTCAATTTATATTCTGTCGCAGTAGGTAGCGGCTTATGGGCCATTCACTTTATCAATCTGCTCATTTTTCATGGCAATCAAGCGTTTACAATATTTACACTGGCAATGTTTGCTTCTTGGCTGGTTGCAGTTAGCATTGGCTATACACTTTGCGCGGCTGCAAGCAAAAAAGTGATGTCGATAAACCGTTTGGTTTTTAGCGGGATTATTGTTGGTTTAGGTAGTTATTTGATGTTTTATCTCGCATTGAGCGGACTAAACGAAACCAATAGCTTGTCTAGCTTCAGTACATCTATTTCGTTTTATCCGATATCGCTATTAGTGGCGATTAGCGTGGCATTAGGTGCAGCAGTTCTTGCTCTCGTGACGCTGTCATGGCTAAAAAATTACGCAGGTCAACATAAACGATTAGTCAAACTCAGTTTTTCGATTATTACTGGCATTACGATATTAGCAGTGCACGCCATATTTAATACGTCTGTGTATATGCAAGCGCAGGCTGTCCAAGTAGTCAGCTCGGCTATTTCTGATAAAACTTTACCCGCGATAGCCATCGTTTTGGGCTTGGTGTGTCTGTTCTTGCTGGCATTCGTGGTGGCTTTATATTACGAAAAATTTGGTGTGAGCACATTTCAAATCAGCATTATGGATAAGCCGAATAACTCTGACACCACACATTCGGGCTATAAAGACCCATTAACGCAATTACCAAACAGACGTGCGTTTCAACGCGAATTAGAAACCGCCGCAAAACGCAGCACACGTGCAGGCAGCACAATTGCCCTTGCCTATATCGATTTAGATCATTTCAAGCCGATCAATGACAGTTTTGGACACCATGTTGGCGATGCAGTGCTAATGTCCGTTGCCAAACGCCTAAACACTGCGGTGCGCGTTTGCGATTCAGTGGCGCGTATTGGTGGTGATGAGTTTGTCGCGTTAATCGAAGAAATAAAGTCCGATGAAGATATTATTCCTATCGTTGAGCGTATCGTTAAATCGATTAAAGAACCGTTTTTAGTTGGCGGCCAGCAAATCGATATTTCATGCTCCGTGGGCATTGCTGTTTATCCGCGCGATGGTGATACTGAAAAGTTGATGATTTGTGCCGACGCGGCCATGTACAAAGCTAAAGAAAATGGCAAAAATCAATTCAAATTTTTTGATGCGGAAATCGAATATGCTTCTGACCAAATGTTAGAAATGCAACGCGATTTACATTCTGCCATTAAAAACAATCAATTCAGCCTCGTATTTCAGCCTAAAGTCGACTGCAAAACCCAATCGCCTGTGGGTGTTGAAGCCTTAATTCGCTGGAACCATCCAACAAAAGGCCTTATCTTGCCGACTACTTTTATTCCTGCCGCTGAACGCTTTGGTTTAATTAACCAAATTAACGACTGGGTAGTCGAAGAAGGATGTCGTGCGATTCATCGCGCAAAAGAAGCAGGTATTCATTTGAATATTTCCATTAATCTGGCGCGCCAACAATTTAGAAACCCTAATTTAGTTGATGAAATATTAACGCTACGCAAACGCTACGATATACCAGCTGAAAATTTAATGTTTGAAATCAAAGAGACAACTGCAATCCGAAATGAAGGGCAATTCAAACATTTATTGCGTCAGTTTAAGGCTGCAGATATTAAAGTTGCGTTGGACGATTTTGGCTCACATCAGTTTAGTTTAAGTTATTTACAACACTTAAATATCGATGAAATTAAGCTAGATAAAGTATTTATTGCCCAGATTAACGAAAATAAAGCATCGCGCGCTTTGGTGGATGCAGTGATTCGTCTGGCACATGCGCTTGATTTAAATGTGGTGGCTGAGGGCGTAGAAACAGAAGCGCAACGTGAAGCATTGACCGATTTGGGTTGCAACCAAATGCAAGGTTATTTATTTTCGAAGCCATTGCCTGAAGAGAATTTATTTAAGCTGCTAAAGCAACTTAATACTAATTTTGAATCGACTGGCCAATTCTTAGTTGCAGACTATCAAACAGAAGCGGCTTAATGCAACAATAGCCGTTTCGCAATAGCGCTTTCTAAGTGCTAAAATATGGTTTCGCTCAATGAAACCTTCAAGCACAAAACCTAGATGAAACTTTACGGTATTCCCAACTGCAATACAGTAAAAAAAGCCCGCGATTGGCTTGCCGCACACCATATTTCAGTCGAATTTCACGATTTTAAAAAGCAAGGTATTTCAGCGGCTGACTTAACGGCTTGGTTAGCTCAAATTCCACACGAAAAACTCATTAACCGCGCAGGCTTCACTTGGCGCGGCTTAGACGAGCAAACAAAAAATAGCATTGTGGATGACGCGTCTGCAATTGCGCTCATGCAAAATAAAACTTCAGTCATCAAACGCCCCATACTGGTTAAAGATGGCACAATTTTATGTGTGGGATTTGACGAAACACGGTATGCAGCGCTTTTTAATCAATCAAAATAACACAACTTAACCCATTTTTTTGGTAAAAATAAGTGTTAAGTCGTGGTTGTAAAATCGCACTATTAAATCAGAATCAGCAAATGAAAAGTGACATTGAATTGAAGTTAATTGAAAGTATTAAGCCATGAATAAAGAATCGCCAACCCTTGAACTAGCGATTGATTTGCTCAAGCGCCGCTCAAATACGCCAGAAGATGCTGGCTGCCAAGAGGCCATGATTGCGCGCCTTGAGCCGTTGGGTTTTAAAATCGAGCGTATGCGTTTTGGTGATGTAGACAATTTTTATGCACGACGCGGCACGGTATCGCCCTTGCTAGTATTTGCAGGCCATACCGATGTAGTGCCGACCGGCCCGCTGGATAAATGGCATACACCGCCTTTTGAGCCAACGATTGTTGACGGCATGTTGTACGCGCGCGGCGCGGCAGATATGAAAACATCATTAGCCGCATTTGTAACCAGTATTGAAGAATTTGTGCGTGACAATCCAAACCACACAGGTTCAATCGGCTTGCTGATTACTTCGGACGAGGAAGGTATTGCTGTTAACGGCACAGTTAAAGTAGTCGAGGCATTAAAAAACCGTAACGAGCTGATTGATTACTGCATCGTTGGAGAACCAACCAGCAATAAAGTCGTTGGTGATATGATTAAAAATGGCAGGCGCGGCTCACTGTCTGGCAAGCTGACGGTTAAAGGCTTGCAAGGCCATATTGCGTACCCTCACTTGGTCAAAAACCCTATTCATATGGCCGCTCCTGCTATTAAAGATATGGTCGAAACGCTTTGGGATAACGGTAATGAATACTTTCCTCCAACCTCTTGGCAGATCAGCAATATGAATGGCGGCACGGGCGCCACCAATGTGGTGCCTGGCGAAGTAGAAATTCTATTTAACTTTAGATTCTGTCCAGAATTAGATGGCGCAGGGAGTACCGAAGCCAACTTAAAACAACGCGTACACGCTATTTTAGACGGTCATCAATTGGATTATGACTTGGAGTGGGAATACAGCCCACCTTACATCACGCCACGTGGCAACTTGGTTGAGGCGATTTCAGAGGCCATTGTTGAAAGTTATGGCGTTTCACCTGAATTATCTACCACTGGCGGCACCAGTGATGGCCGCTTTATTGCTGACATTTGCAAACAAGTGATTGAATTTGGCCCGCTGAATAAAACCATTCATAAATTGAATGAATGTGTTGGCGTAGCCGATATTGAGCCGCTAAAACAAGCCTATAAGCTGACCCTTGAAAAGTTAATCAAATAGCAACACGAATCAAAAAAATTCAAGCCAAAAAACTGGTTAACTTATCTAATAGAAACAATACAAAATGACGCATTTCCCCAGATTAGCAGAAGAATTATTCACTATTCGCGATTGGCTACGTTTTACCGTCAGCCAATTTGAAGAAGCAGAAATTTTCTTCGGCCATGGCACCGACAACAGCTATGACGAAGCGGTGTGGCTGGTGATGAGCGCGCTGCATTTGCCGCACGACACACTAAACAATTTTTTAGATGCAGTGATTACCGAGCAAGAACGCAAACACTTAGCGCATTTAATTGAGCAACGCATTACCAAACGCACACCAACTGCATACTTAGTGCGCGAAGCTTGGCTACGTGGCTTTAAATTTTATGTGGATGAGCGTGTGATAGTGCCGCGTAGCTTTATTGCCGAATTGTTAGACTTTAACGAAGAAGGTGAGCACGGCTTGCAGCCATGGATTGAGCATCCTGAGCTGATTAACTCCGCTGCTGATATTTGCACGGGTAGCGGCTGCTTAGGTATTTTGCTGGCGAATGCTTTCCCAGATGCGGCAATTGATGTGATAGACATTTCACCAGATGCGATTGCGGTAGCCAACATCAATATCACCAATTACGGCTTACAAGAACAAATCACCACGATTGAATCGGATATGTTTACGGCATTAGCAGGCAAAACTTACGATTTAATTATCAGCAACCCACCCTATGTCGATGCCCCCAGCATGGCGAAATTGCCGACAGAATACCGCAACGAGCCACAATTAGCTTTAGGTAGCGGTGCAGATGGCTTAGATCATACGCATACGATTTTGCGCGAAGCGGCAAATTATTTAAATGATGATGGCATATTAATCGTCGAGATTGGACACAATCGCGATGCCTTGCTGGATGCTTATCCTGATTTAGCTTTTACTTGGTTAACAGTTGAATCAGGCAATCAATACGTGTTTTTGCTCACTAAAGAGCAGTTGCTACATGAGGCTGACTAGCAAGCTGCCGACTAATCAGGCTTATCGCTTTTTAGTGGTCGCTACAGGTAAATCGCTGGTTTGACGCACACGTCGGTTTGCAGGCTTCCTAGGCGCATGTTTTTTGGCCTCTGTATTTTTCGCCACACGTCCGCGATACACTGGTTTACCATCTTCACCCATTTCGCGCACTGGTCTATCCAACGCACTCATTCTTTGTTTACGCACTTTTGGCACGAATACGGCTGTGGCTTTGTCTTTTTCGCGTTGGCTTAATTGTCTTAATGGCGCTTTAGGCACTTCCAAGCCAGCCCACTCTAATAATTCCACCACGGTTTTTTGTTCTAGCTTTAACATCGTGCCACGCTTTACCCTAGGCGGCAGATTCACAGGACCAAAGCGTACGCGCATCAAACGGCTAACGGGTAACTGAAACGCTTCAAACAAACGGCGCACTTCGCGATTGCGGCCTTCACGAATAATCACTTGGTACCAATGGTTGGCGCCTTCACCGCCTTGCGCCGAAATGCTATCAAAACTGGCAGGGCCATCTTCTAGCTCAATGCCTTGCGTGAGCATGGTCATTTGCTCATCGGTTAACTCACCAAAAATACGCACTGCGTATTCGCGTTCTACCTCATAACGCGGGTGCATAAAGCGGTTGGCTAATTCACCAGAATTAGTAAATATCAGCAAGCCGCTGGTATTCATATCCAGCCGGCCAATCGCAATCCATTTACCTTGTTTAATTTTTGGCAGTTTGTCAAAAACCGTTGCGCGCCCTTCTGGGTCGTCCTGGCTCACGATTTCACCTTCAGGCTTGTGATAAATCAATACCTGCGGCAATTCAGCCTCAAACGATAAGCGCACAGGGCGACTATCGATACGCACGATGTCATACTGGGTAACGCCTGCGCCTACTTTGGCAGTTTCGCCATTGATGGTGACGCGGCCGCTGGCAATCAATTCTTCCATATCACGGCGTGAACCCATACCTTGCATCGCCAACAGTTTATGCAGGCGTTGCGTTGGTTCTGGTGCTGCATTTTGATCTACGTCCAGCTTGGTAAAGTTGGTTTTTGGGCGGCGAATGGGGGCTTGTGGGTCGCGCTGTTGCTTGAAAGGACGTGCCATGATGAGCTTACTTTTATTTGCTAAGCCATGATTTTACAGTAGTTATTGCAAAAACCTGTATAAATTAGTGTGCAATGGCCATTACTTAACCATTTATTTTGGGCAAATTTTGCGTGTTAAGTTTTAAGTACTAGATTTCTTTCGGCTAGCTTTCTAACGGAATCTCTGTTTGCGCAAAATCTTCAAAAGGCGGCAATTCGCTTAAACTGCGCAAATTTAGGTCATCTAAAAAGTGTTTGGTGGTTGCATATAATGATGGTCGGCCTGGCACTTCGCGCTGACCGACCACATCAATCCAATCGCGCTCTTGCAATTGGCGCATCACATTCGGGTTAACTGCCACGCCTCGAATTTGCTCAATATCGCCGCGCGTGACAGGTTGGCGATAAGCAATAATCGCCAACGTTTCCATCACTGCGCGTGAATATTTCGGCTGTTTTTCAGGGTTAAGTCGCGCAATAAATTCGCTATATTGTGGCTTGGCTTGAAAGCGATAGCCTGTCGCGACTTGAACCAATTCTAGGGTTTTGGCTGTGTTTTCCTGTGCCCAGTCTTGCTTTAATTCATCTAGTAACATACGCAAAGTTGTGCGTTCCATGCGACCAGCAAACAGCTTCAGCAAATCATCCAAGCTTAGGGGCTGGCCTGCGGTTAATAATGCCGCTTCCAGTATCTGCTTAAATTCGGTGATGTTATCAGGCTCTTTCACAATCACTCACTACCATTGGCTTGTAAATAAATCGGCGAAAACGCTTGTTGTTGAGTGATGCGAATTAAACCTTCTTTTGCTAATTCTAAAATCGCCAAAAAATGCACCACTAGTTTGGCTAAACCTTCCATCGCCACATCAAATAATGCAGAAAATTCCACCATGCCATCGGCTTTTAAACGACGTAGAATCTGGCTCATATGCTCACGCACCGATAATTCTGCTTTGCCGATTTTGTGATGTGTGGTTAATTTGGCGCGCTTAAGCACGTTGCGCCAGGCTTCTACCAACTCATCTAAACTAACCTCTATCGGTTTAACTTCTGCAATTTGCTGATAATAAGCGGCGGCTACCTGAATTTCTGCGCCTACTTGCGGTATTGCATCTAAGCGTTGGGCGGCTAATTTTATCGCTTCATACTCCATTAAGCGGCGCACCAGCTCTGCACGCGGGTCATCTTCTTCTACCACTTCTACTGGCTTTGGTAACAGCATGCGGGATTTAATCTCAATCAACATGGCTGACATCAGCAAATAATCGGCCGCCAACTCCAGCTTGATTACCTTCATTTTTTCGACGTATTCCATGTATTGCGCGGTCAATTGCGCCATGGGAATATCTAAAATATCCAAATTATGCTTGCGAATCAGGTATAGCAATAAATCCAGCGGGCCTTCAAATGCTTCAAGATAAACTTCTAGAGCATCAGGTGGAATGTATAAATCTTGCGGCAACTCGTTGAGTTGCTCACCTTTGATTTTCACGCTGATGCTGGTTTCTAACATCATTCAATCAGGAGTAATTCAAACCCATCGCGTCCCTCACATCACGCATGGTCTCTCTTGCCAATTTACGCGCTTTTTCACAGCCTTCTGCCACGATATTTTTAACCAAGGTAGGGTCTTCAGCATATTGCGCCGCGCGTTCTTGAATCGGTTGTAGCTCTTTTAACACGCCTTCAATCACTGGGCCTTTACACTCAATACAGCCAATGGAAGCGGTTTTGCAGCCGTTTTGTACCCAATCTTGGGTGGATTTTTCTGAATAGATTTCATGTAATTGCCAAACCGGGCATTTAGCAGGGTCGCCCGGATCGGTGCGGCGAATACGCGCTGGATCGGTCGGCATGGTTTTGATTTTTTTGGCGATAACATCTTTGTCTTCGCGCAAGGAAATGGTGTTGTTATACGATTTAGACATTTTTTGGCCATCTAAACCCGGCATTTTGGAAGCTGGCGTCAGCTTGTAATCTGGCTCAATCAAAATCATTTTGCCGCCGCCTTCAAGGTAACCTAGCAAGCGTTCTTTGTCGCCCATACTCATGCCTTGTTGCTCTTCAATCAGGGCGCGCGCCGCATCTAACGCTTCCTCGTCGCCCGCTTGTTGGTAAGCGTTGCGCATTTCTTCGTATAAGGTACCTTTTTTGCTGCCTAATTTTTTGATGGCTGCTTTGGCTTTTTCTTCAAAGCCAATTTCTTTGCCGTAAATATGATTAAAACGGCGCGCGATTTCGCGGGTGAATTCAATATGCGGAATCTGGTCTTCGCCTACTGGCACTTGGGTGGCTTTGTAAATCAGGATATCCGCGCTTTGTAGTAGCGGGTAGCCTAAAAATCCATAAGTGGATAAATCTTTGCTGGCTAATTTTTCTTGTTGATCTTTATAAGTTGGCACGCGTTCTAACCAACTTAACGGTGTAATCATGCTTAAAAGTGTATGCAATTCGGCATGTTCTGGCACACGAGATTGAATAAAAATGGTTGCGTTGGCTGGGTCAACACCCGCAGCCAACCAATCAATCACCATTTCCCAAACCGATTCTTCAATGATTTCTGGCGTGTCGTAATGGGTGGTTAAGGCATGCCAATCGGCCACAAAAAACAGGCATTCATGCTCGTGTTGCAGCTTAATCCAATTTTTCAGTACGCCATTGTAATGGCCTAAATGTAAATTCCCCGTAGGCCGCATGCCTGATAAAACGCGCTCTAACGCCATATTTAACCCTGTATATTGCTTATATTATTAATCGTTGTAGTTAGAAAAACACCGCTGAAATAGATTGTAAAGTGAACATCACAAACGGCCACATAATTTTATCAAGAATATGCGTGACTAACAGCAGAATCAAAATAATAAAACCGTAGCGCTCGATTTGTGCATATTTAATCGCCAAATTATTCGGTAACAAACTTACTGCGATACGTCCGCCATCCAGCGGTGGCAAAGGGAGTAGATTCAGCACCATTAAAATCGTGTTGGTTAATATGCCCGCCACGCCCATCAAGGCAAATGGCACGGCGGCGTATTCTGGCAAAAAGCGCGCAAACTGCATGGCGATCGCCCACAAAATCGCCATCGCTAAATTGGCGCCTGGTCCAGCCGCGGCCACCCACAACATATCACGCTTAGGATGACGCAGTTTCATAAAGTTCACCGGCACCGGTTTTGCCCAGCCAAAGAAAATGCCGCCAACGAGCATGGTGATGCTGGGCACAATCACAGTGCCGACCAAATCAATATGGCGGATTGGATTAAGCGAAATGCGGCCTAGATGATGTGCAGTCATATCGCCAAAATGGCGCGCCGCGTAACCATGCGCGGCTTCGTGGACGGTAATCGCCAAAATCATCGGGATCGCCGTCACCGCGATACGCTGAACGGTAGTGAGCGATTGCAACACACTTAAAAGACTAAAAAAATCCATATTGCTTTCTAACAAATTATTGCTTGATTTTGAGTGTTAACTTTTTTAAACATTTACAAACCAAATGGTGCTGCATCCGCCACACCTTGCCGAATCAAAGCAGGTTCAGCATTGGTTAAATCCACCACGGTCGTCAATCCTGCAAAACTCACTGTCGAATCAATCACCAAATCCACTTGATGCTCTAAACGGTCACGAATTTCCCAAGCTTCATTAAGCGGCTCATCATCATTCGGCAACTGCAAAGTCATGCTTAACATGGGTTCAGACAGCTCATCTAACAAGGCTTGCACCACTAAATGATTGGGCACGCGAATGCCGACTGCGCTACGTTTAGCATGCTGCAAACGACGTGGCACTTCACGCGTGGCTTTTAAAATAAATGTATAAGCAGCAGGCGTATTCGCTTTTAGCAGCCGAAATTGACTATTATCCACCTGCGCATACAGGCTTAATTCACTTAAATTACGGCAAATCAGCGTAAATAAATGATCATCGCCCAAACAGCGAATCTGGCGAATCCTATCTTGCGCATCTTTAAAACCAATCATGCAACCCAGCGCGTAGCTCGAATCAGTCGGATAAGCAATCACGCCGCCATCACGCAAAATTTCCACTGCGTGTTTAATCAGACGCGGCTGAGGATTATCGGCATTGATTACAAAGTATTGCGCCATGTCTGTTTGTACTTAATATGAATTTAGTTTAAATATTGCGCTTCTGGCCAATCCGACCACACAGGGTTGCAGCCAATGGGCAAATCAGGCACGCAACCCATCGCCATATAAGATAAACCAGAGCCGTGATAGTCCGAACCCAAAGACGCTTTTAAACTAAATCTATGCGCGATTTTGGCAAATTGCTGATATTGCGGTGGATTATGACTGCCCGTCACGACTTCAATCGCCGCGCCACCGTAGCTTCTGAATTCGTGCATCAGCAACATCATATTAATTGCACCTAAATCGTAACGACCTGGATGCGCAATCACCGCCTGGCCGCCTGCGTTGGTAATCAGACTCACTGCCGATTCCAAATCCATCCATTTGTGGTCAACAAAGCCCGGCTTGCCTTTAACCAAGAACTTTTTAAACACCGACTTAACATCTTTTGCGTGGCCATTTTTTGCCAAAAACTGCGCAAAATGACTGCGCGTTAAAATGCTTTGCTTGGCAATTTCTTTTGCGCCTTCATACGCACCTGCAATGCCTACTTTTGCCAAACCTTCCGCCATTTGTACTGCGCGTTCATCGCGCCCAATACGCACGGCTGCTAGCGCGCTTTTCAAGGCTTCATTTTCCGCATCAAACTTTAAGCCCACAATATGCAAAGTGCGCTTTTTCCATGTCACTGAAATCTCAACGCCATTCACAAAATGAATGCCGTGTTCAAGCGCCGCGTCGCGCGCAATAGGCAGGCCAGTAATATCGTCATGATCAGTTAATGCCATCACTTTGATGCCACTTTTTGCGGCCAAAGCAACAATATCTTGTGGGGCTAATAAGCCATCTGAAATAGTGGAATGGCAATGTAAATCTATCTGTGCAGCCATAAATGATTTTTCGGTAATCGAATGTTTTGCAAACAAGTGTAAATCATAGCAAAATACAACCTTTACAGATAGTTAAGCTTTTGTGTTAGCGCCTTAACTTTTGATAGAGCAAAGCTTTTAGTTTAGCGACCTACTTAACCCGAAAGAATGCATGAAATTTTTCTTTGATTTGATTCCCGTAATCTTGTTTTTTATCGGCTTTAAGCTTTACGGTATATTTACCGCAACCGCAATTGCTATTGGCGCAACCATTGCGCTGATAATTTACGCCAAAATCCGTCATGGCAAAGTCGAGAAAATGTTGTTGGTCAATGGCGTAATCATCAGCGTGCTGGGCGGCGTAACGCTTTTGCTGCACGACAAAACATACATAATGTGGAAGCCAACTGTTTTATATTGGTTATTAGCGGCGGTTTTATTGATTGCAAACGCGTTTTTTAAAAAGAATTTTATTCAACAAATGATGGGCAAAATGCTCAATGCACCTAAACCTGTTTGGGATAAATTAAATCTGGCATGGGTAGTATTTTTGGTCATTTTGGGCTTTGTTAATTTATACGTTGCGTTTAATTACTCTGAAAACGCATGGGTTAACTTTAAGCTTTTCGGTGTCACCAGCATTATGTTTCTCTTTATTATTGGGCAAACTTTATTGCTAAAACAATATTTAATTGAGCCAGTTGATGAAAAAGAAAGCAAATAATGCTGTACGTGATAATTGCCGAAGATACGCCAGATAGTTTGGATAAACGCTTACAAAATCGCCCTGCACATTTGGCGCGATTAACCGAACTGCAAAACCAAGGCAGATTGCTCCTAGCTGGCCCAATGCCGGCAATTGACAGTGCAGATCCAGGCCCAGCTGGATTTACGGGAAGCTTAATTATCGCTGAATTTAGCGATTTAGAAGCAGCAAAAAACTGGGCGAATGCCGACCCTTTTGTAGGCGCAGGCGTGTATGCAAGCGTTGTAGTCAAACCTTTCAGAAAAACACTACCATAAGCGATGAACTTAAACGAAACGATTCAAGCCAGACTTGCGCAGCTTAACCCTATAAGTTTGGCGTTAAGAGATGACAGCGCCTTGCATGCGGGGCATGCGGGCAACACGGGCGGTGGCCATTTTCACTTAACCATCATCAGCTCGCAATTTTCGCAAAAATCGCAGATAATGCGACATCGTTTAATTTATCAAGCACTTACCGACTTAATGCCGCAACAAATTCATGCTATAAGCATACTTGCAATTTCACCAGACGACCCCAAATAACAATTTGACGTCTAGCTTTATTAACATTCTAATAACACTAAATATTTTTATTATTTAAGGATTTTTATGAAAATCACCCAAATTTTTGTTGCAATTGCAGCGCTGTCCGTACTGACAATATCACCTGCTGTATACGCGGCGGACTCTGTTGCAACCGTTAACGGCAAACCCATCAAGCAAACTTGGGTCGATTACATTATGAAAGACGCCCAAGCGCGCGGCCAAAAACCAAATGATGGTATGAAAAATGCCATTATCAACGAATTAGTTGGTTCAGAATTAGCGTATCAAGAAGCACAAAAACAAGGTATTGATAAACTTGCTGATTACAAAATTAACGAAGAATTAACGCAGCGCAAATTGTTAGTAAATATCTTTTTAGCTGATTTTATGAAAAAAAATCCAGTGACTGACGCTGACAAAAAAGCCGCTTACGAGCAATACAAAAAAGAGTTGGGCGACAAAGAATATAATGCGCGCCATATTTTGGTGAAAACTGAAACAGAAGCCAATGAAATATTAGCTCAAGTTAAAAAAGGCAGTGATTTCGCTAAGCTGGCTAAAGAAAAATCACTAGACCCTGGCTCAAAAGAAAAAGGTGGTGATTTAGGCTGGTTCTCTCCTGCTGGCATGGTTAAACCTTTTAGCGAAGCGGTAACTACACTTAAAAAAGGTGAAGTGACCGCCGCCCCAGTGCAAACACAGTTTGGCTGGCATGTGATTAAAATGATTGATACTCGCGCAACACAAGTACCTACTTACGACAAAGTAAAAGACGGTTTAGAGCGCACTTTGCAACAACGTAAACTTGAAAAAATGATGTTGGGCTTGAAAGAAAAAGCCAAAATCGATGTGACGGGCGTGACTGATAAATAATCACAACCCTGCATTTAAAAAGTAATCTTAAGCATCAAACAAAAAAGCCTGCTTATGCAGGCTTTTTTGTGAACTTAATTATTACATTAGCATAGTGAAAATAAATAAAATATGTCACAATCAAGAACTATTATCATTTAGATTAATCTGAGCTGAATATTTTAAGGAAATTTAAGCATGTTTGAAACGTTAATGATCACTTTTAGAGAAGGTTTAGAAGCCTTCTTAATTATCGCGATTGCGATTGCGTACTTAACCAAAACAGGCGGACAAAAATTGATTCCATCTGTCCGCAACGCTTGTTACGTGGCGATTGTAGGCTGTGTCATTTTAGGGGTTGTACTTGCCCGCATTGGTGGTTTAACACCGTTTTGGGAAGGTACATTAGCGCTGACCGCAGCCATATTAGTGATTAGCTGCACTGTGCATATGTTGAAAATGGGCAAACATATGAAGCGTGAAATTACAGGCGCAATTGATAAAGCCATTGCAAACCCTGGCAATGGCGCGAAAGTGGCGATATTTGCATTTGTGTTACTGATGATTGGCCGCGAAGGCTTAGAGGCCGCGACGATGATTGCCTCACTCGCGCAAAGTAATGACAGTTCTCATTTAGTGATTGGCGGCATTATGGGTTTAATCGTGGCAGGCAGTGTTGCATGGGCGTGGAGCAAATATGGCCACCGCGTTAATTTAGGCTTATTTTTCCAAGTAACTGCTGTGTTTATGGTGTTATTTTCGATTCAATTGCTTATCTACGCATTCCATGAATATACTGAATCAGTAGAGTTTTACAACTTGGGCATTATTGACAACGCCTATTGGCATGCTGCCACTGAAGATTGGGGACCAGAAGGCCGTATTGGTGCTTGGATTTCATACAGCTTAGTTTTAGTACCTTTAGGCTTTTTGATCTACAGCTTTTTAACCAGTAAAAATTCAGCAAAACTAGTAAGCAGCAACTGATTTTTTCTACAAAATTGATTGGGTTATTCTAACAATCCAATCAATTTTTACTTAACCTGCCACAGATGCACTTTGGTAAACACTACTGAACCACTTTTTAACTTTAGTTGTTAAAAAACCACCCAGCAATATACCCACAATCATCCCCACAAGCGGCATGATTGAAAATTCAATCCCATCAAACATCCAAGGCCTAGACACAAAATGCCCTTTGAAATAGCTGACATAAATACCAATCGCGCTATATAAACTAAAAAATATAAATAAAAAACCTGCTGCAACGTTGCTATGCCATTGCTTCCATACGGCAGATAGCAAACCAATGACTAAAATTATTGCGGTAGATATCAATTAATGCAGCAACGTATCTGGTAAAGATACGAAGGAAATCATCATGTCTTTTGGTATTCTTAATTGCCTTGCATGTTGAGAAAGTACATCTGCCGAAGGTAATATATTCATAAGGCCCATCACGTAACGGGATAATATAAAAACAGTGATTGCCGCACCAATAGCCAATACAATATGGGCACTTCTGTCGTGGCGAGTGATTGCCTGCTGTCCAAAAAAATATTGCGCTATGTAGGCGGTTGCTAGCCAAGGCAAACCAGTAAAACAGGCGAATAAAAATAAAGATGCGGAGCCAACACCCATCATTGGGTCAAATCCATACTTAAACGAACGCATAAAAATTATTAACGCCGACAAATATGCGACTGCAAAAACCGCAAAAAAACAATACTTAACCCAATTTTTGCGTGAAAAAATACCCACAATAGCAGCTAAATACAGTGCTATGGCTATGAATTTTAATAATTCATTTTTGATATTCATCGCCCCCAACAGGAAATAAAAAGTGATGAGTAGCATAATGCCTATCTGGACTTTATGATGAGCCAACAGCATCGCGACCGATTTTTTATTCATCAAATCTTTTAACATTTAAGTTCCTATTTTTACGTTAGCCAAAATAACGCCTCGCTTAGAATAATATTAGCAAGTTGTGCCTCATGCGCGACTAATTTTTACTGAGCGGGCTCTTGCTTTCTGCTAAAATACACCTTTAAAAATCATTTAAATAATCCCGCTAAATCCATGTCGAGTCAATCACATAACGCACATTTTTTATCCTTACGTGGCAGCCCTGCTTTATCGCCCTTTCGTCTTGATAAACTTTACGACAACCTAAAACAATCTGCGCCCAGCATTACGCATATTTATGCAGAGTTCACTCATTTTGTGTTTAGTAACGCAGCGCTTAGCGAAACACAGCAGCTCACACTTAAACAAATTTTAACTTACGGACCACAAGCGCAATCTGAAGCCTCCGCAGGGCAACTTTTTTTAGTCGTTCCACGTATCGGCACTATTTCACCTTGGGCGTCGCGCGCAACGGATATTGCCCTTAATTGTGGGTTAAGTCATGTGTTGCGTATTGAGCGCGGTATTGCTTTTTACGTTTCAACCACTGATAACAAGCCATTAAATGCTGCCGAAAAAGCGGCATTTAAAGCTGTGATTCACGACCGCATGACGGAAACGGTGCTTGAAAACTTAAACGATGCGCAGCAATTATTTCATAGCGCAGAACCTAAACCATTTAGCACAGTAGATATTTTGCAGGGCGGCAAAACCGCACTGAATAACGCCAATAATGAAATGGGTTTAGCACTATCATCTGATGAAGTAGATTATCTAGTTGAGAACTTTAGCAAAATTGGTCGTAATCCGACGGATGTTGAATTGATGATGTTTGCGCAGGCCAACTCAGAACATTGTCGCCACAAGATATTCAATGCGGATTGGGTAATTGATGGAGAGGCTCAAGATATTAGCTTGTTTGGCATGATTCGCAATACGCACAAATTGAATCCTGGCCACACAGTTGTTGCCTATTCCGATAATTCTTCCATCGTTGCTGGTCAAAAAACCCAGCGTTTTTATCCAAACTCTAATGGCGAATACCATTTTAATGAAGACGACATGCACTACTTGATGAAAGTAGAAACGCATAATCACCCAACTGCGATTTCACCTTTTGCAGGCGCCGCAACTGGTGCAGGTGGTGAAATTCGGGATGAAGGTGCAACAGGCGTCGGCTCAAAACCAAAAGCTGGCTTGACTGGTTTTTCGGTATCTAATTTAAATATTCCTGATTTTAATCAGCCCTGGGAACGTTATTACTCCCCCCACCCCACTTTTCACCCTCAAGCGGGTGAAGGGGAGTCATACGGCAAACCTGGCCGTATCGCCACGCCTTTGCAAATTATGACTGACGGCCCACTTGGCGGCGCGGCTTACAACAACGAATTTGGTCGCCCCAATATTGCAGGCTACTTTCGTACTTTTGAATTAGAAGTTGACGATGAAGTCCGTGGCTATCATAAACCGATCATGCTGGCTGGAGGCGTTGGTAATATCTCTGCTAATCATTCCCACAAAAACGCGATTCCTGCTGGCGCTGCGCTAATTCAATTAGGCGGCCCCGCGATGTTAATCGGCTTGGGCGGCGGCGCGGCATCTAGTATGGACACGGGCAGTAATACCGAAAACTTAGATTTTGATTCCGTGCAACGTGGCAATCCAGAATTGCAGCGCCGTGCACAAGAAGTGATTGATCGTTTCTGGCAATTAGGCAATCAAAATCCGATTTTAAGCATTCATGATGTGGGCGCTGGTGGTATTTCTAATGCGTTTCCTGAATTAGTGAATGATGCTAAAGTGGGTGCGGTTTTTCAGTTGCGCGATGTGCATAATGAAGAGCGTGGCATGTCACCACGCGAATTATGGAGCAACGAATCGCAAGAGCGTTATGTGATGGCTGTTTTGCAAAAAGATTTACCTTTATTTAAAGCGTTATGCGAGCGCGAGCGCTGCCCGTTTGCGATTGTGGGTTACGCGACAGAAGAGCGTCACTTAACGGTTGCTGACAATCATTTTGACAATAAACCGGTGGATATGGATTTAAGCGTTTTACTGGGCAAACCACCCAAAATGACGCGCGATGTAAAAAGCGCGAGTAAAAACTTAACCCCATTTTTGACCCGAAAAATTGACATCAAAGAAGCAGTTAGCCGCGTATTAAGATTGCCTGGCGTGGCTGATAAAACGTTTCTGATTACGATTGGCGACCGCACCGTGACTGGCTTGATCGCGCGCGACCAATTTGTGGGCCCTTGGCAAATTCCCGTGAGCGATGTTGCCGTCACCCTTGCTGGTTACCAAACCAATGCTGGCGAAGCTTTCGCGATTGGCGAACGCGCGCCGATTGCGTTAATTGATGCGCCCGCTTCTGGCCGCATGGCGATTGGCGAGGCGATTACGAATATTGCTGCCGCAAAAATTGATGAGATTGGCAATTTAAAATTATCTGCAAACTGGATGGCACCTGCTGGCCACGCAGGTGAAGATGCGGCACTATTTGCAACCGTTAAAGCAGTTGGCATGGAATTGTGCCCGGCACTTGGCATTAGCATTCCAGTGGGCAAAGATTCGATGAGCATGAAGACAGTGTGGAACGATGGTGGACAAGACAAGGCAGTCACATCCCCTATTTCATTAGTGGTAACGGCTTTTGCTAACACAACTGATGCACGCAAAACTTTAACGCCGCAACTAAGAACAGAAGAAAAATTTGGCGAAACCAAATTGATTTTAATTGATTTAGGTAATGGTAAAAACCGTATGGGCGGCAGTAGTTTAGCGCAAGTTTACAATCAACTTGGTGACACTGCGCCAGATGTGGATAACCCAGAACAGCTAAAAATATTCTTTGCGGGCATTCAGCAATTGAACGCGGACAACAAATTGTTGGCCTATCACGACAGAAGTGATGGCGGCTTATTTTCAACTTTAAGCGAAATGGCATTTGCAGGCCATTGCGGTTTGGATATTGATATTTCCAGCTTGAATAGTGATGCAGTAAGCGTGCTATTTAATGAAGAATTAGGTGCGGTGGTTCAAGTACGCTCAGCAGAAGTTGATACAGTTTTAACCCATTTTAAAGGGTTAAGTACGCATGTTATCGGCTCTGTTACACATCAAAATCAAATCCATATCACGCAAAATGGCCAAACTGTATTTGCAGATAGCCGCGTCAATTTACATCGCATGTGGTCAGAAACGACTTTCCATATGCAATCTTTACGCGACAATCCTATTTGCGCACAGCAGGAATATGATCGCATCTTAAATGAAGCTGATGCTGGTTTACACGCGCACTTAACCTTTGATTTGAATGAAAATCTAGGTATCAAACCTAGTGTCGCGCCTTACATCAATACTGGCGCGCGCCCAAAAATGGCGATTCTGCGTGAGCAAGGCGTGAATGGCCAAGTAGAAATGGCTGCCGCCTTTGACCGCGCAGGCTTTGCTAGCGTAGATGTGCATATGAGCGATGTGATTAGTGGCCGTGTTAGCTTAAAAGATTTCGCAGGTTTGGTTGCGTGCGGCGGCTTTAGTTATGGCGATGTGCTGGGTGCAGGCGAAGGCTGGGCGAAATCAATTTTATTTAATAGCCGTGCTAATGATGAATTTAGTGCGTTTTTTAATCGCGCCGATTCATTTGCGTTAGGCGTATGTAACGGCTGCCAAATGATGAGTAATTTACATAGCATTATTCCTGGTAGCGAACTTTGGCCACACTTTGTCAAAAACAAATCAGAGCAATTTGAAGCGCGCGTGGCCATGGTGGAAGTATTAGAATCGCCATCCCTCTTTTTTAGCGGCATGGCAGGCAGCCGTATGCCGATTGCAGTTGCGCATGGCGAAGGATTTGCGGAATTTTCTGATGCAAACGCTGTCCATCGATTGTTAGATAAAAAATTGGCAACAATTCGCTTTATCGACAATGCGTCAACGCCAACGGAAGTGTACCCGTTTAATCCAAACGGTTCAGCGCAAGGGTTAACAGGTTTTACTACCAGCGACGGCCGATTTAGTATTATGATGCCACATCCTGAGAGGGTATACCGCTCTGTACAGCATTCGTGGTATCCTGATGAGTGGTTAGAAGATGCGCCTTGGATGCGAATGTTTCGTAATGCAAGAAAAACAATTGCTTAAGTTGGCATTTTGCCAAAATTAAGCGCCTTAAAATTATAAAGTTGGAGAAAACTAGAATGAAATTATTAAAAGCACTTTTTACAGTTTTGGCTTTAAGTTTATCAATGCACGCATTTGCAATGACAGATGATGAATCTGTAGAATTTACTGATGCAATTGGCAAAGGTGATATTAAAGTTGTTAAACAATTTGTTGCAAAAGATGCAAAAGTTGTTAACGAAAAGTTCTTTGCTTGGTCGCCTGTACAAATGGCATCGACCAAAGGTCAGCTTGAAATGGTTAAATATTTAACCGACCAAGGTGCAGATCTTAACTACGTGCATCCTGTTACCAAAATGACTGCATTCCATTTAGCTGCTTTTGATAATCACGAAAGCGTTGTTAAATATCTTGCTGAAAAAGGTGCTGACATCAATAAAAAAATGAAAGCTGACATCTCCATTCTTCGTGTCATGAAAGACGAAGGCGAGCGTGGCGCTGATATGGTGAAACTGTTAACTTCATTAGGTGTTAAAGATGACGGTTGCCAAGATGAAAAATGCTTCTAAATCGCTGCAAAAGCTTTGATGTTAGGCGGTGATAGAAGTCACAACATCATTAGCACAAATTGTTTAGAATGGTGCTTCATCCAATGAATTAACACTAAAAATGCATAAACAATTGATTGCCTGCTTTATTTTAATATCATCAGGTAGCTTTGCCACTAAAGGCCTTGCTGCTGGGGATATTGTTTTATCAACGTCCAATATCCACATTCGCACGCTTGCAGCATCTTGTGCTGCTTGTCATGGCAGCAATGGTAATGCTGTACAAAGTAATATCAGCAACAATTCTGTGCTTGCCGGTATGAATAAAAGCTATTTTATTGCGCAGCTAATGGCTTTTAAAAATGGTGATAGGCCTGCGACCGTGATGCACCGCCATGCAAAAGGTTTGCAAGTTGAAGAAATTAATCAATTAGCCGACTATTTTTCCGCACAAAAACCAATACCCGCAATTAGCCTTAAACCACAATTATTAGATGTTAATCATGACTAAATCTAAAAATAACGACATGATGAATAATAGCCGCCGTGACTTTATTAAAGCGGCGGGCGCCACAAGCTTATTACTATCTAGCCTTCCGTTAATCAGTGGTTGTGTATCGCGCGAAAAAAAATCTACACTAGGCCGCGTGGTCGTAATTGGTGGTGGCTATGCGGGAGCAACAGCAGCCAAATATATTCGCATGTGGAGCGCTAATACTATTGATGTCGTGGTGATTGAAAAATCTAGCCAGTTTGTGTCTTGTCCGCTCAGCAATTTGGTACTTGGCGGCAGCAAATCGATTAACGACCTCACTTTTGGTTACGATTTAGTCAAAAAAAATCATGGCGTGCAATGGGTTAATGATGAAGTTACCGCAATCGATACTGCTAATAAAAAAGTGAGTATGAAACGCGGAGAAATCAGTTACGACAGATTAATCATCGCGCCTGGTATTGATTTGATTTACGATTCGCTACCAAATTTGCAATCGGCCGAAGCGCAGCAGGCCATTCCACACGCATGGAAAGCAGGCTGGCAAACGGTTAACTTGCGTTCACAATTAGAAAGTATGTCTGATGGCGGCGTGTTTGTGATGAACGTACCCAAAGCGCCCTATCGCTGCCCACCAGGCCCTTATGAGCGCGCCTGCCAAGTGGCGAGTTATTTCAAACAGTACAAACCCAATAGCAAAGTAATTGTGCTGGATGCCAACCCAGAAATCACCTCTAAAAAAGGTTTGTTCACCAAAGTTTTCAGTGAGATGTACGCTGGCATTATTGATTACCGGCCTAACAACGTTGTGCTGGAAGTGGATATTAAAAGCAAAACGGTTAAAACAGATTTTGAAACGGTGTCTGCCAATGTGCTGAATATTATTCCACCGCAGCGCGCAGGCAAGCCATCGCAAATGGCTGGTTTAAATAATATCGATAAACGCTGGTGCGAAGTCAATTTTTTAACCTATGAATCCAAGTTAGCGCCCAATATTCATGTGATTGGCGATTCGGTTTCGGCTGCCCTGCCAAAATCGGCACATATGGCAACCAGTCAAGCGCGGGTTTGCGCCAGCGCGATTGTCGAACTCATGCACCATCGCGCACCTGACCCAAGCCCTGTTTTCGCCAATACTTGTTACAGCTATGTGGACGATAAGCAGGCAATGCATGTTGCCAATGTATATCGTTATGATGAAGCAAAAAAAATAATGGTGTCGGCCGAGGGTGGCGGTGTATCAATGCATCCCTCTGAATTAGAGGGTCAATACGCAAGTGCATGGGCCAGCAATATTTGGTCAGATGTGTTAACTTAGTGTCTACACATTTTCGCCTCAATTAACATGTTAAGTGCATTCCTTCACCAAATCAGTCTGTATCTTTCCATTGCATTGTGCCAATTAACTAGCCTTGGCTGTGTTTACGGTGCAGAGCCTGTTGCCCCACCAAACCAAATCGCACTTAAACTGCCAGCAGGTTTTGAGGTAACGATATTTGCAAGCTTAGCCGAAAATTACGGCCTGCCACGCATGATGACTCTTGATAAAGCAGGCCGTTTGTATGTTGCCTCTGCCAAATCAAACCAAGTATTAATGCTGCCTGATGCCAATAAAGACGGTGTAGCTGAAACCCCGGTGGTGATTGCGAAAAACCTAAACTCACCCAACAGCTTGGTTTTTGTAAATGATTTTTTGCTGATTGCAAATGAAGACTCTGTAGTTAAATTAACGCAAAAAAATGGGGTATGGTCTGCGCCGCAGCCATTTATCAACAACTTGGCTTCTGGTCACCATACGCTTAAAACCATTAAATTGGGGCCAGATAATCACCTTTATATTAACGTTGGCTCTAGCTGTAATGTGTGTGTTGAAGACGACCCTACGCGCGCCACCATCCAGCGCTATACGCTTGAAGGCAAATCTGCTGGCAGCTTAGTAACATTAGGCAGACACGCACCAGACCCCACTTGGGCAAAAGGTTTACGCAATAGCCAGGGCTTTGCATGGCATCCAAAAACAGGCGCTATGTTTGCCACAAACAATGGCTCTGATATGCGTTCTAGCACTAAAAACGGCAAAGTGAATGATGAAATTCCGCCTGAACATTTGAATAAAATTGAAGCAGGAAAGCACTACGGATGGCCTTATTGCTGGGCCAACCCAGCGGACTTAACTATGCTACAAGACCCAAATTTTTTGGGCGCGGATGATTTTTGCCAAACCGCCACGCCACCTGCCATTACATTTATTTCGCATTCCACACCGATTGGTATTAGCTTTTTAGATAAAACCAATTGGCCTGCCGAATATAAAAATGATGCGATTGTGGCCTTACATGGCTCTTGGAACCGACAAAACCCGAGTGGCTATAAATTGGTGCGCGTAAAATTCAATGGCGACAAACCAACGGAAGTCAGTGATTTCGCAACCGGCTGGCTATCTGCAAATGGCGTTTGGGGTCGACCAACTGACGTGATTGTTGGGGCAGATGGCGCGCTTTATGTTTCCGATGACCGCGCAGGCTATATTTACCGCATCAGCCACAAACCAAAATAACTTTTTCACGCGTATCCAACCCTACAATTTAAGAAAATCTATTTGTTAAAATAAATTATGCATAACCATCGTCTATTTAAGTACCTCATCATTTTAAGTTGTAGTTTTTATAGCCACATTCTACTGGCTCAAGCTGCCACTGATTTAAATTCAGCAAATGTTGCCATTCACATTGCTAAAACTCACTACCATCACCCCGTTCGCCTGATGCATTATTTTAGAGATGTATGGCATTTAAAAGGACCAATGGCCGAAAAAGTGAGCTTAAATGTGCTGAAAAAATATTTTGCAGATGCACAGGTATGCGATAACGGGCATGATGCAAATATTGTTTTACAGTTAGAACCACGTATGTTTTACAACGCTCAGTTTCGTGTGTTTTACAGCGATATTACTGCGAAAGTTTTTATCAATAGCACGCCTTTACCTGATGTTAATGCGCCTATTTTAACTATTAAGCAACAGGCTCAGCAAAGTGGCGACTTAATGATTCAACCTGATTTTTCCATGGAAAAAGCCTACACCAAGGCTGTAGAAAAAATCATGTCGAAACTACAAACCGACCAAGCATTCTTAAATGCACTGCATCAAGCCAAGCAAAATTCAACGATTAATAACGATTCAAAAGCACTTTGCGCAGCGCTTGATGACTTACCTGCGCAAAAAATTTATTTTTAATAATCACCATATTCTGGTTCTCAACTCCTATTAAAGGCCGATTTAAATGAAAAAAATACTACTGATTATAGCTTTAATACATACCACCTCTATTTATGCAAAATCAGAATTACCCACAAAAATCACAGGGCTAAAAACACCTGAATCAGTGGTTCAAGGCAAAGATGGCAGCATTTATATTTCTGAGATTGTGGAGTTTGGCAAAGATGGCGACGGCCAAATTAGTAAAGTCGACAAAAAAGGTAATGTAACCGTTTTTGCAAAAGGCATGGATGACCCGAAAGGTATGGCGATATTTGGCGATAAACTATATGTGGCCGATAAAAACCGTGTGCTAGAAGTAAGCAAGGACGGCACTTGGCAAGTATATGGCGCACAAATGGCTTTCCCCGGTACACCTGTTTTTTTGAACGACATAGAAGCCGATAAATTAGGCAACTTATACGTGAGTGACAGCGGTGATTTAAAATCTGGCGGCCAAATTTATAAAATCGCTAAAGGTGGTTCGCCAATTACCGTTATTGCTGATAGCAAAAACCCCGATATTTTGGCGCCCAATGGTTTGCTGTTTGAAGGCCGTAATAATTTGTTATCAGTAGATTTTGAATCAGGTATTTTATATCGCGTGAATCTAAGCACAGGCGCCACCACCAAAATTGGTACAGGCTTTGGTGGTGGCGATGGCATGGTAAAAACCAAAGCAGGTAAAATCATCATCAGCGATTGGAAAACTGGCAAAATATACGAATTGGTGGCTGGTAAAGCGCGTGTTATGAAAGAAGGCTACAAAGCCGCAGCCGATATTGCTTTAACGATTGATGGGCAATATTTAATGGTGCCAGATATGACAGCAGGCGAATTAGACTTTATAGAAATCAAGTAATTTGTCGCATTAAGTTCATGTCAGTGAGCAATATAGAATGTCGCAAAGCCGCATTGGGCTGGCTTTGCGAATCAGATGCATCAATCAAAGCGGCAGGTGTTTTAGCTTTGGGACGCATGGTCACAGATAAGAATCCACATTTAATTATTGATACAAAAATAGCGTTAACACCTGATGCAGCCATTCCCGGTCGCCCGCTGACGCCAAGATTAGTGAATCCACTAGAATTACCCAAACGTTCTATGCGCACAATGAATGGACGTGCTGCATTGATTCATGCGCTAGCCCACATTGAATTTAACGCAATTAATTTGGCACTAGACGCCATTTGGCGTTTTACCGATATGCCAGAAAATTACTATCGCGACTGGTTAAAAGTCGCGGCTGAAGAAGCCTATCATTTCTCACTTTTAAATGCGCATTTGCACACATTGGGTTTTGAGTACGGTAGTTTTGCTGGCCATAATAGTTTGTGGGAAATGGTGGACAGAACCAAAAATGACGTACTAGCCAGAATGGCATTAGTGCCTCGCACAATGGAAGCACGCGGTTTAGATGCATCACCGCAACTGCACAATAAATTTGTGCAAGTTGGCGATTTAAAAATGGGCGAAATCTTGACGATTATTTTGCGCGATGAAATTGGCCATGTGGCGATTGGTAATATTTGGTTTAATTGGCTCTGTAAACAACGTAATTTAGAACCAATTAACACCTTTGAAGTACTCAGAAACCAATATGCTGCCCCTAAACTTCGCCCTCCATTTAATATGGAAGCAAGGCGCCTTGCAGGATTTAGCGTCGCAGAACTGGCGCTATTGAATTAAGCTGTAAATAATCCTGCAATCGCATCTAAGCCATTAAAATTAATTGCATAGGTGGCTTGCGCTTGCACCACTGGCTTGGCGTGATAGGCCACTCCAACGGTTGCAACTGCCATCATTTTTAAATCATTGGCGCCATCGCCAATCGCAATAGTTTGGTCGGTTTTTAAGCCTAATGTGTCACGTAACTTTGTTAACTCTTGCGCTTTGCGCTCGGCATCTACAATGTCGCCCAAAATTTTGCCTGTTAATTTACCGTTAAGTATTTCTAACGTGTTTGATACGGCATAATCTAAACCCAGTAATTGTTGTACATGATTAGCAAAAAATGTAAAGCCACCAGAGACAACCATGGTTTTAATATTGTTCGCTTTGCACGCCGCTATCCATTCGTGTGCACCCGGGTTTAATTTCAAGCGCTCATCAATCACCCTCTGCAATGCCGCTTCTGGCAAGCCTTTTAGTAAGGCAACACGCTGTTTTAAGCTGGCAGAAAAATCTAATTCACCACGCATGGCACTTTCGGTAATCGCCGAAATTTGTGCTTTTAAACCCATTAAGTCAGCAATTTCATCAATACATTCTATGCTGATTAAAGTCGAATCCATATCCATCACACATAGCCCAAAATGGCTTAAACGCTGATTATCAGGCACTAACGCGCAATCAATTTTCTGTTCTGCGCAAAACGTTTTAACCGCTTCCACATCAGGCGTTTGTGTGGGTAAGTAATAACTAAATTCACTCACTTGCATAAACTGTGTATTGCCACCGACTAAACGGTGAATATGGGTGAGATGCGCAACAGTAATAGCGCGACCTTGAACAACTAAACGCATAAAAAATTCCGAATTACTTAAATAACGCCTATTATATCAGCTCAAATTTCAATCCCAGCCTATGCTTTTACTAGCAATTTAACTCGCCGCGCTTGTGTACATTCCACATCTACCCTATAATATTTTTAATCTCATTATTCGAATGATTTGCAATGAAACCGATTCCTGAAAATTTAGCATGGCTTAACTTGCCGAATATGCCTGCCCCAATTAAAGCATTGTTTGCAGGCTATTTATTGGTGGTTGGTGTGGGCTTACTAATGGCTGGCTTGCAGATTATGCTCACCCACGGCATGGCGGACGGTAAAGTTGGTTTATCCAAAAACGATATTGTGTACAGCTATTATGGCGACCGCACGCATAGTTTATTAGAAAGCAAATTAAACGGCTCGATGAAAGCCAATGCGCCCGATCAAGTACGCGCAGATATTATTCAATGGGTGAGAAAAGGCGCACCAAAAGACGATTGGGATGCGCATTTTAAAGGCGTATTTGCGCAGCACTGTGTAGTTTGTCATAGTGCTATTCCCAATATTCCGAATTTCAAAAACTTTGAAGAAGTGCAAAAAGTCGCGGCAACTGGCGAGGGGGCGACCATTCAAGGCTTAACGCGTGTTTCGCATATCCATCTATTTGGCATTAGCTTTATCTTTTTCTTTATCGGCTTTATTTTTAGTTTTGCCGTAAATGTCCCAAAAAAATTAAAAATTATCGCCATTGCTTTCCCTTTTGCATTTTTAATTATTGATATTTTGTCATGGTGGCTAACCAAACTAACGCCAGGTTTTGCTTGGTTTACGATTATTGGCGGCATCGGCTACAGCGTTGCATCTACGTTTATGTGGGTTACCAGCATGTACCAAATGTTTATCTTATCGCGCAGCGGTAAAGTGTATGGCAATGCTTGGGAGCAAGATTTATAGCAATTAGAATTTGTAAGCGACTTAACACATTTTTAAGTATAAAAAAGCCATGCGATGCATGGCTTTTTTATTGCATAGCTTTTTATTGTAAAGTCCGATTAAGCTTTTAAACTCGCCACATCGTCTAATACCACGCCAAATAAATCCCGCACAGCCGCTAATGCGCTGTCGTGCATCATTTGCGCTTCAATCACCTTACCTTTTGGGCCAAGCAAGCTGCGGGTTGCGCAGGCACTGGCTATTATTGTGGGCTTAAAGCCTAAATTAAATGCCCCACGCGCGGAGGAGTTAATACAAACGTGGGTCATAAAACCTGCTAGCACTACATTTTCAACGCCCAATGCTTTTAACTGTGCATCTAAGTTGGTATGCCAAAACGCGTTAGGGTAATTTTTCACTACGACTGGCTCACCATTTTTTGGCGCAACTTCTACTGAAATCGCGCCAATATCCGCGGTGATATCATACGGCGTGCCTACGCCGGCATCGTGTTGAATATGAATAACGGGAATTTTTAAATCGCGCGCCATAGTTAACAACTTTTGCGCCTCTACAATCGCAGGCTCTACATTGGTTAACTGCATCACGCCATGGCGATACGTATTCTGGCAATCCACCATAATCAAGGCAGAGTCTTTTAGGCCTGCATGGCCAAAACCCATGCCTGTTACTTCGCGTAAAGTCAGTGATGCTTGTGTCATTTTATTTTCCTCATGGCCAGTTAGATTGGATACGGCTTTTTTGCTAGCATCTAGCGCGTTTTTGCGCGAAAATGTCAGTTAAAATTAAAACCCACAAAAAATCACTTTAAAATGAATTTACACGAATATCAAGCCAAATCTTTGTTACAACTTTATGGTCTGCCTACGCCAAATGGCATAGTCGCAAACTCACCTGAAACCGCGCGTAACGCAGCCGAAAAAATTGATTCAAACGCTTGGGTTGTTAAAGCACAAATCCATGCAGGTGGACGTGGCAAAGCGGGCGGCGTTAAATTGGTTAAATCCGTTACAGAAGTAGAAAGTATAGCAACTGCATTATTAGGCAAACAGTTAATTACCTACCAAAATGCGCCAGATGGCCAAATGGTGAGTCAAGTGCTGATTGAAGAAACCTTACCAATCGCTCGCGAATTATATTTATCGATGTTGGTGGATAGAAGTTTAGAACGTGTCGTGGTGGTTGCATCATCCGCTGGCGGTATGGATATTGAAGAGATTGCGGCCAATCATCCTGAACAAATTTTGCAAGAGGTGTGCGACCCACTTAATGGATTGGTGGATTTTCAAGCGCGTAATTTAGCCTTCAAATTAGGGTTAAGTAGCGAGAAAATTGGCGCGTTTAGCAAACTATTAAAAAGCTTATACAAACTATTCAAAGAAAATGATTTGGCTTTGCTGGAAATCAATCCATTAATTGTAACGGCAGATGGGAGTCTGGTTGCGCTAGATTGCAAAATGAGTGTGGATGACAATGCGCTATATCGCCAAAAAAACTTAAGCGCACAACGCGATTGGTCGCAGGAAGACGCGAAAGAAGCGGTTGCGCATGAGGCTGGGCTAAATTACATCGCACTAAATGGCAATATTGGTTGCATGGTGAATGGCGCGGGTTTGGCGATGGCGACAATGGATTTGATTAAATTGCATGGCGGTATGCCAGCCAATTTTTTAGATGTGGGCGGCGGCGCATCGGCTGAAACCGTAACCAAAGCGTTTAAAATTATTTTGGCTGATAACAACGTTAAGGCGATTTTAGTGAATATTTTTGGCGGCATTATGCGTTGCGATATTATTGCCGCTGGCATTATCGCAGCTGTCAAAGAAGTCGGCATGCTGATTCCTGTTGTCGTCCGCTTAGAAGGCACAAACGTTGATTTGGGTAAACAAATGCTAAGAGAGAGCGGCTTAAATATTATCTCAGCAGAAAACTTAACCGATGCGGCAAAACAAGCAGTAAAGGCAGTCAATTAATGGCCATCTTAGTCAATAAAAATACCAAAGTGCTTTGCCAAGGCTTTACGGGCAAACAAGGCACATTTCATTCAGAACAAGCGTTAGCATACGGCACTAAAATGGTGGGCGGCGTGACGCCAGGAAAAGGTGGTCAACTGCACCTTAACTTACCTGTCTTTAACACCATGCGCGAAGCAGTGCGCGAAACACAAGCCAATGCCAGTGTGATTTATGTACCGCCGCCATTTGCAGCAGATTCAATTTTAGAAGCCGCTGATGCGGGAATTGAACTGATTGTTTGCATTACTGAAGGCATTCCCGTTTTGGATATGCTCAACGTTAAAGCCGCTTTAAAAGCCAACGGAGCTAAATTAATTGGCCCCAATTGTCCTGGTGTGATTACGCCAGACGAATGCAAAATCGGCATCATGCCGGGCAGTATTCATCTGCGTGGCAAGGTGGGCGTGGTTTCACGTTCTGGCACGCTGACTTATGAAGCGGTGCATCAAACTACTTCACTAGGTTTGGGTCAAACGACTTGTGTGGGCATTGGCGGCGACCCGATTAAAGGCCTCAACTTTATTGAATGCCTGACTATGTTTGAAGCTGACAATGAGACCGAAGCGATTATTATGGTGGGTGAAATCGGTGGCTCTGATGAGGAAGCTGCGGCTGACTTTATTAAGCATCACGTTAGCAAACCAGTTGCCGCTTACATTGCGGGGTTAACTGCGCCAGCTGGCAAGCGCATGGGGCATGCAGGTGCCATCATTTCTGGCGGCAGTGGCCGTGCTGAAGATAAAATAGCTGCGCTTGAAAATGCAGGTTGCGTGGTGGCAAGCTCTCCCGCTGGCTTGGGTGAAGCAGTTGTGAAAGCAATCGCTTTAAATGCTAGCTCGCTAAAATCGAAAAGGTAAAACTGTTGAAAATACTGCATTTAATCAAAAGTATCGTCGCTGGCTTAACGATTAGCATTGTTGCACAACTATCTTTTGCGGCAGATATTCCGTATTTGCTCACTGCCGCATCCAAAGGCGATGTTGCAACTGTTAAGGCGATATTAGATGGCGGCGCAAACGTGAATACCAAAGATGAAAATGATATTACTGCGCTGATGTACGCAGCACGTAAAGATAATGCAGATGTTGTGAAAGTTTTGTTAGAAAAAGGCGCAACAATTGATGCCAAAGACAAAGGTGGCTGGACTGCACTGATGTTTGCGACAAAAAAAAATAATGTGGACACTGTAAAAGTGTTGCTAGAAAAAGGTGCAGACCCCAAAATTCGTGATGAAAGCGGCTGGAGCGCGTTTGGTATGGCGGCCACTTCTGGCCACGCTGAAACTGTTAACTTGATGATTCAGCATGGCGTTGACGCGAATGCCAAAGCGGATGACGGCAAAACTGCCCTGATGTATGCTGCAAAAAGTGGTGATGTGCCGACTATCTCTGCCCTAATGACAAAGGGCGCTAAAGCAAATACAGGCGACCGACTGGGCGTTTCACCATTGATGTACGCTGCGCGCGAAGGTCATGTTGATGCTATTACATTTATGATTGATCAAGGCGCGAATACCGATTTGCAAGATTTATCTCGCTGGACTGCGTTAACTTGGGCGATTAAAAAATCACATGCAGATGCTGCTAAAGTGCTGATTAATAAAGGCGCTAATGTGAATCACGAAGACTCTGAAGGAACGCCTTTATTGCAACTTGCTGTGGATAACGGTTCAGCAGAGATTGTGCGTCTTTTGTTAGCCAACAAAGCCAACATAAAAGCCCGCGATAAATACGGCTTAACGGCTTATGTATACGCACTTAAAAAAGGTGACGCTGAAATTATCCAACTGATTAAAGATGCTGGCGGCAAATATTAACTGCCTTCTTGAAAACTTCATTAGCAAGCCATGAAAATAGCGCTGGCACAAATCAACGCAATGGTTGGCGATATCGCTGGTAATGCCGATAAAATTATCAGCTATGCGAATCTCGCTTATGCGCAAGGCGCAAGTTTAATAATGACGCCCGAGCTGGCTTTATGCGGCTACCCGCCTGAAGATTTGCTGTTTCGAGATGATTTTAATTTAGCCTGCAAAAATGCGTTAAGTCGCATCTGCAAAGCACTGCCTGATATGACTTTACTCATTGGGCACCCGCACATGGATAATGGCCAGCTATTCAATGCCGCTTCACTGATTCAACATGGCAAAATTAGTGCGACGTATCACAAACAGTGCCTGCCCAATTACAGCGTATTTGACGAAGAGCGCTATTTTGCGGCGGGTGATACGCCTTTGGTTTTTGAGCATGAAGGCACGAAATTTGGAGTATTTATTTGTGCCGATGGCTGGGAATCTGGCCCTGCAATTCAGGCCAAATTAGCTGGCGCGCAAGCACTGCTG
The DNA here is from genome assembly GCA_002083635.1 of Proteobacteria bacterium ST_bin12. Taxonomy (GTDB): domain Bacteria; phylum Pseudomonadota; class Gammaproteobacteria; order Burkholderiales; family Methylophilaceae; genus Methylotenera_A. The sequence goes on along the minus strand of MSXP01000001.1, from coordinate 305,996 downwards.
TCTTTAAATGCTTCGCCCTATCATATGGATAAGCTTGAAACGCGCTATGAGGTTTTAGCAAAACGCGCAAATGAGACAGGCTTAAGTGTGGTGTACCTAAACTTGGTTGGCGGCCAAGATGAGCTGGTATTTGATGGCGGCTCATTCGTGCTGGATTTCACTGGCAAAGTGGTGCAGCAGCTGCCTAATTTTGTTGAAGATTTAAATTTTGTCGAATTTATTGACCATCAACCAATACCTACAAACGTTCTGCCAAAGCTGGGTTTAGAGGCAGCCGTTTATAACGCCCTCACCTTAGGCTTAAAAGATTATGTGAATAAAAACGGCTTTCCAAGCGTTGTACTGGGCTTGTCTGGCGGTATTGATTCAGCTTTAACTTTGGCCATTGCGGTTGATGCGCTAGGTGCTGAGCGCGTAAAAGTTGTGATGATGTCCTCTGAATTCACCGCTAGCATCAGTGTGGATGATGCAGTAGAAATGGCTAATTTAGTGGGCGTTAAATATAGTCAAATTCCTATTAAAAATTTGTTTAACTTATTTTGCGACACCTTAAAACCCGAATTTGGCGATTTACCTTTTGATACCACAGAAGAAAACCTGCAGGCGCGTATTCGCGGTATGTTATTGATGGCTTTAAGTAATAAATTTGGCAGCATTGTGCTCACCACCGGCAATAAATCTGAAATGGCGGTTGGCTACAGCACTTTATATGGTGATATGGCGGGTGGGTTTTCGCTATTAAAAGATGTGCCAAAAACGCTGGTATACAAATTGGCAGAATACCGTAATCGCTTATCGCATGCGATTCCCCTACGCATTATTACGCGCGCACCAAGTGCCGAGCTGCGCGCTAATCAAACCGACCAAGATAGCTTGCCGCCTTATGAGATATTGGATGCAATTATGCAAGCTTATGTTGAGGATGATTTAAGTCGCGCCAACATCATGCAAATGGGATTTAGTGAAAAAGATGTGAATCGCGTGACTAATTTGATTGACCGCAATGAATATAAACGCCGCCAAGCGCCAGTTGGCGTTAGAATTACACAACGTGGCTTTGGTAAAGATAGGCGCTACCCTATTACCGCAAAATTAAAATTTGATGTGGCATAAAAATGTCATTACTATTTACATATTAAACTTTAAACATAATGAATTTGTAACTGAAACAACCAAAACCGACCAATAATCCAGGGAGAGCAGGAATGAAAAAAATTGAAGCGATAATCAAACCATTTAAGTTAGATGAAGTGCGCGAATCGCTCTCTGAAATTGGCGTAAATGGTTTAACAGTTACCGAAGTAAAAGGATTTGGTCGCCAAAAAGGCCATACCGAACTTTATCGTGGCGCAGAATATGTAGTGGATTTTTTGCCAAAAATTAAGATTGAATTGGTCGTCACCGATGAAATGGTAGAAGCCGCCATGGACGCCATTATTAAAGCCGCTCATACAGGAAAAATTGGCGATGGCAAAATCTTTGTCAGCAGTGTCGATCAAGTAATTCGTATTCGCACAGGTGAAACAGGCGAATCTGCAGTTTAAGTGACAGTTCGCAAAGGTTTCAGTCATCACCCAAAGCTCGGTGAATGAATAATCCTTAGGTAACTTGCCAACTTGGCTTTTTTACAAAGGCTTTATGCCAGCCATCTTTAAAACCATTATCTTGTTAACTATCGCAAACGTCTTTATGTCGTTTGCATGGTATGCACATCTTAAAGAACTCAATAATAAGCCTTGGATAATTGCCGCACTGATTAGTTGGGGTATTGCGCTGATTGAGTACTTATTTCAAGTGCCTGCTAACCGCATCGGCTTTACAGTGATGTCGCTAGCGCAACTTAAAATATTGCAAGAAGTAATTACCTTAGCGGTGTTTGTGCCGTTTGCACTGTTTTATATGCAACAACCATTAAAACTGGATTTTTTATGGGCTGGCTTGTGCATGCTAGGCGCAGTGTATTTTATGTTTAGAACCAATGTCTAAAAGTGGATCAAAGCTTAAAACAAGCTGCGAACGTAATCTAAATCTGCCTGCGTATCTACGCCAGTTGCGGGCGCGTTTTTGGTGATGGTGACGCCAATTTTATAGCCATGATGTAACACTCTTAACTGCTCTAAACTCTCAATTTTTTCCAGCTCTGTACTGGTTAACTGTGCATATTGCTTTAAAAACCCCACACGATAAGCATAAACACCAATGTGGCGATACGCTTGAATATTCTTTTTATAATATTCATCACGCGGAAACGGAATCGGCGCGCGGCTAAAATACAAAGCGTTGCCGTTTGTATCAATCACCACTTTGACAATATTAGGGTTTAAAAGCGCTGCTTCATCATGTATTGCATGGCAAGCGGTTGCCATTACTGCGTCTGTGCTGTTGGCTAAATGTTGCGCCACCTCATCAATAAGCGATGGCTCAATCAGCGGCTCGTCGCCTTGCACGTTTACAACGATAACATCATCTGCCCAATTCAATTTATCAGCGACTTCGGCGATTCTATCTGTGCCAGAGGCATGATTAATGTGCGTCATTACCGCTTTTAAATCGTGCTGTGCTGCAATTTGGCCAATTTTTTCAAAATCAGTGGCGATTACAATTTCATTAGCAGCACTTTTAGCCGCTTGCTCTGCCACACGAACCACCATTGGCTTGCCAGCAATATCAAGCAAAGGCTTGCCAGGCAAACGGCTACTAGCGTAGCGGGCAGGAATCACAACTTTAAAAGTCACTGCAAAATCCTATTAAGTATTTATTGATTGCTGTTAGTAGGTGTGACTACTCAGCGATTTTTTCATCTGAGGCCAGCTTTCTGGCCTCTTCTTGCAACATCACCGGAATGCCATCACGAATCGGATAAGCCAAACGCGCAGATTTAGAAATAAGCTCATTGTTTTTTTTATCAAAAATCAATGGGCCTTTCGTAACGGGACAAACCAAAATATTGAGTAATTTAGAATCCATGTGAATACCTTTTTATATCAATTGATTGACATTAAGTTTAATACTTAATATGTGCGGTTTTGCAATTTTTTCAATACTAATTGCATTAAGTCGCCGTCTATCTTTGCCTCTATTGGCAACACCCAATGATGAGCCTGCGCAAATGGCTTACATTTTACGGCGTCTTTTTCTGTCATTAACAATACATCACATTCTAGTTGCGCAAAATCAGCAGTCGTAAATGCATGGTGGTCTTCAAAACTAGTAGATGAAAAGTTTAAACCCAAGTGGCGTAAATGCTCATAAAAACGCGCTGGGTTGCCAATACCCGCAATGGCTTTGATGCTTTTTCGTTTAAAGTAAACAGCGGTGGCTTTTATATCGGGATCGACTAAATTATAAAACTGAGTACCTATTAATTGCATTTGGTAAGCATCTGTAACAGATACAGAGTGCTCATCCTCAGTGTTTTCTTGTCCGTTCTTGATGATCGCATCTACTTTTTGCAAGCGGCCCATAGGTTCTCTTAATGAACCAGCTGGCAATAGGCAAGCATTTTTCAAGTAAGTTTCGGCATCAATCACAGCAATTTCCATATCGCGTTTTAAACGATAATGCTGCAAACCATCATCACTAATAATGACATTGCAACTGGGATGCGCTTTTAATAGCTCAAGCCCTACATGCACGCGGTTTGCACCTACAAATATTGGACAATTGCATCGATTTGCAATTAATACAGGCTCATCACCAACTAATCTTGGGTTGCTACTGGCATACACTGGCGTAGGTAATTTTGCAGTGCCGCCATAGCCGCGACTAATCACCGCAGGCTCATAGCCTTGTTCTCTTAATTGCTCTACCATCCAAATCACCACAGGCGTTTTGCCACTGCCACCCATATGAATATTGCCAATAATAATTACTGGTACTGGCAGCGAATGCGTTTTGAGCAGCCCTAAACGGTATGCATAGCGCCTTAATAAACTAATGAGCGCAAAAACCCATGAAAGCGGCACCAATACCCAATAAAAAAGGGCGTTTCTTTTATGCCAAGCTTGATAAATAATTTCTTGGGTGAGGGTCATATTGGCAATTGGATGGCGTTAATCAAACTCTTTTTGATAGAGTTTGCTGTAATAACCATTTTGGCCAATTAGCTCTTGATGTGAGCCTGACTCTACAATTTTGCCGTGATCCATGACTAAAATTCTGTCAGCGTTTTCAATCGTACTTAATCGATGCGCAATCACAATAGTAGTGCGGCCTTGCATCAATGTATCTAGCGCCGCTTGTACAAACTGTTCAGATTCAGTATCCAGCGCGCTGGTCGCTTCATCCAGCAACAAAATAGGTGCGTTTTTAAGAATCGCGCGTGCAATCGCAATGCGTTGACGCTGACCGCCCGATAAGCGCACGCCTCTGTCGCCAATCTCATTTTGCAATCCTTCTGGCAATTGCTGAATAAAATCCCACGCATGCGCAGCTTTGGCGGCATCAATCACTTCGGCCTCTGTTGCGTTGCGCAATGCGCCGTAGGCAATATTATTGAAAACCGTATCATTGAACAGCACAATATCTTGGCTAACCAAGGCAAATTGGCTGCGTAGATTTTTAATTTCTAAAGCGCGAATATCAACGCCATCCAGTAAAATCAAGCCTTGTTGTAGTTCATAAAAGCGCGGCAGTAAATTGACCATTGTGGTTTTGCCACCGCCAGAACGCCCTACTAAAGCCAACTTTTCGCCTGGTTGAATCATAAAGCTTAAATTATCCAAAGCCAACTTTTTGGCATTATCGTAACGCAGGCTGACATTTTTGAATTCAATTTCGCCTTTAGCGCGCTGAATAGTTTTCTCACCATCGTTCATTTCGGTCGGGCTATCCATTACTTCGAACACGCTTTGCGCTGCCGCTAAACCGATTTGAAACTCTTCATTCGCCGCTGTTAAATGCTTGATGGGCGTAATAAGCATGAGCAATGCACCAACAAATGCGGCAAACTCACCTGCACTAAATGTACCAACGGCGTAATAAACTACCAAGCCGAGCGCTGTTGCTGCTAGCAATTCAATCACCAAGCTATTTAGGCCAGAGATGCGTGTGAGGCGTAATTCAATATGGCGATTATTGCCGACGATTTTGGCAAATCTATTCACTTCGTATTCGCCTGCGCCAAAAATCTTGACAATGCGTTGACCTGCAATCGCCTCTTCTGCGGCTTTGGTCATGTCGCCCATGGATTCTTGCACGCGCTTGGCGCTGGCACGCAGTTTTGGTGTCATTTTTCGTAAATAAAGTGCCATTAGTGGTGTAACAACGGCAAAAATCAGCGTTAATTTCCAGTCTAAATACAGCATGTAGCCCAGCAAACCAACGGCGGTTAATGCGTCACGAATCACTGACAATGCTACTCTGGTAGATACGATGGATAAGCGTTCTGTATCGTAAGTGAGCTTAGAAACAATCACACTTGAAGAGCCTGCATCAAAATAGCTGACAGGTAACAGCATTAATTTTGAAAATGCTTCATTTCTAATCACTTCCACCACATGGCGGGCTATCCAGCGCATGTAATACAAAGAAACGAATCCCGCTAATGCTCTAATTGCCATTAACCCAAATAGCATTAACGGCAATTTGTAAACCTGATCTGGCGATTGCTTGACAAAGCCCTCATCGGTGACTTGTTTAATCAGCGCCAAAAAACCCGTGTTGCTGGCTGATAACACAACCAAAGCAAAAATACTGATTAAGAAATACGCTTTATAGTGCCAAGCATAGCGAAACAAACGCAAATATAATAATTTTGCGTTAGCGATATGTGGAATAACTTCTTTTTTACGTGAGGATTTCGACATTTAACGCATCAGTCGACTAGGTGTAAAAAAATGATGATGTAATCACTTAAATAAATGAAAATTCAAATACTAAATTGGCTGAATACAATAAAGTGTCGGTCACGAATATTTTTTGCCGACATTTATTTTTTAAGTACCAGCACCTACTTGTGTGGCAAAAGTAATATGCGTGTAGTTGGCTAACCTTGATGCTTCCATTACATTCACAACAGATTGATGTGTCGCTTTTGCATCAGCATTAATCACAATTGTTGGCTCTTTGCCATTGCCAACGGCTTTAGTCAGCGCGTTAGAAATATCGTTAATGGTGCCATTATCAACTGCATTACCATTCACAACATAACGACCAGTCGCATCAACTTCTACTGTAATAATCAGTGGCTTATCTTGCGGGCTGCTCGCCTCTGCTGTTGGTAGATTAATTTGCAGCTCACTGGTACGCGAAAAAGTCGCACTCACTACCAAGAAAATAATAATCACCAATAGCACATCAATCAATGGCACTAGATTCATCTCTAGCTCTTCGTGCCTTTTACCGCGTTGAAAATTCATATTTTTCCTTTTACTACCAACTACTTAACCCATTTTTAAGCTTGAATTTTTTGCTCTTGTATTTGTTTATAATCAGGCGAATACAAGATATTTTTTACAGACAATACGATTAGCACGGAAAACGAATAACGCCGTTTTAGAGCGATTTCAGACGAACTCATGAAAACTATTTGCGTTCGCCGTGTAATATCTCTACCAACTTAATCGCTTGCTGTTCCATATCAACTAACAATCCATCTACTTTTGCGCGGTAATAACGATAAGCAATCATGGCAGGTACAGCAACAACAATACCACCTGCTGTGTTGTAAAGTGCAACTGAAATACCACGCGCAAACTGGGCAACATCGTGGCCGCTATTGGTGAATGAGCCAAATAGTTCCACCATACCAATCACAGTACCTAATAAACCGAGCAAAGGCGAAACAGTGGCAATCGTGCCTAAAGTTGGCAGGTAACGCTCTAATTTGTGCGCTACAGCGCGGCCTGTTTCTTCAATCGCTTCTTTGGTGATTTCGCGCGAATTTTTGCTATTTGCCAATGCGCTTGCAAACACTTCGCCTAAGAGCGAATGTTTTTCGAGTTTTGTAAGCGTTTCTTTAGTAACGCCACCTTGGTTTAACCATTTCTGCACTTCTGGCAATAAATTACTTGGTGTAACCACTTCGGTACGCAAGGCCCAAGCACGTTCCCCAATAATCGCCAAGGCAATAATTGAAGCGATAATCAACGGCCAAATTGGCCAGCCAGCGGCCAGAATAATTTCCCACACAGCAAAACTCCTTATGTTTTTAAAAACTGCTATTACTTTAGCTTGAAGCGGCGTTTTCGGCAAGTTGTAAGTGATAGGGCTTACACTTTTATCATGCGTAATTTAGTATTTATCGTGCCAATATTTGGGGTGATTTTGCCGCCACGATTCTACAAATGGCGACTGATGTTGCGTAAAGTTAACCTGCAATGCACCATGATAATCGGATCGAAAATTGATTGCGCCGCTTTCAATATAGCGTGACTCGATAGTTGATTTGGGATGTTTAAACCGATTTAAATAGCCTACAGTAAATATTACCTGTTTTGCACCAACCGCCTGCACAAAATCATCGGTTGAAGAGGTTTTGCTGCCGTGATGTGGCGCTACAATGACGTCACTGAACAAAACACCATGCATCAACGCATTGGCTTGTAGCAGTTCGTCCTCTGCTGATTGTTCGATATCACCTGTGAGTAAAATGCTGCCAAATTGACTGCTTATTTTTAATACACAACTTCTATTATTATCTTTAATATCAAGCTGTTGATAACTACTTTCACTTGGGTGCAACACTTGAAAGTTCACCTTATCCCACTGCCAAGATTGTCCTGCCGCACATTTCAAGTGTCTTTTTACTTGCCAATCGTTAGAAATATCGAAACTGGTTGCTAACCAACTAATTGGCATTTGCGCCAGAACAGACGCCGCGCCGCCGCTATGGTCGGCATCGTCATGGCTAATCATAAAACCATCTAGCTTTTGAATGCCTTCGCCACGTAAATAGGGCAGCACAATTCGGCTACCGGCATCATTTTGGCTAGAGTAGCGACTGCCCGCATCGTATAACAGCACATGGTTTGCGGTTTTAACGACAACACTTAAGCCCTGCCCCACATCTAAAATGTTCACTTGCATGGCGCCTGATTCCAGTTTTTTTGTAGGCACAAAAAATAAAGGCAGCAATAATACAAAGCCTAACCAGCGTTGCGGAAAACCGCGCGGTAATAATAGCCAAAGAACACCAAGCAGCGCTACTAACACTGCCCAAGCTGGCGGTGCGGCTTGTTGCCAAACCGCGATAGGCAGATTGGCCAGCCAATTCAAGCCAAACATGCACCACTGCAATACCACATGTGCGCCATGTAGAACAATATCCATTGGCAAAAAACTACCGAGTATGCTCAATGGCACCACAATTAAACTGATAACAGGAATAGCAAAGGCATTTGCCAGCGGCGAAACAACGGATGTTTGACTAAACAGCACAATTAAAATCGGCAACAAACCCAATGTAATTGCCCATTGGGTATGGATTGCAGCGCTTAACCAATGCGGCGTTTTTAGCCTGCCCACAGTGATATACGCTATAAAAGCCACAGCACAAAAAGATAACCAAAAACCTGCTGCAATCACCGCCCAAGGGTCAATCAGCACAACAACGATTAACGCAATCGCCAGCGCACGTGAAATTGCCAAATTGCGCCCCAGCAATAAAGCCAGCGCAAATGTCATCAGCATAAATAAAGTGCGCTGCGTCGGTATTGATAGCCCTGCAAGACAGGCGTACAGAATGGCGATGATTAGCCCAACAATCGTGGCGGCTTTGCGGGTGGGCATCCATAAAACCAAACGGGGAATTCGCCGCCAAATAAAAGCAGTCAGTGCAAATGTTAAGCCAGCCAACATCGTGATATGCAAGCCAGAAATGCTCATCAAATGATTGGTGCCTGTGCGCAAATAGATTGCCCAATCGTCTGCCTTAATTTGACTATCGTCGCCCACCACCAGCGCACGAATCACCCCTGCGTAAGCCTTGCCAGCCAATGCTTGAGCAATGCCATACCCTATTTTTTCGCGACAATACTCAACCAGATAAGCAGGTTTAATCACAAAATTTTGCAGTTTTTTGTTGCCACTTTTATTTGAAATTGTGCCAGTTGCTCTAATATTTTGCGCCAGTGCCCACGCTTCAAAATCAAAGCCATGCGGATTATAAGTACCGTGTGGACGCTTTAATTTAACCGCAAACTGCCAACGCTGACCTGCATGAAAATCAGTTTTACTTCTAGATGGCAGAGCAGACTTAACACTTATTTTGGGGTAAAAAGTTAATGCGATATGGCGCGGTACATTCAAACCTTCATCTTTGGTTAATACTTGCTCAACATCAAATTGGAAGCGCACGCCACGCTCTGTTTGCTCGGGTAAAGTGGCGATAACACCTATGATGTCAATACTTTTTTGTTGCCAATTTTTGGGTAATTCATCGCTTAATCTCATCTGCGCAAAAATAGCTGCCCAACAAAAACCGATTGAAAAAGCGATTAAGAAAACATAGATATGATGAAGTAAGTGATTGCTTGATTTAGATAAATTGAAGTGCTTTGATTTTGCGAAGTAAATAAACAGTAGCAATAAAAGTGTAAACAGCCAACACAAAGCACTGGGCAACACCGTTTGCTGCTGAAGCAACCAAGCCCCCAATACAAAGCCAATTGCCGCGATAATCATTTGATTGATTTAAATATTGAGCGTTTTAAAGGCGATGTGAATTAATTAGCGCACAATTTAATCAACCAGCGGCTGCAATTTGCCATCGACTAAGCGATATTGCCTTTGCATTTTGGCAGCCAAGCTTAAATCATGCGTCACCACAACTAGGCTGGTGTTTTCTGCTTTATTCATTTCAATTAACAAATCAAATACCAAATTAGCCGTCACGCGGTCTAGATTGCCAGTTGGCTCATCTGCCAGTATACAGGCGGGCTTTGTGACTAAGGCTCTAGCCAAAGCCGCGCGTTGGCGCTCACCACCAGATAATTCGCCAGGCATATGCTCTAAACGATGACCCAACCCAACCTTAAGCAAAGTTTCTTTCGCCATTTCAATGGCTTGACTACTTGGTACGCGACGAATCAACAAGGGCATCGCCACATTTTCAATCGCGGTAAATTCTGGCAATAAATGATGGAACTGATACACAAAGCCCAAGCTTTGGTTTCGCAATTGGCCTTTTTGTGTTTCGCTTAATAGACTTAAATCTTTGTTTAACAAACTAACAGAGCCGCTAGTCGGCGTATCTAGCCCGCCCAACAAATGCAACAGCGTGCTTTTGCCTGAACCCGAAGTGCCAACAATCGCAATTTGTTCGCCTTTATTGACTGTTAAGTCGATACCGTTTAAGACGGCGACATCTAAGCCTGTGTAGGTTTTAGTTAAAGCATTACTTTGAATAATATTATTCATATCTTAATGCCTCGGCAGGGTTAATTTTTGAGGCTTTATAGCTAGGATAAAGCGTGGCGAGCAGGCTCAATACAAAAGACATCACCACAATCGTAATCACATCTGGCCACTCTACTTTAGAGGGCAAATCGCTAATGTAATACACATCTTTCGCTAAAAATTGGACTTGGAAAATACGCTCTAGCAAGGGCACGATGGTATCAATATTAAGCGCAATCAGCACACCAAACACCGCGCCCATTAAAGTACCAATCACACCAATCAGCGCACCTTGAATCATAAAAATACGCATGATGCTGCCAGGACTGGCGCCAAAGGTGCGCATAATAGCAATGTCGGCGCGCTTATCAGTCACCGCCATCACTAAAGTAGATACGATATTAAATGCCGCTACTGCCACAATTAAAGTCAAGATAATAAACATCACGCGTTTTTCGAGCTGCACTGCTTTAAAAAAATTAGCGTGTTGCTGCGTCCAATCGGTCACAAAATAGGCGCTGGCCGATTCACTCAGGCTAAGTGATAGCTTGGCTGACATGGCTGGCGCATCGAACAAATCATCCAGCTTTAAACGTAAACCTGACACATTATTGCCCATGCGATACAGCTTGGCGGCGTCATCAATATGAATCAGCGCTAGGCCAGCGTCATATTCGTACATGCCAATTTGAAATAAACCCACCACTTTAAATTGCTTAATACGCGGCACTACGCCTGTTGGGGTAAATTGGCCTTGCGGGGCTAATAAAACTACTTTCTCACCAATACCAATACCTAATAATTGCGCCAAATCAGCACCCAGTACAATATTAAATTCACCTGATCTTAAGTCATCTAAGCTGCCCGCTTTCATATGGTTGCCTAAATCAGCCACTTGATTCTCTAGCTTGGGCAGCACACCACGCACAATTGCGCCTTGTACGCCTTGGCCAAAACTCAGCATGCCTTGCGCCATCACATAGGGCGCGCTGGCTTTGACTTCTTTATTCGATTTCACTTCGCCAGCTAATTTAGGCCAATCGCTTAGTTGATTATTGGCGCCCGTAATTTCCAAATGTGAAGCCACACCCAAAATACGATCGCGCAATTCCGCCTGAAAACCATTCATCACAGAAAGCACAATAATCAGCGCGGCCACACCCAGCCCAATGCCAATCATGCTGGTGAATGAAATAAAAGAGATGAAATGATTTTTACGTTTGGCCTTGGTGTAACGCAAGCCAACGAACAATTCAAAGGGTAGTTTTGATACTATTTTGGTGAAAAATGACATAGGCAGAATCTTAGCAGTTTATCTGCTTAAGATTCTACTTTGTAAGGGCATTTTGATTACTTAACCACTAAATAAGGACGAATTTATAACAAGTGCTTATGCTGGCAATTCAACGCCCACCCACTCACGTTGCTTCATTTGTAAAACGCCTACTTGAACCAGTTTATCCTGTCCGTTGATTTGAATCACATATTCACTGCCGCGCTTGTACTCGTTTCTGGGTAGAATCAATGTATTTTTGCCGGCATGGCGATTAGTGTTTTTAAGCAAGATGCCATCAAATGCATTGAGCGCATCAAAGTTAAGTGTGCCATCCTCAACAAAATAGCCAAACTGCGCTTCTGTACTTTTTTCTGGATTGTTATGCGCCACTTTCATTGACACGCCGTGAGAACCAATAAATTCCAGCCCTGCACGATACATTCCGTTCGCCTGCTTGCGTACGCTTTTAATTTCGGCAATCATCAAAGTCGTTTTATCGTCGGTCGTGGTGTAACCAACTAACTGACCTGGCTCTACCCAATGATTAATTTCTTTGCCTAAATCCACTGCAAAGCCGCCACTACTTTCATCTACCATCCACCAGTTTTCACTACCAAGATGGCTTTGAGTTGGCTTTGGAATAAACTTATTGCGGCGTTGCTGCGCTAATTTCAAATCAAATTTAATTTGATCATCATCCAATGACGGCGGGGCTTTAAACGCTTCCAAATCTAAACTTTTGCGCATATTTTCAAGGCGTGCGCAAATATCTGGCAAGCCAAAACTCACATTCAGCAATTTACTATTTTTAAGGCGCGGCTCTTTCCTGCGTTGACGCTCAAAACCCTCTACACACCATTCTGCACGCAGCTTTTTGAATAATTTCAACACCACAGATGGTGGTGCAATTTTATCTAGGCCAAATTCTGTTAACGGTTTTTGCGTATCCACTGCACATAAATACGCTTCAATTTTATCCACAATACGCGTGGTTTTCCAAAAGCGATATTCGGCATATTTTTCAACAGCGCGAATTCTTTCTGGACCTTTGTCATCCTCTAAATTAATAAAAAACTGTACTTTGTCTTGTCTATATTTATTTAAAATTAACGGATTAGTCGCCCAAGCTTTAAGCACTTGTTCTGTTAATTGAATTTGCAAGCGGCTGTAATTGCCTTTATGCAAGGTGTCCATCATAAAGCCCTGTTTTAAAATAGTGGCAATACTGGTTTCTTTGCGATGGAAGCTATACAAAAATAAATTTTTGTTCATGATTGTCAAGTTTTCGGCGAGTCTGATGACTTTATGCACAGTCGACCACATACCAGCAGGCGCTGGTTGGTCATCAAAATAACGCCATTTGGCCATCGCAAAAGCAGCATTTAGCAAGCGGCATAAAATTAAATTAATTTTATCTTCACTAACGAACACTTTATTTTGCGCTTCGTAGCAGGTTAAAAATTGCGTATAAGAAACAAATAATTGACGATAATATAGATAAGTAGCGTTATAAATGCTGGCTTCTAATTTTTTATTAATTTTCAATATAGTCAGATACTTATATGTTTCTTTCTTAGCATAACGGTACGTATTTCGGTCGATTTCTAGGATTAAGTCAATTTGCAGTTTAGCCTGATGAATATTGTCGAATTCAATTTTAGCTAGCTGTTGTCTCGTTTCAATTAATACATCCAACTCTGCCATTTCTGGCAAAGTATGCATCCAGCCGAGCGTTTTCTGCATCTCTTGATGCTGAAAAACTGTTTGAATTTTATGCATAACCACAGACAACATTGTGCAAACCTAACATTAAAAATGATTTGTAGTATTTCTTTTATTGTTAGCTTTGCAAAATACGTACCAGATGCCAAAAACTGCCTACAAATCGCGCGCTAACTGCAATTGTATATTTTTTTAATATAATTTATACGATTAAAATGCATGCTGTTTAACCGCTTAATCGACACAACTGTTAAAATACTGACATGTTTACAGGAATTATTCAGGCCGTAGGCCACATTGAGGCGATTACAGCCGTTGGTGAAGATATTAAGCTACATATTCATGCTGCAAGTTTGGGTTTAGACGATGTGAAGTTAGGTGACAGCATTGCTGTTAACGGTGTTTGCCTAACAGCGACGAGAATAATTGAAACCAATAGTATTAAAACCCATTTTGAAGCGCATGTTTCAACAGAAACACTTAATGTCACCACTGGTTTAAATCAGTTGCAGGCAGTCAATTTAGAAAAAGCATTACGCCTAAACGACAGGCTGGGTGGGCACTTGGTCAGTGGGCATGTAGATGGTATCGGCACTGTAGTCACATTTACCGATTTAGGCGATTGCTGGAAACTCACAATTGAAGCGCCGCGTGCACTATCCAAATATATTGCCAAAAAAGGTTCTATTTGCGTGAATGGCGTTAGCTTAACAGTCAATAGTGTCGAAAAAAATATCTTTACCATGAATATTATTCCACACACCTTACAACACACAACGTTTAATCAACTTACTGCTAGTAGCCAAGTCAATTTAGAAATCGACCAAATTGCACGCTATGTAGAGCGCATGACCGAGTGGTCGAACAACCAAGTGGAAGACTAATGTTGATGAATCAAACTTAAACTATGCCACTAGACTACATAAGCCCTATCACTGACATCATCGCCGACATTAAAGCAGGCAAGATTGTCATCTTAGTCGATGACGAAAGCCGCGAAAACGAAGGTGATTTTGTGATTGCGGCAGAGTTTGTCACAGCCGAGCATATTAACTTTATGGCCAGATATGGGCGCGGGTTGATTTGCTTAACTTTATCTGAGGCGCGTTGCAAACAACTTAATCTGCCGCCAATGGTACAAAAAAACGGCACACGTTTAGGTACCAACTTTACGGTTTCGATTGAGGCGGCAACTGGTGTCACTACTGGCATATCTGCCAAAGATCGCGCTACAACGGTTAAAGCCGCTGTCGCCAAAGATGCCACACCAAAAAGTATTATCAGCCCTGGCCATATTTTCCCACTTACCGCGTTAAATGGCGGCGTATTGGTGCGTGCAGGTCACACTGAAGCGGGCTGCGATTTGGCAGAATTAGCTGGTGTGCAACCTGCATCTGTTATTTGCGAAATACTCAAAGACGATGGCGAAATGGCGCGCTTGCCTGATTTAGTGGAGATTGCGCAGCAACACGGCATTAAAATTGGCACGATTGCCGATTTAATTCATTATCGTAGCGAAACTGAAAAGCTGATTGAGCGGGCGGCAGAACGCACGATTACCACACCTTATGGCCCCATGCGCTTAATTGCTTATGCGGATAAAATTGCTAACGAATTACACTTAGCCTTAGTAAAAGGTGAGCCATCTGCCGATAAAGAAACTTTAGTGCGTGTGCATGAGCCATTATCGGTGTTCGATTTGTTAGATAGCACTAGCTGCACACATAGCTGGAATATGCTACAAGCTATGCGCGTGGTTTCAGAATCGACATGTGGTGTGATTGTATTGTTGCATCATTCGGAATCTACGGGCGACTTGCTATCGCGCATTGCGCATGCCGATGAGCCAATACGCTACAACCAAGAATTGCGCACTTACGGTATCGGTTCGCAAATCTTGCTGGATTTAGGCGTACGCAAAATGCGCTTAATGGCAACGCCACGCAAAATGCCGAGCATGATGGGCTTTGGTTTAGAAATCACAGGCTATTTGGAATGCGACAAAACCTAGCTTGCGCTAAATTTCGGTCAAAAAAAAGTGTTAAGTATTTGATTAATCAAGCTAAATAATGTTAAAGTATTAGCCATTGGAAAATATTAATCTTACAGGTCAGTTTCTCATCGCGATGCCCGCCATGACAGACCCTTATTTTTCTAAAACCGTCATCTATATTTGCACGCACAATCAAGATGGCGCGATGGGCGTGGTAGTTAATCGTGCCACAGACATCACCATTATTGATTTGTTTGAACAAATCAAAGTCAGCCCCGATTCCCCTGCTTTACTTGAAAAAACTGTGCACTACGGCGGCCCCGTGCAAATAGAGCGCGGCTTTATTTTGCACACGCCGCATCAAGAGTATAACTCAACCATATTGGTGAATAACACCATTGCATTGACTACATCAAAAGATATTTTAGAAGCGGCCGCACAAAATACAGGGCCAGAGAAAATTCTGATTGCACTAGGTTATGCAGGCTGGAATCCAGGTCAGCTAGAAGATGAAATGATGCAAAATGCGTGGCTAAGCCTAGATACCAACAATATTCATGATATTCACACCTTAGTTTTTGATGCGCCAAACGATGAAAAATTTGATATTGCCATGCAATTAATGGGCTTAAATTTAGCCAATTTATCGCACAACGCAGGGCACGCCTAAATCATGTCAGACGCGCCAAATCGTTTAAGCAGCGCCAAAATCTCTAAAAACCAGAGCCATTTACCCATTTTAGAACGCAAATATCCTTATATTGTGGGCACTGTGCTCGCTTTTGATTTTGGCGAAAAACGCATTGGTGTGGCAATGGGCGAGACGCTATTAAAGGCCGCGCACCCAGTGTCGACTGTAATAGCCGAAACCAATGATGCCAAGTTTGCACAAATTGCCAATATCATCCATGAATGGCGCCCAAGCCTGCTGGTAGTTGGGCTGCCCATGCATATGGACGGCACAGAACACAACTTAACGCATTTAGCTAAAAAATTTGCACAGCGGCTGGAAGGCCGTTTTAATTTGCCAGTGACTATGGTGGATGAGCGTCTGACTTCTGTTGAAGCGGCTGAGCGTTTGCAGGCTGCTGGGATTAAAGGCGCTAAACAAAAAAACCTGCTGGATGCGGTGGCGGCACAAAGTATTCTACAATCATATTTTGAACAACTTTAAGTGCTTAACTTTTGAATAAAAGATGAACATGCAACTACCTAACCCAGAAACATTATTAAGTGATATCAGCGCAAAAATTCTCGCGCAACTTGCAAACCCTCAGGTAACAGAAAACAGCGCTTTAATCGGCATTCATAGCGGTGGCGTTTGGTTGATGCAACGCATTTTAAGCCAGCTTAAAACTGAAATCCCTTTCGGCACGCTAGATGCAGCCTTGTACCGCGATGATTACGCGCAACGCGGCTTAAAAGCTGAAATGCAGCCATCTAATATTGCGTTTAACGTGCAAGATAAACACATTATTTTGATTGACGATATTTTTTATACAGGCCGCACCACTCGTGCAGCCATGAATGAGCTATTTGATTACGGCAGACCTGCCAGTATCACACTAGCAGTATTGATTAATCGCGGCGGTGCACAGCTACCCATTGCGCCACAAATTGTAGGGGCAGAAATCCTGCTCAAACCAAATGAGAGCTTGCAACTATCACAAGATACCAAAGGTAAACTGCATCTAAGTTTAGAAAAAGATGACGTAAAGGCTAGCCATGTATAACCCGCAACTGGATGCTGACGGCAATTTAAAACACTTGCTCACCATTGAAGGCTTACCCAAACGTATTCTGAATCAAGTTTTAGATACCGCCGAAACCTTTGTTGGCGTGGCAGAGCGCGATATTAAAAAAGTGCCCTTATTGCGCGGCAAAACAGTATGCAATATCTTTTTTGAGAATAGCACCCGCACCCGTACCACCTTTGAAATTGCCGCCAAACGTTTATCTGCCGATGTGATTAACCTTAACGTTGGCACATCTAGCCAATCAAAAGGCGAAACCATTTTAGATACGGTGGATAATTTAATCGCCATGCATGCCGATATGTTTGTGGTGCGCCATGCACAAAGCGGCGCGGCGCATTTTATTGCGCAACATGTGCCAGATAATATTAGCGTGATTAACGCAGGCGATGGCCGCCATGCGCACCCAACACAAGGTTTGCTGGATGTGTTTACCATCCGTCGCTATAAGCCCGATATGCACAATCTGCGCGTCGCATTAGTGGGTGATGTGCTGCATTCAAGGGTGGCAAGAAGCGAAATTCATGCGCTTACCACGCTTGGCGTACCCGAAGTGCGTGTGATTGCCCCTAAAACATTATTGCCTACTGGCATCGAAAAAATGGGTGTGCAAGTATTTCACGATTTAAAAGCAGGCTTAAAAGATGTGGATGTGATTATGATGCTGCGCCTGCAAAACGAGCGCATGAATGGCGCGATGCTACCAAGCGCGCAAGAATACTTTAAAACCTTTGGCTTAACTCAAGAAAAATTAAAGCTTGCTAAGCCAGATGCGATTGTGATGCATCCAGGTCCCATGAATCGCGGCGTAGAGATTGATTCCAGCGTGGCGGATGGCAGTCAATCGGTGATTTTACCGCAGGTAACTTATGGTATCGCGGTGCGCATGGCAGTAATGGCACTTTTAGGTTCTGGATTTCCGTCAAGCCTACAATCCTCTGCAGGGGTTACAGCATGAAAATTCATATCAAAAATGGTCATGTGATTGACCCTAAAAATAACATTAACGTCAAACAAGACGTTTATATTGCCGCTGGCAAAATCGTGGGAATCGGCAACAAACCAGTCGACTTTACTGCCAATCAAACTATTGATGCTGCAGGCCTAATCGTTAGCCCAGGTTTTGTGGATTTAAGCGCACGCTTACGCGAACCTGGTTCTGAATATTCGGCTACTTTAGTGAGCGAATTACATGCCGCAGCCGCAGGTGGTGTGACCAGCCTTGCTTGCACGCCAGATACGCAACCCGTATTAGATGAGCCTGGTTTGGTAGAGATGTTAAAACACCGCGCCAAGCAAATTAATCTTGCTCATGTGTATCCGCTTGGCGCGTTAACACGACAACTACAAGGCAAACTGCTCACAGAAATGTGTAAATTGACAGAGGCTGGCTGCGTGGGTTTTAGCCAAGCTGATAGTGGCATTACCGACACGCAAGTGCTATGGCGCGCTTGTGAATACGCAGCAACCTTTGGCTATACATTATTTTTGCGTGCAGAAGACGAGTATTTAGCCAGAAACGGCGTTGCACATGATGGTGAAATGGCCAGTAGGCTTGGCTTAAAAGGTATTCCAGCCGCGGCTGAGGGCTTGGCAATCGCTAGCATTTTACGCATTGCACAAGAAACCAATACTAAAATTCACCTGTGCCGCTTATCGACTGCTGAAGGCGTTGCACTGGTGCGTGACGCGAAGAAACAAGGCATTCAAGTCACCGCAGATGTCAGCGCGCAGCACTTGCACTTAACCGATTTTGACATTGGGTTTTTTAATACCCATTCCAATCTAAAACCACCATTACGCACGATGCGAGACAAAGAGGCGCTAAGCGCTGGTTTAAAAGATGGCACCATTGACGCCATTTGTTCTGACCATACACCAGTGAACGATGATGCAAAACTTTTACCTTTTGCAGAAGCAGAGGCAGGTGCAACAGGCTTGGAGTTGTTACTGCCACTGGCACTGAAATGGGCAAATAATCATCGACTTACGGTAGCTGATGCAATTAGTAGAATCACCACTCAACCAGCAGCGATACTAGGGATTGCAGGTGGACATTTAGGCATTGGTGGCGACGCAGACATTGCGATTTTTGACCCAGAACAAATATGGAAAGTAACGCCAAACCAATTAATTAGCCAAGGCAAAAACACGCCCTTTTTGGGCTTAGAAATGATAGGAAAAGTGCATTACACGCTTTTACACGGGCAAATCACGTATCAAGCACATCATTAATTACCTTAAAAAATACTGTTAACTTTGGTGTTAAATCAGAGTGCTATCTGACTATTACTTGACGTTTTTCCAAAAGGGGCAGATAGTCATTACAGTGTCGTAAATTTATGTATTAATAAGCTTTTTGTTTCAATCTGTCATTTTATTGGGGAGTAAAAATGAATGCTTTTTTTAGTACGTTATCATGCTGCTGGTTTTGGCTGTTATTGGGATTTTTATTAGGCTGGTTGCTTAATCGCTGGCTATGCAAATGCTGCTGCCCGAATCATTCAAAAACTGATACAACGCCAACTTCAGCGCCTGCAAACACATCTAGTACAAGCGCAGCTAGTACAAACGAAACTAGCAAATTAGCTGAAATGCCTGCCCCCAAAGTCGCTGTTTCAAAAGCAGCGAGCCCTGCAGCTAAACCCGCAAAAACAGCCGCAGCCAAACCTGCACCCACTAAATCAGCAACACCCTCAGCTAGTGTGATGATTGATATCGCAGCAGCAAAAGCAGCTGGTTTTGCGCTGAAAAACGCCAACGATTTAACCGTTATTGAAGGTATTGGCCCTAAAATCAATGAGCTGTTCCATAATAATGGTATTAAAACTTTCGCAGCTTTGGCCGAGGCAACTGTACCGCAAATGCGTGCCATTTTAGATGCTGGCGGCTCACGTTTCCGTATTGCCAACCCAAGCACTTGGGCTCAGCAGGCGGCGTTAGCGGCTGAAAATAAATGGACTGAACTCAAAAAACTGCAAAATGCACTTTCTGGTGGCGTTAAAAAATAATGGGAGAGTCATGCTATGAATCAACACTCTAAGCACCACTCATCGGGCCATCTTCAGCCCAGATACAACCTTTGGACATGGGTTGTGGCCGTCTTGCTTGCTCTCATTTTGCTGTGGATGCTATTTACAGGTCGCGGGCCGTCGACTGCTTGTTGTGGCGCATTAACTGAAACTCCCGCTGCTAGCGCGATGAGCGATGACCAAGCTGCCTCTACTAGTGACTTTAGTTTTAGTGCTTCAAATAGTGGTTTAACTAGCTCGGGAGATGGCAAAAATATCGCTTGGCTAAGTCAAGCCGACAAGCTGAGCAATATACTGAACGATGAAAATCTGCTTATTCAGGGTAACGATAAAAATGCAGTGCTTTCTGGTAGCGTACAGAGTGAGGCGATAAAGCAACAAATAGGTAACGATGCACAGGCATTTTTTGGCTCAGGTGTAGTAGTTGATAATCAGCTTGTGGTAGGGGCGATTGACGAATCAACGCCCGCTGACGCACCACCAGCCACAATAAAGCTATATTTTGATTCTGGCAAAACCACGCTACCCAGTGATGCCAGCATTAGTTTGGCCGCCATTATTGACTGGCTAAAAACGCACCCAGAGTCTAAAGCAATTCTTTCTGGATATCACGACCCTAAAGGGGATAAAGCACTCAATGAAGAATTAGCAAAAGAACGAGCTGAATCGGTTGAAGATGTTTTAGAAGACGCAGGTATTGATGATGATAGAATCGACAAGCGTAAACCACAAAGCGTTGATGGCGGTGCAGATTTAGCTGAGGCTAGGCGCGTAGAGATTTCTATTGAATAGCTGATTGATTGTAATGATAAAAAAGCCGATGCATGCATCGGTTTTTTTATATCTACTAGCTGCAGATTGTTATCTACACAATACCTAAATGGTCTAGACCAGATGACACATCTTTATCATGAGCACCTTTTCCATGTAGTTTCACTTTTAGGCGTAAATCGTTGACAGAGTCGGCATTTTTTAATGCATCTTCATAGCTAATATCGCCCGATTCATGCAAATCAAACAAGGCTTGATCAAAGGTCTGCATGCCGATTTCGCGAGAGCGACTGATAATTTCTTTAATTTCGTGCACTTCGCCTTTAAAGATTAAATCAGAAATCAACGGTGAATTAATCATAATCTCAATCGCAGCTGCACGGCCAATCCCATCACTTTTTGGAATTAAACGCTGTGAAATAAACGCACGCGTATTCAGTGACAAATCCATCAATAATTGTTGACGGCGCTCTTCAGGGAAAAAGTTAATAATGCGGTCAAGCGCCTGATTGGTACTATTAGCGTGCAAAGTCGCCATGCATAAATGACCAGTTTCAGCAAAAGCAATCGCGTAATCCATGGTTTCTCGGTCGCGAATTTCGCCAATTAAAATCACATCGGGCGCCTGTCGTAAGGTATTTTTAAGCGCAATATGCCAGTTTTCGGTATCCACACCTACTTCGCGTTGGGTGATGACACAATTGATGTGATCGTGCACAAATTCCACCGGGTCTTCTATCGTAATAATATGACCATAACTATTTTCATTACGATAGCCAATCATGGCGGCTAAAGAAGTCGATTTACCAGAGCCAGTGCCGCCCACAAAAATCACTAAACCACGTTTAGTCATGGCGATATCTTTGAGTACTTCTGGTAATTTTAACTCTTCGAATTTAGGAATTTTAGTGGCGATGGTTCTAAATACCATGCCAATTGAACCGCGCTGTACAAAAGCACTGACCCTAAAGCGTGCAACGCCAGGCAAACCAATGGCAAAGTTACATTCATTGGTCGCATCAAATTCTGCCGCCTGTTTATCGTTCATAATTGAACGAGCAATTTCGCGTGATTGTTGGGCAGACAAAACCTGCTGGCTGACTGGCGTCATTTTTCCATCAATTTTCATCGCTGGCGGAAAGCCCGCAGTAATAAACATATCAGAAGCTTTTTTGCCAATCATCAAGCGCAGCAAATCAAATACAAATTTCTCAGCCTGACCTTTTTCCATCATGAATTCCTAGCGTTTCATCGTTAATATTAGCCAATAATCGATTCTTTATTGGATGCTTTACTGCGTGCCTCGTTGGCCGAAATAACGTTGCGGCGTACTAAATCTTGTAAATTCTGATCCAGCGTTTGCATACCGATATTTTGGCCTGTTTGAATCGCAGAATACATTTGTGCCACTTTATTTTCGCGAATTAAGTTACGAATCGCTGGCGTACCAATCATAATCTCATGCGCAGCAACGCGGCCTTGCTCATCTTTGGTTTTACATAAGGTTTGCGAAATCACAGAGCGTAATGATTCAGATAACATTGAGCGTACCATTTCTTTTTCTGCCGCTGGGAACACATCCACAATACGGTCTACCGTTTTAGCGGCTGAACTGGTATGCAAAGTACCAAACACTAAATGGCCTGTTTCTGCGGCGCTTAAGGCTAGGCGAATTGTTTCTAAATCTCGCATCTCGCCCACTAAAATCACATCGGGGTCTTCACGCAGCGCAGAGCGCAAAGCGTTTTGGAAAGACAGTGTATGCGGGCCAACTTCACGTTGATTAATCAGACATTTTTTGGATGTGTGCACAAATTCAATCGGGTCTTCTACCGTTAAAATATGGCCCATTTCATTTTCGTTAATGTAATCCACCATGGCCGCTAAGGTAGTGGATTTACCAGAACCAGTCGGCCCTGTCACCAACACAATACCGCGCGGCGTGTTAGCAATTTCTTTAAAAATGGCAGGGCAATTCAGCTGCTCTAAGGTTAAAATTTTAGAAGGAATGGTCCGAAACACAGCGCCAGCACCGCGATTATGATTAAACGCATTGACACGAAAACGCGCTAAATTAGGAATCTCAAACGAAAAGTCGCATTCCAGTGTTTCTTCATACACCTTGCGCTGTCCATCGTTCATGATGTCATACACCATGCCGTGTACTTGGGTATGATCAAATGCAGGCACGTTAATTTTGCGAATATCGCCATGCACACGAATCATTGGTGGCAAACCTGCTGATAGATGCAAATCTGATGCTTTATTCTTAACCGAAAAGGCCAGTAAATCTGAAATATCCACGTGCGGCTCCTGCTATAATTTAGGCTTGCATTAGCGTTAAATCTGTAAAATTTCACTATTAATTAAGTGTTAAGTCAATATTAATAAGTTACATTAAACAAATTACTTAAAGTGTTTGAATTATGACCATAATTGCGGATTCCTTGCAAGCGATTCAAGCAAATATTCATGCAGCATTACTTCATGCAAATCGGCATGATAAAGTGCAACTACTCGCCGTCAGCAAATCGCAACCCGCGGAAAAATTGCGTGAAGCGTACTTACATGGGCAATTTCTGTTTGGCGAAAACTATGTGCAAGAGGCCATCAGCAAACAACAACAATTGAGTGATTTAAATATTGAATGGCATTTTATTGGCCCAATTCAAAGCAACAAAACGCAATTGATTGCCCAACATTTTGATTGGGTACACTCGGTTGATCGGCTTAAAATCGCGCAGCGTTTATCTGACGCTAGGCCAAGCACACTTGCGCCACTCAATATTTGTATTCAAATCAACAGTAGCTTTGAAGCCACCAAAAGCGGCGCTGATTTAGCCGAAGCGGCGCAACTAGCGGCAGCGATTAATCAACTGCCAAATCTAAAATTACGTGGCGTGATGTCCATTCCAGCACCTGCTAGCGACTATGAAACGCAGCGCGCGCAATTTAAAATTGTTTCAGATACTTATAGCAGCTTGAAGCAACAAGGTTTTATATTGGACACCTTATCCATCGGCATGTCTGATGACTATGTTGCAGCGGTTCACGAAGGTGCTACCATAGTGCGTGTTGGCTCTGCCTTATTTGGCGCTCGGCCAGCATTAACAACTCAATAAGAACCATAGAATGAGATTAAGTTAAATGAAATTAGCGTTTATTGGCGGCGGCAATATGGCATATGCCTTGATTGTTGGTTTAAAAAATAAAAAAGTAACCATGTCTAATATCGTGGTGGTAGAGCACGATGTGAGCAAATGGCCGCAATTAGAACAATTAGGTGTGCATGTGAGTGCAGATTTAAGCACAGTTGCCGATTGCAGCGCGATTGTTTTAGCAATCAAACCGCAGCAACTATCAGCTTTGGCCAAAAACTTAACCACTTTTTTATCAGTAAAATCTGCCTCACAACCACTCATTATTTCCATAGCCGCAGGCATCCGATTAACCGATTTAAGCCGCTGGCTGGGCGGCTATCAAACAATTGTCCGCGCCATGCCCAACACGCCAGCCCAAATACAAGCAGGTGTGACTGGCTTATATGCTATGCCAACAGTATCTAAAAAACATATCGCACTAGCAGACCAAATATTAAAAGCCGCTGGCAACACTATTTGGCTGGATACCGAGGAAAAGTTAGATGCGGTAACCGCTATTTCTGGCAGCGGCCCTGCTTATGTGTTTTATTTTATAGAGGCTTTGCAAGCTGCCGCACTCAGTTTAGGCTTAGATGAACAGCAAGCTAAAGAACTCAGCATTGCCACCTTTAAAGGTGCAAGCCTGTTGGCAGATGCCAGCACAACGCCTATTGAAACCTTACGCATGCAAGTCACCTCAAAAGGTGGGACAACCGAGCAAGGCGTACTGAGTTTGCAAAACTCTCAAGTAAAACAAGCCATTATGCTGGCGGCACAAAAGGCTTGCGAACGCGCCAACACTTTAGGCAACGAATTAGGCAAAGATTAAACTGAAAAACTAACTAATACTTAACACACAATATTGAATAAGCAATATTTAAACTAGGCTTTTATTAACATGCTCATCACTGCGCTTGAATTTTTACTCACCACGATTTTAAATTTACTGACCTTAGTATTTTTATTGCGCTTTTTTATGCAGCTATTAAGAGCGCCCTTTAATAATCCAATAGGTTTAATGGTGATGACGCTCAGCGATTTTGCCGTTAAACCAATGCGCAGAATTTTACCCAGCTTTAAAAAAATAGATTTATCTACCTTGTTTTTAGCGTTAATCACGCAATTATTGCTGCAATTGAGCTTATTAATGTTGCGCAATTTCCCACTATTTGTTGCTGGTGATGCGGCTTGGCTTGGGTTTATTGGTTTGAGCCTACTAGGCGTTTTGCGCACAGCGGTAGACGTATTCTTTTATGCTATTTTGATGCAAGTCATACTCAGTTGGGTTAATCCACACAGCCTTTTTTCGGGCGTTTTAGATACTTTAACAAAACCCATTTTAGGTTCAATACGTCGATTAATCCCCACAACAAATGGTCTAGATTTTTCACCGTTAGTTGCGTTAATATTGTTACAAATGGTGAATATTTCCGTATTTAAAACGCTAGAAATGCAATTATTAGGGCTATTTTAGATCGCACTCATCATCGAGTTAACCGATAAAAATAACCAATATTGATAACAACGGTATGATTACTCAACCATTACAAGCCCCATTACAAACCAAAGTGCATGAGTATCAAGAATGGCGCAATTTGCTCAGGCAAACCATTACAGACTACCGTGATTGGCTGGCTAAAAGTCAATATAGTGATGCGATTAGAGAGCTGCGGCTTTACGATGTGTTAGAAATGTTAAAACGCGACCAACTAGTGTTGGCTTTTTTAGCAGAGTTTTCGCGCGGCAAAACTGAAATGATTAATGCATTATTTTTTGCTGACTTTAATCAGCGCCTGCTACCCAGCGAACCAGGCCGCACTACCATGTGCCCTACCGAAATTTTTTGGGATGCGCGCGAAGAGCCTTGTATTAAATTATTGCCAATTGCTACACGTGCAAGTGATGACTCACTTACTTATCTAAAAACCACTCCAAACGCGTGGCAAAAATTTAAGCTAAACATTGATTCGCCAGCAGAAATGCAAGCTATTTTGCGTAAATTAATTGAGCAAAAAGAAGTGACCCAAGGCGAAGCAGAAGCGCTGGGCTTATATAATCCGCAAGATTTTGGTATGGTAAATTCGTTAAAAACGCATGGTTTGATCAAAATTCCTTTATGGCGTCACGCCATCATCAACTATCCGCATCCACTCCTTAAAAGCGGCTTAGTAGTGATTGATACGCCCGGCCTCAATACGCTGGGTGCAGAGCCTGAGCTAACCCTCAGCATTATCCCTAACGCACATGCTGTATTGTTTTTAACGGCAACCGACACTGGCATTACGCAATCAGATATGCAGATTTGGAATGAATTTGTAAAAGGTCGCACCAAACATAAACTGGTATTACTCAACAAAATTGATATGTTATGGGATGCACTGAAACCAAAACATGATGTTAACAATGAGATTGCCAAACAAATTAATTTGACTGCGCATCAGTTGGGAGTTTCGTCCGAGAACGTTTTTGCTATTTCTGCCCAAAAAGCCTTAGTAGCCAAAATTAAAAAGAATGAATCCCTGCTCCAACAAAGCGGCATTATTGAGCTTGAAACCATATTGGGAAACCAGATGATTCAGGCCAAACATGAGATTTTAGGCCGCACTATCGCCAATGAGTGTAGTGTGATGATTAAAGGCTCGCGCAAAATCATACAGCAGCATCTCAACAGTTTGCGTGAGCAAATTGCAGAACTGCGTAGCTTGAGAGGTCAGAATAGTGACGCAACTAAACATATTTTCGCGCAGGTAGTTAGCGACAGAAAGCGCTATGAATTATCGATTCCGACCTTTAATCAAGCTGACGAAAAAATTGGTCATATTGGCAAAAAACTGTTGCGCCATTTAAGTGTGGATTATTTGGAATCTGCATTAGCGTCTAGCCGCAAAGAAATGGGTGACAGTTGGACCACAGTAGGCTTGAATAAAGGTATGCGCAACTTGATGAAGCAGGCTAATGAGTTAGCCACAAACATCAATAAACAAAGCAGTGATATAAAAAAATTAGCTGATAATATTTATCAGGTTTTTCATTCAAAACATGGCTTTGAAGTCTTTAATCCGCCGCCGTTAGATATGTCTAATTTTATTAATAATATGCGCGCATTAGAAAAAATCACCCATGATTTTTGTACTGACCCTATTAACGTGCTAACCGAAAAGCACTTTTTGATTCGCAAATTTTACTTAGGGCTTGGTACGCAAACGCGTGCCATTTTTAGTCAAGCTGAAAAAGATTGTGAGCATTGGCTGCAAGATGTGCTGGGCACGCTAAAAAATCAAATGGCAGAACATAAGGCCAGCTTAGATCAGCGCTCTAAAAACCTCATGCAAGCAAGAGCTAGCGCTGAAGCGCTGGATAATCAATTAGCGTTAGTAGAAAAAGAATACGCCACAATATTAAAAGAAGGTCAAATTTTAGATTTGATGTTGTTGCAGTTAATTAAAGCCGTTAAGCCGGCGATTCAAGCCAACACTACATTCAAAAATGATACTAATTTTGAAAAAACGATTCTATTAACACATTCGCCTTTTTTGAACATTGCCCCACAGCCATCATCTTAACTAGCGCTTAAATCCAAATAATATCAAACGCCTCTCTCGCGTATTGGTTGTCTGGCTGCAAAGTCACCCGTTTTTTAATAAAATCGGATAGATTCGCCAAACTTTGCGATTCTTCATCCAGCAGCATGTCAATCACCTGCGTGCAGGCAATCACTTTAAATTCTTTGGCGTTAAATTGTTTAGATTCGCGTAGTAATTCGCGCATAATTTCATAACAAATGGTTTGCGCCGTTTTGTGCTCACCGCGGCCTTGGCACACGTCGCAAGGCTCACACAACAAGTGCGCCAAACTTTCTCTGGTGCGTTTGCGCGTCATTTCCACCAAGCCAAGCGATGTAAAACCATTCACACTGATACGCGCGCGGTCTAAATCAATCGCTTTATTGAGTTCTTGCAACACCGTTTCGCGCTGGCTATCTTCATCCATATCAATAAAATCGATAATGATGATACCGCCTAAGTTTCTAAGCCTTAATTGCCGCGTAATACATTGCACTGCTTCTAAATTGGTTTTATAAATGGTATCGGACAGCGTTTTACCGCTGACAAAGCTACCGGTATTCACGTCAACTGTCGTTAATGCCTCAGTTTGATCAAAAATCAAATAGCCGCCAGATTTCAAATCCACTTTACGCGAAAGTGCGCGCGTGATTTCAATCTCTATATTATAAAAATCAAAAATCGGGCGTTCGCCTTGGTAGTGATAAAGCGGCTTTACCGCTTTTGCCACATATAAATCGGCAAACTCTTTTAGCTGGTTAAAGGTTTCCTTGGAATCAACACGAATACTCACAGTTTCATCATTGACTACATCTCGCAAAATGCGGCGTGGCAAGCTTAAATCATAAAAAATCAATGAGCGCTCACCCGCAGACTGGCTATCGAGTTGGATTTTCGCCCATACTTTTTGTAAATAATCGATATCTGCCAGCAATTCTGCATCACTGGCCGTTTCTGACATGGTGCGAATAATAAAGCCGCCAGAGCGTTTTTCTGGTAACAACCCCAGCAAACGGTTGCGCAGCGTCTCGCGCTCTTCTTCATCTTCAATGCGTTGCGAAACGCCAATATGATCTTGATGCGGCAAAAAGACTAGAAACCGCCCTGCAATACTGATTTCCGTGGTTAAGCGCGCGCCTTTGGTGCCAATGGGTTCTTTAATTACCTGCACAATAATCGATTGACCTTCGCGCAGCACATCCTGAATCAAGCGTTCAGTTGGCGGCTCACCGTCAATATGGCATTCCATAATATCCGCTACATGTAAAAAAGCCGCTCGCTGTAAGCCGATTTCGACAAACGCCGATTGCATGCCAGGCAACACGCGGCACACTTTGCCGCGATATACATTGCCTACAATGCCAAGGGAAGAGCTGCGCTCAATATGCAGCTCTTGCGCAATGCCCTGCTCTAGCACGGCAACACGCGTTTCTTGCGGCGTCACATTAATTAATATCTCTTGTCCCAATTTGCAACACCTTCTCTTTATTTTTTCGTGCTAAAAAAGTAGTTAAGTTAACCCTTTAAAAGCCTAATTTTTTTAATATCATCGCCGTTTCATGCACAGGCAAGCCCATCACGCCTGTGTAGCTGCCATCGATGCGTTTAATCCAGCTACCCGCCAAGCCTTGAATGGCATAGCTACCTGCTTTGTCTTTATGCTCTTGAGTCGCGATATACGCCGCTATCATAGCATCGCTAAGCGGCATCATCTCTACCAATGTAGTGTTTAACACTAATTCGATTTGCTGCTTAAAAACGCCCGCCACCGCCGTATACACTTGGTGCTGCGTGTCAGATAATTGTTTAAGCATCTGCACCGCATCTGCATCGTTTTCAGGCTTACCAAAAATGCTATCCCCAAGCGCAACCGTGGTGTCAGCCGCCAAAATAGGCATTTCTGCAGATTGCGTGTTTAATTGCGCTTGTAATTGCAATTGAATGGCCAGCGCTTTTTGCTTTGCCAAGCGCAACACATAATCAGTTGGAGATTCATTGGCCAGTTGCGATTCATCAATATCGGCTGGCATCACCACGCAATCAATGCCCATCTGCTTTAAAATCGCCACACGGCGCGGACTTTGTGAGGCTAAAATGATTGTTGAATGATTCATCTGCATCTTTGCATCTATTTAATTTAGTATTTGTACAATTTAATAGTGTCATACTAGCAAAGCCTAGCTTCTTCACAAACTTTAACATTGAAATAATGACTTAAATCATGGATTTACTTAACCAAGACTTTACTTATCTACTTAAAATCACCATCGCGCTCCTAGCGATTGTCAACCCGATTGGCAGCTTGCCTATTTTTATCAGCGCAACCGATGGCTGGAGCAAGCCAGACCGTGCAAAAACCGCGCGCACTGTGGCATTGACTGTATTTATCGTGCTCAGCTTGGCAGCGTTTATCGGCGATGGCATTTTAAGTTTTTTCGGCATTTCCATCCCATCGTTTCAAGTGGGCGGCGGCATTTTAATCATGCTGATTTCTATCTCGATGATGCACGGTAAGCAAGGCGGCACGCGCCAAACCGCTGAAGAAGCGCAAAGTATGGCTGAGCGAGAAGTGATTGCCATTGTGCCGCTAAGTATCCCTTTGCTGGCTGGCCCAGGCGCTATTTCTAGTATGATTTTAAGCGCGCAACAACAGCCATCTTTATTAGGTCACTTATCACTGGTCATCCCTGTTTTGCTGGTCTCAACCATCATTTGGCTGGTACTAAAATTATCCGATGCCATTACGCAAAGATTAGGCACGATTGGCATTAATATCATTACGCGCTTGATGGGGCTTATTTTGGCGGCCATGGCGGTAGAATTTATTGCAAATGGCTTAATGGGACTCTTTCCGCAATTAGCATCCAGCTAGCGACCAATCCAACAATTTTAGGTAAAATAGCCGTCTTATCTAAGCTAAGTAATTTTGTGAAAAAACAACAATTTAAACCTAACTCAACAGTCGCCGCCATTATTGAACAAAACGGCAAGTTTCTGTTGGTAGAAGAAACGACTGACAGAGGCAACCGTTTTAATCAGCCTGCTGGCCATTTGGAAGATAACGAAACGTTAATTCAAGCAGTGATTCGCGAAACCTTAGAAGAGTCCGCTTATGACTTTACGCCCACAGCCTTACTTGGCGTTTATCATTGGAAACATCCTCACAACGACACGACTTATTTGCGTTTTGCCTTTATTGGTAACGTGGGTGTGCACTACCAAACGCAAGAATTAGACGATGGCATTATTCGCGCCGTGTGGATGACGATAGACGAAATTCGCGAAAAAGCGGCGTTAATGCGTAGCCCGCAGGTATTAACCTGTATTGAAGACTATTTAAGCGGAAAAAGCTATCCGCTAGAAGTGATTACTAACTTATAGCAAATATCCCCTCCCCCAAATGGGGAGGGCTAGGGTGGGGGTTAGTAGCTTCACATTAAACTACCCCCATCCCAACCTTCCCCCTTGAGAGGGAAGGGGTAAATTAAGTATGACGACAAGGTTTAAATTTTATGAGTAAAAAACGGGTTGTGGTTGGTTTATCTGGCGGTGTTGATTCATCTGTAACGGCTCTACTATTAAAAGAGCAAGGCTACGACGTGGTTGGCCTTTTCATGAAAAACTGGGAAGACGACGACAACGATGAATATTGTTCATCCAAGCAAGATTTAATCGACGCGGTTTCGATTGCCGATAAAATTGGTATTGATATTGAGGCGGTTAATTTTAGCGCCGAATACAAAGACCGCGTTTTTGCCAACTTTTTAAGTGAGTACGAAGCGGGCCGTACGCCAAACCCTGATATTTTATGCAATGCAGAAATCAAATTTAGGGCATTTTTAGACCATGCCATGAGTTTAGGTGCAGATTTAATTGCCACTGGCCATTATGCACAAGTACGTGAAAACCCGCTTAAACCCGGCTTATTTCAACTGCAAAAAGCCGATGATGGCAGTAAAGACCAAAGCTATTTTTTATATCGCTTAAATCAAGCGCAGTTAAGTAAAACTTTATTTCCGCTGGGCAAATATTTAAAAACCGAGGTGCGCGAGATTGCACGTAAAGCAGGCTTAATTAATGCGGACAAAAAGGATTCAACTGGCATTTGCTTTATTGGTGAGCGCCCTTTTCAAGAGTTTTTACAACGTTATCTGCCCAAAAAACCTGGCGATATTAAAACACCCGAAGGCAAATTGGTGGGTCAGCATGATGGCTTGATGTATTACACATTAGGGCAGCGACAAGGTTTAAAAATTGGTGGTAGCCGTGATAGCAATGGCGAGCCTTGGTTTGTTGCCGCAAAAGATATGCTTAAAAATGAGTTGATTGTGGTGCAAGGGCATCAGCACCCTTTGCTACTAAACGATGGCTTAATAGCCAGCCAGCTAACGTGGATTGACGATGAGCAACCCATGACAAACTGGGTGTATGCCGCCAAAACACGCTATCGACAGCCCGATGCACCATGCGAGATTGATGCGCTAGACCTTGAAAACGTAACGGTTAAATTTGGCCAAAAACAATGGGCGATTACCCCAGGGCAATCAGCTGTAGTGTATGAAAGCAACGTTTGCCTAGGCGGTGGGATTATCACCACCGCATTATAAACAAAGGGTTCGGTGGGATTATCACCGCCTCTATTTAATGTAATCCGTAGGGTGGTGTTTAACCCCTCGCGTTGCAATTAATAATTCAGCCTGCTGTGCTTGTGAATCCTTTCTAGTTGATTTACAACAATTTAATCCCTGATAGCTTTTCTGCACAAACATCGCGAATAGTGCGCGCCAAATCTTTGGCATAGGGGCGCGCCATCGTCTCGCTATTGCCTAATGCATGTAATTCCGACCACAAGCCTTTGGTGCCAATCGGTTTTGCAATCACATAGTCATGCTCAACATAGCTTTGAATACCCCAATTAGGCAATGCGGCCAAGCCGCGACGGCTGGCAACAAGTTGCATAATGGCGATAGTCAGCTCTGCGGTGCGGCGATTAAATTGAATATTGGCAGGCGTTAGCACTTGGCGAATCACATCAATACGTTCCTCAGGCACAGGGTAAGTAATCAGCGTTTCGCCGCTAAAGTTTTCGGCTAATAATCTGGGTTTATTGCGCAAAGCATGGTCAATAGGCAGTACCGCCATGATCTCAAATTTAAATAAAGGCAAATGCGCTAAATTTTCCAGCTTATTTGGCAGGCCGCCAATCACTACATCGGCCTTGCCCGCGTGCAATAATTGCCAAGGGTCGCTGTGGAACCCTGCCACTAAATCAATTTCCACCTCTGGCCAAGCGCGCCTAAAGGCATCCATCACTGGAGTTAGCCAATCAAAGCAAGTATGGCACTCTAAAACAATTCTAAGCTCACCCGATTGATCGCTCTTTAAGCGAATCAAATCACGCTCGGCTTTTTCAATTAAAGGTAGCAATTCATTGGCTAAATCCAGCAAACGTTGACCCGCAGGTGTAAAGCGCAAACCTTGCGCGCTGCGCTGAAAAAGTATGATGTCGTAGTGTGTTTCTAAAGCGCGTATTTGATGCGATAGCGCGGATTGCGTTAAAAAAACACGTTCGGCTGCCAAACCTAACTTATTGGTTTCTGCAATGGCTTTTAACGATTTGAGATGACGAATTTCAAGCATCATTATTTTCCAATATGAATTTAATTCAAATTTATCACAAAAACTTTCGCTTTATTAAATTAATTAGTCATTAGAGAATGCATGCCTTGCATAGATTGAGGGTAACAACATGACAACAAAAACTATTAAAGCGCATATATTGGGCTACCCACGCGTGGGCGCGAAACGTGAATTAAAATTTGCGCTGGAATCATTTTGGCGCAAAGAAACTACATCAGAACACTTACAAAAAACGGCTGCAGAATTGCGCAAAACGCATTGGAAAAAGCAACAAGAGGCCGATTTAGCCTTTATCACTAGCAACGATTTTTCCTTATACGATCATGTGCTGGATCACACCGTATTATTTGGCGCGCAGCCAAAGCGCTTTGCTAAATTGCCGTTTGGTGAAAAGACTATTTCGCCAGAAAACGCCTATTTTTCACTTGCACGCGGCAACTTAGAGCAACCAGCAATGGAAATGACTAAGTGGCTAGACACCAATTACCATTACATCGTGCCAGAATTAAATGAAGACACGCAGTTTTCAATCAATGCGCATGATTTTTTAAGCCAGCTAGATGAAGCGCAAAAACAATCCAAAAACGTAAAACCTGTGTTACTTGGCCCAGTGAGCTTTTTATATTTAAGCAAGGCGCGTGGCGTGAATAAGCTGGATTTATTGGATAGTCTTGCCGAACAATATGCCTTTTTATTGCAAGAGCTGCATGCTAAAAAAATTGAATGGCTACAAATGGATGAGCCAATCTTTGCGCTGGATTTGGAGGATGCTTGGCTTAAGGCGTTTGAGCGCGCTTATGCGTATTTTCGTACGCAGCGTCCAAAATTATTATTGACCACTTATTTTGCCAACGTATCGCGCTATCAGGGCTTTATTACGCAACTGCCCATTGATGGCATCCATATTGATTGCGTTCGCGCGCCGGAGCAATTGGGGCCGTGGGTCAATGCAATTCCTAGCTATTGGGTATTATCGGCTGGGGTGATTGATGGCCGCAATATCTGGCGCACCGATTTAGATAAAACGCTGGCTCTGCTAGAGCCTTGGGTGCAAAGGCTGGGTGAGCGTTTATGGATTGCGCCAAGCTGCTCTTTGCTGCACACACCAGTAACTTTAGCGCATGAAGTGAATTTAGATGCGGAGATTAAATCTTGGTTAGCATTTGCTGATGAAAAGTTAAACGAATTACGCATTATCGCCTGTGCTTTGAATAACGGTGCAGATTCTGTTGCCAATGAATTGGCGATTTCGCGTGCAGCGATTGCTACGCGTCAACAGTCTTTACGCGTTCACAATGTTGATGTGAAAGAGCGTATCAAAGATTTGATTAATGTAAACGAAAATCGAGCAAATAAATTCGAGCTTCGCCAAATCAATCAGCGAGCACGTTTAAATTTACCTTTACTGCCCACCACTACCATTGGCTCTTTCCCGCAAACACCTGATATCCGTGCCAGCCGTGCCGCCTTTAAAAAAGGTGAAATTAGCCAAGCTAAATACGATGCCGATATGGAAGCGCATATTGCTTACGCCATTAGTCAGCAAGAGGAAATTGACCTGGATGTGTTGGTACATGGCGAAGCCGAGCGCAACGATATGGTGGAATTTTTTGGTGAGCAATTAGCAGGCTATGTGTTTACGCAAAATGGCTGGGTGCAAAGTTATGGCTCGCGCTGCGTTAAACCGCCCATTATTTATGGCGATGTACACAGAGCAAACCCCATGACAGTCGATACGGCACGTTTTGCGCAATCGCTGTCGAAACGCCCCGTAAAAGGCATGCTAACTGGCCCAATCACTATGCTGCAATGGTCTTTTGTGCGCGATGACCAAACGCGTGAAACCACGGCTTTGCAATTGGCGCTAGCCATACGCGATGAAGTGGACGATTTGCAAAAGGCTGGTATCGCGATTATCCAGATTGATGAACCTGCCTTGCGTGAAGGCTTGCCTTTGCAAAAATCGGCTTGGGCGCATTATTTGGCTTGGGCCGTGCGCGCATTCAAACTTTCTGCCAGCGTTGCAAAGGATGATACGCAGATTCACACGCATATGTGTTATGCCGAATTTAACGATATTCTGCCAGCGATTGCCGCCATGGATGCCGACG
Source organism: Proteobacteria bacterium ST_bin12 (assembly GCA_002083635.1). Taxonomy (GTDB): domain Bacteria; phylum Pseudomonadota; class Gammaproteobacteria; order Burkholderiales; family Methylophilaceae; genus Methylotenera_A. The sequence continues at coordinate 270,656 of MSXP01000001.1, read as the reverse complement.
TGATTACCATTGAAACATCGCGTTCGGCCATGGAGTTGCTGGATGGATTTGGTGAGTTTTCATACCCAAATGAGATTGGACCTGGCGTTTATGATATTCACTCACCACGCGTACCAAGCATTGAAGCCATGGAAAAACTGGTTAAGCGCGCCTTTGAAGTGATTCCCGCAGAACGCTTATGGATTAATCCCGATTGCGGCTTAAAAACACGCGGCTGGGATGAAACGAAATTGGCTTTGCAAAATATGGTGAGTGTGGCTAAAAAATTGCGCGCTCAATTAGCTTAAATAAAAGTCTTTATAAAACCTTTACAAAACATAGATATAGAAAATATTATCAACATATAGTGTTTTTATGTTGAACTTTCGCTTTATATTGCGTTATAGTGTGGTCACACGGTTCTTACGTTTTAATCAAAATGTAAGATAAAAGGGAATATGGTGCGTTGTTTAATTAACCTAAACAGCAAAGCCAAAGCTGCCCCCGCAACTGTAATCAGCGAGTTATTTTGTGTTAATTGCCACTGAGTAAAATATTAAATATCTATGTTTAATATCCACTTGGGAAGGCTAACAAAATAATGATGACCTGAAAGCCAGGAGACCTGCCGTGTGACTTTTTTGTGCCTTTTAATTAAGGCACAAAACTATTTTTATAACGTTTGAGGCGGGGTGTCCTCGGCAGATGGAAGTGCGTTTTTTATAATTCCACTTCTCTTGCTGGTCTTTATTTGTTCTGTTCTTAGAGCATTTCAAAGCGTACCTGCCCTTTATTAAAAGGGAAATTCACATGGATGATATTCGACCATCTGCTACCGAATCACTGCTGCCTGCGTTGCAAGTGATACGCCGAAATGGCGCTGCTGTTGCATTTAACTTAGACAAAATCTCAATTGCCATTACCAAAGCATTTTTAGCGGTAGAAGGCAATCAAAGCGTCGCTTCTGCGCGCGTGCGTGACCAAGTGGCCATTTTGAGCCAATTGGTGAATAACGCCCTAATGCGCCGCTTGCCTGCTGGCGGCTCAATCCATATTGAAGATATTCAAGACCAAGTGGAATTGGCGCTAATGCGCAATGGCAATCACGATGTAGCCCGCGCTTATGTGCTGTACCGTGAAAAACGTAATGCCGAGCGTGCGGCTGAAAAAGCGATTATTGCTGAGCCTGTGCATACGCTGAATGTGAATATTGATGGCCAATTAACACCATTAAATATTGCAGAGCTCAACAAAATGGTGGCTGAAGCCTGCTTGAATTTAGGTGATGTCGTTAGCCCTAATATCGTAGTTGAGCAAGCCGTGCGCGATTTGTACGATGGCATTCCGTTTACCGAAGTCTACAAGGCGCTTATTTTATCGGCACGCAGTTTGATTGAAACCGAGCCAGCCTACAACTATGTAACGGCGCGTTTGCAACTGGATTTAGTGCGCGCAGAAGTACTTGGCGAGCGCGTCAGCCATGCGGATATGGATGCACACTATGTAGATTATTTTCCACGCTACATCAAAACAGGCATAGCAGCAGAACTGCTTGACCCGCGTTTAGCGCAATTTGACTTAACTAAATTAGCCGCCGCACTGAATAAAGACCGCGATTTCCAGTTTGGTTATTTAGGTATTCAAACCTTGTACGACCGCTACTTTTTACATATTGAAGAACGCCGTATTGAGTTGCCGCAAATTTTCTTTATGCGCGTAGCCATGGGTTTAGCGATTAACGAGATTGACCGCGAAGCACGTGCGATTGAGTTCTATAACGTGCTCAGTACGTTCGATTTCATGAGCTCCACGCCGACTTTATTCAATGCTGGCACGCTTCACTCTCAACTTTCTTCATGCTATTTAACAACAGTGAGTGATGATTTGGATGGCATTTATCAAGGCATTAAAGAAAATGCCATGCTGCAAAAATACGCAGGCGGATTGGGCAATGACTGGACGCCCGTGCGTGCTTTGGGCGCACGTATCAAAGGCACCAATGGCAAAAGCCAAGGTGTCATTCCTTTTTTAAAAGTGGTAAACGACACTGCTGTGGCAGTGAACCAAGGCGGTAAGCGCAAAGGCGCGGTGTGTGGCTACTTAGAAACTTGGCATTTAGACATTGAAGAGTTTTTAGATTTACGCAAAAACACAGGTGATGACCGCCGCCGCACGCACGATATGAATACCGCGCATTGGATTCCTGATTTATTCATGCGCCGCGTCACAGAAGCAGGCGATTGGACATTGTTTTCGCCATCAGACGTGTCCGATTTGCATGACAAATACGGCAAAGCATTTGAAACCGCTTATGTGGAATATGAGCGCCGTGCTGAAAATGGTGAAATCAAATTATTCAAGAAAATCCCTGCCCTACAGATGTGGCGCAAGATGCTATCCATGTTGTTTGAAACGGGTCACCCTTGGATTACGTTTAAAGACCCATGCAATATTCGCTCACCACAGCAACATGTGGGCGTGGTGCATAGCTCAAACCTTTGTACAGAAATTACACTGAATACTTCAGACACTGAAATTGCTGTGTGTAACTTGGGTTCTGTGAACTTATTGCAGCATTTAACCGAAGTTAATGGCAAGTTAGTGTTAGATAACGATAAATTACAATCCACCATCAAAGTAGGCATGCGCATGCTGGATAATGTGGTGGATATCAACTTCTATCCTGTTGGTAAAGCACGCAATGCTAATACACGCCATCGCCCTGTGGGCTTGGGTATTATGGGCTTTCAAAATTGCCTGCATGCCATGCGTATTCCTTACGCCAGCATGGAAGCGGTGGACTTTGCTGACCGTGCGATGGAAATGGTGTGCTACAACGCCTATTACGCCTCTACTTTGTTAGCTGAAGAGCGCGGTCCCTACTCTAGCTTTAAAGGTAGCTTGTGGGATCAAGGCATCTTGCCACTCGACACCTTGGATTTATTGCTATCTGAACGCGGTGGCCATGTAGAGGTTGATAGAAGCCAAACTATGGATTGGGATGCGTTAAGAAATCGCATTCAAAAAGTAGGCATGCGCAACTCTAACTGTGTGGCGATTGCGCCAACAGCAACTATTTCAAATATTGTGGGCGTTTCGGCCAGTATCGAGCCTGAATATCAAAACTTATACGTGAAGTCGAACTTGTCGGGCGAATTTACCATTGTGAATGAGCAATTGGTGATTGACTTAAAAGCCCGGGGCTTGTGGGACACCGTGATGGTAAGCGATTTGAAATATTATGATGGTTCGCTACAAAAGATAGACCGCGTACCAGCAGATTTAAAACAGTTATACGCAACGGCATTTGATGTTGACCCAACATGGTTAATTGAAGCCGCAGCGCGTCGCCAAAAATGGATAGACCAAGCGCAATCGCTTAACCTCTATTTTGCAGTGCCGTCAGGTAAAAAGCTGAATGACACGTATTTATTGGCGTGGCAACGTGGCTTAAAAACCACCTATTACTTGCGCTCACTAGGCGCAACAGCAGCAGAAAAATCGACAGGGTCTGGTGGTGAACTCAATGCGGTTTCAGCGCATGTGTCTGAGCCAGCCCCTAAAATGTGTTCGATTGATAATCCTGACTGTGAGTCTTGCCAGTAAATAGTTAAATCTCCTCAATCGTCATTCCCGCGAAGGCGGGAATCCAGTCAGGGTTGATGCCTAGATTAGTTTCAATAGGTAACTAATGCGAAGTTGAAAGCTAACTGGATACCCGCCTACGCGGGTATGACGAGAATTGATGGTGTTGTGATAATTAGAAATTAAGGAAAAAACATGCTTTCATTTGAAGATGAAGTTGTAATAGAACAAACCCAGCCAAGTTTGATGCCAAGTTTTAAAGTAGCACCCCCTGTTGAAATTAAACCAGCACCAACAGCCGCCAATCAGCCATCACACTCAGGTCGTGTAAATGCCTCAGACAAACGCATGATTAACGGCCAAACCGATGTAAACCAACTGGTGCCATTTAAATACCACTGGGCTTGGGATAAGTATTTAGCGGGTTGTGCAAACCATTGGATGCCACAAGAAGTGAGCATGAGCCGCGACATTGCACAGTGGAAAGACAGTACTGCATTGACCGAAGATGAGCGCTTGATTGTAAAGCGTAACTTGGGGTTTTTTACCACGGCAGATTCGTTAGCTGCCAATAACATTGTGCTTGGCACATATCGACACATAACCGCGCCAGAATGCCGCCAATACTTGTTGCGCCAAGGGTTTGAAGAGGCAATTCATACCCATGCCTATCAATATATTGTAGAAAGTTTAGGTCTTGATGAATCAGAGGTATTTAACGCTTATCAAGAAGTAGCGAGTATTAAAGCGAAAGATGATTTTTTAATTCCATTTATCAATACTCTGACTGACCCCGAGTTTAAAACAGGTACGCCAGAGGCTGATCAACAGTTACTGCGCTCTTTAATTGTGTTTGCCTGCATTATGGAAGGTTTGTTTTTCTACGTGGGTTTTGTGCAAATTTTAGCGCTTGGCCGTCAGAACAAAATGCAAGGCGCAGCAGAGCAATATCAATATATCTTGCGTGATGAATCGATGCACTGCAACTTTGGTATTGATGTGATTAACACCATTAAGCTAGAAAACCCGCATTTATGGACAACCGCTTTCCGTGAAGAAATTAAAGGCTTGATTCAACACGGTGTGGAATTGGAATATCAATACGCCGAAGCCACCATGCCACGCGGTGTGTTGGGCTTAAATGCAACCATGTTTAAAGAGTATTTGCGCTTTATTGCCAACCGCCGTTGTACGCAAATTGGTTTAGATGTGTTGTACCCAGGGGCGACCAATCCATTCCCGTGGATGAGTGAAATGATGGACTTAAAGAAAGAGAAAAACTTTTTTGAAACCCGTGTCACGGAATATCAAACGGGTGTTGCGTTAAGCTGGGATTAAACTAAACCTTAGTTAACCTACATAAACCAGGCTGAAATGAATTGCAAAAAGGCTCAACATTACGTTGAGCCTTTTAATATTTCACTCTTCTCATTAAACAACTGGCACGGTTTGTTTAAAGCTTGGGCGTTTTACCAAAACGCTATAATGCTTGGCTAAATTCGGAAATTTATCTTGCCACTGCAAAGTCTTAAAACGTAAATCCAAATAACCCAACGTACAACCCAGCGCTATATCGGCTAGGCTAAATGTCTCATTTACACACCATTTTTTCTTGGTAATATCGAGGTTAAGTACTTCTAAACCCAGCATTACTTTCGCCAATTGCTTATCGATATTGGCTTGTGATTGCTGCGCTTCATCTCTGCGCGCTTCTAACATCGCGGCGATTGCAGCATCGCAAACACCGTCTGCCAATGCTTCCCAACGGCGCACAGCAATTTTATTGGTATTATCAATAGGAATTAAATGCGTGCCAGGCGCGCGGTTATCTAGATACTCCACAATCACTTTTGAGTCATATACGCTATCGTTGTCATCTAAAACCAACACAGGCACTTTGCCTAGTGGGTTATAGTTTTTGACTGGACAATCAGGGTCTGCTAGTACCACTTCTTGCAATTCAATATCAATATGCTTTTCAAGCGCAACAATGCGCACTTTGCGCGCGTAAGGACTATTTGGGGTGTATAAAAGCTTCATATAAGATTTTGACTTAAGTAGTTTTTGTATTAAAAAGAGTAAAGCTGATTAGTAAATAAATTGCATTATAATAGATTTATGTTAACGCCTCTATTTACCCAACATTATCCGCGCGGTTCAACTGCATTTAACGCTTTAGTTGAGCAAGATGTAAAGCGCGCATTGCATGAAGATATTGGCATAGGCGATTTAACTGCAACGCTAATCCCTGCGGATAATATCGCGCATGCGACTATTATTACGCGGCAAGATGCCATTATCTGCGGAATTGACTGGGCAAATGCTTGCTTTCAAAGCATTGATGCAAGCATTAAAATAAAATGGCTGGTGAATGAGGGCGAAAAAATTTCAGCCAATCAATTGTTGTGCGAAATCACAGGCAATGCACGCGCATTATTAACAGCAGAACGCTGCGCGCTTAATTTTTTACAGTTAATGTCCGCTGTTGCCACACAAGCCCGCAAGTTTGTGATGGCGGTTTCTGGCACCAAATCGCAAATATTAGATACGCGAAAAACTATTCCAAACTTGAGATTAACGCAAAAATATGCAGTCACAGTCGGCGGCGGCGCTAATCAGCGGCTAGCTTTATATGACGGCATTTTAATTAAAGAGAACCATATTGCCGCTGCCGGCAGCATTCGCGCCGCGCTTGAAAATGCGTTTAAAACATACCCAAACATCAACACACAAATAGAAGTTGAAAACTTAGATCAATTTAAACAAGCTTTAGATGCGGGCGCTACCAGTATTTTGCTGGATAATTTTGGCATGCTTGATATGAAAAAAGCAGTACAAATGAATATTGAAACGTATGCAGGCCGCGCAGAAATTGAAGCCTCAGGCGGTGTAGATTTAAGCTCTGCACGCGCGATTGCGCTAACAGGCGTTGACCGAATTTCAATTGGTAGCCTCACAAAAAATATCGATGCCATTGATTTATCGATGAGAATAAAATAAGGTAGGTGTACCATTCATAGCGAAATTATTTCGGCTTTTAATTGGGTTAAGTTTGAATTAAATTTCAATCAGTTAACTCAGAAAATCACTTAACTTGCACCATCAAATGCGACAAAACCAAATTTAACAAGGCAATGCATGACAAAAGCACCAAATACTATTTCTAGTTTAAGTAGCAGCACTGGGCAAAGTGTTGGCACAGCCACGCAGCAAAACTTAAGCAGGCATACTGGTCAAGCCATGACAAAAGCGTCTGGCGTTGCAAAATCGGCCGTAAAAGCAAAGTTTACCTTGGGTGATGTACTACGCATGCTGGTGAATGATGGTCGGCTCGATAAAACGCAAGCTGAAAAACTATATAAAGACAGAAAGCTTGATAGCTCAAACCTGCATCCTGTGGTGGTGATTGGTGAGCAAAAATGGAAAGATTTGCGTCCACCACACAAATCGATGTCGGTTGACTATTTAAGCCGCTGGCTTGCAGCGCAAACAGGGCTAGATTTTTATCATATTGACCCATTAAAACTGGATTTTACCTCTGCAGCACAAATCGTTTCAAAAGCCTATGCCGAGCGATTAAGAATTATGCCGATATCGGTAAAAGGCGATGAGGCGACAGTTGCCACTTCTGAACCTTACCAAACTGATTGGATACCTGATTTAGAGCGCATTTTAAACATGCGCATCCGGTTAGTGTTTGCCAATCCGCTCGAAATCAATCGCTATTTACCCGAGATTTACAACCTTGCCAGCTCGATTAATCAAGCCAATTTAGCCAAAGCAGGCCAAATTGTTGGTGTGCAGAATTTTGAGCAACTGGTGGAGCTAGGCAAAGATAAAAACCTAGATGCCAATGAGCAGCATGTAGTGAATATTGTGGATTGGCTTTTTAAGTATGCATTTGAACAACGCGCCAGTGATATTCACCTAGAACCACGCCGCAACATGGGCACCATGCGCTTTCGTATTGACGGTGTGTTACATCAAGTTTATCAATTACCATCCAACATTATGAACGCGATTACCAGCCGCATTAAGCTACTAGGCCGTATGGATATGGTAGAAAAACGACGCCCGCAAGATGGCCGCATTAAAACCGTCAGCAATACTGGTACTGAAATTGAGTTACGTTTATCCACCATGCCAACCGCGTTTGGCGAAAAACTGGTGATGCGTATTTTTACGCCCGATGTGATTGTGCAAGATTTTGTGCAACTGGGTTTTTCAAAGAAACAAGCTGATTTATGGGCACAATGGACGAAATCGCCCAATGGCATTATCTTGGTGACAGGCCCGACTGGTTCAGGCAAAACCACCACTTTATATTCCACTCTCAAACAATTAGCCACCCCAGAAGTCAATGTCAGTACGGTTGAAGATCCGATTGAGATGGTAGAGCCCGCATTTAACCAAATGCAAGTGACTACCAATATTGGGCTAAATTTTGCAGATGGCATCCGCACGTTGATGCGGCAAGATCCAGATATTATTATGGTGGGTGAGATTCGTGATATCGAAACCGCCGATATGGCGATTCAAGCAGCATTAACGGGACATTTGGTGTTATCTACATTACATACTAATGACGCGCCATCGGCTGTTACGCGCTTACTCGATTTAGGCGTTGCGTCTTATCTAATTCACTCTACAGTACTGGGTATTATGGCGCAGCGCTTGGTGCGCACTTTGTGCGCCGCTTGCAAAGCGCCACACGTTATTTCAGATGAAGAGTGGAAGTCGATTACTTATCCGTTTAAAGCAGCAAAACCCACTACCTGCATGAAAGCAGTTGGCTGCATTGAATGCCGTAACACTGGTTTTAGAGGCCGCAGCGGTATTTATGAAATGCTCACCATTACACCAAAATTACGTAAGTTAATCACTACTGATACCGATTTACCTATGCTCAGAAATATGGCTTACCAAGAAGGCATGCAACCATTAATGTTAAATGGCGCCGAAAAAGTGGCAGCGGGATTAACCACTATAGAAGAGTTATTAAAAGTTGCTCCTCCGCTGGATTCTTAAGTTGAATTCTTAGGGTTAATTTTAAGAGCGCCCATCTTTAAACAAGTGAGTTTTTAGTCTTTACTGTAGCCTTTCATTCAGATTTTCTGCTTTTACACTCTATTCCAAACACGCATCAACCTAGATTTATCATTGGGCTAAACTTGACCAATTTCGCTTAAAAGGTTAATGTTTAGGGTTCATCATTTAATCGTAAAAAATCAAGGTTTTATGGATTCACAAAATAACAATTCAACATCTGCCAGCAAAGATGTAATCAACGCAAATCCAACGATTACAGGCGCAGAAATTGTCATTCGCTGCTTAAATGAGGAAAAAGTCAAATTTGTATTCGGCTATCCTGGTGGCGCAGTCTTGCACATTTACGATGAAATCTACAAACAAAACGGCTTTAAACACATTTTAGTGCGTCATGAGCAAGCAGCTGTTCACGCAGCCGATGCTTACTCGCGCGCGACTGGAACAGTTGGCGTAGCCCTAGTAACCAGCGGCCCAGGTGCCACTAATGCGGTTACAGGTATTGCGACAGCTTATATGGACTCTATTCCAATGGTTGTGATTAGCGGTCAAGTGCCAGTGCCAGCAATCGGTTTGGACGCTTTCCAAGAAGTGGATATGGTGGGCGTAACACGTCCGTGCGTAAAACATAACTTCTTGGTTAAAGATGTAAAAGACATTGCCGCTACCATGAAAAAAGCCTTTTATATAGCAGCTACTGGTCGTCCTGGCCCAGTGGTAGTCGATATTCCAAAAGATATTACCGCGCACTTGGCTGAATACATTTACCCAAAATCGGTAGAGATGCGTTCGTATAACCCTGTGCTAAAAGGCCATAGCTGGCAAATTAAAAAAGCCATCAAGTTACTGTTAGAAGCCAAACGCCCCATGATTTACACAGGCGGCGGCTTAGTACTGGGTGACGGTAGCCATGAATTAGTCAAACTAGCACGCGCGCTCAATTATCCAGTCACAAATACCTTAATGGGTTTAGGCGGCTACCCTGCTACAGACAAACAATTTGTTGGCATGCTGGGTATGCACGGCAGTTATGAAGCCAATATGGCAATGCAAAACTGTGATGTGTTAATTGCCGTTGGCGCCCGTTTTGATGACCGCGTCATTGGTGACCCAAAAGATTTTTTAAGTAAAAAACGCACCATTATCCACATTGATGTGGATCCATCTAGCATTTCAAAACGCGTAAAAATAGACGTGCCAATTGTTGGGCATGTGCAGTCTGTATTAAGTGAGATGAATGAGCTGCTTGCCGCTGAAAATAGTCACAATGACATTAGCGCTTGGTGGAAACAAATTGATGAATGGCGTGGCGTTAAATCTATGGTTTACACCAACTCTGATGTGTTGATTAAGCCGCAATATGTTATTGAAAAGTTATGGGAAGTCACCAAAGGTGAAGCTTATGTCACGTCTGACGTGGGTCAACACCAGATGTGGGCGGCACAATATTACAAATTTGATCAACCACGTCGCTGGATTAACTCGGGCGGTTTAGGCACCATGGGCGTTGGCTTGCCATATGCGATGGGCTGTCAATTTGCCGATAAAGATGCGCAAGTAGCCTGCGTAACAGGTGAAGGCAGTATTCAAATGAATATTCAAGAGCTTTCGACCTGTGCGCAGTACGGCTTACCGATTAAAGTCATTATGTTGAACAACCGCTACTTAGGCATGGTGCGTCAGTGGCAAGAGTTTTTCTACGAAAACCGTTATTCAGAATCGTATATGGATAGCTTGCCAGACTTTGTTAAATTGGCCGAATCATACGGCCACGTTGGTATGAAAATCACCAATCCTGCCGACGTTGAAGGGGCATTAAAAGAAGCGTTCGCCAAAAAAGATAAGTTCGTGTTTATGGATTTTATTACCGATCAAGACGAAAACGTGTTCCCGATGATTGCGGCTGGCAAGGGCCTATCCGATATGGTGCTTAAAAAAGACAATAAAGAAAGGCGTGAGGATTAATATGAAGCATATTATTTCTTTGCTAATGGAAAACGAAGCTGGCGCGTTATCACGCGTGGCAGGTTTGTTTTCAGCGCGCGGCTACAATATTGAATCGCTCACTGTGGCAGTGACTGAAGACCCAACTTTGTCACGCATGACCATTGTGACAACTGGCTCTGATGAAGTGATTGAGCAAATCATCAAGCAACTCAACAAATTGATTGATGTAGTCAAAGTGTTGGACTTGAACGACGGAAAATATATAGAGCGTGAGTTGATGCTAGTTAAAGTGAAAGCAAGTGCTAACTTTAAAGACGAAATGAAGCGCATGTGTGACATTTTTCGTGGTCGCATTATCGATGTGGCAGACAATAGCTACACCATTGAATTGACAGGCTCATGCAGCAAATTAGATGCATTTTTAGAAGCGATTGATAAAACCGCGATTTTAGAAACAGTACGTACAGGCGCATCGGGCATTGGTCGTGGCGATAGAATCCTAAAGATTTAGATTTGATTTAAAAAGTAATTAAGCAAGTTAAGTAATCTATTAATAAATAATTGTATTTAAAGGGAAAAGCAATGAAAGTTTATTACGATAAAGACGCAGATTTAAGCATTATTAAAGCCAAAAAAGTCACCATCGTTGGTTACGGCTCACAAGGTCATGCGCATGCAGCCAACCTTAAAGATAGCGGCGTAACAGTTACTATTGGCTTGCGTAAAGAAGGTAGCTCATGGGCTAAAGCTGTTGGTGCTGGCCATACTGTAATGGACATTGCTGACTCTGTTAAAGACGCTGACGTTGTCATGATTTTGTTGCCAGATGAAACAATGGCAGGCATTTTTGCAGCTGAAGTTGCACCAAATCTTAAAAAAGGTGCGGCATTAGCTTTTGCTCATGGCTTTAACATTCACTACAACCAAATCGTGCCACGTGCGGATTTAGATGTGATTATGATTGCACCAAAAGGCCCAGGCCACACCGTGCGTTCTGAATACTTAAAAGGTGGCGGCGTACCTTCACTTATCGCGGTTTATCAAGACAAATCAGGCAAAGCCAAAGAAGTAGCATTGTCTTATGCAGCGGCCAACGGCGGCACTAAAGGCGGCGTAATTGAAACAGATTTCCGTGAAGAAACAGAAACAGATTTATTCGGCGAGCAAGCTGTTTTATGCGGTGGCGCGGTTGAATTGGTTAAAGCAGGCTTTGAAACATTAACAGAAGCTGGCTACGCGCCAGAGATGGCTTACTTTGAGTGCTTACACGAATTGAAATTGATTGTAGATTTAATGTACGAAGGCGGCATCGCCAACATGAATTACTCAATATCAAACAACGCGGAATATGGTGAGTATGTGACTGGCCCACGCGTAATTGCGGACCAAGCGCGCGCTGCCATGAAAGAATGTTTGAAAAACATTCAAAATGGCAACTACGCCAAACAGTTTATTTTAGAAGGTCGTACCAATTATCCAGAAATGGTTGCACGTCGCCGCTTAAATGCAGCGCATCCAATTGAGCAAGTGGGTGGTCAGTTGCGCGCGATGATGCCTTGGATTGCTAAAAACAAATTAGTTGATCAATCAAAAAACTAATCAAAACCTATAACGCAATTCAAAATAACTAAGCAAAATTTAGCCTAAAATAAGGGTTAAGTATTGAGTTTAAAGCTGTAAAAGGGCAAGACGCACTCCGTTTTGCCCTTTTTTATTAAAGGATTCTTGTGCCACTTTCTATCATTTTGCAATATGTACTTCCCAAGCAAGCGCTGACTATTTTGGCAGGCAAGTTCGCTAATATACAAGCAGGTAAATTAACGACATCAGTTATTGCTTGGTTTGTAAAACGCTATCAAGTGAATATGACAGAAGCAGAAAATCCAGACATTTCCAGCTACAAAACTTTTAATGACTTTTTCACTCGCCCATTAAAATCAAACGCTCGTCCGATTGCTAAAGCTGATTTTATTTGCCCTGTAGATGGCGCAATTAGCCAGTTTGGCTATATTGACCAAGACCAACTCTTTCAGGCAAAAAATCACAACTATTCAAGCTTAACCTTGCTGGCAGGCAATCAAGCGCTTGCCAATAAATTTCAAAATGGCCATTTTGCTTGTCTTTATTTAAGCCCAAAAGATTATCACCGCATTCATATGCCCTGCGATGGCACATTAAAAAGCATGGCTTATGTGCCGGGGGATTTATTTTCAGTTAACCCAAATACCGCGGCCAATGTACCGAATTTATTTGCGCGTAATGAGCGCGTGGTGTGTGAGTTTGAATCGGCGCAACACGGTACATTTGTCATGGTGTTAGTGGGCGCAACCATTGTGGGCAGCATGGCAACCGTTTGGCACGATTCGGCCAATAAAGTGATTAATCCGCCTCGCAGCAAAAATGTCCGCACATGGACATATGAAAATATCTCACTAAAACAAGGCGAAGAAATGGGCAGATTTTTGTTAGGCTCTACGGTAGTGATGTTATTTGAAAAAGATGCGCTGCAATTTAATCGCGAATGGCAACCCGCCCGCGCAATAAATTTGGGTGAAAAAATGGGTTAAGTGATTGTTTAAAATCTGCAACAAATAACGCTTAACAAAAAAGCCTGCTCATTTAAGCAGGCTTTTTTGTGTTTAGTTAATCCTAAATATGTTTGGCAGGATGGGTTTTAATTTTGTGATGCAAATGCGTAGCCAGCTCATTTAAAGCCGCCTTGTATACATCGCGCTTAAACTCAATCACATCTTCTAGCGGCACCCAGTAATCACTCCAGCGCCATGCGTCAAATTCTGGATGCTCAGTTGCGCGCAGCGAAACATCAGTATCACGCCCCACCATGCGTAACAAATACCAAATTTGCTTTTGGCCTTTATAGCTACCACGCCATTCGCGCTTAATCCAGCTGCTTGGCACTTCATAACGCAGCCAATCGCGCGTGCGACCTAAAATTTCTACGTGCTTGGGCTCCAAGCCAACTTCTTCCATCAGCTCGCGATACATGGCCTGCTCTGGGCTTTCGCCATATTTAATACCACCCTGTGGAAACTGCCAAGCGTGTTCTCTGATACGCTTGCCCCAAAACACCTGATTTTGAGCGTTACACAGGATTATCCCCACATTGGGGCGGAATCCGTCACGATCTAACATATTGCAAACTACCTAAAATATTTAGTGCAATTTTTTCATATTTTTGCCACTATTGAAAGCCCGCATTTGCATACGCAGTGTAATTAACGTCCAAAACCCCATATTTATGAATAAATTAATTTTAATAACTGTTTTTAGCCTGTTTTTAAGCCTGATTGCCTGCACCTCTTCAAAAAGTGACGCAAAAGGTGGTGATAGTTTTGCGTATATTACCAATCAAGGCGATCACACTGTTTCGGTAATTGATATTGCAAAAGCGAAAGTGATTAAAACCATTACTGTGGGCAAAGCGCCGGTGGGCGTTGCGGTTTCGCGTGCATTAAATCGGGCATTTATTACTAACGTTGAGGGACAAAGCATTTCGGTGATTGATACCAACAGCAATTTAGTGATTGAAACGATGACGATTAAAGGCTCGCCAGTGGGCATTACCATCGCGCCAGACAATAAAACCTTATACGTGGCAGATTGGTACAGCGACCGTATTTTGGCCATCAACACCAACGATTTAAGCGTGCAAGGCGAAGTAATTGTGGCAACAGCACCAGCAGGATTAGTGGTAAGCGCAGATAGCAAAACGCTTTACGTTGCTGCGCGCGATACCAATGATATTGCCGTGATTGATGCCGCAAGCCTGACCATTCGCAAACGTATTTCAGTCGGCAAACACCCTTTTGGCTTAACGCTAAGCCCTGATGGCAAAATGCTCTATAGCGTGAATGTTTACGATAATACGGTTTCTGTAATCCATACCGATACATTTAAACAGCACACATTAACCGTGGGCGAACATCCTTATTGCGCTGTACTTAACGCAAATAATTCAATGATTTATGTCACGAACACACAAGATGATACAGTTTCAGTGATTGATTTAATCACGCTTAAAATCATCAAAACCATCGATGTAGGGATGACGCCTGAGGGAATTAGCTTTGATGCAACCAACAATCAAATATTAGTCGCCAGCTGGGGTGACAACGAAATCAGTGTAATTGATGCCGCAACAAACACACTTAAAACACGCATTAAAACGGGCGATAAAAGCCGCGCATTTGGCCAATTTATATTGACCAGTAAGTAAAAGTCAACGATGTGCAAAATCGCACGTTAAGGCTAAACATAGGCTTATTCAATTAACTGATTTATAATAGCCAGCTATCCTAGTTAGTTATTGAATTTAAGTTTATTTATTGTTATTTAATGGAGACCATGCATGAAAAAGTTTTTAACATTATTAGCCCTTGCGACATTATCGTTTAATGCGGCTGCGCACGGCCCAACGCCACAAAAAGTAGAAAAAACCATCGTCATTAAAGCAGCCCCAGCAAAAACATGGGCATTGGTAAAAGATTTTGGCAATATGCAATCATGGCACCCAGCTGTTGCTTCATCAAAATTAGAAAAAAAAGGTACCGACGTTTTTAGAACGCTAACACTTAAAAACAATGGTGGCGAAATTTACGAAAAACTACGCTCAGCAGACGACAAAGACATGAAATTGAAGTATGAAATTGTAAGCGGCGTTGCACCAGTAGCCGATTACAACTCAACAATGACGGTGACGGCTGGCCCTGGTGCTGGTGAATCAACGGTAACATGGGTTGGTCGTTTCTACCGTACATATAAATTAAACCCGCCTATTCCAGCAGGTCAAGATGATGAAACGGCATTTAAATTTGTTGAGGGTGTTTACGATAGCGGCCTAGCGAATATGAAAAAGGTGCTAGAAAGCTCAAAGTAAATAGCCAGGAAGCTGGCGCAACAGCAAAAAAACCTTGGTGGAAATTTTGGTAATTTAAATGCTGATTCAGCCATTAAATGATGATTAAAAAATAGTCAGCCGCCGAAAGGCATCAAAATTAAAATTAAAAGGATTGTAAGCATTGCTTACAATCCTTTTTTTATTGCCAAGCATCGGCGTTTTAAAAAGCAAAAACCACGTATCTCAATTTAAGTGGCTTAATTTAAGCGACTCGATTTAAGTGACGTAATTGGCAAACATTGACACTTTTTGTCATTACTTTATCCATAGAAACTGAATTAACAACTCGCTTTTGCCAATTAAAAATCAATTAATGTACTAACCATTAGCCTTTAAAACAATTTAATCTTTTAAAAACATATAGTTAATAAAAACTTTAGTAAATTGGCACAGCTGTTGCTAATACCTATTCAAGCACTGATAACAACGACTGAGGCAGTGTTTGATTATTGTGTGTTGGCAACTTAATTTAATATTTACTAAAGGAATTTAAAATGAACATGAAACAAGTACAAAAAGGTTTTACCTTAATCGAGTTAATGATTGTGGTTGCTATTATCGGTATTTTGGCCGCGATTGCGATTCCATCTTATCAAAACTACACCATCCGTTCTGCAAGAAACGCTTGTACCATCCAAGCAAAAGCAGCAACTAACAACTGGATTGTAGAGATTAGTCAAGGCACAGCTTTAGCTTCACTTACGCCACAGACTAATGCAGGTGCATGTACTCTTCCCATTGCATTACCTACTTCTACATCAGGCACTGTGACTGCAACAGCCAGAACGCCAAGTGTTGCAGTTATCACATGTCAAATGTCTGATGGTACATGTGCTGCTGCTGGTGAGTAATTAAATTCGTTTAATTTAACTAATGAAAAACCCTGCGCATGCAGGGTTTTTTGTTTTATAACAGCCATTAGATTAAATTTTCAGCCAGCACAATGATGCTCACAATACGCTGTTGAATTCATGTGACGCACTGTGGCAATACCATCCGTGAATTGTCACTCAGAAAATTTTAAATTAGTTTAATCCCGCCTATTTTAAATTTAAGCAAAGCTTAAATGATTCCACTTAGCTTTTTTATAAAAATTTATCTATTAAATACAATAGCTTAAGATTAAATCACATAAATTGGCACATCAATTGCTAAAGATTAGAAACAAAGCTTTTAACAACTATTGCAGGCTTGTAGCTGCTTTTAGTGACTTAATATGAATTTTTAAAGGAAAAATAATGCAATACAGTGCAGAAAAAATGGCACAAAAAGGTTTTACCTTGATTGAGTTGATGATTGTGGTGGCAATTATCGGCATTTTGGCAGCAATTGCGATTCCTTCTTATCAAAACTACACCATCCGTTCTGCTAGAAATGCATGTACGATACAAGCAAAAGCAGCAACCAATAATTGGATTGTGGAGCTTGGACAAGGAGATACGCCTTTAGCATCACTGACTGCACAGATTAATGCAGGCGCATGTAATGCTGTCATCGCGCGACCTACTTCTGCATCAGGCACTGTAACTGCACAAGCTAGAAGCCCAAGTAATTCGGTTATTACATGTCAAATGACTGATGGCACATGTATCGCTACCCAGGACTAAATAAGCTACCGATAGAAAGTCCTTTTCTACGCCAGCCAATATTGATGGAATTATTCTGAGGCAATCATTACAGAATTTTCAAATATCAACATGTTAGGTTGATATAAAAATTCCCCTTTTAAATTGCGTTAAGTTTCTTGAGCTATAATGACTTTAAACTGGGCTAAATAGAGCTACGACCTTACTAGCCGGCCCAATTATGCTAGCGTTGTTTCAACATTTTCAAAGGCGGAGAATTTTATTGTGCTAGGGCGTGTTTTGAAATTAACTACTCCACACAACATTAGCTTATTTTTTATTGGGCTGATGTTTTTTTTACCCTTTGTCATTTTGCGTCATGAACAGCCAATACCTTCCTTTTATCCAGAGTGGGTAGCAGGATTAATGGGATTACTCGCCATTTTTGCTTTGTATAGCGCAAAAAATTGGTTCGTAGCTAATGCATCAGGTGGATACTTTCTTAAAATTCCGCAGATATCACTCGTTTTTATTGGCCTTATTGCAATTGTATGTCTGCAATGGGCATTGGGCATGTTGCATTCAAATCAATATGCTTTAACAATCATTTCATATTACGCATGGGCATTTTTGTTGGTTGTGCTTGCGAGCAATCTGCGTCACGCGCTTGGCTTAGAAAAGTTAGTATCAACATTAGCATGGTGTTTGCTGGTCGCTGGCATAATTAATATTGGCCTAGCGGTTTTGCAATTTGTAGTTCTAACAGGCGGGGTCATTCCATTTATTCCGAACCTAGGCGGTTTTGGTGCAATTGCACAAGCAAATCATTTTGCAAATTTCTGTGCACTAGCCACAGCATCTTTGATTTACTTATATGCAAAAGGTCACTTTTCATTAAGTATGTTTCGCTTATTGTTGGTGTGTTTTATTGTGCTGCTTTCCGTATCTGGCTCAAGAAGTGTTTGGTTATATTTAACTGCTATTACTATTTTAATCACTATGATGCGTATGAAGATTGTCAAAGCAGGTGATGGCGATGAGCGGTTACGCGGCGCTTGGCATGCGGGGCTAATGTTGGTACCTATGTTTATAGTAGTCCAATTATTAATCAACTATTTAGTGCCCAATGAACTTGTTGCTTTACCTACTGAGCGTTTGATTAACAGTGTTAACGAGCAAAGTGCATCAGCACGATTACAGTTTTGGCACGATAGCATTCGTATGTTTTTATTACATCCGTGGCTAGGTGTTGGCGCAGAAAAATTTAGAGTTGCCACTTTTTTATTAGCAGATTCTCCTACAGCTTTGACATCAAAGTATGTATTTGAGCATGCGCACAATTTATTTCTACACTTACTAGCAGAAATGGGAATAGGTGCTTTCCTAATTATATGTGCAGGGCTTTGGGTTTGGCTTAACGCTTTTAAATGGCAAAAACTTAACTTAGAAACATGGTGGATAATTAGCTTATTAGCGGTTTTAGGCATACACAGCATGCTAGAGTACCCTCTATGGTATGCGTTTTTTTTAGGTATTGCTGCAATCCTTTTAGGAGCAGGTGATGAAAGACTTATCACATTCAACCTCTCTACGCGCTTAAGTAATCCATTTCGGTTAAGTCTATTTTTGGTATTGATTTTAGGTTTAATTAATTTAAGTACTATGTTGATAGCTGAAATTAAATTAGAGAGCTGGATACAGAAGGTCGTATATGAAAATACTAATGATCAGAGATTGTTAGACTGGGCAAAAAAAAGCTCATCATTATCTCCTTATGCTGAAAGATTATCAGTCATGACATTAGGCAATGTTTATAACCATGATACTGATGAAGAAGTATTGCAACATCAATCTGTGATGAATTTTAAACCTGAAGAGATGGTCGCCTATCAACTTGCCTTGTTACTGGAGCTTCAAGGTCAGCATGCAAAAGCAATCGAACAACTCCATAAATCCTTATCTGCGTATCCCGAAGGATTTGATAGAACTTTGAATACTACTCCGGAAAAATATAAAAAAATATATTTAGATTTACAGTTAGAAACTCAATCTAATATTGGTAAGTAAAAATAATTTAGTATATTTTTTAGGTTAAGTATTATTGCGTGACCCACCTTCAAGCACCTGTGCCATTAACCCGCATTGCACCAATATATACGCCGCTGCGCTACTACGGCGGCCAGTTTGGCAATAGACGATATACGATTTTTGTTTATCAAGCTTAGCGGCGTGTTGGCGTAACTCATGCAATGGCGCATTAATTGCGCCTTCAATATGTTCATGTTTAAATTCAGACGGAAAGCGCACATCTATCCACATTGCGTCACCTCTCGCCACTTTTTCATCGGCAGTTTGTTTGTTAATGCTATTCACAATGGGCGCTTTTAGTAGCTCAATGAAATCTTGTTTTTTTAAACGTAATAGTTGCCCATTTGTTTTCATGGTGACTGTGGCGTTACGCTTATTATCAGAAGCCAAGGCCTCTTCACCAAAACCGTCGCCTGTTGAAATTTCTGCCAGCACAACAGGCGGTTGGCTCATATCGTTAATACGACTAACAACAGCAGTGCCTTGCTGAATCAGGTAATAATAATCGCCCTCTTGGCCTTGGGTAATAATGGTTTGTTTTGCTTCTACATCAATAGCTGTCATACGTGCAAACATCGCCTCAATATTAGCAGGTGGTAGCTTGCTGAATACGCCGTTATGTACTTGAAAAGCATGAAAACTGGCGGCATCTCGCTGCCAATTATTGTTAGGGGTGTTTGATTTTTCTTTCGCTTGCGCAGTCGGATAGCCTGATAGCTGATCCCATGTCATCATAATATCCAGCAAATCTAAATCAATGCGCACAATCTCGATGGGGGTTAATGCGATGGTATCTTTAATTTTTAAACGCTCGGTATCTAGCGGGTGTTTAGCGGCAACGGTGCCTGCACGCAAAATCAATTTATTGCCGTTTTCGTAGCGAATGCCCAAATCGCCCTTAACTAAATAAAGTGCCTGTGTGGCAGCATTCATGCGCGTTGGGTCTAAATCTTTGCTGATACGCTCAACAATACACAAAGGTGCAAGCTCATCTAATCGATTAGGCGATAGTCTGGCAATCGGTTCAAACTGCAACAATGTATTTTTGCTAACAGCCGCGTTGGCTGATTGATTTTCAGGATACGTCATAATTTTTAAAATTTAGCTTTTAAATTAAATGGCTTACAGGTTAAATATTTGTTGTTGCCGTAATGCTTGGCAATGCTGTGTTTTAGAGTTCGCTGCAATTTCTTGCATAATAATCACATCTTCGCCTGGTTTTAGATGCGTGATGTACACATCTGGATGGCTTTGCAAATGCGTTAACTCAATTGCCAAAGTGGCTGGGCATAAATGTTTAGAAAGCCTTGCTAATTCGGCTTCTGCATTGCTAAAAGCGGTTTCAATAATCAGCACTTTTAAGTTATTAATCTGATTAACTTCATGCCAAAAAGCAAGGCTACCTGCGGTATCTCCTGTAAAAACCAAGCTACTTTCGCCACTATCAACTTGGTAGCCAACTGCTGGAATGACATGGTTGGCTGGTACGGCAGTTATAGTTTTAGAGTTAATTTGCACGCCACTGCCAACACAAATTTCGTTGTATTTTAAAAACGGTGCGGCTGGGTCGGGTATTAAATTAAAGTTTGGCCAAATAAGCCAATTAAAAACGTGTTGTTTTAAAATGTTAATCACTTCAAGTGTGGCATGTACGGTAACTGGTTCGTTACGCAAACCCATGACTGTATCTAACAATAATGGTATCGAAACAATATGGTCTAGATGCGAATGGGTGACAAAAATATGATCGATTTTTAACAGAGCGTCTAACGATAAATCGCCCACGCCAGTGCCTGCATCAATCAATACACCGTCATCCACCAATAGGGATGTGGTACGCATATCACCGCCAATGCCCCCGCTACAGCCTAAAATTTTAATTTGCATTTGATTATCTTTATATTGTCTATACGCAATTTTTTATTACTTGGATTTCATATTTCTTACTATTTGGATTCAACATTAAAAGCGCCATCCCAATCCGCACTTGGTGGCGATTGCCTAAACTGGCCAATGCGCTGGATGTAAAGCGCATAAAGCAGTTGCTGCGGATACATTTTTTGCAAGTTAATAAACTGAATTTCGCTTAAATCCCACTGTTGATTACGATATAACTTTAATGCCTCACGATATAATTTAAGCTCATCAATCACCTCTGCCGGTAGCGCACTTTTTGTGTCTAGTGGCTCAAAAACTGTGACAGGTATATCTTTGCCTTTAACGCGCACCAAATCTAGTTCGCGATACACAAACTGCTGGGTTTGCGATTTTACAAACTCACTCACCACGATATCAACCCCATAGTATTTAGTTAAACCCTCTAGGCGCGAGCCCAAGTTAACCGCATCGCCCATCACCGTGTAAGCCATACGAAAACTAGAACCCATATTGCCCACCACCATATTGCCTGTATTAATGCCAATACCAATTTTGATAACTGGCCAGCCTTTTTTAACAAATTTTTCGTTAATGTTTTTAAGTGCAGCTTTCATTTCAATTGCCGCATTTAACGCATGTTGCGCATGGTTTTCATCTTTAAGCGGCGCGCCCCAAAAAGCCATAATCGCATCACCCATATATTTATCAATCGTGCCACGATTGTTGTGTATGATTTGCGTCAAAGGTGTCAAAAATTCATTCATCATTTGGGTTAGCTGCGTTGGGTTTAAGCCTTCTGCAATCGTCGTAAAGCCACGAATATCCGTAAACAAAACGGTCATCTCGCGGCTCTCACCTGCCAAGTTAATCGATTCAGGATTCTGCGCCATCTCATTTACTAATTCTGGCGGAACATACTGGCCGAAAAGCCCCGTCAATTGGCGCTTACCGCGCGATTCAACAAAAAATCCATAACTCATATTCATTAGATAAATCAAGCCTATCATTAGTAGCGAAGCGGCGATTGGTAGCACCAAATTAGCATATTGCCAGCTCAGCATATTAATCACCAAAATACCCAATAGCACCACAACCGACATTATTGTTGCTTTTAATGGGTTAAGTGCTGGTAAAGTGAATGCTAGCAATAAGCCTGCCAACAATACCAATAAAAATTCCGCACCGCGCACATAGCCGGGGCGCGCTTTAATATTGTTATCTAAAATTCCTGCAATAATATTGGCATGCACCTCAACCCCTGGATAGACATTTTGTACAGGCGTTGCGCGCAAATCCATTAAGCCTTGCGCGGTTGTCCCGACCAAAACGATTTTATCTTTAAGGCTAGCAAGCGGTACTTTTTGATTGATGACATCGGTTGCGGATACGTATTGAAAACTGCCTTGCAAGCCACGATAAGGAATCAGCATGGCGACTTTGTCATCCACAGGGATTTCTTTTCCTGCTAAGTTAAATGATTCCAAACCTGCATACTTTTTACTCACACCCAAGCTTGCAAATTCTGCTTTGAGTGGTGCATTGTTAAAATAAGCGCGCGCGACTGCAATTGCCAGCGCATCATAATATTGATGATTATGTTTGATTAATACAGATACTTTTCGGCTAATACCGTCAGTATCTGGCTCTGGGTTAAAGTGGCCCGCCGTTAATGCTGCGTTTTGCAATACAGTTAAATTGGCGCCATATCCAGCCGCCTCCACAAAATCAATTGATTTTGTGCCAAAACTATTATGACCAAAAGTTGGTTTTGGTAATAAACCTACCCGATTTTCATCGGTATTATTAAAAAAATATCCCAGCACCACATTGCGATTTTTTAAACTATCTGCAAAGGTCTGATCATAATCGAGCTGTGGCTTAATCTTTTCTAGAGCGCTGGCAAATTGCGCATCTCTTTTAAAGTATTGTTGCTGCATGCGCTCTAGATTTTTTAATCCAGAACTTTCATCTTTCTCAGCAAACACCACGTCAAAACCCAAGGTATTAATGTGGTAATAATCGAACAGCTGATTCACTAATTGCGCTGATTTATCGCGACCCCAAGGCCATCGCCCTTGTTCTTTCAAGCTTTTTTCATCAATATCCACAATCACAATACGATTATCTAAAGTACGCGGCATGAGCAAGTTAAGCCGCATATCGTAGCTAAAGTTTTCTAATTTTTGAATAAAACCAAGGGTTAACCCGCCACTAATATGCAGCAATACCAACACAATAATGGCGATACTAAGCGCAAATCGCATGCCATGTTGTTTTAAAAGTTTGGATAAGAACATGATGATTAATTAATTGATTTTAATATTATTTTTATAGCTTTTATAAGTAATAGCATAGCGGATAAACTGCTTAATGAATAGGCGGTTTATAATGATTAACATTTGATTTAATACGGAATAATTAACTAAAATGCTTGGACAACCAATCGAAATATCGAGCAATCAAAACATTAACGCCAGCGTGATTTGGATGCATGGGCTGGGCGCAGATGGCAATGATTTTGTGCCCGTAGTCGAAATGCTGGATTTGCCTCATATACGCTTTATTTTGCCACACGCGCCCTATCGAAAAGTAACGCGCAACAATGGTTATGAAATGCGCGCTTGGTATGATATTTACGGCTTAACGCCAATCAGCCGCGAAGATGCAACTGGCATTAATGAAAGCCAGTTGGCGATTGAAGCCCTCATTGCACATGAAATAAAACGTGGTGTGCCTGCAAACCGTATTGTATTGGCTGGGTTTTCACAAGGCGGCGCCATTGCTTTGCACACGGCACTGCGCTATCCGCAAGTGTTGGCAGGCGTACTCGCACTTTCTACCTATTTGCCATTAAATTCGCTTTTAGCTGCACAAAAATCCACAGCGAATCAGCAAACACCCATTTTTATGGCGCATGGTGTTGATGATACAGTCATCACCATGGAAACCTGTAAAGCATCACTAGCAATTCTGCAGGCACAATCTTATCGCGTAGATTGGCACGAATATCCAATGGCGCATTCTGTTTGCATTGAAGAAATAGCGGATATTCAGCAGTTTTTAAATGCGGTTTTAGGTGATTTAGCGGCTGAGTGATTATTTGTAGAATAAAATGTGAATAAAGCATGAATTAATGCGCAACAAGCTATTGTTTTGTTAAAATTACTTAACCCAATTTTTTCACCTAAAATGGTTCAATTGACACCATCACCATTAAAATGAATGCTTCTACAAAAATATCCACTCAAAAAAACCAAGCCGATACCGTCAACAACGGCGTTAGCTTTGAACAAGCGGTGATAGAACTAGAAGCCATTGTGCAGCAAATGGAATTGGGCAATTTAGCGTTAGATGCGTCTTTTAATGCGTATAAACGCGGCGCAGAGTTGCTGCAAATCTGCCAAGCATCTTTAAGTAATGTAGAGCAGCAAGTGCGCATATTAACCGACGCTAATAAATTAGCGGCATTTAGCGTTGACAATGCATAACGTAATTACAAATAAAGCGATGCCAAACAAAATTATGTCAGCCAATTTAATGACCGAAATTAACTTAGATCAACAATTAAATCAAAAACCAGATCAACATTTGGATCAAAAAGAAACTTTCAATATTTGGGCGGCAAGCCTGCAAGCGCGCATGGAAGACGTGTTAAATACACATATGCCAAGTACTGAAACCATACCAACTCGGTTGCATGAAGCCATGCGCTACTCTACATTAGGTGGCGGCAAGCGCGTGCGCGCCTTGCTTGCTTACGCAGCGGGTGAATTTTGTGGCGCAAACTTGGCTACCATTGATTTACCAGCGGCTTCTGTTGAGTTAATTCATGCGTTTTCATTGGTGCATGACGATATGCCTTGCATGGATGACGATGATTTGCGCCGTGGTAAGCCATCAACGCATAAAAAATACGGTGATGCGATGGCATTATTGGTTGGCGATGCTTTGCAGAGCTTGGCTTTCCAGTTTATTTCGCAAGATAAATTACTTAAAAACGCCACGCAAAAATTACAAATGTTACACATTTTGGCGCTAGCCAGCGGCTCACGCGGTATGGCAGGTGGCCAAGCCATTGATTTAGATAGTATTGGCATTCCACTCACACGCGAAGAGCTAGAACATATGCATATCCACAAAACAGGCGCGCTAATTCGTGCAGCTGCGTTATTGGGTGCGTATAGCGCGGAATCACCCGCAGAAGATAAATTAAAAGCAATTGATCATTTTGCCAAATCGATTGGTTTGGCTTTTCAGGTCGTGGATGATATTTTGGATGCCGAAGCTGACACCCAAACTTTGGGCAAAACAGCAGGCAAAGATGCCAGAAATAATAAATCGACTTACGTCACCATTTTAGGCTTATCGGCCGCTAAACAATTGGCGACTGAATTACATGCTAACGCAATGGCGGCGCTATCGTATTATGGCCGCGAGGCTGATTTATTACGCCAAATGGCTAATTTCATCACGCAACGTAGTTTCTGATTTTAAGCATGTTCAATCTGTTAGATTCGATTCAGTCGCCTGAAGACTTGCGCAAGCTTCATCGGGATGAATTAGCTGTTTTAGCCAGCCAATTACGCACATTTTTAGTAGGAAGCGTAGCTAAAACAGGTGGTCACCTAGCCTCTAATTTAGGCGTGGTAGAGCTCACCATCGCCTTGCATTATGTGTTCAATACACCAGACGACCGCTTGGTGTGGGATGTCGGCCATCAAACCTATCCGCATAAAATACTTACAGGCCGACGCGAAGCGATGGCCAATTTGCGTAAGCCCAATGGCATCGCAGGCTTTCCGCGCAGATGCGAAAGCGTCTATGACACCTTTGGCACAGGCCATTCCAGCACTTCTATTTCTGCCGCTTTGGGCATGGCAATCGCGGCTAGACAAGCTGGCTTAAGCCGCCGTAGTGTGGCGATTATCGGTGATGGCGCGATGACGGCGGGCATGGCATTTGAAGCGCTAAATAATGCTGGCGATATGGATGCCAATCTGTTGGTTATCTTGAATGATAACGACATGAGTATTTCTAACAATGTAGGCGCGCTGAACAATTATTTAGCGCGATTATTATCAGGCCGTTTTTACGATACCGTGCGCCGCAGCGGCAAAAAAGTATTAGACGTGATGCCTAACGTGAAAGAGTTTGCCAAACGTGCCGAAGAACATGCCAAAGGCATGGTTACACCTGGTACGCTGTTTGAAGAGTTTGGCTTTAACTATATTGGCCCGATTGACGGCCACGATTTGCCCGTATTGCTGGATACTTTAGCCAATATTCGTGAATTAAAAGGCATGCAGTTTTTGCATATTGTCACGCAAAAAGGCAAAGGGTTTGAGCCAGCAGAACACGACCCGAATAAATATCATGGCGTGAGCAAGTTTGACCCTTGCAATGGCGTTTCAACCAGCGCTTCGCAGGCAAAAACTTATACGCAAATATTTGGCGATTGGCTAGTTGATATGGCCGATACTGACAGTCAGTTAGTCGCAATTACACCAGCGATGTGCGATGGCAGCGGTTTAAACGCGTTTGCTGAAAAATATCCTAAACGCTATTTTGATGTGGGCATTGCCGAGCAGCATGCGCTCACTTTTGCCGCAGGTTTAGCTTGTGATGGCTTAAAGCCAGTTGTCGCGATTTACAGCACTTTTTTACAACGTGCGTATGATCAACTCATTCATGATATTGCGATTCAAAATTTAAACGTATTATTCGCAATCGACCGCGCTGGTTTGGTTGGTGCAGATGGCCCAACTCACGCTGGCACGTTTGATTTAAGTTTTTTACGCTGTATTCCCAACATCATCGTTATGACGCCAAGCGATGAAAATGAATGCCGCAAAATGTTAACCACAGGCTATCAATACAACGGTGTGGCTGCCGTGCGTTACCCGCGCGGCGCTGGGCCCAATAAACAGATTGATGCAACTTTAAGCGCTTTGCCAATTGGCAAAGGCGAAATTGTGCGTCATTTAAGTGGTAACTTAACCAATAAAAACAGTCGAAAAATCGCTATTTTAAGCTTCGGCAGCATGTTAACGGCTAGTTTAGCAGCGGCAGAAAAACTGGATGCAACGGTCGCAAATATGCGTTTTGTTAAACCGCTGGATACTGCGCTAATTCGGCAATTAGCTAGCACGCACGACTTGATTGTCACTGTGGAAGAAAATGCTTTAATGGGTGGCGCGGGTTCGGCAGTGTTAGAAGCCATGCAAGCCATGCATTTAAATAATACAACATTATGTTTAGGTTTGCCTGATACATTTATTGAACATGGCGTGCATGAAACCATGCTGGCAGAATGTGGTTTAGATGCAATTGGCATGGTCAAGGCTATTGAACTGAAACTAAATACTAAAAATTAAGCCCTATCGCACATCAAGGGTATTGATTTTATCCATTTCATCTCAATATCTATCATATGATTATTTAATTGAAAATAGTGTACTCATTTACACAAGCGAGTAAACTTAATGTTAAATTGATGTTCAATACTAGCCTCTAGTTTATACAGACTTTAATTTAATGTTGCGCCAATTTGGAGTGGCCACTAAACAATGAATTTACCTTTACCAGACGTTGCAAATACCAGTATTGAAGACACGCAAAACTTGCAAGATGTGCGCCACTTAGATATTAACAAAGTGGGCATCAAATCCATTCGCCATCCTGTGGTTGTTAAAGACAAAAGCGGCGGCGAGCAAAGCACAGTAGCCATGTTTGATATGTACGTGCATTTGCCGCACAACTTTAAAGGCACGCACATGTCGCGCTTTGTTGAGATTCTCAACACCAACGAGCGTGCCATTTCGATAGAATCATTTGAAAGCATTTTGCGCGAAATGGTGAAGCGTTTAGAAGCAGATTCTGGCTATGTGGAGATGCGTTTCCCTTACTTTGTGAATAAATCTGCGCCGATTTCTGGTGTTAAAAGTTTGCTCGATTACGATGTGACTTTTATTGGCGAAATTAATAACGGGAAATTTGATATTACAGTTAAAGTATTAGTGCCTGTCACCAGTCTTTGCCCATGTAGCAAAAAAATATCCGATTACGGTGCGCATAATCAGCGTAGCCATGTCACAGTCACCGCGTTGATTAATGATTTTATCTGGATTGAAGATATTATTAGCTTAGTGGAAAAACAAGCCTCTTGTGAGTTATATGGCCTGCTTAAGCGCCCAGATGAAAAGTTTGTAACTGAACGCGCTTACGACAATCCTAAATTTGTTGAAGACATGGTGCGTGATGTTGCAACGCAATTAAACAACGAAAAACGTATTGATAAATTTATTGTGGAATCAGAGAACTTTGAAAGCATTCACAATCACAGCGCATATGCTTTGATCGAAAACGATAAACGCATTAAATAATTTTGCATTTTTACTATAAAAACACGGGCTTTTAGCCCGTTTTTTATGTGTTTTTGAGCGTTAAGTGTTTGTTAATCAATACTTTTTAGTCAGCGTCATAATCGAATTATCGCGCTTCATATCAACACGATTTAAGGCCGACATACCAAGCAAAACATAAGGTGGTGAGCCGCCCTCATGAATAACCGCCTCTACGTTATTCAAAATAATGGTACCAATTTTTAGGGTATTTAGTTTCACTAAATAAGCCCCTACTTCGCCGTTTGCGGTTGAGAGTGTGACTTTTTCGCCTTTTTCATAATCAATTTTGGCAAACTTTGCATCGCCACTATTCATCGCAACTGAACTCGCACCTGTATCCACAACATACTTTAGCGATGCGCCATTAATATTGAGTTTGCCATAAAAATGCCCACGGCTATCGGCATACAAACTAACTGGGTCATTATTGGCAGGGCCTGCACTAGCGGCTACTGATGCCGCTTGACCCATTTTAAGCACTTGCTGCCTGCCCTCCACCATAAATGTAGCCGATTCACTATTGGCAGAAATTAATTTAACGCCATTTTTGGTTTGACCCGCGCTGAGACTTTGCGGACTGCCGCCATTGATGGTAATCAGCGCCTTATTACTAAACAAACCCACCACATTAATTTGTGTAGCAGCATGCGTTATTAGGCTTAAAGTAGTGAGAAGCAAAACAATCAATCGTTTTAAGGTAAACATTTAATCTCTCTTTATTTATCTACTTAACCATTTTGACAACACAATTATCTAGCCAAACATACCAGTACGCGCATGTGTTTTAGCTAATTTTAAACCGAATGCTATCACGATAAAGCCAGCTAGCGGGAACATGGCAGCCAGCAAAAATGTATTTTCACCACCCAAAAATTGCAAAGCATATCCACCAGCAAGTCCGCCAATGGTGCCGCCCACGCCATAAGCCACGCTATTATAAATCGCTTGGCCTTTGGCTTGATGACGACCATTAAAGAATTGCGTTATCACCTCAACCGAAGCTGCATGAAAGCTGCCAAAAGTAGCGGCATGCAAGCTTTGCGCAATAATCAATAATACCAAGTTATCAACTGCAACGCCTATCATGCTGAATCGGATTACCGCCAACACAAGGCTAGTGAGCAGAATGCTTTTTAAGCTAAAACGTTGCATTAACTTAGGCATGAGCATAAAAATCACAATCTCAAAAATCACGCCGACTGACCATAACAAACCAATCATGCCTTTGCTGTAACCATGCTCTGCCAAATAAATGGAATAAAAGTTGTACAACACGCCATGCGCTGTCACCATTAACGAACAACCAACCAGTAAAGCAATCACAGCAGGCTGTTTGATAATCTGCCAAATGGAAAATGTATCATGCGCGTGTGGCGCGATAACCGCCTCGGGCAATCTAAAAGCAAGCCCAAATAACAAAATTTGCACGCCTAGCAAAAACCATAACAGGCTTTTAATACCGTAAGCATCAATTAAAAAGCCCAGTATCACCGCCGCAACAATAAACCCTAGCGAACCCCACATGCGAATGCGGCTGTAATGGCCATTAGTTGTGGCCAAATGCGCTAACGTTAACGACTCGGAAAGCGGCAAAGTGGAGCTGGTAAATAAGCTCAGTGACGCCATCACAAAAAATAGCCAAAAGAAACTATGCGCCCAAAATACGGCTACAAATCCGCATAAACCCAAAAAAGCGGTCAGCTTTATCCATGTAACGCGTTTGCCCGTATGGTCTGCCAGCCAACCCCAAAAGTTAGGCGCGAAAATGCGGCTGATTTGAAATAGCGACATGAGAATGCCAATATCCGCCGCAGAAAATTGCTCGGATTGTAAATACAAACCCCAATAAGGCACAAACGCGCCAACAAAGAAGTAGTAAATAAAATAGAAACGGGAAAGGTTAGCGTGCAGGCTGTGGCTCAAAATAGGTTCTCAAAAATTACTTTACACCACTTCACCGTCATTTCTACAGCGAGAAATGACCTTACTTAACCATTAAATTTGACTAAATTTTTAATTAAATCTACTTAATTAAATTTTAGGCACAGTTGAAACCACATCGGCATTTTGCGCACGATGGCGCAAAGCATGATCCATCAACGTTAACGCCAACATGGCTTCCGCAATCGGTGTCGCGCGCACACCAACACATGGGTCATGGCGACCCGTGGTTTGCATGGTAACGGCATTGCCGTTTTTATCAATGGAACGGCGTTCTTGCGGAATGCTAGAAGTGGGTTTTAGGGCAATATTGACGCGAATTTCTTGACCTGTAGAAATGCCACCCAAAATGCCACCTGCATGATTAGTGACAAAACCTTGTGGCGTCATTTCATCGGAATGCACGCTTCCACGCTGGCTGATTGCTTCGAAACCCGCACCTATTTCTACACCTTTTACCGCATTTATACTCATCATCGCATGTGCAATATCCGCATCTAATCGGTCAAATATAGGCTCACCCCAACCGACTGGAACACCCCCTGCCACAACGGTAATAAGTGCGCCAACTGAATCGCGTTCAGCACGGACTTTGTCTAAGTAGGCTTCTAGTTGCGGCAAAACTTCAGTATTTGGTGAGAAAAACGGGTTGTCGTTCACGCAATCCCACGTTTGAAATGGAATCGCAATTTCACCCAGTTGACTCATATAGCCGCGCACAGTAACGCCAAAACGCTCAAACAACCATTTTTTTGCAATCGCGCCTGCCGCCACACGCACGGCTGTTTCGCGCGCACTGCTACGCCCGCCGCCGCGATAATCGCGTACGCCATACTTTTGGCTATAGGTGTAATCCGCATGGCCGGGACGGAAAGTATCCATGATTTTGCTGTAATCTTGACTGCGTTGATCGGTATTGCGAATCAGTAAGCCAATCGGCGCGCCAGTGGTTTTGCCTTCAAACACGCCAGATAAAATCTCTACTGCATCTGCCTCTTGGCGTTGTGTCACATGGCGTGACGTGCCGGGTTTACGTCTATCTAAATCAATCTGCAAATCTTCTGCGCATAAACTTAAACCCGGTGGACAGCCATCGACCACGCCGCCAATCGCAGCGCCGTGCGATTCGCCAAAGCTGGTTAAGGTAAAAAGAGTGCCAAATGTGTTGCCAGACATAATGAATTCATCTAAATTAAGTTTTCAACATTTTATCATGTTTAACTATGTCTACTATAAGCGCGATTAAACAGCCGTCAACTGCCACGAGTGCAGACCAACAAATTGAACAAATTTATCAAGCCGGTTTAAAAGCGCATCAAAATAACGATTTTAAAAATGCGCGTGAGCTGTATTTAAATGTTCTGGCCAAACACCCTACGCACGTTAAATCGTTGTACTTGTTGGGCGTTTTATGTTGCCAAACGCAACAATTTACTGAGGCGATCAACTATTTAGACAAAGCTATCTTATTATCACCTGAGCACGCTGAAGCGCACTCTAGCCGTGGCAATGCGCTTAATCAACTGCAACAATTTGAAGAGGCGTTAAAATGCTATGTGAAAGCCACCAGCATTAATCCCGAATATGCAGAGGCGTACCACAATCAAGGCATTACGCTAGTTAATTTAAAGCGTTATAGCGAAGCCATTGCGAGTTTTGATGAAGCCATACGCCTAGACCCAAATCATGCGATGGCTTATTTTGAAAAAGCCAATATCGCGCTAACGTTAAATGATTACAAGCATGCGATTGCGAATTTTGAGCGATGCCTTGCAATTGCCCCTGCATTTTCTGAGGCAAGCACCCATCTGAAATACGCCCAAGATGCTTTTGCTTTATCGAAAAACACCAATAACGCTGATGCCATCACATCAGACTTAAGCACACAAACACTGCATTCTTTATTAGCGCATGGCGAAAAATTAGAGCATCTTAATTTAAACAAATTAGCCCGCGCACACTACGAAGAAGCGGTGCAACGCTTCCCAACTGCGGCCAAAGCGCATATTAAATTGGGCATGATGTGTAAATTAGAAAATCAAGCTAAAGAAGCACTAGCCTGCTTTGATACGGCCATTGCACTAAACGAAAATAGCGCACTCGCTTATCAAAAAAGAGGCGAGCTATTTACCCGCATCAATCGGGCGGATGACGCCATTCTTGATTATGAAAAAGCGTTGTCCATTGATGGCAATCTCTACCAATACTATTTCGCCGTTGCATTTGCGTATCGCTCGTTGGGCAGGCTAGATGACGCGCTTGAATATTACCGATTATGGGGTCGGCTCGGCGCTGGAAAACGCAACAAGCAAGATCAGGCAATTGCTGACTTTTCAGAGAGTATGATTTGGTTATTAAAAGGGCATTATCAGCTTGGCTGGCAATTATACGAAGGGCGCTGGATAGCGGTTTCTTCAAAACATTTCAGAAATTTTAAACAGCCTTTATGGCTGGGCGAAGATATTAGCGATAAGCATATTTTGCTGCATGCCGAGCAAGGCTTTGGCGATACGCTGCAAATGTTCAGATATGTGGAATTCGTTGCTAGCAGAGCGGCGCGGGTGACGCTGGAAGTCAATGGCCCGATACAACGCTTGCTTAAAAACAATACCTCAGTTGAAGTAATTAATAAAGAAAATGCACTGCCCGACTTTGATGTGCAATGCCCATTAATGAGCTTGCCGTTGGCTTTTAAAACCACAATAGAGACGATTCCTGCAATTAAAGAATCGTTTAGCGCAGACAAAGAAACTGAAGCGATTTGGGCTCAAAAAGTACTGCAAAAAATTGGGAATAGTCAGCAAAAGCGTAATATTGGTTTTGTAGCAACGGGCAATATGAAGCACTCTAACGATTTAGCGCGTTCGCTGAGTTTTGAGCAAGTAGTGAAATTTTTACCGCAAAATGCCAACCTATTTTGTCTGCAAAAAGAGTTTAGGCCAGACAATGCGAAGTTTTTAGACCGCAATAAACACATCCATTATTTTGGTAAGCAATTGGGGAATTTTGCGGACACTGCCGCCGTAATTGCTTGTATGGATTTAGTCATCACTGTGGATACATCTGTGGCACATTTGGCCGCCAGCATGGGTAAGCCGACTTGGATAATGTTGCCTTTTGCGCCTGATTTTCGCTGGCTATTAGATAGAAACGATAGCCCGTGGTATCCGTCTGTAAAACTATATAGACAAACAAAATTAGGCGATTGGGATGAAGTATTGCAGCGTATTGAGGCAGACTTAACCCATTTTTTAGCCTAAATTATTGGGTTAAGTATAGTCATCAAAGTGAGTATTTTAAGCCTTTAATCCATTGCGCATAAACCTGTGCGGCCACTTTGTTTAAAAAGTAGCAATGCAAAGGCAAATTCTGCTGCATCACATTTGCCTGCTGCACAGCGGGGCTAGATTGCGCCTCAGCTAATTCTTCTTCGCCCTCATCACACCATTTTTTTACCATTTCAGCAGTCATTTCAATATGACATTGCAAAGCCAAATGTTTGCCAATTGCGTAGGCTTGATTATCGCAATAAGCACTACCAAGTAGATGCGTTGCGCCTTGCGGCAAACTAAATGTTTCGCCATGCCAGTGAAAGCTATTAAACGCCTCAATATCGCCAAACCATTGTTTTGCGATAGCGTTTTGAGTAGCGGTCACCTCGCCCCAGCCAATTTCTTTGATGGGATTTTTGCTCACAACCGCGCCCAGTGCTTTGCTGATTAACTGCCCGCCCAAGCAATGACCTAATAGCGGAATGCCATTTTTATCCGCCTCACGAATCAAGTTAAGCAAGGGTGTAATCCACGGCAAATCATCATTCACACTCATCGGGCCGCCCATCAGTACAACGCCGCTGTAATTTAAAATGGATTGTGGCAGCATTTCATTCTCATCAACTTTAACAAGCTGCCAATGAATGCCTTGCGCGTCTAAAAATTCACCTAAATAACCCGGCCCTTCATGCGCCATAAATCTAAAAATAATGACTGGTTTCATTGCTTGGCTTTCATTGACTTAACACTTTAAATTGCCCAATTTTTAAATCGTCAATCGCATATCGCCCAATGGCGCAACGAATCAAACGCAAGGTAGGAAATCCGATTTTTGCGGTCATGCGCCGTACTTGGCGATTTTTGCCTTCTCTAATTTTAATTTCTAACCATGAGGTAGGTATCGCTTGACGCTCACGGATGGGCGGATTGCGCACCCATAAGTTTGCTGGCTCGTCTATCAAGCGGATTTCGGCTCGTTTCGTCACAAAATCCCCCAAATCCACACCGTTACTTAACACCTGTAAATCCTCAAATGTTGGTATGCCTTCTACCTGCACCCAATAAGTTTTAATTTCTTTATATTTTGGGTGACTTAATTGATGCTGTAATGCGCCATCATCGGTTAAAATAAGTAAACCTTCAGAATCGGTATCCAAACGCCCAGCGGCATATACATTGGGGATATCGATAAAGTCTTTTAACGTGGGATGCTTCTCATGAGCGCTGAATTGGCATACGACGTTAAAAGGTTTATTAAATAAAATAATCATGTTAGGAAATTAAATGGTTTCAAAAACAGTTGATTCAAAAATAACGATTCCCGCTGGCGACAAAATCACCGTCAACGCCGACAATTCGCTTAACGTGCCCAACCATCCCATTATCCCATTTATTGAAGGCGATGGCATAGGCGTGGATATTACGCCGCCAATGCAAAAAGTGGTGGATGCAGCGGTGAATAAAGCTTATGACGGTAAACGAAAAATCGCTTGGATGGAAGTTTACGCAGGCGAGAAAGCGGTTAAAACGTATGGCAAGGATAAAGATGGCAAAGACAATTGGCTGCCTGCTGAAACCATGCAAGCGGTTCGTGATTATGTGATTTCCATTAAAGGCCCACTGACGACACCAGTTGGTGGCGGCATTCGTTCACTCAATGTGACTTTGCGCCAAGAATTAGATTTATACGTTTGCCTGCGCCCTGTGCAATATTTTACCGGAGTGCCGAGCCCAGTTAAACATCCCGAAAAAACTAATATGGTGATTTTCCGTGAAAATACTGAAGATATTTACGCGGGTATCGAATGGGCGGCTGGCACAGATGAAGTTGCAAAAGTGATTCAGTTTTTAAGCGACATGGGCATGCGTAAAAAAATCCGCTTCCCAGAGAACTCAGCCATTGGTATTAAACCGGTTTCAATCGATGGCAGCAAACGCTTGATTCGCAAAGCCATTCAATACGCGATTGATAATAATCGCAAATCGGTGACGATTACCCACAAAGGTAATATCATGAAATTTACCGAAGGTGGTTTCAGAGATTGGGGTTATGAATTAGCCAAGCAAGAATTCGGCGCGGTAGAAATTGATGGCGGCCCTTGGTGCAAGCTACCTAACGGCATTGTCATTAAAGACTGTATCGCAGATGCATTTTTGCAAGAAATCTTATTGCATCCTAGCGAGTATGACGTGGTGACTGCTACCAACTTAAACGGTGACTATATGAGCGACGCACTAGCCGCGCAAGTGGGGGGTATTGGTATTGCGCCAGGCGCAAATTTAAGCGATACGGTTGCGATGTTTGAAGCCACGCATGGCACTGCACCAAAAATTGCAGGCAAAAATTTAGCCAACCCTAGCTCGATTATCTTGTCAGCCGAAATGATGTTGCGCCATATGGGCTGGGTTGAAGCGGCTGATTTAATCTTGGCTGGTGTAGGCAAAGCGATTCAAGGCAAACGCGTGACTGGCGATTTCTCTAGCCAGATGGAAGACGCAACACAAGTTGGCAGCGCTGAGTTTGGCGATGAGATTATTGCGCGCATGCAATAGCTTTGTTGACTTAACACCTAAAATTCACTGCATTTTAGGTGTTAAGTTAAGCATTAAAACATGTAAAAATGGCCCGCATTGCGAGCCATTTTCATTTTTAAAGCTGAATATTTAAAAAGACTTATGCTTTTTGAATATTAGAAGCTTGCTTACCTTTTGGGCCTTCAGTCACTTCGAAGCTCACACGTTGACCTTCTTTAAGACTTTTATAGCCAGCTTCAACAATTGCCGAGAAGTGTGCGAACAAATCGTCACCACCATCATCTGGAGTAATAAAGCCGAAGCCTTTAGAATCGTTAAACCATTTTACGGTACCTAATGCCATTTCTACATTCCTTACATAATACTAAGCGCACAATACTGTTACGCCCCAAAAAGTTTGCTTCAAGCACTCAAATTGCAACAACCAATAAGCGTTTTTTTGAATGCTTAAAATGACTGTTATTAATTAAAACTTAAATACAAACACCTTCGCGCTTTATATGTTACAAATTGTAAAAAGTCAAGCATAATGTTATAAATGAGATTGAGTGGCTTTATTTAGATGTTGTAACTCGGGTTTAATTGTCAAAAAAATCACACCGCAAACGTGCATTAACTTTACAAAAAAAAACTAAAAGTGCATTATTGTAGACATTAAAATATTGTTTAACTACAATAGTTTAAATAGCACTAATTAAAAACTAGATTAAAAGCCAATAACAATTAAATAATCATCGGTGAGCAATCAACAATGGCTGCAAATGCAACAACAATTAAATTAAGCGGTTTAGCGCGTATGTTAGTGCAAGAAAAGTTGCTTTCTGAAACAGAAGCTAATTTAGCGCAATCGCAAGCCAACACAGCTCGCATACCTTTTATTACACAAATTATTGCGGGGAAAAGAATCACTGCAGAAAAAATTGCAGAGGTTTCATCGCACGCTTTTGGGTTTCCTTATTTTAATTTAGATGCTTTTAACCCCGAATATTTACCTGCAAAATCAATCGACGTAAAACTGATGCAAACCAATCGTGTGATTGCTTTGCAAAATCGCAATAATGTACTTTTTGTAGGTATTTCTGATCCAACTAATTTGCATTCATTAGACAGCGTGCAGTTCCAGATGGGCATGACTTTGTCGCCTGTAGTAGTCGAAGACGACAAGCTAGGTCGCTGGATAGATAAAATTGTCGAATCAAAAGACACCAGCATGAAATCGCTGGATATGGATGACGATTTTGATTTGGATATGGGTGGCGAAGATTTAGAGCAAGAAGCCGAAAATACGCAAGAAGTTGATGATGCACCTGTTGTTAAGTTTTTGAATAAAATGTTAATTGATGCAATTAATATGGGTGCATCTGATTTACATTTTGAGCCTTATGAAAAATTTTACCGCGTTCGTTATCGCGTAGATGGCATTTTAAAAGATATTACGCAACCGCCACTGGCCATTAAAGACAAGCTCGCCTCGCGCATTAAAGTCATCTCTAGCATGGATATTTCTGAAAAGCGCATCCCGCAAGATGGCCGCATGAAACTAGTGTTATCCAAAACACGTACCATTGATTTTAGGGTGAGCACCTTGCCATTAATTCATGGCGAAAAAATCGTTATGCGTATTTTAGATCCTTCTAGTGCGACACTGGGTATTGAAGCATTGGGCTATGAGCCAATACAAAAAGAGCGTTTACTCAGTGCAGTAAGCAGGCCTTATGGCTTGGTGCTGGTTACTGGACCTACTGGCTCTGGTAAAACGGTATCACTGTACACCTGCCTCAATATTTTGAATAATCCAGGGGTTAATATCGCCACCGCAGAAGACCCCTGCGAGATTCCACTAGCGGGTATTAATCAGGTGAATGTTAACGATAAGCAAGGCTTAACTTTTGCCGCCGCATTAAAATCGTTTTTACGGCAAGATCCAGACATTATTATGATTGGTGAAATTCGCGATTTAGAAACAGCCGATATGGCGATTAAGGCGGCGTCTACCGGCCACATGGTACTTTCAACTTTGCATACTAACGATGCGCCATCTACTTTAACGCGCTTGCTCAATATGGGCGTTGCGCCTTTCAACATTGCTTCCGCAGTGTCATTAATCACTGCCCAACGTTTAGCGCGTAGACTTTGTAAAAACTGTAAGGTGCCTGTTGAAGTACCCAAAGAAGCTTTATTAGGGGTTGGTTTTATAGAAGAAGATTTCAACGAAAAATGGCAGCTTTATGGGCCAAACGAAAATGGCTGTGAAATGTGTAATGCCGGCTATAAAGGCCGAGTAGGCATCTATCAAGTGATGCCAATTACCGATGCAATTAGTCGTATTATTATGTCGCAAGGCAATGCGATTGATATTGCCGACCAAGCCCGTAAAGAAGGTGTAAACGATTTACGCCGCTCTGGCATATTAAAAGTCATGCAAGGCTTAACCTCGATTGCCGAAGTAGAATCTTGCACCAATGAGTAAATTAATAATGATTCATCATGCTGAATTGAATAAGGACGCACTATGGCTGTAACTGCTAGTAAGCAAATTACCTACCTATGGGAAGGCAAAGACAAAAAAGGTAAAGTGATCAAAGGCGAAATTCGCGCCGCTGGTGAAGCGGTTGTAAACGCGACATTGCGCCGCCAAGGCATTACTGTTACTAAAGTGAAAAAGCAAAGTGCTTTTGCTAACAAAGGTAAAATTACCGATAAAGACATTACACTTTTTACCCGTCAGTTAGCCACTATGATGAAAGCTGGCGTACCTTTATTGCAAGCATTTGACATTGTTGGCAAAGGGCACAGCAACCCTGCAGTATCCAAGCTTTTGGGTGATATTAAAGCAGATGTCGAAACAGGCAGTAGCTTGAGTGCCGCCTTCCGTAAATATCCTTTATATTTTGATAATTTATTTTGTAACTTAGTGGGCGCTGGCGAGCAAGCAGGTATTTTAGACACCCTATTAGATAGGCTAGCAACCTACAAAGAAAAAATTCAAGCGATTAAAAGTAAAATTAAATCGGCATTAACATATCCAATATCCATTTTAGCAGTCGCATTTATTATTACCGCGATTATTATGATTTTCGTGATTCCCGCATTTAAATCACTTTTTAGTGGTTTTGGTGCAGATTTGCCAGGTCCAACTTTAGTTGTCATGGCAATCTCAGATATTTTCGTGGAATGGTGGTGGGCAATTTTTGGTTCTATCGGTTTTGGTATTTGGTTTTTCTTCTACACGTGGAAACGCTCTGAAAAGATGCAAGGAACGATGGATAGGCTTTTGCTTAAAGCACCCATTTTTGGTGATTTAATTCGCAAAGCCACTATAGCGCGATTTGCGCGCACGCTTTCAACCATGTTTGCCGCAGGCGTACCATTAGTAGAAGCCTTAGACTCGGTTTCTGGTGCCGCTGGCAATAAAGTTTACTTTGATGCGACCAAAAAAATTCAAAGTGAAATTAGTACAGGGACTAGCTTAACGGTTGCCATGCAAAATGCACAAGTATTCCCCAATATGGTGTTACAAATGACGGCTATTGGCGAAGAATCTGGCGCACTAGACTCTATGTTAAGCAAGGTTGCGGACTTTTATGAGGGCGAAGTAGATGACGCGGTTGCTTCTATATCCAGCTTGATGGAGCCAGTGATTATGGTTGTGCTGGGCACATTAATTGGCGGTTTAGTGATTGCGATGTACATGCCTATATTTAAAATGGGCGAGGTTGTTGGTTAAGTTTTTAGCAAAAAAAAGCCACTTTTAAGCGGCTTTTTTGTCAATCGATTATGCTGAAAACTTATTTCTTAGTCGCTGATTGTAAATATTTCTCAATTTCTTTATAAGGCTGCGCGCCCATCACCCTTCTGCCATCTGAAAAAATAAGGGTTGGCGTACTGGTAACGCCAATTTTTCTGGCTAATTCACCCACTTGCTCTAATGGCACTTCGCAATTGCCTGCACTTGAAGGTAATTGATTATTGATTATCCAGTCGTTCCAAGCTTTAGTGCGGTTGCTTGCACACCAAATAGTTTTAGATTTATTCGCTGCGTCTGGGTGTAACTGATCAATTGGATACAAGAAAGTGTAAATAGTCACGTCACTAATATTGCTCAACTCTTTACGCTCAAGCTGCTTGCAATAAGGACAATCCACGTCAGAAAACACCACTAATTTACGGCTACCGTTACCTTTAACCACCTTAATCGCTTTCTCTAAGGGTAGGCTATTAAAATCAATTTTAGTTAACTCTTCTAGTCGTTCACCTGTCACATCTTTTTTAGATTTTGGATCAACCAGCCGACCTTCAGCAATTAAAAAAGTCAGCTTTTCATCGGTATAAATAATCTGGCCGCCCATAAACACTTCATACAAACCTGCATAAGGGGTTTTAACCACGCTTTGCACTTTAAATTTAGGGTAGGCTGCTTCAACCGCTTTTTTGAGACTGGCTTCATCTGCGACTGCAAATTGGCTCAGTGCCAGCATCGATAAGGTAATCAGCGATTTAAATGGCATCATTTTTGGCTTCATGTGTACTTTCAAAATAGTATCAATAGGTAAAATTTAATATACAGCTTGTTGTATGAGTCGCTTTTTTAGGCTGGGTTGCCGCGTAATTTGCTGCAAACCCCAGTTGGTTAATTTTTTCAACACAGGTTGTTCGGTCGCAAATAAATAATCTAAGCCGCTGGTTAAACTGTTCATGCTCATCATATCTGCTTTTCTTGCGCGCTCATATTGGCGCAAAAAAGTATGCTCGCCAATATCTTGCATAGCGTGTAGTTTAGTCGTTAATTGCGCTAATTTCATTACATCTCTAAACCCTAAATTTACGCCCTGCCCTGCCATTGGGTGAATTTGATGTGCTGCATCTCCCACTAAAACAATGCGTTCTACAATTAAATTCAATGCAGTTTGTTGGTTAAGTACAGCATTTCTTATCTGCCCAACTTGCTTTAACTCGCCTAACAAGCTTTGCGATTGCGTCTGCACATGCCCGCAAAGCTGCTCCCTCGTTAATGCTAACAGTTGAGCGGCTTTTTCGGTTGACACTGACCACACCATGGATACATGCTGATTAGGCAATGGCAATAATGCCAACACATCATGTGCGCCAAACCATTGTTTTGCCTCATTTTGATGTGGTTTTTCTGTTAAGAAATTCGCCACAACTGCCACTTGGTTGTATTTTTTCACATCAACGAGGATACCAGCCTGCTGCCTTACCCATGAATGCAAACCATCTGCCGCAATGATCAATTTAGCGCTGATTTGACTGACTTTGGTTTGCGCTGCTGGCTCTATATGCAATATCACTTCGTTTGCAGAATACTCTAGTTTTGCGCAGCGCGCGTCTGTGACCACAGTCACACCTAACTTTTTAACTTGTTGCCACAAAGCCACCATTAATTGTTGATTCTCAATAATCAGGCCTAGTTTGGCGATATTGGCATCAGATGCGCTTAATAGCAAATCCGTTTCCGCACCCCAAATATGCATCGAATCAATCGAGTTAACCCGATTTTCATCGATAAAATCCCACACACCTATCGTTTTTAACCAAGCTTCTGTGGCAGGCGTTAGGGCATATACGCGCTCATCCCACGTATCCTGATTTAATATAGTTGTTGCTTGCTGCTCTGGCTTGTCTGATACCAGCACCACATTTTTATGCTGCAAAACTAAAGTAATTGCAGCCGCAAGGCCCACCAGCCCAGCACCGACTACAATCACATCAGTATTTATTTTATTTGCCATAACTCATTTTGCCGACCAAAAATTCACGCGCAGGCCGCAACAAAGATAGCGCACCAAGCCCAAAACCACGTGCGCCAGAAACACCGATTAAATCATTGGAAAATATTTCCAGCAAGCTATCGGTAAACTTAAGGCTGCCACGGGCATCGCGCTCGCGCAGTTTTTGATATTCTTGTAACATCGACTTACTGCCCCACT
Organism: Proteobacteria bacterium ST_bin12; assembly: GCA_002083635.1. Classification (GTDB taxonomy): domain Bacteria; phylum Pseudomonadota; class Gammaproteobacteria; order Burkholderiales; family Methylophilaceae; genus Methylotenera_A. Next base: position 228,551 of record MSXP01000001.1, on the reverse strand, counting down.
GTGTTTTGGGTGCATGGATCAACAATTTGGCTAGCGCCTCTGCATCGCGCAAGCCTACATTGAAGCCCTGCCCAGCGACTGGGTGCATGGTCTGTGCCGCATTACCAATAATTGCTAAATGCGGGGTAACAGATGCTTTCAATGTGCTTAATTTGAGTGGGAACCTATTACGTTTTTGAATTGATAAAAATCGGCCAACGCGGTCGCCAAATGCCGCATGTAGCGCATTTAAAAAATCAGCATCACTTAATGCCATCAAAGCATCAATTTTTGCTTTTTCACCCGTCCATACCAAAGAAAAATCATGCTCACCATTGGGTAACAGAGCCATTGGTCCAGTTGGCGTAAAACGCTCGTAGGCAATATTGGCATGCGGCAGCTCAGTTTTCACTTTGCTCACCAAGGCATCATGGCCGTAGTCTTTTGTTTCACGCTCAATATTCGGCAGATTATCCAAACTGCGACCGCCATCAGCGATTACCGTTAAAGGGCTGCTGATGCATATTTCACTATCAGCTTGTTTAAAAAACACTTCCGACTCGCTTGATTCATAGCGCACTTCTGTAGCAACAGCATCATAAAGTACGTGATTTAAATCCAGCTGCGCATCCAGCGCCTTGGTTAAAACGCCATAAGGCAGCACGTAGCCTAGCGCAGGTAATTGATGTTCTGCGGCTTGTAATTTGGTGCGACCAAAACCACCGCGCTGGGAAATATGAATGGTTTTAATCGCAGTGGCTTGCGCTTCAATTGCAGACCAAATATTAAGTTTTTCCAAAATTAATCGGCTACCGTGAGACAAAGCCAGCGCACGCGTATCACTATGCGAAGCACCTTTTGCGCGTGCCTCTAGCAAGGTAAAGGGCACACTTTTTTGCTGTAAACTCAGCGCTAACACCGCGCCTACAGGGCCGCCGCCAATAATTACAATAGAATCTGCTTGATTCATGATGGTTTGCTTTTAGAATTGTCTCAATAAATTCGTGTCGTTTTGAGTGTTAAGTCTGCATCAATTGTTCGATATCAGCGATACCTTTAACCGCATTTTTTGTCAGCACTTCATTGCCCGTTGCCGTAATCAACACATCATCTTCAATACGAATACCGATATTCCAAAAATGCTCAGGTACATTATCGGCTGGGCGCACATAGCAACCGGGCTCAACCGTTAGGGTATTGCCAGCCTCAAGCATCGACCAATCACCCGCTTTATTTTTGTAATCGCCGGCGTCATGCACATCTAAACCCAGCCAATGCCCCGTGCGATGCATATAAAACTGGCGATAGCTGGCGTTTTCCAACACTTCTTCTTTTGTACCTGAACACAATTTAAAGTCGATGAAACCTTGAACCAATATTTCCAAAGCCGCCTCATGCGGCGCATTCCAATGATTGCCTGGCTTGGCGGCATCAATGGCGGCTAATTGTGCATTTAAAACTAATTCGTATAAATCGCGCTGCGGTGCACTAAATTTGCCATTTACTGGAAAGGTGCGCGTGATGTCGCTGGCATAGCCATCTAGCTCGCAACCCGCATCAATTAACAATAAATCGCCAGCATTCAACACACAATTATTGGCGTTGTAATGCAAAGTGCAAGCATTTGCACCGCCCGCCACAATGCTGGTGTAAGCAGGTGCTTGCGCGCCATTTTTATAAAATTCATGCAAAAATTCGGCTTCGATTTCGTATTCTTTTTTGTTTGGCTTGGTGACTTGCATGGCACGGTTATGCGCGCCAGCCGCGATATTGGCGCTGCGGCGCATTAAATCGATTTCAAATGGCGTTTTAATTAAACGTTGTTTATCCACCAGTTGACGCACATCTAAAATGGCTGATGGCGCAGAAACGCCAGTACGCGCCAAATCTTTCACTTTGTTTAGCCAGTTGGTCATGCGCTTATCCCAACTTGCATCAAAACCCAAGCTATAAAACAGCTGACTCTGATTCGCCATTAAGCTTGGCATTAGCGCATCTAGCTCGTTGATACTGTAAGCCTCATCAAAACCAAACTGCTCTTTTGCTACTTGCGGGCCGTAGCGAAAGCCATCCCAAATTTCGCGCTCCATATCTTTATCACGGCAAAACAGAATACTTTTATTTTGCTCGCCTGAGATTAAAATCAGCACAGATTCTGGCTCGGTAAATCCCGTTAAATAATAGAAGTAGCTATCAAATCGATACGGATAATGACTGTCACGATTGCGCACCGCTTCTGGCGCGGTGGGAACAATCGCAATACCGTTGCCCATTTTGGCTAAAAGATTGCGGCGGCGTTGCTGAAATTCGTTTACATTAAACATAGTCGTTTCATTAAAATTCGGTGATTTTATAGCGTTAAGTTATTCAGAGCCTGTAATCGCTCAGGCGTTCCAATATCATGCCACACGCCTTGATGATATTGTGCGGTGGCTTTATTTTCGGCGATGGCTTGGCGCAATAATGGCGCTAGTTTTGCAGCATCGCCGCGTTTAATTGATGCAAATAAATTGGGGTGATAAACGCCAACGCCTGAGAAAGTGCGCATAGGCTCACCTTGATTGATGAGCATGCCTGCGTCAATCGCAAAATCACCCTTGGGATGTTGTGGCGGGTTATTCACCAGCACCAAATGCGCCAACATATTCGGCGCTAGTGTAATTTGCGCAAAATCTATATCGGTAAATGTATCGCCATTGACCACTAAAAAAGCTTCATTTTTATTGCCGTTGTCGGTTAATAAAGGTAGTGCCTTAGCAATGCCGCCTGCAGTTTCCAGCGCAGCGATTTCTGGGCTGTAACTAATCTGCAAGTTCCACTGGGTTCCATCGCCTAAAGCGGCTTCTATTTGATTGCCTAAATGCGCGTGATTAATCACGATTTCTTTAAAACCTGCTTTGGCTAAATTTTCTAAATGCCAAACGATTAATGGCTTATTTTGTATTTTAAGTAGCGGTTTTGGCGTGTGGTCAGTGAGCGGGCGCATGCGCTCACCTCTGCCAGCCGCCAATATCATGGCTTTCATTAAAACGTAAAGCCTTCTTGCGGTTTGACGTTTTCTAACTGGTTAAGTAACCTTAACATTGGGCGCAATTCCACATAGCGCTCACACGCCTTGCGCAAATAATGCATCACAAGCGGCATATCTTTTAAGTAGCCGTCTTTGCCATCGCGATGATAAAGCCGCGCAAAAATACCCAGCACTTTGATGTGGCGTTGCGCGCCCATCCATTCAAAATCGCGATAAAACTCACTGAAATCATCTGGCACTGGCAAGCCCGCTTTTTTGGCGGGTTGCCAATAGCGAACCGCCCAATCAATAACTTGCTCTTCATCCCACTCAATGTAGGCATCTTTTAATAAAGACACTAAATCGTATGTGATAGCGCCGTACACCGCATCCTGAAAATCCAATACGCCCGGATTTTGCTCTTTAGTCAGCATTAAGTTTCGCGAATGATAATCGCGATGTACCGTTACTTGCCCTTGCGCCAAGATATTTTGAATCAGCACAGAAAATGTATTTTGCAGCACCGCTTCTTGCTCTACGGTTAAGGTGATGCCCAAATGCTTATTAATGTACCAATCGGGGAATAATTGCATTTCACGCAACAACAAAGCTTCGTCATAGTCAAGCAGCACGCCCTCTTGGCTGGCCAGTTGCATTTTTATCAATGCATCGGTAGCATCGGTATACAGTTTTTGCGCGTTATCTTTATTTAACACACTTAAATAGGTGTCGTTACCCAAATCGCTGATGAGCATAAAACCCTGTTTAATATCTTGGGCGATTATCTTAGGAACATGTAAACCAGCCGCCAACAATAATTGCGCCACTTTAACAAAAGGCGTGCAATCTTCTTGTGGCGGAGGCGCGTCCATCGCAATCAAAGTGCTGTGATCATTGGTTAGATGCACTCTAAAATAACGCCTAAAGCTAGCATCAGCCGAAGCTACCGTTAAAGTAAATGGCTGTTCAAGTGATGCTTCCAACCAATTTGTTAATGCTGATAATCTATCCACCGCTGACCTTTATGATGTTTTTATATTGTATTTATTGTTGGCAACCTAATTGCTTTAAACTAAGCGTTTAAAAAGACGTGCTTAAATACAGTTATATACGATTTTATCATTCATCTGTAAAATAGAAAGTCTAGCAAATAGTAAGTCTAGGTTTTGTTATAAGAATGACTCATTAACCAGCACCTTATTTATTAGGCGCATTAATATAGACCGTGCTCAAAGAAATCACCATTGCACTATACGTTCTCAACCATTATTCGCTCAACTATTGACTCTGCACGATTTTACTGTGCACTAGTCGTCGCGCTATTGATGTCTGGCTTTGGCGTAACGGCGTCAGCAGAAACGCTAACGACCGAACTTATTCAGGTGCCCGAAACCATTTTGCCAACTGCTCTGCCCGATGCTATTGAGATTGAGGGCGATAAAATGGATTTATACCTAGACCGTAAAATGCGCGCCAGCGGTAATGCGTCTATTAGCAGAGGTGATCAAAAAATCTATGGTGATAGCATTGAATATGATGTGCAGAATGACGAGCTACAAGTAAATGGCAATGCGCGCATTGAACTAGGCGACGGGCAGATTACGGGGCCATCACTCAAAATGCGCTTGTCTGAAAGTATTGGTGAAATGCGTGATGCATCTATCTCGCTGAAAAAAAATATTAAAGACAATTCAAATAACTTTTCCGCCCCAAACGGCCCTAGCGTTTATACACAATCTAAATTACTGAACGCACAAACCACTCTCACTGACGACCCAAGACAGTATCAAGATAATTATCGCGAGCCTGCAACACCGATTGGACAAGCCTCTATAGACCCAAGATTCAACTCATCTCGCGGCGATGCTAAAGCAGTTTTTTTTGAGGGCGAGGATAAAAAACGCTTAAAAAATGCACGCTACACCACATGCGAGGCTGGCGTTGACGATTGGTATATTAAGGCCAAAGAAATATTATTGGACGATTACACACAATCCGGCACTGCCACCAATGCGCATATTGAGTTTAAAGGTGTTCCGTTGCTATATATGCCTTGGATGAGCTTTTCGTTTAACAATGAGCGCAAATCAGGCTTTTTAGCGCCAACCGTTGGCACCACCAGCCGAAGCGGTTTTGAAACGCTGATTCCCTATTACATCAATATCGCCCCCAACGTTGACGCCACTGTCGGCACACGCTACTTAAGTAAGCGTGGCTTGCAGTTTCAAGGCGAATTAAGATATTTAAACGAAGATTATTCTGGCTTAAATAACGTAGAGTATTTGGATAATGATAGTTTGAGCGGTCAACAACGCTACTATGCCAATATTAGTCATAAACATCAGTTAAGTGAGGGGTGGTCGGCTGGTTACAATATTGAAAAAGTATCTGATGACCAATACTTTTCTGAAACATCAACGCGTATTGTCAGCACCAGCCTGGTTAATTTGCCACAAGAGGGCCGTGTTGACTATGTGGGCGATGTATGGCGATTTAATGGTTTAGTGCAGCAATATCAAAACCTGGATCAAATCAATTACGCCTACCAGCGCTTACCGCAATTGACCCTAACCGCCGATAAAGAATGGGGTCCAATTAACAGCCAGCTTTATAGCCAATGGGTGTATTTTGATCGCGATAAAGATGCGCCTATCGCGCCAACAGGCAGTCGACTCACGGTCTATCCATCTGTTAGTGCACCTTTTACTAGGCCATATGGATTTATCACGCCAAAAGTTGGCGTGCATGCCACTCACTACAACCTTAACGATAACAATTACAATATTAACGGCAATACTATTAGCAATAATTCCGCATCTCGTACTTTGCCTATTTTTAGTTTAGATAGCGGTCTTTATTTTGAACGCGATGTCAATATTGTTAAAAATAGCTACACGCAAACAATTGAACCGCGCCTGTTTTACGTCTATATCCCCGATAAAAATCAGGATTTATTACCTGTATTTGATTCGGCTTTAGCCGACTTAGACTTAACCACTTTATTTACCGAAAATCAGTTTACGGGCAACGACAGAGTAAACAATGCGAATCAGCTTAGCCTAGCATTTACCACGCGCATGATTGATCAAGACACAGGTATTGAACGCGTCTCAGCGACGATCGGTCAACGGTATTACTTTAACGACCAAAACGTGACCTTGCCAGGTAGCATACGCTCCGAAAGCAACTCTACAGACATCATCGCAGCGCTAACAGGGCGACTTTCTAACAAATGGAATTTAGATGCTTTCTGGCAATACAACACAGACGATGCAGGTATTGTGCGCACCAATTTACTGGCCAGATACAACCCAGAACCGGGTAAATTGTTGAATATTGGCTACCGCTATACCCAACAATTTTTAGAGCAAATCAACCTTTCAGGACAATGGCCGTTAACACGTGGATGGTATGGTGTAGGGCGATTTAACTATTCCATTCGTGAAAAAAGTTTGATTGAAAGCTTAGCAGGGGTGGAATATGATGCAGGTTGCTGGCAAGTACGCACTGTGTTTCAACGTGTAGAAACCGCCACTGCGGACGCCAACTATGGTTTTTTCTTACAACTTGAGTTAGGTGGCCTAGCGTCAATTGGCTCTAATCCACTCAACTTATTACGACGCGACATTCCAGGCTATTTAAGCTCTAGCGATATTCCAACTATATACAGGCAACAAAATTACAACCAATGAAATTAACCCAAGTTATGACTGAATTTTTCAAACCATTATTGTTAATACTGCTTTTCTCGTCCAACTTACTGATGGCAGCTACTAATGTAGATTCAACAGTAAAAATGGATCGCATTATTGCTATCGTTGATCAAGGCGTGATTACAGAGCAGGAATTAAACGACAGAGTGAATACGGTATCTTCACAGCTAGAAAAGCAAGGCACATCCCTGCCACCTAAAGAGGTGTTAGAAAAACAAATTTTAGAGCGACTAATCGTTGATAGTTTACAGCTACAACTGGCTAGCCAAACCGGCATTAAGGTAGATGATACGCAACTGGACAAAACCATTGAGCGCATTGCCAGCCAAAACAAACTGACTGTAGCTGAGTTTAAAGCAGCACTTGAAAGCGACGGTCTTAGCTTGCGTAAGTTTCGCGAAGATATTCGTAATGAAATTACTATATCTCGCCTTCGCGAGCGAGATGTTGACAACAGATTAACGGTTTCTGACGGTGAAATTGACAACTATTTAACCACGCAAGCCAACCGCGGTGATGAACAAGATGAATACGAGATTTCACATATTTTAATCCGCGCACCAGAAGACAGCTCGCCAGAAGACTTAGAAAAAGTACATGTTAAAACAGAAAATGCTTTGCAAGAATTAGCCAGTGGTAAAGATTTTACACAGGTATCAGCCAGTTTTTCAGATACACCTAATGCACTAGAAGGCGGTCAACTCGGCTGGAAAAATGGCGCTCAAATACCTACTTTGTTTTTAGATGCAGTAAAAGGCATGCAAGTAGGCGAAATTTCTAAACCACTACGCAGCCCTAATGGATTCCATATTCTAAAGCTCACTAACCGCCGTGGCGGCGCTTCTACTTTGATGATTGAACAAACGCATGCGCGCCATATTTTGATTAAATTAACCGAAGTGGTATCTGAAAAGGACGGTAAGCAAAAAATGGATACCATTAAAGAGCGTTTGGATAATGGCGTTAAGTTTGAAGATATGGCACGCCAATATTCAGAAGATGGTAGCGCAAGCAGCGGCGGTGATTTAGGTTGGGTAAACCCTGGCGATACGGTACCTGCATTTGAAAAAACCATGAATGAACTAGCAATCAATGAAATCAGTGCGCCAGTGCGCTCACCTTTTGGTTGGCATATTATTCAAGTATTAGAACGTCGTAAACAAGACGTGAGTAAAGAAGCCGCCAGATTAAAAGCGCGCCAAGAAATTCGTGCGCGCAAATCAGAAGAAGCCTATCAAGATTGGGTACGTGAGTTGCGTGACAGTGCTTTTGTTGAATTGCGCCTTGAAGATAAGTTTTAATTTAATCTAAAAATTACTTAAGCGTTTTCAGATATGCAATGGCGTCTTTTATGTTGTATCGCAACTGAAACTGAATTTTTTAAATGCCAATACCACGAATAGCTGTTACTTCTGGTGAGCCTGCTGGCATAGGTCCCGATATCTGCGTACTGCTTTCTCAATTAGATATTGCGGCTGACATTACCGTTATTGGCGATAGCGAAGTATTAAAAAATCGCGCCCAGCAACTCAATATTGCGTTAGAAATTGTGCCTTATGAAATTTCGCAACTCGCTCAAATTCACCGCAAAAATCAGCTTAAAGTGTTGCACATACCAACTTCAGCGCCTGTTACTGCTGGAACATTAAACGCATCCAATAGCACTTATGTTTTAAATACACTTACCTGTGCGATTGATGGCGCGCTTAGCCATGCGTTTGATGCTATTGTGACCGCACCGGTGCACAAAGGCGTGATTAATGATGCGGGCATTGCATTTACTGGGCATACCGAGTTTTTAGCAGAGCACACCAATGCGCCGCATGTGGTCATGATGTTGGTGGGTGGAGGCTTAAGAGTTGCGCTAGCAACCATCCATTTAGCCTTAAAAGACGTACCAGCTGCAATAACTAGGTCAAGTTTAGAAACAACCATTCGTATTTTGCACCAAGACTTAACCACTAAATTTGGCCTAAAAAATCCGCGCATTTTAGTAGCAGGGCTCAACCCACATGCAGGTGAAGATGGTTATTTGGGGTGCGAAGAAATTGAAGTAATTAATCCTGTGTTAGATCAATTACGCGCTGAAGGTATGCAATTAATTGGCGCGTTGCCTGCAGATACCTTATTTGCCAAACATCACTTAAGTCAAGCCGATGCGGTGCTGGCCATGTATCACGACCAAGGCTTGCCAGTGCTAAAACACGCCAGCTTTGGCGAAGGCGTGAATGTCACCTTAGGCCTGCCAATTATCCGTACTTCTGTCGACCATGGCACAGCGCTTGACTTGGCGGGTACTGGAAAAATCGATATTGGCAGTATGCTAAGTGCCATCAACTTAGCCATTGAATTAGCAGGTAACCAAGCGTTATGAAACACGTCGCAAAAAAAAGATTTGGCCAAAATTTCTTAACCGATCAAGGCGTGATTGGCAGCTTAATTGATGCGATTAATCCACAAACCAATCAAGTCATCGTTGAAATCGGCCCTGGGCTTGGCGCATTAACGAAACCACTTTTGGCTAAAATCGAGCATCTACATGTGGTTGAAATTGACCGCGATATAGTGGCTTGGATGCAAACTGAATATGCAAAACCAGCCTATGCAAAAAATACCTTAAGTATTCATAATGTGGATGCGCTGAAATTCGATTTTTCTAGTTTAAGCAGTAATCTTAGGGTAACTGGCAACCTGCCTTATAACATCTCTACGCCTATTTTGTTTCATCTGCTGGATAACGTTAGCCACATCACCGATATGCATTTTATGCTGCAAAAAGAAGTGGTCGAGCGCATGGTGGCACAGCCTTCAACACCAGCTTATGGGCGGCTTTCGGTCATGTTGCAATATTACTTGGCAATGGAATATTTAATCACCGTACCGCCAGAAGCTTTTGACCCAGCACCAAGGGTGGAGTCCGCTTTTGTGCGTTGCGTACCACATGCCAAGTTGCCATTTGTTGCCAACGATACCGCTCTTTTTTATAAAGTAGTATTGTCTGCATTCGGCCAGCGCCGCAAAACGTTGCGTAACACACTGAAAGGACTACTGGACGACGCAGGCTTTGCCGCCCTAGGCATTAATCCACAATTGCGCGCCGAAAATCTAAGTGTTGCCGAGTTTGTTAACATTAGCAACTATGTTGTCAGCAACAATGTTGGCAATTCGCTTGTTTGATATAATCACATTCTTCAAAATTCCTTAACTTATAGCTAGAGAAAATTATGCGAATCATCTTACTTGGCGCACCAGGCGCAGGCAAAGGTACACAAGCCACCCACTTACGCGAAAAATTTAATATTCCACAAATTTCCACTGGCGACATGCTGCGCGCTGCGGTTAAAGCGGGCACGCCATTAGGCTTGGAAGCCAAAGCGTTTATGGATAGCGGCGGCTTAGTGCCAGATGCGGTGATTATCGGCTTGGTGAGCGAGCGCATTAAAGAAGCGGACTGTGCAAACGGTTTCTTATTTGATGGCTTTCCACGCACCATTCCACAAGCAGAAGCCATGAAAGCAGCCGGCGTAGGCATCGATTACGTGGTTGAAATTGATGTGCCAGATGAAGCAATCGTAGAGCGCATGAGTGGCCGCCGTAGCCACCCTGCTTCTGGCCGCACCTATCACGTTAAATTTAATCCACCAAAAGTTGCTGGCAAAGATGATGTAACAGGTGAAGACTTAGTACAGCGCGATGACGACAAAGAGGAGGTTGTTAAAAACCGCTTAAACGTCTATCACAGTCAAACAAAACCATTAGTAAAATACTATGTCGATTGGGCAAATAGCGGCCTGCAAGGTGCACCTAAACATGTGTTTGTAAATGGTATTGGTGAAATGGAAACGATTAAAAGTAATATTTTTGCGGCCCTCAAATAAACAAACCTATGCGTGTTTATAACTTATAAGAACGTAGCTTATTTAATAAAACATAACTAGCTTAGTAGAAATTGATTTTTAATGAATTTTCTATTATCGGCCTGCCTTAATAAGAGATTTAATTTTTTAGAGTCTAATTTGCATTGGCACTAACTAGAAGGATATAAATGTGCGCGTTAATTGATATCGTTTCATCTGCAGACTTCTGGAAGATTGTACTTCCTGCCCTCGCAGCTGTTATTGCATGGTTATCCAATGAACGTAGCAAATTAATTTGGGAACAATACAAACGGAAAGAAGAAAACTACAAAGAGTTATTGCGCTGCTTAAAAGGATTTTACGTAGGAACTCAAGATAAAGAACTCAAGGGACAATTCATACATCAAGTAAATTTACTGTGGCTGTACGCTCCCGATGATGTTATTGAGACAACCTATCAATTTCTGGAAAAAGTAAAAACTGGTGCAAATTCTGCCGATAATGCAAAAGAATTAGCTTGTGGGGCGCTGGTCGAAGCTATTAGAAAGGATTTACTGAAACGTAGAATAGTTAATAAAACGACTTTGAATGCTAGTGACTTTAGAAATTTCACCTCAACCTAATATTAAATCTGCAATTTCATATCTTAACTCACGCAATCATAAAAGATTAATTTTTTAGAGTTACTACACATGAAACCCATCACCCGTAGAATCCTTCAAGCTATCTTTTATGAAATTGGCGCAATAGCGCTCACCAGCCCAATCATCGGTTTTGCGTTTAATGCATCAGCTTCATCTGCGATAGCTTTGGCCGCGATTATGTCAACCATTGCATTAGCGTGGAATTACATTTTCAATGCGATTTTTGAGCGTTGGGAATCGCGCCAAATTGTGAAACGACGTTCAATTTGGCGGCGTTTGGCGCATGGTATTGGTTTTGAAGGTGGGCTCGTGATGATGTTAGTGCCGCTGCTGGCATTTTGGCTGAACATATCTTTTTTTGATGCTTTTATTGCAGAATTGGGTTTATTGCTGGTGTTTTTTGTTTATGCCATCTTGTTCACTTGGGCATTTGATAAAATATTTGGTTTGCCAGAATCTGCTTTACCGCACCATCAACAGTCGAACAATTAAATACTTAACCATTATTTTTGGGCAAAAAATGGCATTCACTATTGCCTCTTTTGCGTAAATTTAATCAGTATTTACACGTTTTTTGCGCGTATATTCAGCGTTTGTCTTACATAAATCCTGTTTTAATTCTGTTAACCTATCGTAGCTGGTATAAAAATTATTAGTTTAAAAAATGAATAAAGGATGACAAAATGAAAGTTCGCTCATTAGTTTTACTGGGTGTTTTGGGATTATTTTTAATCTTTATGGTGTTAAATTGGACGACTATATTGGCACCGACAACACTTAACTTAGGCGTTGCTGATGTGAACGCGCCGCTTGGATTAGTGATGCTTGGCATGATTGCTGCATTAACCGCACTATTTCTTGTCTTCATCGTATATCTACAAACGTCAGTTTTGTTTGAAGCGCGACGCCACGCAAAAGAATTACAAACCAACCGTGAATTAGCCGATAAAGCCGAAGCATCGCGCTTTACCGAATTGCGCCAGTTTATGGATGCCGAAATTCAAAAACATGCAAGCCTGCAAGCGGAATCTAAGGCGTCATTATTAACCAAATTAGATGTGTTAAGTGCTGATATCCATCGCGCAATTGATAGCTCTGGTAATTCGCTTTCTGCGTATATTGGCGAATTGGAAGATCGATTAGAAACCAAGTTGACTAATCAAAAATAAGCGTTAATATTCAATAAATTGGCCGATTCGCACTAATCATTGGCCAATTTTCCTAAAGCATCTAATAGCTTTATTCAAGCATACATTTCACTTTGCAAAATTCGGGCAAATTTTAGAGTTAAGTCTTACACTTTTCAAATGCTTCAAACACACAACGGGCCATGCGAAACAGCATGCCTTCAAGTATAATTTGGGTATTCCTATTCAAGATAACCAACTTAAGACACCAAGCCATGCAACAGCAGTATCCTTTCAAAGAAATCGAACAAGCCGCGCAAACCTATTGGGAAGCCAACCAAACATTTGCCGCATCTGAACAATCGGACAAACCCAAGTATTACTGCCTGTCAATGTTCCCCTATCCAAGTGGCCGCTTGCATATGGGCCACGTGCGCAACTACACCATTGGTGATGTATTAAGCCGTTTTCATAAAATGAAAGGCTTTAATGTGATGCAGCCCATGGGTTGGGATGCGTTTGGTTTGCCTGCGGAAAACGCCGCCATTAAAAACAATACAGCGCCCGCCAAGTGGACGTATGAAAATATAGAGCATATGAAAACCCAGTTAAAACAACTGGGTTTAGGTGTGGATTGGAACCGCGAAATTGCCACCTGTAAGCCAGAATATTACAAATGGGAGCAGTGGCTTTTTACCGAATTATTTAAAAAAGGCTTAATTTATAAAAAAACTTCAACGGTGAATTGGGACCCTGTTGATGGCACGGTATTAGCCAACGAACAAGTGATTGACGGCCGTGGCTGGCGTAGTGGCGCGCTGGTGGAAAAGCGCGATATTCCGCAGTACTTTATGAAAATCACCGCTTATGCGGAAGAGCTTTTAAACGATTTAGATAAATTGGATGGCTGGCCGGAACAAGTCAAAACCATGCAACGCAACTGGATCGGCAAAAGCTCCGGTTGCGAAGTGGAATTTCCGATTGTAGGGCAAGAGGGAAATTTGAAAGTCTATACCACCCGCCCAGATACTTTGATGGGCGCAACTTATGTCGCAGTGGCGGCTGAACATGTGCTAGCGACTTTAGCTGCGCAAACCAATCCAGCATTGGCTGACTTTATCGCTGAATGCAAACGCGGCAGCGTAGCAGAAGCCGATGTGGCAACGGCTGAGAAAAAAGGCATGGATACAGGCCTATTTGTGACGCACCCTTTAAATGGTGAGCAATTGCCTGTTTGGGTAGCTAATTATGTATTGGCTAGTTATGGCGAGGGTGCTGTGATGGCGGTGCCTGCGCATGATGAGCGCGACTTTGAGTTTGCCAATAAACTTGGGCTGCCTATCAAACAAGTTTATGAAAATACTTTTGTTTATACTCAAGAACAAAAAAATCAACATCCAAAATCAAGGCCAGAATATGAGCACAGATATTTTGATGGTAAATTATGGAAAGACTGGTATGCATCAAAGTCAGAGCATGATGTATTAACTATTAACTCTGGAAAATATGATGGAAAATCATATGAAGAAGCTTTTGATGCAATATCTACAGATTTAGAAGCCAAAAATCTAGGCAAAAAACGCACCCAATTCCGCTTACGCGATTGGGGCATTTCTCGCCAACGCTACTGGGGCTGCCCAATTCCCATTATCCATTGTGAAAAATGTGGTGAAGTGCCTGTGCCTGCCGACCAATTACCAGTTGTGCTGCCAGAAGATGTCAAAATGGATGGCGTAGGTTCGCCGATTAAAAAAGACCCTAGTTTTTATGAAACCACCTGCCCTACTTGCAGCGGCAAAGCCACACGCGAAACCGATACGCTAGATACTTTCTTTGAATCGTCTTGGTATTTTGCGCGTTACGCCAGCTTTGATGCCGATAAAATGTGTGATGAGCGCGCCAACTATTGGTTACCCGTTGACCAATATGTAGGCGGTATTGAGCATGCGATTTTGCATCTTTTGTACGCACGTTTCTTTAACAAATTGATGCGTGATGTTGGCTTGATTAAAAATGATGAGCCATTTACCAATTTGCTCACGCAAGGCATGGTGCTAAAAGATGGCACTAAAATGAGCAAATCGAAAGGCAATACGGTTGATCCGCAAGCGTTGATTGACACCTATGGCGCGGATACGGCGCGTTTATTTATGATGTTTGCCGCGCCACCAGAGCAATCTTTAGAATGGGCAGATAGTGGCGTTGAAGGGGCGAATCGCTTTTTACGCAGGCTTTGGAAAGCGGTGTATGACCATGTGAATTTAGGCGAAATTGCCGCTTACACAGCTGGCGATTTGACGGCAGAACTGAAAGCCATTCGTCTGCAATTGCATTCAACCATTGAAAAAGTAGCCGATGACTATGGCCGCCGTCATAGCTTTAATACCGCAATTTCGTCTGTGATGGAATTGATGAATGCCCTAGCAAAAATTGAGGCAACGGATGTGTTAAGTCGCAGCGTTCGCCAAGAAGTGTTACAAAATGTGGCGCTTTTATTGTCGCCAATTGTGCCGCATATATGCCAAGCGTTGTGGACCGAACTGAATCCAAACAGCCATATTTTGGATGCAAGTTGGCCAATTGCCGATAAAGCGGCGATGGTGCAAGACGAAGTGGAATTAGTGTTGCAAGTAAACGGCAAATTGCGCGGCAGCATGGTTGTGCCTAAACAAATGCCAAAAGAAAGCATTGAGCAATTAGCCATCGCGCAACCATGTATTACAAAATTTTTGATGGATGGTCAAACTGTGCGTAAAATCATTGTTGTGCCAAATAAATTGGTCAATATAGTGATTGGATAAAACTTGAATCGATTAAATATAAATGCTGGACTGAAAGCGCTATTTTACGCAGGCTTGTTGGCTGCAATAACCAGCTGTGGCTTTCAGTTACGTGGCGCGGCCAGCATTGCTTTTGAGAGTATAAACATTCAAGGCAGCACATTAACCATCTCAAAAAACTTGGTTAAATCACTTAAAACTAAC
Source organism: Proteobacteria bacterium ST_bin12 (assembly GCA_002083635.1). Taxonomy (GTDB): domain Bacteria; phylum Pseudomonadota; class Gammaproteobacteria; order Burkholderiales; family Methylophilaceae; genus Methylotenera_A. The sequence goes on along the minus strand of MSXP01000001.1, from coordinate 213,237 downwards.
GGTATTAAAGTATTAGATACTGCCGAAAATGCGGATGTTTTACTTGAGTTAATGGGTGAAGAAAGCGAAAAACGTATTCTTTCTTTAAGTGGAAGAGGTTTGGTCAACGAGTTTGAGCTGTTTTATCGTATTCATTATCGCACTAGATATGCAGATGCCGCACTTTGGAGCCCCGTAAAAACTATCGAAGCAAGGCGTGATTTTTCGTACAGCGATGCCAATTTATTAGCCAAACAAGGTGAAGAAAAGCAGTTAAATGAAAACATGCAAACTGACGTATTAAGTAATTTAATACGTCAATTATCGACTCTTAAAAAATAGCCGTCACTTAAAAATGCAGTTGGATTCGAATCAGTTAAAACAGCATTTAACTAAAACATTAGAGGGTTTATACGTGTTGGTGGGCGATGAGCCACTTGCCCAAAGTGAGTGCTTAGACCATATACGCCATGCGGCACGTAAGGCAGGCGCAGATGAGCGCAATAGTTTCATAGTAGAGCGCAATTTTAATTGGCAACAAATTACGCAGTTTGCGCAGGCACTATCGCTATTTTCTAGCTTACGTATCTTAGAAATTGTGATTCCTAGTGGCAAACCAGGGGTTGATGGCGCTAAGGCATTAATTGAACTCTCTGCAAACTTAATAACCGATACCACCACTATTATTGTGTTGCCAACACTTGAGCGCGATGCTAAAAACAGTGCATGGTTTAGCGCCTTGCAAAAATCAGCTGTTGTGATTGACTTAAAAGAAATATCGCCCGCTCAATTGCCACAATGGCTTGCGTCCAGATTAGCATTACAGAATCAAACAACCGATGCCATCTCGCTTGCCTTTATTGCACATCAAATAGAAGGCAACTTACTAGCGGCGCATCAGGAAATTCAAAAACTTGCATTGTTATATCCCGCTGGTGAAATCAGCCATGAAGCAATACGAGAAGCGGTATTAAACGTATCTCGTTTTGATGCTTTTCAACTGGGTGACGCGGTATTAGCGGGCGACACCACACGCGTAACCGCTATTTTGCAAGGCTTGCAAGATGAAGGTGAAAACGCGGTTGCTGTCATGAATCCACTCATGTGGGTTTTACGGCCTTTGTTACGTATTAAGCAGGCAGAAGCACGCAATGAAAATATCATGTCTGCCATGACGAATGCACGCATCTACGGCGACAGGCAAGCGCTGGTAAAGCGAGCGTTAAGCCGCTTAAGCCTGCGCCAACTGGAAGCAGCGCTGCAAAAATTGTGTGATATTGATAAAACGGCCAAAGGTATGATGCAAGGCGATGCTTGGCTTGAGCTTTCTAGGCTATGTTTTGGCCTTGCTAAAGTATGTGGGCGCTAATCCCACTTTAATACAATAAAATCAGCCAGCTAGTGAAGTGCATGCCAAAACCGTATAATAAGCGTTATGGACATTAAAAATTACATGCAAACGGTTGGCATTAATGCGCGCGCCGCATCGCGCCAAATGGCAGCAGCCGATACCAGCACTAAAAACCAAGCACTTTTACATATTGCAAGCGCTATTCTGCGTGAAAAATCTGCACTGATTGCAGCTAACCAGCAAGATTTAGCTGCAGCACGCGCCAATGGTTTAGATGATGCAATGCTAGATAGATTAACGCTTTCTGAAAAATCGATTCTCACCATGGCGGAAGGCTTGCAGCAAATCGCAAATCTAGCCGACCCAATCGGCGAAATGAGTAACTTTAAATACCGCCCGAGTGGTATTCAAATTGGCCAAATGCGTGTGCCATTAGGCGTCATCGGCATTATTTATGAAGCGCGCCCAAACGTAACGGTAGACGCAGCTGGGCTATGTATTAAGTCAGGCAATGCCTGTATTTTGCGTGGCGGAAGTGAAGCGATTCATTGTAATCAAGCTCTGGCAAAATTGGTGCATGAGGGCTTAGAAAAAGTGGGCCTGCCGACGTCTGCGGTGCAAGTGATTGAAACCACAGACCGCGCTGCAGTGGGCGAATTAATTACCATGAAGCAATATGTGGATGTGATTGTGCCACGTGGTGGCAAAGGCTTGATTGAGCGCATATCTAATGATGCGCGCATACCTGTGATTAAGCATTTAGATGGCAACTGCCATGTGTATATTGACGATGAAGCTGATATCACCAAAGCATTACCCATTTTAGAAAACAGCAAGACGCAACGTTTAGGTACTTGTAATACAGCTGAGTCTTTGTTAATTGCGCGTTCAGTGGCAAAGGAAATGCTACCAAAACTAGCAACCATGCTGACTGAAAAAGGCATTGAGATTCGCGGCTGTGCAGAAACATTAGCTTTAATAGCCAATGCCAAACCCGCCACGGATGAAGATTTCTACACAGAATACTTGGCAGCAATTATTTCTTGCAAAGTTGTGAGTGGTTTGGATGAGGCGATTACGCATATCAACCAACATTCTAGCCAGCATACAGAAGCGATTGTGACTGAAAACTACACCAAAGCCAGACGCTTTTTGCGTGAAGTAGACTCGGCAAGCGTGATGGTGAATGCCTCTACCCGTTTTGCAGATGGTTTTGAGTATGGCTTAGGTGCAGAAATTGGTATCTCGACCGACAAACTACATGCGCGAGGGCCAGTTGGTTTAGATGGCTTAACTTCACTTAAATATATCGTACTTGGTGACGGCCAAGTGCGTAGCTAACTTCATTTATGAAGTGCATAGGTCTTTTGGGTGGGACATTTAATCCCATCCATTATGGCCATTTACGCATGGCGCTGGAACTTGCCGAAGCGCTGAGTTTAAATGAAGTACGTTTTATTCCCTCTGCTAACCCGCCGCATAAAGCTGCCCCAACCGTTTCTGCCGATCATCGCGCCCAAATGGTGCAATTGGCAATTGAACATAACCCTTTATTCTCACTAGATTCGCGCGAGTTAAGCCGCAATGGCGCTTCTTACACCATTGACACTTTAATGTCGCTGCGTAGGGAGCTTGGCGATGATGTGGCCCTATGCTGGATAATGGGAAGCGATGCTTTTACTAAACTTAATACTTGGCATCGCTGGCAAGAGTTGCTCAATTTTTGCCACATCATCTTAGTACAAAGACCAAATGACCTGCCAAAACAGGCGTTACATACCGCGCTAGAATCACTGTTACATGCGCACTACACTGAGCATACGGAAGATTTATCTCAGCAAGCAGCCGGCTATATTCATATGCACGCGATTACAGCACTGGATATATCATCTACCGCAATTCGTTCGGCTTTTCATCAAAAACGAGCACCCGTTTATTTGATGCCAGATAGGGTAATTGATTATATAAATTTGCATCATTTATATGGTTAAGTATGCATGCTGACCAAATAAAAAAGCCTCCAATAGGAGGCTTTTTTAACGTGTTTAATGAAACTGAATTAAATCTTACAATTAAACAGCTTTCGCTTTATTGCGACGACGTGCAATACCGAAAGCACCGAAAGCAGTTGCTAGCAATGGTAATGCAGCTGGCACTGGAACAGATGAAACAAACGCATGGTTATCTGTTTCAAACGCATTTGATGATGATGCAAACTCAATTCTATCAAAGTAGCCGTCAGGACCATTTGCAAAAATATTTAGATAGATAGATTGTGCTTGGTTACCAGAGCTAGGCGGATAATCAAATCCAGTAAAACTAAATACGTGAGTTTCACCATTGAACAGTGAAACACTGTTGTACGTATCTACAGAACCCCATAGAAAACCGTAGTAAGAGGCCAAAGTATCTAAAACAATCACACCAGGGCCTTGTTGCGCAACTGGAGTAATGCCAACTGAAAAGTATTTACCTGTTGAACCTACAGGAACAGCTGAAATACCTGATTGAGTTGGTGGTGCATAGATTTCACCACCAGTAACTGATGTAACACCTGCAACGCTTGCTGGATTACTTTCAAAATCAATTGTTGTAGCACCTGCTACTGAACTGGTGAACTGACCTGAAGCGGTTGTGATTGTGACTGGACTTGCCTGTGCAGAAGTTGCAAGCATCGTGAAACCTAATGCTAATAAAATCTTTTTCATTGTATATCCCCTATTAAGATTAAAACTAAATCGTTGAACAACTAAATAAATCTACAGCCCTGATAATAAAGGGGTCAACTGCTTCTATCAATAGCCCATATGGGCTAACATAAAAAATATGCTGTTAAGTTAGCTCTTAGACTTTAACTTAACATTTTGATTTTATTGATTAAAGCTACCTTAAGCTGAGTACTTTGATATGTCTATGTGCTTAATTGATTGTACCTTTTTTGCAATTTCTGCAATATTGTCATCGTAAAAACACATATCTGGATCAATTGGGTTAGCAACCCAGCCATCAATGTGACAATTTCGTGTGTTAATAGCTTCTATTGTAAGCAAAGTATGGTTAATACAGCCAAGCTTTATGCCCACAACTAGTATTATAGGTGCATTTAAAGTCTTTACCAAATCGGCTATGGTTTCTGTTTCGTTGAGTGGTACCAAAAAACCACCTGCGCCTTCCACAATTACAATATCTGCCAATTGAGATAGCGCATCAAATGCGTCCTTAATCACAGAAATTTCAATGGTTTTGCCTGTTAACTCGGCGGCGATATGCGGCGCAATGGGTTCTGTAAAACTGTAAGGGTTAGTCAGCGCACGCGGTGCTTTGACGTTACTTGCTGCTTCTAATTTCAGCACATCATCATTTACCCATTCGCCATCAACCAGCTCGCAACCCGCTGCCACTGGTTTCATGCCAACCACTTTATAGCCTTGCGCCACATATTGCTGAATAAGCTTGCAGGCTATAAAGGTTTTGCCCACGCCAGTGTCAGTGCCAGTGATAAAAAAAGCTTGTTTCATTTCGGTAGAATTTATTTATAGGTTTTAAATGTTATTGGCGAAACGCCGATGCCTAAATCAGGCTTTGATTCTGCTTTCCATGCGTGTCCATACACCACTTCAAAGGTGGCTGGTAGCTTGCCATCCACTCTAAATTGCTCATAATTTTGTGTTAAGTTTTGCAGAAATTCTCGCCCTTGCAAGCCACGAGCACGGCCTGCAGTGGCATTGTGTGCGCCAATCGCTTTTAAATCTTTCATCACGCTTTTGACATCATCATAAGTCAGCGTATATCGCTCAACATCCAGCACTGGCGCACTAAAACCAGCGCGAGTTAGCGCATCGCCAATATCATGCATATCAATAAAGCGGCTCACATGCGTATTGCCATTACTACTCGCTGCGCGCAACTCTTTTAAGGTGTCTGGCCCAAACGTGCTAAACATCAACAAACCATTGGGTTGCAACACACGGGCAATTTCGCCAAACGCGCCATCCAAATCGTTACACCATTGCACAGCAAGGTTAGACCACACCATGCCCAAACTGCTACTTGCTATTGGCAACTGTTCAATATCAGCGCAGATTAATTTTTTTTGCCCGAAAAATCGGTTAAGTATGGGCTGTTGTTGATGGGTTTTTTGCAACATACCAAGCGCGATATCGAGTGAAACCACTTGCGCGTGACTAAACTTTTTCTGCAGTGCAAAACTACCATGACCTGTGCCACATCCAGCATCCAGTATTACTTGTGGCTTGATTTTGACTAAATCCAAGCGGCTTAACATTTCTGTGCGAACCAATTTTTGCAAGATAGCCGCCGCGTCATAAGTCTGTGCAGCGCGGTCAAATGACGCGCGTACGCGTGCCTTATCCATAAAGTAGTCGTCTTTAAAATTGGGGTCTTGCACGTTTGAATCTGACATCTGGGGTGAATCTGACATTAAGGCTCTAAAAACTGATTAAGCGCGGCAATAAATTGCTCTGAATGGGAAAGAAACGGCGCATGCGCGCTGCCAGACATAACGCGCAAAAATCCCTGCGGCAGTTGTTGCATCATCCAATGCGCCGCCTGCACGGGCGCTAACGTGTCGCGATCGCCATGAATCAGCAAGGTAGGCTTGCGGATATTGGCAACTTCATCGCGCAAATCGGCATCTAGCAAAATTTGCAAGGCGCGTTGCAGTGTAGTTTGTGTGGGCGTTGGGCGTGTTTCAAAGCTCGCGCGCAATTGCTTCAGCGTGCTGCGCGCATCATCCGCTTTCATGCATTGTAAGGTTAAAAACTGCAATATGGTGGCCTTGTAGTCGCTGTTAACCGCTTGCGCAAACGATTCAAAATTGGCAGGGTTAATGCCTGCATCCCAACCCGCTTTGTTCACAAAGCACGGCGTTGAGCCAACCAAAACCAAGCGTCTAATGCGGTCAGGCTGATTTAGCGCAATCCGTTGCGCGACCAAGCCGCCTAATGACCAGCCCAAAACATCAGAAACGCCAGGAATCACTTGCGCGACTTCATCAGCCAGCGCATGCAAATGATACGGCTCAATCGGGCGACTATTGCCCATGCCTGGCAAATCCACCAGATACAACATATATTGCGCCGATAATTTTTTAATCAGCGGTTGCCACACGCCACTGTGCATGCCCCAGCCATGCAATAAAACTAATGGCTGGCCTTGCCCGATTATTTCAACATGTGCGCTCATACGGTTTCCAAGCTGGCTATTACACTATTTGCAACCATCATTTTTTCTGCTTCGTTAATCGCATTTGCCAAGCGGATGACATCTTCAACCGAATGCGCGGCCGATAATGAAATACGCAGGCGCGCGGTGTTTATAGGCACAGTCGGCGGACGAATCGCAGGCACTAAAATTCCTTGCGCTTGCAAATGCTCGCTTAATTGCAAAGCGGCTTGATTGCTACCAATAACCAAGGGTTGAACCGCAGTATCCGATGGCAAAATTTGCCACTTTTTGAGGGTTAAGTTTTCCTTAAATGTGGTAATCAATAAGCGCAAATGCGCACGCAAATCGTCCCCATTTTCGATTAACTTAACCGCTGCTGATAATGTCGCCGAAAGCGATGGCGGTGCTGGCGTTGAATACACATAGCTATTGGCTTTTTGAATCAAATAATCAATTACAACCTGTTCGCCAGCCACAAACGCACCGGCAACCCCTGCCGCTTTTCCCAACGTCGCCATCATAATAATACGTGGCGACTTCAAGTTTAGATGACTCAAACTGCCTTTACCGTTTTTGCCTAAAACGCCAAAACCATGCGCATCATCAATATAAAGATACGCATCATATTTTTCGCACAAAGCCAAATACTCAGCCAGAGGCGCAATATCGCCATCCATACTAAACACCGCATCAGCCGCAATTAACTTATGTTGCGCGGTGCTTTCTTTAAGCAATTTTTCCAGCGCAATCACATCATTATGCGCAAAGCGATGAAACGTGGCGCGCGATAAATAAGCGCCTTCATTCAAGCAAGCGTGATTCAACTTATCCGCAAAAATCGCGTCATGGCGACCCATTAACGCGCCGATGACGCCAATATTCGCCATATAACCTGTCGAAAATAATAGCGCAGCTGGCATTTCGACAAATTTTGCTAATTGCTTTTCAAGTGCATCGTGGTATCGATGATGGCCAGTAATCAAATTAGAAGCGCCACTACCCACGCCCGAATCACCTGCTGCTTTCTGCATAGCAACAATTAACTCTGGACGATTCGCCAAACCCAAATAATCATTACTACAAAACGATAAATATTGCTTGTCGTTGGCAATAATATGCTCGGCTTGGGGTGAATCAAGTAGCCTTCGCTGACGCAACAAGCCATCCGCTTTGCGCTGAACTAGCTCTTTTTGTAAGCCAGAAAACAAGCTTAACTGTTGGTTTAATGGGGCTAGCATGAATGACTTAACGAAATTTTTGGGGTGAATTTTTTGGCATTTTAAATTTTGTTAGCCTAAACTTTATTAATGCCAAGCTTGGTAAATAATTTTTTATCCGTTGCCGCTTCTGGGTTGCCAGTGGTGAGTAATTTTTCACCATAGAAAATGCTATTTGCACCTGCTAAAAAACACAGGGCTTGAATCCCTTCATGCATACTTTGGCGGCCAGCGGATAAGCGCACAAAGCTATGTGGCATGGTGATGCGTGCTGCGGCAATCGTGCGCACAAATTCAATAGGGTCTAATTCATCTGTGCCATGTAATGGCGTGCCTTCAACTTGCGTCAACAAATTAATCGGCACACTTTCAGGCGGCTGTTCCATATTGGCCAATTGCGCCAATAAACCCGCGCGCTGATTGCGCGATTCGCCCATACCAATAATGCCGCCGCTACACACATGAATATCCGCATTCCTGACACGGCCTAGAGTATCTAATCTATCTTGATAAGTGCGCGTGGTAATCACGTCACCATAAAATTCTGGGGCGGTATCCAAATTATGATTGTAATAATCTAAACCCGCTTCTTTTAACTGCTCAGCCTGACCTTCTTTTAACATGCCCAAAGTGGCGCAAGTTTCTAAACCCATCGCTTTCACTTCTTGAATCATTTTTAATACGGGCTCTAAATCGCGCTGTTTTGGGCCGCGCCATGCAGCACCCATGCAAAAACGACTGGCACCATTGTCTTTGGCTTCTTGCGCCGCCGCTAGCACCTCATCCAACTTCATCAATGGCTCGTTTTCCACTTCGGTATGGTAACGCGCGGCTTGCGGGCAATAACCGCAATCCTCACTGCAACCGCCTGTTTTAATGGATAAAAGCGTACTCACTTGCACCGCATTTGGGTCGAAATTTTCGCGATGAATGGTTTGCGCTTGATGCATCAAATCGCTAAACGGCAACTCAAACAAAGCCACAATTTCATCAACGCTCCAGCGATTGACGGTATTCATATCAGCATCACTTTGGCAAGCGTTACGCTTCAATGCGTCAGTATTGATAACCGATTCGGTCGTTTGTTGCTGGGTTTGATGTTTAATCGTTTCAAGCATGATGCATCCCTTTGATATTGCCGAAAATTTAACCTGAGATTTAAGCAAGTTTTTAAACGAGCGCTTGGTTTAAGCAGGCTATTTTTATTAGAATAGTGAATCGTTATATAAGCCAAATTATAAGCTGTAAAGACAATATGAGGCAAATGATAAACAACTGGTTAAAAAATAGCCATCTGTCAAACTTAAAGCTTATTTCTGCCAAATTTTTAGGCTCAAACTGCTTTTTATGCACCGCAAGCCTAGCTAAAAATCATGGTTTATGCGAAGCCTGTTTAAACGATTTACCTTGGCTACCCGACAGCAGTTGCCCGCAATGCGGTTTAAATTCTGGTGGTCAAATTTGCGGCAATTGCATCAGCTCGCCACCTGATTTTGATGTCACGCATGCTGTATTCCTGTATGAATATCCAGTTGACGCCATGATACAGCGTTACAAATATGGCGACACATTGAGCTTGAGCCAAACCTTTGGGCAGCTGATGAGCGAAAAGATTGATGTTGCAAACGCTGCCAATCCTATCGATTTAATCATCCCCATGCCGATGCATCCTAAACGTTTAAAAGAGCGCGGGTTTAACCAAGCGCTGGAAATAGCCAGAGTTTTAAATCAAAACTTAACGCTCAAAAACGCACGAAAATTAGATTATAAAAGTGTGATTCGTCAAACACTCACACCGCCACAAGCCAGCCTGCCATTGAAAGACCGCGTTAAAAACATCAAAGGCGCATTTAAGGTTAATACTATCTTAAGTGGCAAACGCATCGCGGTTGTGGATGACGTGATGACTACAGGCGCCAGTCTAAATGAGCTAGCTAAAACCTTAAAACAAGCAGGCGCAACGCATGTAGAATGTTGGGTAATTGCAAGGACGCTTCCCCACTAATAATTAATAACGGAGCAAAGAAAATGCATAAAAACAATATCTACTTAATTTCGGCATTACTTATTTCTTCGCAACTGCAAGCCGCACCAGATTTAGACAAAGCCATGGCAAACCCCAATAATTGGGCGCATGCACGCGGGCGATACAACAATCAAGGCTATAGCCAACTCAGCCAAATCAACACCAAAAATGTTAAAAATCTCAAACTCGCTTGGACATTTTCCACAGGCGTCAACCGTGGGAACGAAGGTGCGCCATTGGTGATTGATGGCATCATGTATGTGCATACCGCCTTTCCTAATAACATTTACGCGTTGAATTTAAACAACGACCAAAAAATCATATGGAGTTACTTTCCTAAGCAAGACCCCAGCGTCCAAGCGGTGATGTGTTGCGATAACGTCAACCGTGGTTTAGCGTTTGGTGATAGCAAGATTTATTTGCAACAGAATAATGGAACATTGGTCGCGCTTAACGCCAAAACAGGCAATATGGAATGGCAAACGCAGGTAACCGACCCAAAAACAGGCGCCACCAATACTAATGCGCCAATGGTAGTGAAAGACAAAGTACTAACAGGCTGTGCGGGCGGCGAGTTTGGCGTGCGTTGTTTTATGGCAGCGCATTACCTTAAAGATGGCGCGCTGGCTTGGAAAGCATATTCCACTGGCCCTGATGCTGAAGTATTAATAGGCGCAGATTTTAACCAAGACAATCCACAATACAACGCATTAAGTGTTTATGAAGATGTGAATGGCGGCAATGTAAAAGGCGGTTCATTCAAACCGCTAGCCTTGGATAAAATTAAAATAAACGAGCCAGAGCTTGGTGTTAAAACATGGCTAAAACCGCAAAAAGAAAAAGACGGCTGGCAACATGGCGGTGGCGCGGTAACAGGCTATTTTGGCTTTGACCCAAAAACTAATTTGGTTTATTACGGCACGGGCAACCCCGGTGTGTGGAACCCCGATGTGCGGCCAGGTGATAATAAATGGGCCAGCAGCGTATTTGCCAGAGATGTCGATACAGGCATGGCCAAATGGGCGATGCAAACCACCCCGCATGATGAATGGGATTATGACGCGACCAATGAAATGATTTTATTTCAGCATAAAGATAAAAAAGGTAAAAACCAAACCTACGCCACACAAGTGAATAAAAATGGCTTTATTTATACTTGGCAGGCAGATAACGGCACTTTAATTGCCGCTGAGAAAGTGCACGCGTTTGTGAATTGGGCGACGAGTGTAGATTTAAAGACGGGCGTGCCGGCTAAGGATGCGAGGTATAGCGTGCATCAGGATGTCAATGCGAAAGGAATTTGCCCGAGTCAGCTAGGTGCGAAGGGAATGAATCCTGCGGCATATTCACCTAAAACGAAACTCATTTACACCCCTCTGTTTAATACCTGCATGACTTTCGAGCCAGTGGAATCAAGATATAAGGCTGGTCAGCCTTGGGTCGGGGCCACAAAATTTATTTATCAAACCTTCCCTGAATTTGCCTACAACGAACCACGAACTTATACACAACAATGGGGTTGGTTGGTTGCTATAAATCCCTTTACTAATAATGTTAAGTGGTACAACAAAGAAAAGTACCTTGTAACTAGTGGGATATTAGCCACATCTGGTAATTTGGTTTTTTATAACGCTGGTGACCGTTGGTTTAAAGCTATAAATGCTGAAACTGGTAAAGAACTTTGGAAATTTCAGACTGGCTCACCAATTGTTGGCAATCCATTTAGCTACAGCCACAAAGGGAAGCAATACGTTGGTGTAATGACTGGCATAGGTAGTACTTATTCAAGAGGGCTATATGGCAGCAATGACTGGTGGGGCGAACCTGTAAAAGTTGCCTGCACACCCGGAAGCTATCCAAACCATATTGAAGAAGATTATATTTCCTATGGAGTTTGTGAATATACGATTAATGGAATTACAGGTGCAGGCGCACTCCATGTCTTCAGCCTCTAGACTTAACGCCCATTTCACCCTAAAAATTCTGCCTATCTAGAAAGTCCTCATGTTTCATATTGTGTTATTTGAACCCGAAATCCCTCCCAACACAGGCAATATTATTCGCCTATGTGCCAATACTGGCGCTGATTTACACTTGATTGAGCCGCTGGGTTTTAAACTAGAAGATAAACAATTAAAACGTGCAGGTTTGGATTATCACGAATACGCCCATTTAAAAGTACATCAAAATTGGACTGATTTTAAACAAGCGATGGCAGGCAAACGCTTATTTGCCATTACTACTAAAGGTAGCCAGAACTATGCGAAAGTAGAATTTAAAGCGGGTGATGTCTTTGTGTTTGGGCCAGAAACGCGCGGCTTGCCGCAAGAAATTAGGGATGAATTTTCGCCTGAACATCGGTTGCGCTTGCCCATGTTGCCAGATAGCAGAAGTTTGAATTTATCCAATAGTGCTGCTATTTTGCTGTATGAAGCTTGGCGGCAAATTGGGTTTGAGGGTGGGGTTTAAGGTTACTGAATTCCTTGTTAAGCATGGAATGACGGATATGTTACAAAGTTGCTGATATAAAATTGCAGCTTCTAAGCCAGACAAGGCGCGTGAAATAAAATACCAGAGCGGCATATACCAAATAAATATAAGTTTTGTAAGCCGTTATTTTATTTCGCGCAAAGCCGTATGGCGACGAAGATGCAGTTTTTTAAAACCCCTCGGCTTTTTGGCCGCGTCCTAACAAATCCATCACCGCATCGCGCGCGGATTTGCCGTGAGTTAACGCTTGATTCACTTCAAAAGTGATTGGCATATCAATGCCCATATTATCCGCCAGCCGCATGACTTCTCGCGCGGTGTTGACGCCTTCGGCCACATGGCCTAAGCCTTGTAGAATATCTTCCAGCGATTTGCCACTCGCCAATTGCAAACCCACTTCGCGATTTCTGGAATATTGACCTGTACAGGTTAAAATCAAATCACCCGCGCCTGCTAGCCCCATAAAGGTTTCAGTTTTTGCGCCTAATGCCACGCCAAAACGGGTGATTTCGGCCAAGCCACGCGTAATCATAGCGGCGCGGGCATTATTGCCAAAACCCATTCCATCGCTAATGCCTGCGGCAATCGCCATCACGTTTTTGACTGCGCCACCGACTGACACACCAACCACATCGTTACTGTTATACACACGCAGATTGCTACCATGAATTAAATTGGCAGCTGTAATGGCAAAATCGGCATCATTAGCCGCTAAGGTAACGGCTGTTGGTAGGCCGCGCACTAATTCTGCGGCGAAACTAGGCCCAGATAATGCGCCCCATTTTTGGCCATCGCTTAACTCTTCAATTGCTACTTCATGCGGTAATTTTGCAGATTGCGGCTCCAGGCCTTTATGCGCCCAAATAATCGGCTGGTTAGACTTTAAGGCTTTAATGTCTTTTAGTATCGCCCTAAAACCAGCAGTGGGCACGACTGATAAAATAAGGTCAGCACCATCAATGGCAACACTTAAATCCTCTTCAACTTGTAAATTATCGTTGAATTTAAAGTCACCCAAATACAGCGGGTTAGCGCGCGCTTTGCGCATACCAGAAACATGGCCACTGTTGCGTGCCCATAAAGATACTTGGTGTTGATGGCTAATTTGAATGGCAAGTGCTGTGCCCCAAGCACCTGCCCCCAAAACGGCAATTTTAGCCATTTAATTCAAACCACTTATATACAAGCCAAGCCTCAATTTAAACCCCACAGCACACTACTTGGCACAAAGCCAGTTGCGCCATCTCTGTGTTTAACTTTTACCCAGCCTGTTTTAGTATTTGTGGGCAATAGTTCTAGCACCACATCTTTTTCGACTGTTGCAACCAAGCTTGAGGCAGCATCTTCTGCTGATTTAATATCGGTTTTGGCTATCACCAACACTGTGCGCTTATTGCTTAATTGTTTGCCTTCTACCCAGCTTAAGCTGCCTACTGCATCGCGAATTTTAATCCATTCGCCTAAATTCACAATTACTTCGACGGGGTAGCCCTGGCCAAGAATATAGAGCTTGCTGGCTTCAGCGGATGGCGCGTCATACAAAATGGCTTTTGCAGGCACAATAGAACGAAATTCTAACGCAGTAGCCGAAAAAGAAAATGCTAGGCCCACCAGCATTGGGCCTAGCATTAGCCAGCGTTTAAAATTAGTTGGCTTTTGCTGCATTTTCAGCTTGTTGTTTTTGTTGCATAAACAATGCTTCAAAGTTGATTGGATTTAATAAAACTGGCGCAAAACCAGCGCGGGTAACTAAATCAGACACCACTTCACGCGCATAAGGGAACAGTATATTAGGGCAAGTTACACCCAAAATCATTTCAATATTTTCTTCTGGAATATTGCGTATTGCAAAAATACCGGCTTGTGTCACCTCCACCAAAAAGGCCACTTTGTCGCCGATTTTCGCAGTCACAGTGACTTTAATAGCTGACTCAAAAATGCCTTCGTCTAATTTTTGTGCTGCATTACCAAGCTCGATATTCACCTGTGGTTGTGTGCGGTCCGTAAAAATCTGCGGTGCATTAGGAATCTCTAATGAAGCATCTTTTACATAAAGCTTTTCAATTGAAAAACCTGGTTGCGCATCTTGCTGCGTTGCTGCTTCATTTGTTGTGTTATCTGCTGTTGCCATATTGTTTCCCTAAAACGGTTATTCCTATTTAATTATTAAAAATAGTTGAATGGTTAAAAATTGATTATCAAAAAATTTCTGTCTTAAAAAAGCATTTTAGCTTTTAATTCATTTTTATTCATTACATTCATGTGACAAGCATTGTAATGACTCAAAATTTAACCTTAAAAATTGGTTAAGTTTTAAATCTAAATGTTCAGCAAGGTGTCCAATTTGCCTGCTACATCTAAAGCGCGCAAATCATCATAGCCGCCAACGTGTTTGTTATTGATGTAAATTTGCGGCACGGTGCGACGACCCGTTTTTTGCGTCATTTCGGCTCTTAACTCTGGTTGTAAATCCACCCGAATTTTGTTGATGACAACGCCCTTTGAGATCAAAAGCCGCTCTGCATTGATGCAATAAGGGCAAGTCGCCGTCGCATACATCAACACATTAGGCGTGTTTATTGTATTCATTTTTGTATCAGCCTAGCTTTTAATTAATGGCAGTTTTGCTTCTGCCCAAGCATTTAAACCGCCTTGCAGATTGTTTAACTGGCTAAATTGCTGCGCTTTTAAAATAGTGCATGCGGTTTTAGAACGCATCCCACGTTGGCAGTGCACTAACACTGGCTTATCTTTAAATTTTTCAATTTCTTTTAAGCGGTTTGCAAGCTCTGCCACCGGAATATGCTTGGCGCCCTGAATATGGCCGCTGGCAAATTCAGCCGCATCGCGCACATCTAAAATCAACGGTTTGCCGCGATTTAGCATCAACACAGCTTCTGTCGCTGTTACGTTATTGACTCCACTTGCGCCACGATTGAACATTGGCCATAACAAGGCCACGCCAGAGCCAAAAGCCAAGCCAATCAGCAATGCGTTTTCTTTTACAAATTCATAAAGGGTTGGTTCGGTCATATTTTTCCAAAAAATTACGTTTTTCGCATCATCATTACCTGAATGATTTAAATCTGCATTTAGATGCGCTTTGAACAGCCAACTATTATAATGGATAACTTATATAATGAATAACGTAGAGTAGATTTGGAAGATGTTCACATGTTAAGCACCCCAACTGTTACGCCCGCCATATTGTTGATTTTAGATGGCTTTGGCCATCGCGAAGAGGCAACCAACAACGCAATTGCACAAGCCAGCACGCCCAATCTGGATGCATTAAAACGCACAGTGCCGCATATGCTGATTAATGCTTCTGAACATTATGTGGGCTTGCCAGACGGGCAAATGGGTAACTCTGAAGTGGGGCACTTGAATATTGGCGCGGGTCGCATTGTGTTTCAAGACTTTGAGCGCATTAACAATAGCATTAGTAGTGGCGATTTTTTTAAACATGCCGATTTAGTTAACGCTTTAAAAGAGCTGAAAAATAACAACAAAGCGCTACATATTTTTGGTTTATTGTCGGATGGCGGCGTGCATAGCCACATTAATCACATTTTAACCATGATAGAAATGGCTGCGCAACAAGGCCTGCAAAAGATTTATGTACATGCGTTTTTAGATGGTCGCGATACGCCGCCGATTAGCGCTGTGCCTTACATCGCAATGCTGGAAGACAAAATACAAACGTTAGGTGTGGGCAAAATTGTGTCTGTTTCTGGTCGCTTTTATAGCATGGATAGAGATAAACGCTGGGAGCGCGTGACGCCTGCATACAACATGATTGTAGATGGTATTGGTGAATTTACCGAAGCGACAGCCAGTGAGGCTTTGCATAACGCTTATGCTAGAGGTGAGCAAGATGAATTTGTAAAATGCACCGCTATTCGCCAACTTAATGAGCCAGCGATTCGCCTAGAAGATGGTGACTGCGTGGTTTATATGAATTTTAGAAGCGACCGTGCGCGCCAATTAACCGACGCGCTATTGAATGATGATTTTGCTGGCTTTGCACGCAGCCGTGTACCAAAACTTTCTGGCTATTTCACCTTAACGCAATACGACCAAAATCAGAAAAAAGCCACGCCGATTTTTGCGGCCACGTCTGTACCGAATACGTTTGGCGAATATGTATCAAGCTTAGGTTTAAAACAATTGCGCATTGCCGAAACCGAAAAATACCCGCATGTGACCTTCTTTTTTAATGGTGGGGATGAAGCAGTATTTTCGGGTGAAGACCGCATTCTAGTGCCTTCACCCAAAGTCGCCACTTATGATTTACAGCCAGAAATGAGCGCGCCAGAATTAACGGATAAGCTAGTCGCCGCAATTGATAGCCAGCAATACAGCGCGATTATTTGCAATTATGCCAATGGTGATATGGTTGGTCACACGGGCAATTTAGCCGCCGCAATTAAGGCTGTAGAAACCCTAGATACCTGCGTTGCGCGCGTAGTAGAAGCTGCCAAAAAAAATGGCGCAGAAGTGATTATTACGGCTGACCACGGCAACGCCGAGATGATGTTTGACGGCATGAATAACCAGGCGCACACGCAACACACCACCAATTTAGTGCCCATGATTTATGTGGGCCGCAAAGCTAAAATGGCAGAAACAGGTGCGCTTTCAGATTTAGCGCCCACGTTATTAGCGATGATGGGTCTGCCTCAACCGGTTGAAATGACAGGCAAAAGCTTGCTTAACTTTTAGGCTCAGTAAAAAATTTAGTTAAAATTAATGGTTAAGTTATCACGCACTTCAATTGTCTTTTTTGCATTTATACTGCTGAATGGCGCCTTGATTGGTAACGCTTTTGCAGCAAAAAAAATAGATGCCGCCAAAGAGGATTTAGGTGACTTGCAACAGAAAATACAAGCACTAAAAAAAGAATTAGATAACAACCAAGCGGCGCACAAAGATGCAGCAGACGCGCTGAAAGATTCTGAAACCGCGATTAGTCAAGCCAATAAAAAGCTATTTGAGATTAATCAAAAGCAGCAGCAAAATAAAAGTGCGCTGATTTCACTCAAAAAAGAGTCGCTTACCTTAAATGAGAAGCTGACGGCGCAGCAAAAGCAATTGAGCAGCTTAGTCAGGCAGCAATATGTGCATGGGAACCAGAGCTACACGAAACTATTATTGCAAAATCAAAACCCCAGCCACATTTCGCGCGATATTCAATACTATTCTTATATTGCTAAAGCGCATGCAAAATTAATTGACGATATGCAAGCAAGCCTTGCAAAAGTAAAAGCCTTAAATAATCAAACAGCGGCTACTTTAAAAGCGGTAGCTGATTTAAAAGCAAAACAGTTGGCAGAACGTAAAGAGCTGGTTCACCAAAAACAAGAAAAATCGAAAGTGGTTAAATCGCTTTCCAACCAAATTGCTGCACAGCGCAATCAGATTAAAAAGCTCAAACGTGATGAGCAAAACTTGTCAAATTTAGTGCAACGCTTGGCTAAAATTGTCGCTAAAAAGCCACCCAAAAAAATACTTAACCGCAAAACAAACCCAAAAAAATCGGATGATTTAGCTGCAAAATCTAACAATCAGACCATTGCAAAAAACGAAGAAACACCAACAAACGCCTATGCTGGCAGCAATTTTTCTGCATTAAAAGGTAAATTAAATTTACCTGTACGTGGCGAAGTGACTAATCGTTTTGGTGCTAGCCGCAGCGATACTGGCGTTTCATGGAAAGGCTTATTTATCCGCGCCAATGAAGGCTCTGATGTAAAATCGGTTGCCAGTGGGCGTGTTGTATTTGCTGACTGGATGCGCGGCTTTGGCAATTTGATTATAGTTGACCACGGTAGCGGCTATATGAGCTTATATGGCAATAACCAAGCCGTGCTGAAACAAGTGGGCGATGAGGTAGATGCTGGTGATAATATTGCAGCGGTTGGCAACAGCGGCGGGAATGAAAGCAATGGCTTATATTACGAATTGCGGCGGGCAAGCAAACCGTTCGATCCATTAAGCTGGAGTGTCATTCGTTAATGTTAAGGTGTTAACTTGTGCTCATGACATCAGACTAAAATAAGCAAAACTGCTGTTAACAAAAAAGCGTACATTAAGTACGCTTTTTTGTTGTGTTGCAATACTAAACTAAGTTACTCAGCTGCTGGTGCTGCTTCCATCGGCGCTTCTGCCGGTGCGGCTGCTGGATCAACTGTAATACCAGGAACGCGCTCTTCAGCTGTTGGCTCATAGCCGCCTGCCGTTGTTGGTGCTGGTGCTGGTGCTGCTTCCATTGGTGCTTCGGCTGCTGGTGCTGCTTCCATTGGCGCTTCAGCTGGTGTTGCTGCTTCTTCAGCTTTTTCACCACATGCTGTTAACAATAATGCGCCTAATAAAGCTGGAACGACTAACATTGCATTTAATTTCATCTTATACCCCTGAGTTGTTCTAAAAAAAGGTTAAATTTAACCTACATCCACAATCATATCAAAACTCGCACTAATGTCATACTGCCAGCCGAATTGTGTTGTTTTAATGTATTAAATTTGATTAGTTTGTTGCGAAATTAGCAGCGATTAGCTGACCTTTTGCATAAGCCTCGATTTCGTAGGCACTTTTATAGTAGCCATTGCGGCAGGACCAACCATATTTTAACAAAGTCATGCCATGTAAAAACTGTGAAACATGAGTTAACTCGTGCCCTAATAACTCTGCACCGCGCTTGGTATTTGGCTGATATGCACCTGCGCGAAAATAAATAGTGTGCCCCAGCACCACTGCACACATATTGCGCCGTAACCAAAAAGGCACTTTACCATCAATAATGCGTGCTTCATCGATTACAATCTGCGCAAAATAAGGGCTAAATAGTGCGCGCTCTTGCAAGCTAAGTGGTCGGCCTTTCACAAACTTAAGTACCTAAAGCATGCAAAATAATGCGTCTTGTTGCTGGCATATGCCTGTGTTCAAACAGAAAAACACCTTGCCATTGCCCCAGCGCAAGCTTGCTATCTAAGATAGGAATCGACAAACTGGTTTGGGTTAGCGCGCTGCGTACATGTGCTGGCATATCCGCTATACGGATTATATTGAGACAAAATGGACTTCGTAATGCCTTATAAAACCTAGGTTTTAACTTTAAACCTTTGTCCATATACTTCCCACCTAATACAGATAGTTTTTGAGATTTTTGTCCATATGCTAAACGATGAATAAAGAACCTAATCTCCATTTATAGTCACCACAAATTCCCTTCTTCCACCATGATTTCTGTGTTCGCAAAGATAAATTCCCTGCCACGTACCTAAATTAAGATGACCATTTTTAATAGGAATATTCAGACTGCAACCCAAAATGCTGCCTTTAATATGGGCGGGCATATCGTCTGACCCTTCATCCAAGTGTCGATAGTAGGGTTCATTTTCTGGCACTGCCTGATTAAAGTAACTTTCGAAATCAACACGTACATCTGGGGCTGCGTTTTCATTAATCGTAATTGAAGCGGAAGTATGCTTAATAAACAGATTTAATATTCCCAGATTTATAGTTTTAAGTTCAGGAATACAATTTTCTATCTCATTAGTAATTAGATGAAATCCTCTTGGTCGAGGATTTAGAAGTATTTCTTTTTGAATCCACATAAAGTAAGGCCCAATTAGCTTTTAATTGGCGTTACATTAACATATCTTTTTAATAGTTTCTCAAGTTGCGCAAGCCGCTCTATGAGCATCAGCTCACGATTTAGTGATTGATGATAGAAATCACGATAGTTATCTTTTTGTGTTCGCACATTTTCCAGCTGGCACTTTAGATCTTTCGACGCATTTGGTGTCAACTCTGCTGCCAGTTGAATAGCTAAAATAAGCTCATTAAAGTTACTTCTGGATTTCTTAATTGAACCACGTTTTCTTCCTGCTTCCAGCGCCACCGTATCCTTATTGATTAAACTATTTTTTGGCAAGATTAAAGGCTTATTCTTTTTAAGTCGATCTAGGGCTAACCAATAATCATCTAAATTATCCATTTTTTTCCTTAATCCTCATCAAAATAACATCTCTGAATTGCGTTAGCAGCTTTAGCTCCGCCGCTTCACTTCTAAAATCAACGCTGTGTGCGTCAATAGCTTTACAATCTTCTACAAACAATGTTTGACGTTTTATTACATTATCCAATTTAGAAAGTTTCAGCACTGCTTTGTCGCAACTAATGCAGGCAGCGATTTCTCTTGTGGCCTTTTTGTCACAGGGCGCAGCTGAAATGCATGCGCCAAGTGGAGTTGTTTTATAAGCTAACTCTCCCTTCTTAAATCGAACCAGAAGTGCTCCGCGACTTTCGGTAAAAGTCTTTAAGGATTCTTGATTTCTAATGCGGTTTTCTACAAACTTGCCATGAGCCCCAAATAAAGATTCTTGAGAGAAAAAAACTTCATTGATGTAAGCTGCGGCATCAGCTTCAGGTTTTATAGCATTAACCATTTTTGATATATGACCCTCATCTCCAAACGACTCTTCTGACACGGCAGCCTTGCAATAGTACATAGTCATTTCTCTACTTAAATGCTTTAGTTGCCGCCTTAAAGAAGGCAATGATACTAAGGCACTTTGCGCCACATAAAATGCTAGTGATCGTCGGAATTGATGAGTCGTAAATCGCCAAATTGCTCCAACTTTAAATTTTTCTGACGCACCCCAAGCGCGAAATGGATCTATCTTTTCTAATTCAAGAAAATCCTCCTTAGTTATTTTATATTTTTCCTTATCAAAATATTGGAACACCTCCTGATTTTTAGACTGGGGTGTTGAAACGTAAATCATATTTCTGTCTTTTTTGTGAGGTGCGCTAAACCCGAGGTATCTAGTAGATATAAATAGCGGAATAGCTGCTAGCTCTAGCCCAGCATAATCTCCAATCGTTTTCGAGAGCATTTCGGCAACAGTAACAGCCTTCACTACCTCTTTACTGGTTACCCATGATACGGCTTTTCTTTGGCCTATGTGCTTACTTGTTTCGCCGTATATTCGGAAGGATGTTTTATTAGAGTTAAGCTCTGATCTTAAGCAACCAAGCTTAAGGTTCAACACCTCCGATCTTCGCATACCGCTATATACATGCAACATCTGCCGACAAGCATCTAGCGTGCGATTAATCAATAAAGATAAATTCGGTAAATTATAAATCTCGTACCTGTTAAATAAATCATTTAAACCGAATGCTTGAGCGCCTTCAGAGAAAATAGGTTCATAAGTAAAGGCATTATAGCCAAGATTAAATTGTGCACTTTTGCTTCTAGCGTATGCCTTATTGTGTAATATTAACTCTAGGAATCCGTTCAGTTGCCTTTGGCATTCATGGATATCATCAATGAAACAACTTAGCTCTATTACAAATTCACTTAATATTCTCGGCGGAATAACGGAATACTGCTCGCTATTATTGAATTGCAATAACTTGCGCTTAATATTAATTATTGCGATTGCACGTAGCACTCTTACCCCAGATTTTTTACTTCCAATTTTATGCAAATGGCTTACGATACGAGACAGCATATATAGCTGACCTTTGCTCTTCAAACTACCAACTAAGTTAATTAATTGAGCTTCATCAGTAAGAGTAGTAAAAAAATCGGCTTCGTGAGCGTGAGCAAAAAACGCTATGGCTCGCACAGATTTCATGTATCCAGAAATAGTATTCGCAGATAATCCTGCTATTCTCCCTGTGTTTGTATGATGCATAATTAGAAATACCAACCACTTTGCATCTTGAATTGCAGCATGTGGCAAAGAACTAAATATCAACTTTAATTGCGAAATGCCACCGTAAGCATCGTATGGTGTTAAGTCCCATACATCAGATGCATAGGTAGAAATTACATTACCTGAATGGCTATGTGAAATCACAAAATCATCACTTGGCCTTCTTAAAACCTCACTTCTGCTAAACTTAAAATAATCATCATTTGCACCAAATTCATCAATGGAGGAAATATCATTGATATTAGCTACGTTTAATTTCTTCATAGGATATCCAATTCAATTAGAAAATCGAGCTTCCTCTGCCAGAAAATATCTAACTGCTCAAACTCATAAACTTGTCGAACAATAGAACTGCATTGGTCCTCAGTAATATTTCCTGATGATTTTATTGCTTCAATCACATTATTTATTTTTGATAGAACTGGATTAAACAATCGATGAAAATGTTGCTCAGAGTCAGCCAATTGTTTGGTTTGCTCTAGAAGATACCTGTAACTTATTATTTTTTTAAAGTCTGTTGAATCTGAATGAACTGCATAATTCTCGCAAAAAAAGCAGCCCTCTGGCTTTATACAGTCGGGTTCAAAGCTGCCGTTCTCTGCTATAGCTGCTGGTGAATTAATTGAAGTGCACTGCCCTACTCCTATTGGAGTTGAAGCATCAGAAGTGCTAATAACAAGTTTCTTTTTGAACCCATCAAAATATGATGTCAACTCTTCCACTGCGACGGATTCAGACCCCGCAGTATAGTGTTTCAATACAGTTTCCGGAGTGTTCTGCAGCACCATAGCTGTAGTTATTAGATCAGTATTGCGAAGTAACCAGTCACTTTTAAAAGCTCTTAATTGCCTTGTGCCGATTTGAATATCATAATCAAATAGCCGCTTAATACGACTATTAAAGTAGTGCGACATATCCATTGAAATTTCTTTTATTTTCTCAGAACTAATCATAAAAAATAAATGATTACAAACCTCATTGGGGTAAGCATCTAAAAGATACTTTCTCAATCTTAGATAAATTCGAAATTGCCCATAAAAAATAGTTGCGATTAAAAATGTAACTAATTTTCCATTTGCCCGATATTTAATAGTCTTAAATCCTTGCCGTTCATTTAATACTTCGTACTCGTCGCCTTCCCAAGGCAAGGCCGACATTTGACCAGCCCCCATTGCACTATTCGCAGCAAACAACATGATGAAACTTTGTTGAGCTAACGTTGCAGCTAGTATCCGACGATGATGAAATCTATCCTGATTAGCTGCCTCGACCTTCCTGAGTGCTCGAGAGTAAATCTCTTTCGCACTTCTACGTCTTCTATCGTTTTTGGTAGCATCTAACTTTTGATATATTTCCAACTCTGAATTTAGTCTTCCCTCCTCAAGGTTATAGGCCACAAATGTTTTTCTTGTTAAGTACCCACGCTTCGATACGGCACAACTTGCAAATGGAATTTCATTTGGGAAAAACCAAAAACTCTTATTTTCTAACTTCAATTGCATTGGAAATTTTGAAAAATTTAAGACGAAATCTGTTAGCTGTTCAAACAAATTTCTATAAATAAGTAACGCCTTTGCTGCATCTGCTTCGGTTGGAGGCTCCGTAACTTTTGTCGCAAGGTGCGATTTACTTATTCTCCGAACTCCCTCAAACAATACTCCATATTTTTCATCGTACATATTATTCAGGGCGTTCATTGCTATCACTTGTAAAACTGCTGCTGTGTTAACGCTAATTTTGCTTGACCTTGATTTTTTTATTAGCATCTCTGAATACCCATAAATTGCTTCATTGATGAATTTAAAATGATCTAAAGCTTGAGGAAATTCAGCATCACACCATGCTACAAATCTAGAAAACATCCAAACCGCTGTTTGTAGCGACTTGGGGGATTTTCCAATGCTTAAGTGGCTATATAAATATCTCAAATATCTACGAACAAAATCTTCTCTATCTTTACGAAAACTGGCCAAATTGACCATAATCAAAGTGCATTTCTCTGAATTTGTAGCTCTATTCGGCTTTTTCCTGCTGGTATAGCACCATGACCCTATGTCTACAGGATACTTATATCCTGGAATCACCACCCTCACTTTTGAAATTTCGATTAAATCAATCTCATCAATATCAGAGTGAGATAATTCCTCGAACTGAAATACTATTGTTTCACGCTCACTCCAGATCACTGATTACCACCTTGACCCATTAATCTTTCTAGGTAACTTTCATATTCAGTTTGAACATGCAAAGCCAAATGATACTTTTGTCTATAATTTAAGTAAGCCTCCGTTGTACGGTGATGACTATGTCCCATACGTTCTTTTACATAGTTCAGCAATTGAAAGAAGTGCTTTTGGTTATCAGTCGAGACCCCTCCAAGCTTGTAGTCTAGTAACTTCCCAGCTAACAAATTCATACCAAAAGTAGCTCTTAAATCATGAAAACTAAATTCAAAGTTATGCCCGCATTCCTTCATATATGGCTTTAGTTGTTGCAGTAAAAATTGTGTTATCGCATTACCTCGCGGTGGATCTCGATATTTAGATAAATTTTCATCTTGGCTAGCCATGTAATATGGGCGTCCAGCCTTAGTCAGAAAAACATATTGTTCATCTTCATTTTTATAGGCGTTTAGATTCCAGCTAAGCCGACGTTTATATCGTTCAGAATTTATATATATTTGCACACGCTTATAGAGCCACATTGGCACCAATAGAACCATCTGCTTATTATTCTTAGTATTAACTAAAGTTCCTGCACCTATAAGAAGTCGCTTACAATCCGTTTCTTTTGGTAAGAGTTCTGCAAAGTTACTTTTGCGCAAGGTAAAAACCGTTTGTAACCTTGCTCCTGTGGTAAGTGCAAACATAAAACTCAGTAACATTTCGATATTGCCTACGGCTCGAAGAGACTCAACCAAGGCAACTTGCTCATCTTCTGGCAATGGTCTTAAGCGGCCGCCATCTTCAATGCGATCTGAATAATCATTGCTATTTTTCGGCGTCTTAAATGTACGCGTCAAGTCCGTGCTCTTATAAGATTTTGAACGTTGAAATCCATGTGAATCTTGGAAGAAATATTTTGCATCACTTTCAATCCAGAGCGGGTACCCAAACTCATATCCGTCCTCACCTAGCCACCTATAAAAATTTTGCACACTACTCATTCTTCGCTTAGCTGTGCTTGACTGTGTTTTATGCATTCGTAATTCGTCATGTAAATACGCACAATATCGATAGGTAGGTCGCGACCTTGGTCTAACTGTAATATTTAAAAAATCAATATTTTCATTTAGCAACCAATCCCGAAAATGCTTTAGATCGCCAGCAATACTCTCTAATGTACGAGGCCTCACAGGAATAACACTTACGAGATGACTTAGTAAGTAGCGGTTAGCTTCTGTCCAAAGTGAGCCATCTGGGTTTATTAATAAGGGGAAGTGGTTATAGCACTCTAAGAAGAAATTATCAGTTTTGGATTTGCCATAAATACAACTAGCTCCAAGAGATTTACGTGTCAGAGATGATTTCATTTGATATAAATCTGAGGTAGGCTCATACAATTCAAACGTTTTAATTATCTCTACTTTTGCTTTTGCAACCGAATTTTTCAACATAAGCTAACACCACCGCTAAGTGTGATTAATGGTGCATTTAGAACTATTGCGGTGAGTATGTACTGGGATTCGTTTAGTAACTTGCTGACTAAACGTATGGTGGTGATTGAATGTTGCATCATATTTCCTAAATTTAGGGCAAAAACCAGCCCATGAGATCAAGCGAGAGCTTGACATCGATTTGATTTGGAAAGACAATGTATACAGTCGAGAATGTCTCAAGTTTGACTGTTTACCTAAAAGCCCAAAGTTCCCGCTCTGGGCTTTTTTCGTTTCCGCCTATGTTTTAGTTTTTGATTCAAGCTCAAAAATATAAAGCATCGCTTGTTTTATGTCATGGCTTTACTCCAAACATTCAGTAGCAGTGCTCACTGCCACATTATCTTTAGTCAGCGCAGCAGCACGACGGCGTTTTGAAGGTCCGCGCGGTTTAAAGGCGTATTGACTCGGCCACAATTCTTCAACTTTGAACCCTATTAGCGTAGCAATGTGTGCAGCAATGGGGTGTGCAGTCACGCGCCCATGAATGACATTGTTCACTACGCCGCTAGAAACACCCAGCTCACGCGCCAGCCGTGTTTGTGATTTTCCTAAGCGTTGTAGCTGATAAATAATGTCGATGGCATCCATAGCTTAATATCAAAAAGTTAATGTAAATGTTGACTACTAATATAATTAAAGAGTAATCTATTATTAATAATTAAACAAACTTTCAATTACAGCACAAACTATACTCTTTAAATAAATGACAAATCAAGTCCTTTCAGAATCTACAACACTATATGCCGATGCATTTTCTGCGCGTTTGGCGCAAATTATCCAGCTTCACCGCCTCAATCAGTCTGAGTTTGCCCGGCGGTTAGACACTTCCGCTGGGTTTGTGGGAGACATATTGCGTGGCCTTAAAAAACCAGGGCATGAGTTTTTATTCAAGCTTAAAAGTACATTTAGTGTATCGATTGATTGGTTGTTGACAGGTGAAGGGACTATGTACAGCGCTACCAAGATTGACATTGAGTTGTTGCAGGCAGTGAGATTACAAGTGTCAGTGGCTCGTCTAGCTATTTTGGAAGATGATGCGACGGCACGAGATTTATTATTGCGCATTCGCGATGGCTTACTCGATTTAAATGCGGACAATACCGAACTCGATGCTTTTCTTGGGCGTATAAATTCTAATGATGCAGATTGGTGTTTAGCGCTTGCGCTTTACAACGGACACTTATGGACTGACAACCCTGACTACCAGCGTCGCAATTTGTTAGAGGCCGCTAAAGCACATTTTGAGGTTAACAAGCCTGCTGATAAGTTGGCAAGTTTAGGGCGATCGCCCAAAACCGTACAAATCAATATTAGTCCATCACAGCGTGTGGCTGGTCGTGATTACAATGAACACTAGCGAAATTTGATGTCAGGTTAAAATCAAGAATATCTTAAAACTGAGTACCGTAAAAATAAATTACTACTTTGGCAGCCGTATCTAAAGAGCCGACTGTAGCTGAATATTGGTTTATCTAGAGTTTTATTTTTTTAATCACTTAAGGAGTACAGGATGAAACATGATGATGCATCAGTACAACAAACCAACGAAGGCAATGAGCAACGTATTGCTGGGCGAGATTTTAACGACTACTCAAGCCTATACTACACGGATATTAAACTGTTCATGCTGACCTCAACCGAAGATAAGCTAGATGCGCTTTCTATTGAAAATGGCAGACACTTCATTTATCGGTTTGGCCAAGATTTTGAAGAAAAAATACGTCAAGATATTATTGCGCTAAAACTGCAACATCACTTTACCGAGCGGGAAGTTAAAAACCTGCTCGCTACATGGGGCATTAGTGTGAATAAACTGACAAGTACAGTGAAATTGTGCAAAGACCTTTTTATCTATTATCTTGGTTGGCTGTTGATTGCTTTTATCATCATTGAAGGCACGCTAAATATATTGATGGTCGCTCTAACGCCACACAGCCCAGTTTGGTATCAGGCATTGGCTCAATTTTCTATTGGAGGCATTTGTATTGGGGTTGTTTGGGTGTTTAATTGGCTTTACATCAAACCCTATCACACTTTGCTGCGTGCTAAATCTGTGGTCTAACTGTAAATCAAAGTGTATAAAATACAAGTATTTTATACACTAAGCGAGCAACATCCATGAGCGTACGTTTTAACTTAGTTCTTTCTGATGAATTAAACGATGAAATTGAATTAGTTGCTGAGAGTTCAGAAACAAATAAAAGCGTGATTTTACGCAAAGCTTTACAATAATACCTTGCAGCACAGGAGGCCAAAACGCAAGGACTAAAACTTGGTTTGGTAGACCCCGACACCAAACAAGTAAAAATAGAAATCATCAGTCTGTGAGCACCATAGATTTAAATAACCCTTTACGAGACCACAAATAATGGGCGGTGTCGGTACTTTCGACCACTGTTGGCGGGACAATTGGTTATCTTGTTAGAAATTATTGTGGATTACTCATCAAATAAGTGGTATCAACGAATTGATCGAATTAGCTCATTTTAGAAGTTATGCTATATTTTATTTGCGTTATGTATGACGTTTATTGCACTTTCTGTGACGTTCGATTATGAGTGTCGGATGCCGTAATCAATGCAAAATGATACATTGATTTATAAGGGTTTTTGCAATTACCAAATCAACTACTTTTTATAAAATGTCATAGATACTGCAATAGTTCCGATTTTGCGTTGCAGATAATGCAAAAATTCAACCATCTAGTTTCGACTCCTAAAAACCTTCGAAGTATTGCTGGTAGGTATTTGTTGACACTTTTTAGCAACCTTTCCCGCCGTGATTAAATTGTTAACTTTTTGTGATAAATAAGCTAGTAGGCATCCTCATAATGGCGTCAGCTGTACTTAGATTTGAATTTAAGGGTTTGATCGCAAGAGTTAGCTCAGGGAGTGTTTTAATAGCCATTAAATCTAAGAGGCAAAGTTGGATGAGCTTAGTAAAGAGCTCAACACCAATTAACTGATATTTTATTTTACTTATAACAGGAGCTTATCATGACAAATCGAATCAAAAATGTAGCAGCAATTACTGTAGGAGTGTTATCACTGGCAGCGTTTTCACTACCAGCTTTCGCTGACGATGTAATGTTAGGAACAGGTGGTTACAACCGTGCAATGCACGATATGAAAATGATGAAAATGATAGACGGCAATGGTGATCACATGGTGACTAATGCGGAGTACACATCATTTTATGAAGATGCTTTTAACAAATTAGACAAAAATGGTGATGGTTCACTTGACGCAAAAGAATGGATTGGCAAAAAGAATGACAGCGAAGCAATGGTTGGTACTGGTGGCTATAACCGCCAATTACGTAAAATGGCGATGATGGGGAAAATGGACGCCGATGGTGACCATAAAGTGACTAAAGAAGAATTTTTAGCCTTCCACCAATCTGCCTTTAACGCTATGGACAAAGGTAGCTCTGGTCAAATTACGGCACAACAATGGGCAGGTAAAGTGCTAGGCGGCAACTAAACTTACTAGTTATTAAAGTAATAAAAGGCCGGCATTTTTGCTGGCCTTTTTCTTTGTACGCCAATTCAGCTGCGTAATTTTGTAATACTCAATTTATTCATACGGTATCGTAATGTGCTGGGGTGCAAATCTAACACCTGCGCAGCGCCATTAGGGCCCTCAATCACCCAATTGGCTTACTGCAGCACCGCTAAAATATGTTGACGCTCAACCGATTCTAAGCTGTTGTTGCTACTCGATTGTGAAGCTATTAGTTCGCTTGAACCTGATAGCAATTCAGGGTCAACTTCAATCATTGCGTTATCAGCCAAAATAATCGTACGTTCAATCACGTTCTCTAGCTCACGAATGTTGCCTGGCCATTGATATGACTTCAATCTCTGCAAAGATTTTGTACTGATGCCTTCTACCTTCTTGCCCATGCGCTTAGAAAATTTATCAATCAAAAAATAGACCAACAAGGGGATATCTTCAACTCGCTCACGTAGTGGCGGTGTCGTCAATGGAAACACATTCAAGCGATAGTAAAGATCTTCGCGGAACGTTTTCTTCTCAATTTCTTGCATCAAATTGCGGTTAGTCGCAGCAATAATGCGCACATCCACCTTAATTAACGATTGTCCGCCAACCCGCTCAAACTCTTGCTCTTGCAATACTCGCAAAAGTTTTACTTGAATATCTAGCGGAATTTCACCAATTTCATCAAGAAAAATAGTGCCTCCATGAGCAAGCTCAAAACGGCCAATACGCTGAGCAACAGCGCCACTGAAAGAACCTTTTTCATGCCCAAACAACTCACTCTCAATCAAGCCGGCGGGCAACGCAGCACAATTTACTTTGATTAGCGGTTTATCATGCCGATTGCTATTTGAATGTATGGCACGTGCAATAAGTTCTTTGCCAGTGCCAGATTCACCTTGAATGAGCACTGAGGCATCGGTAGTCGCCACGCGGCGCACATTATTAAGTAAGGATTGAATTTTTACGCTTGCGCCTATGATTTCACCAAAATTGTGAACCGCTTTTAGTTCCTCTTGTAAAAGTTCGTTCTGCAATTTCAGCTTTGCCTGTTCTTGCTCCATTAAAACTTTTTCAGTAATGTCGATAAACATCGTCCGCGTAAATAACCCGCTCGGGTCTGGCCTAGACCACCACTGAATCCAGAACGGCTTGCCGTTATCTTTGCGGCGCATTTCCAGCACCACACCCCTGGTGTCTGCACCCTTACCAATGGATTCGAACGCCTCTTTCATACGGCGCTGTGCATCAGGTGTATCAGGGGCTAAAGTTTTACCGTATGTGTTAGGTACTTCTTCGGGAGTGAGTCCAAGTATTTTCAATGCCGTCTTATTTGCGCGAATAAGGCGTGAATCCAGTTGCTCATGCACGTAAGCAATCGGGGCTTCATCAAACAGGTCGCGGAAGCGTTCTTCTGTTACTTTTAGCTTCTCCAACATACGCATTCGACTTAACTCACTTGCTGCTCTTGCCGCAAAAATTTGGAAGGTATAGAGCAATTCTTCTCTTAGTGGCATCGCTTGCTCGCTATATACCGCAAGGTGTCCAAGCACATCTCCTGTGGCGTCTTTTAGTGGAACCCCAAGGTAACTCTCAAGATAACTCCACTTGGGGTATTTCTTGCCTAAGCCCGAACCATAATGACATAAGTTGCCATTAACGACTTCTTCACAAGGCGAGCCTGCTAAATCCCACTCATCTTCAGAAAATTTTCCCTCACACCAATAGGCGATGGTACGTACACGCGTTTTCACCTGTGTAAATTCTGCAATGAAGGCGTTGGGAACACCAGTTGCTTCGCTTAACTTTTCTACTAATGAGCGGAAAAAATCTTCACCTGTCACATGCGCGGTGCCTTCTACAATCTTACGCAATACCGCTAAATCTGTCGTACCAAACTCAGCGTAGGGCATATTTGTAATTGCAATATCCTCTTCCATTTTGCCTTCCTATTATGTAAAAAATATTCATATTTTTTGTTTAATACTTACGATTATCTTACCCTCAAATATTGGTGGCTGCCACAACTAATTGTGGCATCGGCACGTGATAGTAATGTTATGTTCTTGTGATTTATTATTTAACTTTTTGATTATAATGAATTTTTTACAATAATTAGGGTTGGCATACTAATTGCTATAATAGCTGTATCCCGACTCAGTGTTGGCTGTATCACACAACAATAACAATTATTTAGCTAAGTGGCCTGCGCAAGATTTAGTGTCTTGCGTAGCACTTACTAAAAGAGGAATTAACCATGCAACGTGACATACTCATCATAGAAGATGACAAAGATATTGCTAATTTAGAACGTATGCATCTTGCCGAACTTTCACATAAGGTTAAAGTTGCGTTAGATGGCGTAGTAGGTTTGGCAGAAATTGAATCCAAACAATATGATTTGGTCATTTTAGACATTAACTTACCAGGTATTGATGGCATAGAAATTTGCCGCCGCATTCGCGCCAAAACTAACAACACGCGCATTCTGATGTTATCTTCAAAGTCTACCGAAATTGATAGAGTGCTTGGTTTGGAAATGGGCGCGGACGATTATATGACCAAACCTTTTAGTGTGATGGAACTAAAAGCTAAAGTAAAAGCACTTTGTCGTCGCATGGCCGAATGTGAGTTAAGCGAAACCATAGACCCAAACAATATCATTCAGATTGGGCCAATGGTAATTGACGCAGCACGACGTAGCGTGACAGTCGATGCCAATCAGATTGATCTCACCGCCAAAGAGTTTGATTTGCTTACTTACTTTGCGCAGCACCCTGGTGTTGTATTTAATCGCGACCAGTTACTGAATCATGTTTGGGGTTACAGCCACAATGGTTATGAGCATACCGTTAACTCACACATTAACCGTCTGCGTGCCAAGATAGAAGCCGACCCTGATATGCCTGACTTTGTATTAACCGTTTGGGGTGTTGGCTATAAGTTTACTGAAAAATATTCTAAAACTTTGCAATAATGTTTAATTCTATTTACAGCAAACTAGGTTTAGCATCCTTATTGATTTTGAGCCTGCAGTTATTGTTCTTGATCTTTGCAATGCAACTCATGTTCGATAAAACCCACCTACAAAGAGTATCCATATATATGGTTGCTTCAACATTATCTGCCGCTAGTATTTTTGCCTTTGTAGTTTTTATGTTGTTTACTCGCCGTTTAAATTCGATGATGAAAGCGATAGAAGACTTTCGTCGCACCAATTTTAGCGAGCCTGTTTTCATGCAGTTTTCCAACATCCAAGGCGATGAAATCAGCCGACTCGGGTTCTCTATCGAGCAAATGCAAAAAAAAATAAGCTCCCAAATTCAACTGTCGCAACAAATAGATACGCAGCGCCGTGAAATATTCGAAAATATTTCACACGATTTACGTACACCGCTTACCTCGATGCGTGGCTACTTAGAAACCCTGCTATTAAAAACTGGAACGCTTCCTGTTAAACAACAACGCACCTATCTAGAAGTTGCATTAAAACAGACCGTTTATTTGAGCAAACTGATTAATGACTTGTTTGAATTGTCGAAACTAGAATCTAACAGTGCCACAGCTAAATTGGAGACCTTTCCACTTAGTGAATTAGTACAAGATGTCATACAAAAATTTCAACTCATTGCCGAAGAAAAAAGTGTGGTAATTAAAACAAACCTCGCACAATCCGCTTTTTCCACCTATGCTGACATCAGCTTGGTTGAGCGTGTATTAACCAACCTGATTGAAAACGCACTGCGCCATTGTGCGCCTAATGCTACTATTAGCCTGTTGTTGACACAGAAAGGTAGTCGAATCCATGTACAAGTTTCAGATACTGGCTGTGGTATCGCGCAAGATAAATTAGCGCTCATATTTGACCGTCAATTTCAAGGCAATGGCGTTGCTGACGATGGCGCTCATACTGGCGCTGGTTTAGGCTTGGCAATTACAAAACGTATTATCGAATTGCATGGTGGTACTATTCATGCAGATAGTCAGTTAGGTATTGGTACTAACTTTCACTTTGATTTGCCTGCTGGGCAGCACCCTAGCAAAAAAATGGTACTTCAAGATAGCAATCTTATTTTGGGCATATCATAACCAATACTATCGTAACGCCTCCAACAATTATACCAAGCGCTAAACATAAATCTCCCTCTGAGCCTTTATTTTAAAAACAATAAAGGCTCATTTTTTATCTGCAAGCATTTACTTAACAGCATAAAAGCTATATGTGATTAAAACGTTAATATTTTGTGATTGCTACGCGAACTAAGCTATTCAAAATTAGCGTCGCTGAAATTAAATTTGGCTTATGGATTTTGCACAAAGTTTAATAATTTTTTTACAAAATCCAACGATATTTTTTAATCAATGATTAGGAGCTACAAATGAAAAACTTTAAACAACTGGCTATCAATTCAGCCATCACTAGCGTTATCGCCCTAGGTGTCACTACATTACCCATCTCAAGCGCAAATGCAGCTGATGCCGCAATGGAAAAGTGTGCGGGCATTGCCAAGTCAGGTCACAACGATTGCGGAACCACCAAAGTGGGTTGCCATGGTTCAATTAAAAAGAACAACGACAAAGAGGCTTGGATTGCTGTACCAGTTGGCACTTGCGAAAAAATCACTGGTGGCACCATCACTGACAAACCATGGAATGCACCAGGTGGTTTGGCAGAGTACAACAAGAACAAAAAGAGCTAACAATGTAAACGCATAAAGCAGCTGTGAGGTGCATTAAATAATACTCCTCACAGTCTTAATGCGACAAACTTTATTACTGAGGGAATAGTCATGAAAATATTAACAAACATACCCACAATACTTTTTACTTCTTTTCTGATTAGCATTGCAAATGCGCAAGCTGCAAACCTAACCAGCAACAAAATCTCATTAACACTAGAAGGCGCAAAAAAAGTAATTTCGACCGCTGTAGCAGAAGCCAAACGCCTGAGCGCACCTGGCGCAGTGATTGCAGTGGTAGATGATGGCGGTAATTTAATGGCGCTAGAACGTTTGGACAATACCTTCCCCGCTGGTGCGACTATTTCCATCGGTAAAGCACGTACCGCAGCTTTATTTAAACGGCCAACCAAAGTATTTGAAGACATCATCAAAAATGGGCGCACTGCCATGACAGCATTGCCAGATTCATTGTTTACGCCACTGCAAGGTGGCATTCCGATCACCATAGATGATCAGATTGTAGGCGCTGTGGGGGTTTCTGGCGCAGCAAGTGCGCAACAAGATGAAGACCTCGCTATAGTAGCTAGCAAGGCGATAACTGCCCCAGGTGCTATTCCAGCACCATCCGCTGCTGTTACTTTTTTTCAGCACGATAAGGTGGTTAGCGCATTTGATAAAGGCATGCCTTTGCTTGAAGCGGACGGCTATAAAGTACACGCCAGTCGACGAGAAAAAGCGGGTTTAGTAGAAGTTCACGAGAACGAAACTGATGTGCTTTATGTGTTAGATGGCACCGCCACATTGGTAACTGGCGGCACAATGGTTGAGCCAAAGTGGACTGCGCCTGGTGAAGTGCGTGCGCCACGTGTTGAAGGTGGTGAAACACAAGTGCTAGCCAAGGGCGATGTGGTGGTGATTCCGCAAGGTGTACCGCACTGGTTTAAAGAAGCCAGCAATCCATTCTTATACTTCGTCGTAAAGCCAATTAACAAGTAAGAGATCATCATGAAAAGACTTATCACTATTTTCACTGCAGTGTTGTTTGCTTCTGTCACAGGCATCGTCTCAGCAGCAGTAGCGCCTACAGATCTGCCTTCTACTGCCCCTTTAGCTGCTGTTGATTTGGGCACAAAAGATGGCACTGCGCTATTGGAAGGGCAGTGGCGTTATAGTGACACCAAAATCATTGAAACAAATTTCCGCGCTGCGGGAGTCGATGGTCAGCCAGGTGGCGAAGTAGTAAAAACCTACGACTATGAACCCAAGGCTGGCGGCACAAATTTTGACGATAGTCATTGGGAAGCCATTGACCCTACCTCACTTGAAAAACGCCGCAGCCATGGTCGTGTTGCCTTTAATTGGTATCGCATTAATCTGACTATTCCAGCACAAGTTGCTGGTATTGATGCCACAGACAGCACAGTGGTATTCGACACTTCTGCTGATGATTACGCAGAAATCTGGGTCAATGGTGAGCTCGCCCGCGCCACAGGTCAATCCGGTGGCTCTATGGTGGCTGGCTGGAATGCCAACAATCGCTTGGTAATCGGCCGCAACGTAAAGCCAGGACAGAAAATCCAGTTGGCGATTTTTGGCATCAACGGTCCAATCTCAGCATCACCCACCAATTATATTTACTTGCATCATGCCAGACTATCGTTTTATAAAGGTACAACTGAGCCTTATGCAGTCACGCCGCAAGAGGTGAATGTTGACGTAATACGCAACGATTCTGCAATTGACGCTATCGTTCCGATCAACCCAAAAATATATAAACTCGCAGAAGGTTTTCAGTTTACCGAAGGCCCATTATGGGTAAAAAACATAAACTCTGACGGTTATTTGCTATTTAGTGACCCCAACGCCAACACCATTTATAAATACGATGGCAACTTAAGCGTCTTCCGCAAACCCAGTGGCTACAGTGGCGCAGATATTGCCGAATATAGACAACCCGGCTCAAACGGCTTAACACTTGACGCACAAGGCCGCCTGACTGCCGATGAGCATGGCAATCGGCGCGTAACACGCACCGAGTTAGACGGCACAATCACTGTGCTTGCTGACCGCTTTGAGGGTAAACGTTTCAACAGCCCCAACGATTTAGTTTATAAATCAGATGGTGCGCTTTATGTGACTGATCCACCATTTGGTTTACCAAAATTTGAAAAAGACCCCCGAAAAGAGTTACCTTACAGTGGGATTTTTCGGGTAAAAAATGGCAAAGTAGACTTACTCGCTAACGAGCTAACGGGTCCCAATGGCATTGCATTTTCCCCAGATGAAAAGTTTTTATACATAGGCAATTGGGATGACCACAAAAAAGTCGTCATGCGCTACCCAGTAAACGCGGATGGCTTATTAGACAAAGGCGAGATATTTTTTGATATGACTTCAGCAAAAGGCGACGATGCCTTGGATGGCATAAAAGTGGATGTTCAAGGCAACTTGTATGTTTCTGGACCAGGCGGTTTATGGATTTTATCACCGCAGGGCAAGCATTTGGGCACGATTATCGCGCCTAAACACCCACACAATATGGCTTGGGGCGATGATGATGGCAAGACATTATATCTAGCAGCACAATCTGCTATTTACAAAATACGTCTTAATATCAAGGGCGCAGGCGCGTTACCTTAAAAGCAGCGGGTAGTTTAGAATAACTTGAAAGTAGCTGAACAAAGTATACGGATTTTTTTCGACAGGATTATGATGAAAAAAGTTATTAAAACCGATGCCGAATTGCAAAAACAGCAGCACCTAACAAAGCAGTTTTAGGTTCAAGAATAAGTTTGACGGGTACATTTTTTAGCATGTCAGAAAACCTGCCTTTGTTAGTAAATTCTTGCATAAACGTGCCATTGGTAAAGTAGTCAGTCAATTTTGGGGCAATGCCGCCGCCAATATAAAGCCCACCAGTTGAAAGCGCTTTAAGCGCTAGGTTTCCAGCTGCAGCGCCATAGTTTTCTATAAAAATATTAATAGCCTGAATGCTAAGAGGTGATTCTTCAGATTGTGCTGCTTGAAAAATTGCAGCACCACGATCCGTTGCACTCATAATTTGAGCGTTCATTTGAGAAGGTTCGGCAGTATTTTCGGACAATGCCATGAACTCATACAAGAACTCATAAATATTAGCGAGTCCAGAGCCAGAAACTACGCGCTCCCAACTTGCATGGCCAAATTTAGACCAAATGCATTGAAGCAAAGCCATCTCAAGCGCATTATGTGGCGCATAGTCAACATGCCCACCTTCTGATGCAGCAATTTGATAATGCTGTTTGTCCAAATCCTGTCCAGCACGAAATAAGATAGCTTCGCCCAAGCCAGTTCCTGCTGCTATCAACGCAAGATTACCTGTTGGATTAGGTATTCCTGCATTAATAACCATTATTTTATCTGATGACAATGTAAGCATGCCGTGAGCGGTTGCCTCCAAATCATTGATTAGTTTTATATGCTCAACATCAAGCGTTTTTTGAATTGCTTGCTCGTCCAATACCCAAGCTATATTTGGCATATGACAGCGTCCATTTACAATCGTCCCCGCAACTGCAAGGCAAACATATTGAACACTTTCGTTTGATAACTTAAGAAAATGCTTCAACATGGCTTCAAAGCTGGCTTGCTCTTTGTTGACAAAGCGCATTTCAAATTTTGGCATCTTCGGTTCAGCTGAATCAAAAATGGCTAACTCGGTTTTTGTGCCACCAATGTCCCCTGCAAGTATGATCATATTTAACCTTTAATCAAAATAGTTACCTATTTGCGAACACTGCAATGTTGGCTTAGCTATGTTCGGCTTCGCTGCCCGTTATAATCCGCGTACCACTACGTAGGGTAAGGTACGCCCAGAACCAATCAAACATCACAGAAAAACGGTTTCTTAAGCCTACCAAAAATGTAAGGTGAATAAACCCCCACAGCCACCAAGCAGGTGCCCCGCTTAACTTCATAAAGCCAAAATCTGCTACCGCTGCTTTTCGTCCAATAGTCGCCAAACTACCCAGATGAGTATAACGGAATGGTGCAGGAACATGCTTGCCCAAGACCTTAGCCATGATGACTTTGGCCACATATTCACCCCCCTGCTTGGCCGCTGGGGCAAGCCCTGGCACTGGTTCGCCATTCCAACCATTTGAAAGCGCGGTATCACCAATAGCGAAAATTTTACTGTGCCTTATAACCGATAAATCAGCGCCCACTTTAACACGGCCTGATTTATCTTTTTCGGCATTCAACCAATCAGCAGCTGGCGATGCCATGACACCTGCCGCCCAAAGCACGGTTCGCGACGGAATGCGCTTACCACTTACCATCACGCCTTCCGCATCTATGTGCTCGACTTTGCTATTTAAGTGAACCTCAACGCCAATCTTGGTTAGTGAATTAAGCGTGATTTTTGATAAGTTCTCATCAAAAGCAGGGAGTAAGCGGCTGCCTGATTGCACCAGCAAAACCCGCGCATTTGCAGGATCAAAGCCACGAAACTCTTTTTCCATACCAAACCTTGCCAGCTCTGCAATAGCACCTGCTAACTCTACCCCAGTTGGACCACCGCCAACGATTAAAAAAGTCAGCAAACTTTCACGCTCCATTGGGTCTGAGGTCGCCTCCGCCAGCTCAAATGCTAACAATAAACGACGGCGTACTTCAGTTGCGTCTTCAATACGCTTTAAACCTGGCGCGAACTTTGCCCAATCATCACGCCCAAAATAACTATGACTAGCGCCCGTAGCAAGCACTAAATAGTCGTATTGAATACGCTGGTTTTTTAAGGGATGATCTTCAAAAATGAGCTCGTTTTTGTCAGAGTCCACACCAATTACATTACCAAGCAGTACTCTCACATTAAAAAAATCCCGGAACATGCCCCGCGTTGGTGAGGCAATATCGCCTTGACCAAGCGCTGCCGTGGCCACTTGATATAGCAAAGGCTGAAACAAATGGTAATTATGTCTATCTACTAGCGTAATTTGTACAGCTTGCTTTGCTAGTTTTGCCGCACAAGCTAAGCCCCCAAACCCTGCGCCAACGATGACCACATGTGGCAAACCTTCGAGAGAAAATGCGGGCTTGCCATCAAGTTGCGGATAAATTTTCCGTAATTTATGACTAATTAAGTAATCCATTGACCAGCAACCAGCGCCATAAATGGCCAGTAACAGCAAAGCAAAAATCCAATAATTATCTAGGTTCATATTTAGCATCATCATTGCTGGGGTTGCAATAATAGTTACTAGACCAACCCAACGTAACGCGATACCAGTGACCAGCATCAACGCGAGAATTAAACCCAAATAACTGCCAAAATTAGCCGCTGTTGTAATTGGTAAAATATCTGCATAGTGTACTTGCCCTTGAAAAGCAAAATAGATTGCAGCGGCTAACCATAAACGTAGTAGGAACAAATAAAATGGGCTGCCGAATTTGCTTAAGCACTTAAGACTCTTTATGATCTGCGCCGCAAGCGGAAGCGCACTGTCGGTAAGACCATGGCCTAACATGGCATCAATAGAAAGCGGCCCTGCACCACGCACAACAAACCAGCCAAACAAAGCGGCCCAGAATAAATGCTGATCTAACGCAATATAATTAAACTGTATGATCAGCGATAAAATGAATAGAGACAAAGCAGCAAATCTAGTTGCCAAACCAATTGCAAGTAGAACTGCACCTATCAACTCTATGCTGACACCTAAATAGGCAGCAGAAATTGGGTTTAGCCAAGAAACGGGATATTCATTTTGAGATAGTAGCAATGCGTTATCCCAATTACTTAGCTTAATTACTGCAGACACAAAAAATATTCGTGCTAACCATAAGCGAATGACTAAATCGACTATTGGACCAGCTGTGCGTTCAACAAACTTGATAATTGCAGCAACCCAGCCCATCAACTGCGGAATCCATGAAATATGTTGAGTAGATTTTAACGATTGTTGCATAAACTATTCCTTTTGTTGCGAGGCTTCGTCATAACGGCAATGAAAAATGCAGCGCTTACCATTTTCATGATGAAGTTTGCAACAAAGTATTGCGCTTGCACCTTTAAACCGAAGGTACACTTCTGCCGCAATGAGCATGCCAATTGGAGGCGCAGCAAAATAAATCCACAATGATGTCCAAATATGCGCAGGGAATGCCGAGCCAAAGCTACGCGCGGGATTCATGCTCATGCCTGAAATGGGCGCTTCAAAGGTGATATAAGTGGCTACCAGTGCGCCTGCAAAAAACGCGGTGTATTGGTTAAGTCGCTTAGTGTTAGAAACGATTAATACGGTCAGCATTAATCCAAATGAAATGACGACTTCTGCTATAAAAGCATTGCCAATACCAGCTCTACCAGGCATGGTGGCCACGTAATTGACGGATGGATTTGCAATTAGCATTTTACCTAGCACGATTGACGCCAATTTGACGCCCAACACCGCACCAATAAATTGTGCCAATATATAAAAAAAAGCATCCCAAGGCGCAATTTTCCCAAGCCGTAAAAATGTAAGCGTAACCGCCGGGTTAAAATGCGCACCAGATTGTTTGCCCAATGGCGAGTAAACAATCAAGATAGCCGTCAGACCCATTGCTAAGCCAATCAATATGCGACGCATAAATGCGTCTGTTACCAAGGTGTGAACAGGTGAACTTGGATACTCAATGAGGGCAACAAATAGGCAGGCAGAAACCATAAAAATGCCAAGCTCTGCCGCCTCCATTAAATATTCAGGCCAATGATGCTTAGCTGCTACTAAATAAGCAGCCAATTTATTTTTGGCCGCACTTGTTGGGTTGTGAGCA
The DNA here is from genome assembly GCA_002083635.1 of Proteobacteria bacterium ST_bin12. Taxonomy (GTDB): domain Bacteria; phylum Pseudomonadota; class Gammaproteobacteria; order Burkholderiales; family Methylophilaceae; genus Methylotenera_A. Next base: position 172,618 of record MSXP01000001.1, on the reverse strand, counting down.
TCCATTGGCTGCGATCATTTTGGTTGAAACAATTGTTGTAGAGGATGCCTTGGCATTGGCTGTTTCTTTCGTGTCATTTAACCAAAAAGCAGGAATGCCAGTATGGTATTTACGCTTTACAAGATTTGCGACTAATCCAGTCCAACCTGTTTGGTGCATAGCGCCTAAACCGAGCCCTGTATCCCCATGAAAATACTCATGAAACAATAGTAAATCTTTCCAGTGGGAATCATGTTGAAACGGACTATCTGCGGGCAGTGCAGGCAAACGTCCAGCTTCATCACGTCGGAAGATACCTACAATACGGTTAGAGATGAGTCTTGAAATTTCTAACAAGTTAAGTTCTTTATTGTCTAGGCATGGCACGGCTACTATGTAATCATCACCTAGATAGCGGTGGAATTTCTCAATCGCTTGAATTAAGGTGTAATTAGTCGGCATCCAAATAGGGCCACGCCAGTTAGAGTTGCCGCCAAATAAACCACTATTGGACTCTCCAGGCACATATTCAATGAGCGCCTGACCTATGCCATCTATATGGCCTAGATCGCGATTGGTTGCATGGATTTTAGACACACTACGTATGCCATAGTCTGAGAGGAATTCATCTTCTGATAGTAGTCTTCGCATAATATGCGGCAACATGGTGTGATCTACTAATGATAAAAGATGCTCTCCACGATCGTTTACTGATGCAGGACAAGCACATATGGTGTGACCATCGAATAAACCACCTGCATGGCTATTTAAAACCTCCGTGAATCGTGGTGCATTTTTTAATAAGCGTTTATCTACAACTTCGCAGGCAAACATAGGAATGAGACCAACTAGCGAAAAAACATCAATACGTTGGCTTGAGCCATCAGGCTTAACGACTAAATCTTTAAAGAAACCAGCATCGTCGTCCCAAAGAGAAAGGCCGCTATGCGTATTTTTGCTAACATGTCCTGCAATGGTATTAGCAACCCCCAAAAATTGGCTGTAACATTGAATTGCTACATCTTCATAATCACCATTCTCAGCCGTCAACTCTAAGGCCATGACAGTCATATTTAAGCTAAACATGGCGACCCAACCAGTTGCATCTGCTTGTTTTAGCGAGTAACCCGCTGGCAAGGGTTGTGAACGGTCATACACGGAAATATTATCTAAACCCAAAAACCCACCTTCAAATACATTGTTGCCATCCGTATCCTTTGCGTTCAGCCACCATGTGTAGTTCATCAGCAATTTGTGTACGATGCGACCTAAGAAATTCAAGTCGCCTTTGCCGCGCTGTACCCGCTCTGCGCGAAACACTTTAAGTGCGGCGGCAGCTAATACTGGCGGATTTACATCACCAAACGCCCATTCGTAAGCAGGAATCTGCCCATTGGGATGTAAGAAATTTTCTTTTAACAGTAGCTCAATTTGTTGTTTGGCAAAATCCACATCCACTAAAGCTATGGCGGCACAATGAAAAGCTAAATCCCAAGCTGCAAACCAAGGGTATTCCCAAGCATCTGGCATAGAAATAACATGGGCTGCTTTAAGGTGACGCCATGCGCGATTACGCCCAAATTTATGCCCATCTGGTGGCTCCAATCCATCGCCATCTAGCCAGCGTGCAACATCAAAATGAAAGAACTGTTTGCTCCATATCATCCCCGCCATGGATTGGCGCAAAATATTTTTATCTTGAAAATCTGACTTTGGTAACAGCGCATCATAAAAAAGATCAGCTTCTTTTTCGCGCATTGTGAAAATCGCTTCAGACTGTTCAAAAGGTGCAGTGATGGTGCCTTTAGTTAGCACTAATTCAATCGTAGTAGATTGCCCTGCTTGAACAGTCACTTCGTGCCAAGCGGAAAATTTAGTGCCTATTTGTCCCGCGTTAACAGCTTTTTTTTCATCATTAATCACATAGCGATGAAAAGCGTCTTTGACATAAGCAGAGGCATTGGCAGCACTCCATAACTTCTCGTTATTGGTCTCATTTTCGGTATAAAGCGTTTGTGCTTTTTGGCGCCCATAAAGATGATATTCACCTAAACTTTCATGCTTGGCTTTCACCGCCCACTGCGCGCCTTTTGGTGCTTTCGCCGCAGTAAATTTTGGTTTGGTTGGTATATCTCCCCATGACCAAGTATTACGGAATAAAAGGGTGGGTAATAGATGTAACGTTTTAGTTTCATCGCCTCGATTACTGGCAATAATCCGCATATGTATTTCATCAGTGCTGGCTTTAGCATAACGGACTTCTACATCCCAATACCGACTTTGCTCAAACACGCCAGTATCGAGCAAATTAAATGGCGGGTCTTGTCGACTGCGACTTTTGTTCACCTCAACTAAACTTTGGTATGGATATGCAGCTTGGGGGTATTTATACAAATAGCGCATAAAGCTGTGCGAGGGCGTAGCATCCGTGTAAAAGTAATATTCTTTTACATCTTCACCATGATTACCTTGGTTACCTGTTAGGCCAAACGCCCGCTCTTTCAAAATCGGGTCAACCCCGTTCCATAATGCCAGCGAAAAACATAAATTTTGTGCTTCATCGCAGATGCCACCAAGGCCATCTTCATTCCAACGATAAGCACGTGAACGTGATTGATCATGGTCAAAATATTCCCATGCAGCACCTCCTGCACTATAGTCCTCGCGAACCGTACCCCAAGCACGCTCTGCTAGGTATGGCCCCCAATGTCGCCAATCTTCACGGCCTTCGTTTTGCGCTTCCAGCCTTAGCTGCTCGGCATTCATTATGTTTGTATCGCCCATGACTTACCTCTCAAAAAATCTATACAAAATTTACAGCACACTAAACGGCAACTTTTACTTTTACCGCTGGCGCTTCTTTTTTAACAACAGGCAATACACGCATCTTTTCATTTTTTTTGCGTTCTAGGTAAACCCAAGCCTCTAGCGTGCAAGCCACAGACCAAGCCTGTGCTGGCGCGCCGCGCGGTGTATGCGGTTCAACACCATCAAAAATTTCGCTTACCGTGCCTAAAGCTGCATCTGTTAAATGGTCGCGCATCGGCTCAAGTTTAGCCTGCGCTGCAAGCGCATCGCCAGTTACCTTGAACTCGGCAAGCGCATAATGCCCCAGTAAAAATGCCCATACTGGCCCTTGATGGTAGCTAGTATCGCGTCCCCAAACTCCACCTTCATAGTGTGGTTTAAATTCAGGGTGGGCAACATTAAGTGAGCGCAGACCATAAGAGGTTAATAATTCACGTCCGCATATCTCTACCACTTCGCGTTGCGTCTTAGCATCTAATGGGCTGGCATGTAGACTGACAGCAAAAATCTGGTTGGGACGCAAAGAATAATCATCCCCATCTGGGCCATCTAACACATCAACCAAACCAGTAGCATCTGCTTTAATAAAACGACTAAATCCTGTCTTAGCTTTTTCTGCGAGTTCTAGGTATTGTGTTGCAGGTAATTTAAGCATGGTTGCGAATTCGCCCATAGCAACCAACGCGTTGTACCACAAAGCGTTAATTTCTACTGGCTTACCAATGCGTGGCGTCACCACAAAATCTCCTACTTTTGCATCCATCCAAGTAATCTGCACCCCTGGTTCGCCTGCATACAACAAGCCATCGGCTGGGTCGACATGAATTTGGTAGCGTGTACCCTTTACGTGCCAATCAATCATCTCAACAAGTATTGGAAAGACTTGTTTTAGACTATCTTTTTCGCCAGTTGCCGCCACGTAGGCACGCCAAGCCTCGATATACCATAGTGCAGCATCTACTGTGTTATATTCAGGCAGCTCACCAACACCTGGAAACACATTTGGTAACATGCCCTGATCGATAAATTTTGCAAAGGTATTTAGTATGCGTAGCGCTGTCTCATAGCGTCCTGTGGTGAGTGTTAGGCCGGGTAAAGCAATCATGGTGTCGCGTCCCCAATCCCCAAACCAAGGGTAGCCCGCAATAATGGATTCGCCGTTTGGAACACCTAATGATGGCCGAGCAAAAATGAAGCTAGACGAAGATAGTGCCAATTGATTCACCCAATCAGGTGCGCCAATGAACTCTGGCACAGTGGCTTGTAAACGCTTAAATTGTCCTGCTTCATGCATCATGTTGCGACGCAAGGCATCTGAAATATAGCTTGAGGGATTATGCTCAGTGCTGGCGACTATACCAACCCATTCATCGCTGTTAAGTTCAAGTAAAGCTTCGCCTATACATAGATGACTATCGCTATCTGGTAAGCCGCGTTCGCGCTCTGCTGATAGATGAAAATTGTCATACCAAGTCATATCGGGCTCTATTTTCCCTCCACGCGTCTTTACTGTTAAGGTAAACCAATTTGGGTTTCGCACGTATAGCGCATCAACCTCACTTTCAATAAACGGATTAAATTCCCAAGGGCGACCGCTGCCGTGGTGATCACGTGAATTGACTAAAAGTTTGACTGATAACTTAAGCGCTTGCGTGCTTGCAGCGCCAGAAGACAAAAGACGGTATGCCAAGTAAGTCGTATTAGCATCTTGCTCCATCCAAATACGCTGCTCAATACGTATATCGCCAATAGCAAAGCGCCACACTGGCATACGCCCTTCTAAATGAAACGATTCAGTTTGCAAATAGCCCGCTGGTGAGACGCTACCATCGCCCCAGCGGTTACTAAATAAGGGGATTCCTTTGTCACCAACTATCAAAGTGGCATCACCTTTGGCAAATACTAAATGGCGACCAAGCGGCGGATTAACTGGTGCGACTAATAAACCATGATAGCGACGTGTTAATGTGCCCGCGATATTGCCTGCAGCATAGCCTCCAAGTCCATTCGCAAGCCACCATTCGCGCCGCTCGCTTTGTAAAAGGTCGCCACAAATTTCACGCCCGAATTGAATATAGGTTGGTAATGTGATGTTCATTTTTTTGAGTTCCGAGTAATGAGCATGCTAGCCACACGCAGCGACCAAGCATAGATAGTTAAAGCGGGATTGACGCGACTGCTGCGTGGTAGCGCTGAACCATCCACAACATAGATGTTTTCCAAACCATGTACTTTGCCATTAGCATCAACTACTGAGTTTTCTGGATTGTTGCCCGCAACCAAAGTACCGCAGGCATGCGCGCTTCCATCAAGCGGAATTTGTTTAGTAAGGCCAAGATAACCCATTGATAGTAATTGGCGTTTGAGCATACCAACTAACTGACGATGTTCTGCTAGCGCAGCAGGTAAGCGATGTACATCGTAATCAAGCGTAGGTAGTGTTTTGCCATTGGCGGCGGCTATCACGCGATTATCAGCATGCGAGCCATCTTCGGTTTGCAAAAAGAATCCATACACACGTTTACCAATCATATTGGCCAGCCACTTCGGTACTAAGCTTGGTAGCTCGGGAGCTAATAATGTACCGTCCATCCAACCTAGAGGCTGCACACTGGAATGTGACAAGGCATCATGCAATAACACGGTCGTTTTACGCAACACATCGGTTTGTGGTTTGGCGTTCATCATTAACATCGCTGTTAATAGATGGAATTTATAATTTCGGCCAATTTGCCGATAGCAGCTTAATTTTCCTACCAAACCTGCATCTTCAACATAGCGCTGCAACAACCTTGGACTATGCAATGCACCTGCCGCTAGCAGCACGACACTACTTTGGTATTGACTGCCATCCGCACACATAACACCTGCTATTTTGTAAGGGTTATCAGTGTCTGCTATAAGATTGATGACTTTTTTACCCGTTAATATTGTGAGGTTAGCGTTGTCTTTGACGCGATTTAAAAAACTTTCACCATCGGCCTTAAGGCCGCGAACAGAAGCAAAAGCATCAAAATGAGTTGCTTCATCATGATAATTTAAAATATATTGCGACAAACCCATAGGCAAAGGATGGCTGCGCCATTGATCGTCGCGCTTTTGCAAGCCATCCACAATTCGTTGAAAATCTAGCTCTATTGCAAAAGTACGCACATCTAATATACGCTCAGCAGCCTCATAAAACGGCTCTAACTCAGAGTAACTAATTGGCCACGGTAAGCATTGATGTGCTTGGTCCTCACCAAATTCTTTTTCACTAAAACGTGCCAGCGCTGCGCCATACCATTTAGTCTTACCACCAAGATTAGAGCGCTCTTGCGGGGCAATCATGTTGCCTTGCCCGTCCAACCAGGGGCTATCATCAATAAATAGTTTTTGTCGAACGACCTTATCTACATTCAAGGTACTGCCATCGCGCGGCAGTACTTGGCCTTGTTCTAACAACAAAACCCGCTTACCCATTTGCGTAAGTTGATAGGCCGCAGCAGAACCACCTGCGCCAGAACCTATGATGATTGCGTCGTAAAACATGATTATTGATCCACCAACAACACAGCATGACCATCAGGATCTTTCACCATCAAGCATTGCTTACATTGCAACTCTTTTACTGGTAACGCTTGCGAAGAGATAAAAGCCACATTTTTTTTAGTTAATTCTTCGGTTAATTGACTTAAGTTATCCACCTGCAAAACGATATGTACATGCTGTAAATCATTGGTTTGAACGTCAACTGAAGCCGGGCGACCACCAGACGGCGTGAGGTATTGCAAAAACTCTAAGCCAAGGCTTTGTGTACTTTGTGAGCGCAAACTAGTAATGCGCACGACTGCGCCAAACGCATTATCAAGCTGTTCCTGTGTAGTGCCAGTATTGACGCCACCTCCAGCCACAATCAAACCAAGCATGTCGCGATAAAACGCTATGCTACGTGCGGTATCTGAAACGGTTATTGCGGTATGGTCGATACCCAGAAACACTTGGTTGGCATGTCCTTGCCAAACTAAGCGCCCTTTGCCTGGCGGAAAATACAGCACTTCTAGTGGGTGTCCGTCTGGATCTTTAAATTTATAGGCCTTAATACCAGCAGCACCCTGATTTGAGGCAGGGATCGTCTGCGGTGCGCTTGAGATGCCAGTCACAGCCAAGCGCTGCAATTGTGCATAAGCTTTATCCATATCGCTAACGACTACAGCAAAATGCTGAAACCATAAATCATTGGAGCGACTGTCAATTGGAATGGGCTTTCCTGATGCACTTAAGAATTGATTGAGCTGAATTTTTTCATCACCAAGTTGTAACTCAACACTACGCACACGCGAACCGAACACCCCTGTCACGTAGTCAAAATCGCGATTAACAATGGTTTGTTCTGACACTTTTTTAAAGTCCATTGCCTTCTCGTAAAACGCAACCGAACGATCTAAGTCTGACACCGTAAGCGCAATACTTTTCAGTTCAATCGCATTGGCGTTAGCGTAAGACATGCTAAAAAATAGCAACATAGCCAAAGCAAAAAATCGCGATATGTGATTGATAAAATTCATTTTTTCCTCAAAAATATGTTCTTATTATTGGTCGTTAATTGGCGCTTAAACTTACATTTATTTTTATCCGCCTTCACGGAATTCCGGGTATAGCGTCATGCCACCATCCACATAAATAGTCGAGCCGTTGACATAATCAGAATGATCCGACGCCAACCAAATCACAGCTCGCGCGATGTCTTCTGTAACGCCCACTCGCCCATACGGAATAAGCTTAAGCAAGGACGCTTCTGCCTCAGGTGTATCCCAAGCTGATGTATTAATGGGGGTCTTAATCGCCCCAGGCGAAATAGAATTAACGCGAATTTTTTGACTGGCTAATTCTTGTGCCATCGTTTTCATTAACATGGCAACTCCTCCTTTGCTCGCCGCATAGTTAGCATGACCTGCCCAAGGAATGATGTCGTGCACAGAAGAAATGCAAATTATTTTTCCTGCTGCAGAAGATATTTCTGGTTTTATACCACGGCGCAAAAACTCGCGCACAGCCTCGCGAGCGCACAAAAACTGTCCTGTAAGATTAACGTCAATCACTTTTTGCCATTGTGAAATAGTCAGTTCATGAAATGCTGCATCTTGTTGCAAGCCAGCGTTATTAACCAAAATATCAACCGAACCAAACTCTTGAATTATGCGACCAAACATTTGTTGCACTTGATGTTCACTACTAACATCCGCCTTAATAGCAATGGCTTTACCACCTTTAGCAACAATCTCATTCACAACATTCTCGGCACGCTCATCGCCATTCACATAATTGACAACCACTGTAGCGCCAGCTTCTGCTAAACCTTTGGCCACTCCTTCACCAATTCCTGAGTTAGCACCTGTCACTAATGCGCGCTGCCCTGTTAAATCAAGACTACGGAAGCTATTATTTTTATCATCTTTCAGCTCGTTCATAGCGATTCCCTTTAATTAAAGAATTTACTTTTAATCCAATGATCCAAAGATAACTTGCCAGGACCGTGAACAATTGTCACTAACATCAACAAGCCCCATACTTGGTGATCTTTGATACCAAGCGCCGATACATCGGGGTAAGTAAGGGCAGCAACAATATTGAATGCAAACAGCGCAATTGCGGCTGGGCGTGTAATTAAACCAAGCACTAGAAAAACTGGTAATGAGAGTTCTGCCGACGTACCTACATAAGCAGCGATTTCTGGCGGCAAAATTGGCACTGCGTATTCATTTTCAAATAGAGAAATAGTCGAGCTCCAATTCTGGATTTTGGTCATGCCAGAAGTAAAAAATACATTGGCAACCCAAAGCCTCACACCTAAATCTACTAATGGACTCAGCATCTCAGCAACACCAATAAATTTATCCCAAAAAGGCTTTAGTTTTTTGATGTTAATCATCACTTGCATCTCCTATTTTGCTTATTTTTAATCTGAGAGATTACCTGTCATTAACAGGCAATCTCAGATGTTTTAAATTATTTCTTGTCGCTTTTAGCCACCACTTCACCACCAGCAATACGCTCGCAAGTACCTTTTGGTACATAGATCCAAGCTTCTGTATCACGGTCATTTTTAATGGTACCAGCACAAGCAGTTTTGCTCGTCCCGCAGTCGTTTTTACCAGCTTTTACAATGCCAGCACATTTCTCATTGTCATCTTTTGCCGCTAATGCTTGGCTGGCAGCAGTGGCTAAACCAACTGTGATAAGACCAGCAAAAGCTGTACGAATAATTTGGTTAGTGTTCATGGTGTATCTCCATTAAATAAATATAAAAAATAAAAGTCCCCTACAGGAAGTCTTTCGCACCTAAATTTTAGCTTTTGCTAAATTTGGTTACAGTCATCTTAAGTAGATAAAATCACGCAAACATCACGAGACTTTAAAGCTTCAATAACAAACGGTTGGAAGATATTTACTTAAGAAGTTACAGCACGACTAAATTTCAAACTATTACATCAACCAGCACACCGTCATGAATCATTTGCTGTAAAAAGCTTCCTAGATCTAAGTCGTTCTGAATCTCAAATGCCTTACAAAAAGTTGTATTAATATCTTTGCCAGCAGCTAATCCATGCAACATGACATACTCAGCTTTTGTAAGCGGTTTTACGATGATTGAAAAATCCTTACGAAAGACCAATAATTCACACCCACCTGATTGCAAATCAACAGCGCAGTCGCCTTGCCAATCTGGTTGGTTAACTTGCCAGATTGTTGCTGTAGGAAAGTTTGATTGAAATAACTGTGACGCTGGATGTAGCGAAAATCGCAGCTCGCCATACTTTTCTTCGGGAATATTCGAGAGTTTTTCGAGTACCCTCGGTACATGGTCTGAAGCGTGAAATACCAGTTCCACTAGCCACTCAAGGCGTGCCACATCAGATAAGTAAGGTAGTCTTTTAACTGGCTCATACGAGACCATAAATTGAGAGAAATTTGCGCCGTATTGGTTTAAATCACCACTTAGTGAAGGATATGCGTCTATGTAAGAATCAGCAGTTTGGCGAAAAAACTGTTCCCCAACCAGTCTCTCAACTACTGGATAAACCGCACTTAATGCCTTTCGATAGTTTGAAAATACATTATTACGATAAATTGCAATTCTCTCTTTTACAGAGATGCCATCTTTTCGAATGTAAGCACCTTTTGCTGCATCACCATTAAACAAATCGATTTCAAACTGTATTTGTAGATCACGCAGTGACAGCATTAAACTGCTCCAATCTTAGCTGCGCCTTAGCCGCCTCCCTTAACAAAGTGGCCAATGGTGGAATATCGGTATCCCACTCGATCAAGGTAGGTTTAGCCCCAAAACTAGCCAGCGCGTACTCGTACAACGCCCATACTTCATCAGAAACGGGCGTTCCGTGTGTATCAATTAGACAATGACCATTACTATCAAAACCTGCTAAATGGATCTCCTCAACCGCATTTAAAGGTATTGCATCTATATATCGCATAGGGTCAAAATTATGATTTATCGAATTAACATAGATATTGTTAATATCCAGCAAAATGCCACAACCACTAAGTGTTGTCACTTCTCTTAAAAATTCCCATTCGGGAATGTTTGAATACTTAAATTGCAAATAGCTTGACACATTTTCGATGATGATACGGCGATCTAAGAAATCTTGCGCTTGGCGTATGTGGGCAGAGATGTGATTTAGCGCCTCTTGGGTGTAAGGTAGCGGTAGAAGATCATTCAAACTTCTATCACCGATCGAACCCCAACAAAGATGTTCCGATACTAATCCAGGTTTAATACGTTGAATCAAATTTTTTAGTTTTTTTAAATGAAATTGATTTAGCTCATCGGTGCTACCAAGTGAAAGTCCAACACCATGCAAGCTAATAGGGTAATGATTACGTATCTGCTCAAGAAAATATAATGGTTGCCCGCCCGCGCCAAAGTAGTTTTCACTATGCACCTCAAACCAGCCAACTTTTGGTAAGGTTTTCAATATTTCTTGGTAATGCGGCGCACGTAGACCAGCCCCTGCATTACAAGGGATGATATTTGATGCATTGCACACACTTTTACTTAAAGCATCCCAGTCTCTTAAGTGCATATCTCCACCTCGCTTCATTACTTAGTCGGCATTCATTTGTTACACTAAATAACAGTCCGATTACACTAAATACAAGCTTTATCGCGACCCAATTACGTTAATTGAAGACATTATGAATAGGATTTTTCGCGCGGCAATCACATGATTATCACAATTTAGTCACAACACTTTTGTTATGACTATTGAGTGTATTCACAGCATGTACTTCAGTTATTTTAAGACTAACTACGCAATTGCGCTGTACCTAAAACCACTGGCTGTGCATTATAGTTTTTGGGGAATATGTGCTTTAGATTCTCAATTTTTGGCAAATCGTTAAATACGATATAGGGATAATTAGGGTTGTGAATCAAAAAGTCTTGGTGATAATCCTCTGCCGCATAAAAGCTTTTAAATGAATCTACACGAGTGGCTATATCACGCGGAAATACTTTTGATTTGTTGAGTTGGGCAATGTAAGTTTGGGCAATATTTTTCTGCGTGTTATTGGTATAAAAAATGTTTGAGCGGTATTGTGTGCCAGAATCTGGCCCTTGCCGATTAAGTTGTGTAGGATCATGCGCTACAGAAAAAAAGATATGCAATAACTCGCCATAAGAGACCTCCGCTGGATCATAAGTAATTTGCACTGCCTCTGCATGGCCAGTGGTGCCAGTGCTAACAGTCTTATAATTAGCGCTATCTTTATCGCCGCCTGCATAGCCAGCAACGACTTTATGCACACCGTGAACATGTTCAAATACGCCTTGCATGCCCCAAAAACAACCGCCTGCCACAACAGTAGTTTGTAGTCCACTTGCTGTTTTAGGGATATCTTGTGCTGGTGCTGCAATAATTGTTGGCGCTTCCGCCGCGCTCGAAAATGGTTGCCATACTGCAAAAGTTAATCCTATTAATGTTGCAAAAAATAGCTTTTTCATCAAATTCTCCTGATCTTCTGTGGTGGTGCGAGTTTATGTCTGCGGTACGAAGTTTAACGCTACTGAATTCATGCAATAACGCAAACCAGTCGGTTTAGGGCCATCATTAAATACATGGCCTAGATGCGCATCGCAGCGAGTGCATGAAATCGCATCGCGCTGCATACCGAAGCTAGTATCTGAACTCTGTACTACATTCATTGCTGATATTGGTTGCCAAAAACTAGGCCAACCAGTACCAGACTCAAACTTGGTTTTTGCATCAAATAGTGCGGTGTCACAGCAAATACAGCGATAAATGCCTTTGGCGTGATTGTCCCAATATTTTCCAGTAAATGGTGCTTCTGTACCCGCATGACGCGTTACATTAAAAGACAGCCCAACTAATTGCTTGCGCCATTCTGCTTCAGTCTTGACCACTTGGGCGACACGCACAACGCCTTCACTTTTACCTGCGGCTGAAAAATTCTCAATTGAAAGTTCTTTGCCTGATTTATTGGCGGAAGGTGTTTCAGCCATTACTTTTCCTACAATCGAAGTGGCTACGGTTGCGCTTAGCGCATATTTAAGTAAAGCACGACGAGAAGCAGATGTTTCATGTAAAGCATGTACTTTAGGTTCTTCTATTAATTTCATCATGAGCTCTTTATTCAAAAGTTAAAGCAAAATACAGACACTACTTTGTCGGGGAACTATGGGGAAACTTACAGATGCAACTAAAATAGTTTTTATTTCATTGCTTACGTACAAATAAATATGAAGGCAATTAAATGCTTGAACTTCCTCTTTTGACCTTAGGCGATCATTAATAAATTTGGTTGTCAGGTTGATTAATGCGCGAACCGTCTGAGGTACAAATTGTTGAACAAAATATGCACAATAAACTGTATGGACTTCACCCGTTTCAATAGACATACCATAATGCCTGAATGGGGAAAGTAAAATTTAGGCTAGACAAGATGACAATTGTAATTATATAAGTACATATTCAAATTTAGCGTGGTGTGATCGCACGCCGATTCGCTTTGCCGCGAACGGGTAACTCTAAATCAACACGACTATCATCAGAAAGTAATAAAGTCTTAAGGGGTGCATCTGCGCTACTGTTCAAGCGCTTCCAATCTGCAATTGGAATAAGACTGCTATTTCAACACCTCGCCGCGTGACTAGCTGCGGACCTTTATTAACACAAGTGTCCAATAATTCACTAAACCGTGATTTTGCATCTTGTACGGGCCAAATGTTTATCGTATACCTCTTAAATTCTTAAGTAACTAGTTATTGATAATTATTTATTTTCTAGGGCAAGCAAAGCCTTAACATGTTTAATTATGAGTGGCTATTTTGAAAGAATATGCCGACATTGGTTCAAAAAGATATTAGGCAAATGGATTAGGTTGAAAGATCAACAATCCTCTTACTAAGTGGGTTAATTAGGTTACACCTGTATCGAATCTCATTATTATTGGAAATTCGATCAGCTAACATGCTTCATACTCCTCAACAACTTGTCTCATGACTTCATCTCAAAGAAGCACATATAAAGGTTTCGACCACACCAAAGCGCACATATAATTGTATATAGCAACATTACAAAGAAATAACTAGAGCCTTAACTTGTACTTTCATATGTTTTTGAATGCTTGTAAGTATAGACGAAAAATTTTCTACAGTTGGATTACCTGTAACCGATAGCATCCGATGAATGGTTTTGCTAGGTTTGTGTATTTCTGTAGAAAGCCCTTCAAATCCCACAGTAGCATTTATTAGATCACGCAAAATTAATTTTGAAGTATCTGGCTCACCATTAAGTAAAAGAGTTAGCACTTCATCAAGTAAGGCGCGGGCAAATTCAGGTTCTTTGGAACCGCGAACCGCCACAGTTTCTTTGGTATCACGTGTAAGAGCCATATCAATTTTTACCTTTCAAGAAATACAATAAGTCGTGCATATTGACTTATATCATCATATCCATTTTTTTAAGTTATATAACCCGTACGTCTGGACCTTCTACTGTATGAATAAACAAATCATCAGCATCAGGTACTAGGCGATTAAAAAAAGCTTCCATATCCACCAGCACGTCAGCATCATAATTCTCATTAATCAGTAAACTAGCGGATGTATGCTGAATATATAGAGTGAGCAAGCCAGTTTTAAAGCCCAGATTGTTTGCCCAATCCAGCACTTGCGATGTGATGTCGTAAAGCCTACGACCTTGTGCTTTGATACTGAGTTGTTGTGTAAACTGTTGCATAAATTTTGCCTAAAACACTGTTTATTGATGGCATTATCATCATTTTTTACTCTACTCACAAGTTACAACTCGGTATAGAATAATCAACAATATTAAAATTCAAGCTATCAATCAAAAGGTGAAAAGATGAATATCAAGCATACGATAAAAAACTACAACCCTGAATTAGACTTGGTGCTAGAGCGAATTGTTGATGTACCAAAAGAAGCCATTTGGGCAGCATGGACCACGCCTGAACTACTTAAGCCTTGGTTTTGCCCGTTGCCTTGGAAAACGATTGAATGTGAAATTGATTTACGCGCTGGCGGCATTTTCCGTACCGTTATGCAATCGCCAGAAGGTCAGCAGTTTGATAATACAGGTTGTTATTTAGAGATTATTCCCAATCAAAAGTTAGTTTGGACAAACTCGCTAAAACCTGAATTTAGACCAGCCAAACAAGTGCTTGCAAATCCCGACCACCCATGTGAAGAGTTTATGATGACTGCATCTATTTTACTAGAAACGGTCGCGGGCGGCACAAAGTACACTGCACACGTGATGCACGCACACCCAGAAGCGCGTATCAAACATGAACAAATGGGCTTTGAACAAGGCTGGGGAATTTGTTTAGACCAACTGATTGCGATGATTAAAAACCATACTCACTGAGTAGACTTAACGCATATTTAAGCGCAGTTTTCTACCAAAATGGATAACCGCCGAAGCCGTAGCCGAAACGACCGCCAAAACCTCTGTTGTAACCGTAAAATGGATGTCCATAAAATCCACCAAAACGTGAACCCCAAAATGGGTCATAGTAACGATTGCGGGCAAAATCACGCTCACGTTTGAGTAAATTTTCAGCAGCCACACGCTCTTTTTCGCGTTTGTTAATTTCATCAGCCATCGCATTTTGCTTAGCTAACTCATTACTTTGGTGAATGTAATCTAACACTTTGGTATCGACACCTTGCTTGCTCAAATCTAGCGCCTGCCCAGGTGTTAACTCGTAACGCGAATTGCTCATTTGAATTTTCGCAATGATTTCATCTGGTGTTTTACCTTGTTTAGCGTCGTTAACTATTTCATCCAAGCTTACTGTAGCGACTGCTGCCGGCAACATTTTGGCCAGTTCCTCTGGCGTAATCCGCTTAACTTGCGGCTGTTGCGTTGGTGTATTGGCACAAGCTGTCATCAGCATTAAACACATGATAACGAGTAGATTTTTCATTTTGCACTCTCTTTCTTTATGACAGGCGATGCCTGCGCAATACTAGCATCAAAATCGTGACGTTTGGCTTGATATAAGCCCAACACTTTTCTCACATACATGCGCGTTTCTTTATAAGGCGGCACACCTTTGTATTTATCCACTGCGCCCTCACCTGCGTTGTAGGCTGCAACAACAAGCGTTACATCACCTCTAAAATAAGACAACAACCAACGCAGATATTTCACGCCGCCTTTAATATTTTGGCTGGCGTTGTAAGCGTCCATCACATTAAATCGATTCGCTGTTGCAGGAATTAATTGCATCAATCCTTGCGCTTCTTTATTGGACTTCGCAGAAAGCTTAAAGTTAGATTCGGCCGTAATAATAGACAACACTAACTTTTCATCTACCTGATACCAACTCGCAATCGTACCGACTAAGTCGACCAACCAACGCTTGTTTTTTGGCAAGCTTTCAATGTAAATATCAATTTTATGCGGTTGTAAATTCGCATAATCTTGCGAAGAGGCCTTTTCTGGCTCAATTGCTTCCACCACGCAAATCGGCGTATTCGTCGTTTTAAGCGCTACCGTTTCAAGCATTTTTTGCGCCTCAAAATGCCCATGTCTAGAGGCGAGGCCAAATAAATTGGCAGCATAATCGCGATTAACTGGTACGCCGCGCCCCACCGCATACAACATGCCTAAACGATAAGTGCCTTCTGCACTGCCGTAACGCGCCGACTCACAATACAGATTAGCCGCTTTCCAAGCCGACTCGCCATTGTCTTCATCTTCCAAAAGCAAGCTTGCTTGCTCAAGCAAATCTTTAATAATTGGTGGCTCGTTATTAAAGATTTGCTGCTCTTCTTGCGTGTAAGCTGCGCAAACGCCAACACCCATCATTACATTTAAAATGATTACGAATAAAAGTGTAAAACTTGTTTTCATCAGCGATAGCTTGCGCGCTACTTAACCACTTGTAAACGTCATTTTTCCACTTTTGTTATCAACTAATATAATGTCTTTTGCCACAAAATTGCCCGCTAAAATCTCTCGCGCCAGCGGATTTTCAATCTCACTCTGAATCGCGCGTTTCAGTGGTCTTGCCCCATAAACAGGGTCAAAACCCGCATTGGCGATTTCCGCTATGGCAGAATCACTGATATTCAATGTCATATCCATTGCAGCTAAACGTTTCGCCAACAACTGGATTTGAATCTGCGCAATCGATTTCACCTGCGCTTCGCCTAGACTATGGAAAACGACTACTTCATCAATACGGTTGACGAACTCTGGCCTAAAGTGCGTTTTCACCTCACCCATCACCGCCAGTTTCACCACTTGGTAATCTTGGTCGGCCATACTTTGAATCATTTGGCTTCCTAAATTAGATGTCATGATAATTACAGTATTTTTAAAATCCACCGTGCGGCCTTGGCCATCTGTCAGCCTGCCATCATCCAGAACTTGCAGTAGCACATTAAATACGTCAGGATGCGCTTTTTCCACCTCATCTAGCAAAATCACAGAATACGGTTTACGCCGCACGGCTTCGGTCAACGTACCGCCTTCTTCGTAGCCAACATAACCAGGTGGCGCACCAATCATGCGCGCAACGCTGTGTTTTTCCATGAACTCGCTCATGTCGATGCGAATTAAATGTTCTTCAGAATCGAACAAAAAGCCTGCTAATGCTTTACATAATTCAGTTTTACCAACACCAGTCGGACCTAAAAATAAGAAACTACCGTAAGGACGATTAGGATCACTCAATCCAGAACGTGAGCGGCGAATCGCATCGGAAACCAATCTGACTGCTTCATCTTGACCAACCACGCGCTCGTGCAATTTGGTTTCCATCGTCAGTAATTTTTCACGTTCGCCTGTTAGCATTTTGCTGACAGGAATTCCCGTCGCACGACTGACAACCTCTGCAATTTCATCCGCACCAACTTCAGTACGTAACATCTTATTTTTGCTTGGCGTTGCATTCGCTTCAGAATGTGTCGCTTCTTTTAGCTGCGCTTCTAACGCAGGTAGTTTGCCGTATTGCAATTCAGATACTTTTTGCCATTCGCCTTTACGCGTAGCCTCTTCCATTTCAAATTTAACTTTATCAATTGCTTCTTTAATGTGACTCGTGCCTTGCACCTGCGCTTTTTCAGATGTCCAAATCTGTTCTAAATCCGCATATTCTTTCTCAAGTTTTTCGATTTCCTCTTCGATTAAGTCGAAACGTTTACGGCTACCTTCATCTTTCTCGCGGCGCACGGCTTCTCGTTCGATTTTCAGTTGAATCGTTCTGCGCTCCAATTTATCCAGTACCTCTGGTTTTGAATCGATTTCCATTTTGATGCGCGAAGCGGCTTCATCAATCAAATCAATGGCTTTATCAGGTAAAAATCGGTCTGTGATGTATCTGTGTGAAAGTTCAGCTGCCGCCACAATCGCAGGGTCAGTAATTTCAACGCCATGATGTAATTCATACTTTTCTTGCAAACCACGCAGAATCGCAATCGTCGCTTCAACTGTCGGCTCATCCACCAACACTTTTTGAAAGCGGCGCTCTAAAGCTGCATCTTTTTCAATATATTTCCGATATTCATCTAAAGTAGTCGCGCCAACGCAATGCAACTCTCCACGCGCCAATGCAGGTTTCAGCATATTACCTGCGTCCATCGCGCCTTCTGCTTTACCAGCGCCAACCATCGTATGTAATTCATCAATAAATACGATTGTTTGGCCTTCATCCTGTGACAACTCTTTTAGCACAGATTTCAAGCGCTCTTCAAACTCACCGCGATATTTGGCACCAGCCAACAAAGCAGCCATATCTAAGCTTAAAACCTTTTTTCCCTTTAATGAATCTGGCACTTCCTCGTTAATAATACGTTGTGCCAAACCTTCTACAATCGCGGTTTTACCCACGCCTGGTTCACCAATTAAAACGGGGTTATTTTTGGTACGGCGCATCAGCACTTGAATCACACGGCGAATTTCATCATCACGTCCGATTACGGGATCTAGCTTGCCAGAACGGGCGCGCTCAGTTAAGTCAACGGTGTATTTTTTCAGTGATTCTCGATTGCTTTCGCCCTCCTGGTCATTCACTTGTTCACTGCCACGCACCGCGGTCACAGCCGCTTCAAGCGCAGTTTTAGTTAGCCCATTTTGTTTGAGTAATTTTCCTGTTTCGCCTTTGTCTTCTGCCAAAGCTAAAAGAAACATCTCACTGGCAATATAGGCGTCGCCACGTTTTTGCGCGAGTTTGTCCGTGACATTCAGCAGATTATTTAAATCACGCGAAATAGCGATTTCGCCATTTTGGGCAGATGATTTTGAAAGATTGGCGATTGCGCTATTTAATTGCGCCTTTAAAGGTGTTAAGTTAACACCAGCACGCGATAGCAATGAAGCTGCGCCGCCGTTATCTTCTTGCAGCAAAGCCAATAACAAATGTTGCGGCTCAATAGCTGTGTTGTCAGCACCCACAGCAATGCTTTGCGCATCACTTAATGCTTGTTGAAATTTAGTCGTTAATTTATCGAAACGCATTTTCGTCTCCTTAAAAGTTTGGTTACTCTTTAGATGGGGCGAATTTTGCCGTTTTCAATGTGGTTAACTTTATCTAAGCGTTTAATTTAGCGGGATTAATTGATAGCGACTTGCTGTATTCCAAGATAAAAACAGTTGATTTTTGAATTCAACCAAAGCTGGATAATCTGCTTTTTGCGTTGTACTTGCGATGATTTTTGCATCGTTCCAATTTTTGCCGCCGTCATCAGAAAATTGGCCGATTATTTTATAGGTATTGGCCTCATACTCGCGCCACACCAGCCAAACTTTATTACCACGACTATAAATGGCCGGATGGCCGGCCTGATTTTTGTTATTACCGAATTTTTTGGCAGGTGATGATGCCCACGCCACGCCATCCATGCGGCTGTAGTACAAACCGGGATTTGCATCTTTGCCATCAAAATACGCCATGTGATAACCCCACCAATCTTGACCTTCGCCACCACTGGCAAGCGCTGCGCCATGATGCGGACAGCCATCGATTTTCCAATGCCCAAACGTTGCGCGGTGTGGCTCTGGTTTTGCATCTGCTTTAGGAATTTCAGCGATATTATGGTCGCGTTCGCTACCTTCAAACACGTGACGCCACAATACGGCAACTGCACCGTCTGGCTTATTCGCGGTAACTATTCTGCAACATTCGCAACTACTATCGGCTAACTTTTGCTCTGGCATAAAACTCTCACCTTTATTATCCGAAATCGCGTAATAAATCGCCGCGCCCTCGTACTTTTTGCCTGCTTTTTTAGCGTTAAGTGTATCGCGCTTATCAATCCAAGTGACGGTAATTTTGCCATCTGGCGCAACATTTAAGGCATTAAATGCATGTGTGATTTCAGCGCGGTCTTGATGCACAATGTAGGGCTTCTCAAAACTTTTACCGCCATTAATTGAACGTGCGAACCAAATATATCCGGCAAATCGCGTTTTTAAGTTTTGCGTCCAACTCACATAAATATTATTGTCAGCATCCAGCGAAATATCAGGCCGCGCCTCATTACTGGCGCCAATTTTTTGTGAAGTTGGATTCACTTTGATTGGCGAAGAGAATGTTTTACCAAAATCCGCACTTTTATCTACTTGCACAAAACCGTTTTTAGCCGATACGCGCCACAGGTTGCCTTGCTGATCGAACGCGACTGAAACAGCCAAATCGCTGGCGGTTTTTGACACATGCGCCTCGTGAGCATTGGCATGCAAAGTTAAGAAAAAGCAACACAACATTAAAAGTATTTTCATGGGCTTATCGTAACCGAACTTGGCGTAAATGAATCAATTTAACGTGGATAACGACGCAAAAAAAGGATTAATCCCATGATGGCCACCACAATATTGCCCAAAGCGAATAGTGAGACCAACACATCGCGCAAATCTTTGTTGAGGCCTTCAAAACTCCATTTGTGCAAATAAGCAAATACAAATCCTTCTAATCCATCAATATCGCGCACTTTTGCCGCTAGCGCACCAGTGGCTGGCTCCACGTAATAACGTGTGTTATCTGCATCCTGCATTTGCACTTTTACTACAGGTAAGCGTTTAAAAATAAACCCATATTCATTGGCAAACTTCGTTACCCATTCTGTGCTGACAATATCACCTAGAGGTTTTTTGGTTAATGAAGCGACTCGTTGTTTGGCTAAGTTTTCGACGCTATTTGTTTGGCTAACTTCTGCGTTTGAAATTTCTTGTGCATCAATATCTGCGCGCACGACATAAGGCAAAATCGGTTTTGGCTTTGCGTTTTCGTGGTCATGATGATTATGATGTTCAGCGTGTTCTGCCTCTTTTGCCAACACGCCAACTTGCGCAACAGGCATTTGGTTTTCACCTGACGTTGATGCATTTAATACATACCAATACGGCACGCCTGCGTAAGCAATCAAATCCAACTTAACCAAATGTTGGGCGGTAATTTTTGCCCAAATTTGAGGGTTAAGTTGTGCTGTCTGCATCGATTCTGTTTTGATTATCAGTGCATTAGCTTGTTGTTGGTAGCTCATCATCAAATGAAACAAACCGCTGGAAGCAAAAATCAATGCGGCAATTGACACAATTAAGCCGATTCGACGATGCCAGCGTCGCATGGGCTGATTGGCTAAACGTTGTTTTGACTTACCTAACTTAACATATAAATACAGGCCAGAAACAGCGGAAGTTAACACCGTGACAAGTACCAAACCCGCAATACTTAACTGTAATTTTGGTGCAAATTCTAAAAATGACCAATTGTGTCCAAACTGGAATAATCGCGTCAGCCAATACCGTGTATCGTTTACCAATGTAGACAAACGCGATTGTTCGGTATCAATAAATGCCCGCAAATGTTGGCCATCATCAAACTCTACGCGCCACACTGGCAACAACCGATTGACCGCGTGATAATCGTGACTGAATGCGGTAATCAATTCAGTTTTTGTGATTTCACTGACATCTTTACCCGTAAAATGCGCGGCTAAACTTTTAGCATATTTGGCATCGCCGCCTGCTAACTCCTCGCCAGTTTCAACATCAAAATAGCGCGCTGGCTCACTAGCCTCATTCGCAACGCGGTAGTAAGTTTTGTCTAAAAATTGTGCAAGGCTGACATGGCTAAAGCGCGCAATACGATGCTGGTTTAACACAACGTCAACCGCTTTTGCCTGATGCAACTCTGCATTAACTGGTGGCGCAGAAAAAGCCACTGGCTTGGGTTGTATGCGCGACATGATAGGGTGAGAAATGCCCGAAATGCCCCACATTAAAATACCAACACAAGTGATGATTCCTAGCCAGCGATGCCAGAAAATCCAATTTAATTTTATCCTGCGCATCAGTTTTAATGACTTTCTGTGTGTTGATGTGGCGTTTTTAGCAAATCAACAATGCCTTGAAAACTATTGATTGTTGTCTGCTGATCGGCAGTTAACTGCGCTTCAGACTGTGTTAATGATGCAATTAATTGTTGAGCATCTTTTGCTGGAACACCTGCTTCTTCTAAACGCTTTTGCTGCATTAAATTTACATCACCGCACATCAATGTTTGCCAATGCCCAGCATTAAACCTTAATAGCGCCTTGCCACCTTTGGGCTCTTGAATCCAATCGGCAATGGCGAAATCATGACTCACTGCAACAACCGGAACACTAACTGGTCGATTCGGTTTCTGCCATTGTTGCTTAATCGTTTCTGCAATCGCAATTTCATGTGCCGTGTCCGCCACTACCATCGCTGCATAAAACGTGATTGCCGCAAAAAAAATAAAAAATCCGATTGGCAAGAAAAATCTATACTTATTCATATCAACCCTTTTAGTTTAAAAATCTGTAGCGAAAATATTCGCTACAGATTCATCGCCAGAAATTAATAATTCCAAGTAATGCCCGCATAAGCTGAGCGGCCATCTCCAGGTAAAAATAGTGATTGATTAGTGCCAGGAAGAGAAGCATTTAAAATGACAGCAGATGTAGCAGCATATTTTTTATCGCTCAAATTACGTACGTCTAAGAACCATGAAAAATGCTGGTTTATTTGTTGGCCAACTATAAAGCCAAACAAGGTGTAATTATCAACATACAGTGTTTCGGCAAAATCAACGGCATAACGCTGAGGTGAAAATTCAACAGTTGGCCCCGCGTAAAAGCCATTGTTGCGATACATCAATTCGCCACGCAACAAAGTCTTTTGTAGCCCTGGCAAATTGCGGTTACCAAACGTATCATCGTCGTCAAATCGGAATTTATTCAACAACAAGCTTTGGCGCCACTCTAGATTCCATGGCAATCTTGCTGTTAAACCCAACTCAATACCTGCATGAACTGTTTTATCTGCATTCGTGGTTTGCACTGCCGCGGCTGGGTTATTACCCGCTGCAAAAACAGCTGTCTGCAAGAGTTCATTGTTGAGTTTTGAATAATAGGCAGAAACATCCCAATCGATACTTTCGCTATTTCCACGGGTGCCGATTTCAAATGTCGTACCATCTTGCGCATCCACAATATTGGGTCTTATACCGCCAGCTAACTCACCAAATGAAGGCGGCTCATAACTACGTGAGACATTGGCATAAAACTGGGCTTTTGTTGGGCTATCAGCGTGCGGCTGATAATCGTATAAAACGCCAATTTTAGGATTGGTTTGTACATATGTTGCATCAAAACTTTCGTCTTGTGCGGCATTTGCAAAAAATTTATCTCTTAATTCTCGTTTTGAGTGCGTGTATTGCAAACCAGTAATCAGTGAAAATTCAGGCAATACATAAAAACGATTTTCTGCATACGCCTCTATATTTTTAGAACGATTTTCTAGTTTATTGGTTCTTGCACCTCTCACACCTAAATTGTTCACTGACCGCTCATCATAGCCAACACCATAACTAGGGTTAATGCCTACAATCAGCTCATTTTTATGCCCAAAAAGCTCGCCTTGCTGCGAAAATCTCGCCTCAAAGCCATAGTCATTGGTGTCTTGATCTAGCACCTGAAAAATGGGGTGAAATAAATCTTTATGCGAAAAATACGCGCTCAATTGCAGATTGCTCTGCTCATCAAGCCGAATATTGGTTTTGTTGGCAACGCGGATTAAATCAATATCACGCCTTTGCTGGCCAACTGTTGTGCTTAAAATGGATTGACTTGGATCGTCCCTTAATTGCGCTTTAGTCAAATTACCAGGTAATGCTGAGTCGCTTCTGGCATAGCCAATATAAAAACGCGTCTCTACATCTTGATTGATTTTGTAGCCAAAATTAGCGTTAATACGTTCAGCATCCTGAACCGCGTTGTCGCGAAAACCATCCTGATTAAACGTACTGCCGCTGATAAAGTAGTCAAAATCACCAATTACGCCACCTGAACTAATGCCTAGACGGCGATAATCAAAACTTCCCGCTTCTGCGCGAACCGTCAATTTTTCTGCATCGTATCCAGAAGGCGAAATGAAGTTAATCGCGCCACCCAAATTGCTCGCACCATAACGCAACGCATTCGCACCGCGATATACCTCAATATAACGTGTTGCCATCGGCTCAATTGCCTGAAAATCAAACCCGCCATCAGCTTGGTTGACTGGAATACCATCTTGCAGCAACTTAATGCCACGTCCATGAAACGTACGTTGCAAACCTGAACCACGAATCGATAAACGCGTTTCTTCTGCACCAAAGCGTGATTGAGCCAACACGCCAGTAGCCAATCCTAATGTATCAGTAAAGTTTGAAACGCGGCCTTCACGCACTTGCTGCATATCCACTACGGTAACACCGCCAGCGGTTTTATTAATTGTTTCGCGGGCTTCTTCTATATTTGGCTGGGTTAGGGTATTTACCTTGCTGGCCACCACACCCACTTCATCCAAATGAATCGTTTCGTCATGCTGTGCAAAAGTACTTTGCGAAAACATAACGCCCAATGCGCTCAATACGCACAAATAGCTATACTTAATCATATTAAAACTCCAAAAAATATTATTCATCGCAAACAGATTGCGATAGGAAAACTGATATTTTTAGAGTGTGTTAGGTGGGGCTTGCGAGGGAGGGGAAACGTAGGGCTGGTTTAAGACTGCTGGTGCGCTATATTGCGCAAGCTCTTGTGCGGCTTGCTCCAATATGGCAATCATGAGCGTATTAGAAGCTGGCAAGCTAGCTGCCGTTGCCGCACTACCGCAAAACGGGCAATGCTCTAAATGCATAGGCATGGTTTTAGGCGATGATTTAGTCACAATGAATTCGGTGGCTAGTTGCTTACCTTTTGTGGTAACTACTTGAATGACGATTTTTTCACCGGTGCTGGTACACACTTCTTGCGCAAAACTATTCACGTTGTTTTTTGCAGCCAGCGCATGTGAAACGCTGGGCGCGATTGATGCAAAAATGATTGCAAACAATGCAACAGAATGGACAAAACGAAATATTTTTTTCGACAACATTAGCGAATTGTACTTTTTCAATTAAATCTGTGCAAATAACATTTTCTGTTATGGATTTTAGCTAGCAATCAGCTGCGTCATAAAGTAGGTTAAAATCTGAGCATTATTTTTAATTGGGAAACTCATCATGGCAGCAGGCAGCTTACTTGCACTTTTAGACGATATTGCAACCATTTTGGACGATGTTTCTGTCATGACCAAGGTGGCCGCCAAAAAAACGGCCGGCGTATTGGGTGATGATTTAGCGTTAAACGCGCAACAAGTTTCTGGCGTGGCGTCAGAACGCGAATTGCCTGTTGTGTGGGCGGTGGCTAAAGGTTCGTTTATTAATAAGCTGATTTTAGTGCCTGCGGCTTTGGCCATTAGTTATTTTGCACCTTGGGCAATTACGCCACTTTTAATGATTGGCGGCGCTTATTTGTGCTTTGAAGGTTTTGAGAAAATTGCGCACAAATTTTTACACAGCGAAGATGATGCCGCGCACAACATAGCTATTGAGCAAGCTGTAGCAGACCCGAAAATTGATTTAGTAGATTTAGAAAAAGATAAAATTAAAGGCGCGATTCGTACCGATTTTATTTTATCTGCCGAAATTATTGTCATTGCGCTGGGCACTGTTTCTACCGAAATATTCAGTAAGCAAATTGCTGTTGTTTCAGCCATCGCAACGATTATGACCGTGGGTGTTTATGGTTTAGTGGCAGGCATTGTTAAACTGGATGACCTAGGCTTGCACTTAATGCTTAAAAAAGGTCAAAGTTTTTTCAAGCAATTACAGCGAAAAATTGGCCAAAAATTATTAGCGTTTGCGCCCATTTTAATGCGTACTTTATCTGTAGTAGGCACCGCTGCCATGTTTATGGTCGGTGGTAGCATTATTGGTCATGGCGTACCTGCACTGCATCACTTCAGCGAAAGCATTTCTGCTTATTTGCAGAATTTACCAGCATTAGGCAGCACGTTAGCCTTTATTTCGCCGATTTTAGTGGATGCAATTATTGGCTTAATTGTGGGTGCAATTTGTGTGGCTGTGTTTGAATTAATTAAAAAGTTGATGCCTAAAAAGCATTAACTTTTAATTAAATCAAGCTGGATTTAATACAAACTTGGAAACGAGCAAATTATTAGCACTTTTTGTGATGACCGCAATTGCAGAAATTGCAGGGTGCTATTTGCCTTATCTTTACCTCAAACAAAATGGCTCAGCTTGGTTATTATTACCTGCTGCTTTTTGCCTAGGCTTATTTGCATGGCTACTCACATTACACCCCACCGCCGCTGGACGAGTTTATGCCGCTTATGGCGGCGTTTATATTGGGGTTGCCATTGTATGGCTGTGGCTAGTAGATTCTATTAAACCAACCATGACAGATTGGCTGGGGGCAAGCATTTGCTTGGTGGGTGCGGCTGTGATTATTTGGGGCGCAAAAGTAGGTTAAGTAACTTATTAACTGGCTTTGCGTTTACGTTTTAAACCCAATGTTGCTAGGCCTAATAACATTAGTGCATAGTTAGATGGTTCAGGCACTTGACTAACTAAATTAATATTTCCCCCACTGACGGGGTAAGGCTTAAATAGATCTGGTAAAAGTGGAAGGTCCAAATATTTAACGCTAAGAGTTTGAGAGTTATCTTGAGTCACAACTATCCCGCTACTAGGTTGCCAGTCAAGTGAGCTTAAATAACCTTTAGGCAAAGTACTCGCATTCAGTTCTAAGTTTGCACTAATCCGCCCATCAATTTGAATATTGTCTGCATTCAAATTGATGATTGGAGAAGCAAGTTCAAAATTCGACCCAATAACGATTGAGCCACCCGCTGTTAAACTAATCGATGTATCGTTCTGCAGCACACCATCCGTAAACGAAAAATCACCTTCACAACTAGCGTTATAAACGTTATCAAGCGAAATGACTAAGTTTGAGCTGCAACTAAAACTAGGGGTTGTGGCTGATGCCAACTTAGGAAATAAAGCAAATGAAACGCTGATTGCGATAACTGTTTTTATGATTGTTGAGCGCATGTTTACTAACCTTATTTGTGTTAAGTAAATGTTAAACCGCTAAACACTTTAAAGCTATGCGCCGATAAGACTAGAATTTTGAATCTAAACTGTCACAAATAATTTTATCGCTCAAGCCGCTATTCATCATCCGAAAAACGCTGTTCTTTAAACGGATCAGCGTCATTATGATAACCGCGCACTTCCCAAAAACCGCGTCTATCATGTTCATGCAACTCAATCGCCTTTAGCCATTTTGCACCTTTCCAAGCATAGCGTTTTGGCACAATCATGCGCACTGGGCCACCGTGCGCGGTGGTGAGTGGATAACCTAATACCGAATGCGCAACGATTACATCATCATCTAGCAAGGCTTCTAGCGGTAAATTGGTGGTGTAGCCATCGTAGCCATGCAAAGTCACATAACGCGCATTTTCAAGTGGCTCTGCCATCATCAGCAATTCTTGCGCCTTAACGCCCACCCAATCCATATCTAAACGCGTCCAGCGTGTTACACAGTGAAAATCAGATACATCTGTGGTTTGCGGCAAGGCTTGAAAAGCCTCCCAATCCAGATTCAGCTCTTTATCTACCAGGCCATACACGCGCAGTTGCCAGTTATCTTTATTAATATCCGGCAGAATACCTAAATCGAGAATCGGGAAATTTTTGACTTCGGTTTGGCCTGCAGGCACACGAATATCTTGATTCACTTTGCCAGGCGTATTTCCCTTTTTGGCAATAGCAATCTTGCCTGCAATCAGCTTTTTCCAATCTGGCACTGCTATCTCCTCACGCTTAAGGCACTGCTATTTTTAGATTTTTACACCGCAGGCTTTTTAAAACTATCAATGAATAAAAGCGCAACGCCAACACAAATCGCGCTATCGGCAACGTTAAAGGCTGGCCAAAACAAACCGTTTACATGAAACGATAAAAAATCCACCACATAACCCAAAGTGAGCCTGTCATACAAATTGCCAATCGCCCCACCTAATACTAAGGCCAAGCCTAGGCAAAAAAGTTTTTGCTGTTGATGTTTTTTAAGTAAATAAGTAATCACTAAAATTGCAACGATTGAAATACCACTGAAAAACCACTTTTGCCAGCCGCCTGCATCAGCCAAAAAGCTAAATGCCGCGCCTTGATTGTGATAGCGCACCAAATCAAAAAAGCTGGTAATAGTTAAATGCTCGCCATATTCAAAAGCGCGCTGAATCAAATGCTTGGTGTATAAATCCAGCGCAACCACAACTGCGCTAATACTTAACCACTTAAAAAGGTGGAATTTTTTAGGCATATTTTCTCACTTCACCCGCACCAAATAGATTGCTCACGCAACGGCCACAAATTGTTGGATGCTCTGCGTGAGCGCCAACATCGGCACGGTAATGCCAGCAACGATCGCACTTTTTATACGTGCTAGGCGTTACAGTAATACGCAACTCTGAACCAGACTCTTGATGCAAGGTGGCTCGTGAGGTAATCAAGACAAAGCGTAAGTCATCATTCAGCCTACTCAGTGACTCATAACTCTGCGCTTGTGCGTAAATATCAATCTCTGATTGCAAGGATGAACCAACCAAAGTCTGTGCGCGCTTTTCCTCAATCGCCTTATTCACAAGGCCACGTACAGCAATCACATCTTGCCAAGCCAATATTTCTTTTTCAGTTAATGCATGTTTTGGCAAGACATACCAAACATCTTCAAACACACTTTTATCAGACTTAACCTCTAAAATTTGCCAAATTTCATCTGCCGTAAAACTTAAAATTGGTGCGATTAAGCGCATAAATGCATGAGTGATATGGTGCAAAGCACTTTGCGCGGCGCGGCGTGCATGCGAGTTTTCACCCGCGGTATACAGCCTATCTTTCAGAATATCTAAGTAAAAGCCGCCCAAATCTTCTGAGCAGAAACTCACGATTTTTTGTACCGCCAAATGAAATTCGTAGCGGTCATAATCGGCCAATACTTCTGTTTGCAGTTTTTCGGTTAAGTACAAAGCATAACGATCAATTTCTAACCATTGGTCTACTGGCAACAAATCTTTGCCTGCATCAAAATCCGCCAAATTCGCCAATAGAAATTTCATGGTATTACGAATACGGCGATAGCTTTCTGCCACGCGTTTTAAGATTTCATCTGAAATCGTCAGCTCACCAGAATAGTCTGTTGATGCCGTCCATAAACGCAAAATATCCGCGCCATAGGTGTCCATCACCTTTTGTGGCGCAACCACGTTGCCTTTAGACTTACTCATTTTATGGCCTGCGCCATCTACCACAAAACCATGCGTTAGCAAGGCGCTGTAAGGCGCTTTGCCATCAATCGCGCAACCCGTTAATAAACTGGATTGGAACCAGCCGCGATGTTGGTCGGAGCCTTCTAAGTATAAATCAGCCAAATTTTCAGCATTTTGAGTGGTTAAGTGCGTTAACTCGGGGCGGCGTTTTAACACCGCCGCATGCGTTGCGCCTGAATCAAACCAAACGTCTAAGGTATAAGTGACTTTTTTATATTCGGCTGCATTTTCAGGTGCATATTGTGCCAAAAACGCTGCGCCATCTAAACTAAACCAAGCTTCAACGCCTGTTTTTTCAACCAGCAAACAAGCTTGTTCTAGCAATTCTGCGGTTTTGGGGTGCGGCTCACCGGTTTCTTTATGCACAAAAAATGGCATCGGTACGCCCCAGTTACGTTGGCGCGAAACACACCAATCGGGGCGATTTTTAATCATCGCCTCTAAACGTGCGCGACCCCAATGAGGAAAGAATTCTGTCGTCTCTAATACTTTCCAAGCTACAGATCGCAACTCAGTATCTATCATTTCTTCTAACGCAGAATGCTCTTCAGAAGAGTATTCTGTATATGGTTTATCTGCAAACTGATTAAGTTTTTTTTGTGCAATAGCACTTGGTTTATCCATACCAATAAACCACTGATGCGTAGCCAACTGCATTAATGGCGTTTTGTGGCGCCAACAATGTGGAAAGCTATGATTTAAACGTGCACTAGCCAGCAAATTGCCACTCTCTAGCATTTTAGCCAAAATAACCTTGTTGGCGTCTTGGCGACTTAACCCTCTAATTGGCTCGAATTCCACCAATTCGCTATTAAAGAACTTGCCATCGCCACCCATTAAAATGCGCGGCTTTTCATTAGGGAAGTTGGCCTTCATCACCAGCCAGTCATCATTACCATGCGCGGCCGCGGTATGGACTAAACCTGTACCCGCATCGGTTGTGACGTGGTCACCTGTAATAATTGGCACTTGGCGGCTATCAAATGGATGATTAAGCTGCAAACCTTTTAATGCCAAACCTTTGCACGATGCAATAACTGTATAACCCTCTTCTGCGTAACGCGCTAATGTGCCTGCCGCAAGCTCATGCACCAAAATCAAAAGGCCCTTGCTGGTTTGAATCAAATCATAATCCAGCTCGGGGTTTACACTTACCGCTTGGTTGGCAGGTAAGGTCCAAGGCGTTGTAGTCCAAATCACCGCATAAGCATCACCCGTCACTTCTACGCCAAACGCTTTACCTAATGCCGCGTTATCCACCACTTTAAATCCGACATCAATCGCAGGCGAATTCACATCTTCATATTCCACCTCAGCTTCAGCCAAGGCAGAGCCGCAATCGACGCACCAATGCACTGGCTTGCTGCCTTGATACAAATAACCGTTTCTATAAATTTCTCCCAAAGCGCGCATGATGTCGGCTTCGGTTTTGAAATCCATCGTTAAGTATGGATTATCCCAATCGCCAAGCACGCCTAAACGAATAAAGTCTTTCTTTTGCTTTTCCACTTGTTCAGCCGCGTAGGCACGACATAATTCACGGAATTTTGCAGGGTCGATATTTTTGCCGTGATTTTTTTCAACCACCAACTCAATCGGCAAGCCGTGACAATCCCAACCTGGCACATATGGCGCATCAAAACCGCTTAAGGTTTTAGATTTAACAATGATGTCTTTTAAGATTTTATTCACCGCGTGGCCAATATGAATATCGCCATTGGCATAGGGTGGGCCATCATGCAGGATAAATTTTTTGGCGCCTTTACGTGACGCGCGAACGCGCTCATACAGCTTTTTATCCGTCCACTGCTTTAACCAAGTAGGTTCGCGCTTAGCTAAATCGCCACGCATAGGAAAAGGCGTTTCAGGCTGATTGATTTTGTATTTTAAATCTTTGGTTTCTAGATTTTTAGTATCTTGGGTCATGGTTTGATTCTTAGTTTTTAATTCTTAACGTCTTATTTATTAAAATATTCTCTTGCTACAACAATATCTTGCGCAATTTGCGCTTTTAAAGCGTCCAGCCCGCTAAATTTCATTTCATCGCGTATTTTATGCAGAAATTCCACATGCACATGTCTGCCATATAAATCTTCATTAAAATCAAGTATATGCACTTCTAACGATAGCTTTGGTACGCCTGCAATAGTGGGACGCACGCCTAAATTGGCCACCGCATTCAACCCGCCTAATTGCCTACCTTGAAATTGAGCTGCGCTCAATTTTACTGCATATACCCCTGTTAAGGCAGGCCGTTCATGCTTAATATGAATATTAGCCGTGGGGAAACCCAGTTCGCGGCCACGCTTAGCGCCATGAACGACCTTGCCGCTGATGCTGTATGCGCGGCCCAGCAATTCAGACGCAAGCTGCAAATTGCCATACGACAAAGCATCGCGTACACGCGTGCTGGATATGCGTTCATTAGCAAAATTGACTGGCGCAAAATCAATTAAGTCAAAACCATTGGCTTTAAAGTCGGCTACTGTGCCAGCGCGCTTAGCGCCAAATCGAAAATCTTCACCCACCAAAATCGTATTCACCTGCATTTTTTTTCGCAGCATTTCATCCATAAAAACTTGCACGCTGATGGCTGAAAAGCGTTGATTAAAGGCGCATACAAAGGTTTTTTGCACGCCGGCTTCAATAAAATACTCTAGTTTTTCGCGCAAATTGCATAAGCGGCTTGGTGCGCTTAATGGCGTAAAAAATTCGCGCGGATGCGGCTCAAACGTCATCACCGCGGGTATGATATTTTTAATACTGGCAACTTCAATCAAGCGCTTTAACAAAGCCTGATGACCCAAGTGCATGCCGTCAAAATTGCCAATCGCCAATGCAATCGCCTTATTGTCCGTTGCTGGAATATGCCTAAAAACTTGCATTATTGCTTTACGCTCATTATTGTTTTTATCGGCATCAGTTTTTAACTCGGCGCATATAGTCTTTAGGCCTAAAACCTAATACAAACAAGGCGGCGAAATAGCTTAAGCCACCCAATACAACCAGAGCGCTTAGATAGATTAAGCGTTTTATTAGGCTAAAATCTAACCAATCTTTTGCATTTCCCATCGCAAAATACAGCACGAACGCCATCATACTTAACGCTAAAAAGAGCTTAAAAATAAAGATTAACCAACCTATTTGCGGCTTGTAAATATTTGATTTGCGCAAATGATAAAAAAGTAATGTTGCGTTGATGCAAGCACCCAAACCAATAGCTAACGCCAAGGCCGCATGGTTTAAATGTAGCCCAAAGATAAAAATTAGGTTCATTAACTGCGTTGCCACTAAAGTGAACACCGCAATTTTGACTGGTGTTTTGATATTTTGCCGCGCATAAAAACCAGGGGCTAAAATCTTCACCAAAATCAAACCAAGCAAACCGATACTATAAGCGATTAGCGCCTGTTGCGTCATGGCTACATCAATCGCGGTAAATTTGCCGTAGTGAAATAAAGTTGCCACCAAAGGTGTTGCCAAAACCGCCAACGCCACTGCGGCAGGCGCCGCTAAAATAAAGGTTAAACGTAAGCCCCAATCTAATAACTGTGAGTATTCACTATCATCACTTCCTGCGTAGGCTTTAGATAGGCTTGGCAATAATATAGTACCCAGGGCCACGCCTAGCACACCTGTTGGAAACTCCATTAAGCGATCAGCGTAATAAAGCCAGCTAACACTGCCAGTGGCTAAAAATGAGGCAAAAATAGTGTTAATAATCAGCGAAATCTGCGCAACCGAAACGCCTAGCACGGCTGGGCCCATCAACTTTAAAATACGCCACACGCCTTCATCATCACGCTTCATTTCAAATTTTGGCAGTAACCCGATTTGCTTTAAAAACGGGATTTGAAAGATTAATTGTAAAAATCCACCTACAAACACCGCCCAGGCTAGTACCTTGATGGGTTCTGCAAAATGCTCGGCAAAAAACAATACCGCGGCAATCATGGCGACATTCAGCCAAACGGGCGTAAATGCAGGGATGCCAAATTTGTTATAGGTATTGAGCACGCCGCCCGCCATAGAAACCAGCGAGATAAAGAAAATATAAGGGAATGTGATGCGCAACAACTCAATAGTGAGCTGCATTTTATCGGGCTCTGCCTTAAAGCCAGGCGCAATCAGAGCCACAATCCAAGGCGCTGCCAACATACCCAGCAAGGTCACTCCGACTAAAATAATGCCTAACCAAGTGGCTACACGGTTAACCAAACCATGCGTTTCATCAAAGGTGCGCTGGCTTTTGTACTCCGCCAAAATCGGCACAAACGCTTGGCTGAATGCGCCCTCTGCCGAAATACGGCGTAATAGATTCGGAATCTTGAATGCGACGATAAATGCATCGGTTATCATGCCTGCGCCAAACACGCGGGCGATGAGCGTATCGCGCACAAAACCTAATATGCGCGAGATAAACGTCATGCTGCCAACTTTGGCTAAAGCGTTGAGTAAATTCATTTATAATTTGAATAAGTGATTAATTGAATGCTTAATTTTTAACACCGTGCATTTTAACATGGCAGCTTGCGTTTAATTGCAGGCTTTTTAGCGATTAGTTCTTGCCAAAGCATTTAAAAAACACTATTATGCACGGTTTCGTATTAACACCCAGTTAAGCATTAGGATAATCAACACATGGCAAATACCGCACAAGCTCGCAAACGCGCACGTCAATCCGTAAAAGTAAACGCGCATAACTCTGCATTGCGTTCAACTTTACGCACTGCAATTAAAAAAGTATTAAAAGCAGTTGAAGGTGGCGATAAAGCCGTTGCAATGGCTACTTACCAAGAAAACGTAAGTGTTATTGACCGAATTGCTGATAAAAACATTATTCACAAAAATAAAGCAGCTCGTCATAAAAGCCGTTTAACTGCTGCTATCAAAGCGCTATCAACAGATGGTCCAGTAATGTTAACTAAAAAAGCAGCTCCTGCTAAAGCGAAAGCAGCGCCAAAAGCAAAAGCAGCCGCACCTGCTAAAGCGGCAGCAAAACCTAAAGCAGCACCAAAAGCAAAAACTGTTTAATTAAGCCACTTTCGGTTTAATTAACAAATAAAAAAGCCTCGCATGCGAGGCTTTTTTATTGTCTATACTATTTAAATAGCATCACTTAATTAAGCTTAGCCAATATTTAATTGGCTACGTGCTATTAAAGCTGTATTTAATAACGCTTGTTTATCTTGCGCTTTCAAGCGACCAATCACTGTAAAGTGTCCCATCTTTCTCGCTTTGCGTGGCTGCTCTTTGCTGTATAAATGTAATTTTAGATTGCTGTGTGCCAAAGCTTTATCCCAAGCTGGCTCAGCGTTACTCACCCAGCTATCGCCCAAAATATTCACCATAACCGCATTACTGTGCAAACTAACATCGCCCAGTGGCAGTTCAGTCAACGCGCGCACTTGCTGTTCAAATTGATTTGTGACGCAAGCATCAATAGTGTAATGGCCAGAGTTGTGCGGACGCGGTGCGATTTCGTTCACCAATAACTTTTTACCCACCACAAAAAATTCCACTGCTAACACACCCACATAATCCAACTTTTCAGCCAATTTTTTAGCCAGCTCTTGTGCATTGGCCTTCATCACTTCACTGCAGCGCGCAGGCACAATGCTAATATCCAGTATGCCATTGAGGTGACTATTTTCAGCCGTTGGGAAAGCGGCAATATTGCCTTGCGCATCGCGAGCCAACACCACAGAAACTTCTAAATCTAGCAGCAACATCTGCTCTAACACACAAATTTCTTGCTTAAATTCGGCAAAAGCATTTTGTGCTTCTTGTCTGTTTTTAACCCGCGCCTGACCTTTTCCGTCGTAACCAAAACGGGCCACTTTCAATATGGCTGGATATAAATCGCTGCTATCTTCGGGCAAATCACCAAATGTATTAACAACAACAAAAGGTGCGACTGGCAAGCCAGCTTGCTTAATAAAGTTTTTTTCTAATACACGATTCTGCGCAATAGCCACACAAGCGGCACTAGGGCGAACGGTTACGTTTTCGGCTAATTTTTCCAGCGTAGCAGCGGGAACATTCTCAAACTCAGTGGTGACCGCTTGGCAGGTTTCTGTCATTTGTTTCAATGCATTTACATCATCATAATTAGCGCAGATGTGACAATCGGCAATTTTGCCCGCTGGGCTATTCTGGTCAGGGTCTAAAACCGTGACTTTATAACCCAGCTCATGCGCAGCAGTCACAAAAAAGCGACCCAACTGGCCGCCGCCTAACATGCCCAGCATTGCTGGCGGGTTTATAGTGTTGCTTACTGTCATGGTTTCTCGCTTAGCTCCATTGCATGCACTTTATCACTTTGTTTGGTTCTAAATTCTGCCAGTTTTTTAGCTAATGCTGCATCTTGATTGGCCAAAATAGAAACTGCAAACAAGCCTGCATTCGCAGCACCAG
The DNA here is from genome assembly GCA_002083635.1 of Proteobacteria bacterium ST_bin12. Classification (GTDB taxonomy): domain Bacteria; phylum Pseudomonadota; class Gammaproteobacteria; order Burkholderiales; family Methylophilaceae; genus Methylotenera_A. The sequence goes on along the minus strand of MSXP01000001.1, from coordinate 137,162 downwards.
CATCACCAATGGCAAAGGTGGCAACGGGTATGCCTTTTGGCATTTGCACAATCGATAATAAGGAGTCTTGACCTTGTAAATACTTAGAAGGTACGGGCACTCCCAATACAGGTAGCGTGGTTTTGGCAGCAACCATGCCTGGCAAATGTGCTGCGCCACCAGCGCCAGCAATAATGATTTGGTAGCCATTCTTTTGCGCATTTTCGGCAAATGCAAACATTAAGTCTGGCGTGCGATGCGCAGAAACCACTTTCGCCTCATAAGGCACGCCAAAGTCTGCTAGCATTTGCGCGGCGTTTTTCATGACAGGCCAATCGCTGTCTGAGCCCATCACAATGGCCACTAAAGGTTTATTCATACAATATTCTCATTAAAAATTCTTGTTCAAATAAGGGTTAAGTTATCTCTGTGTATCAATTCTAACTCTTCAATATAACCCAAAATATGCTCGATTTCGCTGCTTGCCTTGCGTTTAATACGGCGCGTATCGCTCGAATTATAATTCACAATACCACGCGCCACCTCAACGCCAGATTCAGTTACGCAAGCAACTACATCGCCGCGCTCAAAATTACCTTGCACATCAATCACGCCAATTGGCAATAAACTTTTGCCATCTGCTTTTAATACTTTGACAGCACCTTCATCTAATACTAGTTTTCCGCCTAAACGCAAATGATCGGCCAGCCATTGTTTTTTGGCTAACGTTTTGATTTGCGAAGCTTTTAAATGTGTGCCTATTGCCTCGCCTTTGCTTAAACGTAGTAACACATTTGGCTCACGTCCCGATGCAATAATGGTATGTGCGCCACTTTTAGCGGCGCGTTTGGCCGCCAGTATTTTGGTTAGCATGCCGCCAGTACCTACATTGCTACCAGCACCGCCTGCCATTTTTTCCAATTCAACGTTGCCAGCGGTTTCAAAATTGATAAATTGTGCAGTTTTATCTTTACGCGGATCAGCCGAATATAAACCTTGCTGATCAGTTAATATCACTAAAGTATCCGCCTCGATTAAATTAGCGACCAAGGCGGCCAACGTATCGTTATCGCCAAAGCGAATCTCTTCCGTCACCACCGTATCGTTTTCGTTGATGATGGGAATCACGTTTAAATCGAGCAAGGTTTTTAAGGTGCTGCGCGCGTTTAAATAACGCTTTCTGTCAGCCAAATCTTCATGTGTGAGTAACAATTGTGCGGTATGCAGGCCATGTTGTGCAAAGCAACTTTCATACATTTGCACCAAACCCATTTGCCCAACAGCCGCGGCGGCTTGTAACTCGTTTATTTCTACAGGGCGCTTTTTCCAGCCAAGTCTTTGCATACCTTCTGCCACTGCGCCACTTGAAACCAGCACCACTTGTTTGCCAAGCTTCACTAGCTCACTAATTTGCGCTGCCCATGCCGCTATTGCCGCTTTATCTAAGCCCTCACCATTGTTGGTGACAAGGCTTGAGCCGACTTTGACGATTAATGTCTTGGTATTAATCAGTAATGATTGGCTCATTTTTTACTTGTTCTTGTGTTTCTATATTATCTACTTCAGCGCCTTCCACATCCTGCGCGGCTTTTTTCACGGCATCCAAATGGTCCATCATCGCATAAGTCAGTTCTTTGCAGCCAACACCGCTAATGGCAGAAATCGCAAACACTGGGCCTGTCCAGCCGTAATCTTTCACGAATTTTTTTACCACATCTTTGCTGTCTTGCAACATATCGGTTTTATTTAATACTAACCAACGTGGCTTGTTGTAGAGCTCTTCATCATACTTTTTAAGTTCATTCACAATCGCTTTGGCTTCAGCCACAGGGTCAGTCGCGTCATCAAATGGCGCAACATCCACCAGGTGCAAAAGTAACGACGTACGCGCCAAATGGCGTAAAAACTGATGCCCTAAACCCGCGCCCTCAGCCGCACCTTCAATCAAACCTGGCACGTCAGCAATCACAAAACTGCGTTCTGAATCCACGCGCACCACACCCAAATTAGGGTGCAAAGTGGTAAAGGGATAATCAGCGACTTTTGGTTTTGCAGCAGAAACGGAACGAATAAAGGTCGATTTACCCGCGTTTGGCATGCCCAGCAGGCCAACGTCGGCTAATACTTTAAGCTCCATATACAGTTCAAACTCTTCGCCAGGCTCACCCTTAGTGCATTGGCGCGGTGAGCGATTGATAGACGACTTGAAATGCACATTACCCAAACCATTATTGCCGCCTTTTGCCAGCAATACTTTGCGGCCATGCGTATCTAAATCGACAATCATGCGCTCAGTGGCTTTGTCTGAAATGACGGTACCGACAGGTACGCGCAAAATGGTGTCTTCACCTTTAGCGCCATAGCACTCTGCACCACGACCATTCTCACCGCGTTGACCGCGGAAGGTACGCGTATAACGGTAATCCACCAAAGTATTGATATTGCGGTCTGCAATGGCGTAGATTGAACCGCCCTTGCCACCATCGCCACCATTCGGCCCTCCCAAAGGCTCATATTTTTCGCGCCTAAACGTAGCAACACCGTTACCGCCGTCGCCTGCGTAGACTTTAATAGTCGCTTCATCAATAAACTTCATTCAAATACCTTTGTAAACTCATTTTTCAAGCGAATCGCCCATAGATTTAACATCATGTTGCACGTCACTCAAAAATTCTCACGTAGCCTAAGTTGCAAGCGCATGCACATTCCAGCTTCTTCGCTCCTTGCGCTGCGCTTTGAAAAATAATTTTCTAAAAGCTTTTGCCTCATGCACGGAATAGTCATTCTAAATCATTTAATCTAAAAACAAAAAAGCCCCATCAAACGATGAGGCTTTAATGAGATTACTTAAACCTAAACTGCAACAATGCTTACAGTGTGGCGTTTTAAAGCACCTTTGATTGCAAAAGTTACTTTGCCTTCAATTTTTGCAAACAATGTGTGGTCTTTACCCATGCCAACGTTTTCGCCAGCGTGCATTTTTGTACCGCGTTGACGCACGATGATGCTGCCTGCGCTAACAACTGTTTCACCAAATGCTTTAACACCTAAGCGTTGTGAGTGTGAATCGCGACCGTTACGTGAACTACCACCTGCTTTTTTGTGTGCCATGATTTAATCCTTTAATACTTAAATAAATAAGCGTTTATCGTCTTGCAACTTAAGCTTCTGCAGCTTTAGTCGCTTTAGCTTTAGTTGCCTTAGGCGCTGCTTTTGCAGCTGATGCGCCTGCCGCTAAAATTTCACCAATTTGAATCTCTGTGAAGCTTTGGCGATGGCCTTGCGTTTTACGGTAGTGTTTACGGCGACGGAATTTAAAAATCATCACTTTATCTGCACGGCCATGTGAAAGCACGGTTGCGCTTACAGTTGCACCAGCAATTAAAGGCGCGCCGATAGTTGTATTTGCGTCATCAGAAATCATCAACACTTTGTCGATAACCACTGTAGCGCCAACATCACCTACAATTTTCTCTACTTTAAGTCTCTCGCCGGCAACTACTTTATATTGTTTGCCACCTGTTTTAATTACTGCGTACATGGTTTTGACCTTGCTTCTACACGTTCAAATGAATCGCGCATTATACTTAAATAAACACACATTGCAAACCTTAAATCACAATTATTCGCATGAATGAATTGATTGAAAGTGATGAATATAGACCGCGACTGCCTGTGTTAAAATATTGTTAATTATATTAGCTTTTTATTATTGGCGCATCGCGTGGCTTTAAAACCTATTCAATCATCCATTTCGCTTGATATGCAAGCGGTCGACACGGTTATTCGCAACTCTCTTTATTCTGAAGTTAGTTTGATTAATACGATTGGCGAACACATCATTAACGGCGGTGGCAAGCGTCTGCGGCCTGCTTTAGTGCTGCTTTCTAGCGGATTATTCAACCCTATTCAGTCGCCGCACCATCAACTGGCTGCTATTGTAGAGTTTATTCATACAGCTACTTTGCTACATGATGACGTGGTAGATGAATCAGCGATGCGGCGCGGCAAAAGTACGGCGAATCATTTATTTGGCAATGCCGCTAGCGTCTTAGTTGGTGATTTTTTATATTCACGCGCTTTCCAGATGATGGTGCAATTAAAAAATATGCGCGTCATGGAAATTTTATCTGAAGCCACCAATGTGATTGCCGAAGGCGAAGTTTTACAGCTACTTAATATTCATAATGCGGATATTACCGAACAACAATACTTAAAAGTCATCCACTATAAAACGGCCAAACTATTTGAAGCCGCAATGCGCTTAGGCGCGGTAATTAATGATGCATCCAAACAAGACGAAGATGCGTTAGCGCTATACGGTATGAAGTTAGGTACCGCTTTTCAATTGGTGGATGATGTGCTGGACTTGAGTGGCGACCCTGACATGATTGGCAAGAACTTAGGTGATGATTTAAGTGAAGGCAAACCAACGCTGCCTCTATTATACGCCATTGCCCACAGCTCACCCGCCGAAGCCGATACACTACGTAAGGCCATCAATGCAGGTGGCTTGGAGGATTTAGATAGCGTATTAGCTGCAGTAAAAGCCTCGCAGGCAAATGAATATGTGTTATATCTAGCCAAACAAGAGGCCGCACAAGGATGTGCAGCGATTGCGCATTTTCCTGACTCTATTTACAAACAATCGCTATTGGATTTGGCTGATTTTGCAGTGACGCGTTCTTATTAACACGCGCTTTTAAAACGCGTCAATAAAGCCTTAATTCAAGGTAATCGGCTCGCCGCTTTCTGCATGAAAATAACTTAAATGCGCGCAATCGCTGGTGCCGTTGGTCAACGTACCATCAAATAGGGCTGTTCCATCAACATCCACCACCGCATAACCATTATGATAAAGCGTCACTTCGGCCAATTTAGATGCGGCGGTTTTATTTTTTGCACGCGCATGCTCATGCACGTCCATCTCACGCAACGCAAAACTAATACAAGTTTCCGCCTCATCCTCGCCGTACACTTCCCACTGTTTGCCACCTGTTAATTGTTTTAACCAGCCCGGCAGGTCTACTTCTACACGGCAAATAATCGGCTCATCCCAAGCAGGATGGTCGATATTATTCAACTCGATTAATTCTCTGGTATTCATTAATGTTTCTTTTTGATTGGTCATATTGTTTCCTAAACGCTTGCATCAACATCTCATCATTACATGGTGACTTAACGCTTTATTTCAAGCAATTTTAACGCCAAAAGATTAGCGCCTTGCATTTAATATCAGCTTACCAAGTTGCACACTTAGTTTAACGATGCGATGATATGTACAGTTTACCTTAACTTTCAGGCTCATTTGGGGACCTTATGTTTGATTTTTTAACACCACTTTCTGATTTAATGCGTAGTGAACAAACTGTATTTATTACCGTTTCAGTCATCTTTGGGCTTTTAGTTGGCAGTTTTTTAAATGTGGTGATTCACCGCCTGCCCAAAATGATGGAGCGCGAATGGCATGCAAACTGCCTAGAACTGCAAGGCAAAGAGGTGCCAGAGCAAACAAAATACACGATTGTGACACCACGCTCTGCCTGCCCTAAATGTGGGCATCTAATTGGTGCGCTAGAAAACATTCCCGTGATTAGCTACCTGTTTCTAGGTGGAAAATGCAAAGGCTGCAAAACCAAAATCAGCATGCGCTATCCGTTAATTGAAGCATTGACGGGCGCATTGATTGGCGCAGCGGCCTATCAATTCGGCTATACCTATGCCGCATTATTTGCCTTTATCTTTATATTCGCCTTAATCACTCTTACCTTTATTGATTACGATACGCAGCTATTACCAGATGACATCACTTTGCCATTGTTATGGCTAGGGCTATTCTTCAATTTAATCGGCGGCTTTACCGATTTAAAATCGTCCATCATTGGCGCCATGCTAGGTTATTTAATCTTGTGGAGCGTGTACTGGTTATTTAAGCTGATAAGAGGCAAAGAAGGCATGGGCTATGGCGATTTTAAATTACTAGGCGCAATTGGCGCTTGGTTTGGTTGGCAATTACTGCCTGCTGTTATTTTGCTTAGCTCGGTTGCGGGTGCTTTGATTGGTGTTGGCCTTATGTTATTTAAAGGCAAAGGTAGCAACTCAGCGATTCCCTTTGGTCCATTTTTAGCCTTAGGTGGTATTGCCGCGCTATTTTTTGGCCAGCAATTGGCAGGACTTTACTTAGGATAAGCATGTATGTTGTGGCATTAACTGGCGGCATTGGTAGCGGCAAATCAGAAGCCGCTAAGATATTTGCTGAGCTTGGCGTTCCCGTAACCGATGTAGATGCAATATCACATCAACTTACCGCCGCCAAACAACCTCTGGTTAATGAGCTAGAAGTTAATTTTGGCAGTCAATACATCACATCAGACGGCGCTTTAGACCGTTGTGCCATGCGCGATTTAGTTTTTAACGACAAAAACGCTCTAGCAAAATTAAATGCCATATTGCACCCAGCCATTTATGCAGAAGCGGTTGAGCAACTACAGCAACACGTTGATGCGCCTTACCAAATATTGGCCATCCCGTTGCTGTTTGAGAGCCCGCGCTATTCGCCGCACATTGACCGTATTTTGGTGATTGATTGCGATGAAAAAACGCAAATTTCGCGTGTTAAAGCGCGCAGTCAATTACCAGAATCACAAATTACCGCCATTATTGAGGCGCAAACATCCCGTAAAAAGCGATTAACACTGGCAAATGATGTGATTGAAAACAACGGAAATGTAGAAAATTTGCGCGAAAAAATATTGCTAATTCATAAAAATTACATTAATACTTGCATACTTAGCAAAACAATCTCATAATCTGCATCAATTTAACACTATAAGTAAGCAGACTTTATTTCTCACGATGTCTAGCTACGAATTTCCATTTAACGAGCGCATACGCACACTTTTACGATTAGAAGATCTCTTTTCAAAAGTGCTGCTTAATGTTGATGCCCAGCATCAGCATAATCACCACAGCGCGCTCATATCATTGCTGCAAATGCTGGATATCATCGACCGCGCTGATCTTAAAATGGATTTGGTACAAGAATTAGACCGACAGCGTTTATCTATGCAAAATTTGCGTGGCAACCCTGTTATCGCAGAAGCCGTTCTAGACAAAATCCTCAAACAAATTGGCGCATGTTCGACCACCCTCAGAAGTGATAGCGCAAAGTTAGGCCAACATTTACGTGAAAACGAATGGTTGATGAGCATTAAGCAGCGCGCTGGCATTCCAGGGGGCGTTTGTCAGTTTGATATTCCTTCATACCATCATTGGCTCAACCTAGATGGCCTAAAACGAAAACAAGATTTTGACGGCTGGCTAGCAAAGCTGATGCCAATGTATGATGCAATTAAAACTATTTTGCATATTTTGCGCGGCAGCGGCGTAGCAACACAACACCATGTTGACACTGGATTTTTTCAGCAAATGCTGGGCGGTGCAAAGCCTGCGCAAATGTTGATTATACAAATAGATGATTTGTGCCCGTGTTTTCCAGAAGTCAGCGCGAATAAATATGCGATTAATGTACGTTTTAACGGCCTAGACTTCGTACAAAAACCTAAACAGTGTGACCATGCCATTGATTTTACAATGACGCTGTGTAATCTTTAACTCAGCGACTTATAATACTAGACTTAACAATACAAGATAAGCATTGAGGATTTACCGTAGTATGTCTGATGTAAAACCCCGTTTAGTCGCCTGCCCACATTGCAAAAAACTCATTGAATACAGCCTTAACAACAAATATCGACCATTTTGCTCTGAACGTTGCCAGCTGATTGATTTAGGCGATTGGGCAAATGAGAACTATAAAATTCCAGACAATTCACCACCAAACCAAGAGGATGAATTGAACTAAAAAACAAATAGATGCAATTTTATGTGCAGCTATTTGTCACATTCTTACTATTCAAAAAGGTGATTTAGCGATGAAAGTATTATTTAGAACCGCAGTTTTAGTTTCTGTGTTAAGCAGTTTTCAAGCCTATGCAGAGGTCAATATCAGCGATGCGTGGGTGCGCGCAAATGCGCCAGGGCAAAAAGTTGGTGCAGCATATATGGCGCTTAAAAGCACCCAAGATAGCGCACTAGTTGCGGCTGAGTCGCCATCCGCTGGCTCGGTTGAAATCCACAGCATGAGCATGAAAAATGGCGTGATGAAAATGCGCATGTTAGAAAACTTGCCTTTACCAGCGGGCAAAGTGGAAAAATTAGCGCCGGGCGGCTTTCACTTAATGTTATTTGATTTGAAAAAACCGTTAAAAGCAGGCGAAGAAGTGAAATTCAAACTAAGCTTTAAAGACAAAGACAACAATATCACGCAACAAGAAGTGGTGTTGCCGATTAAAGAAACCAATTAAAAACTTAACCCAATTTTTGGTTAAGTTTTTAATATGTATTTTTATTACGTTTAATTTAACTTTCCCAAACCGCGCGCTGCATCGCAATTCCGCGCGCGCCACATTCTAAAGCTTGCGGCAAATCTGATGGATTCAATCCGCCAAGCGCGTAAACAGGAATGGTGGTTTGCGCAATCATTTGTTGAAATTGTTGCCACCCCAAAGTTGGCGAATTTTCATGACTTTTGGTGGGTTTGACTGGCGATAGCACCACAAAATCCAGTCCCAATTTTTCCGCATGTGCCACTTCTTGCGCGTTGTGGCAAGAGGCGGCCACCATTAAATTGTTTGGCTTTTCTTGCAAAGACATCAATTGCGCACTGGGTAAATGCACGCCATCCACACCCATTTTTTGTGCCAAAGGAATATCGCTGTTAATCAACACTTTTGCGCCATATTTTTTTGCCATCGTAATAATTTGACTTAAAAAATAGGTTAAGTCTGCCATTGATAATTGCTTTTCACGCACTTGAATCAGCTTTAAACCTTGTTTTAGTTGCCTTTCCAACGCAATTAAAAACGCCTGCTCACCCATTTCTTGCAAATTGCTAATCGCGTAAACAGCAGGCAATGCGAGCGCGTGCATAATGGGCGCGTTGGCTGGCAAAACCGGTGCAACCGTGATATTTTCTGGCGTTTGCCAACTGAGTTGTTGGCCTTCTAAAGGTGTTAAGTCGCCCTGCCACTCGGTAACAAAATAAAAATGCAGCTCAACCGTTTTAGCAAGTGAGTCATGCGTGGCAGGATAATCGTAACGGCGCGTTAACCACGCTTGGGTTTTGGTGGGTGTGATGCCTAACTCTTCTTGCAACTCACGGATTAAGCCTTGTTGTGGTGTTTCGTTTGCTTCAATTTTGCCACCTGGAAATTCCCACCAGCCAGCCCAGCCTTTACCTGCAGGGCGACTAGCCATCAAAAACTGTCTATCGGGCTTTTGAATGATGGCAACCGCAACTTGTACAAGCTTAGTCATGCAATGATGAATTATTGAGGCCGATTTTTCCTGCGTAATCACGCGCAAATTGATAAGCCACGCGGCCACTGCGCGCGCCGCGCGTATGCGTAAATTGCAACGCCGCTTTTTGTGCGGCTTCGTCAAAATCTAAACCGAATGTTTGCAGCCAGTTTTTGGCAATGGCCAAATATTCCTCTTGGTCAAACGCGTAAAATGACAGCCACAAACCAAATCTCTCTGCCAAAGCAGTTTTTTCCTCAATCGTATCGCTTGGCCTAATTTCGCCATCAGCATATTTTGTTGCTAGATTATCAACCATATATTCTGGCATCAAATTTTTTCTATTCGATGTTGCGTATACCAACACATTGTTTGAGATATTTGCCACAGAACCATCTAGCACCACTTTTAACGCTTTATAGCTGGCATCATTTGCTTCAAACGTTAAATCATCGCAAAAGATGATGAATTTTTCTGACCGCTCGCGAATCAATTGCACGATTTCACCTAGGTGAATTAAATCTTGCTTTTCAACCTCAATCAAACGTAAATTTTGCGCCGAATATTCGGTTAACAACGCTTTAATCAGCGATGATTTCCCTGTGCCGCGCGCACCTGTCAGCAAGACATTATTGGCAGGTAAGCCAGCTAAAAACTGGCGTGTGTTACGCACGATTTCTGCTTTTTGCACGTCCACAAAATGGATATTGGTTAACTGAATTTGATGCGGATGCGCAATCGCCTGCATATAACCTTTGCCACTTTGCATGACCCAGCGCCATGCAACGGCATTCCAATCAATTAGCTGATTGGCTTTCGGTAACAAGCTTTCAAGCTTATCGATTAAGCTTTCAGCGCGACTGATTAAATTTTCAAGCGAATTCACGGGTTAAGTTTTGGCAACTAACTTCTGTAATCTGCGTTAATTTTGACGTAATCGTAACTAAAATCACACGTCCAAATCGTGATATTTTCAGTTCCACGATTTAACACTACACGCACTAAAATATCCGATTCTTTCATAATCGCAGCGCCTTGGCTCTCTTGATAGCTAGCCGCGCGGCCACCTTTTTCGGCGACCAATACATCGCCTAAATACAAATCGAGTTTATCTACATCTAAATCGTCGATGCCCGCATAACCAATCGCTGCTAAAATGCGGCCTAAGTTAGGGTCGCTGGCAAAAAATGCGGTTTTAATGAGCGGAGAATGAGCAATGGCATAAGCCACTTTGCGGCATTCTGCCTCGTCTTTACCGCCTTCGACCGTTACCGTCATAAACTTGGTTGCGCCTTCGCCATCGCGCACAATGGCTTGTGCCAGTTCAATCGCCACATCGGTTAATGCATCGCGCAAGGTAATAAAATCTGCGCTACCAATCGCAACTTCTGCATTGCCTGCCAAATTGGTCGCCATCATAATCAGGCTATCGTTGGTTGATGTATCGCCATCTACCGTAATGCAGTTAAATGATTTGTTAACGGCGTCTTGAATAATCGCCTCAAGAGCAGGCTGGCTAACAGCGGCATCCGTGGCAATATAGCCCAGCATGGTCGCCATATTAGGGTGAATCATGCCACTGCCCTTGCTGATACCAGTAATAGTCACCGTTTTGCCAGCTATCTGAATCTGACGTGATGTGCCTTTGGCCACAATATCCGTGGTCATAATTGCTTCAGCCGCATTTAGCCAATTATCTTCGGTTAAGTTTTCAATCGCTGCTGGCATACCTGCAATTACTTTATCCACTGGCAGTGGCTCTAAAATCACACCCGTTGAAAACGGCAATACTTGATTTGGCGAAATATTCAGCAAAGCACTTAAGGCATCACAACTTTGCTTTGCACGCTTTAAACCATCCTCACCCGTACCTGCATTGGCGCAACCTGTGTTCACCAACAAAGCGCGAATACCTGCAGTTTCTGCCAGATGCATTTTGCACAAAATGACGGGTGCGGCACAAAAGCGATTTTGCGTAAAAACACCTGCCACGCGGCTATTTTCAGGCAAAGTCATCACCAACACATCTTTGCGGTCAGGCTTGCGTACATGCGCTTTGGCAAAACCCAACTTAACGCCATTGACTGGCAATAAATTTGAAGCTTTTGGAGCGGTTAACTTAACGGGCATAGCAATTCCTGGTTCAATGTTTTAATCTATCTTTAAGCGCGACGCCAAGTCGTGCCTTGTGGCGTATCTTCTAAAATAACACCTGCGTCGGCAAGCTGTTTACGGATGCGGTCTGCTTCTGCAAAATCTTTTAATACCTTTGCTTCTAGGCGTTTAACAATCAGGCTTTGTATTTCTAGACTATCCGCATTTACTGTAGATAGGTCTACTTCGGCTAGGTAAAACTGATTTTCATTAACTAGCAGATTTGGTTTCAGAGTTTGAATCTCAGCTTTGCCTTGCAAAAACTCATTCGGGTCACGTTGCAGTAAACCAATAATTTTTCCTAGATTTTTTAGCAAACTAGCTACTTCAACTGATTTGGTTCTATTCACTTCATTAGCCAAATCAAACAATACCGCCATCGCTTCTGGCGTATTAAAGTCATCGTCCATCGCGTATTTAAAGCGTATGGCTTGTGGATGTTGCCAATCAATTAGCGATTCCGCGATTTCATATCCACGCAAAGCAGTGTATAAGCGAGTTAATGCTAGTTTTGCGTCATCTAAATGTTTGTCCGAATAATTCAGCGGGCTGCGATAATGCGCGCGCAGAATAAAGAAGCGCACAACTTCAGCGTCATATTTAGTTAACACTTCGCGAATGGTAAAAAAGTTGCCCAGCGATTTGGACATTTTTTCATCATCAACACGCACAAAACCATTGTGCATCCAGTAATTCGCCATTTGGCAACTGTGGGTTGCCTCACTTTGTGCGATTTCGTTTTCATGGTGCGGAAACTGTAAATCCTGTCCGCCGCCATGAATATCAAAATGCGCACCGAGATGCTCACCGCTCATCACAGAGCATTCAATATGCCAGCCGGGGCGGCCTTTACCCCAAGGTGAATCCCAATTAGGCTCGTTTGGCTTAACCGATTTCCACAGCACAAAATCCATCGCATCTTTTTTAAAACTATCCACTTCTACGCGTTCGCCTGCGCGTAAATCGTCTAAACTTTTGCCCGACAATTTGCCGTAATCGGCAAAGCTACGCACACTGTAAAACACATCGCCATTGGCGGCGTGGTAGGCATGGCCTTTTTCAATTAAGGCACTTATCATGTTAATCATGCCATCAATATATTGGGTGGCGCGCGGTTCGATATCGGGGCGAATAATGCCTAATTTGGCAGAATCTTCGTCCATCGCGTCAATAAAACGTTGCGTTAACACATCAATTGTTTCATTATTTTCATTGGCACGTTTGATGATTTTGTCGTCAATATCGGTGATGTTTCTAACGTAAGTCACCTCATAATTGGATGCGCGAAACCAGCGCGTAACCATATCGAAAACCACCATCACGCGAGCGTGGCCCAAATGGCAAAAATCGTACACAGTCATGCCGCACACATACATGCGTACTTTATTGGGTTCAATCGGGATAAAGGTTTGTTTTTCGCGGCTTAGCGTGTTGTAGATTTTTAGCATGAATAAAAGATAAAAATAGAGTTATGACATTAAATTTACACAATTTTGCGTTAAAACCTAACTAATCGGCCCTGTATGTTAAATGGGCTATTGGATGCTAGCTACGCTATTGATAGAATGGCGTTTTAATTAACGCATTTGAGTATATCACAATGAATATTCGCAGCCGCTCGCTATCTAAATTTGTCATTCAACTTTTATTCGCGTTTAGTTTTGTCACGTGTAACGTTTTTGCAGATGAGCTTAAAGATATTTCGCAACTATCTGACCAAGGCCAACAAGCTGCAGCGCTTGAGCGTGTAAACGCTTACTTGGCGGCCAACCCAAAAGATCCGCAAGCGATGTTTATGAAAGGCATTATTTTGGTTGAAAGCGGCAAACGTGATGATGCGATTAAAACGTTTACCGATTTAACCTCCAAATATCCAAACTTGCCTGAGCCATACAACAATCTAGCAGTGTTGTATGCCGATGCAGGTGAATACGATAAAGCGAAAAAGGCGCTTGAAACTGCCATAAAAACGCATCCAAGCTATGCAACGGCGCACGAAAACCTAGGTGATATTTATGCGCGCATGGCGTCTGAAGCTTATGACAAAGCTTTACAATTGGATAACGGTAATTCGCGCGCGCAAAGCAAGTTGTCGATGATTAAAGATTTATTTGGCACTGGTAATAAAGTGGTTGCAAAAGCAGATGCTAAAACCAGCAAATCTGGCACTCAGCCAATTCGCCCAGCGGATAAAAAAGTAGAGCCAGTAAAAGCAACTGAGCCAGCTAAGGTAATGCCAGATTCTTCAGCGGATGAAGAAAGAAATGTAACAGATGCAGTGGGTAATTGGGCAAAAGCATGGTCTAGCCAAGAAGTAGATAAATATCTAGCCAGCTATGCGGATAGTTTTAAACCACCAAAAGGCTTAAGTCGTAAAGCTTGGGAACAGCAACGTCGTGAGCGCATTAGTGCACCGAAAAGTATTAGTGTGGAATTAGCGAATCAAAATGTCACTATCGTGGATAGTAGTAATGCAAAAGTGACGTTTAAACAATCTTACAAAGGTGCAGGTAAACCAATTCGCACCGATAAAACGTTGTTACTTAAAAAAGAGAATGGTAGTTGGTTGATTGAGCAGGAAATCGCATCAAACTAATCATCAAACCAGAATTTGCAAATCGCAAAATGATTGAAATGGCACAAGTAAACGGTAATGCTGATTAATATAAAGCTTAAAGTATTCAAAATCGTCGCTATTTTGGGTTGCGTACTATTGCCATGGAACGCGACAGCGGTTAACCATGGCAGCATGACCGATTTATTACTGACGCAAAAATTCGGCAAATCGCTGGTTGAAAGCTTGTTGGTTAAAAGCCTGTTAGAAATTGCACAAGGCAATACCAAGCAAGCGTTCGCAACAGTTAATGAACTTATTCGTACCGCACCCAACTTCAAACTCGCTTATTTAATTCGTGGCGACTTATTAACCGCGCAAGGCCGCCCCATTGAAGCAATAGGTGGCGCAAGCACTAATTCTAAATCAAATGATGAGATGATTGAAGGCTTGCGTGACGAAGCACGTACGCGCATTGATTATTATCGATCAGACAAAAAAACCAATCAGTTGCCCAACTTATTAATTAAACTAACTGATGAGCAAACACATGTGATTGTGGTGGATACCGTTAAGTCACGTTTATATTTGTATAGAAATGTTGATGGCGGTTTGGAATACGCAGCTGATTATTACGTCACCATCGGTAAAAATGGCGCTGGCAAACAAACACAGGGCGATAAACGTACGCCGCTTGGAGTCTATTTCGCAGGTAAAAAACTCACGCAACCACTTGCCGACATGTATGGCGATGGCGCTTACCCATTGAATTATCCTAATGAGCTAGATCAGCATCAAAACAAAAATGGATTTGGTATTTGGCTACACGGCACGCCAACCAATACCTACAGCCGCCCACCGCGCGCCAGTGACGGTTGCGTGGTATTGAGCAACCCTGATTTGAATGCCTTAGCGCCTATTTTGCAATCTGGCAAAATACCGGTGATTATTTCTGACAATATTGAGTGGCTCAATAAAGACAAGTCTGACTTTCAATCAGAAGAACAAAAAACATTGACTGAAGCGATTGACGATTGGCGTCGAGATTGGGTTGCGCAAGATACTGACAAATATTTAAGCCATTATTCAGAGCAATTTTTTTACAATGGCGGCCGTTATCAAAAATGGGCAGATTACAAACGCGGCATACAATCGTCTAAACCCAAAGTGTCGATTAATATCGACGACATTAGTATGTTTAGCTACCCAAGTGTTCAGAAAATCGGCCAAGACAATATTGTAGTGGTGAATTTTGAGCAAGATTTTAGAAGCCCCACTTTGCAAAATAAAATGCGCAAACGCCAATATTGGATTAACGAAAACAATCAATGGAAAATTATTTATGAAGGTGCAGCATAACTTAATGCAATTACTCACTCAATTTTTAGCAGCAAGTAGTATCGTTTTAGCGTTGTCGGGCAGCCTGCAAGCCGCCACCAGCGTGGAGTTTCAAACCAGCCAAGGTAATTTTACCGTAGAGCTATACCCTGAAAAAGCGCCTAAAACCGTTGAGAATTTTATGCAATATGTAAAAGATGGTTTTTATGACAACACCATTTTTCACCGAGTGATTAACCGCTTTATGATTCAAGGCGGTGGCTTTGAGCGCGATTTATCTGAAAAAAATACGCGCGCACCGATTGTAAACGAATCAAATAATGGCTTGTTGAACGAGCTAGGCACAATTGCCATGGCGCGTACTGCCGACCCTGATTCAGCTACTGCACAGTTTTTTGTTAATTTGGGTGATAACCAGTTTTTAAATTACACCAGCCCAAATCCAGAATCAATCGGCTATTGCGTTTTTGGCAAAGTCACCAGTGGTTTGGATGTGGTACAAAAAATTGGCTTGAGCGCAACTGGCAATTTGGGCAGACATTCTGATGTACCGATTAAACCCATCACAATCAAAAGTGCAAAAGTTGTTTCTGCTGAGGCTAAACCGGTCGCTAAGCCTGAAGCCAAATAGTTAGTTAAAAGCAGGCTCACTTCAATCTATTCAATTCGTATGTTTTTTTAAAGGATCTACCTGTGGTTAAACTTACTACCAATTTTGGTGATATTACACTTGAACTTAACGCTGAAAAAGCTCCAATAACCGTCGCCAACTTTTTGCAATATGTAGAGAGTGGTTTTTACAGCGATGTGATTTTTCATCGCGTGATTGATGGTTTTATGATTCAAGGCGGCGGCTTTGATACCAACATGAAACAAAAAAAGACCGTTTCCGAAATTAAAAATGAAGCTAACAACGGCCTAGCGAATGATAAATATACGATTGCCATGGCGCGCACTTCTATCCCTGATTCTGCCAGCAGCCAGTTCTTTATCAACGTGGGTAATAACGATTTTCTAAACCACACAGCACCAACTTCTAGCGGCTGGGGCTATTGCGTATTTGGCAAAGTAATTGAAGGCATGGACGTGGTAGACAAAATTAAGGCAGTTAAAACAGGTAACAAAGCAGGCCATCAAGACGTGCCTGTAGAACCTGTCATCATTAAAAGCGCGGTTGTTTGCTAGTTATCCATGCCTAAATAGGCTTTACTAAACCTCGCTAGTAATGGAACTCAAGCCACATAGCCTATTTATTTCTGACTTACATTTATGTGATTCGCGGCCCAACATTACACAAGCTTTTATTGTTTTTTTGCAAGAAACCGCTGTAAAAGCACAAGCACTTTATATTTTAGGTGACTTATTCGAATATTGGGCTGGTGATGACGCGATTGAAGCAGGACATCAGCAGATAGTTATCGCCGCGCTTAAGTGGCTTAACAGCCAAGGCGTGGCGCTTTTTTTTATACATGGCAATCGCGATTTTTTATTAAGCGATGGCTTTGCCCAAGCGACATTGGGCAATATTTTACCTGACCCCACTTTACTACATCTTTATAACAATTCTGTTTTGCTTAGCCACGGCGATATATTTTGCACGGATGATATCGCCTATCAGCAATTTAGAACGCAAGTGCGCGCGCCAGCCTGGCAAAACCAATTTTTAAACCAGTCTCTTGATGCGCGTATTGCCTTTATTGAGCTAGTTCGCATCAAAAGTGAGCAAGAAAAACCCCTTAAAAGCATGCAGATTATGGATGTGAATCAGCAGGCTGTAGAAGCGATGTTGCGCGAATATCATTACCCGCCTTTATTGATTCATGGCCATACGCACCGCCCTAATAAGCATATTATCAAGATAGATAATCATACTTGCGAGCGCTGGGTGCTGGGCGATTGGTATGAGCAAGGCAGCTATTTAAAGCTAGATGAGAGTGGCTGTCAGTCACAATCTCTTTAACAAGACTCTGTTAGTATCACAACATGTCATAATAACTTAACACCTAAAAATGTTTAAAAAATGACCATGAAAAAATTATTAGTGTGCACTAACTATCGCGCGAACCCCAATAATCCCTCATGTGCTGCGCGTGATAGTGCGTTAATATTGAGCGCATTATCGCAACAATGCCAGCAAAATAATCTACCGATTGAAGTGGAAGAAAGTCTTTGTTTAGGGTTTTGCCAAGTTGGGCCAAATGCGCGCTTGGTGCCAAATGGCCCGTTTTTTCATGATGTTTCACTTGATCAATTAAGCACAATTATCATTGCTGCTAAAAATTTCACCCAAATTGAGGGTTAAGTCAAACTAGGCTTGGCTTGTGTAGCCAGGAATTTTTGCTTCAATCACTTCATCAATCTGTTCTGCTTCGAGAAATTTTTCAGCGTATTTTAAGTACAGTTTTTCGCGAATAAATAAATCAAATATATCCGGGTCAATATGATGATCTAATTTCATCTTACCTAAAATTTCCAATGTTTCGGATAAAGTTTTGGCCTTTTTATAAGGTCTATCTCTAGAAGTCAGCGCTTCAAAAATATCGGCAATGCCCATCATACGCGCGGGTATCGACATTTGTTCGCGTGTTAATCCCTTCGGGTAGCCTTTGCCATCCATGCGCTCATGATGCCCGCCCGCATACTCTGGCACGCGGCGTAAATCTTTTGGGTATGGCAATGCTTCAAGCATATTCACGGTGACCACAATGTGATTATTAATAATTGAGCGTTCTTCTGGGGTTAATGTACCGCGCGCAATCGTCAGGTTATACACTTCGTTCTCGCTTAAAAATTTAAGCGAATGCCCCGAATCACTCAAGTATTCATAATTGGCAATATCACGCACGCGCTGCTGGTCTTCTGGCTTCATCGATTCGCTACCAAAATTAATTTTGCGAATGAAGTTTTTGTCGTCATCGAGCTGCTTTTTAATCACATTGACGCCATGCTCAATATATTTCGCATTCACAGATTTCCCATTGCGCACATCGTCCATCGCCTTGCGTAAATGTGCATTTTCACGCTGAGTTTTTAGCAACTCGAAGCGTTGGTCAATCAAATGAATGCGATCAAAAGTGGTTTCTAACTTGGTGGCTTTATCCATCACTGATTCTGGCGTGGTTACTTTGCCGCAATCATGTAGCCAAGCCGCAATTTTTAATTCGTACACCTCTTTTTCGGTCATCGTAAAATCACGAAATGGCCCTACATCAGTATTTATTGCGGCTTCAGCCAACATCATGGTTAGCTCAGGTACGCGCTGGCAATGACCACCTGTGTAGGGTGATTTTTCGTCAATCGCATCCGCAATTAATTTAATAAACGATTCAAATAAGTTTTTAAGACCATTGATTAAACTTTGATTAGTGAGTGCAACAGCCGCCTGCGACGCCAGTGATTCAACCAAGCGTTGATGCGAATCTGAGAAAGGGATGATTTGATTGGTGAGCGGATCAATGGCATTAATTAACTGCAAGACGCCAATGATTTCATTTTCATGGTTCATCATAGGAACCGTTAAAAACGATTGTGAGCGATAGCCCATTTTGGCATCAAACTTAGCGGTGCCAGAAAAATCAAAACCTTCGGTTAAATACGCATCGGGAATATTCACAGTTTTAGCGTTGGCAACGCTGTACACCGCCACCATGGTTAAGTTTGGTTTGCCATCATCGCCATAAATTGGCAACGGCGGAAACGGAATTGGCTTGCCGGTTGTGCCACCCATCGCAATATCCAAACTCAGATTGCGTAGAATTTCAAACTGTAGTTTCGCATCATCTGTCACCGTGTACAAAGTGCCGCCATCTGCGTTAGTCAGCTCTTTTGCGCCCAACAAAATAATTTCTAAAAGACGTTTGTGATCATGTTCTGCAGAAAGCGCAACACCAATAGAATTGAGCCGTTCAAGCTGATTAAATACATCTTGTTGAATGGTTTTGTGTGGCATATGATTTATTTTTCAGTAATTTACGCCCATTAAAACAGCGTTTAAGCCAGATGAAATTCCATTTTTGTACCTGCTAATTCAATCACGTCTTGATTATTTAAAGCATGCGCTTGCGCACCAATAATCTCGCCATTCACCACAGGATGATTATTGCCACCCACGTGGGTAATAAAGTAGCCATTCGGCCTTTTATTAATGACAGCAACTTGCGACCCTGGTTTGCCAAGTGTAGTCATAGTTTTGTTTAATAGCAATTCACGGCCTTCACTCGCGCCATTTAACACTTTTAGACGACCAATATTTTCGGTAGCTAATGTTGCATTTGTCTCCTCTGGTGCTTCCGATGCGTCATCTGAGGCTTGTTCGTTCGCTTCAACAGCAGCATTTGCACTCAGCTCAGCTTGCTGTTTATTTTCCACAACAGGCATAATAGCGGCTTTAGGCGCTTGTTGAGGCAAAATCATCATCGTCTTTTCAAATCCGTCACCAGAACTAGCAACGTGATTTTCATTGATATATTTGAGCTGGTATTTTCCAAACTCAATCATATCTTCATGTTGTAAAACGTATTTTTTAATGGCTTTACCATTCACAAGAGTGCCGTTAGTGCTGTTTAAATCTTCCAAAAAAGAGTCGTTGCCAATGGTAACAATCACTGCATGCACGCCACTCACGGCCAAATTATCAATATGTATTTGGTTGCTTGGTCGGCGGCCAATCGTCATGCGCTCTTTATCGAGTGCAAATTCACCTAGCGAATTACCGTCTAATAAAAAATGTAACTTTGCCATAATAACCCTTAATTTTGATCCATTAAGCACTTCTTAATTAAATCATTCACCATATTTTAATTATGTTTACTCAAACTTATATTCAGCTTTTTTAGCATGCGTTTTTGCGTTCTTCACTTTACCAAGCAGGTTTTTAACCCAACCGCCCTCAGAAACAAATGGGCTATTGACCATTGCAATCACTACTGAAATATTGTCTTTACCGCCATGCTCGTTTGCAGTTTGCACTAATCGGGCTGCTGCATTTTCAATATTGCCATTCGCATCTAGCAATAGTTTGCAAATTTCATCATCCTCTACCAAATCAGTTAACCCATCAGAGCATAACAAATAAATATCATCGACTTCTACCTCGAATTCCTGCACTTCTAAATCAACCTCTTCATCGATGCCTAACGCGCGCGTTACTAAATTTTTATTGACCGAAACTTTTGCTTGCTGCGGTGTGATTAACCCAGCGTTTAATTGCTCTTGCAACAAAGAATGATCTTCTGTAATTTGCGTTAAAACACCCTCTCGCAGACGATACATACGAGAATCGCCAATGTGCCCCACCACCAATTTATTATCTGTAAAAATACCCGCAACTAAGGTAGTGCCCATGCCAGCACATTGCGGTTGCTCTTGCGATATTTGATATATCGTCTCATTTGCGCGCTCAACTGCGTGTATCAACATCTGCGCTTCGGGCAATAATCCTGGCATAAAGCGAATCGCTGTCTTGTGACGCATGGCTTCATTCATTTCTGCCGTTAACGTCAGCACTGCGATTTCGCTTGCCACCTCACCTGCTTTATAACCACCCATTCCATCTGCAAGCACCAGCAAGCCAATAGATAAATCACTGGCTACTGCATCCTCATTATGGTCTCGATGCAAACCCACGTCTGTTAGACGGGCCACACTAATCGCATCTTCTACATTCATACTTTCACAACCTTGAGATGACATTTTCTTAAATCGTCCGCAACTTCTTTACCTGTTTTGTAACGATTTTCTGCATTTTTTTCTAACATTTTATTGATGACCATTGCCAAATCTTCTGATAGTTCTGGGTTCACTTGCCTGATATCCGCATGCGGCTCATTCGCAATTTTATACATTAAGGCAGTCATTGAATCGGCAGTAAATGGTAGCTCGCCAGTGAGCAAAGAATATAGCGTAACACCTAATGAAAATAAATCAGATTTACCATCAATTTTTTTGCCTGATAATTGTTCTGGCGACATATAACTTGGCGTACCTAACACAATGCCTGTCTTGGTTTTAGAGGCATCTGTAATGCGTGCAATACCAAAATCGGTCACTTTTACTATGCCTATATCTAATTCCACCATAATGTTTGAAGGCTTAATATCGCGGTGTACAACATTGCTGGCGTGCGCATAATCTAACGCATCTGCGACTTTAATCACTATATCCAATACTTGAAGAATAGGTAGTAAGTTATGGGCTTTGGTATGCGGCGCTAAATCTTTGCCTTTTAAAAATTCCATCGCAATATAGGCTAAATCGTGCTCCTCACCTGCATCGTAAATCGTCACAATATTGGGATGATTTAATCGGCCAGCAGTTTCTGCTTCGCGGAAGAAACGTGCTTTTACTTCTTCTAATTCATCGGTATCGAATGCACTAGAAAGCGCCATTGTTTTAATAGCAACCACGCGGCTAATTTTAGGGTCGCGGCCTAAATACACCACGCCCATTGCGCCTTTGCCCAACTCTTTTTCAACTTGGTATCGTCCCAACATGGGTTTTTCTATTGCGCTGTTATTTAATATTAAAGTGCTTTCATTGGTGCGTCCGCTATTGCCCCCAAATACTAGCGTTTCTGCCATTTGTTTTGAGCGCGATATGCGTTGCGATAAATCTTTGTAATCAGGCTGATGGCTAGCCATATAATTAAACACGGCTTCCGCTTTATTAAATTGGCGTTTGCGCTCAAAATCTAAGCCTAAGCTATACAAACCATCCATCACAGGCGCATCTACAGGACATTTTCTAAACCGATCAAACGCCATATCCAACTGGCCTTGGCTTTGAAACATGAGTGCTAAATTGCGGTTACTTTCAGCAGAATCGGCATCTGACTTTTCTTTGCCCTTTTCTGTCATTAAATAGCGTTTGGTGGTTAATGCTGCATGCCCTATCAATAAGAGTGCAATTGGCATCATCAATTGCAACCACCAGCCTTTTTGCGTCATCAACAAATAATGTACAACAACCAAAACCAGCAATAAGCCGCATGTGACCAAGGCCGCATGATTGGCTTTTAACCGCGGAAAGAATAGGATTAAGTAAGCTGCAACTAGCAACCAAACCGCCAATTCCACCCAAATCGCCCAACTTGGCGAAAGATAAAAATCTTCATTTAAAATGCTGGCAACAGAATGTGCCAGCGTCTCAATCGGCTTCATGTTTGCGGATATTGGCGTGACAAAACTATCACCCACGCCATTGGCTGTTGCCCCGATTAAAACAATCTTTCCTGCATATTTTTTTGCCGATATTTTACCGTTAAGTACGTCATAAAATGAATCGACTGCAAACGCAGGCTGATTGCCTTTATCGGCATAAAAGAATGTATTCATTTGCAACGCACGGTTTGTAGCAATTTTTAACTGAGCCGATTTCGACCGTCCAAGAATCACACCTGCCTGACTGCTTTCACCCAATTGCAAAGTAACATCGCTGGCCGACAAATTCAGATATTTGGCCGCAATCTGCAACGCGACTGATGGGTAATACTGATTGTAATAATTCAACACCAAAGGTTCAGCGCGTATCGCGCCATCGATATCTGGGCTGGCATTTAAGTGCCCAACCGATGTGGCCGATTCAGCAATAACAGATATGGGTAAAAATGCGGCATTTGCAGGTGTTAAGTAAGCCGAGTCTTGGTCATCACCAGCAATATTGGTTAATTGATTTTTAGCGATATAAGCAGGGAAAGGTGCATCTGGATTACCAAGCGGCTCACCAATCACAAACGGCATGGCCAGCACCACATTATTGGCCGCTCTCATGCTGGCTGCCAAAGTTGCATCGGTATTAAGCTGGGTTTGCGCTTCTAAAATAAGCGCATTGAGTTGAGGTGCTGAGCTCGCGATGTTTGAGCCAGCAACAAAATTAGCAATTTTGTTGATATAAACTAGGCCAGGGTCAATTTGCGGCTCTAAGAAAAAAATGGTGTTGCCGATGACTTTTGGCTTAGCCGCTGCCAATTTATCCAGCATTTTTGCTTGAATATCACGTGGCCATGGCCAACGACCAATATTGGCAATGCTTTCATCATCAATCGCAATAATCGCGATTTTATCGCCCGCATCGCGGTGAGAGGCACTCACGCCGAAATCATAGGCTTTGCGTTCTAAGCTTTGCAAAACACTGCCACCACTGACCAATAAAAAGGCGAGCGACAGTGCACTGGCTAAAACCCAATCTGATTTCCAATACAATTTCGGCAAATGCTAACCTTTCACTGCAATCAATAAAGTTATTTAAACAACTTTAATGATTACTTATATTTTTGTGCAATTAAACCAATGCAAACAAAGAAAGGCTAAATAATATTTGTTAACGAAGAGTTAGCTAAAGCACGTTAACGCCTAAACTCTTGTGGCCTAACCGCAGCGGCCACTTTGTCTAACACACCATTAATATATTTATGTCCATCTGCACCACCATAAATCTTAGCCAGCTCAACGCCTTCGTTAATCGCAACGCGATATGGAATAGTCGAATCAAACATTAACTCGAACGAAGAAATGCGCAAAATTGCATGCTCCACCGGACTTAACTCTTCGATTTTTCGATCAATAAACGCAACTACTTGGCTATCTAGCTCGCTAATTTTAGCGGTAACACCTTCTAACAAATGCTTGAAATAGGCTTCATCTGCTTTTGCATATTCAGGGTCTTCTTTAGCATCCGCAATGATTTGCTTTAACTCTGAAGCATTAATCATGCCACGGTAAACAGCTTTCAATACCAACTCACGTGATTTACGGCGGTTTTGACTGGTTTTCACTTTTTTAGCGGGCTTAACAACCGTTTCAGTTTTAGCAGTATCTAATGCATCAGCTCTAGGGATAATCATAACGCGCGTACCAAATTAGCCATTTCAATGGCAACTTGTGCCGCTTCTGCGCCTTTGATGTGCATACGTGCCAAGGCTTGGTCATCATCTTCAGTGGTTAAAACCGCGTTAGCAACAGGAACGCCGGTATTCAACTGAACCTCTGAAATACCACGTGCTGATTCGTTTGCCACCACTTCAAAGTGATAAGTTTCACCGCGAATAATCGCGCCTAATGCAATCAGCGCATCAAAGCGTTCACTCAAAGCCATGTGCTGCAGAATAAGTGGTGTTTCTAATGCGCCTGGCACTGTAGCGATGCGAATATCCTCTGCCGCCACACCTAATTTTAAAAGCTCCGCATAACAAGCTGTTAATAAACCATCGCCAATATTGCTATTAAAACGCGACAGTACAACGCCTACTTTTTTGCCTGCGCCGTCTAAATTGATTTGAATTTTGTCCAATTGAATCTCTATATCTGCCTAAAACGTCTATTTTACCTTAAGTTGAGTGACACAAATCGTCAGTGTATTGATGAATATAATTTTGCATGATTTAATTTTAAGAAAATAAAGCCCACGCTTTTTGTACCGTGCTCCAGACGCCATAGCTAATCGGAATTAAAACCGCAGCCCATGCCAGCTTTACCAATAAAGGATGTTGCTGCTGATTGTTGCCGGCGGTGCTTTTAAGTTCGCCGTTTTGCATCGATTTTTCATGTGCGACTTGACGTTCTGTTTGTAATTCGGCATCAGTCATAAAGTAATGGTCCGCTACTGGCCTCACCAGTAAATTCGCAATAAAACCGATTACGAGCATGCATGCCAACACCATAAAAATAGGTGCATAAATTTGGTCAAATGGCACGCCTGCTTCTAAGCGCGTATCGTGCATATAATTCACGACCACTGGCCCTAAAATACCCGCTGTAGACCAAGCCGTAAGTAAACGCCCATGAATGGCACCCACAAATTGCGTGCCAAACATATCGGCCAAATAAGCGGGTATTGTGGCAAAACCACCGCCATACATCGATGCAATTACGCAAAAGCTGGCGACAAATAGTGCCAATGATTTTAAGCCTGCCAGATAAGTCGCACTGCAATACAAAATAGCGCCTAATGTAAAAAATATAAAATAAGTGCGCTTACGGCCCAGCTTGTCGGACGAGCTGGCCCAGCCAATACGGCCAAAAATATTAAATAATGAAATCAAACCGACAAAGCCTGCACCCACCGCCGCAGCGGCAACCGTCATGGCTTCGTCTTTTTTAATGTCGGCAAAGCCAATACTGGCGTCACCAATCAAGGCACCGCCAAAGGTCTCCTGCAACATAGGCGCGGCAGCACCAATAATGCCAATGCCTGCAGACACATTCATGCATAACACAATCCACAGCAACCAAAATTGTGGCGTTTTATGCGCTTTGTTTAAATGCACATGGCGGCTGGCAATCATGGTGTTTTTTTGCGCGGCAGGTGGTGTCCAATTAGCTGGTTTCCAGCCAATTGGCGGCACGCGATAACCCAGGCTTCCACACAACATAAATACCGTGTAAATCATCGCCAGCACTACAAATGTTTGCCAAACGCCCACACTGCCTGCACTGGCAAAATAGGTCATTAATTTGGTGGCTAAAGGTGATCCAATCATGGCACCGCCGCCAAAGCCCATAATCGCCATACCTGTGGCCATACCGCGCCTATCGGGGAACCATTTAATTAAGGTAGAAACGGGTGAAATATAGCCCAAACCTAAGCCAATACCGCCAATGACGCCGCTACCCAGCCACATTAACCATAAGTGGTGGGCGTATACGCCGTAAGCCGAAATTAACAAACCGCCGCACCAGCATAAAGTAGACACCAGTCCCGCTTTACGTGGCCCTGCGCGCTCTAACCATCCACCCCACAGTGCGGCAGAACAGCCAAGCAACACAAAAAACAAGGTATACATCCAGCCCAAATCAAATTGGGTCCAATTGCAATCGCTGGCAAATAAAGCTTTTGCGGTACCTGCCAGCTTTTCACTAAAATTGGCAGCGCCTGCGGCACAAGTCGCTAAGGGTTTGCCATCTTCACCCATCAGGGCGTTGCCAAGGGGTTTCCAAAAAACACTAAAGCCATAAGCCATGCCAATAGAAAGGTGTACAGCCAATGCGGCTGGGGGCACTAACCAGCGATTAAAATTTGCGTTTGCGGTAATGTGTTCTTTTGATAAAAAATCTGCCATGCTGACCCCAAAAAAATATGCGCAAAAAAAAGCTGGCCTTTTTGTTAGCTAAACTTACTTAAGTTACCTGCTTGACTAGCCTAAGTTGCATCATATTACAAAATTGTAAAAATGGCAATTATTGCCAAACAAGTTGCATTAAGTTCAACTTATTTTCTGTCAAATAAACATTTAAAATTTGTCATGAATATGTCATATTAAAGTCACAAAATAGCGTCGTTGCAAAACCAATATCAATAGGATTGGAATATAAAGAATGCCAGCAAATATTTTAGTGATAGAAGACGAACCAGCGATACAAGAATTGCTTGCGCTGAACATTACCCAAGCAGGCCACAATGCTTTACGCGCGCTAACTGTAGAGCATGCGCAAGAACTATTGCGCGAAACCATGCCAGATTTAATTTTGTTGGATTGGATGCTACCAGGCATGAGCGGCATTGAATATGCGCGCCGCTTAAAATCAGATAACTTAACAAAATCTATCCCAATTATCATGTTAACTGCGCGTGGCGATGAATATGACAAAGTGCGCGGTTTAGAAGTTGGCGCAGATGACTACGTGACCAAGCCATTTAGCCCGCGTGAACTGAATGCACGCATTAAAGCCGTATTGCGCCGCCGTGCCCCACAAATGACTGATGACCCAATTGAAATTCAAGGCTTATTGCTAGACCCAACCACGCATCGCGTCACAGGTAATTCTGCCAATATTGATTTAGGGCCAACTGAATTCAGATTGCTGCATTATTTTATGAGCAACGCAGAGCGTGTGCACACACGTAGCCAATTGCTGGATAAAGTGTGGGGAGACCGCGTGTTTGTAGAAGACCGTACAGTAGACGTGCATATTCGCAGGTTACGTAACGCTTTGGCGGTTTCTGGTCATCAAGATTTAATTCAAACTGTTCGTGGCTCTGGCTATCGCCTATCTTCACAAGTTAATTAATTTCTTTTAGTCCTCAATAAGGCCGCCAAAATTGTTTAATATTTGGCGGCCTTATTTACAAAAGCCATAAAAAAGCTCGCTATAATAGCGACAGTTAATTGATAGTGAGCAACTGTGCAAGATATTCGCTGGAATGCATTTTGGTTAATTTCATCGTTAAGCGTGCTCTGCGTCGTGATATGGGCAGCCGCTGACGCTGAAACTGCCCTTATATTTTTTAGCGCTGGTTTATTTTGCTATCTGATGGGGCATTTATATTGGTTGTATAAACTGCATAATTGGTTAAAAAAACCAGTGCTGAATCATATGCCCAACGGCTCTGGCATTTGGGAAGATATATTCGCCTCGCTTTACCAAGAGCATCGTAAAAACTCTCGTAATCAAACCCAATTAAGCTCTACCTTAGAGCGATTTCGGCATGCCGCCAGCGCTTTGCCCGATGGCGTGGTAGTACTCAATAGCGATAACGAAATTGAGTGGTGCAACCCACCAGCCGAAAATCAGTTAGGTTTAAATTTAAGGCAAGACCAAAACCAGCCTATCAATTATTTAGTCCGTCACAGTGATTTTGTGAGTTACTTGCAAGCGCAAGAATATGGCGATCCAATCAAATTAAAATCTTGGCGCAACCCCAATATCACACTAGAAATTCAGTTAATTCCCTTTGGTAGCAAACAAAAATTATTGATTTGCCGCGATGTAACATCGCTAGAAAAAACCGAAACGATGCGCCGCGATTTTATCGCCAATGTATCCCATGAATTACGCACACCGCTCACTGTTGTGGGCGGATTTTTAGAAACGCTGGGCGATATGGATGGCGCGGTGCCCGAAAGTTCTAAAAGTTATTTCGGCATGATGCTAGACCAAACTGGCCGTATGCGCCGCATTATTGAAGATTTACTCACGCTATCGACGATTGAAAGTAATGTACAAAGCCCTGATGACAACGAAATTGATATGGCAAAACTGCTGAATCAGATTCAAAATGATGCCGAAGGCTTAAGCAAAAGCCTGCATAAATCGCCACATCGCATTCACCTAGAGTTAGATGCAAATATCAACATTAAAGGTGGACAAGAAGAGCTTTACAGCGCGTTGAGCAATTTAACCAGTAATGCAGTGCGTTACACGCCCGAAGGTGGCGATATTTTTATTGGCTGGCATTTACGCGATAATCAAGCGGTGTTTAGCGTGCGTGATACGGGAATCGGGATTGAACAGCAACATATTGACAGGCTGACCGAACGCTTTTATCGCGTTGACCGTAGCCGTAGTCGTGAAACAGGCGGTACTGGCTTGGGCTTGGCAATTGTTAAGCATATTTTAAGTCGCCATCAAGCGCAACTTGAAATCGAAAGCGAATGGGGCGTTGGCAGCACATTTAGCATCGCCTTCCCGAAGGCGCGTGTTGTGCAAAAAACCGTTGAGCTTGCTGTGTGAAATTCATCTACTGGCTTATTTTATGTGGATTCTTAAGCGCATGCGCCACCAATTCGCCTGTTGAAGGCAAACCGATTCCAGAACGGGGTGATAGAAGCTCTGCCAACCAATTAGCAAAAAATGATTTCGACCGCATGGCAGATGTTGAGCTGGCCGAAAACACGCAAAGTTTGCGCGTGTTAATGACCAAACTCTATAAGCGCAACCCGCAAGAACTCGCCAAAACCACGTCTGACCCTGCTGAAAAAATGGTAGATTGGGTATTTGAAGGCGAGTTACAACACCATTTTCAATTTAAAGAAATCGATAATAAACAAGGCACTGACGCCATTTTTTTGGCGTTTGATGCCAATTATCAAGGTGACCGCGTATTGCCGTTTATTGTGGGCTTACACACCATGTTATTAAAAGCGCATGGCAATAAAAAAGAGTTTTATTTAACTGATAGTATTAATCCGCAACACATTTATAACGTGGCGCGCAACATTGAAATTGCCGCATGGAAGCTCTCTAGTAGCCGTGATGCAAACGGACATTTGTATCTGTTATCAAATGAATTAAGTCATACCGACCGCAATTTAAGTTTTGAGCGTGAATTTGGTAAAATGATTGGCCGCACCGATTTATATGCCATTAGCCTTGCCGAAAAATCACAACGCTTAATCTCGCGCGTGATACAAAGTATCGCTACGGCGGCATTTTTGCCGTTTTAAAAGCGTTAAGTGTGCGTTTTAAGTAATAAAAAAGGGCTTAACGCCCTTTTTTATTCAATACTTAACCAGTTTTTAAGCCAGAATTTTTGGCTTAACTTTTTGTTTTATTATTGCGCAGCAGCAACTGGTGCTGGCTCTGCCACAAAAATTTCTACACGGCGGTTTTTTGCTTTATTTGCCGCGGTATCATTTGACGCAATTGGCTCACGTGAACCACGTCCATCAATCGCCACACGGCTTGAAGCCACACCACGTGATGATAAATAATCACGCACACTAGCCGCACGATTTAACGATAACGGATTATTCACCGCATCAGTGCCTGTGCTATCGGTATGGCCGATTATCGTGACATTACTATTTGGCGTGTTAGATAAACTAGTCGCAAATGTATCTAATATTGTTCTGAAATTAGATTGAATATCTGCTCGACCTACTGCAAAAGAAATATCGCTTGGAATATCCAATTTTAAGCGATTGTCAGACGTTTGCGTTACCGCAACACCCGTGCCCGCAGTGGCCTCTTCCATTTGGCGCTTTTGCTCTTCTTGACGCTTAGTCCACACATTACCCGCTACCGCGCCAACACCAGCACCCACCGCCGCGCCAATTGCCGCGCCCTTGCCTTTGCCAGCAATAGCACCCACAACCGCACCAACGCCAGCGCCAATACCTGCGCCCTTTGCAGTACCTTTTTGCGTCTCTGTCATATTAGCGCAACCGCCCAATACAAATGCCACTAACGCAGAACCAACGATTAATTTATTACGCATATTATTTACCTTTTGAAAAAACTTAACCAATATTTTGGTCCGAATATTTGAATCGCTAGAGCACGCTGGGCACTCTGGCGTAATAAAACTGATTTATCTATCTTACTTATTACTTTCCGCAGCATCTTCTATTTTTTCGCCACCTTTTTGAATATCTTTACCTGCGCCCGCAAACGTATTGCAACCGCTAATCACAACCGCAAAAGCCAGAATTAACAATGTGCTCAATAATTTCATTTTGTTTCCCTTAAATTTAATACAAATAAATGTTTGTTAAAAAGTCGTTTAAACCGCTCTTTGTACTCTTTACGAATAATACTAAGCACTCACTTCAATCAACATCAGCAAACACTTAATTTCTTGTCAGACAATTCTGACAAGAATCGTTAACATCCACCCGAGATTCTGAGCAAAGAGAAGACGAAATGAGAGAGATTTGTTATCAAATGGCAAAGTAACTAAACAGCCGTTAAGTATTGCACCTAGTAGGTGTTGATTTTAATTCCCCTGCTACCGCGCCTGCGTTGCACTCAAAAGTTGGGAGGTTTTCAGCGAGGACATGTTTGAGCACCGCGACAAGCCACGTTTTGTGTGGCTTGTTAGGGCGAGTTCCGCAGCGCCCAACTTTTGAGTGCAGCGCAGGAAACAAGCGGTAGGGGGTAGCCTTTTCTTTGGTTACTTTCTTTTGGCTAAGCAAAAGAAAGTAACTCGCCAGTCGCGCGAGAGCGACCTAGTTGAGCTGCTTAAGACGGATTAAATTTAAGTATCTTTTCGCCCAACCGACTAATATAGTTGCCATAGTAGCTAAAAAAGATGGTTCCATATCAATCACAGCTTCGCCGTAACGAATTTGATTTGGATAAACTGATGTACCTAATTTTTCAGCTTCAATAAGAGTACCGATTGGTATGTGTACAAAACCAAGGTCTACATATAGGTCTTTAACACAAGATGCGGAACGCCATAGAAATATATTTGGCTCAATTTCATCTTTTATTTCACACTCACTTAGGTCAGCTAACAATTTAGAAAGGTTGTGCGAATTAGCTCTAATTTCGTTAAGTGGCTTTCCAGCATTCTCGAGTAACGATTTCATGGTTATTTCTGCTGAAACACGACTTAAATAAACTACAACTCTTCTAGCATCATAGTTATGAGGCTCTTTCCCATCTAACTCATCTGCAACTTGAGCTAATTTGGCAGCGAAACCAATATCATATTGAGGCATAAGTTTTACTTTAGCTCAACTCCACCTGCACCAAATTATCCGAAAACGTAGTCGAATGCCCCATATCCCCAAACTCCGCTGAACTAATACAATTCACCGTGCCCTTATTTAACTGGCGCCAATACCCCAGCGTTGCCACCACAATCCCAGGATTCACATCTTTAGTAATACGCGCATCACCTTCAAACGCACCACGCGCATTAAACACGCGTACTTTTGCGCCATCTTTAATGCCGCGCATATCGGCATCTGCCGCGTTAATCATCACAAATTGCTCGCCTTGGCCTTTAATTTTTTCGGTGACATTGGCATAGCAAGAGTTTAAAAAACCATGACTTTTGGGTGAAATAATACTTAATGGATATTTTGCCGCTAAATTCGGGTTAACTTCTGCCGATTCGCGTGAGGTCACATAATCGGGTAGCGCATCTAAATCTTCACCCGGCTGAAAACCCTCATACATTTGGCGGAAAGGCCCTGCCACAAAGTTTTTAGCACCTTCTACCAAGAACATGCATTTGCCTGTTGGCGTAGGGAAATTACCCTCTTTGTGCGGGGCGCGATTATCTTTTGTGCCCACATTCAAGCGCGCAAATCCGTGCTCGCGCAGATAATTTAAATCAATGCCGTCACAAGCAGGCGCATCCCAATTCACGTAATTCTCTAAACATTCCGAATCTGACCATTTAAAGTTTTCTTCTTCAAAACCCAAGCGTTTCGCCAATTGGCGGAAAATCTCATTATTAGAAATCGCTTCACCTGGCGCATCTACACACTTGGCGTTATAGGTCAGATATAAATGCCCCCAACTTAAAATCATATCTTCCATTTCCGCGCCCATCGTCGCAGGCAGCACAATATCTGCATAAGCTGCAGTGTCAGTAATAAAATGGTCGGCCACAACGGTGAATAAATCTTCGCGCTCTAAGCCTTTAATAATTTTGTCAGTTTCGGGCGATTGCGTGACAGGGTTGGTGTTCCACACCATCAGCGATTTTATCGGCGTGTTTAGTTTAATTTCACCTGTCAGCACGCGGCCTAGCTGCAATATGTTCGCGACTTGTGTGCCCTCTGGAATTAAATCTGGGCGACAAATCACATCAAATTTATACGGGTGCTCCCACACAGGAAACTGCAAAATGCCGCCGCCCACATGCCGCCAAGCACCAGTGAGCGCAGGCAAGCAGGTAACGGCGCGAATAGCTTGGCTGCCACCATAACTGCGCTCTAGTGCTACGCCAATACGAATAGCAGAGGGCGTAGCGGTGGCGTATTCACGGGCAAGTTTACGAATATCATCGGCTGCGATACCTGTGATTTTTTCAGCCCATTCTGGCGTGCGGGTTTTAGCGCGTTCTGCAAGTTCTTTAAAACCTACCGTATAATTATCAATGTAGTCTTGGTCTTGCAAGCCTTCACTAATAATCACGTTCATCATCGCCATGGCGAGCGCGCCATCGGTACCAGGTTTTGGCGCAATGTGCCAATCGGCTTCTTTAGCGGTTTTTGAAGCATAGCTATCAATCACCACGACTTTGGTGCCTTTTTTCTGCGCTTCGTGAATGATGTGCCAGTGATGTAAGTTAGTACTCACTGAGTTACATGCCCAAATAATAATGTATTTGCTATGGATAAAACTTTCTGGGCATACGCCAGCGGTTGGCCCAACCGTGAGTAGCCACGCGGTGCATGAGCCTTCACCGCAAAAAGTGCGCTCAGTGACCGTTGCGCCCAAACGCGCAAAAAATGCATCGCCACCGTTTAAGCCATGCACCAATCCTTGGTTGCCCAAGTAGCTGGCTGGCATAATCGCTTGCGAACCATCAGTTTTAATAATGCTTTGCCATTTATCAACAATGGTATCGAGCGCTTCATCCCAAGTGATGCGCGTAAATTGCTTGCTGCCTTTTGGCCCAGTGCGTTTCATGGGATACAGCAGACGATCTGGGTGGTAATGGCGTTTTTCGTAATCTTTGAGTTTGACGCACAAACCACCACGCGTCATGGGGTGATCGGGGTTGCCTTTAACCGAAATGAGTTTATTGTCTTGCACCGTGTACACCATGCTGCAAGTATCTGGGCAATCGTGCGGGCAGCCGCCGTGAAAGGTTTTAACATTAGAATCAACAGGTGCATTCATTTTAAACAATCTCCTCAAATGATTTAAAACTACTTTTTTAATCTGATAAATCTTACTATATACCTAGTTGTATAGCCCTGCAATTTTTTATGAGTTTTGAGTAAATCGCGATTAAAATAAGCGCATGAATCCAACAAAAAACCAAGCTTCGCAGCTATTAAACAATTTAACACCCAGCCAGTTTTTGGCCGAATATTGGCAAAAAAAACCTTTACTCATTAAAAACGCGATTCCTAACTTTACTGGCCTATTAAGCCCAGAAGACTTAGCTGGATTGGCTTGTGAAGAGGATGTGCAAGCCAGAATTGTGCAAAAAAAATCTGATAAGTGGCTGGTTAAAAATGGGCCATTTAATGATGCCGACTTCGCTAAGTTACCCAACAAGGATTGGACGCTTTTAGTGCAAAGCGTAAACCATTATTTACCAGAAGCAACAGAATTATTAAACCAATTTGATTTTATCCCTAAAGCGCGTTTGGATGATTTGATGGTGAGCTACGCACCAAATGGTGGTGGCGTGGGCGCGCATGTGGATAGTTATGATGTATTTTTATTACAAGGCAGCGGCAAAAGGCGCTGGAAAATAAGCAGTCAAACTGATTTAAGCTTGATAGAAGATGCGCCTTTAAAAATACTGAAAAACTTTGTGTCGGAACAAGAGTGGATTTTAGAGGCAGGCGATATGCTGTATTTGCCACCGCAGATTGCGCATTGGGGCGTGGCGGTGGGCGATCATTGCATGACCTATTCGATTGGCTTTCGCGCGCCGAAGCAAGACGAATTAATACATGAATTTTTGAGTTATCTGCAAGATGACTTAACCCTCAAAAACACCCAAAATATTTTATATAGCGACCCAGATTTGCAGTTGCAAAATCATCCAGCAGAAATCAGCGATGCGATGATTCAACAGGTGAAATCAATGTTAGAAAAAATCCATTGGGACAATAATCATGTGGCGGATTTTTTAGGGAAATATTTAACAGAACCTAAGTTAGACGTATATTTTGAGCCTGCGAAAAAACTCAGCATGCCCAAATTTATTGCCCAATTACAGCAGAAATCAATCGTACTGGATTTAAAATCGCAAATGCTTTTTACGCATAATGGCTTTTATTTGAATGGTGAAAAGCTAACAATTCCAGATAATTTAATGTCTTTTATACAAGATTTAGCTAATCAGCGCTGTTTAGACATCAGCAATCAAACGACTGATGTTCAAAACCAACTTGCTGATGTTTTATATGATAGCTATTTGGCGGGTTTTATTCGCTTTGAATAGAGGGTAAATTTAAATGGATGAACCAGCCATCAAACCTGACATTGTATTAATAGGTGAGCGAGATTACGCGCAGGCACTAGACATAGTGATTGCAGAAGCAACTCACGATTTATGTATTTTTGACCAAGACTTGAGCAAAGGCGATTACGCCAGTTTAAAGCGCTACGATTTGATTCATGCATTTTTACAAAAAGGTGAGCATGTAAAACTGACTGTTGTGTTGCAAAATTCGCATTTTTTTAGTGTTAACTGCCCGCGCTTGATGGATTTACTGCGCATTTATGGCCATAAAATGACGGTGTATGAAACCAATGATTTTGCCAAAATTGCCAAAGATTGTTTTGTAATTGCCGATAAGCGACATTACTGCCGTCGCTTTCACATTGAGCAAGCACGTTTCAAATACGCGCTGCATGATAGTGACACTAGCACTAGCCTACTGTTACGTTTTGATGAGTTGTTAGCAGAAACGACAGAGGCGATTTCAGTGACTAAATTAGGGCTTTAAATTACCATGCATATAAAATTACCCTGTTTTTTAGTGTTAAGTCTTGCACTAATAAGCTTGCAGGTGGCGGCTGAAACTGAATTTAAAATTATTACCTTGCAACACCGTTTTGCTAGCGACATATTATCAACTATTTCACCGATGGTTGGTGTGGATGGCACCGCTACTGGCATTGATAATCAGCTTATTTTGCGGGCACAACCTGAACGTATGCGTGAAATTGAAGCGATAGTCGAAAAATTAGACGCCGCCAAAGTGAATCGCCGAATTACTGTTAGCAATAGTTTGCAGCAAAACAGTCAATCCGACCGTACTGAAGCCAATCGCACAGTGAGTATTGGCAATACAACGATTTCTAATAATAGACGCGTGCAGCGCAATGGCGGACGTATTGAAATTGAGCGCAATACTAGCAGCACGCGCCAAAGCGGTAATCAGTTTATTAACGTGCTAGATGGTGAGCGTGCGTTTATTAGCAACGGGCAAATAGTGCCATTTACGCAAGAATGGGTGAGCATCACCCGCCGCTATATTCAAATTGACCGCATAACCGATTGGCGCGAAGTCACCACTGGTTTTGCGGTACGTCCGCGCACTATCGGAAACCAAGTTGAGCTAGAAATTACGCCACGCATTGTGCGGTTTAATCAGTCTGGCTTTATTGATTTTGAAGAATTGACGACAGTGGTTCGTGTAGGCATTGGTGAATGGGTAAATATTGGCGGCACGATGCAAAATAAAGACGAAGTCAGCCGTCAAATTCTAGGCTCGCAATCTGCCTCAAATACACAAAATAGCGGCTTATATATCAAAGTAGACTAGCCATTTAAGACTTTTATGAAGTTTTAGCGATAAATTGTTGCAAAACAACAGTTTTTCATTAAAAAAAGTTTCGTAAAATCAAAAATATACTGGAATTTTCTATAATTACTGGTAAAATTCGATGCATTCGGTCGGGCTAAAAGTAGTCCACCGTAATTGGTTAAACTTTTAGTCTACTCTCTCTGTTAAGGAATATAAAAATGACACGTTCTGCCCTATTAGCTGCATTATTAGCACTTGCGTTAACTGCTTGTGGCGAAAAACCTGCTGAAGAAGCGCCTGCTGCTGAAGCTGCTCCAATGGAAGCGCCAATGGAAGCTGCTCCTGCTGCTGAAGCGCCAATGGAAGCTGCTCCTGCTGCTGAAGCACCAATGGAAGCTCCTGCTGAAGCGCCAATGGAAGCTGCTCCTGCTGCTGCAGAATAATTCAATCAATTTATTTGACTGAATAAAAAGCCGACGTTAAGTCGGCTTTTTTTATGGCTGATTTTAAGTGATTTCCTTTTGAATGCTGGTTATTTTTAAAGGTTATCTCTTGTAGTGCATAAACACAGTTTGAGTGAATTAAAGGCATTAACTTAAACTGCGCCAATCAAGGCCCTCATGTTGTTGCGCGATACCTATCCAATCGGGTGCGCAATTTAATACCGCACTTAGCGACGCCTTTACCAAAGCTTGTGTATTGTTTTTAGCACTTAAGTGAGCGGCAACAATATGCTTTAACTTAGAATTGTCTAATTTTGATAGCAACTGCGCAGCGCTGGCATTATCCAAATGCCCCAGCCGACTGCTAACC
The DNA here is from genome assembly GCA_002083635.1 of Proteobacteria bacterium ST_bin12. Classification (GTDB taxonomy): domain Bacteria; phylum Pseudomonadota; class Gammaproteobacteria; order Burkholderiales; family Methylophilaceae; genus Methylotenera_A. The sequence goes on along the minus strand of MSXP01000001.1, from coordinate 100,071 downwards.
CGCTTTTTAAGCGTCCAAGCGTAGGGGCCATTTTCTAGCATGGTTAAATCGTGATTGCACTCCAACAGCAGCGCATCGCTTTGCGTTAATATCTGCTCAATATGCGTTGTAGATGCACCAGCATCGGTTAATACGCCTAACTTTCTTTGGCCATCATAAATGCTAAACTGCGTTGGTTCACGCGCATCATGGGGAACTGGGTATGGTGTGATATGTAAGTTTTGAATCTCAAAACTCGTATGGCTATCAATGATATTGAGCTGAATAGCCACATTTTCTGGCAGATAGCGCTCACTCATTTTGAGTGTGCCGTACGATAGCCAAACAGGAATGTTATATTTTGCAGCGAACTTAAATGCCCCTTTAGCGTGGTCATCGTGCTCATGCGTCACTAAAATACCACTGATTTGCTCTGGCATTAAATCCAGTCTTTGTAGTCGAGTGACTACTTCTTTAATACCAAATCCACAATCGAGCAACAGCCGTGTCGACTGTTGCTCAATCACTGTGCAGTTGCCTGCGCTACCACTACCAATTGAGGCGAATATCATTTAGCAAAAAAACGCAGGCTATGTAAACTTATTATCTTAGCTGTTCATACATCAGTGAAATAATACGATTTGCCGTAGTAGTACGACTGCGTTTATTGTCTTTATCGACCACATTCACGCGTGTACCGCCTGTTTCAGACTCTGCCACTTTAATGCGATATTGTTTAGAAGGGTCCGTTTTACCGTCATCACCTTTCCAAAATTGTAATTTTTCGGTCAGTGATTTACTTTCTTTCACATCTGCATTCTTGTCCTCTTCATCATCGCGCCAAAAAGCCAGCGTATCAATCACCCCTTTTTTCTTTTTTGGGGTGTTGTCAATATCTACATCGGTGTATCGAACAAAAAACGTGCCATTTGAACGATCTTTATCTTCAATCACAAAGCCAATTCTATCCAACGCCAAGCCGACACGGCGCCAGCCACGGTCAAATGGGTCATTCAAATTGAGGGTGACACTGCTGTCCGCTTCTTTTACTACATCTGCACGCTTTTCAACTGCCGCGCTAGCCACAACCTCTTGTGCGCGGCTTTCTGCAATGCCCAACTTAATCATTAATCGGCGCAATAATTCTGCATCAATTTCCAAGTCATCAGCTTTAGCTTTTACCTCTTCTTGATTTTCATTGCGATAACCTGTCGTATATTCGCCAAAAGGTGTTCTCACCACATTCAGTCCATTATCTGGCGCACCTTCTACTGTTCGATGCGACATATAAATTTCTGTTGTATTAGGCTCAGAGCCATTCTCTAAACGGGTGCGATATTTTCTTCTATCTGCTTCAAAAGATAGTTTATCTAAAAACTTATCAAATCGTTTTAAATAACTGCCTTTTTCCTCTTGCGCTTTAATGGCATCTGCTTCTTTCCATTCTGTTTCCATCAAGCCTACCTGTGGGTCTTCAACCCTGACTGCAAAGCCTTGCTCAGCCCAAAATTCGCGCAAAACTGGCCACACTCTCTCAGCTGGCGCATCGACTACCAACCAACGCTGCGAACCCGCTTTTACCATACGTACACCATCTGGGTTTGCTAATACCTTTTCAACCCCAACTTCTTGTCCTTGAATGGATTGATTAAACTCTGAGAAACTGGTGCTACCTCCTGGTACAGCATAGGCATCACTGGATTTAACCGCAGTTAAATCAGGCGGCACTTCTAATGGACGCGATCTGCCAGCCCCCTTGTAATCTGAAGAGGTATCAAGAAACGGAATTGACTCGCAAGCCGTGACTAGTGTTGTTAATAACAGTACAGCTGTTAGTTTTGGAGCGAACTTCATTGTAAATTTCATATTAATGACCACCATTTATACATTGCTAAACAAAATAGACTTAACCCTATAATTTAGCTAAAAATTTCAGCACGGCTCATCGCGTGACGAAGCACGTCATGATACTGTGCAGACAAATTGACCATCGGTAATCGAATACCTGTTTTTATTAATCCCATTTGCTGCAATACCCATTTAGCGGGAATTGGATTCGCCTCAACAAATAATTTTTGATGTAATGCAAATAATTTTGCATTGATTTCACAAGCTTTTTTAACGTCCCCTGCCATCGCAGTCACACACATTTGATGCATCAATGTCGGCGCAACGTTGGCGGTTACTGATATGACGCCATGTGCGCCAAGCAACATCAGCGCCATGCCTGTTGCATCGTCGCCACTGTAAATTGCGAAATCTTTAGGCGCGCGTAGTAACAAATCGGTCCCGCGCTCTATGCCGCCTGTTGCATCTTTAATGCCCACAACATTGTTGATTGCCGATAAACGTATCGCCGTGTCATTGCTAATATCACAACCTGTGCGCCCAGGCACATTGTACAAAATCTGTGGAATATCAACGGCCGCAGCGACTGCGGCATAATGTTGATATAAGCCTTCTTGCGTTGGCTTGTTATAATAAGGTGCCACCAAAAGACAGGCATCAGCACCTAATTCTTTTGCATTTTTTGTTAACTCAATCGCCTCACGCGTTGAATTTGCGCCCGTACCTGCAATGACTGGAATACGGCCAGCCACTTGCTCTACCGTTGTTTTAATTAGCAAGCAGTGCTCATCCACATCCACTGTTGGCGATTCTCCTGTAGTGCCCACAATCACAATACCATCTGTGCCTGCGTCTACATGCCAATCGATTAACTTGCGCAATGCGTCTAAATCTAAACTACCATCGTCAAACATCGGCGTAACGATTGCAACCATACTACCTTGCAACAACATAGATAACCTTGCCAAATAAAAATTACCTTTATTTTAACCGAAACTCACTACTTAATGCGAATAGCCCACTGATTCAAAGTGTTTATATGCCTTATATAACGAATAAAGATATCAATATAATAAAATATTCTTTTTAAGCATAAACAATATGTTTTAAGTTGCGCGGGGTGTAACAAATTTACTAACGCATAAGTTGTAGTTTCGGTTGAATTTCATGATGGCTTGGCAGACTAAATCACGTATTCCTAGCGCATAAAGTTGTATAATCTTAGCTAAATTAGGCGCTATTATTTAAGGTTTTATTACGCAATGTCAGAAAGCTATATTTTTATTTTAATCAGCACGGTTTTGGTCAACAACATCGTATTGGTTAAAATTTTGGGCTTATGTCCTTTTATGGGTGTTTCTAAAAAACTAGAAGCCTCAATCGGCATGGCCGCAGCCACTGCTTTTGTTTTAACCATTGGCTCAATGACAAGCTGGGCGATTAATTTTTATTTATTAGAGCCGAATAGTTTGCAGTATTTGCGCACACTATCATTTATTGTGGTGATTGCAGGTGTAGTGCAGTTTACTGAAATGGTGATGGAAAAAAGTTTTCCGCTGTTGTACCAAATGTTAGGGATTTTCTTACCGTTAATCACCACTAATTGTGCAGTCTTAGGGATTCCACTATTAAATGCGCAAGCAAGTAATGGTTTTATTCAATCAGGCTTATATGGTTTCGGCGGCGCACTTGGCTTCTCAATGGTTTTAATTTTATTTGCGTCTATGCGTGAAAGATTAGAAGCGGCCGATGTGCCTGTTGTATTTAAAGGCTCTGCGATTGCCATGGTGACCGCGGCGCTAATGAGTTTGGCGTTTATGGGTTTTGCTGGCCTAGACAAATATTAAGCAAACTTTGAGCAAAATATTACGTTAAGTATCCAGCTTTTTAATACACGAATCAATTCTATTAATCCATGTTAACCGCTTTATACATCATGATTGGCTTGGCGCTTGGTTTGGGCGCTTTGCTGGGCTATGCCGCGCTTAAATTCAAGGTAGAAGGTGACCCCTTGATTGCGCGTATTGATGCTATTTTGCCGCAAACACAATGTGGCCAATGTGGCTTTCCTGGCTGCAAACCTTATGCCACCGCAATTGCGGAAGGTCGTGCTGATATTAATCAATGTCCGCCCGGCGGCGATGCTGGCGTGCGTGCGTTAGCAGATTTGATGGGCATGGAATATAAGCCACTTAACGCTGAAAATGGGGTAGAAAAACCCAAATCGGTGGCTTTTATTGATGAAGAAACCTGCATAGGTTGCACGTTATGCATTCAAGCCTGCCCAGTTGATGCGATTTTGGGCGCGGCAAAACATATGCATACGATTATCGCCAGCGAATGTACGGGATGTGAATTGTGTTTAGCGCCTTGCCCTGTGGATTGCATTACGATGGAACCGATTGGTGTCACGCCGGATAACTGGAAATGGAAACATCCCATTATTCCGATTAAAGCCGTGCAAACCGCATAGATTTATCAGTAAACTTAACCACTAAAAAAGATTAAAAAATAACGCATGAACGCAATTGTTAACATCGCCAATTTGTTTAAAACTGCCAAGGATATTTTTCCATTCCATGGCGGCGTTCATCCGCCCGAAAACAAAGCGCAGTCGACACAATTGCCGATTGGTCAATTACCGATTCCAGAAAAAATCGTATTGCCGTTGCGCCAGCATGTCGGCAATATTCCTAAAATCAAAGTGCAAGTAGGCGATTATGTATTAAAAGGTCAATTAATCGCAGAAGCAGAAGGCACGGTGTCGGCAGCGATTCATGCCAGCACTTCTGGTACAGTTAGCGCAATTGAAGATGCGATTATTCCGCATCCATCTGGTTTGCCAGATCGTTGCATCACCATTACGCCCGATGGTTTGGATAAATGGATTGAAAAAACGCCGCAAGACTGGCGTAATGCTGAGCGTAAAACGCTGGTAGCCAGTTTGCGATTATCGGGCATTGTCGGACTTGGCGGCGCTACTTTTCCAACGCATATCAAACTGCGCGCAGATGGAAAATCGGGCGTGCACACGTTGGTGATTAACGCGGCTGAATGCGAACCTTATATCACTTGCGATGATATGCTGATGCGCGAGCGCGCAGACGAAATCGTTAAAGGCATTGCGATTGCGCAATATTTGTTGGGCGCAGAAAAAGTGATTATTGGCGTTGAGGATAATAAGCCAGAAGCTGCGGCAGGCTTAAAGTCAGCAATTGGTAAACTTAACGCTCAAATCGAGGTGAAAATTGTACCCACGCTTTACCCAAGTGGCGATGCAAGACGTTTGGTACATTTAGTGTTGGGCACTGAGATTCCACATGATAAACGCTCCACCGAAGTGGGTTTGCAAGTATTCAATGTCGCGACTGTCGTTGCGCTTTATCGCTATTTTGAATTAGGCGAACCGTCGATTAGCCGCATTGTGTCGATAACCGGCAACGTGCAAAAGCCACAAAATTTTGAAGTGTTATTCGGCACACCGCTGTTGCATTTGGTAAAAGCCGCAGGCGGGGAAAAAGTCAATACCACGCATTTTATTATGGGCGGCCCGATGATGGGTTTTGATTTGCCGACCGTCGAAGTGCCGATTACCAAAGCGGCTAATTGCATCATCGCTGCATCACCAAATTTATTTGCGCCGCCACCGCCCGCCATGCCCTGCATTCGCTGTGCGCGTTGCGCGGATGCTTGCCCGGTTAATTTGCAGCCCCAGGAATTATACTGGTTTGCCAAATCGGATAATTTTGAAAAAGCCAACGATTACAAATTGTTTGATTGTATCGAATGCGGCGCTTGCAGCTATGTTTGCCCCAGCGATATTCCGTTAGTGCAATATTATCGCTACGCCAAAAGCGAAATTATTGCGCAAGATAAAGCCAAAGAAGCGGCGGATTTAGCGCGCGAACGCAACGATTTTAGATTAGCCAGAATTGAACGCGAAAAACAGGAACGCGCACAAAAACATGCAGAAAGAGCGCAAGCAGGCAAAGCAGAAGCAGCTAAAACTGAACCTGCAACAAAGGTTGAGCTTAAAACTGGCGAAGCAGATGAAAAACTTAACACAAATAATGGGTTAAGTTCTGGCGCAGATGATGCTAAAAAAGCCGCAATCGCTGCGGCCATTGAGCGCGCAAAAGCATTAAAAGCAGCGGCGAAAAATGAGTCAACAAATGAAGCAACTACTGAACAAAAAGTGAAACCTGAAAAATTAGCGCCTGTAGATGATGCAGCTAAAAAAGCACTAATTGCTGCCGCGATTGAACGCGCAAAAGCGCAAAAATCCGCAGCATTGGCCGCAGGAGACGCGCCAAAAAATGTGGCGGATGCCGCCGATCCTGTGAAAAAAGAAATCGCCGAGATTGAAGCGCGGCGCCGAGCAGTTGGCTTAAGCGATGACGCTCAATCTACCACATTGCAGAAAATAACAAAAACTGCTGAGCCAGATAATACGGATCCGGCGGCAGCTAAACAAGCGTTAATCGCCGCCGCGATTGCGCGCGCAAAAGCACAAAAAGCCGCGGCTGATGCTGCTAAATCAGCGCAATCAGATATTAAGCCAGAGAAAGATTAATTTGAACCGCTCACCTTATATTTCTAATGCACCCAGCGTTGGTAGCATTATGTTCAAAGTGCTATTGGCGCTCGTGCCTGGCATTGCGGCGTATGTGTGGGTATATGGCGGCGGCATATTGGTGACATTGATATTAGCCACAATTACTGCGCTGGTTGCAGAAGCGGCGATGCTAAAACTACGCAAACGCCCTATTCAACCTTTTTTAATGGATTACAGTGCAATCGTCACCGCTTGGTTGTTAGCACTTGCCATTCCACCCATTGCGCCTTGGTGGCTGATTGTAGTCGGTACGCTTTTTGCGATTGTCATCTCCAAACAACTATATGGCGGCTTAGGTTACAACCCGTTTAATCCCGCGATGATTGGCTACGCAGTGTTATTGATTTCGTTTCCTGTATTGATGACAAAGTGGCCAGCCGCATTGCAATTAACACAAACGCCTTTAAGCTTTGGTGAACAGTTGCATTTAATATTTAGCGGTGCATTACCGCAAGGCGTGCAAATTGATGCAGTCACTTCGGCCACGCCACTGGATTATTTAAAGACGCAATTGATGCTGAAACACGAAGTCAGTAACATTACACAAGCGCCGGTATTTGGTGTGTTGGGCGGAAAAGGTAATGAATGGATTACAGGCGCGTATTTGCTCGGTGGCTTGTATTTGTTACAGCAAAAAATTATTTCTTGGCATTTACCAACCGCGTTTTTGGCGGCACTTGCTTTGATTTCAGGTGTATTTTGGCTGGTGAATCCAGAATATTTTGCTTCACCTTTATTTCATTTATTTAGCGGTGCCAGCATGCTGTGTGCGTTTTTTATTATCACTGATCCAGTTAGTGGACCAACCACACCAAAAGGCAAGTTATATTTTGCGGCTGGCGTGGCAATCATTGCTTACTTGATTCGTGTATATGGCGGCTATCCAGACGGCATTGCCTTTGCAGTGATATTTATGAATATTTGTGTACCGTTGATTGATGCGCATACCCAACCACGTGTATTTGGACATGAAAAATAATGTCTGAAACCATATTAAAACATGCTTCAAAAACTGCCATCACGCTGATTGCGTTTGCGGTAGTTTTTACCGCATTGTTGGCGTTTGTGTTTCAAGCTACAAAATTGCCAATTGAAAAAAGCGAAGCGGCGGCACGTTTAAGTTTATTTCGACAAATTGTGCCGCACACCATGCATGATAACGATTTGTTAAAAGACACTGTGACGATTGCGCCAAGTGATTTGCTTGGTAATAAGCAATCAAGCATTGCCAATCGCGCGCGTATTAATAACCAACCTGCTGCAGTGATTCTTGAAGCGATTGCGCATGATGGTTACAGTGGCGATATTAAGTTGCTGATAGCGATCAAAGCAGATGGCAGCCTTGCCGGTGTGCGCGTTTTGGCGCATAAAGAAACGCCTGGTTTGGGTGATTATATTGATATTGCCAAAGATAAGTGGATTAAACTTTTTGATGATGAATCGCTCTTAAAAACACCCGACAATCAATGGAAAGTGAAAAAAGATGGCGGTGCGTTTGATTATATGGCTGGCGCAACCATCACGCCGCGCGCCATCGTAAAAGCAGTGCATAAAGCTTTGCAATATTTTGAAGCGAACAAACAAGCATTATTTGCCTGATTTTTTGGCTAAAAAAAGTGGTTAAGTATCAGTAGTTTAAAGGGTTAAAAATGAATCAATTTAAAGAAATCGCCTACAACGGGCTGTGGAAACAAAACTCTGGCGTGGTGCAGCTGCTGGGTTTATGCCCCACTTTGGCGGTAACCACAACCGCGGTAAATGGCTTAAGTTTAGGCTTTGCTACTGCGTTAGTGATGGCAGCTTCAAACGGTGCAGTTTCACCTGTGCGCCGCTTTGTGCCATCTGAAATCCGTGTGCCTGTATTTATATTGGTCATCGCCGCTTTGGTTACTGTTATTGATTTAGCTATCCATGGTTTTGCCGAGCCTTTGCACAAGGTTTTGGGTATTTTTATACCGTTAATCGTGGTGAATTGTATTGTACTGGCGCGTGTGGAATCATTTGCGGCGAAAAATCCGCCTGCGCCTGCGATATGGGATGGTTTTATGATGGGAATCGGCTTGACTTTGGTGTTGGGCTTATTGGGCGGCATGCGCGAATTAATCGGCAAAGGGACGCTATTTTCTGGCTTGGATTTGGCATTTGGCGCTAGCTTTAAACCGTATGTGCTGACCATTATTCCGGAATATCAAGGCTTTTTATTGGCGATTTTGCCGCCAGGCGCTTTCTTAGGTTTGGCGGGTTTAATTGCCGCGCGCAATTGGACAGAGCTACGTAAAACGGCTACGCCGACCCTGCCAGCAAATCACGCTTCCAGCGCACTAAAACCTGCCAATTAAAACTTAACGCCTTATGAATGCCGAAAAACGTGCGGAGATTTTCAGGCGCCTCAGTATTGCGATTCCTAAGCCAACGACTGAATTAGAGTTCGCTAGCACTTTTGAATTGCTAATCGCTGTGATTTTATCGGCACAAGCAACCGATAAAAGCGTAAATATTGCTACACGCAAATTGTTTGCGGTTGCCAATACGCCGCAAGCGATTGTTGATTTAGGTATTGAAGGGCTGGAGTTTTATATTAAAACGATTGGCCTTTATCATGCCAAAGCCAAAAATGTGATTGCGTGTTGTAATCAGTTAATTCAGTTGCACAATTCACAGGTGCCAAATACCAGAGCAGCCTTAGAAACTTTGTCGGGTGTTGGCCGAAAAACAGCCAATGTGATTTTAAACACCGCCTTTGGTGAGCCAACTATTGCGGTGGATACGCATTTATTTAGATTGGGCAATCGCACCAAACTAGCTACTGGCAAAAATGTGCTGCTAGTCGAGCAAAAATACCTCAGAACAATCCCCAAACAATTTTTACGTGACGCGCATCACTTACTCATTTTACATGGGCGCTACACTTGTACAGCGCGCAATCCTAAATGCGGCGAGTGCTGTATCGTGGATTTATGCGAATGTACACATAAGACAATCCTCATACCGCATTTAATGGCGGGGCAAAATGTTGAAAGTGCTAATTGATTGAAAGTCCTAGTTGAAAGGTAGTTTTTGAAAGTCGCCACAGGTTTAGCCATTGGGAGTAAAGCTAATGCAGAACTAGCTGCTCAGGCGGTATTAAGTGCTATGAGTAAAGCTGAGCTGGATGCACCTGCCTGTGTTTTATTATTTTTAAGCTCAGAATTTGCTTCAAATCCACAACCCGCGATTAAGGCAGCCGCCAAAGCAAGCAGTTGCACCAATATTATTGGCTGCTCTGCTATTGGCATTTACACTGAAGAAGACTGGGTGATTGATAGCCCAGCCGCTGCGGCGATGGTGTTTTCAGACAATATTTGGATAAAAACACCTTCTGCTGACACTACAAACCATGCATTATTACTCACCTTAGCCGCGCCAAATGCTATTAATAGCTCATGGCTAAACACTGGCGTGCAACGTTTGGGTGGCGTTTCAGGCGATGCAATTGGTCATGGCGCTTTTTCGGTGTGGGAAAACGCCAAAGGTATCACGCAAGGATATTGTGAAATGCATTTAGACAATATGCAGTTTGCGGTAGGCGCAACGCATGGTCTAAGACTATTAACCAGCCCGCGCCGAATCACCACTTGCAATCAACTTGATTTATTAACCATTGCCAATTTACCTGCATTTAATGCGTTAAGTTCCGCCTGCAAAAAAGAGGCTTTGATTGAGCTGGATGATGAGATTCCCTATCACCAACTGATGGTGGTGTATGCCAGCCGCGCCGCGCATATTGAGCGTGGCGATTACCACTTAGCTTCGATTATTACAGGTGATGATTCATTAGGCTCCGTAACGCTAACCAAGCCTTTACAAGCGGGCGATTGGGTAAGCTGGGCGGTGCGGGATATAGATGCTGCACAAGTTGATTTAGTTAAAACCGCCAGTACATTAAAGCGTCAATTAGCGGCTGAAACTACTAATGCGCCGCCACAATTTGCACTGTTGTTTTCATGCCTTGGGCGCGGACCTTACTTATACAACGGCATTGACCAAGATTTAGCTCTAATTAAAACTTTATTTCCAGATTTACCGTTGATTGGTTTTTACGGCAATGGCGAAATTGCACCTATTAGAGGTAAAAATGAATTGCTAGAACATTCAGCCACTTTAGGGCTATTTGGTGAGAATAATGAGTCTATTTAATCCATCGCGAGATGAAGTGCGTGAATTCTTTTTTGGCGCATGGGTCAAATTTAAACAAGGTGAAAAATCGAAACAGCATTTCAACTTAACGGATTTAGAAAAACTAGGCCTACATATTATGCAAATGCATCCTGAATATCATGCGATTTTAGATGCGCCTGAGCAATTTAAACATCAAGCTTACTTTCCAGAAATGGGCGAAACTAACCCGTTTTTACACATGAGTTTGCACTTATCTGTTTTGGAGCAAATCAGCATCAATCAACCAATTGGTATCGCACCCGTTTATCAAAAGCTATTACTCAAACACCAAAACGAGCATGACGCCCAGCACGACATTCTAGAATGTTTGGGCGAAACCATCTGGCTTGCTCAACGCAGTCAAACCAGCCTAGATAGCAACCACTATTTAACGCTATTGCAACAAAAAGCTGGCATTGTTGCTTAATTACAGCTTACATGATTTAATATCGAAGATGACTAAGTCCACAATAAATATGTCAAATAATATGCACGACTGGCTCAACCAACACGGTGACTTTTTGTACCGATTTGCATTAGCGCGTTTGCGCGATCCACACCTAGCTGAAGACGTTGTGCAAGAAACTTTTCTAGCGGCCATTAAAAGCCAGTCTTTTTCGGGTGATTCTGCGCCCCGCACATGGTTGACCGGTATTTTAAAGCACAAAATTATTGATATGATGCGTAAAAATGTGCGTGAAATTGTCGCATCCGACTTAATGTCTGAACAAGATGCCAATATGGACGAGTTTTTTGACGAGGCAGGCCACTGGATTGAAAAGCCAATGGATTGGGATATGCCAGAAAATGCCTTAGAACAAAAACAGTTTTTGGGTGTTTTGCAAAACTGTATGGATAAATTACCCACTAAATTGTCCGCTCTGTTTATGATGCGCGATGTGCATGAAACTGATAATGAAGAAATCTGTAAGGAACTCAATAACACCACGACCAATGCTTGGGTGATGTTATACAGAGCTCGAATGGGTATCAGAAAGTGTCTTGAGATTAATTGGTTAGGGGCGTAAGGGTTTATTCATGTTAGATTGTAGGCAAGCGAGTCAACTTATTTCAAAATCGTTAGATCGCCCTCTATCATGGCGTGAGCGTTTGGAAGTACGTTTTCATTTATTTATTTGCAAATATTGCAAACGCTTTAGCCAACAACTAACAACGATGTGTACTGCCTTCAACCGCATGTCACAATCGATTGAGAGTGACCAAGATATTCAAATGCCATCTGAAGCTAAAAATCGAATTGCCAACGCAATTGAATCTAGCGTAGATTAAATTGCGTATAAATAGCAAGTACTGCGTTAATTACAATGTCACTTAGTTAAATTTAATCAATTTTTTAAAAGGAAACAAACCATGAAAACATCTAACAAAACGATTGCTTTAGCATTATCTGGTGCATTTGCATTATCTATTGCTGCAACAACAGTTAACGCTGCAGAAAATCCATTTGCAATTAAATCATTATCAAGCGGCTACCAAGTTGCCGATGCTAAAGCAGCAGACGGTAAATGTGGCGAGGGTAAATGCGGTGCTGATAAAAAGACCGATGCTAAAGCTGCAGACGGTAAATGTGGCGAAGGTAAATGTGGTGCTGACAAAAAAGCTGCTGCTGATACTAAAGGTAAAGACGGCAAATGTGGCGAAGGTAAATGCGGCCACTAATTTGCAAGTAACTGTCATTTAATTTTGTCATCGTTAGCTGACATTAAAGGCGTGGGTTTGGGGTTGAAGCGCGAGCTGATACCTCAAATCCAAACGCTCTATCAAGACCCTTCCATTGCTAATATCAATTTTATTGAAATTGCCCCTGAAAACTGGATAGGAGCAGGTGGCAAATCGCAGGCTGATCTAGCTTGGTTTGTAGAACGCTATCCGATTGCCTGTCACGGGCTTTGTTTATCTTTAGGCGGAATCGACCCGCTGAATATCGACTTTTTAAAGCAAGTTAAGTCATTTTTAAGTAGCAATTACATTCCGCTTTATACCGAACACTTAAGCTATTGCAGTGATTTTTATCACGGCAAAACCGGTTATTTGTATGATTTATTGCCAATTCCATTCACAGATGAAGCGGTTAAATATGTCGCTGCCAGAATCAGGCAAACGCAAGATATTCTTGAACAAAAAATCGCGATAGAAAATGCGTCGTATTATGCGGCAGCGCCTATTTCTACTTTAAGCGAAATTGATTTTTTAAATGCGGTATTGCAAGAAGCCGATTGTTGGCTACATTTAGATATTAATAATATCTATGTCAACAGCGTGAATTTCAGCGATAACCACCAAGATGCACTTAAAAATGCGTCTCACTTTTTACGTCAGATTCCTAAAGAGCGCATTGTTTACAGCCACATTGCAGGCCATTATCAAGAGTCGCCCAACTTGCTTATTGATACACATGGTAAGGATGTAGTAGCGCCAGTTTGGGATTTATTAGCAGATGCCTATCAACTATTTGGTGTTTTTCCGACATTGCTAGAGCGCGATAGTCACATTCCACCACTGCCAACACTGATGCAAGAAGTGAATAAAATTGCAGCTTTTCAGGCAGACTATTTATACAAAGCTACCTCAAAAATGGTGACAACATGTTAGATTTTCAGCAATATCAAGCGCAGTTCACTGCCTATATTCGTAACCCTATACACAATAAAAAACCGCTTAAAGTGAATGCCAGCCGTTTGGCAGTTTATAAAAAAGCGGTTTTTAACAATATTGTCGACTCTGTATCGGTTTGCTTTCATGTTTGCCAAACAGTCATTGGTAAGCGTGCTTGGCAAAAGCTGATGCGTGAGTTTGTGGCAACTTATGCGGCGGCCAGTCCAATTTTCAGAGAAATTCCTCAGCAGTTTTTATTGTTTTTAGACAATGTTGAAACTGTGCCTACTTATTTTAAGCAATTAGCGCATTACGAATGGGTTGAGTTAGCAGTCAGTAAACAACGATCCAAACAAACTATATTGAGTGACTTAACCGATTTTTTGCACGAAAAACCGATGATTGCTGCGGCACATATGTTGCTGGAATATGATTATCCCGTGCATCAAATATCCGCTAAATTTAAGCCTAAACAGCCTAAAAAAACCACTTTGTTAGTATTTAGAAATCCAGAATATCAAGTCAAATTTATTGAATTAAACCCGATTACTTATCGTCTTTTGCAGTTAATTGATTTCGAAAATTTAAGCGGAGAGCAAGCATTAACTCAACTTGCCCAAGAAATTGAACACCCTGAAATTGCGGTGATTATTGAATTCGGTTCAGCTATTTTGATTGATTTATTCAACCAACAAGCCATTATTGGCAGCCAAAAACTGATTAGTGTCTAATCAAACAACTGCGCTTCACGCTCAGCTACTTGATGAATCACTTGTTTTTTCTGATGTGAATCTAGATCCCACCATTGCTGAATTTCTTCCAATGTGCGGTAACAGCCTTGGCATAGGCCAGTTAAATCATCCATACTACACACACCGATACAAGGAGATTGAATGTCTAAATCGGACATTGAATGCTTTCTTTCAATTTTCGTTAAAAATCAATCAGTATTTAATTTAGCTTAAAACACCATGGCATTGTTTGTATTTTTTACCAGAGCCACACGGGCACGGATCATTACGGCCTACTTTTATGCCGTCACGAACTACTGGCTCAGTAGAACCCATCTGAGTATTATTTTCATCCGCCATATCACTTGCTGGATTCGCTAACGCTTCGTCAAAATCTGCATGTTGATATTGCACATTAGCAACGTTCTGTGGCTGCTCTACCGCTTCTACATCGTCGCGTGTTTGCACTTGCACCAGCATCGTCACTTTAGTGACTTCACTTTTCACTGCATGAAGTAAGTTTTCAAACAACACAAATGCTTCGCGCTTATATTCCTGTTTAGGATTTTTTTGCGCATAAGAACGTAAATGAATGCCTTGGCGCAAATGATCCAAAGCGGCCAAGTGTTCACGCCAATTCCTATCAATACTTTGCAGCATCACCGCACGCTCAAACTGGCGCATATTTTCTTTGCTGGCTAACACTTCTTTGGCTTTGTACGATTCATCAGCCGCATCAAACACGCGCTCACGCAATGTTTCTTCATGCAAATCAGGATTATCTTCCAGCATTTTTTGCAAAGGTAAATCTAAGCCAGTTTCTGCAATCAGGTTTTTTTCTAGGCTCGGAATATCCCATTGCTCTTCAACACTGCCAGGTGGAATATGCGTACTGAAAATGCCTGCAATCACATCATTACGCATTGCGGCAATCGTTTCACCAATATCAGTGGCTTCCAGCAATTCATTGCGCTGCTCATAAATTACTTTACGCTGATCGTTTGATACATCATCAAACTCTAATAACTGCTTACGAATATCAAAGTTGCGGCCTTCTACTTTGCGTTGCGCGTTTTCAATCGCACGACTTACCATAGCATGCTCAATCGCCTCGCCTTCTGGCATTTTCAAGCGCTCCATAATTGCAGAAACACGGTCACCTGAGAATATACGCAATAATTGGTCATCTAGCGCCAGATAAAAACGGCTAGAACCTGGGTCACCTTGACGACCTGAACGGCCACGTAGTTGATTATCGACACGGCGCGACTCATGGCGCTCTGTACCAATAATATGTAAGCCACCTGAAGCTAAAACCGCATCGTGGCGTTGCTGCCATTCTGCTTTTAATTGCACAATTTTGGCGGCTTTTTGTGTTTCATCCAATTTTTCGTCTAAATTAACCGCATGGATTGCAGATTCTGAATTGCCGCCCAGCACGATATCCGTACCACGGCCAGCCATATTGGTCGCAATGGTAATCGCACCCGGCTGGCCTGCCTCAGCCACAATATGCGCCTCACGCTCGTGCTGCTTAGCGTTTAATACTTCATGCTTTAAGTTAACTTTGGTTAGTAATCTAGAAATGATTTCAGAGTTTTCAATCGAAGTCGTACCTACCAAAACTGGCTGACCAATCGCTTGGCATTGCTTAATATCTTCAATAACGGCGTTGTATTTTTCAGCAGACGTACGATAGACTTTATCCATCGCGTCTTTGCGCAACATGCCACGATGGGTTGGAATCACCACTGTTTCCAAGCCGTAAATTTGGTTAAATTCATAGGCTTCTGTATCCGCCGTACCTGTCATACCACTTAATTTTTCATACATGCGGAAGTAGTTTTGAAAGGTAATCGATGCCAGCGTTTGGTTTTCTTTTTGAATCGCCACGCCCTCTTTGGCTTCAACCGCTTGATGTAAACCGTCAGACCAACGACGGCCTGGCATCATACGGCCAGAAAACTCATCCACAATCACAATCTCGCCATCGCGCACCACATAATGCTGGTCTAAGCTGAACAAATTTTGCGCACGAAGTGAGGCATATAAATGATGCACTAAAGTAATATTAGCCGCTTCGTACAAGCTGGAGTTTTCTGCCATCAAGCCAGAGCTGGCTAGAATTGCCTCCGCGTGTTCATGACCTGCTTCGCTCATGGTGACTGTTTGCGCTTTTTCATCCACCCAAAAATCGCCTTCACCATCTTCAGTGGTTTGTTTGGTTAGCTGTTTAGCAACGGCATTAATTTGATTATACAAATCAATACTATTTTCTGCTTGGCCAGAAATAATCAGCGGGGTACGCGCTTCGTCGATTAAAATCGAGTCCACTTCGTCAACCAGAGCATAGCTTAAAGCACGTTGTACACGCTCACCTTTGGTAAACACCATGTTATCGCGCAGGTAATCAAAACCAAACTCATTATTGGTGCCGTAAGTAATATCCGCCGCGTAGGCCAATTGTTTAGCATCATGCTGCATTTGTGATAAATTAATGCCAACACTTAAGCCTAAAAAGTTGTATAACTTGCCCATCCATTCCGCATCGCGTTTGGCCAAGTAGTCATTCACTGTTACGACATGCACGCCTCTGCCAGTAATAGCATTGAGATAAACAGGCAATGTAGCCACCAGCGTTTTACCTTCACCCGTACGCATTTCGGCAATTTTTCCGGCGTTAAGTACCATGCCGCCGATTAATTGCACATCAAAATGCCGCATACCCAAAGCGCGTACACTACCTTCGCGCACCACTGCAAAGGCTTCTGGCAATAATTTTTCTAGGCTTTCGCCTTGCTGAAAACGCTGTTTGAAACTTTCCGTTTTTGCACGTAGCTGATCATCCGACAATGCCTGCATCGCAGGCTCTAGCGCATTGATTTCTTTTACCGTTTGGCCATATTGCTTCACAAGCCTATCGTTACGACTACCGAAAAATTTTCTAAACACACTGGATAACATGAAGAGACACCGCTTTTCCGAAACTTCGGAAACCTATAAATAAGATTGGACGAAAAAAATTGATTATATTGTATGGATATTGGGTAGTTAATGTTTATTTCAATACAGAAAACGTGCAATTAACGCAAATTTATTGAGATTACCTATTTAAATATTGGCGTGGATCTAATGGGTTACCATTTAATCTGATTTCGTAATGCAAATGCGGCCCAGTAGAGCGGCCCGTGCTGCCCACTTGCGCGACTATTTGACCTTTAACCACACGTTCACCTGCTTTCACTAATAATTTAGAAGCATGCGCATAACGCGTTTCTAAACCAGACCCATGATCAATTTTGACTATGTTACCATAATCAGGAGTTCGCTCTGCGCTAGATACAATGCCGTCTGCAGCGGCGCGGATATTGGTACCCGTATTAGCGGTAAAATCCAAACCTTCGTGAAAAGCCTTGTTACCATTAAACGGATCAATTCGCCAGCCATAACTGGATGAGTTGAACGCTGCATCTACAGGGCTGCTATTAGGCAACATATCTTTGAGCACACTTTTTTGTAAAATCTTCGCTTCTATCTTGCTCATATAATCGTCACGCGCATCAACTGCTTCTGTCAGCTCTAATATTGCCGCTTTTAATTCAATCTCTGACATCGCATGCGACCTCACCAACGGCCCGCCGCGTCCATCTTGTTGTAAACCACCCAATGGTTTTAGATGAGGATTATTGACGATTTTTTGCTCATTTTCACCCGCCAATTTAGCCAATCGCTGATTTTGTGCGTCAAGACGCATCATACGTGCTTGCAACTCGCCTAGTTCTTTGGCGTAAGCGTCTAAATGGACTTGAGATGAAATAATAGAGCTTCTGATTTGCGGCGGAAGTAAGGCTCTCATGCCCTGTTGTTTAATATTACTCTGAGGGGTAATAAATAATAAAGTGAGCATCACTGGAAATAACACTAAAGCAGCCACCAGCAAGCCCGCCTGCAGTGCAGACAAACTTTTGGCTTTGGCCATGCTGTTAGAAACTAATATAATATTCATTGAGTTTTTTCATTCATATGCATTCAGCAAGGTCTCATTGCATTCTTTCAGTGTATTCTTTTAGTCACCGCGAACTTTGCAGTAAAATCTATATTATGCGCAAAATTGATACTTTAATTAATCAACATAGCCAGCATCAACACAATATGCTGGGTGTTTTAACACAGCAATTGCAATCGCATCAGTTATTACAACAATTATGGGCTGCTGTATGTCCTGAAATACTCAGCCAATTAAGCACTGTTGGCAACTTGAATAACGGTCAATTAACCATTTTTGCACATAGCGCAATTGTTGCCAGTAAAATCAAATTAAGTCAGGCTAACTTTTTGACTCAATTACAAAATTTACAACAAACTAAGCCTGCATTTAGGGAATGTAAAGTTACTGCAATTAGTGTGAAAGTGCAAGTTAAATCTCACCCAAAAGCAATCGTGCAAACACCGCGCAAACTATCCAAACAAGCCGCAATTAGTCTTAAAAAATTGGCACAAGATTTAGGCGAGTCTGCACTTTCTGAACAACTTAACTCGCTAGCTAACAAAATTTAATCAATTGTTAGTGTTAAGTTTTCGTTATTCAAACGATTAAAGCCTAAAACAGCCCTATTAAAGGTTGCTTTGATAGCTTATCTAGCTGTAAAAAATTCAAATGTGCGTTACGCATTCAGCGATTTAAATTGGCTACAAACCCTTATGTTCGCTCATTTTACGCTGACAATTTGCAACAAAATCATGTGTATTGTCGCCATGCATTTTTAGTGCCATAATGCATTGAGTTGTTACAAATTAATTACATTTTTTACAACTAGTTAGCATTATTCTAAAAAAATATTTTCATTGATTTGCACGTTGATGTCGTTTCAGATTTATTCATAATAGATAGGGAGAAGTCATGTCAGTCGCATTAATTATCACCATTGCAGCAGCCATTTTAGCCGTGCTTTACGGCGTTGTAATGAGTAAATGGATTACCAATTTGCCAGCCGGCAACGCACGCATGCAAGAAATTGCAGGCGCCATTCAACAAGGTGCAGCAGCCTATTTAGCCAGGCAATACAAAACAATTGCGATTGTCGGTGTAGTGTTAGCAATTTTGGTCGCTTTCTTTTTAGGTACTACTACAGCGATTGGTTTTGTTGTGGGCGCAGCATTATCTGGCGCATGTGGTTTTATCGGCATGAACGTGTCTGTAAAAGCCAATGTACGTACTGCGCAAGCCGCAACAAACGGCATTGTGCCTGCGTTTGATGTCGCGTTTAAAGGTGGTGCCGTGACTGGCATGTTGGTCGTTGGTTTAGGCTTGCTAGGTGTTGCGGGTTTTTACTGGTTTCTAGGTGCAGAAAATGCAACTAACTTAGACCCATTAATTGGTTTGGCTTTTGGCTCATCTCTTATTTCAATTTTCGCACGTTTAGGTGGCGGTATTTTTACCAAAGGCGCTGACGTTGGTGCTGACTTAGTGGGGAAAGTAGAAGCCGGTATCCCTGAAGATGATCCACGTAATCCAGCGGTGATTGCGGATAACGTAGGTGACAACGTGGGTGACTGTGCAGGTATGGCAGCCGATTTGTTTGAAACGTATGCAGTGACGTTAATTGCCACGATGGTTTTGGGCGGTTTATTAATCACTGATGCAGGCGCTAATGGCATTCTCTACCCATTAATGTTGGGCGCAGTTTCTATCGTTGCCTCTATTATTGGTTGCTTCTTTGTGAAAGCTTCACCAGGCATGAAAAACGTGATGCCAGCCTTATACAAAGGTTTGGCTGTAGCAGGTGTTTTGTCGTTAATTGCCTTCTATTTCGTCACGCAACATTTATTCCCGCAAGGTTTAACTGCGGGCGACTTGACCATTTCTGCGAATCAATTATTTGGCTCATGCGCAGTGGGTTTAGTGTTAACAGCAGCTTTAGTTTGGATTACTGAATATTACACAGGCACGCAGTACGCGCCTGTGCAGCATGTAGCGCAAGCTTCTACAACTGGTCACGCAACTAACATTATTGCAGGTATTGGCATTTCAATGAAATCAACGGCTTGGCCTGTGCTTTCGGTTTGTTTGGCTATTTGGGCTTCGTTCCATTTAGGTGGCTTGTACGGCATTGCCATTGCGGCAACTTCGATGTTAAGCATGGCAGGTATTGTGGTGGCTTTAGATGCTTATGGCCCGATTACCGATAATGCAGGCGGCATTGCAGAAATGGCAGAATTACCAAGCAGCGTGCGCGATGTAACTGACCCATTAGACGCAGTTGGTAACACCACAAAAGCAGTCACAAAAGGTTATGCGATTGGCTCTGCAGGCCTAGCGGCTTTAGTTTTATTTGCCGATTACACACACAAACTGGAAGGCGCTGGCATTGATGTGAAATTCGATTTAAGCGACCCAATGGTGATTATCGGCTTATTTATCGGCGGCTTAATTCCATTCTTATTTGCCGCAATGGCAATGGAAGCCGTTGGCCGTGCGGCTGGCGCAGTGGTTGAAGAAGTACGCCGCCAGTTCCGCGACATTAAAGGCATTATGGAAGGCACTGCCAAACCAGAATACGGCAAAGCGGTGGATATGCTGACCACGGCGGCCATTAAAGAAATGATGATTCCGTCACTCTTACCAGTCGCAGTGCCAATTGCAGTCGGCTTATTGTTAGGTCCGGTTGCTTTAGGCGGTTTGTTGATGGGGACGATTGTGACAGGTTTATTTGTCGCGATTTCAATGTGTACTGGCGGCGGCGCTTGGGATAACGCCAAAAAATATATTGAAGACGGCAACTTTGGTGGCAAAGGTTCAGATGCGCACAAAGCCGCTGTTACTGGCGACACCGTTGGCGATCCATATAAAGACACAGCTGGCCCTGCAGTGAATCCATTGATTAAAATCATCAATATTGTGGCGCTGCTAATCGTGCCATTGTTACACGTTTAATCATAATTCTTAAATAAAAAAAGGCAGCTAAAAGCTGCCTTTTTTTATTACTTTTAAAGTGTTAAGTTCACTATACTTAACCACTTCTTATAACCCAAAAATGATTAAAACGCTGGTTTCACTTCTGCGTTATTGTAATTTTCAACGCCAGCTAAAATTTCTTTCTTAGCGGCTTCGATATCACCCCAACCGTTAATTTTCACCCATTTGCCTTTGTCTAAATCTTTGTAGTGCTCAAAAAAGTGTGAAATCATTTCTAAGCGCCACGTTGAAACATCGGTATGACTTTTTAAATGCCCGTACAAACCGCACACTTTTGGCACAGGCACCGCAAATACTTTTGCATCCAGTCCAGCCTCATCTTCCATCAATAAAACGCCCAATGGACGGCAACGCACGACCACACCAGGAATCAACGGCACTGGCGTCATCACCAACACATCTACAGGGTCGCCATCGTCGGCCAAAGTATGTGGAATGTAGCCATAATTAGTAGGATATTGCATGGCAGTACCCATAAAACGGTCGACAAAAATCGCACCGCTGTCTTTATCGACTTCGTACTTAACAGGGTCGCCCTGCATGGGAATTTCGATAATCACATTGAAATCATTGGGTAAATCTAAGCCAGATGGCACTTGGTTTAACGACATGTTGAGAATAGCCTTGAACTAAAAAAACGTGGATTATACGTGAAGTTTGTTAATGATTGATTACGCGCATGCAGGATTGAGCGCTGGCAATGTAAAAAACTTGGTGCTAATTTAATTTATTGAAATATTCCCAGCTTTTTTTACAAATCATAACCAGCAACACCACAGCCAAACCTGCTAAAGTAAAAGTGCCTAAATGATGCATAATAATGGGAATATTGCCAAAGAAATAACCCATCAACACGCAAGTCAACACCCACAATGCCGATCCAGCAGAGGCTGAACGTACAAACTTATAAAAAACCATCTGCGTAATACCTGCTAAAAATGGTGCAATTGTTCTTACCACAGGCAAAAACAGACAAAACAAAAAGCCTTTTTCGCCATGCTTATGATAAAAAACACGCGTTTTATCCAGCGTTGTTTGATTTGGCCATTTTAAATAGTTAACAAAAAATATCTGCCCTAAAGTTTTGCCCAAACCGTATCCACATAAGTTGCCCAATATGGCCGCCGCTGTTAAAACGACTAAAAGTAAGCTGATACTTAAATGAGAGGCTGCCCAGACTGCACCACACACAAATA
The DNA here is from genome assembly GCA_002083635.1 of Proteobacteria bacterium ST_bin12. GTDB lineage: Bacteria > Pseudomonadota > Gammaproteobacteria > Burkholderiales > Methylophilaceae > Methylotenera_A. The sequence continues at coordinate 77,913 of MSXP01000001.1, read as the reverse complement.
AAAATGGATTACTCGGCAGAAAAAAGAAAGGCAGTATGCCAATTTGCAAAAAAATGACACCAAACACAATAAAATAAACCATGTTTGCATGCATGGAGACTAAATCTGGCAAATGCGCATCAAAGTTTAAAACCATCTGCCACGTTTGTATCAAATAGTCCATCATGCTCATTCACTCCTGCATTCGGCCACAACGGCTTGTGGCGTTAATTTTAACGCACAATACAACAGAATAGGAATAATGACCATTTCATCCAATTGCCCGATAATGGGAATAAAATCAGGGATTAAATCAAATGGCATTAATACATAGCCGATTGCCAACCACAGCAAAGCTTTCGCCAATTTAGGGGTTTGCGGATGTTTTTGCAGGCGTTGGTAAAAAACAAACTCTGCCTTTAATCGCGCTGCTATTTGCCTGAGTTTATCTAACATGCGAATGAATTTTTCCTGCGTTTTATGGGTTAAGTCGTTAACTGTTGGCCTGTTAACTTCTCATACGCTTCTAGATATTTTTCAGATGTGCGTTTTGCGACATCATCAGGTAATGCCGGTGCAGGCGGCGCTTTATTCCATTGAATGCTTTCCAGCCAATCGCGCACATATTGCTTATCGTAGCTGGGCGGATTGCTACCAACTTGATAGCTTTCGGCAGGCCAAAATCGGGATGAATCTGGTGTTAACACTTCATCCATTACATGCAACACGCCATCGCTATCTAAGCCAAATTCAAATTTGGTATCAGCAATAATAATGCCGCGTGTTAATGCATATTCAGCCGCTTCGCTATAAAGTTGAATCGCCACTTTAGCGACTTTTTCAGCCATCTCTGTGCCAATTAAAGCTGCGCATTGGTTCAAGCTGATATTTTCATCGTGCTCGCCTACTGCGGCTTTAGATGACGGCGTAAAAATCGGTGCTGGCAGTTTTGATGCCTCTTGCAAGCCTGCTGACAGTTGAATGCCGCACACTGTGCCTTTGGCTTTGTATTCTTTCCAACCGCTACCCACCAAGTATCCGCGCACAATCGCCTCTATTGGCAATGGTTTGAGTTTTTTCACTATTACCGCTCGGCTTAAATTTCCACTACCTAATTGCGCTTTGTCTACTGCAGAAACCACTGACTCTGGCTTTATGCCTGTTAAGTGGTTAGGCACTACATGATTTAATTTTTCAAACCAAAAATTAGCCATTTGCGTGAGCATAGCGCCTTTATTGGCAATACCTGTGGGCAAAATCACATCAAATGCAGACAGCCGATCAGTACTCACTAGCAACATGGTTTTGTCATCTATAGCATAGATATCGCGTACTTTTCCTTGATGAATTAAGGTTAAGCTTTGAATATTGGTTTTTAAAAGTGGTGCGCTCATGATGATTGATGCAAATGGTAGAAGAGTTGAATTATAAATTGTGCAAGCTAATTTGCACTAGTCATTTATACGGGTGATTGCTGCGAATTTTTGGGGCTTAAAATGTATTAAGTTCAGTAAAAATACTTAAACATCTAGCTTGCTTAAGTCAAATCGCCTACTTTAACCACTTTGAGTGTATTGGTGCCGCCTGGGCTGCCAATGGGCTCACCAAATGTTAAAAGCACCGTATCGCCAGTCGCAACCGCGCCGTTTCTTAACATCACTTGTTCCATTTCATGCAAAATTTCATCCCTATTTTTGTCTTCTTGCTCAATAGGGTAAGGAAACACATTGCGATGCAAAGTAAGCTTGCGGCGTGCGATTTTATTGGGCGATAGCGCATAAATGGGCGCGCCACTATCGGCGCGCGACAACCATTGCGCGGCATTTCCCGATTGCGTTAAGGCGGCAATCGCTTTCACATTCAGATATTTAGACACATAAATAGTAGCTGCCGCTATCGCTTCATCTGTTTGTTGGTGCGGCTCTGCACGTTTTTGACTGACATTGGCAATTTCATATTCTTTTTCGGCTTCCACACAAATTCTATCTACGGCTTTAACCGTTTCTAGCGGATATTGCCCACTGGCGGTTTCGGCAGACAGCATGACCGCATCCGTGCCATCTAGCACTGCATTCGCCACATCTGACACCTCTGCCCGTGTGGGAATCGGGCTACTAATCATAGATTCCATCATTTGTGTAGCGGTAATGACTAGCTTATTTTGTGCGCGCGCCATGCGTATCATGCGTTTTTGCAAACCCGGCACAGCGGCATCGCCTACTTCTACACCCAAATCACCGCGCGCCACCATAATTGCATCACTCACGGCAATAATCTCTTTTAGGTTGTCAATCGCTTCTGCGCGCTCAATTTTTGCCACAATGCTGGCCGTACCACCTGCTTTTTTAACCAAACTGCGCGCCAGCTCTACATCTTGAGCTGATTTTGGAAATGAAATCGCAATATAATCAGCCTCTAATGCCACCGCCGTTTTTAAATCTTCTTTATCTTTTAAAGTTAAGGCATCGGCAGACAAACCACCACCTGCTCGATTAATACCCTTATTATTACTGAGCACTCCTCCACTTAAAATCACGCAGTGGATTTGATTGTTTCGGATACGGTCTACCTGCATAGTAATGCGGCCGTCATCCAACAGCAGCACTACGCCCTCGGTCACTTCTTGCGGCAGGGCTTTATAATCCAAGCCAACTTTATCTTGGTTTCCAAGCATACAATCGGCATCTAAAATAAATAAATCACCTGTTTTTAAAGTTACTTTACCTAACTCAAATTTACCAATTCTAATTTTAGGGCCTTGTAAATCGCATAGCACACCGACTGGACGTCCTAATTTAAGCGCGATATTACGCACGATTTCGGCGCGGCTAATATGTTCTGCCGCAGTGCCATGTGAAAAATTTAGTCGCACCAGATTAACGCCCGCCGTAATCATGCGCGCAATCATTTCTTCACTGCTCGATGCGGGACCTAAAGTGGCTACAATCTTTGTTTTACGTAACATCGTTTATTCATTCCTTATTATTGATTATTCTAATTAGCCATCACTGCAATATTGTTACTAATTACATAATTGATAAGCAGGTTCCACACCAATATTAAAATTTGTATTCAATGTCTATAGAGACCCTATATTGCCCAATAAACAGCTTATTCACTTGTCTTTTTTTAAACCTAGAATAGCCATAAACAAATTAATCGCTCTAGTTTGGCTCATTTTCCCTATTAAGGTGCATACAGTTTTGTTAGCCCATCAAAAAATTAAGCTAAGTTATACGAATGTTGCACTTTATGTTTTCTGCTAACATAGCTGTGCTATGAAAGTATTTAAAAAATAACTATTGACTCACACAATTACAGCCATGCCTATGCCAAACAAAAAAAATCTTCTCGTTATTAATTATGCAGGAGACTATAAAGAAGCATACAACACACTCAAAAATGGCGGTGGTGAGACCTATCACGCACAACAATACTCTGTTGATTTCTTGGGTAGTCTAGTTGAAAACAATATCTCGGTTACAACCGTTGTCTGTATTACTGCAAACTACTACGATGAATTGCTTGATAACGGTGTCAGAGCAATTGGGCTGGGTAGCACTAATGCTGATGAAGATGTTATTTGGCAGAAAATTAACGAGATAAGACCTACCCATATACTTTTTACCACCCCTCTTAGAAAAGTGATTTTTAAATCAATCTTAGGTGGGTTTAATATTTCTTTGGCACTTGCAGATTCTTTCAAGCAAGAAACTTTTAAACAAAAACTAATCGCTTTTTTCCTAAAATCCTGTTTTAACCATAAAAATATAAGGTGGATTGGTAATCACAATATTAACTCTTGTTTATCTCTAAAAAAAATAGGCGTGAGCCCTAAAAAAATTATTCCATGGGACTGGCCACATAATACATCGCCAAAAGATTTTTTAGCCAAAAAGCATCCTAATAAAAATAGCTGGGAATTTATTTTTGTTGGCTACGTAGCAGAATCAAAAGGCGTTGGAGACATTATTCAAGCGATATCAAATTTGAATAAGGAAGGGTTTGATGTGTGTTTAAAAATTATTGGTAAAGGAGAACTCGACACTTTTCAACAGCTAGCGATAAAATTAGATGTTGAAGGCAAGGTGATATTCACTGGCTTAGTCAATCATCAACATATTCTAGGGTTAATGCGAGATGCTGATACTGTCGTTATCTCAAGTCACCACGAATATCCAGAAGGCTTGCCATTAACTATTTATGAGGCATTAACTTCAAGAACGCCTATTATCGCTTCAGACCATCCTATGTTCGCTGGACGTCTGATTAATCAAGTTTCGGCAGTAGTTTATCCTGCAAAAAATATCGAATGTCTCGAACTAGCAATGAAAGAACTTATTAATAATGCTGATATGTATGAAAAGCTTTCGCTTGCATCTGAACACGCGTGGGATAAGCTACAAATACCTGTGAAATATGGGCAGCTTGTTTCCGCTTGGCTTGAAGACTCAGAAAAATCTAGGCAATTTCTTAGAGAAAATGCGCTGGAAAATGGCGACTACATCTACTAGCAGCCATTTTCAGATTTACTAATAAAATCTAAGCTTTTGCGCGGCTTTCTAAAATCTCTACAGCTGGCAAAGTCTTGCCTTCTAAAAACTCTAAAAACGCGCCGCCTGCGGTCGAAATATAGCTAATTTTGTCGTAAATATCGTATTTTTGAATCGCCGCAATGGTGTCGCCACCGCCTGCCAATGTGAATGCTTTGGTATTGGCAATTGCATGAGCAATCGTTTTTGTACCTTCGCCAAATTGGTCAAATTCAAACACACCAACTGGGCCATTCCAAACCACTGTTCCTGCATTTTTAATAATCTCTACTAATTCATTAGCAGATTTCGCGCCAATATCAAAAATCATATCGTCCGTTGCTACTAAAGCCGCGTCTTTCTTCACTGCTGGCTCGTTTGCGTCAAACTTTTTGCCACAAACAACGTCCACTGCAATCGGTACTGCTGCGCCTCTTTTGCTCATTTTGTCCATTAAGGTGCGCGCTACAGGCACTAAATCGTCTTCATACAACGATTTACCGACTTCAAAACCGGCTGCTTTTAAAAAAGTATTGGCAATACCTCCGCCAACCACCATTTGATCTACCTTTTCAGACAAACTCTCTAAAACCGTTAATTTAGTTGAAACTTTGCTTCCGCCCACAATCGCTACCATTGGTCGTGCTGGGTTCAACAAAGCTTTTGTCAGGGCATCTAACTCTTCAGCCAACAGCAGACCTGCACAAGCGATTGGCGCAAACTTTGCCACGCCATGCGTGCTGGCTTCTGCACGGTGTGCAGTGCCAAAAGCATCCATTACAAAGACGTCACAAAGCTTTGCATAAGCTTGCGCGGTTTCGTCTTTATTCTTTTTTTCGCCCACATTAAAACGGCAATTTTCTAAAACCACCAACTCACCCGCCGCCACTTCAAAACCACCATTTACCCAATCTTTAAGCAAGCGCACGGGTTTGTTTAGTTTGGCTGAAATGACATCAACCACTGGCTTAAGCGAGTTTTCTTCTGAGTAAACGCCTTCTTCTGGGCGACCTAAATGCGACGTTACCATGACTCTGGCGCCTTGTTTCAGTGCATATTCGATGGTTGCCATGCTGGCCGTGATACGCGCATCAGAAGTGACTTTGCTATCCGCTACCGGTACGTTTAAATCGGAACGAATCAACACACGTTTGCCCGATAAATCTAAGTCAGTGATTTTAATAAATTTCATTTTTAATCCTATATTTCAATAACTTAACACTTAATTTGATCGAAATTATTGAGCGATGTGTTGAACCAAACGCAGCAAGTTGCAAGTGTAGCCGTATTCATTGTCATACCAAGCAACAACTTTTACAAACGTTGGATCTAGCATGATGCCAGCGTCCGCATCAAATACGCTGGCCGCTGGCGCACCTCTAAAATCGGTCGAAACGACTTTATCATTGGTGTAAGCCAATACATTTTTGAGTGAGCCATTCGATGCAGATTGCATTGCGGCACAGATATCGGCGTAGCTGGTTGCTTTGACTAATTCGACTGTTAGATCAACGACCGAAACATTTGCGCTAGGTACGCGTAGTGCCATACCAGTGAGTTTTTTATTTAAAGATGGAATAACAGCACCTACGGCTTTAGCCGCGCCAGTGCTAGATGGAATGATGTTTTCGAATACACCACGTCCCCCTCGCCAATCTTTGTTGCTGGCACCATCGACAACCATTTGTGAGGCAGTTGCAGCGTGCACTGTTGTCATCAAGCCGCGCTTGATTTCAAAGTGGTCATTCAACACTTTAGCGATTGGCGCTAGCGCATTAGTCGTGCATGAAGCTGCAGAAACGATTGCCTGCCCTGCATAATTTTCGTGATTGACGCCATATACAAACATGGGTGTGTCGTCTTTGGCCGGGGCCGATTGCACTACTTTTTTTGCACCCTCTGCCAAATGGCCCTGACAACTTTCTGTGGTTAAAAACACACCAGTAGCATCTATAACGACATCGACACCGCTTTTTCCCCACTGAATATGAAAGGGATCGCGCTCTTTACTGACTGCGATTTTTTTACCGTTGACAATTAAAGCATCACTTTTAACACTAACAGTGCCATTAAACCGCCCATGCACAGAGTCGTATTGCAGCATATATGCCATGTAATCAATTTCTTGCATTCCATTGATTGCGACCACTTCAATATCCGCGAATTCGCTTTCCTGTATTGCCGCGCGTAACGCCATACGCCCTATGCGCCCAAAACCATTAATGCCTACTTTAATCGTCATGCTCGTTCCAAGAGTTAGAGGTTTACAAATAAAAAGAGCCTCAATAATTAGAGGCTCTTTTCGATACTAATTACTCAATAATTACAACACTGACTTAACAGTTGCCACCACGTTTTCAACCGTGAAGCCAAAATGTTTCATCAATGCGCCGCCAGGAGCTGATTCACCGAATGTGTCGATACCAACAACAGCACCTTCTAGGCCAACATATTTACGCCAGAAATCCGTTACACCAGCCTCAACTGCCACGCGTTTTACGCCTGGAGTTAACACGCTATCTTTGTAAGCTTTATCTTGACGGTCGAACACGTTAGTTGATGGCATTGAAACCACACGTACTTTAGTACCAGCAGCATTCAACTCCGCAGCTGCTTTAACAGCCAACTCAAGCTCAGAGCCGTTAGCGATAATAATGACTTGTGCGCCAGCAACATCAGACAACACATAGCCACCTTTTCGCATACCAGCAAACTGTGCAGCATCGTGTTTCATGCCAGGCACGTTTTGACGGCTTAACACCAAGCTTGATGGACCTGTTTTGCGCTCAACTGCAGCCACCCAAGCAACAGCAGTTTCTGTTGAAGAACCTGGACGCCATACATCCATGTTTGGAATGTAACGCAAGCCAGCTGTATTTTCGATTGGTTGATGGGTTGGACCGTCTTCACCTTGACCGATTGAGTCATGTGTTAATACAGCAATCGTGCGTTGTTTCATCAATGCAGACATGCGCAATGCGCTTTTTGCATAATCAGAGAACATATGGAATGTACCGCCAAATGGAATTAAACCGCCGTGTAAAGCCATACCGTTCATGATCGCGAACATACCGAACTCACGAACGCCGTAAGAGATATAGTTACCTGGTTTTTTCGCATCAACGTGTACAAAGCTACCTGTTGAAGTTAAGTTTGAACCAGTTAAGTCAGCAGAACCGCCTAAGAATTCAGGCAATAATGGTGCTAATGCGCCAATGACGTTTTGTGATGCTTTACGTGTTGCAACACCTTCTGCTTTTTCGTTTGTTGCAGCGATGATTGCATTGGTTGCTTCTGTCCAATTAGCTGGCAACTCACCTGCCATGCGGCGTTTATATTCTGCCGCTTCAGCTGGATAAGCTTTAGCATACGCATCAAATTTAGCATTCCAATCACCTTCAGCTTTAGCGCCTTTGGCTGTTGCGTCCCAACCAGCGTAAACATCTGCTGGAATCACAAATGGCTCATGCGCCCAACCAATGTTAGCACGCGTTGCGGCAACTTCGTCTAAACCTAACGCAGAACCATGGCAATCATGTGAGCCAGATTTGTTTGGTGAACCCATACCAATGACTGTTTTACAGCAGATCAATGATGGTTTGTCTGTTACTTTTTTAGCTTCTGCAATGGCTGCGCCGATAGCCGCTACGTCATGGCCGTCAACTGACTGAACATGCCAGCCGTATGATTCAAAACGTTTAGCGGTGTCGTCTGTATACCAGCCTTCAATATGACCATCGATAGAAATGCCGTTGTCATCCCAAAACGCTGTTAATTTGCCTAAGCCCCAAGTACCAGCTAGCGCACAAGCTTCGTGAGAAACGCCTTCCATCATGCAGCCGTCGCCTAAAAACACGTATGTTTGATGGTCAACGATTTCGTGGCCTGGCTTGTTGAACTGATTAGCTAATAATTTTTCAGCCATTGCAAAACCAACACCGTTTGCAATACCTTGGCCTAATGGACCAGTAGTTGTTTCAACGCCTGGAGCGTAGCCATATTCCGGGTGACCAGCACATTTTGAATGCAATTGACGGAAAGTTTGCAGCTCGCTCATTGGCAAGGCATATCCTGTCAGGTGTAGCAATGAATAGATCAACATTGAACCGTGACCATTAGAGAGAACGAAACGGTCACGATTTGACCATTCAGGATTTTTTGGGTTGTGGCTCAGGTGATTATTCCAAAGCTCTTCAGCGATTTCTGCCATGCCCATAGGCGCGCCCGGATGGCCTGAATTCGCTTTTTGTACCGCATCCATAGATAACGCACGAATAGCGTTGGCTAGGTCTTTACGTGTTGCCATAGTTTTCTCCCTAATGTTTACCTTGAAGTTTTACGATTTAAACATGACTTAACCAATTATTTTGACCGAAAAAAATGGCAATAACGATGCTTTAAGTCTTACAGAAAATCAGATAAAACCTTGATTGAATTCTTCAAAAAGTTAGTTTTTTAACTGCTTTTTTGCAAAGGTTAAATTATTGCTTATTTACCCTACTTCGGCAAGGGCTATGCTTCATTTGAATCGACTAATTATTAGTATATATAATTGTTATCTAATATTTTTTGCTGTTAAATTGACTATAATTTTAATGTTTACAGCGCTACCGATTACGTACTAAGGCGTTTAATTGATTTACACTATTCCAATGAAAACAAGTCGTCTTTTGGTGTTAATCACTGCTTTTAGCGTATATTTTGCACTGACATTTGCTATGCAAGTTAACGCTTTAATCATCAATAAAAACACACAGCAAGCAACAAATTCGCCCGATTTATTATTAGCACAGGTTTATCAGCGCGGAATTGATGTCAAGCAATATTTAGTGAGCGAAAAATTTGATGGTGTGCGTGCTTTGTGGGATGGCAAGAATTTTCACACGCGTACAGGGCGATTAATCGCTGCGCCTGATTGGTTTACAAAAGGCTTTCCGAATATTGCACTTGATGGTGAGCTGTGGCTTGCGCGCGGTCAGTTTGACGCCCTTTCTGGCGCCGTACGAAAAGACCAGCCAATTGACGCTGAATGGCGCGGTATTTCTTATCTGGTTTTTGAATTGCCAAACGGAGCAGGCACTTTTGCGCAACGCGCTAAACGCATCAATGAAATCGTCAAACAAGCCCATATCCCACACTTAAAAGCCGTGGTGCAAATGAGAGTAAAAGATGAAGCTGCATTAAAATTAAAACTCAATGAAATGGCAGCAGCAGGCGCTGAGGGATTGATGTTGCATCGCGCAGATGCGCTTTATGTTACTGGCCGTAGTGATGTCTTGCTTAAACTAAAGTTACAATTAGATGCAGAAGCAAAAGTGATGGGTTATACGGCAGGTCGCGGCAAATACACAGGTCAAGTTGGCGCGCTAGTGTTAGAAACACCCGAAGGTGTGCGCTTTAAACTCGGTTCAGGCCTTAGCGATGCACAACGCAAAAATCCTCCTAAAATTGGCAGCCTAGTTACCTATACTTATCGTGATAAAACCGCTAACGGCAAGCCAAGATTTGCTAGTTTTTTGCGGGTAAGAAATGAATAATGCAATATTAATTAACTACACAACTCTGCGACTAGAACGCATCACAAAGCAAAACAAAGCCGTCAGTATTAACCATACTTGCGATGGCGTTTTTGATAAAGGTATCAAATCATCCTTATTTTGTTGGTCACTTTGACTTCCTTTAGCTACACCAAGCCTGCCACCTTGTATCTGGGTAATGTCGTTAGATGCCAACCTAATTGCTGGCTGATGAGCAGTTACTTTTGTGATGGCGTTTACCCGCAAAGCCTGACCGCCTGCTGTTAAACCTGTAACTGGGGCTAATATTGCTAGATTAAGCGCTATTAATAGCATCATTTTTTTAAACATATTTAATATCCAATTTAGTTGATTAACTCACAAACTAAATATAGTGTTTGCAAATTAAGTGCCAACAATTAATTTTTATATTATTGTTTAAAATCAATGATATATAGATTATCAACCCTTATGCCGTGTTGTGATTTTGACAACAATGTCAATTTAAAATGTTGTTAATTTTTACTATGGAATATTTTTAGATAATAAATAGACTTAAACTATAAACAGAAAAGAGCCGCAAATAGCGGCTCTTTTCTAGGTCATTGATGCCTGATCAATTAAGCACGGCGGCGAGTAGCTGCACCCAAAATACCTAAGCCTGCTAAGAACATAGCGTAAGTTTCTGGCTCAGGAACCGCTGCAATAGTGAGATTATCAACCACGAAGCTACCATCAGATATGCCGAACCCGTAGATGTCCGCTGAGGCGCGCTCAAAGCCTACAAACAAGCCTTCGTCATAGCTATCCCAAGCGGTGTCAATATTCACTGTGAACGATTCAAGTACATTGCCATTAATGTCGTAAGCAAGCACTTGTAGACTGTTATTTTCGCCTAAAGCTTGAGATTGGTTAGCAAAGATACCTACTTTTTGTATAGCTGTGGCGAAGCTGAAGTTAATTGCGCCATTTCCAGATTCGAAGGCGGTAGATACAAAATTACCATCTCGATTGGTGTTGCCTACCACAGTCCATATCCCGTTTTCCTCAAGGCTAAATGCGTTTTGGCCTACAACAGAAAATGGTGTTGTGGTTAATGTAACGCCACTACCTAAATCTAAACTGGTGATTAAGTTACCAGAGTCGATTTGCGGAAGGATATAGCCATCAAAGTTATTAAAATCAATAACAGTACCAGCAAACGTAGCAGAAGAGGCTTCGATTGAAGCAGCCTGCGCTACAGAGCTAACAGCCATTAGTGCTACCATAGTTAGTGTTGCGAGTTTCATAATAAAATCCTTTGTTAAATTTAATCTTAATGAATAATTTATGACGAAATAAAGTATTAAGTACCAATAATTCCACCATCATTTTTGGTAATCACAACCACACCAGAGCGTGGACGACCTGGGTTGAGTGGTGTGACGCCATCACTGGCAAGATTCCATTGGCTGTGTGGCCATCTTGAAAACTGTTCTGGATTTGTTGGGTCACTTGCTGCGTCACCTGGGTGTTGTAGACCTACCCACATAGTTTTGCCATCTGGCGACATGGTCACACCCGTTACTTCTGCTTGCGGGCAAGCGGTTAAGAAACGTTTTGTCTCTTTAGTGCTTGGGTTAACACAAACCATTTGATCCATACCTAAGTTAATAAAATCTCCAGTGCCTGCGCCTGAGTCAGTTTGCACCCACATACGGCCAAAGTCGTCAAACCATAAACCATCTGGCGCGCCGTAGTCCGCACTGCCATTAGGATTATCAACAATATTGCCTCTAAAGTCGTTTGTTGGTAGTGGCGCTCTAGTTGTTTGCGTATCGCCAGCTTGCACAAAAGTATCCCATGTGAATGTGGTTGCACGTACGCTACGACCATCCTCACGCCAGCGGATTACACCACCATGTACGTTGTTAGCGCGTGCGTTGGCAGCATCTACTGGTGGGCGAGCTCCGCCGCCAGCAGTAGATCCATCAGCAGCATTTACACTAACTGGTGTTGTACCGCGACGATTATTATTGGTTAATGTGCAATAAAGCTCTACTTCTTGGAAACCATTGACACGTGGGCGGGCACCAATCCACTCTGGCCTATCCATCATCGTTGCACCAAGCGCGTCGGCAGCCATACGTGTTTTGATTAAGATTTTTGCTAGCACTTCAGCATCGTTAGCACCAGAGAAATTTGGGTTATCACGCAATGCTTGACCGTTTACACCAATGCTACTTGGTGTTAATGGCAACCAAACGCCTGTAAGGTTTGCATCAAAACGCGCTACATATAGCGTGCCAGCATCAAGAATGTCACGGTTAGCCGCACGGTTATTTGGATTAAATTTAGCATTGGCTACAAATTTATAAATATAGTCGTTACGCTCGTCATCACCGGAATACATGCCAAGGTCGCTGGCAGAATCAACCACATATTGAACACTTTCATGTTTAAAACGGCCAAGTGCAGTGCGTTTTACAGGCACACTTTTCGGGTTGAATGGATCAATTTCAACAACCCAACCAAATGTGTTTGGGCCATTAGGGTTAGCATCAAGCTCCCACCGTGGGTCAACCGTATGCCATTGATAACCAGAACCTGTGGTGCTAAGACCGTAGCGACGATATAGTTTGCTATTTTCTGATGTAGTTGCAGAAGTATCTAGTGCACCTGCATTACGACCAAAGTAACCGTTAAAGTTTTCTTCACAAGTTAAGTAAGTACCCCACGGTGTGTAGCCGTTAGCACAGTTATTGACCGTACCGTAACTATAAGTACCGTCAGTCGTACCGATAGGTGTACTGCCGTTATCATCAATACGGTAGTCAACCGTTTTCATTAGCGCATGGCCTGCAGCTGGTCCGCTAATACGCATTTTGGTATTGGCATCAATACGTCTGCCATAAACAGAGTTACGTTGAACGCCCCAAAAACCTCTTACACGTCTTGCTTCTAAAATATTAACGCCGTGCGCTGCTTGTGATTTACGCGCCTTGGCAATATTGTAGTTTGCGTGAAAATCTGGGAATAAGATTTCTTCATGGGTGTACTCGCTGTTAGACGCAAGCAAGCCACGCTCACTACTTAATTCGCCATTTCTTTCAGCAAAACCAAAGAAATGCATGCCATCTGTATGACCACCATAGGCTAAACGTTGTTGCGCTGCTGTCTCAGTTGCGTTACCACTAAATGCTACACCGCCGCGCACAATCGGGTCACCCCAAGCAACGAATAGCTCTGCGGTGTAACCCTCTGGCACTGTCACTGCGTCAACAGCACTTGCCGCTAAATTTGGTGCAATTGGCTTAAAAGTGATGGGCACAGTTGGCGCGCCTACTGTAGATGAAGCTCCATTTGCCGCCAAAACAGAACCACCAACAGCTGGTGATGTAACTGCATTTGCAAAGCCAGATAATGTAAGACCACCAGCAGCAACAAGTGCTGATGAACTAATACTAGTCATCAGAAATTTACGGCGGTTTAAATCAACATTGTTTAGCACTTCAGCAATTGAAGTATTGCCAGAGTCGTTCAGTGATACATCATTATTCGGATGTTTAATCCCTTTCATTGCAAATCTCCTTGTAAGATTACATTCAACACAATTTTTATAATAGTCGTATTAATAATTAGATACTGACGACCTAAAATACTAATTAAATCTTACTATCCAAGAGGAGGAGTTTGCGTGAACTTTTATCGCATTTAGAACTAGTTAACAGGCGGCTTTCAACTAGAACTTATTTGGTTTGATTGTCGAATATTAGGAGTCTAACTTTATCTTGCTAAAGATAATCAACAATAGAGGGTAAAAACTATCGTTTCTAATTTAAGTAATTAACTTCTTTATCCATTAAATACCTCCTAAAATTAAGACAATTGATGTCAACTTTTATAAAGCGTCCGACAAATGCGGGCAACCTCAATCTAACCTCATAACTCCTAAAGTAATTCAGTCTTTACAATCCTAAACTCTGTCAGAACTCGCAAGAAAACACCTACAGCAATATCAGCCAGCACCCTATTCGAAATATTTTCTGAATGCCTAAAATGACGCTTGTGTTCTGCACAACTTAATTTTTAATTTCTTAAAGAAAAGGAAATATCATGAAAATGAATATGAAAAGTTTGTTAATTATTGGTGCTTTAACGATGCCTTTAGCTGCATTTGCTGCAGATGGTGACACGGTTGGTACTAAGATGGGTGATGCCGTTATTACAACCAAAGTAAAAGCTGAATTTGCTAAAGACAAAACAGTTAGTGCTACTGCAATCAAGGTAGAAACAGACAGCAACGGTTTAGTACATTTATCTGGTACTGCAAAAACACAAGCTGAAGCAGACAAAGCAGTTGTTTTAGCTAAAAATGTTAAAGGCGTAACTTCAGTTAAAAACGATATTGTTGTAACACCTTAACAATAGTTGGGTTTAGCCTTAGTTTACCTAAACTAATTAACGGGGCTATGAGCCTCGTTTTAATTTGCTACGCTAACTATAATACTGCCTGCAAAACCATCTCAATCCCCTTGCAATTCGCCTTGGCATCTTCAAAGGTCAGCAAAGGCTGCTTGTCATTCAAAACACAGTCACTAAAATGCTCAATTTCTAAATTAAAGTGGTTACTTGGTGCAAAGCGCTCCTCGGCATATTTGCCATCTTCCGTTGCCCAGCTAATTACTGGTACATCGTTTTGAAACACCCATGTAGCATTGCATTTAACCCAGCCTTTTGTGCCTATAATTTCGTATTCAGATTTGCGACTACGTTCAAAGCTGATGTCGAAATGGCCAAACAGTGCACGACCTTCTGCATCTAGGCCAAAATCCAAAACGCCGCTGGTGACAATATCGGCTCCATGTTCATTGAGTTTGGCATGGGCTACTACTTTAATTGGCTCTACTGGTTTGCCGTTTTTTTGAAAGCACCAGCGCAAAGAATGTATAGCGTATGGCCCAATATCCCACATCGCGCCGCCGCCATCTTGCATTCTGCGGTTGATGCGATACATACGTGCTTGTTTCATCAAAAACGAAAAGCTGGCGCGGGCAGACAGCACATTGCCTATCAAGCCGCTTTCAACAATTTCTTGCAATCGCACGTGTTGCGGGTGAAAGCGGTACATAAAGCCTTCCATTACCTTGACTTTGGCCTTTTTGGCAGCCACTTCGATCGCCTCAATGTCTTTTAAACTTGTCGCCATCGGCTTTTCAATCAAGATATGTTTGCCTGCATGAATGGCCTTAATCGCCCATTCTGCATGCTCCTCATTGGCCATCGGGCAGTAAATCGCCTCTACATTGGGGTCGTCAATCAGGCATTGTAAATCGTCATAGCAAGTCACGTTTTGATAACAAGGCGCATATTTATTTAATGTCGCTTTAGCAGCACCAGCGCGGCGGCTGGCAATGGCAACCAACTCAGAATTGGACGCTTCGATAATCGCTGGAAGCAAACGCTCATTAACCCGCGCTGCGCCTAAAATTCCCCATTTTAATTTATTCATTTCCGTCACAATCTTCCTCTATTCAATCCATTTAATACTGCATCCAATACTGGCAATCTGCTCGCGCGGACCTTCACCTGTTTCTGCAATCATTTTCATGGCATCAAACAAATCGCGCTTATTGTCCG
Source organism: Proteobacteria bacterium ST_bin12 (assembly GCA_002083635.1). Lineage (GTDB taxonomy): Bacteria > Pseudomonadota > Gammaproteobacteria > Burkholderiales > Methylophilaceae > Methylotenera_A. The sequence continues at coordinate 62,267 of MSXP01000001.1, read as the reverse complement.
CAGGCAATTCAGGGTTACGGCCAGAAGCATCAAAGCGGCCGCGGTATTGCAGCTCACCTTTGATATTAAAACCAAAAAAATCGGGCGTGCAAACTGCTCCGTAAGCTTTGGCGACTTCTTGCGTTTCGTCTAACACGTAGGGAAAACTAAAGCGATTTTGCGTCGCCTCTTCTTCCATACGTTCAAAATTGTCGTCTGGATATTTCACCGTATCATTGCTTTGTATGGCGATACTGTTGATACCATATTGTTCCAGCTCAAGACAAGTGACCACCAGCCGGCTTTTAATAGTTTTGACATAAGGGCAGTGGTTGCAAATAAACATCACCAGCAAGCCATTTTTACCCATCATCATATCGCGCGACACCAAGTTGCCTTCTGAACCCCTGTAATTGACGGCGGGCAATTTAAAATCAGGGGCTTTCCAACCAAAATCGCACACAGGGGGATGTAAACTTGCCATGCTTTACTCCTTAATTAACTTATAATTTAATCTTAACACTTTCATTTTACGCCATCATGTCTAATACCCGATTTTATAGCGCAGAAAAATTGAGCATTGGAGCAGTAATTCCACTATCCTTGAGCGCTGCGACGCATGCCACGCGCGCCTTAAGATTAAATGTGGGTGACAAAATTAAGTTATTTAACGGCGATGGATTTGATTACAACTGCGAATTAATCTCCATCAAAAAAAATGAGGTGATTTCGAGTGTTAAGTCTTGCCAAAAAATCGACTCAGAATCAGCGTTAAGTATCACCTTGCTACAAGGCATATCCAGCGGTGATCGCATGGATTACACCATTCAAAAAGCCGTAGAATTAGGCGTAAAGGAGATTCAGCCAATTTCTACCGAGCGCAGCGTCGTTAAACTCAGCCAAGAACGCGCACAAAAGCGTCTTGAGCATTGGCAAAACATCGTGATCTCAGCTTGCGAACAATCTGGCCGTGCTTTTGTACCAAAGGTATTAGCGCCTTTGAGTTTATCGCATTGACTAGCAAATAACCCGTTCAAAGATGACACTCGCATTTTACTTAACCCTATTGGTGCGGCGAAATTAGCTAATATTGCTAAGCCAAATAGCAAAATTACGCTTTTAATTGGCGCAGAAGGCGGCTTAAGCCAACATGAAATTGATACCGCTACGTCTCAAGGCTTTCAATCCATTATTTTAGGGCCACGTATTTTGCGTACGGAAACGGCTGCGCTTACTGCCATTGCCAGCATGCAAATATTGTGGGGTGACTTTTAAGATGTGGTTTTATTTAGGGATTGCAGTCTTTTTTGTTTCTATAAATGTATATTTAAGGCAGCAGCTAAAATTTAAATCTTTGCTAGAAAAACGTGTAAAAACGGAATTTTCAGGATGGCTCGAAAAGAGCTATTACCAATACAATCAACAAGACTTCCAAAAAATTGATTTAAGTCGACTCAGCATAGAGATATCCTGCGAAACAACACTTCAGTTTTATATTAAGCGTGAGAATAACATTGATAAACTCGCAAAAATGCTTGGGATTTCAGAGGAGTTCCACACCAATAACCCACAATTCGACAAGCAATTTTACCTGACCAGCATCACTCAAGAAGACACGCAAACAATTGGTAAAGATGCCGAGATAATGCAGCTAATCAGAGCCGTATTATTTAATAGCGTGAGTGGTTATGAGCACTTTAAAAAAAGTAATAAAAACAAAATCATATGCGATGGCAAGAAATTATATGTAGAGCTTTATTTTAAGAAATCATCCAAGATTACTCCTTCATCATCTAAATTTAACCATGTTATTCACAATATTTTTTTGCTAAGGACATCACTAAAAGCCCATAAAATCTCTGAAAGACATTTTTGGAAGATTCCTGCACAAAGAAATACTGCGATTTTTAGCGCACTTAGCTTAGCACTAGTCACTTGGGGTGGCTTTGAAATAATACGCTTCATCACTTTTGATAACGTGTTATTTAGCCCATTTAGCTTGGTACCCAACACTTTGATTCTTACGACATTGACCTTATTGCTAATCGCCCTGCTAATTCTTAGGCTGATCAAAAAATCTGCCCGTAGACACATGATTTTGGTAAACGTATTGCTAATAAGCAGTTTTGGATTGGCTTTTGTTATCTACGGCCTGCTTTACGACATTAATGTTGACTTAGATAAAAGGCCAGAAGAAGTAAGAAGTTATGAGGTTTTAGAAACGTACAAAAAACATCACAGAAGCAGAAGAAGCAGCTATTACACCTATCATTTGAAACTCAAAAATGCCGAGCCTCCTGTAGATAATCGCGTTAAAATTAGTAGCGGCTTGTATTCGCAAATCGCGGCTGGAGACTCCGTCAAGCTAATCATTAGAAATGGCTACTTGAGTGAACCTTGGCTTCAAAGCATACATCGCTGCATAGAATGCAACAAAGATTTTTAAATAATTTGTATTTTTTACATATTTAATTTATAGTTATTGTAAATAATACATTTTATTATGATGAAATTAGCCGAAATTACAAAAGCCGAACCACAACAACACATTGGTGTTGCAATACGCAATGTGCGCAAAACTCAAGCGCTCACGCTGAAAGCACTTGCAAGTAAAACAGGTGCAGATGCTGGAAACCTATCACGCATAGAGCGTGGCGAATTGGGTGTTTCTGAAGTTTTGTTACGCAAAATTTGTATTGCGCTGGAAACCACGCCAGCAACTCTTTACGCCTTAAGCGAGCCCGCTTCTTCTGAATTGTATAAATTACAAGTATCGCAGCAGCCTTACTTATCTAACCCAGCCAACTTACAAAAATCCGCCATCAATTTTGTTCAATGGTTTCGCTCCGCTACGCCTTATATACACGCATTCGGCGGGCGTACTTTTGTGATTGCCTTTGGTGGCGAGGTGGTGAGTGAACAGCAATTTATTGCGCTATCACATGATTTAAATCTTCTAGCTAGCTTAGAGGTAAGATTAGTTTTGGTGCATGGCGCACGGCCTCAAATCGAGAAGCGTTTAAAACGCGATAAATTGACGCCCGCTTTTCATAATGGCTTGCGCGTGACGGATGACGCAGCCATGGAAGCAGTAAAAGAAGCCAATGGTGCGGTGCGGGTAGAGATTGAGGCATTATTATCGATGGGTATCGCCAACTCACCAATGGCAGGCGCGGATATTCGTGTTGCGAGTGGCAACTTTGTTACCGCAAAGCCACTTGGCGTGCGCGATGGTGTTGATTTACAGCACACAGGCGAAGTGCGCAAAGTAGACGCGATTGGCATTCAAAAACGTCTGGATGATAATGAACTGGTATTGCTTTCGCCGCTTGGCTATTCACCTACAGGGGAAGCGTTCAACTTAAGCTTGGAAGATGTCGCCGTTAGTGCAGCGATTGCGCTTGATGCCGATAAGCTGATTTTTTTAATGGATTCAGAAGGTGTACGTAATTTGCGCGGCGATTTATTGCGCGAAATGACAGCTGAAAAGGCCAAAAATCTGCTACGTAATGTGCAAAAAAACGAAACGCCAATTCACTTTTCTGAAGACGTTGACTACTACCTGCCCGCCGCCGTACGCGCTTGCGAGCAAGGTGTGGCACGCACACATTTGATTTCGCGGCATATTGACGGCGCCATTATTCAAGAGTTATTTACGCATAACGGCATAGGCACAATGGTGACAGAGCAAGGCTTGGAAACTATGCGCCAAGCCAATATTGACGATGTGGGTGGCATATTAAAGCTGATTGAACCTTTGGAAAATGATGGCATTTTAGTGCGCCGCGGACGCGAGCGCATTGAAATGGAAATTGAACATTTTTATGTGATGGAGCACGACAACCGCACGATTGGTTGCGCGGCACTATACCCGTTTGCTAACGACAAAATGGCTGAGTTTGCCTGTCTTGCGATTGACCCAGCCTACCGCGGTGGTGGCCGTGGCGACAGATTATTTAACTATTGCCAAGTGCAAGCTAAAGAAAATGGCTTTAAACAATTATTTTGCTTAACCACACGCACCGAGCATTGGTTTTTAGAGCGTGGATTTGTTGAACAAGCCATTGAAAAACTGCCGCAAGAAAAACAAAAATTGTACAATTTTCAACGAAAATCAAAAGTATTTGTTAAATCCCTTTAGCTCAAGTGGATTAGTGGGGATATAAAAACCATCCTCTCAAAATTCAATCAATTTATTTGGTTAAGTTTTGCTATTGATGCTGACAATCTTTTTAATAAAATGCCGTTTTTTAGATACAATGAAGCAAATTTAATTTTAAAGAATTAACGGGCAAAACCACATGCAAAATGATGTACAAAACTCAATTGCGCCTGCGCAAAAAGCTAAAATTCTAGCGGAAGCTTTACCTTATATTAAGCGTTTTTTTGATAAAACGATTGTGATTAAATACGGCGGCAATGCTATGACGGATGCGCATCTAAAAGAATGTTTTGCGCAAGATGTAGTATTGCTCAAGCTGGTCGGAATGAACCCTGTTGTGGTGCATGGTGGTGGCCCACAAATTAATGAAATGCTGGATAAGTTAGGCAAAAAAGGTGAATTTATTCAAGGCATGCGCGTGACTGATGCTGAGACCATGGATGTGGTTGAAATGGTATTAGGCGGACAAGTGAATAAAGAGATTGTGAACTTGATTAATCGCCATGGCGGTAAAGCGGTTGGCTTAACGGGGCAAGATGGCAACTTTATTCATGCGCACAAACTGATGATGGAAGACATAAATGACCCAAGCAAAATGATTGATGTGGGGCAAGTAGGCGAAATCAGCGCCATAGACCCTAGCATTATCAATTTTTTAGATTCTGGCGACTTTATCCCAGTCGTGGCGCCTATCGGTGTGGGCGAGGATGGTGATACATTTAATATTAACGCCGATGTGGTGGCTGGTAAACTGGCAGAAATACTAGGCGCAGAAAAGCTGATTTTATTAACGAACACGCCTGGCGTACTGGATAAATCTGGCAATTTACTCACTGGCTTAACCCCAAAGCAGATTGATGATTTGGTGACAGATGGCACACTATCAGGCGGCATGCTGCCTAAAATAAGCTCAGCATTGGATGCGGCCAGAAGCGGCGTAAAAGCCGTGCATATTATTGATGGTCGTGTTGAGCATGCGTTGCTGTTGGAAGTACTGACTGATGAAGGTGTTGGTACGCTGATTAAAGCCAAATAATTGCAATCCCCGTCATTTCTGCTTTAGCGGGAATGATGATTCCTAATAATCCAGACTTTTTCAACGATTAACAATGACACAAAAAATCTGGATTTTCGATTTAGACGACACCTTACACAATGCCTCTGCGCATATCTTTCCAGTGATGAATCGCGCCATGACGCAATACATCATGGATGAGCTAGAGTTAGATGAGGTTGCTGCACACCAATTGCGGCAACACTATTGGCGCATTTATGGTGCCACACTTAAAGGCTTAATGCGCCATCATGGCATTGACGCTTTCCACTTTTTAAAACAAACCCATGCTTTTATGGATTTGCCCAATATGGTGGTTCAGGTTAAACAACTGCGCTATTTGTTGCAAAGCTTGCAAGGGCGAAAGTGTGTGTTCACTAACGCGCCACGCGACTACGCCATGCGGGTGTTAACGATTATGGGTATTGCAGATTGTTTTGAGCTGGTGTTTAGCGTTGAATCCACTAAATTTCATGCCAAACCATCGATTCGCGGCTTTCGAATGTTACTTAAAACCTTAAATGTGCATCCTAAAAATTGCATTATGCTAGAAGATAATCTGCCCGCCTTGATGACCGCAAAACGCTTAGGCATGAAAACGATTTGGGTGACTAAACAATTACAAAAACCTAATTTTGTTGATTATCGGATTAACTCAGTGTTAGCGCTCACTCACACTCATATATAATAACTAGCTGACTTAACACTAAAAATGAGAGGAAAAATATGGCATCTGACCGTGCTGTTAATCGCAAGCAACAAATCTTAGAAACACTCGCCAAAATGCTAGAAATCCCCAAGCGCGAGAAAATCACCACCGCTAGTTTGGCTTCAAAGTTGGATGTGTCTGAGGCCGCGCTTTACCGCCACTTTGCCAATAAAGCGCAAATGTTTGAAGGCTTGATTGAATTTATTGAAGCCAGCATTTTTGGCGTGATTAATAAAATCACGACAGATGAAACCGATGGCACAAAGCAAGTGCAGTTGATTATTACCATGCTGCTTAAATTCGCCGAAAAAAACCCCGGCATGACGCGGGTGCTAATTGGCGATGCTTTGGTGAATGAAGAAGAATGGCTACAAACGCGCATCAATCAACTTTATGACCGAATCGAAGCCAGCTTAAAACAAAGCATCCGTATTGCAGAAACCACCACTGGCGTTAAGGGTGATGCTGAAGCGCAAGCCAATTTAATAATGTGTTATGTAATTGGTCGCTTCAATCAATATGCGAAGAGTGGTTTTAAGCGTAAGCCAACAGAGTTTGTTAATATACAACTTAGTCATTTCATTTAATTAGAAAGCTAAAAATGTTAAAAATACCAAAAAAAGTATTAGAGCGTTTTGCTACCGACCTTAAGAAATTTCAAACTGTTGCAAACTCACATAAGACCAAGGATGTGTCTGAAGCGGATACTGTCACCTTAGTTAAAGATATATTAGCTAGTGTCTTTGGATATGATAAGTATGATGAATTGACAAGTGAACAGCAAATTAGAGGTACTTATTGTGATTTAGCAGTAAAAATTGATGGGAGTATAAAATATCTCATTGAAGTTAAAGCGGCTGCAATCACCTTAAATAACTCCCACATGCAACAAGCCCTTAATTACGGCGCAAATCATGGAATTGAATGGGTTGTTTTAACGAATGCATTAGATTGGAAGCTCTATCGTATTAAATTTGCGCAACCAATAGACTTTGAAGAGGTTTCTGCATTTAACTTAACCAATTTAAATATTAAATCTGAAGATGATTTAAATAAAATGTTCTTGCTTTGCCGTGAAGGTATAAGTAACGATGCAATGGGTTTATATCATCAGCATACGCAATTAGTGAACAAATTTATGATTGCTCAGATTGCAATTTCAGAGCCTGTGGTTTCAATTATCAGGCGTGAACTAAAAAAACTTTTCCCTGAACTTAAAGTAGAAGTCGACCAAATTTCTGATATTTTAGTTAATGATGTTTTAAAACGCGAAGTAATTGAGGGTGAGAAAGTTAAAGAAACTCAACTAAAAATCAAAAAAACGACTTTTAAACTTGCCCGTTTAGCGTCTAAGAAAGCAACTGACGTCACTGCAGAATAGTTTCCTAATAACGCGCCTGTAACGACTTGAAAATGAGGGGCATAGCGAGGACTTTTTGAGTTAGCTACAAGTAAGATTTTGTGAGATTTGTTAAGGATATCCCCTTGGCGCCTAACTTTAAACTAATAAATATAAAGTGAACTTATGTTATTACATATTCCACAGGTATTAAGTGCCGACCAAGTTGCATACTTTCAACAAAAGTTAAGTCATGCCGATTGGACAGATGGCAAAGTGACCGCAGGCATTCAATCTGCTAAAGCTAAAAATAACCAGCAATTGCCCGAGAATTCAAAAATTAGCATTGAGCTCGGCGATATTATTTTGGGCGCACTTGAGCAAAATGCGCTGTTTATGTCGGGCGCGCTGCCGAATAAAGTATTTCCGCCATTATTTAATTTATACGAAGGCGGCCAAGCATTTGGGCGGCATGTCGATAATGCAATCCGCGCAGTATCTGGCACGCGTATGCGCATTCGCACCGATTTATCTGCCACCTTGTTTTTGGCTGAGCCGAACACTTACCAAGGTGGCGAGCTAAAAATTGAAGACACTTACGGTTTACAATCGGTTAAGTTAGCAGCGGGTGATATGGTGCTGTATCCATCTTCTAGCTTGCATCACGTCACACCAGTGACACAAGGCAAGCGAATTGCCGCATTTTTTTGGATTCAAAGCTTAATTCGTGATGACGCAAAACGTGCGCTATTATTTGAGATGGATACAACGATTCAGCGCATGCACCAACAACCTGAAAACGCCGACCATATTGTCGCCATGACCAGCATTTATCATAACTTGCTGCGCATGTGGGCTGAAATCAATTAAGCTTTTAATGCGCATAATCTAGCCGCGAAAACTGCTTCTTTTATGGCTTGTGGCGTTTTAGATTGTTGTGCAATTGCGCCTGCATCCACACTTAACACCTTTTTTAAGGCTATTTTTATCATGTCGATTTCGGGTAAATCGCAACTTTCCAAACCGGTTCTGCCACGCGAATCGGCCTCGCAGGCTTTTAAAAAATCTTCAAATCTGGCGGGTTGGCGAATCGCGTCTAATTCCATTAAAAATTCCAGCAAAGTATCTGCGCGCATTTTGCTGGCTTGATGCAATTTGCCATGAAATTTGGCGACTACTTGCGCTAACTCTCTGCAATCGTTGGGCACTTTTAATCGTTTGCTCACATTTTTAAGCAAATCCACACTACGAATCTCATGCCCAATATGACGCGGCAATACTTCTTTTGGGGTGGTGCCTTTACCTAGATCGTGCATTAATGCGGCAAAGCGAATGGGTAAAATGAAGTTTTGTTTGGCGGCGTAATCAATCACCATCATCACATGTACACCCGTATCAATCTCAGGGTGATGTTGCGGCGGTTGTGGCACGCCCCATAATCTGTCGAGCTCTGGCAGAATTTTTTGTAGCGCGCCGCAATCACGCAACACCTCAAACATGCGACTGGGTTTTTGCTCCATCAGGCCTTTACTTAATTCCTGCCAAACGCGCTCTGGCACCAAAGCATCCACTTCTCCTGCATCTACCATTTGCTGCATCAACTGGTTCGTTTCAGGCGCTACGGTGAAATCAGTAAAGCGCGCAGCAAAACGCGCGGCACGCAAAATGCGTACAGGGTCTTCTGCAAAGGCATCGCTGACATGGCGTAGGGTTTTGGCTTGAAGGTCGGCTAAACCGTTAAATGGGTCTATCAATGTGCCATCTGAAGCTTTAGCGATAGCATTAATCGTTAAATCGCGGCGGGCTAAATCTTGTTCTAAAGTCACATCGGGCGAAGCATGCACAACAAAGCCTTTGTAGCCTGCCGCTGTTTTGCGCTCTGTGCGCGCTAGTGCATATTCTTCATGTGTTTTGGGGTGCAAAAAAACAGGAAAATCTTTACCAACTGGCTTATAACTGTTATCTAGCATGGCTTGTGGCGTACTGCCAACCACCACGTAATCTTTATCTTTTACTGGCAAACCCAACAGTTCATCGCGTACTGCGCCGCCAACGATGTAGACCTGCATTTCAGCCATTAATCAAAATTTCCGCCCAAAAATAGGGTTAAGTTTAGACATATATTTATCTTCTAGCGTTAATCGCACGTCCAGCAGCACTGCGAAAGCCATCATATGCGCCACGCGGCGTGTCATTCATTAAGTATTCTGGTACAACTGCTTCTAATGGCGTCGGAATGACGTTTAATACTGGCGCAATAGGCAGGCGCGTAACGCTATCTAAAGCCATCGATTTCACGTTGTCGCGTGTCATTAATTTAATCGGTAGCAACTCCATCGCAAATGCCTGCGCCATTGATAGGCTATCGTTTAAGCCAATAATGGGGCGCTGCTTACCTAAAATATCCATTACTTTTTGTACTAGCGCACGCAAGGTGTAAATAGTTGGGCCGCCAAGTTCGTAGCTTTTATCGTAGGTGTCTGTATTTTCTAACGCGTTTACAAAACAGCTGGCTACATCTTCTACCCAAATCGGTTGAAATTGAGCATTTGGCTTTGCCAAAGCCACCACTGGTAAATATCGGACTAAATTGGCAAACAGATTTAAAAAGCTATCGTTGCGGCCAAAAATGACTGAGGGTTTAAAAATAGTGATATTGAGTTTTTTATTAAAATCGCTTAATGCCGCCTCGCCTTTAGCTTTACTCATTAAATATTGGCTTGGCGCTTGGCTGCTGGCTTGTAATGCGCTCATATGAATCAAACGCTCAATACCCAAACTTTCGCATACTTGCGCCACGCGGCGCGGCAGTTGATGATGCATTTCTTCAAAGGTCACTTGACGACTTTCGTGCAAAATACCGATTAAGTTAATCACCGCATCTGCGCCTGCTAAGGCGTCTTTTAATGCGTGATTATTCATGACATCGCATTCCACCACTTGCACATTTGGCAGTAAAATCAAATGCTTACTGGCCTCACGGCGGCGCGATAACACTTTAATTTGATAGCCTGCGGCATCTAATTTGGCGACTATGCTACTGCCAACAAAGCCTGCCCCGCCTAATATACATACTGTTTTTACTGTCATTTACATCTATCCTAAAAATAATTATTGGCTGGTTGCCTACAACTCATCTTTTGTCAGATTTGCACTGTTAGTCTCTGTAGTATCGCTATCTGCTGATGAGGTAACGGCAACTGCTTTACCTGGAATAATCCCCAAACGTTGCTTTAAGGTGATGGATTTTAGTCCTAATTGATGTGCATATAAATGCGCATTGGCCATCACTTTTTGCACATAGCTGCGGGTCTCAGAAAACGGAATCGTCTCTGCGTAAATCGCACCTTCTAGTGGCATATCTGCCATCCATTTTTTTGCGCGGCTTGGCCCAGCATTATAAGCCGCTGTGGCCATTACTGCCTGACCATTCATCAATTCAAGCGTATATCGCAAATAATATGTGCCTAAGGTAATATTGGTTTCTAATTCATGAATCATGCCATGATGATAATTCTCAACGCCAGCTTTTCCCGCTATCCATTTGGCGGTGGCTGGCATTAATTGCATTAAACCCGATGCGCCCACACCTGATTTTGCTGCATCCATAAAGCGGCTTTCTTGCCGCGTAATGCCATAAACCCAAGCTTCATCAATAGCTTGCTCGCTTGCCGCTGGCTTCATTAAGCTTCGGTAAGGTGTTGGGTAACGCAAAGCAAAGTCGTGCAACTCTGTGGTTTTATCGGCGGTAATAATCGCCAAGTCATGCCAGCCTTTGCGCTCTGCAAATTCCGCCGCCGCCAGCAGCTGGGTGTCACTAAAAGATTGAGTCGCAAATGCCCATTCCGCTTTTGATTCCCATTTAAAATCCAAACGGTGCAACGCAACTGCGCGCTGAATAGCGGGCATATCCGCAATGTGCTCCACCGCCTCTTCTGTCGTTTTATGTGTTGCCAATGGTGCACTAATAAAACCCTCTAACTCATCTTGTGCCAGCCAACCATAAAAGTGGCGTTCAGTAGACAATTTAGCAAGTAGCGTATTGGCTTCTAATGTTTGATTTTGTGTCTTTAAAGCACGTGCTTTCCAATAGCGCCAAACAGCTTCTTCAGACTGGCTTGCATCCATTTTGGCAATCACCGCTGCTACTGTAGGCCAATTCTTATCACGCAACGCTGCACGTGCGTACCAAGCAAATTGATCTTTATTCAGTGCATCACCAGCTAATTTAAACCAATCTAAAGCCTGCGATTCATGACGCTGCGCTGCGTAAATTGCTAGCCTGCCGTAAAAAGCTTTTTTGTCTTCTGCTTGCATCGCAGGTTCGACCTTATTAAACAAACTTAATGCTTGTATAGAGTTGGTTTTTGCCACGCGATTCAGGGCCATCAAATTAAGCTCGCGCCCTAAACGGGTTTTAAATGAGATGGTTTTTTTTGCCAGTACATCGGCTGGGTTTGCATTGACTTTATCGATCAACTTAAGCTGGTTTGGCTCATAAGTTTTAGTGCGTTTAAGAATACCTTTGGCCAAGGTTAAACGATTATCGATGATTGCCAGCCTAAATCTCGCCCAAATATCTTCCTCGCTCAGCACATTGGCCGATTGCATACGATCAAACAGATTATTGCAGTTGCTCGGCTGCTCTTTGGCTTGCAGCCATAACGGTTTTGCTGCGTCTAATAAGGCTGCATCGCCAAGCAATGCATTGGCTTCTGCCGCATAGCAAGCAACAGCAACATCTTCTTGAGTATAGTTTGAAAATTCAGCAGAAAAACCAGACCAATCTTGAGCTTTTGCTAGTTTTTTTAAATACTCGCCACGCAATTTATCGGCAAAAGGATATTCACTATAAGCATTGATAAAATCGACCACTGTTTGATTATCTGCATCGTTTAAGCTCAATAGCATCAGCCAGTATTCGGCATAGGGCGCCAAAATATATTGCTGATGCTGTAATTGCTGTGTGTGCTCAGAAAGCGCAATCGCATTTTTCTGATCGTATGCAGTGCGCGCCAATAAAAACTCTTCGTCACCGCTGGCAGCAAAGCTTAGATTTGCAAACGACGCGAGTAACAAAATCGCATATTTAAAAAGGGAAAAGGTGCGCATATTTGTTCGCTATAAGCGAATCACTCTTGTGATTAAATACAGGAGCAGTACAGTCACCAACATCCAGCCTGTATATTTAAGTAATTGTTTTAAAAGGTTTAAGTATTTTTGTTGGCGGCTAACTAAATATAAGGCAATCAAAACCAAGCTTGCTATAAAAACCAGAATGATTGTTAGACGGATGATTGGCATGGTTTCAATAACGTCAAAAAGTTTGGCTTAAATAGCGTTAACTAAAATGCGGCATCAGGTTAGGCGTAAAAAACGCCGTTTGTTCTTGAAAGCCTTTTGGGGCTTCTTCAATATTATCAAAAGTCGCAAATTCCCAAGCATCGGCATCGGCCAGCAAGGCGATTAACAAAGCATTATTAAGCGCATGGCCCGATTTGTAAGCGGTAAACGCACCCAACAAAGGGTGTCCCAGCATATACAAATCGCCAATGGCGTCTAACACTTTGTGCTTGGCAAATTCATCTTCGTAACGCAAACCATCGCGATTTAATATGCGATATTCGTCTAATACAATCGCATTATCTAAACTGCCACCGCGCGCTAATCCATTTGCGCGCAGGTATTCTACTTCGTGCATAAAGCCAAACGTCCGTGCACGGCTGATTTCTTTAATATAACTATTATCTTTAAAATCTATTTTAACGTTGCTACCAGAATTTTCAAAAACGGGGTGTGCAAAGTCAATGGTGAAATCCATTTTAAAACCATGATAGGGCTCGAATTTCACCCATTTATCCGCTTCTTTTACTTCAATTAACTTTTTGATTCGAATGAATTTTTTAGCGGAAGGCTGCTCTACAACGCCAGCCTGCTGCAATAAATAGATAAAAGGCCCAGCGCTGCCGTCCATAATGGGAATCTCAGAAGCGGTCACTTCAATCATCACATTATCAACGCCCAGCCCTGCCAGCGCAGACATTAAGTGCTCTACAGTGCTAACACGCGCACCATTGTGTTCTAGGGCAGAACACATGCGCGTATCACGCACTGCATCAGGTTGTGCTTGTATCGTTGGCGCTCCGGGCAAATCGGCGCGCTTAAATACAATGCCTGTGTCGATTGCGGCCGGCTTCAAAGTCAGCGTGACTTTTTCACCATTATGCAAACCAACACCAGTAGCACTAATCTGTTTTTTTAATGTTCTTTGTTTAAGCACTTAATTGTTTGCTAGGCTAAGCTAGCTGGTTCCCTTTTCTTATCTATCCTGTTTCTTATCTATCTGGCATTTTAACAAAGCGCTAGCTAATAAAAAAGCGCTAGCCGATAACAAAGCTCAAGCTAATTAATCGGCTTGTTTGCGTAAAAATGCTGGAATGTCATATTCTTCAACACCCGACATTTTCATCGCCTCAACCTGCGCGCGACGATTGTTTTGACTAAACACCGCTGGTGCTTCATCTTCCACTTCACCGCCCACAAATACTGGCTGACTATTAGTGCCTGTCATCAATGTGGTCATCACACGTAATTCTGGCTTAGCTTGGCGACGTGCAACAGCGCCGTTTAAGCCAGTTGCAACCATTGTTACGCGCAAACGATCACCCATATTTTCATCAACCACGTTACCCACAATCACGGTTGCATCTTCTGCCGTGAACGCTTTAATGGTGTTCATTACGTCATAGTACTCTTTCATTTTAAAGCTAGCACTAGCGGTAATATTGACTAAAACGCCACGCGCATTGGCTAAGTTGACGTCCTCTAACAATGGGCTGGCAACGGCTTGTTCTGCTGCGATATTGGCACGGTTAGGGCCGCTTGCTTCAGCTGAACCCATCATCGCCATACCCATTTCACTCATTACCGTGCGCACATCGGCAAAATCCACGTTAACCAAGCCTGGGCAATTAATGATTTCCGCAATACCTGAGACAGCATTATGTAGCACGTCGTTCGCCGCGCTGAACGCTTCTGTAAAAGGCACATCTTCGCCTAATACTTCCATCAATTTTTCGTTTGGAATCACTATTAATGAATCCACATGCTGTGAAAGCTCTTCTAAACCTTCTGCCGCTACTTTGGTACGTTTGCCTTCAAACGCAAATGGCTTAGTAACCACAGCAACGGTCAGAATGCCCATTTCTTTAGCTACTTCAGCAATAATTGGCGCAGCGCCAGTACCTGTACCACCACCCATACCAGCGGTAATAAACAGCATATCTGCGCCATCAATCATTTCTGCAATACGGTCGCGGTCTTCTAAAGCGGCATCACGGCCTACTTCTGGCTTAGCCCCTGCGCCTAAACCTTTAGTGATATCACTACCGATTTGCAAAGTTTTAGTGGCAGAGCTTTTCTTTAATGCTTGTGCATCGGTATTGGCGCTAATAAATTCCACACCCAATACGTTTTTGCTAATCATATGGTTGATTGCATTGCCGCCGCAACCGCCCACACCTATTACTTTAATGACCGCTTCTTGTGAATCTTTTTCCATAATTTCAAACATCTCAATTTCTCCTTTTTGCCTTGATATTTGCGATTAACTTGCGTTAAACGCTGCCCTATTTCACCAACTTAACACTTAAAAACTGCCTAAAAATTACCTTGACAACTAAGACTGCGAAGCAGTCTGTTGCGGCGCAGGCTAACTTGTGCGAAGCACCAGTTAAGCGTAGCGGCCGAAGCCAAACCAACTTCTCCCATCAAAAATTCCCCTGAAACCACGACTTCATTTTTTCAAACAACCTTGTGACTGAATTTGATTCCATCTGCCCACTAATTTGACGCTCTAACTGCTGCTTACCCATCAAAATCAAACCTACCGCAGTGGCATAGCGCGGATTGCTCACCACTTCCGATAAACCACCCACATAACGTGGCATGCCTAAACGTACTGGCATATGAAAAATCTCTTCACCTAGCTCAATCATGCCGCGCATCATAGATGAGCCGCCTGTAATCACGATGCCAGAGGCAATCATTTCTTCCATGCCGCTGCGACGTAACTCTTGCAATACAAATTCATACAGTTCAACTACGCGTGGCTCAATCACTTCTGCCAATGTTTGTACCGATAACTGGCGCGCTTCACGGCCATCTACGCCTGGCACTTCGACGATTTCGCGCGCATCCGCTAATTGGCGAAGTGCGCAACCATGTTTAACCTTAATATCTTCTGCCGATTGGGTTGGTGTGCGGAAAGCCACAGCAACGTCATTGGTGATCTGATCGCCAGCGATAGGCACTACCGCTGTGTGGCGTATAGAACCGTTTTTAAATACCGCGATATCCGTTGTGCCGCCGCCAATATCCACCAAGCACACACCCAGGTCTTTTTCGTCATCGGTGAGTACCGCAACGCTGGATGCCAATGGCTGCAAAATCAAATCACTGACTTCTAAACCGCAGCGCTTGATGCACTTAACGATATTCTGTGCCGCAGCCACAGCGCCAGTGACGATATGCACCTTTGCTTCCAGCTTCATGCCGCTCATGCCCAATGGGTCGCGTACATCATCTTGGCCATCAATAATAAATTCTTGCGTCAAGATATGTAGAATTTGCTGATCAGCTGGCAAAGCAATCGCGCGCGCCGTTTCTACCACGCGGTCAATATCCATTTGCGTCACTTCGGCCTCTTTAATCTTGACCATACCGTGCGAATTAAGGCTTTTAATATGGCTACCTGCAATGCCTGTAAACACCGCATTAATTTTGCAATCCGCCATCAATTCCGCCTCTTCAATCGAGCGCTGAATCGCCTGCATAGTGGAATCAATATTAACCACCACGCCTTTTTTTAAGCCGCGTGACACATGCTGACCAAGGCCAATAACCTTTAATGTTCCCTCTGGCAATAACTCGGCCACAATAGTCACAATCTTAGATGTGCCGATATCTAACCCCACAATTAGGTTTTTATCTTCACGAACCTTACTCATTATTTACTCCCTTTTTCATTTTTAACCCTTAGCCTAAACCCTAGCCGATTTGGCAGGAGCCATTGTTACTGGCTTTGCTTTAATCGCTGCGGGCACTGGTTTAATCGGTGCTGGTTTAATCGGCACTGCTTTATTTGGCAATTCTTTAGCTGGCATTTGTTTTGCAGATGTCGCACTTAAACCTGCAGGCTTGCGCACTGCAAAGCCATTTGGGTAACGCAAATCGGCATAAGCCACTTGTACATTTAGCTGACTGAGCGTGGATTGATAAGCACCTGCAAATTTGTTCAAGCGCGCATCCATATCAACACGACCCAACGCAATCAATAAACCTTTATTGGTTTTAATCTCCCAAGAGCGGCGTGGGGATAGCGTTACTTGTGCGATTCTGATATAGGCTTTATTTAAAATTTGGCTATAACTGCCATAGCTTTTAGTCACTTCCATCACACCATCACCTGGGCCGTAAAACACTGGCAATTCGGCATCTGTGGCGGCTTGAAACAATTCGCCATGCGTATTCACCAGCGCAATATTGCCCCAGCGTGCCAGTGCCTGATGTTCTTCAATGGCTACTTCTAGCTTATCTGGCCAGCGACGACGTACACTGACTTCGCGCGCCCAAGGTAGCTTTTGAAACGCATCGCGCGCTTTTACTAAATCTAAGGTAAAAAAGTTACCTTTCAAATGTTTAGCCACGATTAGCTTAATTTGCTCGCGATTTACATGCGCTAACTGTCCATCAATTTTCACTTCGCGTAGCGGAAAAATGGGCAAATGCACCACCACAAACACCAAGGCGTAGAGCATCA
Organism: Proteobacteria bacterium ST_bin12; assembly: GCA_002083635.1. Taxonomy (GTDB): domain Bacteria; phylum Pseudomonadota; class Gammaproteobacteria; order Burkholderiales; family Methylophilaceae; genus Methylotenera_A. The sequence continues at coordinate 45,204 of MSXP01000001.1, read as the reverse complement.
ACACCACTGAAATAGCGTATAGCAAATTGGCGAACCAATTGAGTAGGCGGGGTTTATCCCACATTTTTCGTCTCATTTTGAGGGTTAAGTGTCATCGCTATAATCTTCAAAACCAATGAGTCAAATGATATTCCTGCAGCTTTTGCGGCCATTGGTACCAAGCTATGGTCTGTCATACCTGGACTGGTATTTACTTCTAAAAAGTAATGATTACCTTCTTCATCCATTAAAAAATCTACTCTGCCCCAGTCACTACAACCAATGGTGCGGAATGCCTGCAAAGCCTCTTGCTGAATGAGCGCTTCTTTTTCTGCACTTAATCCACTTGGGCAGCGATATTCTGTGTCATCGCGCAAATATTTAGCTTCAAAATCATAAAATTCATTTTTAGGCACGATTCTAATAATAGGTAATGCTTCATCGCCTAAAATGCCAACGGTGTATTCACCACCACCCACAAATTGCTCTGCAATCACAAGTGGGTCAGCCTTTGCTGCCAGTTCATAAGCGGCTTTTAATCCGCCAGTCGTTTTTACTTTACTAATGCCAATGCTAGAGCCCTCATTGGCTGGTTTTACAAACAGAGGTAAACCCAGTTGTTGCTCAATTGCTGCAAAATCGCTATTTGCAGTCACTACTTCAAAATCTGGTGTGGCAACACCTACCGCGCGCCACATTAATTTAGTGCGCCATTTATCCATGCCCAAGCTAGACGCCATGACACCGCTACCTGTGAATGGAATATCCATTAATTCCAGCGCACCTTGAATCGTACCATCTTCACCATAACGACCATGCAGAGAGATAAAAGCACGATCAAATTGGCTTAGCTCGCTTAAGGCTTCTGTTGCAGGGTCAAACGCTACGGCATCTACACCTTGGCGTTTTAATGCTGCCAGCACTGCCGAGCCGCTTTTAATCGACACTTCACGCTCGCCAGATTTGCCGCCAAATAAAACGGCTACTTTTCCAAATTTATTCATTGCTGTACTCACCGATTACCCTTACTTCTTGTTGTAGTGCTACGCCTTGTTTCTGCAAAACCACGTCTTTCATGTGCCTAATTAATAATTCAATGTCCAAGGCCGTGCATTCGCCCAAATTGACAATAAAATTGGCGTGCTTGGGTGATACTTGCGCACCGCCAATTTGGTAACCTTTTAAACCGCTGGCTTCAATTAGCCTTGCCGCGAAATCACCCTGCGGGTTTCTAAAAGTAGAGCCTGCACTGGGTAAATTCAGCGGCTGGCTAGCTAAACGCGTTGCCAATAAATTTTTAATTTTTCTTAGCGATTGATTGGCTTCACCCGCATCTAGCTGAAACCATCCGCCCAAAAACCATTCATCTGGCACAGGCATTTCTACATGGCGATAGCTGGCAATAAATTCTGAAGCATTACGCACACGCGTCACACCGTTGCGGTCTATGGTCAATACTTGGTGCACAATATTCCAAGTTTCACTGCCATAACAACCTGCATTCATTGCCAGCGCGCCGCCCACCGTACCCGGAATGCCAGCCATAAATTCAGCACCTTCTTTTGCGTTATTGGCACTAAACCGCGCCAATTTTCCGCAGGTCACACCCGCTTCGGCGTAGATGTATTGACCATCCATACGCAAATCATTTAAGGCTTGATGCATCACAACAACCGTGCCACGCACACCGCCATCACGCACCAATAAATTACTGCCCAATCCCATAAAAACAATCGGTTCCGCATGGTCTAATGTTTGCAGAAAACCCTGTAACTCGCTCAAACTTTCAGCAATAAACACACGGTCAGCCCGACCGCCCACACGCCAGCTGGTGTAACGTGCCAATGGCTCGTTTTTCAGCAGTTGCGATTGTGCTTGAAGGCTCACTTGCGTCATTAACTCACCAACTCCTTATTTTGCGCAGTCGCTTGTTCTTTGGTTTTTGCTGCGACCTGCCCAATTGAGCCAGCGCCCATTACAATCACTACATCGCCCGCTTTAACTATATTTAAAATAGCTGCTGGCAACTCATCTGTCGTTTCTACAAATTGCGGCTCTACTTTGCCAGCCAAGCGGATTGAGCGAATTAAGCTGCGCGTATCGGCTGCCACGATTGGCGCTTCGCCTGCTGAATACACTTCCGTCAGCAACACCGCATCGGCAGTGGAAAGCACACGCACAAAATCCTCAAAACAATCTCTTGTTCTTGTATAGCGGTGTGGCTGAAACGCCATCACTAATCGCCTATCAGGGAATGCACCACGTGCGGCGGCAATTACCGCTTGCATCTCAACTGGGTGATGGCCGTAATCGTCAATAAGCGTAAATGTGCCGCCTGCTTTTACTTGTGTTGGCTTAATGGCAATTTCGCCATAGCGCTCAAAACGTCTGCCAACACCTTTAAACTCGGCTAATGCTTTAATAATCACCGCATCACTCACGTTCAATTCACTTGCAATCGCAATCGCCGCCAAGGCATTCAACACATAGTGATTGCCGGGCAAATTGAGCGTCACGTCAAACGTTGTAGTCACGCCATTGATGCGTTCAACCGTAAAATGCATCTGACCGTTATCGGCGCGTACATTTTTGGCACGGATGCGCGCATCTTCACTCATGCCATAAGTCATTACAGGCTTGGTCACGCGCGGCAATATCTCACGAATATTGGCATCATCGATACACACCACCGCCATACCCCAAAAAGGTAATTGCTGCAAAAATTCCACAAACGCGCTTTTAAGTTTTTCAAAGCTGTGCTCATAAGTATCCATATGATCTTGGTCGATATTGGTGACCACAGCCATTACAGGTGTTAAGTGCAAAAATGAAGCATCCGATTCATCTGCCTCTGCCACGATATATTCGCCTGTACCCAAACGCGCATTGGCGCTAGCAGCTTCTAGCTTGCCGCCAATCACAAAAGTCGGGTCCATACCAGCTTCATTTAAAATGCTGGCGATTAAGCTTGTAGTAGTAGTTTTGCCATGAGTGCCAGCCACTGCAATGCCTTGTCTAAATCGCATTAATTCCGCCAACATCAACGCGCGTGGTATCACAGGAATATTTTTGGCGCGCGCTGCAATCACTTCAGGGTTTGCTTCGTTTACCGCACTTGAAACCACAACTACATCCGCATTTTTTAAGTTTTCTGTGGCGTGACCTTGATACACCGTTGCGCCAAAACCTGCCAAACGTTTAGTCGTCGCATTGCTGGCTAAATCAGAACCTGACACTTGAAAATCCAAGTTAATCAACACTTCAGCAATGCCACTCATACCTGCGCCGCCTATGCCGATGAAGTGGATATTTTTCACTTTGTGCTTCATAGTGCTAACTCCATACAAATTTTCGCAACTGTCGCCGTTGCCTCTGGTTTAGCTAATTGCTTCGCTTTAACAGCCATTTCCAAGCAAATCTCACGCGTTAAACTGCGCAACATTTCAGTGGCTTTTTGCACACTAAATTCAGTTTGTTGAATCAATTTAGCCGCGCCTGCATCGCTTAAATATTGTGCGTTGTAGGTTTGGTGGTCATCCACTGCGTGAGGGAAAGGCACCAAAATACTAGCCACACCTACACAAGCCAATTCAGCCACCGTGAGTGCGCCTGCGCGGCAAATCACGATATCGGCCCAAGCGTACATTTCGGCCATATTATTGATAAACGCTTTAGCATCCGCCTGCACATTGGCGGCTTGGTAGTTGGCTTGCAGTGCAGCAATATGCTTTTCTCCTGCCTGATGCACTACATCAAACTGGCCGCTTGGCAAATTAGCCAAGGCTTTTGGTAATACATCATTTAATGCCGCTGCACCTAAGCTACCGCCAACCACCAACAAATTTAGTTTTCCTGTACGCTGGCCGTACCTTTGGTCTGGTGATGCTAGCTGCGTGATATCTTGCCGCACAGGATTGCCCACTAATTCTGCTTTATTGCCAAAAGCGGAAGGAAAAGCAGCCAAGGTTTTATCGGCTATCAAACTCAAGGTTTTATTGGTTAAGCCTGCAACCGAATTTTGCTCATGAATCACCAAGGGCCTACCCAGCAATTTAGCCATCACACCGCCAGGAAAAGCTGCAAACCCGCCCATACCCAGCACCACATCTGGTTGATGCTGACGAATTGCAGTAAAACTTTGCTTAAAGGCAATCGCTAATTTATAAGGTAATAGCAACCAACCTAATAAGCCTTTTCCACGTACGCCACGCATGGTGATTGTAGCTTTGCTGTAATTTTTACCTTCTATTAATCGGTTTTCCATGCCGCCAGCGGTGCATAACCACACCACATTCCACCCATGTTCTTTTAAATAATCGGCAACAGCCATAGCGGGATAAACGTGGCCGCCAGTGCCACCTGCCATAATTAAGATGGTGAATTTGCCAAATTGGGTAACGGGGCTATTTAGCATCATGCTGGCAGCCCTTTCTGCAATCTTCTGTTCTCAAAATCAATGCGTAAAAGCACCGCCATGGCAATACAATTAGCCAAAATGCCGCTGCCGCCAAATGACAACAATGGCAGTGTTAAGCCTTTAGTTGGCAGCACGCCCATGTTCACGCCAATGTTAATAATGGCTTGCGCACCAATCCAAACACCTAAACCTTGTGCCAGTAATGCGGCAAAATAGCGCTCATTTGCCACAGCCTCCTTGCCAATACCAAAGGCGCGAATCACAATCCAGCTAAATAGTCCCAGCACGGTTAGCACACCAATAAAGCCTAATTCTTCTGCAATCACAGCCAACAAAAAGTCGGTGTGCGCTTCTGGTAAATACAGTAATTTCTCTACACTTGCGCCTAAGCCAACGCCAAACCACTCACCACGTCCAAACGCAATTAAGGCGTGAGAAAGTTGATAACCTTTGCCATACGGGTCGGCCCAAGGGTCCATAAACCCAATCACACGCTGCATGCGGTAAGGCGAGCTGACAATTAACACATAAATGGCAACTGGTAACAGAGCTAGCAAGGCAATAAAGATTTTGACGTTAATGCCACCTAGCCAAAGAATGGAAATTGAAATAGCCGCAATCACTGCAAATGCGCCAAAGTCTGGCTCACGCAACAATAAGAAACCAACAAGCACCATTACAGCCGCCATTGGCAAAAAGCCGCGCACAATACTATCCATTTGTGGCGCTTTGCGCACGGCGTAATCGGCCACGTACATAGCAGCGAACAACTTAACCAGTTCGGATGGCTGTAAATTAATCACAAATAAAGACAGCCAGCGTTGACTACCATTGACGTTGCGACCAACACCTGGAATTAGCACTAACACCAGTAAAAATAATCCTAATAAAAATAGGTATGGCGCCATTTTTTGCCACCATGCAACAGGAATTTGAAACGAAACTGCGCCTACCATTAAGCCCAACACAATAAAAATACTTTGGCGAATTAAATAGTAGGTACTTTGATGACCGACTGCTTTATCGGCCTCGGCGATGGCGATTGAGGCGGAATACACCATCACCAAGCCTAAACCCAGCAAAATCAAGGTTACCCAAAGCAACATTTGATCGTAGCTGGCGGCATTGATACGCTCACGACTGTGCATCACTGGGGCTAACATATTGAGAGTCCTAGCATGTGACCATCTGCTGCGTAGAGTAATCTTGCAATCGTTTTACTGCTTCTATAAACACTTCTGCGCGATGTACATAATTTTTAAACATATCAAAGCTTGCGCAAGCCGATGACAGCAATACGGCATCACCACTTAACGCTATTTTCTTGGCAATACTCACCGCTTCTGGCAAATCGGCGGCGTGATATATTGGCACATTGCTTGGCAATAAAACGGCTTCAATTAATGCAGCATCGCGACCTATTAACACCACAGCGCGCGCGTTATTTTGAATAGCAGGCAATAAAGGTGAAAAATCCTGACCTTTGCTATCACCGCCTGCAATCAGCACCACTTTTTGTGGCTTACCTTGCTTGGTCATGCCTGCAATGGCGGCACAAGTAGCGCCTACATTAGTGCCTTTTGAGTCATCGTAATAATCCACATCGTTAATACTCGCCACCCATTCCACGCGGTGCGGCAAGCCTTTAAAATCAATCAACGCTTTAACGATGAATGTCTTTTCAATTCCAATTGCGCTGCAAAGCGCCATTGCCGCTAAGGCATTTGCCACATTGTGCAAGCCTGTAATATGTAACTGGCTGGCTTTCATTATCATGCGTTGTCCGCTGGTTAAGTAGTGCATACCATCTGATTCAATTAAGCCAAAATCGTATTTTTCAGTCGCCTCATTCAAACCAAATGTCACTTTATGTTTGGCTGACATGGCCAATGTAGCGGCATCGTCACGATTAAGTACGGCTACTTTTGTATGCGCCAAAATACGCGCTTTGGCCGCAATATAGGCGTTAATATCGGCGTACCTATCCATGTGGTCTTCGCTAATATTTAGCACCGTTGCGCTATCGCACTTAAGGTGATGTGTAGTTTCTAATTGAAAACTCGAAAGCTCTAACACGTATACATCGGGCGCTTCCATCATTAAGGCTTCTAGCACTGGCAAACCAATATTGCCGGCCACAATGGTTTTTAAACCAGCCTCTTTGCAGATTTCGCCCACTAAAGTGGTCACCGTTGTTTTGCCGTTTGATCCTGTAATTGCAATTACTTTTGAGTGCTTAGGGCGATATTGCGCAAATAATTCCACATCGCCAACAACGGTTACACCTGCCTCAATCGCCGCTTGCACGGCTGGTTCACTTAGCGCCACACCTGGGCTAATGACAATTAAATCGGCTCGTTTAAATACGGCTGGGTCAAACGCGCCAGTATAAATATGCACCTGCGGCATACGCTTCGTCACATGGTCTACGCTAGGCGGATTAGTGCGTGAATCGGCGACAGACAAAATAGCACCTTGGTGTTCAAGCCAATGCAAAGCAGATAGGCCTGTGTCACCAAGGCCTAATACCAGTACTTTTTTATCTTTTAATGCAATTTTCATCTAGTTTTATTTATCTTAATTTCAATGTCGCAAGGCCGATTAGCACCAACATCATGGTAATAATCCAGAAGCGCACGACTACTTGCGTCTCTTTCCAGCCTTTTTGTTCATAATGGTGATGTAGTGGTGCCATCAAAAAGATGCGCTGGCCCACACCTGTTTTAAATTTGGTGTATTTGAAATACAGCACTTGCAGCGCCACCGAAAACGTTTCTACCACAAACACGCCACCCATAATAAACAGCACAATTTCTTGACGCACAATCACAGCAACAACGCCCAAGGCAGCGCCTAAAGCCAAGGCACCAACATCGCCCATAAACACTTCTGCGGGGTAGGCGTTAAACCATAAGAAGCCCAAACCAGCACCCGCCATCGCCGCACAGAACACCATCATTTCGCCAGCACCTGCCACATAAGGAATACCTAAGTATTTTGAGAAATACAAATGCCCCGCGACGTACGCAAATATCGCGAGTGCGCTACCTACCATTACTGTTGGCATAATCGCCAATCCATCTAAGCCATCGGTTAAATTCACCGCATTGCTACTACCAACAATGACTAAATAAGTCAGTAAGATAAAACCTATAGCACCTAGCGGTAGCACTAAATTTTTAATAAAAGGAACAATCAAGGTGGTTTCTGTTGGGCTGCTGGACGTTTGATATAAAAATATCGCCACGCCCAGGCCAATCACGCTTTGCCAAAAATATTTAGCTTTGGCCGATAAACCTTTAGGATTTTTGTAAACCACTTTACGGTAATCATCTACCCAGCCAATCGCACCAAAACCAAGCGTGGTAACCAGCACTACCCAAATATATTTATTGTGTAAATCGCCCCACAAGATGGTGGAAATACCGATGGCGACTAAGATTAGTGCGCCACCCATGGTTGGCGTGCCCGCTTTTACCAAATGCGTTTGTGGGCCATCGTCGCGCACAGCTTGGCCTACTTTATATTGAGTCAGCTTGCGTATCATAGTTGGGCCAACCATAAATGAGATGAGTAACGCCGTTAATGTCGCCAACACAGCGCGCAAGGTAATGTAGTTAAATACATTAAAACCGCGAATATCGTGCGCTAAATACCTAGCAAGCTCTAATAACATTGGGCGTCCTCCATTAAACTTTTTTCTAAGTTTTGCTGTGTTAATGGCTCTACTACACGTTCCATTTTCATAAAACGTGAGCCCTTAACCAAAACCGTTGTGTGTGTTTGCATTAGTTTTTTTGTATTGATAATCACATCTTCTAACGCCGAAAAGTGTTGCGCACCCGCACCAAATGCATTTGCCGCATGGATACTTAATGCACCAAAAGCCAGTAAATTTTTCACCCCATTTTGTTTTGCATACAAGCCAATTTCTGCATGCATTGTTGCGGCATCTTCGCCCAACTCACCCATATCGCCCATCACAAAAATGCGCGCTCCATCCATCGCCGCTAACACATCAATGGCGGCTTTCATAGAATCAGGATTAGCGTTGTAGGTGTCATCAATTAAAAGCACACCGTTTAGGCCAGCCTTGCGCTGCAGGCGACTATGTACGGCCTGCATATTTTGCAAGCCGTCGGCTATATTTTGATTACAAATCCCCAATGCAACTGCGGCTGCGGTGGCTGCAACCGCATTGGCAATATTGTGCTTACCTAACACATTTAATTTAAAGTTGATTTTTCCTGTTGGGGTGGTCAATTCAATATGACTTAAACCTTCAATTTCTTGATATTTGGCGCTCACGTCTGCTACTTTATTTAAGCTAAACGTGAGCACTTTTTTACCAATAGTTAACGCTTGCCAATAGCCAAAAAAAGCGTCATCAGCATTGATAACAGCAATTCCATTTTCACTTAGGCCATTAAAAATCTCGCCTTTGGCTTTGGCGATGTTTTCACGCGAACCTAATTCGCCAATATGCGCTGTGCCAGCGTTAATAATCAGCACTACGGTTGGCTGAGCGATTTTCGTTAAATAATCAATCTCGCCCAAATGATTCATGCCCATTTCAATCACGGCATAAGCGTGCTCTTTGCGCATTTTGAGCAAAGTGAGCGGCATGCCAATGTCATTATTTAAGTTACCGACTGTAGCGTGTACTTTGGTTAAATCTTTGGTAGCCGCAACGAGAATTGCGCTTAACATTTCCTTGGTAGTGGTTTTTCCATTGCTACCAGTAATCGCAATCAAAGGCATCTCAAACTGATTGCGCCAGAATTGAGCTAACTGCCCAAGCGCTAAGCGCGTATCTCCCACCACAACCGCCGGCCTTGCTAGTGTTTGCGCATGAGACACTAATACCGCCGCCGCACCTTGTCCAATCGCTGCTTCGGCAAACTGATTACCATCAAAATTTTCGCCTTTAATCGCCACAAAAAGCTGATTGCTGATAATGGCACGGCTGTCTGTGCCGATGCTTTGAATCTCAACATCTTCACCCAATAGCTTACCATTGACGGCTTTTGCAATAGTAGATAGCTGCATCATGTCAGCACCTCTGCTTGCGTTTGCGCATATTTTTTCAGTGCTTTTTGCGCTTGTTCTGCATCGCTAAAATGATATTTTTTGTCTTTTACTTCTTGATATTGCTCATGGCCTTTACCAGCAATCAACACAATATCGCCAGCCTTGGCAGCAAAAATGCCCACCGAAATCGCTTTTGCCCGGTCTTGTTCAATTAAGTAATTACCCTGCATGCCTTGCAAAATTTCGTTAATAATTTTGCGTTTGTTTTCATGTCTTGGATTATCTGACGTTACGACTACTGCATCGGCCAAGTAACTGGCAATTTTACCCATTTGCTCACGCTTACCCGCATCGCGATTACCACCACAACCAAACACACAAACCAATTTTGCGCCTTCTTTTTTTTGTGCTTTTAATGTGGTTAATACTTTTTCTAGCGCATCGGGCGTGTGTGCGTAATCCACCACTACCAGCGGCAGGTGATCACCACCAAATTGTTGCATGCGGCCGGGAGCTGATTGAATATTCGAAATTGCCTCTGCAGCATCTTTCAAGCCCACATTAGATGCCAACAAGGTCGCCAACACCGCCAAAACGTTGTATACATTAAAGCGGCCGATGAGATTAGCGCGTACTTCAGCCTTACCTTGAGGCGTTACAGCGACAAAGCTGAAATAGGTATTTTCAAAATGCAGTTTTGTTGCGCGCACATCGCCGTGGTCAATCCCGTAAGTCGTCACTGGCGCGCCTATTAATTTTAAATCATCTTCAATTTGCTGCCCAAAGCTATCATCACAGTTCAGGACTGACATTTTTAAATGATTGCTATCAAACAAGCGGCGTTTGGCAGCGGCGTAGTCTTCTAAAGTTACGTGGTAATCCAAATGGTCACGCGATAAATTGCTCAATACGGCAACATCAAACTCAACGCCACTGACGCGACCTTGGTGCAAGCCGTGCGATGACACTTCTAATGCCACCACTTCTGCGCCTTGCTTTAGGTAATCTGCTAGCATGGATTGCAATAAAATGGCATCTGGTGTGGTGTTGCTAGTTTCTGATAGTTGCCCAGAAAAACCATTGCCCAGCGTGCCTATGACGGCTGTTTTACGATCGAGATAATTCAAGCACTGACTTAACCATTGCGTGATTGAAGTTTTCCCATTTGTGCCAGTGACACCTATGGTCCATAATTTTGATGATGGCTTTTTATAGTATTGCGCCGCAATATTCCCCGCTTGCAAGCGCAAGTTCTTAATGCCGATATTTTCAACATTCCAATCCGCATTCCAGCTAAAATCGGCCGAATCCCAAATAATGGCTTTTGCACCTTTTGCAATCGCATCTGCAATAAAATCCCGACCATCTTTTTTATCGCCCGGGTAAGCTAAAAATAGGCTGCCTTGCGTCACATTTCGACTGTCGGCGGTCATATTTTTAATGGGTGTTTTGATGCGATAACTTTGAATAGCTTTGGTCATATCACTTCCTTAGCATCATCATCGTTAGTCGGAATCACCACATTATTATTAGGTGCATCTTGCGGCACAGCCAGCATACGCAGCGCATCTGCCATCACCGCGCTAAACACAGGCGCTGCCACGGTGCCACCGTAATACTCTCCATTGGTTGGCTCATCAATCATCACAGCCATAATCAAGCGCGGGTTGGATGCTGGCGCCATGCCAACAAAAGAACCCACATATTTATCTTTTTCGTAGCCAGCCTTGCCCAGCTTGTGTGCAGTGCCCGTTTTACCACCCACGCGGTAGCCTGCTACTTGTGCTCTTAATGCTGTTCCTCCCGGTAAAACAGCAAGCTCAAGCATGCCTTTCATATCATTCGCCACTTGCGCCGAAAACACATGATGCCCAACGGTGGATTCATTCAACTTAAGCAGTGAAATATTTTTAAGCTCGCCTTCATTGGCAAACACGGTGTAAGCGCGTGCTAATTGCAGCAAAGTTAAGCTGATACCATGCCCATAAGACATCGTTGCCTGTTCGATTGGTCGCCAAGTTTTATATGGTCTTAAACGACCAGACGCCTCGCCAGGAAAGCCGATATTGGCACGCGAACCAAAACCAAATTGATTAAACGTACTCCACATCGCTTCACGCTTTAGGCTTAATGCCATTTTGGCTGAGCCTACGTTTGAAGATTTTTGAATCACCTCAGACACCGTTAGCACACCATGCGGATGCGCATCATGAATGGTCGCTGAGCCGATTGTCATGTAACCCGGCGCGGTTTGAATTTTGGTATCTGGTTTAAAATCACCAAATTCCATAGCCGCAGCTGCTGTCATTGGTTTTAAGGTAGAGCCAGGTTCAAACACATCGGTAATCACTCGATTACGCGTTTTGCCCACAATATTCACAGGATTATTGGGGTTGTAAGTGGGCAGATTCACCATGGCTAATACTTCGCCTGTTTTAGCATCAAGCACTACAGCCGCGCCTGCCTTAGCTTTGTGGTGCTCAACGGCTTTTGATAACTCTCTAAAAGCTAAATACTGAATACGCCTATCAATACTTAATACTAAATCTTTGCCATCTTGCGGGACTTTTACGTCTTCTAAATCTTCAACAATTCGGCCCTGCCTATCTTTAATCACCTTGCGGCTACCTGCTTTGCCAGATAAATGGCTGTTTTGCGCCAACTCAAAGCCTTCTTGCCCAACATCATTAATGTCAGTAAAGCCCACAATATGCGCTGTTACATCACCCGCAGGATAAAAGCGCTTGTATTCGCGTTGTAAAAATACACCGGGGATATTTAAACTCATCACTTGTGCGGCCAAATTTGGTGAAACACGGCGCTTTAAATAGACAAATTCGCGCTGTAAGTTGGCGAACTTTTTATCCACATCTTTACTTTTTAAACCCAGCAATTTTCCCAGCGCTTGTTTTTGTGTCTTATTAATTTTGACGTCAGGCGGGCTTGCCCAAACCGATTCCACAGGGCTACTGATGGCTAATAATTCACCATTTCTATCGGTAATTTTGCCGCGATGTGCTTGCAAAGTAAGCGTGCGGCTATAACGTGCATCGCCTTTTTGTTGCAGAAATTCTTTGTGTAAACTTTGCAAATAAATGCCGCGCGCAAACAAACCTGCAAAGCCCAGCAGAATGCCAATCAGCAATAGCCTGCGCCGCCAGGCTGGCAGCTTTACGATATGATGTTGTACAGAGTTGTAAGCCATTTTTTATTTGTTCATCACCGAATTAACTCAACAGTGACTTCTTCTTTCGCAATCACTTGAATGCGTTTCGCATCTGGTACTTGCATTTGTAATTTCTTTGCCGCTAGCTCTTCTACACGTGAATGCATGGCCCAAGTGCTTTGCTCAAGCTGCAATTGACCATACTCCGTGTCATATTTGCGCGTTAAGTCTTGCTGCTGCTCTAGCTCAAAATACAGCTTGCGCGCTTTGTGCTGCGACGTAATCACCCCTAGGCTCACCGTAATTAACACAAAAAATAGAATAAAATTTAAACGCGTCATGGTGTTAACTTACTGCTGTTCTTTCAGCGACCCGCATCACTGCACTTCTGCTACGCGGGTTTTGTTTTACCTCAAGGGTAGTTGGCTTAATTGCTTTGCCTACAACTCTCAATCGCGGCTGTGGCAAATCAATCGCTTTTACTGGAAAGCGTGCAGGCAAATCATCCCGATTTTGCTCTCCTTGAATAAATTGCTTCACAATTCTGTCTTCTAGCGAATGAAAGCTAATCACCACCAAACGTCCGCCATCAGCCAGCAAATCTAGGCACTTTGGCAGAATCAGCGATAACTCCTCAAGCTCCGAATTGACGTAAATCCGTAGAGCTTGAAAGGTGCGCGTTGCAGGGTTCTGCCACGGTTCGATCTTGGGGATTGCACTTGCCACGATCTTGGCAAGCTGTCCTGTAGTGGTGATGGCGCGCCCATCTGTGCGCTCCTTAATAATCGCCCTTGCAACCTGCTTAGCAAACCGTTCTTCACCATAGTCTTTTATCACCTTCCCTAATTGTTGTTCTGAAATTGTGGTTAACAGCTCTGCTGCTGTTTTGCCACGTGTTTGGTCCATGCGCATATCCAACGGCGCATCAAATCTAAAACTAAAACCACGCTCACCTTCATCGATTTGAGGCGATGAAATGCCTAAATCCAGCAAAATACCATCCACTTTGGTGAGATTGTGATTGCTTGCTAACTGATTAATTTCGGAAAAATGCAGATGTGAAATATGAAAACGTGCATCTTGAATGGATTGACCTTCTGCGAATGCAGCCAAGTCGCGGTCAATCGCATATAAGCGACCTGATTTTTCTAAGCGCGATAAGATTAATCGGCTATGACCACCGCGGCCAAAGGTACCGTCAACGTAGATGCCACTTGGTTTGAGGTTAAGTGCATCAACCGCTTCATTCAATAAAACGGTCATGTGTGCAGCCGATGAGGACTTTGTAGTGGAATTTAAAGCTGAAGTCATAATCGATGCTGACACTGAGGCTAAGCTGGGCGCAGATTTCGCGCCCATCATCATAGTGAGAAACCTTCTAATTCTGCTGGCATTTCAAAACTGTCGCCGCTAGTTAAAATTTCTAACTGCTTATTCCAGGCATCTAAATTCCATAACTCAAAGTGACTGCCCTGTCCTACAAACATCACATCCTTGTCCAAGCCTGCAAAATCACGCAAGACAGAAGACACCAACAAGCGGCCAGCGCTATCCAATGTTAAATCTTCCGCCTGTCCCACCATCATGCGCTGATAAGCACTCACTTTAGGGTCGAAGCTAGATAAGCTGTTGATTTTAGACTCAATTGGCGCCCAAGCTGGCTGTGGGTAAAGCAATAAGCAGCGATGTGGATGCGCGGTTAAAATCAAATTTCCTGCACTCTGCGCCAACAAAGCATCGCGATGCTTAGCAGGCACTGCAAGCCTGTACTTAGCATCCATACTTAAATGTGTTGCGCCGCGAAACATGATTAAAATAAACCGCCCTTAAATTTTTTATTGATTTTTAGTGCTTAAGTCGAGATTTTGGAGCGGATACTTAACACCTAATTTACCCGAAAAACTCCACTAAACCCCACTTTTTACCACTAAATTGCACTATAGATAAAAAAAAAACACTTTGCAAGCACTTTTTGACTATTTTTTCTTTATAAGACAAAGACTTAGCGCATTTTCATCAATAAAATAATAGTTATTAAAATCAATGAGATACTAAATTAAGTGAATGTGAAATGTAAGCGTTACGAATTATGTGATTGAATTGAATCAAGAGGCAAAATAAAAAGAAGTTGAAGCTGGCCGATAAGCCGGGTTTTGTAGACTTTATTGCTAAAGTTAACAGTCATTCATCTAGGCGCACCATTGCTAGTACGCTCAAGCTATCTACCCGCTGGCAGCGCGAGCAACGCCTTATCAACCGAAGTTAAAATGCCAGCCTATTTGATATTGCTGCAAATGGAGGTTACCGCGTTTCACATCCACACCCGAAAGTGTTTACTCGTCTCTGTGGCCCTATTCCGCGCCTTATACTTGGTTCCCCAAACTTTCAGCGTACGGCTGTTAGCCGTCATCTTGCTCTGTGCAGCCCGGACTTTCCTCCCCCTAATCAAGTTAGGCAGCGACTGTCTGGCCAGCTTCAAATGCATTTTAGCACGCTTGCACGATGTATCTATTTTAAACGGATTTTTTGCTTGTTTTGATAGGGTGTATAGACTGTACGTTGCAGCCACAAGCGCAACTTAACCGATTCAGCATGCCGATTTTTTTGCAATAATGTTTGCAGATAAGACTCTGAATAGACCCATAATTTTTCGCTATTAATATAGCAATATTGGTCAACGGTGGCGTTTCTGCGGGCAGTTTCGCTAACTTTTAAGCCAATAATCGGCAATATATCTTCATCTACAACCCAAAGCGCATTGTCTTGCTCAATTACACGTACTTGCACCTGATTAAATGCATAATACTGACCCTGAAAAGGTTTCAGCGGCGCATCTGCACAAACATGATACAACCACAACAATGAGCCCAATATTGGTTTTGCAAGCAGAGCGCCCCACAGCACAACCACGACCACCGCGCTTGCGCCCATATGTTGAATCGCAAAATAGGTGAGCGACGCACAAATTAAAATCCCTACGGCATAATTGATAATTTTTTGTATCATGCGCTAATACCAAATAAACATTATGCTGATTAGTCTAGCAACACTCTCCAGCTTAACATTTGCCCTGCTTTTAAAGGCACTAGTTCGTCGTTATCAAACGGCAGGGTGTGCGGGACCTGCCAAGTTTCTTTCACCAAAGTCATTTGCGTAGCGTTACGCGGCAATCCATAAAAATCTGCGCCATAAAAACTGGCAAAACCTTCTAACTTATCCAGCGCGCTCGCATTTTCAAATGCTTCCGCATAAAGCTCCATGGCTGTATGCGCGGTATACATGCCCGCGCAACCACAGGCGGCTTCTTTGGTGTGCTTGGCATGTGGCGCACTATCGGTGCCCAAGAAAAACTTAGCATTGCCAGAAATTGCAGCTTTCACCAACGCCAAACGATGCTCTTCCCGTTTTAAAATCGGCAGGCAGTAGTGATGCGGTTGAATGCCACCTTTGAACATATCGTTGCGGTTCATCAATAAGTGATGCGCCGTAATCGTGGCAGCAACATTACCAGGCGCTTGCGTCACAAAATCGGCTGCATCTTTAGTGGTAATATGCTCAAACACAATTTTCAGTGCTGGAAAGGTGTTAAGTAATGGCGCCATATTACGCTCAATAAACACCTTTTCGCGGTCAAACACATCTACATCGCTATCGGTTACCTCGGCATGCGCCAATAAAGGCATACCCAGTTTTTCCATCGCTTCTAGCGCTTTAACGCAATGCCCTAAATTGGTCACGCCAGAATCTGAATTAGTGGTAGCGCCCGCAGGGTAAAGTTTAACGCCATGCACGATTCCGCTGGCTTTGGCAATAGTAATTTCTTCTGCTGTCGTGTTGTCGGTTAAATATAGTGTCATTAGCGGCTCAAAATTCAGACCTGCTGGCAGCACATCTAAAATACGTTGCCTGTAAGCAATAGCTAATTCAGTTGTAGTAACAGGCGGCCGCAAATTTGGCATCACAATCGCCCGCGCGAATTGTTTGGCAGTATCTGGCAGCACTGCTTTTAGTGCGGCACCATCTCTCAAATGCAAGTGCCAGTCGTCTGGGCGGGTAATCTTGAGTATTTTTATATCAGTCATTTTTAATCTAATCTTAAAATCAGTTTTTCAATTAATCTTTGGCGTTTTTTAAAGTCAGTGCAAATTCATATAAATCGTTCTTTTTTTCTTGCGTGATTTCAGCGGTTATCTTTACAGCTTGTTTAAGCGGCAAATCAGCTAGTAGCAATTTTAATACGCGAACCGTTTCATCCGAAAATTCTTCTGGTTCTTTTACTGCAGCAGCCTCAACTAAAAGCACAAATTCGCCGCGCTGTTGATTCGTATCCGCCTCTAACCAAGCTTTTGCATCCGCCAAATGACAAGTGTAAATTGTCTCAAAAGTTTTGGTTAACTCTCTAGCAAAAGTAACGCGGCGCTCTGCACCCAATACGTTTGCCATATCATTTACGCTTTCTACAATACGGTGCGGCGCTTCATAAAATACCAATGTCACCGTTTGCGGTTTTAAAGCTTCAAGTGTTTTTCGTCTAGCTGCGCCACTTGCTGGCAAAAAGCCATGGAATAAAAAGCCGTTTTGCGCAATACCTGAAGCGGATAATGCCGCAATCAATGCACTCACACCCGGTATTGGCATCACATTAATACCTGCTTTGCGCACAAAATCCACCACCACCGCACCTGGGTCGCTAATGCCTGGCGTGCCTGCATCGGTTACCAAAGCGATGTTTTCGCCTGCATTTAATTGCGCTAATAATTTTTCAGCAGATTGATGCTCGTTATGCTCATGCACCGCGATTAATTTTTTGCTGAGGCCAAAATGCGACAATAAGCCCGAAGTATGGCGTGTATCTTCTGCGGCGATTGAATCAACACCTTTGAGTATTTCGAGCGCACGCAAAGTAATATCGCCTAAATTGCCGATTGGCGTTGCGACAACATATAATGTACTTGTGGTTTTTAAATCGCTCATTTCACCATTTTAAGCCAAAGCGCTATTAATCATCTAAAAAATAAACTTAATGAGATTAAATCAAGACAATCTGGGATTAGCTGCAGAAAAATGTGCTGAAACTTTTTTGGTCAATCATGGACTTAAATTATTAACACGCAATTATCACTGCCGTTTTGGTGAAATTGATTTGATTATGCAAGACGCCAAAATACTGGTGTTTGTTGAGGTGAGACTAAGGACAAATGCACAGTTTGGCAGTGCTGGCAATAGCATTACCCCGCAAAAAATGCAAAAGCTCATCTTAACAGCACAGCATTACCT
This sequence comes from Proteobacteria bacterium ST_bin12, assembly GCA_002083635.1. Lineage (GTDB taxonomy): Bacteria > Pseudomonadota > Gammaproteobacteria > Burkholderiales > Methylophilaceae > Methylotenera_A. The sequence continues at coordinate 27,334 of MSXP01000001.1, read as the reverse complement.
ACAACTACATGGCGACCAGCCATGCCGCTTTGATGCCATCTTAATGCGTTCAGTCGACGAAAAATCGATTGAATGGGTACGTAATGCATTTGACGCATAAAGGGCGTATGATGCGCAAAAATTACCTGTCTTTTTTGGAGCAAGCAATGAACTTAATCTTAAAATTTGTATTAGCAGCAACTTTATTAAGCCAATTGGCCGCTTGCGTGCCTGTGGTTGTTGGCGGTGCAGCCGCTGGCGGTGCTGTTGCGGCAGATAGACGCACTTCTGGTTTTTATGTGGAAGATGAAAATATCGAGCTAAAAGCGGTTAAAAAAATGGAAACCAACTTAGGCGAAGAAGCGCATGTGAACGTGACTAGCTATAACCGCAATGTATTGTTAACAGGCGAAGTGCCGGATGCAGAGCGTTTAGCTAAAGCTGAAGCTTTATTAAAAGAAATTGAAAATATTCGCGCAGTGACAAATGAAATTGTGATTGCACCAAAAACGACGATTAGCTCACGTGGTAACGACACATTTATTACCTCTAAAGTGAAAACAAAATTTGTGACCGAAAATAAATTTCCAGCCAATTACGTTAAAGTGGTCACAGAAAATAGCGTGGTTTATTTGCTAGGCCTTGTCACACAAGCAGAGGGCGATGCTGCTGTGGAAATTGCGCGTAACACAGATGGTGTGAGCAAAGTCGTTAAAGTATTTGAATACATCAATCCGTAATCAGGCAAAGCGATATTAAATGACAAAGAAAAATGTGGAAATTATTATTGAAGGCTTAACGCGTGCGGGCAAACCATTTCGCCCAAGCGATTGGGTCGATAGAACCTGTAGCACTTATGCAAGCTTTGGGCCTGATAAAAAATTGGTTTATTCGCCTTATTTAAAACCAAAAGTGATGAACGGTGTGCGTTGCTTAGCGGTGGATATGCGCTTAAAAGACAGCAGCCCAGAGGGTTTTGCGCAGTTAATGCAATTTGCAGATGAAAATCAGCTCAATATTTTGGATGCAGACGGCAATAGTATTGCAGCGCCAACTTAACACTAAAAATTCAGCTAATTTTTAGTGTTAAGTTTTTTTAATTATGGTTTTTTTGAGCCGTTACTGATTAAATCTTCAAGATATGCCTTAGTCACCAATCCGCGTTTGGTTTTAACCAAAACTCCGCGCGGATTGTAAATATAAGTGGTTGGCATCACTTCTGCACTGCCAATTTGTTTAACAACCTCATCGTCACCCAACACAATCGGGTATGACATCAGCATATCATCCACATACTCTGCCACTTCCGTCGTATCTTTGTAATCAAACACCACGCCTAGCAACATCAAGTCTTTATTTTTGCGGCTATCGTATAGCGCCACCAAGTCAGGCACTTCTTCTAAACAAGGCGGGCACCAAGTGGCCCAATAATTGACAATCACCCATTTGCCTTTGTATTGAGAAAGCGTGTGTTTTTTGCCCGCCGTGTCTTTTAGCATAAAGCCTTTTAATGTAAAGTCTTTGCGCACCAATGAATCAGCAGCATGCACTGTGAAATTTAAGCTAAATAAAACAAAAATTGTCATCAGCCATGAAAACTGGTTTTTAGCTAGCATAGGTTTTTTCAATCTCATATATAATCTAAGTTGATATTACAATTATTATTCTAAAATTATTTCACGCGATTCGATGGTTTATCAATTGTGCAAATACACATTTTATTTGCCTTTAATTGAATAGTTAATCATTTAAAAAGTGACAAATTTTACATTAGCTCTTAATATAAAGCATTGCGTGGAGTTTATATGCCAATCAGTCTCAAGTTACCCAATTTAGATAATAACCCAATTTTATTGGCCGAAACTCGTGCGCATAAAATTAACGAATTTATTCAAAATCTTCCATTTGGCGACCCGATTAGAGCGGCAACAGATTTAATTGAAGAGCTACAGATCATCAATAGCCAAAAAGTTGCTTTTACCAATCGCCTGAATGCGCTTGAGTTATATCGCCCCTCCGCGATTCAGATTTATCAAGACTTAATTCCGCACTTCAGTAGCGCTAGCTTGCCGATTTCAAAAAATGAGCAGGCATTTGCTGATGCTGCCGAGCAACTATGGCAAGAATTTGCATTTGGCTATAAGTTTGCATTAGTAGATTTGCAAAACAAAATTCTTAATTTAGGTAGCAGCAAAACCACAGCACTCGTCATTCAACGTGCCATTCATGCTTGTAAAGAGATGATGCTGATTCATCACTTGACCTATGCTAGCGCGCCAGTTTCACTGTGGGGTGAATTACATCAGCTTTATTATTGCGCGCTTCAGCAATCTGCAGAAAAGCTACCTGTTACCGAGCATTACACAAGCGTGAATGCTAGCTCAGTTAATACCATTTACGCGCAAGCTTTGCTTTTAAATTTGGCTAACCCGCAACATCTCGCCAATCAAGACATTCTGAAAGTGGACGCTTATCTTGGCAATGTTGCTCATCAGGTTGAATTAAGGCCATTAGGTTTGATTGAAAATCCTACTGGTGTATTTTTAGTGCCGCTTGACAGTACAAAACCACCGACTGCTTTTGTTAAAAACAAAGATATACCAGATGGCAGCACCGATATACTTTTGGTTACCGTAAATTTAGCCAGACAAATTCATCAGCATATTAAGCTATTGCAAGAGGGCGTTGTACCAAACGACGGTAGCATGCCAAAAAATGCTATTGAGAGTCATTTTGAAGACCTACTTGCACACTTAATCAAACAGTTTGGCAAAACCCCACAGCGTTTATTTTCAAGAAGCAAAAAAAGTGATGGGGTGGAGCTGAGTATTGGCATTAACACCACGCATCACTTAATTCGCGAAGTGGGCACACAATTTAACGCTCAACAAGGCATTAGCGGGCTTAATACAAACGGCGTTTATAGGCCATCAAGATGGCAGATTTTGAACGTGAGCGCTGGTGGTTATGCTTTGCGTAAATTCAATTCGTCTATGGCCACTGCACATATTGGCGATGTCGTCGCGATGAAAGATAACAACACCAAAACTTGGGAGTTAGCCGTACTACGTTGGGCCAATGTGAACGAGTTAAAACAATTAGATGTTGGTTTACAGTTAATTTCCCCTAGCGCATCAGCAGTGAGTATTCGCGCAGATGACAACGCATTAGAAAGTGAAGCATTATTGCTGCCCGAGTTGTCTGCATTAAAACAGCCTGCCAGCATTATCACCGCTGTTGGTTTATGCAAAGTAGGCAGTACCGTTGAGCTTCACTATAACAATAGCGTGAGCAAGGTGCGCACGACAAAACTAGTAGAGCGCACAGCAAGCTTTGAGCGCTTTCAATTCAGCTTGATATAAGTGAATTAGTGTTGTTATACTATTAATAAGTTAGTTTGTACTGAATATACAATAATCATAACTGACAAAGTTTTAATTATATTTTTGTTAATGTCTTGAAAATACGTTTAAAGACGCTATTTAAATAACAGAAATAATCATAATATTTAAGTTATCTTACATTATTCAGTCAACCGTCAAATTTCTACACCGAGGTCACCATGAGCGAACACATTACCCATTTAAGCGATGCTGCTTTTGAGCAGGAAGTACTGCAATCTTCACTTCCTGTTTTAGTAGACTACTGGGCAGAGTGGTGCGGGCCCTGCAAAATGATTGCACCAATTTTAGATGATATTAGCAAAGAATATGCTGGTCGCTTAAAAGTAGCTAAGCTAAACATCGATGACAACCAGCAAACGCCACCAAAATACGGCATCCGCGGTATCCCAACATTAATGCTATTTAAGAATGGTAATGTGGAAGCGACTAAAGTTGGCGCATTATCGAAATCACAATTAACCGCTTTTATTGATAGTAATATCTAAATATTATCTTTATCAACACGTCTAGTTTCTAAATTCACCAGAAACTAGACTTTTTTAAATCATTTACACCATCTAAAATCCCTTAGTTAGTCCCTTCTAGAGAGTTCTCTCATGCATTTATCTGACCTAAAACACCTGCCCGTTACCGAATTAGTTGAAATGGCAATTACCAATGAAATTGATAATGCCAGCCGTATGCGCAAGCAAGATTTGATTTTTGCTATTCTGAAAAATAAAGCAAAAAAAGGTGACAGTATTTTTGGTGACGGTACTTTAGAAGTGTTGCAGGATGGATTTGGATTTTTACGCTCGCCTGATACCTCTTATTTAGCCGGGCCTGACGACATTTATGTGTCGCCATCTCAAATCAGACGCTTTAATCTACACACAGGCGACAGCATTCAAGGCGAAATTCGCACCCCTAAAGACGGTGAGCGTTATTTTGCACTAGTTAAAGTAGACCAAGTAAACGGTGAAGCGCCAGAAAACACCAAACATAAGATTTTATTTGAAAACTTAACCCCACTTTTTCCAACAATTCCCCTAACACTAGAACGCGAAATCCGTGGCGAAGAAAATATCACTAGCCGCGTGATTGATATGATTGCACCAATTGGTCGTGGTCAACGCGGATTGTTAGTCGCCAGCCCAAAAAGCGGCAAAACCGTGATGATGCAAAATATTGCACACGCGATTACCGCTAATCATCCTGATGTGATTTTGATTGTATTGCTGATTGATGAGCGCCCAGAAGAAGTAACGGAAATGACGCGCTCAGTTAAAGGTGAAGTAGTCGCTTCTACCTTTGATGAGCCTGCAACGCGCCACGTGCAAGTGGCTGAAATGGTATTAGAAAAAGCCAAACGCTTGGTTGAACATAAAAAAGATGTGGTGATTTTGCTGGATTCGATTACCCGCCTAGCACGCGCTTACAACACGGTGATTCCATCATCGGGCAAAGTATTAACAGGTGGTGTGGATGCCAATGCGCTACAACGCCCTAAACGCTTCTTTGGTGCGGCACGTAATATTGAAGAAGGCGGATCACTCACCATTATTGCTACAGCCCTTGTCGATACTGGCTCGCGCATGGATGATGTGATTTATGAGGAATTTAAAGGCACCGGCAATATGGAAATCCATCTTGACCGTAAAATGGCTGAAAAACGCCTCTACCCTGCCATTAACGTCAATAAATCAGGCACACGCAAAGAAGAACTGCTCATTGAAAAAGACGTATTGCAGAAAATTTGGGTATTACGTAAATTGCTTTACCCAATGGACGATTTGGAAGCGATGGAATTCTTGCTAGACAAAATCAAGGCGACCAAAAACAATGCTGACTTTTTTGACAGCATGCGCAGAGGCTAAAACGAATATATATATATAAACATATATTCAAACATTAATCTTGCCAAAGCTCACTTTTTGGCAGATAATACGCGGTTTACTGCAACTGCTTAAATTTAGAGAGAAAAGCATGAAAGCTGATACACATCCAAACTACCCAGAAATCAACGTTACTTGTAGCTGTGGTAGCAAATTTAAAACACGCTCTACGCATGGTCGTGACATGAGTATTGAGGTGTGTTCACAATGCCACCCTTTTTACACAGGCAAACAAAAAATATTAGACACAGCTGGTCGTGTTGAGAAATTCAAACAAAAATACGGCATGTAATTATTTGCGCGTGTTTTGCAAAAAAGGCAGCTTAGCTGCCTTTTTTATTTTGGCGGCAATTTTTTTATGTTGCTTAAAAATAGTTAGTGCAAAAACAAGCAGTGTTAAAATATCTTTATATTAATATTACTTAACAATAAACCATGCGCTTTGATTTAGATCACGATTGGCAAGGCAATATGTCTACCCCGCGCGCGCGCGTGGGCGAGCGCGCCAAAACGCATCTGTTATTAATATTGTGCGGCGTGTGGTTATTAATGGGATTGATTGGCCATGCGCCATGGAAACCCTTTGAATCGCATAGCATTAGTGTGATTAAAACCATTTTAGATACTGGTGAATATTTAGTACCGAGTGCCGCAAGCTCAAACAAAATAATCTACCCGCCACTTTTCTACTTAAGCGCCGCTGCTTTAGCCAAAGTTTTTCAACCCATTTTGCCTTTACACGATGGCGCACGTATTGCCACTGGCTTATGGATGCTAATCACTTTTTTGATGGTAGGCATGACAGGCCGCGAACTGTGGGGGAAAGGCGCTGGCCGCCAAACCACATTTGTTTTAATGGGTACACTTGGTTTAGTGATTAGCGCCCATACTTTAACGCCAGCGGTGGCAAGTTTGGCAGGACTAGCCACTGGATTCTATGCGCTAGCTTTAAGCAAAAGGCGACCATACCGCGCCAGTATTTTATTTGGCCTTGCGCTCAGTGTCAGTTTTTTATCCACCGGCTTACTTCCTATAAGCATTTTAATAGCCACTTGCGTGGCGCTACCGTGCTTATTTGCATTTTGGCGTAGCAAAAGTTATTTACAAGTGATTGCATTATCGCTTGTCGTTGCCAGTCCATTTTTGCTAATTTGGCCGATATTATGTTCAATTTTTCAGCCTGAGATAATTAATGACTGGTGGCTTCAATCCATAGCGCAGTTTCAGCAAACCTTTCATCTATATTTTTTAAAAACCTTAGTGTGGTATGCATGGCCTGCATTGCCTTTAGCCATTTGGGCCTGCTGGCGCTATCGCACACAGCTACTCAACAAGCCTAAATTTCAGTTAATCATCACGTTCAGCATCGTCGCTTTGGTATTAATTGGCTTTGGCGCAGAACGCAAAGAGATATTTGCACTACCCTTATTAATACCGCTTACTGCAATGGCAGGCGGCAGCATTGAAACCTTAAAGCGCGGTACGGCTGGCGCGTTGAATTGGTTTGGACTAATTTTATTTGGCTTAATGAGTGGCCTTATTTGGCTAGGCTGGATTGCGATGATGACTGGCAATCCAGTTAAAATTAAAGAGCGCCTGACTTTCTTATCGGGCATGACTCAGCTTAATTTTAATTTTGTTGCCGTGATTTTGGCAGTAGCCGTCAGTTTAATTTGGTTGTTTGCTATCTTCCGTTCACAACATTCTAACCGTTCTAGCACCACTAATTGGGCGATTGGCATGACTTGTGTTTGGACATTGCTGATGACTTTATGGCTGCCGATGATTGATTCTGCGCGCAGCTACGGCCCCGTATTTACCCAATTTAAAATGGCGCTTCCACAAAAATATGCATGCATCACTAGCAATCATTTGGGTGAGGCACAGCGTGATTTGTTGCACTATTACGCCGATGTAAAAACGTTAGCCTTTGAAACCGAGCAAAATCTCAACTGTGATTTATATTTGATTCAAGATGAAAGAGGCCGAGAAAAAGTTGAGCCAGGATCTGACTGGAACTTGATTTGGAGCGGCAAGCGCTTAAATGAGCGACGCGAAAGCTTTAGCTTGTTTCAGCGCGTTTCATAAGTTTATTCAATAGCAATATCCAACAAGACTACTAGCTTATTGGATTTCTAAATGGTTGCTAGCAATAGCTGCTGCCACTTTCAGATGCAAACCTTCACCGTTGGTATTTTTTACATGTTGTGCCAATTGTTGACGCATTTGCAATGCCCAAAATTTGTTTAAGTGCCCTGCAATATCCTGCTTAACTTGATTTTCGTCTGGATACGATTCATAAAAGTCGCCAATCTGATTGGCCATTTTAATTAATTGTTCAGTTTGCATCGCTTAAGCTTTAAAAATAGTTAATATTAAAATTGCACGCGCTGTTTATGTGCATAAATAACAAATTGATTATCGCGCAAAAAACCAATTAAGGTAACACCATACGTTTCAGCGATGCGAATCGCCAAGCCTGTAGGTGCAGAAATAGCTGCCAATACTTCTATACCTGCTGTTGCTACTTTTTGCACCATTTCTACACTGGCACGGCTTGAAGTTAACACAAACCCATCATGTTGATTTGGTCGTTTTGCTTCTTTATTTTCTTGCCTGTTATTATCTTGCCTAGCTAGGGCGCCAATCAATTTATCCATTGCATTGTGGCGGCCCACATCTTCGCGCACTAACATAGCCTCGCCTTGCGCATCAATCCAAGCACATGCGTGTGTTGCACCAGTAGCTTGCTGCAAAGTCTGTTTGTTTTGAATCGCATGAAAAGCGGCTTGTATATTTGCAGCCAAAAGCGGTTTAGAAACGGCGTTTTTATTGGCATTATCCATTTGAGGTAATCGCAAGGCTTGCTCTAAGCTTTCTGCCCCACAAATGCCACAACCTGTACGTCCAACCAAATTACGGCGACGTTCTTTCATCTTAGCAAAACATTCTGACGCTATCTCCAAACGCAACTCAATGCCCTGCGGCTGCTTCACAACTTCAATATCGTATAAATCGCTTTTATCGCGCAATATACCTTCTGATAGCGAAAAACCCAGCGCAAAATCTTCTAAATCCAATGGCGTAGCCAACATCACGGCATGCGATACGCCGTTGTAGACCAGCGCAATCGGCACTTCTTCCGCTACTTTATCTTGCACCTTACTTAGCTCACCATTTCGCCAGCGCGTGACATTGACCTCAGTTAGCGGCGCATCAATCGAAAATAGTGAGTCAGTTAAAACAAATTGCTCGGACAAAATTAGCTACTTCAGTTAAAAAGCATCAAGCAGGCTGCTTAGTTTGAGCAGATTTTTTGCCTGTAAACGCAATCTGCGCTTCACTAAAGGTTTTGTAGTCTTTTTGCCAATCAGATAATTGATTCACGCGCGTCACTTGTACCGCCGTCACTTTAAATTCTGGGCAGTTGGTCGCCCAATCGCTATTGTCCGTTGTAATCACGTTTGCGCCAGATTCTGGGTGATGGAACGTAGTGTAAATCACCCCAGCTTGCACGCGCTCCGTTAAGGTTGCACGTAAAACCGTTTCACCTGCACGGCTGGCAATACCTACCCAATCACCTTCTTTAATACCGCGCTCTTCGGCATCATGCGGATGAATCTCTACAATATCCTCTGCATGCCAAGCGTTATTTAGCGTACGGCGGGTTTGTGCGCCTACATTGTATTGGCTCAAAATACGGCCTGTCGTCAGTATTAATGGGAATTTAGCGTTCACTTTTTCAGTGGTCGGCACATATTGTGTGATAAAGAATTTGCCTTTACCGCGCACAAATGCATCAATGTGCATAGTCGGTGTGCCTTCTGGATTTTCATCATCGCATGGCCATTGAATGCTGCCTAGCTCATCTAATTTAGCAAAACTGACACCTTTAAAGGTTGGTGTTAAGGCGGCGATTTCATCCATAATTTCACTGGCGTGCTTGTATTGCATGTCATAGCCTAAAGCTGCTGACAATTTGGCAGTTATTTCCCAATCTTCTAAACCTCGCTCGCCATGACCATTTTTGGGCGTCATGACACGGCGCACAGGTGAAATACGGCGCTCAGCGTTAGTAAATGTGCCGCTTTTTTCTAAAAACGAAGCCCCTGGGAAGAACACATGCGCATACATGGCTGTTTCGTTTAAGAACAAATCTTGCACAATCACGCATTCCATACTTTCTAAAGCGTGTGTTACATGTTGCGTATTCGGATCTGATTGCGCGATATCCTCACCCACGCAATACAAAGCTTTAAATTTACCCTCTCCCGCCAAATCCAGCATATTAGGAATACGCAAACCCGGATCGTTACTTAATGGCCTGCCCCAAGCGCTTTCAAACAGCGCGCGCGTGGAATCATCAGACACATGGCGGTAGCCAGGGAACTCATGCGGCATGCTGCCCATATCGCAGCTGCCCTGCACGTTATTTTGACCACGCAATGGGTTAATACCCACACCCTCACGGCCCACATTACCAGTTGCCATCGCCAAATTGGCAATACCCATCACCATGGTTGAGCCTTGACTATGTTCTGTAACACCCAAGCCATAGTAAATAGCGCCATTGCCGCCAGTAGCGAAAAGCCGTGCGGCTTCACGCATAGTTTGCGTCTTAACACCTAAAACAGATTCCAGCGCTTCTGGTGAGTTTTCAGGTTTAGCCACAAAGTCACGCCAAAGTACAAAAGAATCCCACTCACAACGCTCGCGCACAAAATCTTCTTTTACTAACCCCTCTGTCACAACCACATGCGCAAGCGCGGAAATTAAGGCTACATTAGTACCAGGGCGTAAGTTTAGGTGATAATCAGCGCGGATATGTGGTGAGTTATCCACCAAATCAATTTCACGCGGGTCGGCAATAATCAGTTTTGCGCCTTCACGTAAGCGGCGTTTCATTTGAGATGCAAACACAGGGTGTCCATCGGTGGGGTTTGCACCGATAATCATGATGACATCACTTTTCATCACAGAATCAAAGGTTTGTGTACCAGCTGACTCGCCAATGGTTTGTTTTAAGCCATAACCTGTTGGGCTGTGGCAAACGCGGGCGCAGGTATCTACGTTATTGGTTCCAAATACGGCGCGCACCAGTTTCTGCGTAACATACACTTCTTCATTGGTGCAGCGGCTAGATGTAATGCCGCCCATGCTTTCTTTGCCATACTTGGCTGAGATACGTTTAATCTCAGAAGCAGCGTAGTTAATGGCTTCATCCCAGCTCACCACTTGCCACTCATCTTTGATGCTTTTACGTATCATTGGCGTAGTAATGCGGTCTTGATGAGTAGCGTAACCCCAAGCGAATCTTCCCTTAACGCAAGAATGGCCATGATTAGCGCCACCATTTTTGTGCGGTGTCATACGGATGACTTCTTCGCCTTTCATTTCTGCGTTAAAGCTACAACCTACACCGCAATAGGCACAAGTAGTGGTAACTGAATGCTCTGGCACACCCGCTTCAATCACGGTTTTTTCGATTAATGTGGCGGTTGGGCATGCAGCCACACAAGCGCCGCAAGAAACACATTCTGAATCTTTAAAGTTTTCAATGCCTGACGCTACTTTTGAATCAAATCCGCGACCAGAAATGGTTAATGCAAATGTACCTTGCGTTTCCTCACAAGCGCGCACGCAACGGCTACACACAATACATTTACTAGGGTCAAAGGTAAAATAAGGGTTTGATTCATCTTTTTCGGCTTTTAGGTGATTTTCGCCCTCATAGCCATAACGTACTTCGCGCAAGCCAACCGCGCCCGCCATATCTTGCAACTCACAATCACCATTTGTGGCACAGGTTAAGCAATCTAGTGGGTGATCTGATATATACAATTCCATGGTGCCACGGCGAATATCGGCTAATTTGCTGGTTTGCGTATGCACTTTTAGGCCTGGTGCCACTGGTGTGGTACAACTGGCTGGGTAACCACGGCGACCTTCAATTTCTACCACGCACAAACGGCAAGAGCCAAATGGCTCTAACGAATCGGTGGCGCATAATTTGGGCACATTCACACCCGCTAAAATCGATGCACGCATAATGCTGGTGCCGTCTGGAACAGTAATCTCGCGACCGTCAATTTCTAGCGTCACCATCACGTCAGAGTCAACAGCTGGTGTGCCGTAATCTAGCTGATCATCATAGCCAGTGCGGCTGTGGTTATTACGGCCGTTGTTATGTGGTTGATGCGGCACTGCAGTGTATTTAATGTCATCCATGGCTTACTCCATTGGCCTAAATCGCTTAGGCTGCAACTATATCGATAATTTTTTTAGGCGCTTTTGCTTTAAAGTCTTCTGCAAAATGATTCATCGCACTCAACACAGGGTAAGGCGTCATGCCGCCCAAGGCGCACAATGAGCCATTTAACATGGTGTCGGATAAATCACGCACCAGCTTGGTATTTTTTTCCACATCGGTGCCGTTGATGATTTTATCAATCACCTCTACACCGCGCGTAGAGCCGATGCGGCAAGGTGTGCATTTGCCGCAGCTTTCAATCGCACAAAACTCAAACGCGTAGCGCGCCATTTTGGCCATATCCACGGTATCGTCAAACGCCACAATCCCTCCATGGCCCAGCACCGCCCAAATTTTGCTGAATTCTTCATAATCCAGCGGCGTATCAAACTGACTTTCTGGTAAAAACGCACCCAAGGGGCCGCCCACTTGCACAGCGCGAATAGGCTTACCAGTAAAAGAACCACCGCCAAAATCGTACAATAATTCACGCAACGTTGCGCCAAACGCCAGCTCTACTAATCCGCCGTGTTTGATATTACCCGCCAACTGAATTGGCAAGGTGCCACGCGAACGCCCCATGCCGTAATCGGCATAAAATTGCGCACCTTTATCTAAAATAATCGGGATAGTGGCAAGCGAAATCACGTTATTCACAACGGTTGGCTTGCCGAATAAACCCTCAATCGCTGGTAATGGTGGCTTAAAACGCACTAGGCCGCGTTTACCTTCTAGGCTTTCTAACAATGAGGTTTCTTCACCGCATACATAAGCACCTGCGGCACGGCGCACCTCTAGTTTGAAAGTGTGATTGGAGCCGCAAATATTGTCACCCAAATAGCCAGCCGCTTCAGCTTTGGCAATGGCTTCATTCAAGATATGCAATGCGTGTGGATACTCTGAACGCAAATAAATATAGCCCTGATTTGCGCCCACCGCGATACCCGCAATGGTCATGCCTTCAATCAACACAAACGGGTCATCTTCCATCACCATGCGGTCTGAATAGGTTCCAGAATCGCCTTCATCGGCGTTGCAGACGATGTATTTCTGCTCGCCCTTAGCGCCCAATACGGTATTCCACTTAATACCCGTTGGGAAAGCCGCACCACCGCGACCACGCAAGCCCGAATCGGTCACCGTTTTGACGATTTCTGCTGGACTTAATTTAAGCGCATTGGCTAAACCTTTATAACCATCGTGCGCCAAGTAGTCATCCAAACAAACGGGGTCTGTTATGCCAATACGTGCAAAAGTTAAACGTTGTTGCTTTTTAAGCCACGCTAGCTCTTCAGTTAAGCCCAAATAAAGTGGATGCGCTTTGGCAGTGCTTGAGTCGGCATTTAGAAAATCGGCATCAAATAAACCAACCACATCTTTAGGCTGTACTGGCGCAAACGCCACGCGGCCATTGGTTGTAGCTACCTCTACAAACGGCTCTAACCAAAATAATCCGCGCGAACCGTTGCGAACAAGCTCAATTTCAATGCCACGTTTTTGCGCTTCCAATTGAATCGCTTTAGCGGTACGGTTGGCGCCTAAACTTAATGCGCTTGAGTCACGCGGAACATACACTTTAATCATAACGCACGTGCCTCGCTAATTAAATCGGCCACTTTTTGGCTATCCATACGGCCATAAACTTCATCATCCATCATAACGGCGGGTGAGCAGGCACAGTTACCCAAACAGTAAATTGGCTCTAAAGTAATAGTGCCATCGCTAGTAGTTTGATGATAATCAATATTGAGCTTGGCTTTAATGCTGGCTTCTAATTTCTCTGAGCCCATTGCTTGGCAAGATTCTGCACGGCATATGTGTAGCACGTGCTTACCTACAGGATGCGTTCTAAAGTGATGATAAAACGTGACCACGCCATGCACCTCTGCAACAGATAAAGCCAGTGCTTTTGAAATAGGCAAATAACTGTCTTCTGGAATATAACCAATCGTATCTTGAATGGCATGCAAAAGCGGCAGTAGCGCGCCAGGCAACGCTTTGTGCTGTAAGACAAGTGACTGAATAGTTGTTGATATTTCTACTGGTAATGCGTTTGCCACAGATATCCTTATTTCAAGCCATATTTAGTGTAATAATATACCTATTCGCTGCCTTATTAAAGGCTAAAAACAAGCAGTTACAATGCAATTTGACGTGTTTTAACGCTGTAAATTCCACGCAGCAAGCATTTTTTCAAAGCCCGTCAGATTTTAGCTAATTTATAGTGTTAAGTTTGCGGCACAAAAGCGACTAATCTACTGTCATTCATTGTGCACAATTCAGATACATCATAAAATAAGCCTATGTTAAATCAACCCACATTAGTCGATCAATTCGGCCGCACAGTCGACTATATTCGATTATCCATCACCGACCGTTGCGATTTTAGGTGCGTGTATTGCATGTCTGAAGACATGACTTTTTTGCCGCGCGATGAGGTGTTAAGTCTTGAAGAATGCGCACGCCTAATCAAAATATTTGTTCATTTGGGTGTCAGCAAAGTGCGCATTACAGGCGGGGAGCCATTGGTGCGCAAAAATGCCTTATGGTTATTTGAAGAAGTAGGTAAGCTGGATGGCTTAAATGAGTTAGTGCTTACTACCAATGGTAGCCAATTAGAAAAACAAGCGGCGGCGTTAAAAAGTGCAGGTGTAAAACGGATTAATATTTCAATTGACAGTTTGCAAGCCGAGCGATTTAAAAAAATCACCCGCACTGGTGATTTAAATAAAGTATTAACTGGCTTGCAAGCCAGTATAGATGCTGGTTTTGATGGCATTAAAATCAACACGGTTTTAATGCGCGGTAGCAACGATGACGAAGCGGCAGATTTAGTGCAATTTGCGATTGATCAAAAAATAGATATTAGCTTTATTGAAGAAATGCCATTGGGCGAAGTAGACCACACGCGCGAAAGTACGTTTGTCAGCAATGCAGACACCCTAAAACTATTGCAAAGCAAGTACTCACTACTGCCCAGCACAGAGACTACAGGCGGGCCAGCACGCTATTGGCGCGTAGCAAATACTAAAACCAAAGTCGGCTTTATTTCTCCGCATAGCCACAACTTTTGCGAATCTTGCAACCGCGTGCGCATCACCTGCAAAGGCGAACTATATCTATGCTTAGGGCAAGAAGATAAAATCGACTTAATGCCATTGTTGCGCGAATTTCCAGATGATGATGCGCCAATAATCACCGCGATTTTAAATAGCATGCGCATCAAACCCAAAGGTCACGATTTTGATTTACGCCGCGCGCAACCTGCTGTGATACGCTTTATGTCGCATACGGGTGGCTAGCTTTTCACTTTGGCAATATCCTGCATTATTCTTTCTGGCGGTCGCGCTACACGTATGGGCGGGGTGGATAAAGGCTTGGTTGCGCTGCAACGGAAGCCTTTAATTCAACATGTGATTGGGCGCTTAACACCGCAAGTAGATGAAATTTTGATTAATGCTAATCGCGAAATAGCGCAATATCAATCGTTTACTTATCCAGTTTTGCAAGACTCACATGAAAACTTTATAGGCCCTTTGGCAGGTTTTAGTTTGGGTTTGCAGTATGCCAAATACGATTATCTATTAACTGTGCCTTGTGATTCGCCTTTTTTGCCGCACGATTTAGCACAACGCTTACTTGATGCATTAATTGCACACGATGCCGATATTGCAGTAGCTAGCAGTGATGGTAACGTGCACCCTGTATTTTGTTTATGCAAAAAAAGCGTATTGCTATCGCTTACGGCTTATTTAAAAACCGGTGAAAGACGCGTAAGCAGCTGGCAAAAAAGTCTTGCTTACACAGAAGTGGATTTTAGCGATTGCAGTGAAGCATTTACGAATTTAAATACGTTTGAAGATTTGGCGGCTTTAGAATTAAAATTGCGCCATGCATAAAACTCTTCCAGTGATCGGCATTTGCGCCGCAGGTAGCAATGCTGGCAAAACCACTCTTATTACACAGCTTATTCCAGAATTAGCCAAGCAAGGCTTGCGCGTTTCGGTCATTAAGCACGCGCATCATCAATTTGATATTGATCACAAAGGCAAAGATAGCTATCAGATTCGCGAAGCAGGCGCGGTGCAAACGTTAATCGCTTCAAACAAGCGCTGGGCGTTGATGACAGAGCTAGCGCTTGAGCATGATTTAGAGGACTTAATCGCTAAATTAGATAATCGATATGCAGATTTAATTTTGGTAGAAGGCTTTAAACAAGCCAATATTCCCAAAATTGAGGTACACAGGCCTAGTTTGAATATGCCTTTATTGGCAATGCAGGATACTAATATTGTGGCAGTTGCCAGTGATATTGCACTAGAGTTAGCGCATATTCCCGTTTTGAATTTAAACAATATTTCAGCAATTGCTGCTTTTATAATGACTTATTTATCACTTCCCACTCAAAGCGTATGACAAATTCTAGCTCTCTTTCGCAAATTGCCTCAAACCCCAATAGCATGGAAGATTACGATCCAAATGCAATGTCTGTAAAAGATGCGCGACAATATATTCAGCAATTTTTAAATCCAATCACTGCAATTGAAACGCTAGCCGTTATGCAATGTTTAGGGCGTGTATTAGCAGCTGATATTTGCTCACCCAGCAATGTGCCTAATCATGATAACTCTGCTATGGATGGCTTTGCAATGCAATTAGCCGATGCAGAAAAAACCTTAAATATCATTGGCACCGCCTTTGCGGGAAAGCCATACGTGGGCCAGCTAAATACTGGTGAGTGCGTCAAAATTATGACTGGTGCTGTTATTCCAGCAGGCGCAAATACAGTGGTCATGCAAGAACGTGTGCAGATTTTAGATGATGCTATCCGACTCAAGTCTGTACCTAAATTAGGTGAAAATATTCGCCCTGCGGGTGACGATTTAAAAATTGGCCAAATTGTTTTAAGAAAAGGTCATCTGCTGCGCCCAGCCGATTTAGGCTTGCTTGCATCGCTTGGCATGGCAGAGTTATCTGTTTACAAACCTTTAAAGGTGGCTTTTTTTAGTACTGGAGATGAGTTAATCAGCGTTGGTAACCCGCTGCAAGAAGGCCAAATCTATGACAGCAATCGCTATACATTGTTTGGCATGCTGAGCAGGCTTGGTGTTGAGATAAGTGATTTAGGTGTTGTGCCCGATAACCCTAATTTATTAGAAGCCACCTTGTTAAACGCAGCAAGCAACAACGATGTTGTGATGACTAGCGGCGGTGTATCGGTGGGCGAAGCCGATTACATGAAGGCGCTGCTCACCAAACATGGCCAAGTGCTTTTTTGGAAAATCAATATGAAGCCTGGACGTCCACTGGCCTATGGCAAAGTACAAGGTAGCAACGGCCAATTTGCGCACTACTTCGGCTTACCAGGCAACCCTGTCGCCACCATGGTTTCGTTTTACCAATTTGTGCGCGAGGCGCTAATTACATTAATGGGCAGCACAGCAAAACCATTACCGCTGTTTAAAGTGGAATGCACAGAAGCCATCAAAAAAGCCACTGGCCGTACCGAGTTTCAGCGCGGATTTTTATATGAAGATGCAGGCATTTGGAAAGTGAAACCCCTGCCAAATCAAAGCTCTGGCGTATTAAGCAGCATGAGTGTGGCAAATTGTTTTATTGTACTAGACGACAATGTAGGTAATTGCCCTAGCAATACCATGGTGAATGTGCAATTGTTAGAAGGTATTATTTAGCTGCGCTTACGCTTATTAACTGATCTTGCACTTATTTTACATAACGCCGAATAATTGGTCTAATACAACCATATACGGGTATTACCAATTCCATATAAGCTGTAGTATAATCAATGGTTTAGCTAACTATTTAACGAAATAAACCATTTTGGACGCCGCTATTAATAAAACTAACATTTCAAGTTCTACACTCGTTTGGGCGGTTATCTGTTCTAATTTATTGCATGCTTTGCTTGCAATAACGTTGCCTAATTTTAAATTTGATCTCTCAAAAGAAAAACCAGTCGAGTTAGTGATTGAATTAGAGCAGCCCAAAGCACCAGAGCCAGTAGCGGCCATACAACCTGTAGAGCCAATTGAGCCCGTTAAGCCTGAAGTGATTCCACCCAAGCCAATTAAAAAAATTCAGCCTAAAGAGTTACCAAAACCAGTGGCTGAAAAAGCAATTGAGCCAAGCCCTGTTTCAGAAGAGCCCGTTACACCGCCAAGCGAAGCCGTTCCTAATGTGATTTCGGTAGCACCTAATGCCGATACAGTGGCAATTGAATCAGTGCCCGCCCCTACGCCAGAAGTTGTTAAGCCAGTAGAAGCCGCGCCAATTGATGATAATGCGTTAGGTGAATATGGCAATTTACTAGGGCGCGCCATTGCCAAACATAAATCGTATCCAAGAATTGCTCAGCAGCGCGGCCAACAGGGAGATGTTTTTCTTGACCTCAAACTAGATGGCAACGGCAATGTATTGTCTGCAAGAGTTAAAGTGGGTAGCGGTTATGAATCGCTTGATAAGCAGGCATTAGAAATGGTGAAAAAAGCATCGCCTTTCCCCGCACCACCTGCCTCCCTACGTAACCGCACTTTCAATATCACTGTGCCAGTTTCGTTCAAACTCGAATAGTCTATATTGGGCAGGCTTTGACTGAACACAAAACACCAAAGGCTAGGCCATTACGCGAATTATTGCTGCTACATGAGCTTATATTTATAGCACTTATTTTATTGGCATTTGCCAGTGGTTTATACGGTATCCATATTTGGGATAAAGCTTCAAATGAATCGCAGCGCATTAATTTGCTTGTGCGCGAAATTCAACAAGCACGTGGTGATTTGTATAGGCAAATGAAAGAATTATTTGATGCGTTTTTCTTAGATGACGATGAAGCTTTAACTGAATACAACGAATACACGCAATCTATTTTAACGCACTTTCAAGAGCTAAATGAGCTAGCAGTTGGCGCAGAAGAAAAGCAAGCAATTAAAGAATTAGAGGCAAACTATCGCGTTTTTGTAAATGAAGCGCCCAGCTTGTTTTATCGCTACCAAGCCAAACCCGATAAAGATACGCAAAGATCGCTATATAAAGATATTGAAACTGGTATTTTTAGCCATTATGAAAGCGTTTCTAAGCGTGCAGAAGACCTTCTTACGCTTAAGCAAAATGAGCTCAAAATGCGCTTAAAAGAGGCCAAAGAATCCGCAATCACTGTTTTAATCATGCCGATTTTACTGGCAGGCTTACTCTTATTCTTATCGCGTATTTTTTTAAAGCGCGCCATTGTCACGCCAATTAATGCCGTAATGAAAGCAACAGCAGAAATAAGTGCTGGTAATTTAGAGCACAAAGTGCCTGAAACTGGCGCTGCAGAATTAGTCACGCTTTCTAAAGAAATCAACAAAATGGCTGATGACCTGCAAACCAGCCGCGATGCACTTGTGCGCACAGAAAAACAAGCGGCAATGGGCTTGTTAGTGCCTATGCTGGCGCATAATATTCGCAACCCACTTGCCAGCATTCGCGCCACTGCACAAGTAATTGATGTACCTACACACGATAACGATACGCGCGATTCAGTCAATGGCATTATCAATACGGTCGACAGGCTTGAGCGCTGGACTGGCTCTTTGCTGGCTTATTTATTGCCGATTAAACCGCAATTAAAGCTGGTTAGACTCGACCATATTTTAGAGGGTGCTTTGCTGCCGCTTGTGCAAAAAATTCGCGATAAAAATATCAAAATTACAAAAAACATACATTCCGATGTGAGTGATATTCGCACAGATGAGCATTTATTAGAGCAAGTGTTTTATAACTTAATGCTCAATGCAATTGATGCATCACCCAGACATAGCAGTGTGAGTATTAGCGCTTATTTTGAATCAGGTGCGTTAGTGACCTCAATTATCGATGAAGGCGTCGGTATGCCTTTTACGCCAGACCCGCACACATCTAGCCCAGGCCCATCTACCAAGCGCTTTGGTACAGGTTTGGGGATTCCATTTGCATTTAAAGTGTGCGAAGTTTTAGGCGGTAGCATTGAGTTTACGCCTGCTCATCCCAAAGGCACCTGTATCACCCTCACCTTGCCACAATAACTTGTGCTGCACAGTTCTTCCTATTCGGCAAATTTTTAAAAAAATCGCCATTGAAAACTAGATTTTTGTGCGCTTGTCACAATAAAGCCTTAAATTTTAGCTTGCCTTAATGGCAAATTTTTACAACAATAGGAACGTACTCACATGACAACCAATATGCTAAATAATCCCGTTACCGATTTTGAATTGCCAGCAACCAGCGGCCACACTTTTAAGCTTTCTGAATACTTAGGAAAAACGCTGGTCATTTATTTTTATCCTAAAGATTCCACACCAGGCTGCACCACGCAAGGCATGCAATTTCGCGATTTCTACAGCGAGTTTCAAGCTGCAAATACAGAAATAGTCGGCGTTTCACGCGACAGCCTCAAATCACATGAGAACTTCAAAGCCAAATTTAGCTTTCCGTTTGAATTACTAGCCGATACTGAAGAGCTAGCCTGCGGTATTTTTGGGGTGATGAAAATGAAAAATATGTACGGCAAGCAAGTGCGCGGTGTTGAGCGCAGTACTTTTGTCATTGATAAAAATGGCGTGTTAGTAAAAGAATGGCGTGGCGTTAAAGTAGATGGCCATGTGCCACAAGTACTAGATTTTGTAAAATCCCTATAATTTGAATGATTTTTTCTTAATTTAAGCGATCAACCTTACCTCTTTTTTTAATTTTAGGCGCACTTAATTCAAGTACTTTGGATTTAAAAACTATGGCAAAAAAACAATCTTCTCAAGCTATATCTAGCTCAACCAAATTATTTGTATTAGATACAAACGTACTAATGCACGATCCTTCAAGCCTTTTTAGGTTTGAAGAGCATGATATTTATTTACCCATGGTAACGCTTGAAGAGCTGGATAATAATAAAAAAGGCGTAACTGAAGTAGCGCGCAATGCGCGTCAAGCCAGCCGTTATTTAGAAGAGATTGTCGGCATTGATTTAACAAACTTAGAATTAGGCTGCCCATTAACGATTAATGGAAACAAACACTTAGCTGGCAGGCTGTTTTTACAAACATCGCAAGTCGATATTGAGTTGCCAGGTTTAGCAGGCAGCAAAGCAGATAATCAAATTATCAGCGTAGTGCTAGCGCAGCAAAAGCAACAACCCAATCGCCAAGTTATTTTAGTTAGTAAAGATATTAATATCCGCATTAAAGCCCGCGCCATGGGGGTTATGGCGCAAGATTACTTTAATGACAAAGTGCTTGAAGACACCGATTTACTCTACAGCGGCATGCGAGAATTGCCGCAAGACTTTTGGGATAAACACAGCAAAGCAATGGAATCGTGGCAAGAAGCGGGCCGCATGTTTTATCGCATTACTGGCCCGTTAGTTAAGACCTTCTTAATCAATGAGTTTATTTTTTACGAATTTGATAAACCGTTTCACGCTATTGTCCGAAAATTGGAGAACAATCATGCGGTGCTAGAAGTAGTGCATGATCATATGAACCCTAAGCACAGCGTGTGGGGAATTGTAGCGCGTAATCGTGAGCAAAATTTTGCACTTAACTTATTAATGAACCCAGATATTGATTTTGTGACATTGCTAGGCCAAGCTGGTACAGGTAAAACTCTGCTCACTCTAGCTGCTGCACTTACACAAACTTTGGATAAAAAAATCTATTCCGAAATTATTATGACACGCGTTACGGTACCAGTTGGTGAAGATATAGGCTTTTTACCAGGCACTGAAGAAGAAAAAATGGCACCTTGGATGGGCGCGCTGGAAGACAACTTAGATGTGCTGAATAAAACAGACGAAGATGCAGGGGAATGGGGTCGTGCCGCAACGCAAGATTTAATTCGTACTCGCATTAAAGTTAAATCACTCAACTTTATGCGCGGACGTACTTTTTTGCACAAATTCTTGATTATTGATGAAGCGCAAAACTTAACGCCTAAACAGATGAAAACGCTGATTACTCGCGCAGGTCCAGGTACTAAAGTGGTTTGTTTGGGCAATATTGCGCAAATCGATACACCTTATTTAACAGAAGGCAGCTCAGGCTTAACTTATGTTGTAGACCGTTTTAAAGGTTGGGAACATAACGGTCATATTACTTTAGTGCGCGGTGAACGCTCTCGATTAGCGGACTTTGCAGCGGAAGCACTTTGAGTGAGCAAGTATAAGAATTGCAACTTTTGAGCGTATTTAGGCCGTAAAGTAATGAGTAAAGGGTTTTACACTCTCTTAATTGCGCAGTTTTTATCTGCGCTTGCTGATAACGCCTTACTGTTTGCGGCAATCGCTTTGTTGCAGCAAATGCAAGCGCCAGAATGGCATGAGCCGCTCCTGCTACAATTTTTTGTAATCTCCTATATTGTACTTGCGCCTTTTGTAGGCTCCTTTGCCGATGCACTCCCCAAAGGACGCGTCATGTTCTTAGCGAATGGGATTAAGTTCATTGGTAGTTTAGCGATGATTCTTGGCATGCCCCCATTGTATGCTTACGGCATTGTAGGTATTGGCGCAGCGGCTTATTCGCCTGCTAAGTATGGCATTCTGACTGAGCTACTTCCCTCTGATAAATTAGTCAGCGCGAATGGCTGGATGGAAGGCTCAACCGTTATTGCGATTATTTTGGGTGCGATTATCGGCGGCAAAATGGCTAGCATTAGCCCGCAAGGCGCCATGATTATCATCGCATTTATGTATTTGGTTGCGGCTGCTTTTAATATGTTTATCCCTAAATTGCCCATTGATCATGCGATTGCCAAAAAAGACCCTTTATATATTCTGAGTGATTTTTATCGCTCATTTGTAGCACTTTGGCGCGACCCGCAAGGGCAGGTTTCATTATCAGTGACCACTTTATTTTGGGGCGCTGGCGCAACGCTCAGATTAGTAGTGATTGCATGGGCTGGTATTGTATTAGGTTTTGGTTTAGACCACGCAACGCAACTAACCGCCACGGTAGCGATTGGCGTGGCATTAGGCTCTGTTATTGCAGCAAGATTTATTACACTTGAAAATTCGGTTAAGGTATTACCGGCTGGTATTGTAATGGGTGTTTTGGTGATTGCAGTTGCCTTTGTTGCAGAGTGGCATATTGCCGCATTGTTATTGTTTACTATCGGTGTTTTAAGTGGATTTTTTGTAGTGCCACTGAACGCGCTTTTGCAACATCGTGGACACTTGCTAATTGGCGCCGGTCACTCGATTGCGGTGCAAAACTTTAATGAAAATTTAGGTATTTTAATTTTAAGTGGTGCCTACACATTAATGGTCAAAGCAAATATAGAGATCAATCATATCGTGGTTATTTTTGGCGCATTTGTGATTATTTCAATGAGCTTAATTAACAGGCTGTATCGCCGACAAATAAAAGCTTAAACTTGTTACACATCAAGCAAAAAGCCTCAGTATTAATCGAGGCTTTTTGCTTAGTTGATCCGTTATTAGTACATTTTAGACGTTAGTGCAATTTCACTTGCGCTTCTGTTCTGCGCGTAATGATGCGCGCTAACGTTTGTAGTATGACTTCAAATACACCATGCAATGTCATTAAGTGCATTTTATATAGCGACTGATACATCATTCTTGCAAATAAGCCCTCAATGTACATGCTGCCGCCTGAAAGCGTGCCCATTAAGCTACCTACCGTAGAATAGCGTCCCAAATTAACCAAAGAACCATAATCGGTGTAATGATATTCTGGCAGATTGGTTTTGTTGGCCACACGTTTTTTCATGGTTTTACATAGTAGTGATGCTTGCTGATGTGCAGCCTGTGCACGCGGTGGAACATTGCCGTCATGACCAAGCCATGGGCATGCGGCACAATCACCAAACGCAAAAACACTCTCATCTAGCGTTGTTTGTAACGTTTGCTTTACCAGCAACTGGTTAATCCGGTTCGTTTCTAAGCCATCTAAATCTTTTAAGAAGTCTGGCGCTTTAATACCTGCCGCCCATACCACTAATGCAGATGGAATAAATCGACCGCTATGTGTGTAAACGCCTTTATCCGCAACTTCAGTTACGCTCTCACACGTATAAATATGTACACGTAATTTACGCAACTCTAAATCGACTGCTTGCGATAATTTAGGTGGTAGCGCAGGCAATACGCGCTCACTGGCCTCAATAATCGAAATTTTAATATCACGGTCTGCATCAATTTTATCTAAGCCATAAGCCGCGAGCTCGCGTGTCGTATTATGTAGCTCTGCAGCAAGCTCTACACCTGTTGCGCCAGCACCCACAATCACTACTTCTAACTGGCCTGCCTTAACTGGCGCAACCTGTGTTTGCGCGCGCACTAATGCATTGTGTAACCTACGGTGAAATTTCTCTGCTTGGTCTTGCGTGTCTAGTGCAATGGAGTGTTCACGGGCACCTTTAATGCCGAAATCATTGGTGGTGCTACCAATTGCAATCACCAAGCTATCATATTGAAAGGTTCGGCGCGGAATGACTTCTATACCATCCTCATCAAAATAAGGCGCAATGGTGACTTCCTTTTTAGATCGGTCTAAGCCATCCATACGACCTAGCCTAAAGTTAAAGTGATGCCAATGTGCTTGCGCCAAATACTCTAGCTCGTGCTTGTCAGGATTCATACTGCCTGCGGCAATTTCATGCAGCAGCGGCTTCCAAACATGTGTCCGAGTGCTATCAATTAAGGTAATAACAGCTTGTTTCTTTTTTCCAAGCGAATCGCCTAGGCGCGTTGCTAGTTCAAGCCCACCCGCGCCACCGCCTACAATAACAATATGATGTAATGTTTGTTTGTTCATTTTAACGATTTATGTAATTAATATTTTTATTAAACTTGTATGTTATTAAATAATAAATGGCTACCGTAGCTATACAGTAGCAATTTAAAGATATTTGACGGTAATACTTAACGCTTTATTGAAGCCAAGTTTTTTCGCCATCACCTTTGTACTCGGTACGAATATAAGCGATTGCTCTTAGAATCTCGTCATTGGTTAACCCATCACCAACATGGCCTACTAAATTTCTGTTCCAAATTGCCATAACCCCGCCAGATAAACCTGGCGTGCCAGCTGAAATAGTTTCAAACATACCTTTATCAGTTGCATTTTTAGCATAAACCCATTTAGTATCAAATGCGCCTTGTCCACCTGCTTTGGTCAATGCTGGGGCCATAATACCCTCAAGCTTACCGCCGTGACATCCACTGCAACCATTTAAAGTAAATACTTTTCTGCCTGTTTTTGCAGCTTCTGCATCAGTTGCGAATTTTTTGGTGTAGGGATTCACACAAGTACTTAAAAACTCTTTAGCCTCTGGGGTATCTGCGTCGCTTACTTTAATTGCTAAAGGCTTATTATCAACTGTAGATACTAATTCACAGACAGCAGATGCGCTAGGTTTTGCAGCATCTGAACTTGCAACATTGTCTGATTTATCACAACCAGCGAACACTGACAACAACATTACTAACATTAAACTTAAGTTAAATTGTTTCATTCTAATCCCCAACATCTATCATCAAATAAAAATGGATACTGTAATTATACAGCAGCCATTTTAAACTGTTACTAACTTTTAAGTTGAAATCTTATTTCAACCAAGGCATATCACCGCCACCTTTGTACTGCGTACGTAACCAGCCGACAATTTTCAAAATATCATCTGTTGATAGGTTTTCTGGGTTACCTAACTGTTGGTGCCATGCAAACATACCACCATTTGTGCCGTTTGCAATCGTTTCAAACATACCTTTATCGGTTACATGTTTAGAATATTGCCAAGTGCTGTCAGTAATTGCAGGGCCTACTTGACCGCCACCATTAGGACCATGGCATTGTGTACATGAGTAATAACCAAATTTCTTTTTACCTGCTTTTGCTGCTTCTGGATCTTTAGCATAAGCCTTTGTATATGGGTTGATGCATGTAGATAAAAACTCTTTCGCTTGTGGCGTATCAGTTTCAGTTGCTTTAATTACAAATGGGCTACCATCTTTGGTCGATAAAAAATTACAAGCAGCACTTGCTTGAGTTGATAAAGTAAGACCTGCCAATGTCAACATACCAACAAATAAAGTTGACTTTAATGATTTATTTCCTAACATGTTTTCTCCTAATTTTTACAATATGAGCAACGTCTTACTTGCATGCCTCTATATATACTTTTATGTACATCTTAAGCGCAGTTTAGATCGTATGACCATTTAACGAATATAATTTCTAGTTGGTTGACATAATTGTTATATACATTTTGCCATCAAACGAACCCATGATTTTACTTGGTTTTATAAGTTATGTCATCCGAATGACGGCTATTTTAACTATTTTTTAAACACTGTATCACCCTCAACAACAGGCACAGTTGGAATTCCATAGTCTGCTAAAATTTGTGCAATTTTGTCTTTATTTCTTTCTATTGCTGCATTTAAAGGCGCTAAACGCTGTTTGTCTTTCATACGTACGCCCATTGAGATATTCCAATACTCTTTACCTTGCAAATTCACTTTGTTGTATTCTGGAACAAAGGCCATTTCCATTGGTACTTTTGATTGCTTCATGTAATAACCGGCAATTGGACCCCACATCACAGCAACATCAATTTCACCTTTAGCCAAATCATCAATCAAAAAGCTTGGTGGGAAATTTAAGTCGCGTTGTAAACGATAAGGCTTGGCATTGGCCATTAAATTAAAGTCATTAAGCGGTACAGTTGCTGGACTCTTGTCCACAATACCAATTACACCTTTACGAAGATCTGGAGAGTCCCAATTCGTAATGTTAAAATTACTATCTTTACGCCAAACAAACACATGGCCTGAACGATAATAAGGCGTCGTTGTTCTTAAGCCATCAAAATCTGATGTAGTTCCGATAATTACATCACATCGGCCTGCGTTAATAGTGTTTCTTAAAAAACCTTGGCGATTATAGGCGTAAGCATGACTCAGTTTTTTTCCAAGGTCTTTAGCCAAAACTTCAGCAATTTTATCCTCAAAACCCTCACCTCTGATATTTGAATAGGGCATGTTATCTGGGTCTGAACATACTTTAAACTCAGTACCATCATCTACTCGGCGAACCTCTCCTGGGCGACCCTCATCAGCACTTAATGACGGAACATCACTATCTTTAATTGGCTCCTCTGCCGCTACTGCATAACCAGATACTAGCGCTAGACATACAGCTAGCCCTTTTAATTGTTTTAACATTATTGGTTCCTTATTAAATTGCGATTAAATATCGCACAGTTACATAGAGTACTACTAAAAATAAAAAGTTCTTCGGATAAAGATTTCTTAATCCACCATTGTAACTAATTTTATATTTTTAGTAATACTAATCTGTATATATCCAGCTTTTACGGCGCATAACATCTTATTTTTTCTTGTACAAACAAATACTTAAAAAAAAACACCCCACATTTCTGTGAGGTGTTTCATTGGTTAAATTAACCAGTAACTAACTACAATTTAAGCGTCTAAATTATAGTGAGAATACTGTTAATGCACCGCCGCCAGGAGCAGCGTTGTATTTTGTTAACTCTTTATAACCACCAGCAGCACCAAGTGCGTCTGTGTCGCTAGTTAAACCAAGGTTCATCGCAACGCCAGCCCAACCACCGATACCTGAAAGCGTACCAACGTATTGTTTACCTTTGTTACCGTATGTGAATGCATTACCAATCACGCCAGAACCAACTTGGAATTTCCATAGTTCTTTACCTGATTGAGCATCAACTGCTTTGAACCAACGGTCTAATGAACCGTAGAACACAATGTTTGAAGCAGTTGTTAAAGCACCACCCCAAGCAGAGAATTT
>MSXP01000007.1 GCA_002083635.1 Proteobacteria bacterium ST_bin12 | reverse complement strand
GCGCTACAGCAAGCGGATTGCTGACGTTAAACGCAGTTGTTAACAGTGGCGGCGGCAGTTCCGCTGGCGCAGGCAAAAATGCAGGTGTAATTACTTTGTCTGGCAACTCAATTACTACTGCTGCCGCTGCAATAATTTCGGCTAGCGGCCTTAACGCAAACGGTACAAATCAGCCAGGTGGAAACGGCGCCGCAGTTAATATTACCGCCGCGGGAAACATCAATATTCGCGCTGTATCAGCCAATGGCAATAGTGGTGCTGGGCCTGACGCACGCGGTGGCAATGCGGGGTCAATTAACATTACAACCAGTGCAGGAAATATTACCACCAATGGCGGTGGCCTCACTGCCGCTTCGGGTAATGGTGTGGGTACAGGAGCAACTAGTGTTGCAGGATTTATCAATGTCAATAATACATCAGCAGCTGGAACCATTAACACAGGCGCATTAAGTACAGCAGGTGCTGCTAACAGTATTGGTGGCAATATTAATGTAACAGGCAATGGTGCAGTAACACTTGGCACAGTAACAACCACTGCTGGCAATGCTACTGGCACACGTGCAGGTTTAAATGCGGGTAATGTAACTATTACAGGTGCAGCTAGAAATATTGGCATAATTACGGCTAATGGTGGCAATGGCTCAGGGGCAAACCAAGCTGGTGGAAACGGTGGTGTCGTATCAGTAACTGGTTCTGGCTTATTAACGGCTGCAGCGATTACTACCAATGGCGGTAATGGTGCTGCGGGAAATGCAAAAGGTGGCAATGCTGGCTCAATTACACTGGCAACTAGTAATGGCAATCTAAATGCTACAGGTTTGTTAACAGCAAGAACGGGCACTGGCGCAGGCACTGGTGCAGATAGCACACAAGGCTTTGTTTCGGTGACTAATACTTCAGCCACTGGGTCAGTTAGCGTAAACGCTGTTGATACCAGAGGCCAAACTAATGGTCACGGTGGTAATTTAACGATTAGTGGCAATGCAGCAGTTACGGTCACCAATTCGATACAAACATCTGGCGCCGCGGTAACAGGTAACCGTGTTGGCCGAAATGGCGGTACAGTTTCAATTAGCGGCGGTAGTGTTACAACCAATACCATAAATACGACTGCAACCGCAGGAATTGGTGCAAATCGTGCAGGCGGTGATGCAGGTGTGGTAACTGTTAACGCCATAAATAGCACGGTTAGTGTGAATAATATTACCGCCACAGGTGGCAATGGCGCTAATACCAACGGTAATGGCGGAAATGGGGGAAGTGTGTCATTAAACGCCGCAAATGGCTCAACTGTCTCTATTCGCGACATTAATACAACAGGCGGAAACCGTGCAGGAACAGGCACAGCAGGTGCGGGTGGCAATATTACGCTTGCCGATAATGCACTACTCGCTGCAAATTCAACCTTAACTTCTACAGGTGGAAATGCGGGTGTTGGGGCTGGCGGCGCTATTAACTTTAATGGCACGGTTAACACTAATGGCGTGGCACGTACACTTACTATTAACAGCAATGGCACTACTACTTTTGCTGGCGCCATAGGAAACACCAATGCATTAAGTACTCTTACCACTAATGCCACTGGATCTACTGTTATTAACGGCGGTAGCGTGAGAACAACAGGTGTGCAAACCTATAACGATGCAGTGACTTTAGGTGCAGCCACAACATTTACCACAACCAACAGCAATGTTAATTTTGCCAGCAGCATTAATGCCAATAGCAACAATGTAGTTGTAGCTGCAGGTACTGGCACTTTAACAGCTAATAATGCAGCAAATAATTTTAGTAATTTAGCCGTTACCGCAAGCAGTGCTAACGTGCGTGATGCAAATGCAATTGTATTAGGTGCAACCAATGTAACAGGCGCATATACCTTGCAAACAGCGGGCAATATCACACAAACGGCAGCATTAACTACAGGCGGCGCATCCACATTTAATGCAGGTGCTACAGGCGATATTACCTTAAATACTGCAACTAATAACTTTAACTCTGTTGCAGTTACATCGGCCAGAAATGTGAGTTTGGTGGATAGCAATGCATTAACTGTTAATGCCTCGACTGTTGCTTCAATCGCAGCCAGAACATTAATAGGTAACTTAACTCTGGGTGGCAATATTGCTGCAAGCGGAATAGGCGATGCAATTACGCTAGTCTCTGCGGCTAATTTTCTTAACCCAGGTAATCGCACTTTAAGTACACCATCTGGACGCTGGTTAATTTATGCCAACATGCATACTGGCAATACATTTGGCGGTTTAAATAGTGGTAATCAGGCGATTTATGGCAGAAGCTTTCCTACTGCAACGGCCGAAACAGGCAATCGCTATGTGTTTGCTAATAGCCCAACTTTAACATTTACTTCAACAGATATCGCCAAAAATTACGGTGTTGATGCAACTGCCGCAGTTGCCAATGCCTATGAGGTAACAGGGTTTGTGAATGCAGCCACTTTTGGCAATGTATTTACGCAAGACACTGTTGCCAATACGACGACTGGTGCGCCAACTGTTACTTCAACTGGCTCTGCTGCTACTGCATCTGTGGCAGGTAGTCCTTACGCAATTACAGTCGATATTGCACCAGTTACTTTTACAAATGGATACACAGGCGCAGTGGCCTCTACAGGCGAATTAACGGTTAATGCCGCTGCATTAACCATTACGGCTAATAATCAAACCAAAACTTATGGCGATACCTTTACTTTTGCTGGCACCGAATTTACCAGCACAGGTTTAGCGAATGGCGAAACGATTGGCAGCGTAACATTGGGCAGTGCGGGCGCAGCAAATACCGCTAATGTCGCTGGCAGCCCTTACGACATTACCATTAACAATGCGACAGCCGGAACATTCAATGCTAATAATTATTCTATTAGCTATGTTGAAGGTGTACTTGAAGTAGATCCAGCATCACTCACGATTACTGCTAATAACGCCACCAAAGCACAAGGTGCAGCTAATCCAGCCTTTAGCAGCACAATTGCAGGCTTTGTTAATGGTGAAAATGAGAGTGTTTTGGTTGGTATGCTAGAGCACACAACGGCAGCAGTAAATTCCTCACCAGTAGGCACTTACACAATTACGCCATCAGGCGTTACAGCAGATAATTATTTTATTAGCTTTGTTGATGGCATACTTGAAGTGACCAGCCCAGCACCAACTGGCAGCAATATCAGCGCATTCAATAATGCAACCACAAGACCAGAGCAGGCGTTGCAGACTTGTAATCAGCAAGGTGCTAGCCAAGCGATGATAAACGGGCTTGATGAGTTTGGCGTAGATGATGTAGACTATCAGTCATCAATTAGCCAACCTCAAGTGGGTGGCGTGATAGCCAACGGATTAGCGGGGGCATCATGCTCAACATTATAATACTCAATGAAAACTATAAAAAAACTCAATAAACTCACTTTAAGTACTTTATTATTAACAATTGCAACTTCAAGTCAGCTGTATGCCGCCGCAGTCATTGATTCTGGCAGCATACAGCGTGACATTGAAAATTTAAATACGCCAAATCTTCCACCTGTGCCTCAGCCCGCTCCTGCTGAGCCAACAATCCCAAAATCTGATAGTAATATTTCAGTTAAAGTCACTGCGTTTCAATTTGTTGGCGCGACCTTGCTGGCGGATGCTTTACTGCAAGCAGAGGTGCAATCCTACATTGGTCAAACTCTAGATTATGATGGCTTAAATAAAGTCACTCAAAAAATTAGCCAGTTGTATCAACAAAACGGTTGGCTAGCAAAAGTATTTTTACCGCCACAGGATATACAAAACGGGCTTGTAACCATTGAAATTAACGAAGCAAAGTTAGGTGAACTACGCACAAATAGCGACGCAAATGCCCGATTAAATCCAAAACTCGCCACTAATATGGTGAACAAAGTGCAACAAAAGGGCGCGCCATTGAGTAGCCAAGCGCTAGAGCGCGCCATGCTATTAATTAACGATACGCCTGGTTTTAGTGGCCAAGCGACTTTATCGCCAGGTGCACAAACGGGTGAAACCGATGTGACGCTTAATTTAGCAGATACCCCCATTTTTAATGGCCGCGTATGGGTTGATAATTACGGCTCAAAATTATTGGGCAAAGCTCGATTAAATGGATTAACCAGTTTTAATAACTTAACAGGTTGGGGCGACCAATTAATGGTCAATGCGCTGGTGAGCAAAGGCGTAGAGTACGTGCAAGGAAACTATGAATTTCCTGTAGGTGATGCTGGAACGCGCGTTAACTTAGCAGGTTCGGTTTCTAATTATGAAATTAATGGCGGCGGACTAAGCGCATTAAATCCAGAGGGCGAGTCTTATTCTTATCGTGTAGGTGTTAAACATCCAATTGTACGTAGCCGTTATAGCAACTTATCTTTTCAAGGTAATGCAGAATCGATTACCAGTAAAGATGACTTGCTAGGCTTAGAAATTGCAGACAGAGACTATCGTGCGCTTACATTAGGTCTAAAAGGCGACCATAGCGACAGCTTTGGTTTGGGCGGCACTTTTTGGGGCGGTGTTAGCTTAACAGCAGGTGATTTGGATTTATCAGGCAATCGTGATGATTTAGCCGTTGATCGCATTACTAGGCGTACTGACGGACGCTACAACAAAATCAATTTTTATTTAGGCCGCCAACAAATTTTAGGTGAAAAACTAACAGCTAAAGCCTTGTTTTCTGGACAAGTGGCCGATGAAAATTTAGGTGCATATGAGAAATTTTCTTTAGGCGGCCCAGCAGGTTTAGCTGGCTTTACTGTGGGCGAGGCGGCGGCAGACGAGGGTTGGATGCTTAATTTAGAAGGTAAATATGCATTCTTGCCACAGTGGAGCGCAAGCGTGCTGGCTGATGCAGGCGGTGTATGTCAGCTTAAAAATACATTTGCAGGATTTAATGCAGGCAATCCAAAACTAGAAAATTGTTATCAATTGGCTAGTGTGGGTTTCGGTTTAGACTATACCAATCAATATCTTGATGCAAAATTAAGCTATGGTCGCCGAGTCTCGAGTAATCGTGGCTTGGATAGCAACGGCAACGACTCAGAGGGTGAAGATAACAAACATCAAGTGTGGTTGCAAATTATGACTCAATTTTAATGCTTAGCTTTTAAAGTCTGAGGCTTGGCTTTAGACTTAACCGATAATTTCAACCAAATTTCTTTACCATTTCAACACTAAAATTTGTCAAATTAAAATGTTTAATTTTTTTGACAAATTTTAGTCAAAATTAGCCTAACGATGTTAGAATACGCTCCGCAACAAATTCAGTAGTAATCACCTGCCCGGGTGGTGAAATTGGTAGACACAAGAGACTTAAAATCTCTCGACTTTACGGTCGTGCCGGTTCGATTCCGGCTCCGGGCACCAAATAAATATCAGCAATAAATCGCGTTAACTTAGCCTTTACAAGCAACACTGACTACGCGTGTTTGCGTGTAATAATTTTCCATATGGTTGGTTGCATAGTAACCATCTGGGCAAAGATTTTTTGCTGCTTTTTTACAATCCTCCCACGATTCGAACCAGTTACAACTGACATCTGACCATTGTTCATTGGGGATTTTGGCGTACTGCGTATTTTTAAAACAAGCCGTTAATGTCATCAACAAGAATATCATTAAGAACCATTTCATAGTGATTACTTTCTGCAATTGAATATGCATTAAACACGCTTATTTATACGGCAACTAAGAGTATTTAGTTTCACTAAATCAGCTTCTCTAAGTCATTAATAATTTCTTCAGAATGTTTAGATGCATCTACGCTTAAGTAAATTTTGCGCAATGTACTGTTAGGGTCGATTAGAAAAGTATACCTTTTGGCGATTTTAATGAGACCTAAATTAGTGAGCGCATTATATTCTCTGGCAACTAAGCCATCTTTATCGCTAAGTAGCGGAAAAGGTAAGTTATATTTTTTTGCAAATGCAGCGTGGCTAGAACCATCATCCACGCTGATACCAACCACTTTTGCACCTAGATTTTCTAGCTTATGCAAATCATCTCTAAATTCGCAGGCTTCTTTTGTGCAACCTGGTGTGTCATCTTTAGGATAAAAATATAAGACAAGCCAACTGCCTTTAAAGCTGTTTAAACTCATCATCTCGCCGCTTGCGTTAGGCAAATTAAAGTTAGGGGCTTTATCGTTGATTTTAAGCGGCGTTTGCGACGCGCTAAAATGTCTATAGCCTAAAAAGGCAACGACTAAAATAACGCTGTAAAAAAGTATTTTTGTTAGCATGATATTCTCTCATTTTAAGAGTGCAAAAATCGTTAAAAGTTTAAGCGTTAAATTTTCATATCAGGACGCTATGAAAATGGTGTCCCCGTCAGGACTCGAACCTGAAACTGACCCTTAGGAGGGGCCGGTGATATCCGTTTCACCACAAGGACACAAAACGCTATTCTAACGTTTTACAGCGCTACCGTGTTTGGCATGATTGGCAATTTAAGGATGGTTACAGCTTACTTTGCATCTAACTCTTCCCAGCGGGCAAGCAGTTTTTCTAATAAATTTTCAATTTCAATTAGTCGCGCTTGTAATGTTTTCACTAATTCTGGTAGTGATTTATAAATCTCGCTGTCGGCTAACTGTTGATTAATCGCTATTTGTTCTAGTTCCAGTTTTTCAATTTCACTTGGAATACTATCTAGTTCTTTTTGCTCTTTAAAGCTAAGTTTAGATGATGTTTTAGACGTAGCCGAGTTTGTTACATTTTGTTTGGCTTTTGCTTCGTTTGCTTTTGTGCTTTGCGCTGCCTCAGTTTGACGCTGTTCTGTGAAGCGTTGCCAGTCGTCATAGCCACCACCAAACTCGGTTAATACGCCATTGCCTTCGAAAGCAATGACTTGTGTGACGGTGTTTTCTAAAAACGCGCGGTCGTGGCTGACTAAAAATAGCGTGCCTTTAAACTCTTGTAACAAGCTTTCCAGCAATTCAAGCGTATCAATATCCAAATCGTTAGTCGGCTCGTCCAATACTAAAACATTGGCGGGGCGCGCAAAAAGTCTCGCTAATAATAAACGGTTGCGCTCGCCACCAGAGAGCGATTTGACCGGTGAGCGTGAGCGCTGTGGTGGGAACAAAAAGTCTTCTAAGTAACTAATTACGTGTTTGCGTTCGTTACCTATTTCTACAAAATCAGAACCCGGGCTAATGGTATCAGCCAGCGTGGCATCTTCGTTTAACTGCTCACGCATTTGGTCAAAATACGCCACATTAATTTTTGTACCGCGTTGAATATCGCCACTATCTGCTTCAATATCGCCCAAAATCAGTTTCAATAAAGTGGTTTTTCCAATACCGTTTGGCCCTAATAAACCGATTTTGTCGCCGCGTAAAATACGCGTGCTAAAGCCGTTGATTAATGTTCTGTTGCCATACGCTTTTACTACATTATTGAGTTCAGCAACCAATTTACCGCTGCGCTCACCCGCATCTAGATTCAGTTTTACATTACCTTGGCGTTCGCGGCGTGCGGCGCGATCTAAACGTAACGCTTCTAATCGGCGCACACGGCCTTCGTTGCGGGTGCGGCGTGCTTTAATACCTTGCCGAATCCACACTTCTTCTTGCGCTAAAAACTTGTCGAATTTGGCAGCGTGGGTTTCTTCTACTGCGATTAATTCTTCTTTTTTAACCTGATAATTAGAAAAATTGCCTAAAAAATCGGTTAAGTTACCACGGTCCAGCTCAGTAATACGCGTGGCTAATCGGTCTAAAAAGCGTCTATCATGCGTAATAAACAGCACGCTGCCTTGAAAGCTCAACAATAAATCTTCCAGCCACTCAATCGCTTCTAAATCCAGATGGTTGGTCGGTTCGTCCAGCAATAAAACTTCAGGCTCAGCAACCAATGCGCGACCAAGAGCAACACGTTTGCGCCAGCCGCCAGAAAGCGTAGAAACCAGCGCATCAGCATCTAATTTCAAGCGCGTTAATACCGTTTCCACACGCGATTGCGCTGCCCAGCCATTTTGCGCGTCTAAATCATGCTGCAAAGCTTGCATCTTATCCATCAGCGCATCAATGTCAGCATCAGGCATGCCCATATCATGCGTCACTTGATGATAATCAATAATCGTTTGCTGCAAATCACCCAAGCCTTCTGCAACCGCTTCGAATATGGTGTGCGTGGTATCCAGCTCTGGTTCTTGCGGCACATAAACCACGCGTGCATTTGGCGCACGCCAAACTGTGCCATCGTCCAATTTAATGGTGCCCGCAATCGCTTTAAGCAAGCTGGATTTTCCTGCGCCATTGCGGCCGATTAAACCGACGCGCTCGCCAGCATCCAACTGAAACGCAGCATGGTCGAGCAGGGCGTGATGACCAAAAGCTAGGGAGGCGTTATCTAAAGTAATAAAAGGCATGAATGATCTTAATTATAAATTGTAAATAAAAACAGCATATTAGCTGCGGATGAAATTAAAACGAGTGGATTTTTAAATGATTGACGATTTAATCATTTTTTAATGTAAATCACATTTGGCAAGTTTTCAAAATGCGCATCACAAGTGAGTAAATGTGCCTTATGCGTCAACGCAGTTGCATAAACAATTGCATCAGCCGTAGCAAGCTTGTACTGCCTATGTAATTCGGCTGCATGCAGCGCAATTTTAGTATCAAGCATGGCTACTACACAGTTTTGCGTGTAAGCAATCACTTGGTCGGCCTCATTTTCGCCTACTTCGCGTGTTAGCCATTTATCGAGTTCCAATTGCACAATCGTTGGTACGATGCACTCAGTAGTGATTGGAAAAAATTGGCTAATCTCTAACTTTAATGGGCTATCGATTAACCATTCAATCCATACGGAAGTATCTACAACTTTCATTTTTAACTTTTGATTATAATTTTGGCATTAAAACCGGTCGTTGCGGTCACGATAATTACTAGGATTTGCATTAACTGCAATGCCATTTAGCTGCGATAAACTTGGTACTGGCATCACTAATATGCCTTTTCCTTTTGGAATAAATACAAACTGTTGACCCGATTGCCAATGCTGTTCTTCGCGTACAGATTTAGGAATAGATATTTGATATTTGCTTGAGAGTGTTGCAATTGCAGGCATTTTTCATACTCCTAAATTATCGATGTTAATAATGTAAGAATATAACACAAAAGCTCACTAAGCAGAAGTTATGTTAATCAAGTTTTGTTTAACATGGCACGAATACCCGCCATTTTAGACTTTCCAAAATTTTTGCTGGCTTCAACGTCTTTATTAAATGGATTACCAAAGTGACGAATATCAGCAGTGGGTAATTCAGCAATAAAACGGCTCGGCTCGCACATTTGCACCTCGCCCGCGCGTTTACGTTTTTTGCACCATGAGATATTCAATGATTTTTGTGCGCGGGTAATGCCCACATACATTAACCGTCTTTCTTCCTCAATTTTCGTGGGGTCAACTGCGCCTAAATCAATGCTTTCGCGATGCGGCAAAATACCTTCTTCTACGCCGATTAAAAACACGTGGCCAAATTCTAAGCCTTTAGCGGCGTGCAATGTAGATAACTTAACCGCATCGGGTTCGCCATCTTCACGCCCTTCCAACATGCTGATTAATGACACCATTTGGGTCAATTCCAGTAGGTTTTTACCTTCAGTTTCATTGCCGAATTCGGTGCTGGATTCGCCTTTTTTGGTTAACCAAGCGATAAACTCCTGCACATTTGCCCATTTGCTTTCAGCTGCACGTGGTTCTTCACTGTCATACAAAAAGGCTTCATATTGAATCGTATTCAATAAATCATTCAGCACTTCGCCTGCGGGGTCGCGCACGGCACGGCTTTGAATTTTTTGAATATATTGGCAAAAATTCAGCAAATCTTCTAGCTGTTTGTTGCCTATCTCGCGCTGAAAATCGCCTTCAAAAGCGGCGGCGAATAAAGATGTTTTGTGCGCGCTAGCATATTCACCTAAACGTTCCAGTGTGGTGTTGCCAATGCCTTTTTTGGGCGTGGTCGCCGCGCGAATAAAAGCAGGATCGTCATCTTCATTCGCCACTAAACGTAAATAGCTGACCAAATCTTTAATCTCAGCTTTGTCAAAAAATGATTGCCCGCCCGAGATGGTGTAAGGGATTTTTTGATTGCGTAGCTGCTGTTCAAACACGCGCGCTTGATGATTACCGCGATACAAAATCGCATAATCCAAAAACTTGGTACGGTGTTCAAATTTATGCGCTTGCAGTTTCATGATGACCGACTCAGCCTCGTGCTCTTCGCTCATGGTGGCTGTTACTTGAATCAAATCGCCAGTGCCCAAATCACTCCATAATTTCTTTTCAAATAACTTGGGATTATTTGAAATAACCTGATTCGCAGCACGCAAAATACGCACCGTAGAGCGATAATTTTGCTCTAACTTAACCACTTTTAAACGTGAAAAATCGGTAGTGAGCTGGCGCAGATTTTCAACATCCGCGCCACGCCAACCATAAATCGCTTGGTCATCATCGCCCACGGCGGTAAATTGGCCGCGCACGCCCGTTAACATTTTGACTAATTTATATTGGCAAGCGTTGGTATCCTGATATTCATCAATCAGCAAATATTGCAATTTGCGCTGCCATTTATTTAAGGCTTCTTCATGCTGCTCAAATAATTCAACGGGTAACTTGATTAAGTCATCGAAATCGACTGCTTGATAGGCTTTAAGTGTTTGCTGATACAGCTGATAAACTTTGGCTGTGGCATGTGTTAACTCTTCGTCGGCTTGTGCTTTGGCTTGATCTGCGTTGATAAACGCATTTTTCCATGCAGAAATTTGCCATTGCGTTTTGCGTAATAATTGCTTATCAGTTGTCGCCAAAATATCCGCCACAATTTTAAAGCTATCCGAAGAATCTAAAATTGAAAACTGTGGTTTATAGCCCAGCAAAGCCGCTTCTTGACGCAGCATTTGCAAACCAAGTGAGTGAAAAGTAGCAATCGTTAAGCCTTTAGTGCTTTTGCCTTGCATCAGTTTGCCTACACGCTCTTGCATCTCGCGCGCGGCTTTGTTGGTAAAAGTGATTGCGGCGATTTCTTTAGGCGAATAACCTGCCTCATCAATTAAATAGCTGATCTTTTGCGTAATCACGCGCGTTTTGCCGCTGCCAGCGCCGGCTAGCACTAATAATGGGCCATCAAGGTATTTAACGGCTTCACGTTGTGGCGAATTAAGACTATTTAGCATGAATTACTGGGTTTAAAATCAATTTATAGCGCTTGAATGCTTAAAAAAGCCTTAGGCGGGGTTATACTCGTTGATATGATTACAGTCATTATTTTAACTGCTAAATCAACAGCCAGCGGTGTTTTACTAAATATTTATAAAACCTTTACTTAATGCCAAAATTTGACTTAAAAACCATTATTTTCATGTCAATGTTATTGACGTTTATGCTGTCGATGTTATTGGCTATTACAAGGTCACACCATAAAGAAGTCCGTGGGCCTGGTTATTGGGCAGTGGGTAATTTGGTGGTTGGTTTAGGCATGGTGCTGGTTTTAATTCAGCTGGATGCGCCCAAGATGCTATTTTTGCCTGGCATGGCTTTAATTGGCACAGGTTTAAGCCTCTATTTAAACGGCATTCAAGCTTTTAACGGAAATGCTCCCAATCACCGCATTCCTATTGCTATCTTTTTGCTATTAGTTGCCATTGATGGCTATTTTATGCTGGTGAATGTAGATTTGCGCACGGCAGTGGTATTAAGTGCGCTTGTGTTTGCTGGTGTATATTTAGCTTGTGCGCGGCTCACTTTTTCGCGCGACGAAGGCATCGTTGGCACTTTGTTCTGGATTGCCTCTAGCCTATTTTTAATCATGGCATTACTCATGATAATCCGCGCATTTGCGGCATCTAAAGTAGATGCAAGTGTGTTTGAGACATTTGCCACTTGGCCTATAAACGCTTATACCTTTATGTTAGGTGCGGTATCGCAGTTTTTTATATCCAGTGTTTTTGTATTAATGCTCAGTTATCGTTTGAATCAAAATTTAGAATCTATCGCAACTATTGATGGCTTAACAGGCATTTTAAATCGGCGCGGATTAGAAGATTCTGCTTTAAAAATGCAAGGTATCTGTAAACGCATTAATTTAAGTATGGCGGTATTAGTGATTGATATGGATTACTTTAAAAAGGTGAACGACAAACATGGGCATTTATTTGGTGATGATGTTTTGCGTCGCTTAGCAAAAGTGGTTAACGAGATTTTGCGCTCTGGCGACGTGTTTGGTCGTTATGGTGGCGAGGAGTTTTGTGTTTTTTTGCCCAATACTACCGAAAAAGATGCTTCAGGATTAGCTGAACGCATTCGAGCAGGCGTAGAAAAAGCATTGCATGAAGTAAACCATACCGTTATAAAAGGCACTGTGAGTATTGGCGTGGCAGATTCAGTTCGCGCTGGCTACGATTTTAAAGGCTTAGTTGCAGCGGCAGATAGCGCGCTGTACACCGCTAAAAACAATGGTAGAAACCGTGTTGTTGGCTATACCAGCATTACGCGCGATAATCAATTTTAGTTTTTTTTCAACAGTTAATAAGCTGATAAAAATGCGAACAACCAGAGCCAGCGCTGCTATTGACCGATTAAAACGCCGTAGCGGCAATACAAACTATTCAATGGTGATGAGCAGTAACGGATTGTTCAGCTTAGCTTTACCTGCAGAGGCGGCTGCTGGCCATGCGGCGCAATCAACCCGTTTATGCGAACCCATGCCGATGGATGAGTTTGTGGCTTTTGTGAATGCCTGTGGCCCACAAACACCAAAGCGTGTGAGTAAACTAGAAGTCGCCTTTAGTGCGCACTTGGCAAAAAGTAAATCAACAGAAAAGTCAGACTAAATCGTTTCACACAAGGCTAAAATAAAAAAATGTTGGCATCACTAGAATTTAAAACCATGTTATTTATGGCTGGATTGATGGCGTTAGCCTTATCTTTGTTATTGCTGGCCATCCATTCCCGTGCAAAAGTTGTTGGGGGCTTAAAACAATGGGTCATCGCCAATTTTTGTATTGGCACCGCTATCATTTTCTTTATACAACAAGACATTTCAATACCAACGCGCGCCTTGGTTGGTGGCTTATTTATGGTTTCGGGACTTGGCTTATATTTCATTTCAATTCGCATTTTTGAAGGTCACCCATTAAGCCTTAAAAACACTCAAAAACTGTTTGTTGCACTTATTTTTAGCAATATCGTCATTACATTATTTTCGGATAACGAATACATTTCTGTCGTGCTGAATACCGCACTTTGCGTAGTGTTGTGCTTTGCTAGTGCGATTTACCTATTGCACTACTCGCGTTATAAGCGCTCACCTGAACACCGATTTACAGGTGGTTTTTTTGCTATTTTTGCAGGGTTAACTATTTATCGATTATATATTTTAAGCACTGATGCCAGCCAACCAGTGGTGCGTTTGACTGAATGGACACAAAATGAAGTGACCTTTTTGGCTTGTATTGTGAGTGTTTTAGCGATTAATTTTGGATTCATTTTGATGGTGAACGAAAAATTATCAGAATTATTAGTCCACACCGCAGGACATGATTGGCTAACTGGTGTGATGAATCGTAGAAATTTAGAGCAAGTAGCCGAAATTGTCACATTAAAATCGGTTAAGTCTAAGCAATTACAAGCCATGCTATTGATGGATTTAGATCGATTTAAACAAATTAATGACACTTATGGCCATTTGTTTGGTGATACGGTGATTCAAGTTTTTGCTGATTTAGCCAAAAGTAATATGCGAGAGATTGATTTATTGGGCCGCTATGGAGGCGAAGAATTTTGTATTGTGATGCCCAATACAACGGAACAAGAAGCGGTTTTACTTGCCGAGCGTATTCGCGCCAAGTTTGAATTGATGCCTATTCCATTCAATGATACGGAAGTTAATTGCACAGTTAGCATTGGTGTATGTGATTCAGACAAAGGCGGAAGTGATTTTAAAAGCATGTTTTCAGCCGCTGACCAAGCGCTGTATGCGGCAAAAAAAGCAGGTAGAAACACCGTTATTTTATTTTCAACGCTGGAGTTGTAACTTTATTTAGATACATAAATGTTTGTGGCATTTAGTGGCTCGAACATTGCTTAATATGTATTGAGTGCCTTACATTACAGCAATAAAAGCTTGATTAAAACGTGCCAATAAAAAGAAATTGGTACTAAATCCTTTTAGAATAAGGCTCAGTGAGCGAATCGGTAAATAAATGCAGTGCAGACCATTTAAGTTGTTTAAAACTTAACCTATCAGGAAATATCATTAACTCAACATTAATGACTAAATAATGCCATGAACGACAAAATAAACAAGACAACTATCTGCAGTATTGTGTTTTTGGATATTATCGACTACTCGAAAAAGTCTGTGTCAGAGCAAATTGACATTAAAAATCAATTTAATCATCTGATTAATCATTCGTTAAAAGATGTAGAACAAGATGACCGCATAATTTTAGATACAGGAGATGGTGCTGCGATTGCGCATATGGGTTCGCCAGAAGATGCATTGTTTGTATCGCTGAGTATTCGCGATGAGATTTTAAAAAGCAATATCATGACTTCAATGCCTTTATACGTACGTTTTGGCATCAATCTTGGCCCTGTGCGCGTTGTGCGCGATATTAATGGCCAGCCTAATATTATTGGCGATGGCATTAATGTGGCGCAACGCATCATGAGTTTTGCAAAACCCAATCAAATATTAGTTTCACGGTCGTATTACGATGTGACTTCGCGATTAACGCAAGAAATTTCACAAATGTTTGATTATTCGGGCCTTAAGCATGACAAGCATGTGCGCGAGCATGAAGTGTATGCGGTTCGGCTTTTAAAAGAAACGATTACAACTGAGACAAATACTGCACAGATTGACAGGCCAACAGCACCTACATTTAATCCTTTCAATTGGTTTAATCGTATTAATTGGAAATATTTAGCCTTGGCATTGCCAGCGATAATGACTTTAGTGGTTGTGATTAAAACCGCTGCCACGCCGCGTGAACCAATGATTACGTTACAACAAACACTCGTTGAAAAGCCATTAGGCTCGACTGCAACCAAAGTGATTGAATCAATTTTACCAGACAGTCTGCAATTGCTGCCAAATGAAACAATTGAGACGAATTCGGGTTTTGATGCACAACCAGCTCAACCTTCTGTTAAGCAAAAGTCTGCAAAGAAAACTGCCAAGAAAGCTGATGTAAAATTAATCGATAACTTGCCACCAGATTACGTTCCAGCCAAATCAGAAGCTCAGCAACAATCAAAGTTAGCGACAAACTCAGACGAGTCAACAAACAAAAACCCAACACCTACAGATGAGCCAGTCAAAAATAACTTTAGTTGGAAAAGCTTAAAAGACAGTATTCAAAAGGGTGGAGAGGGCGTTTGCAGCCAAGCTGAAATTTCTATGAATCAATGTCATTAGTCATCTACAAAGCCTTATGATGATGAGATGTTGCTGTGAATAAGAGTCAGCAACATCTCAATTTAATGGTGTTTTATATATCTATTCTTGTGCCTAACTCAATCACGCTATTGCTGGGAAGTTTGAAGTAAGTCACCACGCTGCCTGCGTTGCGGGACATCGCTGCAAATAAACTATCCCGCCACTTGGGCATTTTCGCACCTTTTCTAGACGGATTAGGGCTAGAGATAATTGTTTCTCGGCTGATAAAATAGGAGGTCGTAAATGGGTCAATGCTAATGTCTTCAATATGACAATCAGCCAGAGCTGTTGGAATGTCAGGCGATTCCATAAAGCCATAGTTAAGCCTAACTTGCCAAAAGCCAGCACCTATTTCTTTAATGATGATGCGCTGATTTTGTTCTACTACCGGAATATCAGCAAATGTTACCGTTAAGATTAAGTTGGATTGATGTAAAACTTGGTTATGCTTGAGGTTGTGCATGAGCGCTTGTGGCACCGTATCTTGGTTTGCGCATAAAAATACAGCGGTGCGCTCAACTCTAACTCTTTTACCGCTATCCATATTGTTAACATGAATACTGGTGACAAAATCTTGTAATTTCGGGTCTCTTTCATGAATGTGCTGCAATAAAATTTCGCGCCCTTGTTTCCAAGTCCACATGATAATCACCAAGCCTATACCAAGCGCTAGTGGAAACCAGCCACCTTTAAAAAATTTCACAGAG
This sequence comes from Proteobacteria bacterium ST_bin12, assembly GCA_002083635.1. Taxonomy (GTDB): domain Bacteria; phylum Pseudomonadota; class Gammaproteobacteria; order Burkholderiales; family Methylophilaceae; genus Methylotenera_A. The sequence continues at coordinate 331,922 of MSXP01000007.1, read as the reverse complement.
CATGATGCCAGTAACATTAAATCCAACAAGATGAATAGGCTGGTGGCACTTAAAGCTAGCCATAACGGGTATTTCCAGCTGTGGCGCAACACAAAGAAAGTGAGAATAGTGGTGATGAGCATGGTACCTGTGACTGCGATGCCGTAGGCGGCTGCAATGGCAGAGGAGTTTTGAAAGGCAATCGTTGTGATGACAACAGCAATTAATAATAACCAATTAATGGTAGGAATATAGATTTGGCCTGATTCGCTAGCCGAAGTATGCGTGATGTGCATTCTAGGTAAAAATCCCAGCTGTATGGCTTGTTGCGTGATGGAATAAGCGCCAGAAATCACGGCTTGCGATGCAATAATAGTGGCCATCGTGGCCAATATCACGGCAGGAATTAACAGCTCTGCTGGAAAAGATAAATAGAAAGGATTGCTGACAGCGGCTGGATTTGATAAAAGCAGCGCGCCTTGACCGAGATAATTAAGCGCCAAGCCTGGCAACACTAGACCTGTCCAAGCAATACGAATAGCAGGTTTTCCAAAATGTCCCATATCCGCATATAGCGCTTCAGCCCCAGTTATCGCCAGCACCACTGCGCCTACAGCTAAAAACACGCCAGCGCCGCGATCAGCTAAAAAATTCAAGGCAAAAAATGGGTTAAGTGCTTGTAATATTTCAGGGTTATGTATGATATGCGAGACACCTACAGCGCCTAATGTGGCAAACCATACAATAATGATTGGCCCAAAAAACTTACCTACTATCTCAGTACCAAATTTCTGAAACATAAACAGTGCAATCAAAATGGCAATCGAAATCGGCATGACGTAGCTCGTCAAGCTAGGTGCAATCAGCCCCAAACCTTCTACGGCGGATAAGACGGAAATCGCAGGCGTTAAAATACTATCGCCATAAAACAGTGCCGCCCCAAATACACCCAGTGCGAGTAAAACTTTTTTGCGCAAAGGTGCAGCGGCAGCGGTTGAAACAGCCAGTGCTAATAAGGCCATTACACCGCCTTCGCCACGATTATCTGCACGTAATACTAGAACAACATATTTAAGCGTGACCACCAGCATTAATGCCCAAAATACGGCAGAAATCGCGCCAATAATATTGGCATGGGTGAGTGCGATGCCGGTCGATTCGCTGAATATTTCTTTAACGGTATACAGCGGGCTAGTGCCAATGTCGCCATAAACCACGCCGATAGCGCCTAGTGTAAGCGCGGCAACACTTTTAGATTGAATAGGATTGCTGGCTGCGTGTGTGCGCATGATGATTGAAAACCCCTAAGGAATAATGACAAGATGATTTAATCAGCAGGCGTATATCAATCGCATAAACATGCGCAAAGAATTAGATTTAGCTGGCGGCTAGCCTGTAACCAATGCCTGCCTCAGTTAAGATATAGCGCGGCGCAGCGGAATTTTTTTCAAGTCGCGCGCGCAATCTGCCCATATGAATGCGCAAATAATGCGTGTCATCCACATATTCTGCACCCCAAACAGCGCTGAGTAATTGCCTGTGCGTAAACACTTTGCCAGGCTTTTGTACCAAAACCAGCAATAATTTAAGCTCAATTGGCGTTAAGTGAACAGGTTGCTGATTCAATAAGACACTAGTATTGGCTTGGTCTATGGTTAAATCTTCTACATTAAAAATATCATCACGCAGTGACATCATGGCGGTGCGTTTTAAAGATACTTTAACGCGGGCAAGCAGCTCATTAATACCAAATGGCTTGGCTAAATAATCATCGGCACCCAAATCAAAACAAGCCACTTTTTCTTGCTCTGATTGACGCGCAGACAGTACTAAAATTGGAATATCTGAGTGGTTTCGTACCTGTGCGATAAAATCGCGGCCATCACCATCAGGTAAATTTAAATCTAAAATAATCAGCGCGGGTTTCTGTGCGCTAAAAAGTTGCTTCCCTTCTAACAGTGAACGGGCACAAGTACTTAGGTAGCCGTTTGCTTTGAGACTAGATTGCAGGAACTGACTAATCTGCACGTCATCTTCAATCATGAGTATTAGACTTTTATCAGACATGCTTTGAATCAGTCGCTATGACGGATGCGGGAAAGCTTAAAACGACACAAGCGCCACCACCTGGCCTTTGCCTAAACGACAGCAAGCCTTGATGCAAACTAACGATTGCTTGCACAATCGATAAGCCCAAGCCAAATCCTTTGCCTTTAGTAGATGAGAATTTTTTAATTTTATCTGCACTAAAGCCAGCATCAAAGCCAGGCCCTCTATCATTTATGCAGATGTTCATAAAATGACTCTCTCGAATTACCTCAATTAAAATAGGCTCAGTGCTAGTGTGAATCTGTTTTGCGTTATCAATCAGGTTAACTAAAGCTTGCACCAATAAATTGGCATTACCTTCAATCAACAACTCAGCATCAGATATATTTACAAGCAGATTCAGTGATTCACCGCGACTTTGATACAAAGCGGTGACGATACCAATCAACTCTTCTGGCGATTGCCAATCCATCGCAATTTGGCTGGTTTGATTGGATTCTAGGCGAATGAGAGAGAGAATATTTTCAGTAGTGTCGGCCAAATAACGCGCTTGCGAAGCGATTAAATTGTTTAAATGCTTGGCTTGCTCAGGCGTTAAATCGACCTGTTGCAGTGTGGTCGCTGCACCTAAAATGGAGGTAAGTGGTGTGCGCATATCATGCGAAATAGACGCCAGCAAAGCGCTTTGAATCGCTTCTTCTTGTGCGACTAATTCCGCTTTTTTAGCTATATCGCTTTGTATCAGGCGTTGATACGCTTGTGAAATTTGGTCTACACAGGATTTTATTGCTGAAAATTTTTCTTCCGTATCTTCATCGTTTATTTTATCCATTACCAAAATGGGGTCTGTACTCGGCACGCGGCTAAAAGGTATTAACCATTGTTTAGTAGGCGTGATTAGCTCAGTCCAGTAATCAGTATAAGGACTAATCGCCTTGCCGTTAGCCGAAACCCATTCAAATAGGCGTGCGTTGGGCATTGTAAAATCAGTCACGCTAAGCGAGTATTGCTTATCTTTAAAGCTGGCGACACAAAATGGGCGATTAAACTCTGCTTGCAACAAGTTGCAAGTGTCTTGCAATAATTGCTGCACATCGTTGGAAAGTGCTAATTTTTCGGCTAACATTCTGGCGAATTGTGCGTGTTGTTTAGCGGTTAATGACTGTTCCGTTTGATATTTTAATTGCTTAACCAGTGAGCTGATGATAATAGACACGATTAAAAAACAGCCTAAAACAACCCAAGATTGAAGATGCGCCACTTCAAAAGTGTAACGGGGCTCAATAAAGAAATAGTTAATGCATAAAAATGCTAAAAAAGCAGTGACTACGGCAATTAAGAAATCGCACCAATAAGCGGCCGTTATTACCACCAAAAGATTTAAAAGGGTAACGCCAGTAATACTTAATGCGTTAAAGAACTGAAAACTGATGACGGTCACAAGTGTTAGCAAAACTGATATGCAGAGTAAAGGCAGAATCTGTTTTTGCATGTGAAGTGCTTTCAAATTGAGATGCAATCAGAGTGTATGGCTCGAGTATATCAATCGCATAAACAAGCCTGCATTTAATTGCTAACTTAAATCATCCGCTAAAGTTTCAGGCGCTAATTCGGTTTCAATAGTTTCAGCAATCACTGGCAAGTTGGCTTGCATCATTGCTTGACGGCTTAATGGTGTTTCTAGGCTAACTCGACCTATGGCACCGCTGCGATAATCGGTCAGAAAAGCCACCGCAGTTTTTTCCATGTCCCACAAGCTATCATGGCGTTTATAGCTACGGCGTTTGGCGATGGCTTCTAATAAATCTACACCATCTATTTGCGTTACATCAATTTTCATTGCGTCTAATTTATAGCGCGCATTGATTAAATCGGGATATGTTTTCAATAAATTATCGGCCAAAAAAACCGCCACATCCTCATCAATTACCGCATTACGACCAATGGCATGGCTGGCTGCTAACATATAACCATCTGATTCATATGCTATTTTCGGCCACATCATGCCGGGTGTATCCGTAATGCTAAAAGTAGCATCAATTTCAAAGCGTTGTTGGCTTTTAGTTACGGCTGGTTCATCACCTACTTTTGCCACGCGGCGATTGAGTAGGGCATTCATTAAAGTAGATTTACCAACGTTTGGAATGCCCATAATTAAAGCACGTAAAGGCTTTAAATGGGTGCCGCGGTGCGGCGTGAGCTTGCGGCAGTGCGCCACAATTTTTTTAGCATCGCCCGCCTTTTTGCAGCTAAGCGCAACCGCTTTGGTATTGGGAAGGTTATTAAAATAATTGAGCCAAGCTTCAGTGGCTTTAGGGTCGGCTAAATCAGCTTTATTAAGAATTTTTAAATTTGGGCGCTGGCGGAACAAACGCATTTCGTTAATCACAGGATTATGCGAAGCTTCAGGCACGCGTGCATCTAAAACCTCAATCACCATGTCGGTAAATTCCATGGTTTCTTCCGCTTTTTTGCGGGCTTGGGTCATATGCCCCGGGTACCACTGAATTGCCATTTTGTACCTTAAAAATTAAAAGTCCGTCGCAATACTTTGTTGCGCGATAGTTTTGATAGCTTACGTATAACCATAGGCCGCGCAATCAAAACTATCGCGCGCCTCGTCTTGCTTAGGCCTTTTAGTTTTTCTAGGCACAAAAGAGTTTGTGTTCGGCCATCAAAAAATATTACTGCCTAGGCTTGTCGCATAGTAATGATTTGATAAGCCATCATTTGATAAGTCATCATTGATGATTAAACGAAATCCTTACTTTAAAATTCATACGCATTTTAACATCTATTAGGTGGCTAGCTGATTAAAGAGATTGCTTATCTGTTAACAGTCAGTTAGGGCTTAAAACATGAGCTTTTTTTGGCACTCATTGCTTAGTCATCAACTATTGAAATAATGTTTTGAATGTAAAAGTAAAAGTTAGCCCAAATGGATTATTATGTTTTCAAAAAATTTACCTATATTACAAAGGCGTTATTGAATTGATACAGAATAGAAAAGTAATTATCTTATTGTTGCTGGCATTTATGACTATTGTTCAATCACTAAATGCTAGTGCGGTTGAAGAAGACGGCCGCGCTTGGATTAATTTGCAGGCGAATGGGTCAACTAGCATAGATAAACTACGCTGGTATGTTGAAGTGCAACCGCGTTTACGTGAGGAGCTAAAGGAGCGCGATCAATTCTTTTTTAGGCCAGCGATGTATTATGCGATAGCGTCTAAAACAAGCGTATGGCTGGGTTATGTTTATGCACGCACCTACACAAGCAGCCCCGTTATTGAAAGCGAGCACCGCTATTGGCAGCAACTGTTACACGAATTTGAGCCAATTAATGGCGTGCGTGTTAGAAGCATGACGCGTTTTGAGCAACGCAATTTTGAAGGTGCAAGCGACACTGGCTATAAAATACGTCAGCGTTTAACGCTTAACTTTCCGATTGAAAACTATCCTAATTTAAGCACGCTATTGTTTGATGAGTATCATCTTAATTTGAATGAAACCGATTATGGCGCGCGCTCTGGTTTTGACCAAAATCGTTTATTTGCAGGCATGGCTTGGAAAGCAAGCAATCAAACTTTGGTTGAATTTGGTTATTTAAATCAATATGTGAATCGTCGTAACGAAGATGCCATGAATCATGTTTTGGCTGCAACGGTTTACTTTAGCTTTAATTAACTTAATTTAATTAAGCCTCTAATAGCGGTGCACATTGCTATGCACCGCTATTGTTTTTAACGATTTTTTCTTCTTTCTTGTATTTTTTCGCGCATTTCTTTGCGTTGTTCTGGGCTCATATTTTTAACGCGCTCGCGAAATTTGGCTTTTTTCTCAGGGTCCATATTTTTCCAGCGTTCGCGCAAGGCTTTGCGTTTTTCTGGCGGTAATTGTTTAAATTGGCGCATGCGCTCTTTCACCAAGGTTTTTTGTTCTGGCGATAAGTTTTTAAAGCGGTTCAGTTTTTCGTGCGTTTGTTCACGTTGTTCTGGGTTCATTGCCGCCCATTTGCTAGCGCCTTTGCTTAAATTTTCTTGGCGTTTTGGTGGTAGTGTATTCCAGCGATCTTTCATGCTGCTTAAGGTTTGTTGTTGCTTGCTACTTAAGCTTTCCCAAGCAATACCCTCGGCATGAGCGCTAGCGCTGATAAAAATCGCAACCATCAAGCCAAACAAGCCTATACATAAGTGAATGTATCGTTTAAATAAAGTGTCACTTTTCATTTTTTAACTCCGTAATCTGTGGCTTTTCTTTGCTGCTATTCGATTCTATTTCTGATATCGCATCTGCTAACGATGCGTTGTCTTCATCATCTAGTTCGCCCAGCATCTCAATTAAATCTAGCGGCAATTCTGCCTCTGCTGCAAAAGCATGCGGGACAATTAGCAAAACAATCGTTAATAGTAATCTAGCTTGCAATTTTTTCATCCTCAGCCAGTGTTTCGTCTAACCATGCATAAAAGTCTGGGTCGGTTATCACGTCTAATTCTTCTGCATTATCCAGCAATTCAAAAACCGCTATTTGGTCTTGATTTGAGGTTTTATCGCTATTATTTGGGTTAAATAACATGATTGCTGCAAATAATGAACACAGTGCGAGTGAGCCAGCAGGCATCCAATAGCTGGCTTGTAGCCATTTAATAGTGGGCTTTGTTAAAGCTTGCTGGCGCCTACTTGCCAGTTGCTGACGTGTGTCAAAATCGAGCTGTTGCAAATTGCTATCAAGGCTAGCTTTAACTTTTTGCTCAAATGGGGCGTTTTGCATGATTAATGAACCTCTTAATTGTGCGCGTCTAGTTGTTTGCGCAACTTTTCTAGCGCGCGCGAATAATGTGTTTTAACACTACTTTCCGAACATTGCATAGCGGCTGCGGTTTCGGCAATATCAAAGCCTTCCCAAACGCGTAGCAAAAATACTTGCTGCTGGCGTAGCGGTAATGCGCGTAATTCAGTATTCAGTTTTTGCATAAATTGTTCATCTTGCATTTGTATATCTGGTGCGCTGGATAGCGCTGCTGGAAACTGCGATAGCGGGTCTTCAGTTTCATCGTCTTCATCCCAATGCAGCCAACCTCTTACACGATTGCGTACGCTTTGCCGCCTGTGCCAATCTAAAATGCGCGTTTGCAGAATGCTGTAAAACAGCGGTTTCCATTGCTCTGCTGGATGCGCGCTATATTTTTGCACCAATTTCATCATGGCATCTTGCACAATATCCAGCGCGTCGTCACGGTTGCCCGTAGCGTATTGCGCCATCGAAAAAGCGCGGCCTTCAACACTGGCTAAAAAAGTTTGCATTAAGCTGCTGGCCACGCCTATATCAATAATTAGTTGCGACGTGCTGCACGTTTTGATGCACGATTATCTAAACGATTATTAATGCGCTCGCCTTTGCGGTCTAAGCGATTATCGGCACGGTCGCCACGTTTATCTAAACGTTGGTCAATGCGGTCACCCTTATTTTCTAATCGGTTTGAACGCACTTCGTTGCCGTTAGCGCTGGCTTTGTCAGCGCGATTATCCAAGCGGTCTTCAATACGGTCGCCCTTGTTATCTAAACGGTTTTCAATACGGTCGCCTTTGTTATCCAGACGATTTTCAATACGATCGCCGCGGTCGTCAAGCCCAATATTGTTGGCGTCTTCTGCCATTACACTTGCAGATAAAAATAAACTGAATACGGTTGTGCTAATGATGATTGCATTTTTCATGTTAACTCCTTTTAGTATTAAAGTTTTATCAGGATAAATAGCGCTCCCTTAACCATCAAAACGCAGTCATTTTTAATTTGTCTACGACAGGTAATAAAAATAGTCGTTGTAAAATTTTGCATTAAAATACGCATATGCAAAATGTTGACAACCTACAATCTATATTAAAGCCCAACCAATCCATCACGCTGCTAAAAGCGCTACATATACTCACGGTGGATGGCAAGCTTAATCAAGATAGCCGCCGTAAATTAAAACAAGTGTATCACTTGGTGAATTTTATTGAGCCGCTGTTAAATTCGTTATTCGCCAGCAATCCTAACCCCACTTTGGTAGACCATGGAGCGGGTAAATCGTACTTGGGTTTTATTTTGTACGATTTGTTATTGAAACAGCATGCATCAGGGCAGGTAATTGGCATTGAAAATCGTGCAGAATTGATTGAGAAGTCTACTTTGTTGGCAACTGAATGTGGCTTTAACCGCATGCAATTTCAGCATTTAACGGTTGAAGAGTCTATTCATTCAAACGCGCTGCCCAGCCAAGTGGATATTGTGACAGCGCTGCATGCATGCAATACTGCAACCGATGATGCGATTCAATTTGGCTTGCAAAAGAAAGCGCAATTTATGGTCCTAGTGCCTTGCTGTCAGGCAGAAGTGGCAGAGGCTTTACGCCAGCATAAAGTTGAAAGTTTTGGCAAAACTGCGCTATCAGAGATTTGGCGCCATCCCATTCATACACGTGAATTTGGTAGCCAAATCACCAATGTATTGCGCTGCTTGCAGCTTGAAGCAGCGGGTTACCAAGTGACGGTGACAGAGTTGGTTGGCTGGGAACATTCCATGAAAAATGAGCTGATTATTGCCAAATATACAGGCCAGCCGCGAAAAAATGCGCAGGCTCGCTTAGCCAGTATTTTGAATGAGCTGAATTTAGACAGCATGAAGTTTAGGTTTATGCAGACAGCCAATACTTAACCCATTAAAAAGCCATAAAACTGTCTTAATTTTTAAACATTTTTGACATAATTAGTAGGCATAGTCCAACCTTTACAATCAATCTTTAAAGGTGATGACAATGAATATGCTCGGTAAAGTCATGCAACTCGTCAATTGTGTTGATGTAATGATTGATAATCTGAATATCTTTAATTTTAGCTTAGGTATTGATGCCGATTTAGATGCAGTTACCATCAGCGAATCGTTAAGCACTTTAGAGGCTTAATACTAGCCCATTAACATTTGTCACAGACTTTATATCTGCGCTATCAGCCCAGTAGCGAATTAGCAAGAAGCTTGCTAGTTAATAATCGTCGTACATCATCACAAACATAGCTCTTGTATTAATTCATTTTTACTTAATCTTTCATCATTAAAACTAGTCTAATCGGACTACTCCGTAACACCCAATCTTAATTTTTCACTTATTTTTAGTTGTTAAAGTGTTCGCATGTTAAAGCTGCTAAAACGGCTTTTTGCTTAATTTTAATTTCAATGAAAAGTGATGACAGTGAAAAATTTATTTAAAACTGCAAGTAGTGTGGCACTCGCTTTAGTCTCAGTCGCGATGATGAATACGGCTGTTGCGTCTGATAGCGGTGTGGTAATTAGCCAATTATATGGCGGCAACGGCAGCACATTTAACCGCGATTATGTTGAGATATTTAACGCATCCAATGCGCCAGTCAGTATTTCAGGCTGGTCGATTCAATACTCTAGCGCAACAGGCACTGGGCTATTTTCTGCCAATGGCGTCACTGCTTTAAATGGCACTTTACAAGCTGGTCAATATTACTTAGTTGGTTTAAATACAGTAGCAGCAGGTGCTGCCTTGCCCAGCGTAGATGCAAATGGCACCACAAATCTAAGCGGCACTAATGGCAAAGTAGTTTTAGTCAATACCAGCACAGGTTTAGCTTGTAACGGCGGCTCAACGCCTTGCAATACCGCACAAACCGCACAAATTGTAGATTTAGTCGGTTATGGCAATTCAAACTATTTTGAAGCTGTGGCTGCGCCAGTATTAACATCTACAACGGCGCTATTTCGTGCAGTTAATGGCTGCACTGATAGCAATAATAATAGTGCCGATTTCAGCGTTGATACTCCCGCGCCACGCAATAGCAGCTCACCGCTAGCGCCTTGCGGTGGCAGTGGGCCGATTAATCAACCGATTATTGCCAGCTGTCCTGCATTAAATTTAACAGTGGGCTCGGCTGGTTCAGTCACCTTAACTGCAACGGACTCTGATGGTGTTGTGAATAACGCAATTCAAATCAGTGCGGCATTAGCAGGTTTAGAATTGGGTACGATTACAGCAGCTACAAGTGTAGGGCAATCGGCTAGTATTAATCTAAATGCTGCCAATAGCTTAGCTGTTGGCAATTACGAGGTAACGGTTCGCTTTACCAACAACGATGCGCAAAATGCTAGCTGTACTGTGAATGTAAGTGTGCAAGCGGCAGCATCAGTCACTCGTATTTACGATATTCAAGGCAGCGCATTAGGTGTTGCGTCAGTTAGCCCAGTTAACGGTAGCAGTGTGGTAACTGAGGGTATTGTCACAGCCAAATTTGCAGGCTTAAGTGGTTTTTATCTGCAAGATGAAACAGGTGACAATAACCCATTAACTTCAGATGGTATTTTTGTATTTGGCAGTGCAGCACTGGCAAGCGTAAACGTTGGCGATAAAATTCGTTTAAACGCAAACGTAAGCGAATTTAACACGGTGACGCAGTTATCTGGCGCTAGCAATATTCAAGTATTAAGTACAAATAACGCTGTTACGCCACTTGATATTAGTTTGCCAGAGCAAGTTGAGGGCGATTTAGAAGCCATTGAAGGTATGTTGGTACGCATTACAACGCCTATGACTGCTTCACAAAACTTCTTTCAAGGTCGTTTCGGTCAAGTGAGTTTGTCTGCAAATGGTCGTCTAATTAAACCAACTAATATTTTTGCTGCAAATAGTGCAGAAGCACTTGCATTAACCGATGCAAACCTACGTCATCGCCTGACTTTGGATGATGGTAGCAGCGCACAAAATCCAAACCCAATTCCATTCATTGGCTTGGATAACACCTTGCGTGCTGGCGATGTAGCACAAACGATTACTGGTGTGATTGATCACGGTTTAATTACAGCAACTAATCCAGGCCCACGTGATTACCGCATTTTCCCAACTATTACTCCAGTTTTTGAGCGTGTAAATGCGCGTACTGCTGCCCCAGATGCGGTAGGTGGCAATCTAAAAGTAGCTAGTTTTAACGTGTTAAATTATTTCACTACGTTTGTAGATGGCACTAATGTTAACGGTCAAACTGGCCAAGGTTGTTCTTTAGGCGGGAGCGTAACAGCTGGCAATTGCCGTGGTGCTAACAACTTAGTCGAGTTTAATCGTCAACGTGAAAAAATTGTTAACGCGATTGCTGCCATTAATGCCGATATTGTTGGTTTGATGGAAATTCAAAACAATGGTGGCGTGGCTGCACAAAACTTAGTGGATGCTTTAAACGCAAAAATGGGTGCAAATACTTATGCAAGAGTTGCAGATCCACTTGCAGGCTTAGGTACAGATGCGATTGCGCTTGCACTAATTTACAAGCCAGCGCGTGTGTCGCTTGTAAATGCAGCTTTGTCAGATTTAGACAGTATTAATAGCCGCCCAACGCTTGCACAAACCTTTGCAGTGGCTAACGGTGAAAAATTCTCAGTGATTGTGAACCACTTTAAATCAAAAGGCTGTGGCGGCGCTAGTGGGGCAGACTTAGATCAAAACGATGGTCAAGGTTGTTTTAACGCACAACGTTTAGCGCAAGCCAGCCAATTAGCAACTAGCTTTATTCCGCAAGTAGTAGCAGCGGCTAATGATAGCGATGTGTTGATTATTGGTGACCTAAATGCTTACGGTAAAGAAGATCCAATTCTATTACTGAGTGATAACGGTTTTGATGACTTAATTGCGCGCTTTGATGGTCAAGCTGGTTATTCTTTTGTGTTTGATGGTGAATCTGGTTATTTAGATCATGGTTTAGTAAGCGCAAGCATGAGCAACCAAATTACCGGCGCAAACCAATGGCATATCAATGCGGATGAGCCATCAGTGATTGATTACAACACTGAATTTAAACCGCAAGATTTGTACACACCAGGCCCATACCGCGCCTCTGATCACGATCCGGTGATTATTGGCTTGAATCTACAAAAAACCATTAATGGCAGCAAAAGTCGTGACACGATTACTGGCACAGCAGGGGATGATGTAATTAATGGTGGTGAGGGAGCAGACACGATTACGACGGGCGCAGGCAATGATGTGTTGGTGTACCAAAATATGCGCGATGCAACAGACACCGTGAACGACTTTGCACCAGCTTCAGATCGTATTGACTTGAGCTTATTGCTGACTGCGGTTGGCTACACAGGCAGTAATCCATTTGCTGATGGCTATGCAAGATTAGTGAATGTAACAGGTGGCGTAAGTGTGCAGATTGATGTGGATGGCAGCGGCCCAGCGGTGTATCGCCCGATTGCTTTGTTGAAAAACATATCAACAACCGCTTTAGAAACAACAAGAAATTTTGTTTGGTAGCAGTTTAAGTAGTAAAAATTTAAGTGATTTTATGTGTTAAGTATTTTTTAATTATTCAATTTTTGGGAGTTTTATCATGATGAAGCAGTTAGTAATAGCTGCAGCCTTAATGGCTGCAGGCAGTGCAAACGCAGATACCATTACACAATGGAACTTTAACTCTGTACCAGCAGATACAAGCACCTCAACAGGAACTTTAACGCCAAATATTGGTGCTGGCGTAATCAGCCTGTTAAACGGTGTAACAACCACTGGTTTTAACAGCGGTGTTGGCTCTAGCGATACAGCATCAGATAATACTGGTTTTCAAACAACCACCTATGCAGCACAAGGCGCGCAAAATCAATTAAGAGGCGTGCAATACAATGTCAGTACAGTTGGTTTTTCAGATATTACAGTGAGCTATGATTTACGTCACAGCAACACAAGCTCTCGCTATGAGCAGTTTCAGTATTCAATAGATGGCACTAACTTTACAGACTTTGCGCTATTTGATGGCAATGTAGGTGATGCATGGTTTAACCGTTCAGTTGATTTGTCATCAATTGCAGGTGCCGATAACAACGCGAGTTTTTCTTTTCGTGTTGTGGCAGCTTTTGCACCAACAACAGCCGGCTATTTGGCGTCTAACCCAACCAGCAATTACGCTGGAGGTACATGGCGCTTTGATGCAGTAACCGTTTCAGGCGCTGCTGTTGCGGCCGTGCCAGAACCAGAAAGCTATGCATTATTAGTGGCTGGTTTAGGTTTTGTTGGCTTTGCATCACGTCGTCGTCAATCAGTTTAATCCATTTTTATCGCGCTTTTTCCTAGTCACCCATTAGGTCAAATCCAGCTAATAAAAGGCTCTCACCACAAGTGAGAGCCTTTTAATTTTATGCGTCATAAATGCCTACAAAAGACTAGTCCGTTCGGTTCATGATCATCAGTTTTAACGCAATATTTAATCGCTAAAGTACATCTTAACAAAAAAGAATAGTGCGCAATGTAATTTGGTTAATGCTCAAAGTTAACTAAAAAACGGTAGCAAATATTTCACGCGTATTGATGTGTTTACTTTAATTAAAACTCTACTCAAACTTTAGGAAAAATCATGTTGAAAATGAAACATTTATCACTGTTGGTGGCGGCGATGTTTGTCTCTGCACCAGTATTGGCGGAGCAAGTCACTGTATTGCATGTAGGCGATCAAGAAAGCTGGTTGTTATCTGCACAAGGCAATTTGCGCGACAACACTTCACAAGCCCTTTCTTTTTACGGTGGTATTGACCGCCTAGCGACTGTGATTACAAATGCACAAGCTTCAGCAATGGCAGCGGGTAGAACGGTTATTAAACTAAACGCAGGTGATGCATTCTTACCAGGCCCACGTTTTACAGCCAGCTTGGTTAATTTGGTTAATTCGCACCCAGATGGCGGGCAAGATTTCTACGACAGCATTGCAATGCGCCAAATTGGTTTTGATGCCACTACTTTTGGCAACCACGAGTTTGATGTAGGCCCAACAACAGCTGCGCGTTTCGCTGCCGTTTCAAATACAACGTATTTATCGCTTAACTTAAATTTTGATGCAACACCTGAATTTAGCGCGTTAAAAACGGCTGGTTTAGTTGCACCATCTAAAATTATTACGACTACTGGCGGTAAAAAAATCGGCATTATCGGTGCTACAACGCCATTGTTGCCAAGCATTTCTTCACCAGGCGCTGTTAACTTAATCAACTTTAGCGCTGCAAATACTGAGCAACAAAACTTGCTAGCATTAGCTAGCCTTGTACAAGCTGAAGTAGATCGTTTACGTAACAGTGAAGGCGTTAATACCATTATTTTGATGAGCCATTTACAAAACGCGGCTAATGAAATCAGCATCGTCGTGCCAGCTTTAACAGGCGTCGATTTAGTGGTTTCTGGTGGCGGTCACGAATTAATGGCTGACCCAGACGATTTGATTATCGGCACAGCAGTGAGTGGCATTGCCCCAACTTACAACACACATCCAGTGTTTGCAACTAGCTTAGATGGCAAACAAGTACCCGTATTAACAAGCCACTTTGGTAACCGTTATGTAGGCGAAGTAAATTTAACCGTCAATGATGAAACTGGCGCTTTAACCAGCATTGATAGCACACGTATGATTCGTGTAACTGGCGCCACTGCCGATGCTGACCGCGTAACTGGTAACGCAGCCATTAACGCGCAAGTTGTTGCACCAGTGAGTAACTATATTGCTGCACTAAACGCACAAATCATTGGCACTACTGCTACACGATTAAATGGTGCTAGAACATCCGCTTGTACGCCAACACCATGTACTTTCCCAGCAGGTGTTCGTAATGCTGAAACTAACCTTGGTAATTTGGTGGCTGATGCAATGCGCTTTGCTGGTAACGCAGATGTAGCGATTCAAAACAGTGGTGGTATTCGCACCAGCGTTGCGGTAGCAGGTAATGTTTCAGTAGGCGATACATTCAATATTTTACCGTTTACCAATTTAGTGAAACGCGCACCAGTGATGAACGCAGCGCAACTTAAAGATTTATTAGAGCATTCTGTTGCAACAACTAGTCCATTCGGCCTTGAAAATGGTCGTTTTGCGCAAGTGTCAGGCATTAAAGTCACTTACAACAGCACTAACACACCACGTAACTCAGCCGCTGTTGCAGCATCTGTAGGCACTGGTAACCGTGTGCAACGTGTTGTGTTAGATGATGGCACAGTGTTAGTTGATGGCGGTGTAGTGGTTAACACAACGCGCACATTCTCATTTGCTACTATTGACTTTACGGCTAACGGCGGCGATGGCTTCCCATTTGCTTTCAATAATGTGGTTTTTGAGAATAGCCCATTCACCATTACTTACCAGGAAGCTTTAGCTAACTTTATTCAAACACCAAAAGCAGCAGGCGGTTTAGGCCGTATTGATGCAGCAGATGGCGATGAAATCACAGTAAATGCTTACGGTTTAGAGAATCAATACGACACACAAGGCCGTTTGATTGACAGCGCGATTGCAGTGACTACGACAGGTGTTGCAAGAAACGGCACAGCAGGTCGCGATACATTAGTGGGTACCAGTGGCAATGACACCATCACAGGTGGCGCAAGTGCCGATATCTTAACAGGTGGCGCAGGTGGTGATACGTTTGTATACACATCTACACGTGATGCAGGCGACACTATTACTGATTTCACGCCTTACGCAGATACGCTTAACTTAAGCGCTTTGTTAGCAAGTGTTGGTTATAGCGGTAATCAACCAATAGCGGGCTATGTGCGCGTAGTTGATGTTTCTGGTGGTGCTAGCGTGCAAATTGATACAGACGGCACAACAGGCCCGGCAGTGTTCCGCCCATTAGTAACATTGAAAGGCTTAACAGCTAAACAAGTTGTGCTAGCGCGTGACTTTAGCTTTTAATCAAAATAAGCCATTAACTATTTTTAACAAACGACAGTTTTAACCATTTAAATGAAAAGGGTTTTTCAAATGAAAGTTCAACAATTAGCTTTAAAAGTCAGCTTAACCGCAGCAACAGTGGGTTTGATTTTTGCAGGTAGCGCAATGGCCGCAGTTACTAATGGCGGTTTTTCTGGCAACAGTTTAGCTGGCTGGAATACATTAGGTGATGTCACTACACAATCAGGTGGTGCATTTTTAACTACAGCATCTTTATTTGATGATGACTTTCCAGAAGAGGTAGGTACTTTTAATGCTTCTGGTATATCAGCTTATGATATTGCTTCAGGTGGTTTTGAAGCATTTGCAGGTTTAAATGCAGGTGATTTAGATACACCAGATTTTGCTTTTGAAGGTTCATTGCTAACACAAACAATTTCAATCAATGCAGGCGATACGCTTTCATTTAACTGGAACTTCTTTACTAATGAAGGTGTGGTACCTGATTATGCATTTGTCGCTATTAACGGCGTTATCTCAGTGCTAGCGCCTGCGCAAAGTGCACTTATTCCATCAGTACCTTACGACTTTTCAACAGGCGCCAGCGTATTTAGCCAAACATTTTCAGCTGCTTCATCTGTGACTTTGGCTTTTGGTGTGGTTGATTTATCTGACTACGGCGTAACCAGTGCATTATGGTTAGATAACGTTGCATTAACAGCAGCAGTGCCAGAGCCAGAAACTTATGCCATGTTATTAGCTGGTTTAGGCTTTATTGTTGCTAGTTCACGTCGCAAAAGTGCTTAAATTTATGCAGGATATTAACCACGAAAAAAATACCTGAATATAAACGCTTTAGCCCCCTTTAGCACGCTTTCAGTTTAGACTGAAGCGTGCTTTTTTTGTGCTGTAAATATGCAATATCTTGCGCTATGATGATGCGTATTCCATCATCGGTTTTGCTACCAAATGATTATCAAAAAAATCACCCAATTTAGTCTGTTAATCATCATATGGTTTAGCCTAATCAATAGCAGCTTGGCGAATGTGTATGTGCAATATTTTTCGCCGCAGGGCCAAGTTAAAACTACCGGTCAAGCGACAGCTGTTTTTAGCGAAGACATGGTTAAGCTAGGTGATACTGATGCGCCAGCGCCTTTTACGGTAGATTGTTCTGCTAAAGGCAAGGGCCGCTGGACTGATACCAAAACGTGGCAATATCGATTAAATCGCGATTTAGAATCGGGCGAGCGTTGCATTTTTACCCTTAAAAATAGGGTTAAGTCTTTGAATCAACAAGTATTTCAAGTGGTGAACAATCGATTGCCGCGCTATGAAATTTTTACCGCTGGCCCTTGGATTGCGCATATCGAACCCTATGAAAACAGTAGCATTGAGGAGGATCAGACCTTTTTAATCAACACCAGCGCACCTGTTAAAGCCGCCAGCGTGTTAAAAAATGCATGGTGTGAGGTAGAAGGCGTTGGCGAGCGCATTCCTGTTAAGTTGTTAACACCCGAACAACTAAAAGAATTAGCGAAAAAGTTAACGGAAGCCAATCGCAAATCAGTAGGCTTGTATTGCCAGCAAAAGCTGCCTGCAGGCGCAAAAGTCAAATTAGTCTGGGGCACGGGCATCGAAAGCGAGTTAGGCGGCAAAACTCTGCAAGACGAAGAAAGAGAGTTTAAGGTCCGCCTGCCTTTTAGAGCTGAACTCACCTGCGAGCGTGAAAAACCAAACGCGCCTTGTTCTGCATTATCGGATATTAAGCTGCTATTTAGCGACCAAATTAGCATAGAGCTGGCTGAGCAGATTAAGCTGGTAAATCAGCAATCTATCCAATATCCGCGCGATGTTAGTCCGCAACGCAAAAAAGTACTCATTGCACAAAATGCCAAGCAGTATTATTTAAAAAATGCCTTAATCAATCAAAATCATTTAGATACGATTATTTTTAAAGGCCCATTTAATCCCAATACCACTTTTAATATTCAGCTACCCAACAATTTTACCGATTTAAGTGGGCGCGTATTAAGCAATGCCAATAGCTTCCCTTTAAAAACCAAAGTGGGCGCCTTGCCGCCATTGGCTAAGTTTTCGGCAGATTTTGGCATTTTAGAGTTAAAAGAGGGTGGCGTGTTGCCAGTGACTTTGCGCAATGTAGAAAGCAAAGTAGCCATGCGCGTTTTAAGCACTACTATTCCTGCGGAAATGCTGGAAATTGAAGATGAGTTGAGGCTTTTTGAGCAGCAATATAAAGAAATCGTACCTAATAAAGCCAAATTAAAGCAGCGCTCTGTAGAAGGCTATGAAGAGGAAGATTATCAAACCAGAATAGACTATTTATACCCACGTGAGCTGTCATTCTTAAAAGATAAACCAGCCGCTAATCTGCCCAAATTAAGCCCTAAACAGGCATTTGAAGTGATTGGGATTCCACTGCAAAAACCTGGGTTTTATGTGGTAGAAATTGAAAGCAAATTATTAGGCACTGCGCTGTTAAGTGAATCAAAACCCTTGTATGTGCGCACCCGCGCGCTAGTCACTGATATGGCGGTGCACTTTAAAAAAGGTGGTGAAAATAGTTTGGTTTGGGTCACTTCCCTTTCAACAGGCAAGCCAGTTAGCAACGCAGATGTGACTTTGTATGATTGCAACAACGCGCCCATTTGGCAGGCCAAAACCGACGCGCAAGGTATCGCGCTATATGAGCAAGAGTTGCCAGAAATGCGCAATTGCAGCAGCCGTTACAGTTATGTAGCCACTGCAACCAAGGGCAATGATTTTTCTTTTGTGCGATCCAATTGGCAAAACGGCATTGAGGCGTGGCGCTTTAATGTGGATACCTACAGCCAGCTTGATTCACCTAAAATCCATACCATTATCGACCGTAGCTTGTTACGCGCGGGCGAAACGATTTCGATGAAACATATTGCGCGCGTGCCTAATTACAAAGGTTATGCTTACCCCAATACCCAAAACTTAAAACAGGCTTTACCAGACCATATCACCATTGAATTGGTTGGTGGTGAATTTACGCTGGATATTCCGGTTGAATGGGATGCGCGCGGCGTGGCAACCAGCACATGGAAAATTCCGCAAGATGCCAATATTGGCAGTTACCATATCAAAGTAGGTTCCAGTTGGCGACAAACGGCACAATTTAAAGTATCTGAATTTAGATTGCCCGCGTTTAAAGGTAGCGTTGCACCTGCCAAAAACAACATGGTACTTAACCATAAAAATCGAGCAAAAATTCCTGTTAACTTATCGCTTGCGTATTTAAATGGCGGCGGCGCAAGTGGGCAAAAGGTCACCGTTTCTGCTTTATTAACACAAGCCTATCCACGTTTTGAAAACTACAGTGAATTTAGTTTTAGCGAGCAAGAGCCGCAATCGCTGAATGTATTGTTGGCGGATAAAACGCCAGTCACGCTGGATACACATGGCATTGGCAGCATCGATATTCCAATTAAAGCCGTCAGCCAGCCTGCGCATGTGGCGACTGAAATGACGTTTACAGACCCCAATGGCGAAATTCAGACCATTCATGGTTCGGCAGAAATTTGGCCTGCCAATATGGTTGTAGGTTTGCAAGTAAAAGATTGGGCAGGGCTAACAGGCAAACACAAAATTCAAGCGGTGGTGCTTAACACGCAAGGTCAGCCGCAAGCCAATGTGCTGGTAAAAATCAATGGCACGCGCCATTGGGAATATGTACACCGCAAACGTGTGATTGGCGGATTTTATAGCTACGAAACCGACAATAACAAAGAACCGCTTGGCAAATTATGCGAAGGCAAAACCAATGCACAAGGCTTTTTTAATTGTGAAGTCGCTGTTAAAGACTTTGGCAATATTCAATTAGTGGCCAGCGTAAAAGATAGCCAAGGCGGCATTAGTTTGGCAGGCAGTGGCTTTTATAGCAGCGAAAGTGGTGATATCTGGTTTGGGCAAACCGATGAAGACCGTATGGAAGTTGTGCCAGAAAAGCGGGAATACCAGCCAGGAGAAAAGGCAAGATTCCAAATACATTCGCCGTTTTATAATGCCACTGCGCTAATCGCGGTTGAGCGTGAAGGTATTTTAAAAACTTACGTACAACCCTTGCAACGTAAAGACGCCACCATTGAAATACCTATTGCGGAAAATTGGGGACCTAATGTATTTGTCTCAGTGCTAGCAGTACGTGGACGCCTAACAGATGTGCCCTGGTATTCATTCTTTCAGTGGGGTTGGCGCAACCCAAGCAATTGGTACAACATCTACAAAGAAGGTGTGCCAGCGCCTACGGCGATGGTAGATTTAGCAAGACCTTCATTTAAATTTGGCTTAAGCAAAATAACGGTTGGGACTAGTGGTTTTAAACTCAAAGTAGCCGTAAGTAGTGATAAGAAAACGTATCAGCCGCGCGAAAAAGCAAAAGTGACTATCAAGGTTACCTTACCAAACGGCAAGCCGGTACCAGCTGGTAGTGAGGTAGTCTTGGCCGCAGTCGATAAGGCTTTGCTAGAACTCAATAGCAACCCAAGCTGGAATTTATTAGAGGATATGCAGCAACAGCGTGCCTATTTAATGGAAACGGCCAGTGCGCAAATGCAGGTCGTCGGCAAACGCCATTTTGGTAAAAAAGCGCTGCCAGCGGGCGGTGGCGGTGGTGGCGATCTAAAAGCGCGTGAATTATTTGATACATTGCTGTATTGGAACCCGCGCGTGAAGCTGGATAAGAATGGATCTGCAACGGTTACCGTGCCTTTGAATGATTCGCTGACCGCCTTTAAGCTAGTGGCAATCGCAGACGTAAATGCCGATTTATTTGGTACGGGCGAAGCAGAAATCAGCGCCACGCAAGATTTGCAAATCACCTCTGGTTTACCGCCTATGGTGCGTGAGGGCGATGCTTACCGCGCCATGTTGATGTTACGCAATACCACCGAAAGTAAAATGCAATTGCGCGTGCATAGCAAGGCAGGCACGCAGGATTTAGCCTCACAATCCATTCAACTGGCCGCAGGTGAAGCGAAAGAACTGGCTTGGCAATTACGCGTGACAGATGATGCGTCTGATACATTTGTTAATGGCATGCCTTGGCAAATTGAGGCCGTGAATAGCAAAGGTAAAGTGCAAGACCGCTTACGCTTTACGCAAAAGGTATTGCCTAAAATACCTGCCACCGTTCAGCAAGCTAATTTTATGCAACTCACCCAAGATTACACTGTAGAAACTGGCTTGCCAGAGGGTGCGATTGCAGGAAAAGGCGGCTTGACTGTGCAATTGACTGCCAAGCTTGCAGACCAAACGGTGGGGATAGAGCGTTATTTTAAAGAGTATCCTTACAGCTGTTTAGAGCAAAAAACGTCGATTGCGACAGGCTTGCAGGATAAAGCGCGCTGGGCCGATATTGTGGCGAATTTATCCAGCTACCAAGATAGCCAAGGCTTTTTAGAGTACTTTCCTGGCATGACCAATGGCAGCGAAATATTGACGGCTTACGTGTTGACGATGGCTTACGAAAACGATGTTAAGCTGCCGATTGAAGTTGAAAATAAAATGCAGCAAGCTTTGCTGGATTTTGTAGAAGGCCGCATTCAGCCAGCGGGCACTTGGTATTGGGGTAGCAATCAATATTTAGCAGAACGCAGGCTTCACGTGTTAGCGGCATTGTCTTATACAAGTAATGTCGATACGCGCGTGCTAACCGCTTTTGATTTTAAGCCAATTCAAATGCCAACCACCACTCTGATTGATTGGCTGGCAATCTATACACATCTACCAAAAGCCGATAACCGTGATGAGCGCATGCAGCAAATTGAGCGCGAATTACGCAATCGTCTGCAAAACGTAGGTGGCCGATTAGTATTTACCACTGAAGACCAAGACGTATGGTGGTGGGCAATGGTAGATGGTGAGGTAAATGCAACGCGCTTGGTGAGCTTGCTGATGAAAAACCCAGCTTGGCAAGCAGACATGCCTGCTTTATTGCGCGGCGCCATATTGCGCCAAAACAAAGGCCGTTGGCAAACAACCACTTCAAACGCCTGGGGCAGGTTAGCGTTGCAAAAGTTTGGGCTAGTATTTGAGCGCGAAGCAGTGACAGGTATTACTACTGCCGCGCTAGATGCTAACAAACAAGAGTTGGATTGGGCTAGCAATATAGTCACTAAACAGCCTAAACCATCAGTCAATAACGCACCTGTGATTAGAGCCAAGGAAGCTGTTGCTGCATCGCTTTATTTTCCTTGGTCACGCGAAAGTAATCCACAGCAATTTAGCTTGAAACATGTTGGTACAGGCAAACCATGGGTAAATAGCTTGGTGACCGCGGCAATACCAGCCAAATCGCTAGAAAATGGCTACAAAATTACCCGCTTAATTACGCCGATTGCGCAAAAAGTAGCAGGTAAATGGAGCCGTGGCGACTTGGCTAGAGTGCGTTTAGACATTGATAGTAGTCAAGCCATGAGTTGGGTTGCTTTGTCAGACCCTATCCCAGCAGGGGCAAGCATTTTAGGCAATACCGCGCGTGATTCTGCTATTGCGCAATCAAATGAAAATGCCTATGACGGAAAAAATATGGCCTACCCAAACTATACGGAGCGCGGTTTAAGCTTTTTCAGGGCTTATTATGAATACGCACCTAAAGGCCATTTCTGGGTGGAATACACAATACGCTTGAATAATCCTGGCACATTTAATCTACCACCTACGCGCGTAGAGGCAATGTATGCGCCTGAACTGTTTGGACAATTACCAAATGCGCCTTTAACGGTGCAGGCCGCGCCATAAGCATAATTTTGGAGTTTAAATGAAATGTATTTTATCTTTACTTAAATTTTTATGGTGGGTCGGTGTGAGTTATATTCCGATTGCAATCCACAACTTAGAGCAACAACTGAAGACTAATATTGGTTGCCCACCTGTAGGTGATTGCTATGTTAAAGGCTCAGAAATACTACTAGAGTTTGATATGTTAATAATTGTATTCGCTTTATATCTTTGGCCTGTATGTATTTGGTTTGTCGGCGGACGCTATATTTTCAACGCGCTATATAGCTATTTTCATAAACGTTGATTGTGCAGTTTTAATTTCATACGTGATGACATCTCAAATTTCGAACCAAAAAAGTGGTTAAGTTAAGTGTTCAAAAATAGATTTTTAGCGGCTTTTGTCCTATTTTTACTACCAGCTTTTGCCATTGCTTTACCAACTTTTGAATCGGTTAAAAACAACTATCAAGCCTCTGATAGCTGGTTGTTGGCGCGCGATGGGCAAGTGTTGCAGCAGATACGCATCAATCATCAAATTAGGCGTTTGCAATGGACGCCGATTGAAGATGTTTCGCCAGCCTTATTGCAAGCCTTGTTGTATTCAGAAGATAAACGTTTTTATGAGCATGCTGGCGTGGATTGGCAAGCCATCACGGCCACCAGTTGGCGTAATTTATGGCAGAAGAAAACGCGTGGTGCCAGTACTTTAACCATGCAGTTGGCGGGTATTTTGGATGAAGAAAATCGCAACAGCAAACGTAATATCCTGCAAAAAACCACCCAAATTGCCCAAGCTTTGCAGTTAGATAATCAATGGAAAAAAGATGAGATTTTAGAGGCGTATCTTAATCAGGTTTCTTTTCGTGGTGAGTTGCAAGGCGTTGCGGCCATGAGTTTTGGGTTATTTAACAAAGCGCCATCTGCATTGAACGCGCGCGATGCGGCGATTGCCGCAGTGCTGATTCGCGCACCAAATGCCAATACCGCTAAAGTGACAGAACGTGCCTGCGTATTGCTAAAACAAATGCAGCAAGCGCAGTTTTGTGCGGCTTTGGATGGCTATGTCAGTTTAAAGCTACAAGGCCCGTTTGAAATTACTTTGCAAAATCAGGCGCCGCATTTGGCTAGAAAGCTGATTGATTCGGCTAATCAGAAAGTTAAAACCAGCGTTGACGCCGACTTGCAACGTTTTGCCACGCAGCAATTACGCGCCAATTTAATGCAGCTAGAGTATCAAAATGTGCAAGATGGCGCAGTGATTGTGCTGGATAATAAAACTGGCCAGGCGCTAACATGGGTTGGCTCAAGTGGTAGTTTATCCAGTGCGCCAGATGTCGATAGCGTAACGGCTCCGCGCCAAGCAGGCTCTACATTGAAACCCTTTTTATATGGTGTAGCTATTCAGAAAAAGGCGCTAACAGCCGCTTCCATTTTAGATGATTCACCTGTGCGCATCGCCACACCCAGTGGCTATTATGTGCCGCAAAATTACGATAAACATTTTGTAGGACCTGTTACCACACGTTTTGCACTGGCTAGCTCACTGAATGTACCAGCGGTGCGCACGCTGCTGAATGTGGGCGGCGACCAGTTTTATGCAGCGCTGCAAACGTTTGGCTTTTCAACCATGACCGAATCGGCTGATTATTATGGCTATAGTTTGGCATTAGGCGCGGCCGATGTGCGTTTGCTGGATTTAACGAATGCATACCGTGCGCTGGCAAATGGCGGTTTATGGCAAGCCATTACTTTTACCAACTCAAAATCGCAGCCACTCAAGCAAACCTATTTAAAGCCAGCGGCAAGCTTTATCGTATCTGATATTTTGGCAGATAATACGGCACGCTATCTCACTTTTGGGCTAGATTCCACATTGCATACCCCTTACTGGACGGCGGTTAAAACCGGCACCAGCAAGGATATGCGCGATAACTGGTGTATTGGCTACTCAGGCCAGTATACGGTGGGGGTTTGGGTAGGTAATGCAGGGGGCGAACCGATGCATGATGTATCTGGAGTGACTGGGGCTGCGCCAATCTGGCGCGCTGTGATGGATAAATTACATGCGGGTAATCGCTTTCAACCCAAATTGCCAGCTACGGTAGAAGCTAGACAAATTCGCTACATGCCAGATTTAGAGCCAGCAAGGCGCGAATTGTTTATAGCAGGCACAGGGCAAAATGTGATTGTGGCAAATCAACATACAGCGCAATTAATCAGCCATACAAAATTAATCAATAATAAAAGTAGCGCTCAAAAACAAACATTAGCGCGAATTGCTTATCCAGGAGAGGGTACAATTATTGCGCTAGACCCAGAGATTCCAGTCTTGCAGCAAAAAATAGTGTTTAAAACCAATCAGCAACAAGTTAATAATCGCTATCAATGGCGCTTAAACGGCGCTAATTTCAATCAAGCTGCTTGGCAACCCGGTTTAGGCAGACATAGGCTTGAATTGTTGAACGATAGGCACCAAGTAATAGATACGATACATTTTGAGATAAGAGGTGCTTTTTTGAAAGTTAGCACCAAACCACCAAGTCATTAGTGCGCTACTCTTATCAACAGACTGATAAGAGTAGCGCATGTTAAAATACGCTATACATGCAAACAAGCCCTTTGAATATTCCCCAGCTATTAAAATCGCTATCCAGCTGTATGCTGGCCGATAAATTTCGGCTACGTAGTCAGCTTAATCAAGCGCAATCACAGATCAGCCAAAATAAGCCCATAGAAAAGTCATTGGCTGAAGTCGCGCGCAAAATTCAACAATCGCAAGCCAAATATCAACATCGATTAACAAACTTACCCAAGCCTGAATATCCGTTAGAGCTGCCAGTTAGTGGTAAAAAAGCAGAAATCGCCGCCGCGATTGCCAGTAACCAAGTGGTGATTATTTGCGGTGAAACAGGTTCTGGCAAAACCACGCAAATTCCTAAAATATGCTTAGAGCTGGGCCGTGGTGTGGCGGGTTTAATTGGCCATACACAGCCACGCCGTATTGCGGCACGCTCTGTTGCAAGCCGCATCGCGCAAGAGCTACAAAGCCCGCTGGGCGAGGTGGTGGGCTATAAAGTGCGCTTTAACGATAAGCTATCAGAATGCAGTTACGTCAAGCTCATGACAGATGGTATTTTGCTGGCAGAAACGCAGGGCGATAAATTTTTACATGCGTATGACACGATTATTATCGATGAGGCGCATGAGCGCAGCTTGAATATTGATTTTTTGCTGGGCTATTTAAAGCAACTATTACCCAAACGCCCCGATTTAAAAGTGATTGTGACTTCGGCCACTATTGATGCAGATCGATTTTCAAAACACTTCAATGGTGCACCTGTGATTGAGGTGAGTGGCAGGACTTATCCTGTAGAAATCCGTTATAGGCCTTTAGGGAAAGGCGGCTATAGAAGTAAAGAAAGCGTAGAGTCCGAAAATGCCCAATTTGATGCAGATGATGAAACGATTTTTGGGATTGCCCGTAAAGCTAAAACAGAAGCGCGCTGGCTAGAAGAAGATGACGAAGAAGAGGCTATAGAAGAAGCCATTATGGATGCCGCTGATGACTTGCTGCGGCAAGGTGATGGCGATATTTTGGTGTTTCTACCAGGTGAGCGTGAGATTCGCGATACGGCAGAACATCTGCGTAAATACCAAGGGCGTTCGGCCAAGCTTAAACATATTGAGGTTTTACCCTTGTTTGCACGGTTAAGTATCGAAGACCAGCAGAAGATATTCAGGCCGCATAGCAGTCGCCGTATTGTTTTAGCCACCAACGTCGCTGAAACTTCGCTCACGGTTCCTGGTATCAAATATGTGATTGATGCGGGTTTAGCGCGTATGAATCGTTACAGCACCCGCGCCAAGGTAGAGCAGCTGCAAATAGAGAAGGTTAGTCAAGCCGCCGCCAAGCAACGAGCAGGCCGTTGCGGTCGTGTTTCAAACGGTATCTGCGTAAGGCTTTATTCAGAAGTGGATTTTGATAGCAGGCCAGAATTCACAGAACCAGAGATATTGCGTAGTTCGCTGGCTAGCGTGATTTTGCGAATGGCCGCTTTGCGCCTAGGCGATGTGACCGAATTTCCATTTATTGAGCCACCTTCAACAAGATTAATCGCCGATGGCTATTTATTGTTGCAAGAGCTGGGCGCAGTGGATAGCAAGCGCCAAATTACCGAAACCGGCTTGCAACTGGCAAAACTGCCGCTAGACCCACGCGTTGGGCGCATGATTCTGGCTGCAAAACGTGAAAATTGTTTAAGCGAGATTTTAATTATCGCCAGTGTGTTAAGTATGCAAGACCCACGTGAGCGCCCTATGGACAAACGCGAAGCCGCCGATAATGCACACAGCAAATTTGCCACTGAAGGCTCAGACTTTATGAGCTATTTGAAAATATGGGATTTTTACGACAATGCCTTAAAAACAAAAAAATCCAACAAAGATTTGCTTAATCAATGTCATGCCAATTTTTTATCTTTTTTACGGCTTAAAGAATGGCGCGAACTACATGGGCAAATTAAACAAATTACAGAAGAATTAGAGTTAAAACTAAATGTAGAACCTGCCAACTTTGAGCAGATTCATAAGGCACTTTTGGCTGGTTTGCTAGGTAATATTGGTTTTAAAGATGGCGATAGCGACAGCTATGCTGGCGCACGCGGCATTCGCTTTTTTGTGGCGCCTGGCAGCACGCTAAAGAAAACACGACCAAAATGGGTAATCGCGGCGGAGTTGGTGGATACCAGTAAGCTATATGCCCGTTGTATGGCGAAAATTGAGCCGGATTGGATTGAACCGCTTGCGCGAGGCCTAACCGAAAGCCAATATTCAGACCCACGCTGGGATAGAAAAATGGGCATGGTGAACGTATGGGAGCGTGTTTCTTTGTATGGCCTAACTATTATCCCAAAACGCCGCGTGCATTATGGGCCGATTAATCCGCAAGAGTCGCGTGAAATATTTATTCGTGAAGCCTTAGCAAATGGAGAGTTCGATACAAAATCTGCCTTTTTTACTGCCAATGAGCGCTTAATCGCCGAAGTTGAGGAATTAGAGCATAAGGCGCGACGTCAGGATGTATTGGTGGATGAGCATCAATTATTTGCGTTTTACGACAGCAAAGTCCCCGCTGATATTTTCAACGCGGCCAGTTTTGAAAAGTGGCGCGAAGGTGCAGAAAAGCTCAATCCTAAGCTGTTGTATTTAACCCGCGATGATTTAATGCGTCATGGGGCAGATGCGATTACGGCGGTACAGTTTCCTGAAAAAATGGTGTTAAGTGGCGTCGATGGTAAGCAGTCGATTGAAATACCGCTTAAATATCGCTTTGAGCCTAGCCATATTTTAGACGGTGTGACAGCAACGGTGCCGCTTGCTTTGTTGAATCAGCTAGATCCCACAGCCACCGAATGGCTAGTGCCTGGCATGTTGCGCGAAAAACTAACCTATTTAGTCAAAGCCTTACCTAAAAATTTCAGACGGGTTTGTGTGCCTGTGCCAGAATTTGTGACGGGATTTTTAGAGCAAAATCCTATAGCGCAAGCGCCTATTAAACCACTTTTAGCGGCGCATATTCAGCGCGTGACCACTTTAAAAATCGGTGTTGAAGATTGGGTAGACGAAACGCCTGCGCATTTGTTGATGAATTTTAGTGTGGTGGATGATGCTGGTCGCGAGTTGGCAATGGGGCGCGATTGGCGCGCTTTGCAAAAGCAATTAGGCCAAGCGGCTCAGCTTACCTTTAGGAATACATCGCCCGATATTGAAAAAACGGGTTTAAAACAATGGGATTTTGGCGATTTGCCGCAAACTTTAAGTTTTGAACGTGATGGCTTAAAGGTGACGGGTTATCCAGCGCTTGAAGATAATATCGATTCGGTTTCGGTTAAGTTATTTGATACCGCGATTGAGGCAGATGCAAATTTACGTAAAGGTATTTGCCGCTTAATGCGTTTTGAGTTAAAAGAACAGATTAAGCAGCTGGAAAAAAGCCTGCCGAATTTTAATCAATACGCGTTGACGTTTAGAAACATCATGTCGCCAGACGATTTGCGTGAAGATATGATAACGGCGATTGCTGACCGCGCCTTTATTGGTGAAGATGAATTGCCGCGCACCAATGCCGATTTTATGAAATTAAAAGCTAGAGCGCGAACGCGCTTGCCTGCAGTGAGTCAAGCAATTGTAAGGCAAGTGCAAGCGGTAGCGACTGAGTATCAGGCATTAATTAATATGCAAGCCAAAATGCCTGCGACGGTGAATAGACTCAAAAAAGATGTTGAAAGCCAAATTAGTTGTTTGGTTTATAAAAACTGCTTTACGCAAACGCCTTGGGAGTATTTACAACATATTCCGCGTTATTTAAAAGCCTTAAATTTAAGAATACAAAAACAGCCTTCCAACCCAGACCGCGATGGAAAAAATGCCGCAAGTGTTGGATTAATATGGCAAAAATGGCAAGATAAAATGAATAATTTGCAACAAGCACATATGGACATACCGCCAGCTTTGCAGGATTTTCGCTGGCAAATAGAGGAGTTGCGCGTGTCACTTTTTGCGCAAGAACTCAAAACGCCTATGCCAATCTCAACCAAGCGACTAGATAAAATCTGGGCTGAGATGCGCTTCTAGTTTGATGCAAACGCTTTAATGCAAAATACCGACAATCAATTTGATGCGTTCTTATTAGAGCCGCGCGGCGATAAGGTTTTTCGCCTGCAGATTAGCCGCAATACCCTGATTGCGATTATTTTTTCGCTATTGATTCATGCCATTATTTTATTTTTTGTGGTGCCAAAGTTTGAGCAAGAAGAGTTGGCAGAGCTACCTGCACGCGAATTAGAAGTGAGCTTAGCGCCACCAACGGTTGAAAAAAAAATAGCTGAAACACCCGTAGAGCAGCCAGCCACGCCAGTTGAAAAAATCCCAGAGCCAACTAAGCCAAAACCTAAAGTCATCGTTCAAAAAACAGAAGCGCCGCCTAAAAAGCCCGTTTTTAAGGTGCCTGATGTGTTAAGTACTACAAAGCCTACCCCAGAAAAGACTCAGCCTAATTTGAATATTCCACAGGAGTCTGCTCCTACGCAGCCTAAACCAGAAGAAGCACCTGTGGATATGATGGCACTTGTGAATCAAAATCGTGCCCGGCGCGCCGCACAAGACTCAGAAGCCGCGCGCATCAATGCAGAAGCCACTGCCCGCGAGCTAGGCCCAAGTGCAGAGCAAAGGCGCGATGAAAATATCAAGCGTAATTTTGAAACAGGCGTGAATGGTGTTTTTGAAATAACCAACTTAGAAACTCGCACTGCCAGCTTTTCTTTTAACGGCTGGACAAACGATATTAGTAATGCGCGCCGCGAGTTTTTTGAGGTGCAAGCGCAATCAGGCCAAGATGTGCGTTTGGTGATGATTAAAAAAATGATTAGTTTGATTCGTCAGCATTACAAAGGCGATTTTAACTGGGAATCGCATCGGCTAAATCGCACGATTGTGATGTCTGCTAGGCCAGAAGATAGCGCTGGCTTAGAGGAGTTTATGATGATTGAGTTTTTTGGGCAGAATTATAAAACTAGCTTTTAAATTACTTTAGTTTAATTTAAGTGGTTATTTTAAATTTGAGGCGATTACTGATAAACCCAAGAGCATTTTAGACAAATGTTAGGCCTTTTTTAAAAGCTAGACTTTCAATCATCATTGATTTAGGTCTAGCGCATACGAGAGTTGGCTTAAGTTAACCGAAAACGGTTTATTTTTAAAATGTACGATTGCACTCCATCCGTTGTAAGCTACTTCCTCATCAAAGCTTGAGATAATTTGAATATGTTTCTGAACGCAACCAGCTAGTGCAATTCCAAAGTATTCTTCATAAACGTTAGGGGGCATAATTTCGATTAAGTTTTCGATATGCTTGTTCAATACTAGCATACCCATTGATGCGCCATGAACAGCCACTACATGGGATGCTTCTGAGGCGATTCCAAGTTGCTCACTCATATTATAATCTTCCATAAATATGGTTTCATATCCACGTTGCTCTAACATGACTGCTGTTTCATCATGATTGAGCAGTCCACGTGCACCTCTTCTAGAAATAAATAGTTTTTTTTTGTTTATTAATGGGCTTTTAAATTGATATTGATCGTAGATGTTTGACAAAAATGTACTAGGATGGCAGCTGTGGTTATCTAAAATGTTGTATCTGGCTAATCTATGTTTTGCATAAAGTCTTACAAAAGTGCCTTGAATTTTTTTATTGATTGATAGAGGGATGATGCCAAATTCAGCTAGTAATTTTTTAAAAGAAGGAGATACTTTTCTAAATAAAAACTGAATATCAGAACCAACTATACTTCTTACATATAAGCACAAAGGTATTATGTGAACAATCAAATGTGCGATGTTGTTAGGCTCTATGCTCCTTACATCAAATATAGTGGATTGAATCTTGTGAGCAGGTGACAGCAAATAATATCGATTAAGTAATGCGTTTCTGACTCCCCTTGCTAAACTACTTATCGATTTTAAGGAATCAAAGTCATGTAGTTGAGCACTGACTTTATCTTCGATTAGTAACGTCACTAATTTGTCGGTAATAAATGGGTTTTTTACACTAACGACTTCAGTTGTGAATGGGGAGGAGCTTCCTACAATGAGTGTAACTAGCTGATTTTCCGTATGTACTGTATCCTCATTTAAAATTTTTACATCTTTTACAAAATAATCAGTTCGATTGTTAGGCATATTTTTAAATTGATAAATATTTTTAAATCTTGAGAATCTCAAAGTGAAAATTGAGTGCGTTCGTTTCCGTCATCTCTACATCATCAAACCCTATAAGTTGTCCTTCTTCTATATCTCTTATGACTTTTGTATTTTGTAATAAACATATAGGCACCAAATTTTTATTGGAATGCATTTTAACTGCCAAACCACGCACATCAAATCCACCAGCGCCTTTTTCAATGACCTCGCCGCGACTAATTCTACGTTTTGCAATTGCAGCTACAGTTAATGATGGATTATTGGAATTGTTGATTAACATCTCATCACCTTTTAATACTTTACGAACTGTATTCAATGTTTCCATATAAGTTAGGTGATAAGGCTTTAACAACACATAAGCCCTTCCATTCTTGGTTCGTAATGGTTTGATGGGGGTGTAATCACCTAAACTGTCAGCTATGGCACTTTTGGCAATAATTAATACGCCTGGAGGAGCACCTTTGCATAATACAAAATCACTGATAGGTTGACCTATTTGCTCTGCTATTTCAACTAGGTAGTCAGTGTGATATAAACTCTCGACTGTGGCACCCAACATCCCATTAGATGGAATAGTTGCGCCTAGGCCATTAGCAACAAACGCTTGTTCAACTTGCAACTTAGTGCCATCGGTGAATGATACAGTTTGGTCTAAACTTAAACTTTGTAATTTTGACCAGTACTCCATTTCTTTTCTTTCGGGATTTAAATTCAAAAAACCCTTGATATTTAAGTAAGCCATCGGCTCAAACCCCATGCCAACTACTTCTTGTTTAAGTCTCGCTTGGCAACCAGGTTGATCTCCATCAGCATCAGTCACATAGTCGCCTCTGTACGTAAAGTATGAGCCTGTTGTTACATGAAACTCTGCATTCATTGTAACTACCTTTTTATTTGCATTAGTAGCTGCAAGAATACAATCTGTCGCATGAATCACATCACCTGAGCATTCGAATACCACATCTGAATTATCGATAAGCTCGTTAATTGAATTGGTTAGTAAACCACTAGGATAGTTTTGAAAATCATTTAGTGGGCGTCTAGTTAGTATTTTATGTGAAGTGAAATCACTGGAGGCTTGAATCAGGCTTAATAGCCCTTTTGCAATGAATCCAGTACCAATAATTCCGATGCGAGTTTTATTCATGATTATGCAAAAGACTAGTAAATATAGGCACGATTATAACTCGTAAAAGCTACTACATGTTTGCAGTGTGATGTGAGTTGGTAAAAGTTGCTAATTTGTAACTAATTAAAGTTGCGTCAATATTTTACTTATAGTAATTTTGTCCAGACCCTTACCAATAACCACAATACGTGAAATCGGTTCGTCTTCATCCCAGCCTTCCAGCAGCGTGGGCGGATAGGGCGTAAAGTGCACGGCATGAATCGCCAGCGGGGCGGGTTGGTCTTCAGCATGGATAATACCTTTTAACCGCAGTAAGTTTTTGCCGTGTGTTTGGCATAACTTCAAAATCACGGGTTTTAAGTCGCGCCAATTAAGTGGTTTGGGCATAAAAACCGTAAAACTGGTAATTTCATCATCATGCACCGCTTGCGGCAAAGTACCTTTTGGCTTGGCTTTAGTTAAGGGCGCACGCAACCAGCGTTGCGGTTCAGGCGCTTTAGAGGCCAAATCATATAGGCCGACATCAATAATAAAATTCGGGTCTAATAAGCCGTTAAGTACACGGTGCTGGGTTGCGCCTGGGTTAATCGCTATCAACTTTTCTTTTAATTCGTTTAACTGCTCAGGTCTGGCTAAATCTGTTTTGGTTAGCAGTAATACATCAGCCACTGCTGCTTGTTTACGCGCTTCTGCATGTTCCGCAATCTGCTGCAATCCGTATTGGCTGTCGATAGTGACAATCACCGCATCTAGCCTAAAGGTAGATTCAATCACAGGCTCATTCATTAAGTTGCCCAAAATCGGCCCAGGGTCAGCCATGCCAGTGGTTTCGATGACTAAGCGATTGAATTGCGGAATGGCTTGCAAGGCACGTTTGAAAAACAAATCGCGCATTGTGTCTGCCAGTTCATTTTTAAGTGTGCAACATAAACAGCCGCTACTCAATAAAACCGTATTGTCAGCAATGTGTTCGCTTTCAATATGCGTAGCTAAAATGTGGTCAAGACCCGTTTCGCCAAGCTCATTAATGATCACGGCGGTGTCGTGCATGGCAGGATTCGCCAATAATTGATTGAGCAACGTGGTTTTGCCAGAGCCTAAAAAGCCAGTAAGCAAGGTGACAGGAATGCGTTTGTCCATAATATTTGTGCTTGTTAAAACTTAATTTTAGCTTAAATATAAGCTTAGGCTATTTCTGTTTCTGCTTCCTGCTGATGCCACAGCGGAAATGGGTCGCTTAATGCTTTCCAGCCTTGCATATATTCGCCCATGTCACCCAACAACATTTCAGTGGGTGTCAGCAGGCAACGGTCAATTTCTGCAATTAGTTGGTTTTTATCCATATGAATACCAATGATGACCAACTCTTGTTGCCTGTCGCCAAAGGGTTCTTGCCAACGTTTATTAATACCTGCAAGTTGCTCAGCATCATCTGGCCAATGTTCTTTTGGCGTGGCCGCCCACCAAAACCCCGCTAATTCATTACGAGATATCCCGCCCGCTTGCGACCAGCTAATGCAACATTCAGGGCGGCTGGCAATCCAAAAATTACCTTTTGATCGAATTACGCCCGGCCATTCTTGGCCGATATAGTCAAATAATCGTTGCGGATGAAACGGGCGGCGCGCACGATAGACAAAGCTTGAAATGCCATACTCTTCACTTTCTGGAACGTATTCACCACGGAGTTCTTTAAGCCAGCCTGGCGCATCTTCGGCGGCTTCAAAATTAAATAAACCTGTGCTCATCACACTATCTAATGGTACTTTGCTAAATTGGCTGTGTATGATTTTTGCGCGCGGATTAAATGCTTTTAATATTCCCTCAAGTCTGCCGATTTCATCTTGGTTTAATAAATCGGTTTTGTTTAACACTAATACATCGCAAAATTCAATTTGCTCAACCAATAAATCCACCACTGTGCGTTCATCTTCTTCGCCCATGCTCTCGCCGCGCTGCGCTATAAAATCGCGGCTACTATAATCTTTTAAAAAGTTAAAGCCATCCACCACGGTTACCATTGTGTCTAGTTCAGCCACATCCGATAAACTTAACCCATCTTCACCGCGAAATGTAAAGGTTTCCGCCACAGGTAAGGGCTCTGAAATACCAGTGGACTCAATCAGTAAATAGTCAAAACGGTCTTCTTTGGCAAGGCGTGTAATCTCTACCAGCAAATCTTCGCGTAAGGTGCAGCAAATGCAGCCATTACTCATTTCCACCAATTTTTCTTCACTACGCGACAACTCAGCGCCACCATCACGCACTAATTGCGCGTCAATATTCACTTCACTCATATCATTCACAATCACCGCAACGCGCTTACCTTCGCGATTATTTAAAATATGATTCAATAGCGTGGTTTTACCCGCGCCCAAAAAGCCAGATAACACGGTGACAGGGAGTTTTTTCATCATATCCAATACCAATCGTTATAAATGCAACTTAGTTGCAAATTTGGCAGTGTAAACAGATTGCCTATAATATGCAACTAAGTTGCATTTTTTAAATAAAGGATAGGTAAAGTGAGAATAAAAAAACCAATTAAGACGTATTGAGATGAAAATAATGGCGTGTGTTAATTTAGACTATTTTTGACAGCTTGCGCAAATGCCACTGATGCTGAGATGGATTTTTTTGGCTACAAATTGTTTGGGCAAACTTTGCGTAATCGCCTCATTGGTTTCATCCAAACAATAAACCTGCCCGCAAGTTGTGCATTCAAAATGCGCATGCTGATGTTGGGTGTGATGTGTATTGGCTTTAAAACGGCGCGTTTTGTCTGGGCTAATCACGCTATGCACAAAGCCTTGCACGCTTAACCAATCTAACACGCGATAAATCGTCACGCGGTCAATCGGTTCGGTGATTTGCTTTTGAATCTCGGGATGCGACAGCGGTAATGGCGCGTTTAATAAGGTATCTAACACTAAAACACGCGCGCTAGTGGGGGTTTGCGCTTGCGCTTGTATCAATTCGATGGCTTTGCTCATGCATACGAATATACCGTATTTTTAATCTCGCCATCAAGAATAAATGCTGCCCAATTTTCGCCTGTGCCCGAATTAAACAAGCTTAATTATGCGGAACACATTAAAATTACGCCTACTGCAATAATTGCCCATAAAAATTTAGCCCAAAAATAGGGTTAAGTTTTTGTGGAGCATCTAATTGAAAGAGAAAATTGACGCAATGAATGTGTTTTATGAAGAAGAGGGCAGCTTTAAAGTCGCCTCTATCATGTCAGAATCGCCCGCAGCGTTGCAGGTAGAATCGGTTTCGGGCAAACGCTCTAAAATTAAAGCCAGCAATGTGCTGATGCAATTTGAGTCCTCATTAGCAGGCTTTATGGACGCCGCGCTTACCGAAGCGGAAAACTTAGAAATCGATTTTTTGTGGGAATGTTGCGGCGAGCCAGAATTTGCTTTTGAAGATTTAGCCAAAGAATACTTTGGCAAAAAGCCTACTCCATTTGAAAACGCAGCTGTCGCCATCAAACTACACAGCGCGCCGATGTATTTTTATCGCAAAGGCAAAGGCCGTTACAAAGCAGCACCTGCCGAAACGCTTAAATTAGCGTTGGCAGCCGTGGAGCGTAAAAAATTACAAGCCGAACAAATGGCGGTTTGGGTCACGCAACTGAATAACAAACAGTTGCCAGATGGCTTTGCGGCAAAAGCCGATGCCTTGATTTATAACCCAGACAAAAATAGCTTGGAATGGAAAGCGATTGACGAAGCGGCGCAATCTTCAGGCCGCTTGCCCTTAACGGTGATGGCCGATTGCGGCTTGATTCAAAACGCGCACGATTATCACTTGGGCGCTTTCTTGCGCGAGATGTTTCCAGATAAAGATGGAAAATCAGGAATCGATTTCCCGCCATTTGAATCGCCAAAACTTGACTTAAATTTAGCGTTAAGTACGGTGGAATGTTTTAGTATTGACGATGCAACGACGACTGAAATTGATGATGCATTTAGCTTAGAAACGCTATCAAATGGCAACACGCGCGTCGGCATTCATATTGCCGCACCAGGCTTAGGCGTACCAATCGACTCCAGTTTAGATGCGATTGTGCTGTCGCGATTGTCCACTGTTTACATGCCAGGTAACAAAATCACCATGCTGCCTGAAAGCATCGTCAAGCCTTTTAGCTTGGATGCGGGTGAAACAAAACCTGCCTTAAGCTTGTATTTAGAAGTGACAGCTGATTTTGAAATCGTTGCGTACGAAACAAAGCTAGAACAAATCAAAATCGCGGATAATTTGCGTCACGATGCGCTAGAGCCATTTTTCAATGAACATACTTTAGAAGCTGATAGCGGCCATCCGTACTGGGCTAAGCTTAAATTGCTGTTTAGTTTGGCTGAAAAATTAGAAGTTGCGCGCGGCAAAGCCGACCCGAATCGTGCGCCACAAATTGACTATAATTTTTACGTCAATGATGGCATCGTACAAATTATTGCGCGCGAACGTGGCTCCCCAATGGATAAGCTGGTGGCTGAGCTCATGATTTACGCCAATAGTCATTGGGGCGGATTGCTAAAAGAGGCGGGTTTTGCGGGCATTTATCGCGCGCAAGCCGGTGGCAAAGTGTTTATGACAACATCCGCCGAGCCGCATCAAGGCTTGGGCGTCGCGCAATACGCGTGGAGTACATCACCACTACGTCGCGCTGTAGATTTAATCAATCAGCGCCAGTTAATTGCCATGCTAAATACCGAACCTGCGCCATACAAGGTTGCAGATGGCAAACTAAATGTCATCATGCGCAATTTTGACCAAACTTACAGTGCATATAGCGAATTCCAAACCCGCATGGAACGCTACTGGTGCTTGCAGTATTTGATTCAAGAACAACTCACAGAAATCAATGCGACCGTTTGGCGTGAAAATCTGGTGCGCATTGATGGTATGTTTTACATCACCAAAGTGCCTAGTTTGCCAGAGCTTAAAGTGGGCACAAAAGTACAATTAGAAATCAAACATATCGATACTTTGCTCATGGAATTAAACTGTAAATTTAAAACAGTGATTGAAACCAGCACGCCCAAAGTGATTGAACCTGAAGTGATTGAAATGACAGAAGAAAGTACAGAAAATCAATAAGCATCATGTTTAGATTTAACCGTAAAATTCATAAAAGCGTGCGCGATGATAGCGTGGTGGAAGTGTCTGAAATAAGTGGCATACGCTCGTTACACTTGGGCACGGTGACGATTCAAAGTAGCATGAAAGTGAAAGACCCATTTGCACTAGAGCTGACTTATACGCGCGGTATGATGTGCTTCTTATTGTTTTCTGATGATATTAAAACTGTGCTCACAATCGGTTTGGGCGGTGGCTCTGTGCCTAAATATATTTATGCTAACTGTCCCGGCATCAGCCAAACCATTGTAGAAATTAACCCGCAAATTATTAGCATCGCGCGTAGCCATTTTTTTGTGCCCGATTATGACGACAGATTTAACGTGATTGAGGGTGATGGCATTGCACATTTAGCCGAAAACACAAACAGCACCGATTGCTTAATGATTGATGCTTTTGATCGCTTTGGTATTCCACCTGATTTTTGTAGTCAAGATTTTTTTGATAGTTGCGAAATGGCCTTAAAAAACAATGGTATTTTTGCCATTAACCTGTGGGGCAGTGATAAGAATTTCGATATTTATCTGCAGCGCATTGAGCAAAGCTTTAACAATCAAACATTCATGCTACCGACAGGAAAGCCTGGCAATATTGTGGTTTTTGGCTTCAAAAATGTGTTAAGTCTAAATCAGAAAAAGCTCAAAGAGCGCGCGAAATTGTTAGAAAATTTGCACAAAATTGAATTCTCAAGCTTTGTTGAGAAATTGTGCGAACATAATCAGATTAATTAAGACTCAATAAGTAAAGAAATGATAAGACCATGATGAATCAATATTTTGCCACTTGCCCACGCGGTCTTGAGGCTTTGCTGGTCAATGAGCTGAAAGCCAGCAACGCAAAAGACATCAAACAAACCGATGGCGGTGTGGGTTTTGCGGGCGAATTGAGCGTTTGCTACCACGCCAATTTACATTCGCGCATCGCCACCCGTATTTTGATGCAAGCGGCGCAAGGAAAATACGCCACGGAAGATGACTTATACCAAGCCGCTTACAAACTGAATTGGCCAAATTGGTTCGATGTAAAACACGATTTTATGGTGAAAGTGACCGGCGTTAAATGTCCGCTTAAAAGTTTAGAGTTTGCCACATTGCGCATTAAAGATGCGATTTGCGACAAATTTAGACAAGTGGTTAATTCGCGTCCTTACATTGACACCAAAACCCCAGCGGTTCGTGTGCATGCCTATTTAACGGCGGATAGTTACGTTTATTATATAGACACTTCAGGTGACGCTTTATATCAGCGCGGCAATCGCAAAGCGAGCATTGAAGCGCCTTTGCGCGAAAATTTAGCTGCAGGCATTTTA
The DNA here is from genome assembly GCA_002083635.1 of Proteobacteria bacterium ST_bin12. Taxonomy (GTDB): domain Bacteria; phylum Pseudomonadota; class Gammaproteobacteria; order Burkholderiales; family Methylophilaceae; genus Methylotenera_A. The sequence goes on along the minus strand of MSXP01000007.1, from coordinate 293,073 downwards.
CAATTATCAGGCTGGCAAGTTGGGCAGCCATTACTAGACCCCATGTGCGGGAGCGGCACATTTTTGCTGGAAGCGGCGATGATTGCACTAAATATTGCGCCTGGTTTAAAGCGAAATTTTGGCTTTGAAAAACTGAAAAATTTTGAATCTGACACCTGGAAAAAGATTAAAAATAACGCAATAAAGAGTATTAAGTCGGTCACTTTTCAACAATTATATGGGTCAGACAGCGATTTACGCGCTGTGAGAGTTGCCAAGCAAAACTTAACCGAGGCAGGTTTGAATGATGCTGTGCAGTTATCGCAAAATAATATTACGGATGTGATGCCGCCAGCAGACAGCGGAGTGCTAGTTGCTAACCCACCGTATGGTGTGCGAATTGGCGAAGATGAGGAGTTGGCTTTGCTCTATCCGAAAATGGGTGAGGCCTTAAAGCGCAAATTTGCTGGCTGGAATACCTACTTCTTGACCAACGATTTACGGTTGCCAAAACTCATGCGTTTAACACCTAGCAAACGTACGCCATTGTTTAACGGTCCGCTGGAGTGCAGATTGTTTGAAATTAAAATGGTGGCAGGTAGCAACAGAAAATAACTCAATAGCAAGCAGTGTCAAATTTCGAACAAAAAAAGTGGTTAAGTCAGGGCTAACATCATGGAAAACCAAGATTCATTAACGCAATTACGCATGCGTATTAACCAGTTTGTGCAAGAACGTGATTGGGCACAGTTTCATACACCTAAAAATTTAGCGATGGCGATGATTGTAGAAGCGGCTGAATTAGTTGAGCAATTTCAATGGGATACGCCAGCAGAAAGTGTACAATTAGCACCTGGAAAGCGTGAAGCGGTCAGCCATGAATTGGCAGATACGTTCGTCTATTTGCTTAGAATTGCAGAAGTATTGAATATTGATTTGATTGAGGCGGCCAACCAGAAAATTGAGTTGAATGCCTTAAAATATCCAGTAGATAAAGCCAAAGGCAGCAATGCCAAATACACAGAGTATTTATAAAGTTAATCTATTGTTTGTTTCAAATATTTGATTAGATTTAAGAATAGATATGAAAAAAACCAGCATAAGCTGGCTTTTTTCATTAAACAAATACTGATTATAATGCTGCTAAAGCCGCATCATAATTGGGCTCATTCGCAATTTCTGGCACTAACTCAAGATATTTAATGACATTGTTTTCATCAATCACAATGACTGCACGTGCAGCCAAACCAGCCAACTTGCTGGTAAACAACAATACGCCGTAGTTCATGAGAAAATCGCGACCGCGCATGGTTGAAAGGTTGACCACATTTTCAATGCCTTCTGCGGCACAAAAGCGTGTTTGAGCAAACGGCAAATCAGCAGAAACGTTCAGCACAACAGTGTTGGACAAGCCAGCTGCATGTTTGTTGAATGCACGAATTGACATCGCGCAGGTTGGTGTATCGACACTCGGAAAAATGTTCAATACTTTGCGTTTGCCAGCGTAAGTTTCTAATGTGACATCGGCTAATGCTTTATCAACCAGTGTGAAATTCGGCGCAGTACTGCCAACTTTTGGCAAATTGCCTGCAACATCTACGGGATTGCCTTTAAGGGTTACTGAGCTAGACATGATTTTTTCCTTTTTGAATAAACAACACAAATGATGCGTTAATGTGTATTGATTATCATAAAACAAAAAGCACCTGTTTAGAACAGATGCTTATCGTTTTGAAGCGAAAAATTTTAAATTAAAGCAATAAACTCACTATGCCAGTAAGTTCTCGCTTAAATAGCCAATGGTCATGGTCTGATTATGTAGTACGCTGTCGGTTGTGTTTGGGCGTGGTGCTAGCTCGCCGTAAGAATAAAAGCCTGTCAAGCTCGTTTGTGGGCCTAGAATCTGCTGCACCAGTTTGATTTCATCTCCTACTAGTTCCGCCATTACACCTTTACGGCCAACGCAACTTACACATAAAGCTAAGCCAGTTTGATTGGTTTTGTTTGCACTTAAGCCGTCCATCACTAGGTTTGCAGCAGCGCCTGCGCCATCCACAAGTCTATCGTGATTAGTTTGACATAGGCGAACGGTTTCGCCTTCTTCTACGTTGCCAGCAAATGTCAGGCTGTTGTTTTTGGGATCAATCGCCAATAAAGTACGAATTTTTTCAACATCGCGTTTGCCTTCTTCAATCACCGCCAGCGGAAATTTTAAACCAGTGCCTGGTAAGCCTTTTGAAAAAGCTTCGCCGATGTACATTCTATAAAGCGGTAAAGCGGGTTTTCCATCCATTTCAAAAACCACGTTCTTCTCAGATTTAGTCACTGTGCGTGGCGGACCATAAGGCTTCCAGCCACCCAAAGCGCCGCTTGCCGTGATAAGTGCAGGCCCATATAAGCCAACCGCAATGACTAAATTATCTGAAACCGTATCGTTGTAAAGTTGTAATGTCTTAACAAAAGCCCCGCCGTCACCTGCCAAGCCACCCACAATTGGGATATCACCCAGCACACTTTGAAAGCCTTTTAATAGTTCAGAGCCGTTAACATTTAAGCCATCCGAAATTACTAAAACTGTGCGTAACGTGTCAGCTTTTAATTGTTTAGCTAAGCCAGCTGCAGCTTCAAAAGAGCTTTGCATGCCCGACATTTTAGTTTGCGCAACACGTTGAACGGTTTTTTCCCATTGGATGGCTGTGATTTGAATGCTATCGTCAAATACGCCGTTAGGGCTGATTTCGCCAGAGGTGGTACAGCCAATCACTTGGGCGGTTGGGTAGCGTGACTTTAAAAAGCCCTGCAACTTACCTTCGTTGAATCTCTTTATGGAGCCGAAAGCCAATACTAAGTTTGCGCTTGCCAGCGGAGAGTTGTTGGGTAAATCTTTTAGTGCCATTTTTGAATCTACGGATTCTTGTCTAATAAGCATTTTCGTTCGCCCCCAGTGTGATACCGTTCAAATAGTTACAATTTATACTGCAATTATTGAATATAGTTAAAGTATATTATTACAAATATTACGTAAGTGTTGCAAATTATTTTAAAAAATGTAATATTTTATGTGTACTATTAAGGTTATTCAATTTTTTATTGCGCTTAAGTGATTAAAAGAATAATGTAAAAACATGTTTTTAGATAGAATATTTTTTAATTTGGTTATATAAGACGTTTTTAATATAACCTTGGGAGTATAAAAACGTGGCACAAGCAAATCTGGCTGGTACAAAAGTAATGGTCATCGATGATAGCAATACGATTAGACGCAGTGCCGAGATTTTTCTTAAATCTGCTGGTTGTGAAGTCATTCTGGCAGAAGATGGCTTTGATGCTTTGTCTAAAATTGCTGATCAACATCCGCAAGTTATTTTTGTTGATATCATGATGCCACGCCTAGATGGATATCAAACATGCGCACTTATTAAGCGCAACGCCCGTTTTAAATCTACCCCTGTCATCATGTTGTCTAGTAAAGATGGTTTATTTGATCGCGCGCGTGGGCGCATGGCGGGTTCTGATGAATATCTTACCAAGCCTTTTACTCAAGATACGTTAATTGATGCGATTAACGCCTACACCAGCGAGGCTTATCTGAATAACAAAAAAAATTCCGCAGATGTTGCGAGTGAATAAATAGGGGAATATGAATGGCGATTAATAAGATTTTGATTGTAGATGACTCGGCAACGGACCGTTTCTACTTGACCGAGTTGTTAGAGTCAGATGGTTATCAAGTATTTGCATTAGAAAGTGGTGAGGCCTGCGTAGAGCGTGCTGCTGAAATTGCGCCAGATCTTATTATTATGGACATTATCATGACCGGACTAACAGGATTTCAAGCCACGAGGTCTTTAACTAAAGATCCTGCTACAGCCAGTTTGCCCGTGATTTTATGCTCAGGAAAGTTACAAGTGACCGACCACGCATGGGCAGAAAAAATGGGCGCTAAGGCCTGTTTGCTAAAACCGATTCAAAAAGCTGATTTAAAAGTGTGGATTGATAAACTACAAGAATAATCATAGTGCGAATTAGTTAAATATATGTCTAAACAATCACAATTACGCGAATATCAAACCAACATTCTAGCGCGACTGGAAAACGCTAAAAAAGTTGGTGCTGAGCCCCCAGCTGGTTATTTGGGCGTGCTAATTGGTGGTAAAAATGTGCTGGTTAATTTACAAGAAATCAGTGAAACCTTGCCAATTATGGATATTCACAGTGTGCCTTTGGTAAAACCTTGGTTTTTAGGCGTGGCTAACGTGCGGGGCGTGCTGTATGCCATTAATGATTTAGCACAACTCATCGAAAATACATTTACCAATATTTCATCCAGCGCGCGTTTGTTGCTGATTAGCGATGTTGTCACTACAAACGTGGCATTTATGGTCGATAAACTCATTGGATTGCGCAAACTAGATGAAATGCGTTTGGGTGAAGTGTTGGCAGGGGATCATATATGCTTAAAAAACCAGACCTATCAGGATGCTGAAAATCGTACTTGGTATTTGCTGGATTGCGACAAACTAGTTCGCTCAAAAGAATTTGCAACGCCTTATGCGACCTAGACGCATTAGTCATTTAGGTTAATTATTCATGTATGAAGTGATTCATATTAACAACAGTAGTAGCAACAAAAGTAGTAAAAACGGGTATTGAAATTTTAAGTATAAAAATTTAAAAAAGTTTCATGATTTAAGTCGTAAAAAATTGGTTAATTTTAGTCGTTAAATGTCGTTATACAGTTAGATTTAATTATCTTCAAATACATCAATTACATTGAGATAATTTAGTAAAACTTAAAGGAATCAACATGGCTCTCAATATGCAAGCAATTAAAGAACTTCCATCAAAAGTTAAGCAAATATTTACCCTGAAATCCTCAGGCAGCGGCAGCCGTGGATATGGTCAAGTGATTGGCCCTGTAATTGGGTTGATTATTTTTATTATTTTAGCTTTTTACGTGATTAGTCAGGTGCGAGTTGGCGGCCCAGTGTATGACAAAATTAAAACAAACGATAACTTGCGTGCGGATATCCTGCCGCCGCCACTTTATGCGGTAGACGCGTTTGCGGCTGTCAATGAAGCTTATGTAGCAACATCAAACTCTGATTATCAAAAACGTGACAGGAAGCTAGCCGAGGTGAAAGCTGCTGAAGCAGAATACAACAAACGTGTTGAATTTTGGAAGAACAATCTTGATATAAACAAACTGGGCGGTGCTTATCAGGCTGTACTGAAATCAAATGAGAATTTTTATCGTATTTACAATAAAGACTTTGAAGTCGCCATTAAACTTGGCGCAATTGCTGCAGCAAAACCATTGGGTGATTTAGCAAGTGCTTATGAAATTAACAAACAAACGGTTTTAGCGTTGAACAGTGAAGTGCAAAAAGAGTCTGTGCAAATTGCTGAATCCAGTAACAAGTTAGTGAATACCATTCAAATTGCATTGGCATTATTGGGTTTGTTAATCATCTTTTTGATTGCGTATTTTGGCTCTCGCCAAGTGAAACAAATTGAAAGCGCTGTGATGATGCTGGAAAACGATGGTCAGCAAAACCAAATGGCGGTTTTAAACTTGCTAGATGAAATGGGAGATTTAGCGGATGGCGACTTAACCGTGCGCGCGGAGGTAAAAGAGAATATTACGGGCGCGATTGCTGACTCTATTAACTATACGATTGATAGCTTGCGTGACTTGGTAACGGAAATTAACCGCGCATCTGAACAAGTGAATACGGCAACTGGACAAGCGCAGGCCACATCAGTGGGCTTATTATCAGCGGCAGAAAAACAATCGAAACAAATTACAGAAACCACAGATGCGGTTTCGAATATGACACGCTCAATCTTGCAAGTATCCAGCAACGCGAGCCAAGCTTCACAGGTTGCGCAGCGCTCATTACAAGCGGCGACACAAGGTTCACAAGCAGTACAAAATACGATTGCAGGTATGAACGGCATTCGTGAACAAATTCAAGAAACTTCAAAACGAATCAAACGTTTGGGCGAAAGCTCGCAAGAGATTGGCGAGATCGTGGAATTGATTTCTGATATTACTGAGCAAACCAATATTCTGGCCTTGAACGCGGCGATTCAGGCGGCATCAGCGGGTGAAGCAGGTAGGGGCTTTACGGTGGTTGCGGAAGAGGTGCAGCGACTAGCGGAACGTTCATCAGAAGCGACTAAGCAAATTGGCGCGATTGTAAAAACGATTCAGACCGATACTAACTCTGCTGTTGCCGCGATGGAGAAATCAACTGAGGGTGTGGTTGAAGGAGCGCGATTATCAGATGCAGCGGGACAAGCATTGACGGAGATTGAAACGGTTACTAATAACTTGGCGCGTTTGATTCAATCGATTTCAACGGCAACTGAAGCGCAAACTGAAGTAGCTTCAACGGTGACGAAAAACATGCAGCAAATTCAGGAAATTACATCGCAAACGACTGAGGGTACAAAACAAACTGCCGAATCAGTTGGTCAATTGACCACGCTAGCTGAAGAGTTACGCGACTCTGTTGCGGGCTTTAAATTGGCTTAATTTAGTAATTATTTGACTGAAATGCCTATTGTTTGTCTATAGCTTAAGTTTAGTTTTATCAAGCAAACTAATGTTAATGGCTATATTTAATGTGGAGTTAAACCTAGGTGTCTGAAAATTTTGATATAGGCCCTTTAACTTGGGTTAAAGACCAAATAAATCAATCACTTGATGCTGTATTGGTGAATCTTAAAGCAGTGCAAAACAACTTGCACGACACTGCGCCGTTGCGCCTCTCGCAAACAGATTTATACCAGGCATCAGGTGCGCTTGATATGGTTGGTTTAGAGGGCTGTAAACGATTTTGTGCTGAGTTAGAAAAACTTGCGGGACGCCTAGAGAAAAAAACAATTGATGCAAGCCCGTCTTTAATTGAATTATTCATTAAAGCAGTTGAATCCTTAAAAAGCTACTTGCAAGATTTGCTTGATGGCGCACCTGATATTCCGTTGCGCTTATATCCTATTATTCACCCAATCGTTTTGGCTTTAGGTGAAACAATGGATGAAAGCGAGCTATTTTTTCCTGATACGAGCAACAGCGCACCAAAAGACCTGCCAAGTTTGCAGTTAAGTAGCACCGAATACGCTAGCTTTGTTATTGAGCAGCGTCTAAGTTATCAAAAATCTTTACTAAGTTGGCTACAAACAAAACAAAGTATTGCTTTAAACAGCATGACTCAAGCAGTTGCAAAGGTTAGCCATGCGCAACAAAAAAATAGTGAAAAAACCCTGTGGTGGGCAGCAAGTGCCTTTACTGAATCGCTTGAGCAAACAGAAATAGCCGAAAACTCAGGTGCAAAAAAACTATGCCGCAAATTAGATCAAGAATTGCGTCATTTATCTGATGCTGTGCCAAGACCGCACAACCACTTATTGCGTGACATTTTGTACTATGTTGCAATCAGCGATGTAGATAGAGTGAACATACACAGAGTAAAAGAAGTGTTTGAGCTGGATCTTTTAGTCGACAAAAAATCTAGCATGAGTTTTGATTCTGCTTCGATTGATGCAAATGAGTTAGCGGTCGTTCAACAGTTGATTCTTCAATTAGAAGCATTGCGTGAATTGTGGGACGATGTATCGAATACAATCGATTTTAGCAAAGTAAGTTCAAGTGCTGGAGCTGCGCAAGTACACGTAGATAATGTGTTGATGACTAAATTTTCCGATAAATTAGCGGAAAGTCAGAATCTGACAAGTCAACTCAGTCAAGTTGTTGTGGTTGATTTGTATGCGGCTTTGCAGTTAGCAAGTGCTACTTTACGTGACGATGCGACTAAGGTGAATCATGCCGCGTTAATTGAAATTGCCGCCGCACTTAACTTATTAGAAACTTCGCTCAATCACTATCAACAGCTTGATGCGGATAGAGTGCAAAAACTGTTATCAGAAATGCATCGTTTGGAAGCGATTTCATCTGGCGAAAGCTATGAAAAACTGGGCAATGAACGTGCTAGCGAGCTTGATAGAGACACAGTAAAAGCGGTGGTTACTCAAATTAAAGAAGCGCTTAAAACGACTGAACAAGCGCTTGATAGTTATTTCCGCCAGCCTGCAGAAAAAGCGCCGCTGACATTAACCGCTAAACCATTAAAACAAATTGCCGCTGTGTTTGAAATGTTGGGATTGCCCACACCTTATACAATCATCAAAATCAGCAATCAATTTGTCGAGCATTTTCAAACAAGTCAATATGTGGCTAATCAATCACAATTTGAACTAGTAGCTGAAAGCTTAAGTATGATTGGCTTGTATGCAGATGAAATGCCGAAAACCCGGCCAGAGTCTGAACAAGCATTAGAAAAAGCAGTTATTCGCCTGACTGAAGCATTGGCTGATGCTGGCGTTCAATCGGTTGAAACTGTTTCGCCAGAAGTGAATCAAGAAAGGCCCGCTTCTGCCAGTGTTGTTGATGTGTCTCAAACGAGTCCAGCAATGTCGCCAATCATGATTCATACAGACGACGTAAAAGTGATAGACCAAGCGTTTGATGCTGAACTTTTAGACATTTATTTAACAGAAGCCGAAGAAGTGTTGGCGCACATTGCGCAAAATTGTCAGGCATTGCGTGTTAACTCAACTGACATTGAAGCATTAATAGAGGTGAGGCGCAGTTATCACACGCTCAAGGGTAGTGGCCGCACAGTTGGACTCTGCACGATGGGTGATATTGCAGGCCAAGTTGAGCACTTTTTAAATGGCGTGCTTGATAAAAAATCAGTGCTCAGTCATCAACAAATTGCGGGTATTGAGCAAATGAACGCTGCTTTTGCGGGATGGGCAGCAGAGTTGCGAGCAAATAATCAAGCGGAAGTCAATCAAACAGCATGGTCTGCTCACGCCGCAGCTTTGTCTGAAATGTCAGAAATTGAATCAAACGCAGAGTTGAGTACAGAAATTGCACCAAAAACTCAGCCTACAGTATCAGCAGTAGCGAAAAAAGCGAAAAAACCAGAACCACAAGTATTGATTGGTGGAACTCGCAAGATGAGTCGTGCTTTTTACGATATTTTCGTGAAAGAAAGCATGCAAAACATTACAACTATTGAACAAGACGCTGCTAGGCTCGCTACTGATAGTAACTTAACACCCTCAGATGGGGCTAAAGTGGCCGCTCACACCTTGGCGAGTAACGCGCTAGCTGCTGAATTTAAAACAATGGGTGAGCTTGGACGTACGCTGGAAGCTTGGTTGAATGAAGTGGAAAATTGGACAGCGCAGCACACTAGCTTGTATAGCAGCGTTGCAAAAATGTTATCCAGCATGTGGGTGAAAATATCTGAATTACGTAATCCTCGCTCAGCAAGAGCGTTAATTGACGTGCTGCTTGAATCTACCGAGCAAGCTAAACAAAATAATGCGCGCTCAGTCAGCATGAGTGAGCCAGTACCTGTGGCAGATATTACCTTTACATTGCCATCTTCAGAAATAGTAGATATCAATCAGGCGCCAACAGTTGAGTTGGTGGCTGAGCAAGCAATACCAAATATCATCCCAATAGAGCCAGCAACAGAAAAATACCCTGAAATTAGTCGTGATGATTATGAAGTTAAATTGGCGACTGAAAGTAAAACTTACAGCACCGCAGTTTCTAATCAATCTGCTGATAACAACCTCAGTTCAGGCAATCATTCTGGTTTTGATAAAACGCAGATTGACCAAGAGTTACTCACGATGTTTATTGAAGAGGCGCGTGAGATTCTGCCAGAAATTGGTACTGAATTACGTGCATGGCGAGCACATCCAAAACAATCAGAACATCCAGATGCATTACAGCGCGCATTGCATACACTCAAAGGCAGTGCGCGTATGGCTGGCCAGGCAGCACTTGGTGATGCCGTGCATGAAATGGAAGATTTGGTTATACGCTCACTAAAACGCAAAACAGTTGATATTAGTTTTGATGATATGTTTGTGGATTTAGATAAAATTGGCAGTTTCTTTGAAGACACATTAGAAAGTACGCCAAAAGAAACCATTAACGCAATTAAACAGCAAGATGCGCCACCATCTGGCCGTGCTATTGACCGTAAAGCACAGTTTCTACGCATGCGTGCCGACACACTTGACCGTTTAATTAATGATGCAGGTGAAATTTCGATTACCCGCTCCCGAATGGAAAGAGAGATTAGTGGCGTTAAACAGTCCTCTAACGATTTAACCGAAAGCGTTACACGTTTACGTAATTATTTGCGCGAGTTAGAAATTGAAGCTGAAACACAATTGCAATCTCGACTAAGTATTTTGCAAGAATCGAATGAAAATTTTGACCCACTTGAATTTGACCGATTTACACGACTGCAAGAGCTGACACGCATGATTGCAGAGAGCGTGAACGACGTAGCAACGATTCAATATGGTTTGCTGACCAATTTGGGTCAATCTGAAGCAGCGCTTCAGCAACAAAACCGAATGAACCGTGATTTGCAACAAACTTTGCTCGGTGTGCGTATGCTGCCTTTCCAGCAAATTGCAGAGCGGTTGCAACGCATTGTGCGCCAAACTGCCAGAGAACTTAAAAAATCAGTCGATTTAGTGATTGAGGGCGAAACAACCGAAATTGACCGCAGCGTGTTGGATAAATTAGGTGCACCGCTAGAGCATTTGTTACGTAATGCGGTTGCCCATGGATTAGAATCGCCGCTTGAGCGCAAGAAAAGCGGCAAAGCAGAAACTGGTACTATTAAACTAAAAGTCTTACAGGATAATGATGAGATTCACATTACAGTGACGGATGATGGTGCAGGTATTAATTTAGAGCGTGTAAAACAAAAAGCGATTCAAAACAATTTACTAGACGAAAATTCAGAAGTGACTGAGCAATCATTAATGTCGATTATTTTTGAATCAGGTTTTTCAACTGCCGATAAAGTATCGCAAATTGCAGGTCGCGGTGTTGGTTTAGATGTGGTGCGTAACGATATCAGTGGTTTGGGTGGCCGTGTCGATTTAAACAGTGAGTTTGGCAAAGGCACTGTATTTAGCGTGCATTTGCCAGTGACGCTAACTGTGGCCCAAGTGTTGGCGGTGCGTTCGGGCGAGACGGTTTACGCCTTGCCAGTTGGTATGATTGAACAAGCACAAAAAATTAAACGCCAAGATTTAGTGAATGCTTATGCGGCAGGCGAAATTACTTGGGCAGATAAAAAATATCCAATTCACTACTTATCTAAATTACTTGATCATGAAGAGCACCAACCAGAAGACCATGCTTATTCGTCTATTCTGCTGTTGCGCAGCGGTTCTTATAACACTGCTTTACACATTGATGAAGTGATCGGCAACCAAGAGGCTGTGATGAAACCAATTGGCGCGCAATTAGCGCGTGTGCCTGGTATTGTGGGCGCTACAGTGGCTGGTGACGGTAGTATTATGCTGATTATTAACCCAGTACAATTGGCTAATCGTGAAATATTAGCAGTGGGTAGTGTGATGGTTAAAGCGGCTAAAAAAGTAGCCGTAGTTACCGCCAAGCCGCGCGCTTTGGTGGTAGACGACTCACTCACCATGCGTAAAGTGCTGGGGCGTTTGTTAGAGCGTGAGGGCTACGAAGTACTGCTCGCTAAAGATGGTATGGATGCAATGCAAGTATTGCAAGAATCAATACCAGACATTATCTTAACCGACATTGAAATGCCGCGAATGGATGGCTTTGGATTGGCACGTAATATTCGTGACGATGCGCGCACGGCAAATACGCCATTGATTATGATTAGCTCGCGTACCGCAGATAAACACCAAAACTTAGCCAAAGAAATTGGCGTAGACGCTTTCTTTGGTAAACCAGTGCAAGACGATGAATTGATTGGAAAAGTGAACGAATTACTCGCCAAACAGCAAACCAAACATTAATTTACAGCAATACTTAACCATAAAAATCCACCGAATTTTGGTGGATTTTTTACTTTTAAAGCACAATATTTTGCATCAATTTGTTGAGTGAGCGAGTAAAATATCGCCATGCAAGAAGAAGTCAATGCCCCTTTAAAAAATACTCAGCAAACGCAGCCACAGTTTGTGCATTTGCGTTGTCACAGCGAATACTCCATTGTTGACGGCATTGTACGCATTGATGATTATATTGATGCGGCCAGCAAAGACGCTATGCCAGCGCTTGGTTTAACAGATTTAAGCAATTTATTTGGCGCGATTAAATTTTACAAAGCAGCGCGCGGGCGTGGCATTAAACCAATTGTTGGTTGCGATATCTGGCTAGAAAATACGAAAAATCGCGATCAATCGTACCGCATATTGCTGTTAGTACAAAATAAAGCAGGTTATCGACAGCTGTGCGCCTTATTAAGCCGCGCCTACTTAGAAAACCAATACCGCGGCCGCGCAGAAGTAAAGCAGGAGTGGTTGCAAAACACAGAAGGATTATTATTACTTTCTGGCAGCGCACAAAGTGATATTGGCGTTGCACTAAGCGCTGGCAACTTTGCGCTGGCAAACCAACTTACCCAAATGTGGACGGCGCTATTTCCTAATCGCTTTTATTTAGAAGTACAGCGTGTAGTCGACGTAAAAGACAACCCAGCACAAGAGTTTTTAATTCAGCAAATCTTAGCATTAGCAGGCGAAAGCGATTTGCCGGTCGTAGCGACGCACCCCATACAATTTACAACGCCAGATGATTTCAAAGCGCATGAAGCGCGTACTTGTATCGCTGAAGGCTACATGCTGGCGGATAAGCGCCGCCCTAAAAATTTCACTGAGCAGCAATATTTCAAATCGCAATCAGAAATGGCGGTTTTATTTGCCGATATACCAGAAGCCTTAGCGAATACTATTGAAATTGCCAAGCGATGCAATTTAGTGATTGAATTGGGTAAGAATTATCTACCCAATTTCCCAACACCTAATAATGAGAGCTTAGATACGTTTTTGGTGCAGCAATCGCATATGGGATTGGCTGCGCGCCTGCAAAGCTTGTACCCTAATGCCGATTTGCGCGAATCGAAACGCGCTGAATATGAAACCAGGCTTGAGTTTGAATGCAAAATCATCAACCAAATGGGTTTTGCAGGCTATTTCTTAATCGTTGCCGATTTTATTAACTGGGCAAAAAATAATGGCGTACCGGTTGGGCCGGGTCGTGGCTCAGGTGCTGGTTCTCTGGTTGCTTATAGTTTAAATATTACTGATTTGGATCCATTGCAATACAACTTACTGTTTGAGCGTTTTTTAAACCCAGACCGCGTTTCCATGCCTGACTTTGATATTGACTTTTGCATGGATGGCCGCGATCGCGTCATTGACTACGTCAAACAAAAATATGGCTTAGACGCTGTTTCACAAATCGCTACCTTCGGTACCATGGCCGCCAAAGCGGTAATTCGAGATGTTGGTCGCGTATTGGATTTGCCGTTTAACTTTGTGGATGGCATTGCCAAATTAATTCCGCTGGAATTGGGTATTACTTTAGGTAGCGCGCTGGAAAAAGAGCCGCAATTACAAGAGCGGCGCGAAAAAGAGGAAGAAGTCGCGCAATTGTTAGAGTTAGCATTACGCCTGGAAGGTTTGGTGCGTAATGTGGGTATGCATGCGGGCGGCGTATTGATTAGCCCGGGTAAGATATCGGATTTTTCACCTATCTATTGCCAGCCCGATGGTGCCAGTTTGGTTAGCCAATATGATAAAGACGACGTTGAAGCAGTTGGCTTGGTTAAGTTCGACTTTTTGGGTTTAAGAACGCTAACGATTCTGGAATTGGCTTTAGAAAACGCAAACAAGCAGCGTGCCGCATTGGGTGAAGCACCTCTTAGCTTTGAAACGCTGCCGCTAAACGATAAAGCCAGCTATAACTTATTAAAGACAGCAAATACAACTGCAGTTTTTCAGCTTGAATCGCGCGGCATGAAAGACATGCTGAAGCAAGCCAAGCCAGATTGTTTTGAAGATATTATTGCGCTGGTGGCTTTGTATCGCCCTGGCCCTATGGATTTGATTCCTGACTTCTGCCGGCGTAAACATGGTCAGCAGCGCGTCGAATATCCGCATCCAGCAACAGAATCCATTCTGAAAGAAACCTACGGCATTGCGGTTTATCAAGAGCAGGTGATGCAAATTGCGCAGGTGGTGGCGGGTTACAGCTTGGGCGGTGCTGATTTGCTACGCCGCGCCATGGGTAAAAAGAAAAAAGAAGAAATGGATGCGCAACGCGCCATATTTGTGGAAGGCTCTCTTAAAAATGGGCTTAACGAGCGCCAAGCGACTGAATTATTTGATTTGCTGGAAAAATTTGCGGGCTACGGGTTCAATAAATCCCATGCCGCAGCTTATGCCTTGGTTGCTTATCACACTGCATATTTAAAAGCGCATTATCCTGCTGCATTCTTGGCAGCCACAATGTCGGCGGATATGAATAATACCGATAATATTCATAGCTTTTTTGATGATTGCGCGCCCAATAAAGTGGAAGTGCTACCGCCCGATGTGAACCAAAGCGCCTATCGCTTTACGCCGCTCAATAACAGCCAAATGTTATATGGTTTGGGCGCGATTAAAGGCACAGGTTTGGCGGCAATTGAGTTGATTGTAGGGGCGCGCGAAGCTGATGGACCTTTTAAAGATTTATTCGACTTTTGTAATCGCCTAGATTTACGCAAAGTAAATAAACGCGTGATTGAGTCGCTGATTCGCGCTGGTGCATTTGATAAATTAGAGCCGAATCGCGCGGCTTTATTGGCTGCGGTGGGCATGGCGGTAACGGCGGCTGAGCAAAATAGTAGTAACGCAGGGCAAAATAATTTATTTGGTGATGTTGCTGATACCAAACATGATTTGCCTAATGTGAGAGCGTGGTCGCCAGAGCAAGCTTTAATTGAAGAAAAAGCGGCATTAGGCTTTTACTTAAGCGGCCATCCTTTCTTAAATGCAAAACAGGATATTAGCCAATTTGTGCGCGGTTCTTTGGCAGACTTAACGCCTCAAGAGCAGCCAAAATTAATGGCGGGCATTGTGGTTGGTGTGCGTGTGCGCATGACGCAGCGCGGTAAAATGGCGATTGTGACGATTGATGATGCGATATCGCGTGTAGATGTAGTGATTGGTAGTGAGATGCTGAATCAAAGCGCGCATTTGATTAAAGAAGACAATTTGCTGGTGATTGAAGGGCGGGTAAGCCATGATGAGTTTTCTGGCGGCATACGTGTCAATGCGCGTAAATTGTACGATTTAGCCGCTGCGCGCAGCCAATTTGCCAGCATGCTGAAGATTTCATGCAACGGGCAATCGGATGCTGCAAAGCTAACCGCGATATTGAATCCATACAAACGCAAAAATACCGACATTGAAAAAAAATGGTGCCCAGTCAAAATTGAGTATCACAACGCAAAAAGCCAAGTCAGCATGATGTTGGGCGACGCATGGCGTGTAGAATTACACGATGAATTATTGCAGCATTTAACGGATTGGTTATCAAGAGAAAACGTTAAAATCCTATATAATTAAACAGATTATAATAAATGAGTAATATAAACTGATGACATTAAGACGCGCCACAGATACCAAGATAAGTTACTTAGATTTTGAGCAGCCGATTGCTGAGCTTGAAAAGCGCATTGAAGCTTTGCAGATCTCGCATGACGAACATGAGAGCTTGGATATTTCTAAAGAGCTAGATCAACTACAAAAAAAGCAAAAAAAACTGCTGGAAGAAACCTATCAAAGTTTAAGTGCTTGGCAAATTTCGCAAGTTGCTCGTCATCCGCAGCGGCCTTATACGCTAGATTATATTCGTGAACTATTTACCGATTTTGAAGAGCTACACGGCGACCGCGCCTTCGCAGATGACCCCGCGATTGTGGGTGGTTTAGCGCGCTTTGAGGGCATCCCTGTTGTCGTGATTGGACATCAAAAAGGCCGTGATGTCAAAGAGAGACAATATCGCAATTTTGGTATGCCACGCCCTGAAGGCTATCGCAAAGCGCTGCGTTTATACCGATTAGCAGAAAAATTTGGTTTGCCGATAGTGACTTTAATCGACACGCCAGGCGCGTACCCAGGTATTGGTGCCGAAGAGCGTGGGCAAAGTGAAGCAATTGCCAAAAATTTATATGTAATGGCCGAGCTAAAAACGCCGATTGTTGGCGTGATTATTGGCGAGGGCGGCTCTGGTGGTGCGCTGGCTTTGGGCGTAGTTGACCAATTATTAATGCTGCAATTTGCGACTTATTCCGTGATTTCACCTGAGGGTTGTGCCTCTATTTTGTGGAAAAGTGCCAGCAAAGCAGCGGAAGCGGCGGAAACATTAGCCATTACTGCAGATAGACTCAAAGGATTGGGTTTGGTCGATATTATCGTCAGCGAGCCATTAGGCGGCGCGCACCGCGATATTGAATTAACCATGCAATCATTACGCAAAACACTAAAAGATCAAATCGTGGCATTGCAGAAAAAAGATACTGATCAGCTATTGACCGCACGTTATGCGCGCTTGATGAGTTATGGCAAATTTAAAGAAACAGTCGCCAAGTAAATCATTGCAAAAACAACAGTTGCATCGAAAATCTAAGACTGAAAATACGCTTTCTGAACAAGTTAACGCTTTTTTTAGCACTATTTTTTCGGCAAAAAAATGTGTTAAGTCGCATATCGTTATTGGTTTAAGTGGCGGTTTAGATTCATCTGTATTGCTTCATCTATTGGCAAACCTACGCCAAACATTACCTTTTCAACTTAGCGCACATCATGTACATCACGGCTTAAATCAGCAGGCGGATGCATGGGCAGTTTTTTGCCAGAAAATCTGTGACAATCACAATATTCCGCTGACAATTTCAAAAGTAAAAGTGGATATTAATAGTGGGCTAGGCGTTGAAGCGAGCGCCCGCAAAGCGCGCTATGCAGAGCTGTTGGCAATTGATGCCGATTATGTTTGCACCGCCCACCATCAAGACGACCAAGCAGAAACTTTGCTACTACAATTAGCGCGCGGCGCTGGAGTAAAAGGTTTAGCTGGCATGGCAGCTGTGGACGATGCAAGAAAGCTGTTGCGGCCTTTATTGAATATCAGTAGGGCAGAAATAGAAGCATACGCTCAAGTGCACCAATTGAGTTGGGTAGATGATGATAGTAACAGCAATACGCAATTTGACCGCAATTTTATGCGGCATGAGGTGTTGCCGACGTTAGTGAAGCAATATCCTGCAATCAAACAGACATTAGCGCGTACAGCGCAACACTTAGCCGATGCAAATGACTTATTAAATGTGCTGGCAGTTCAAGACGCTCAGGCAGACTTAACCCAAAAATTGGGTCAAAAAACATTGCAGTTAACACCTTTAAAAGCACTCGATATTAATCGAATGAATAATGTTTTGCGTTGGTGGCTTGCGCAAAACAGCGTCTTAATGCCAAGCACGGCGCAGTTGAAACAAATCACGCAACAGCTAATTCATGCAAAGTCTGATGCGACGATTCAAATTCGCCTAAAAGCCGAAAGCGATTTGATATTAAGGCGATTTCAAGATTGCGCGTATCTAGTACCCGAAACGCTCAATCTACCAGTTGATTACGTTTGGCAGGGTGAATCGATATTAAATTTATCGAATCAAACACAGTTAAGTTTTGAGAAAAAATTGGGCGCTGGATTAAGCTTAAAATACTTAGACAATAAACATTTGCACATTAAAACCCGAGTGGGTAGCGAGCGCATTAAGCCCGATTTCAATCGTCCTAGCCGCAGCTTAAAAACGGTTTTGCAAACAGCCGGCATACCGCCTTGGCAACGTAACCATCACCCTTTGATTTATATCGATGAAGCCCTGGCGTTGATTCCTAATATTGCGGTAGATGCTAGCGTTAAAGCGGCTGCTGATGAAATGGGTATTGTGGTGACTTGGCAGCAGCTTTAATTTATTTTTTAAGCAAGCTTTCAAGCTTTGGCCAAACATTTTCTAGCAACTTTGGCTGCGCGGCAGCAGTAGGGTGAAGTCCATCGTCCTGAACAAGGCTGCGGTTTCCTGCAACGCCATCTAAGAAAAATGGTACTAAACTTAACTGATATTTTTGTGCTGAATCGTGGTAAATCGCGCTAAATTTTTGTGTATATTGAATTCCATAATTGGGCGGTATTTTCATTCCTAGCAACATCACTGTGGCATTTTTAGCCTTGGCTTTAGTAATCATGCTATTTAAATTACTTTGCATCTCGCTCAAACTTAGGCCGCGCAAACCATCATTTGCGCCAAGCTCAATCACTACAATATTGGGCTGATGCGTTTTAAGCATCTGGTCAAATCGGGTTAATCCACCGCTAGTCGTTTCACCACTAATACTGGCATTCACCACTTTATATGGACTATTTTGCGTTTTGAGTTTGTTTTCTAGCAAAGCGACCCAACCTGTATTAGGTTGGATACCATAAGCGGCAGATAAGCTATCGCCAAAAACCACAATGGTTTGTGCGGCTTGGGCAGTACTTGCAACCAAAGCGAATACAAAGACACTAAACAACGTAATAAAAATTGAATTAAAAAAACCAAATAAACGAGAACGCATAAATGCTACTTTCTGAACAGAATTTTCAAACGAATGAACAAAAGCTAACAACGCGCGATTATGCCATTTTAGCGACAAACTTATGCAAAAGTGTGGGTGAAGCGCCAAATAGAATCGATATTCTAACCAATTTGCAGTTACAAGTGGCATTGGGAGAGAGTGTAGCGATTGTAGGTAGTTCAGGTTCGGGTAAATCAACTTTGCTCGGTTTACTGGCTGGGTTGGATAATCCAACTAGCGGTAACGTGACGGTGCAAGGGGCGGCATTTAGCGATTTAGATGAAGATGCGCGCGCTGCCGTACGCGGCAAGCATATGGGCTTTGTGTTTCAATCGTTTCAACTGTTACCTACCATGACAGCCTTAGAAAATGTCATGTTGCCGATGCGGCTATCGAATCAAAACAATGCTAGTCAAAAAAATGCCCAAGCAATCGCTGAAGAAACGCTGGCAAAAGTAGGGTTAAGTACGCGTTTAAATCATTACCCCAAACAGCTGTCTGGTGGAGAGCAGCAGCGAGTGGCGATTGCGCGCGCTTTTGCGCCGCAGCCTGCCATTTTGTTTGCCGATGAACCCACTGGCAATTTAGATTTAGCTACAGGTGAGCGCATTATTGATTTGTTATTTAGCTTGAATCAAGCCGCTGGCAAAACGCTGATTTTGGTGACGCATGATGTGAAATTGGCGCAACGTTGCCAGCGCACATTAACACTGAATAATGGCCAATTAAGCGAAACTTTAACCTCATGATATTTAAATTAAGCTACCAGCAATTATTCTCTCAGTGGAAATCGGGCGATTTGCGCGTGATGGTGTTTGCGCTTATTCTTGCTGTGACTTCAATCACGGCGGTGAATTTCTTTATTAATCGTATTGCTTTGCATTTAAATTCACAGGGCGGCATGTTGCTAGGCGGCGATTTAGTGGTGATTTCAGACCAAGCGATTCCCGCAGATTATGTAGAACTAGCTAAAAAGTTTAATCTGCAAAGCACGTCTACGCTTGAATTTCCCAGCATGGCGATTAATGGTGAGCGTAATCAGTTGGCGGAGATTAAAGCGGTACAAAGCACTTTTCCGTTAAGAGGCGATTTTAATGTTCAACTTAACCCTCAAAAAACAGCAGAAAATATTCGCAGCACGCCAGATCAAGGCGATGTCTGGCTAGAGCCACGTTTAGCGACTATTTTAAATGTTGCGTTTAATGATACGGTTGAAGTGGGTGCTGCAAAGTTTAAAGTGGCGGGTATTTTGGTGCGCGAATCATCACGCGGTGGCGATATGTTTAGTTTTGCACCGCGTTTGATGATGCATTCTGATGATGTTGCTAAAACCGAGTTAATTCAGTTTGGTAGTCGCGTTAAATACCAGTTTTTGGTTGCAGGCAATGCTGATAATGTTGCTCAATTTTCTGATGCTATTACGCCAAAACTAAAACGCGGCGAGCGCATACAAGATGTTAAAACCGCCAGACCAGAAATCAAAGGTGCGCTGGATAAAGCGGAGACATTTTTGGGTTTAAGTGCAATGGCAAGCGTAGTGCTCTCTATTGTAGCCATGCTGCTGGCTAGTGCGCCATTTGTGGCAAGAAGTACCAACACTGCTGCGCTAATGCGTTGTTTTGGCGCGAGCAGGGCAGTCATACAGAAAATATTGCTGCTGCAAACGGCCATGCTGGCGTTGATTGGCGGCGTGCTGGGCTGTGTGATTGGCTATGTGTTGCAATATGGGCTGGCTTATGTAGCAGGGCAGTTATTTGTAGAAACCTTACCTAGCCCCAATTTAATGCCAGTTTTAATGGGGCTAAGTTTATCTTTCGCCATATTATTTAGCATTATGTGGCCGCATATTCAAGCGCTAAAAAATGTTTCTATTATGCGTATTTTAAGACGTGATGAGGCAGAAGCGCCTGTTAAGCTATGGCTAAAATATGCACCGATTGTGCTGGTTAGTATGGTTTTAATTGCTGTGGTAGCTAAAACTTGGCAGCTTGCTTTAGCCTTTTTATTAGGTATTTTAGGCATTTGTTTAGTGGCTGGCTTGTTGGCTTTTGGTTTGGCTAAATTACTTAACCGCTTTAGTCAGCAACTTAAAGGCCGGTATGCCATTGGCTTTGGTTTGTCTAATTTGAATCGGCGTTTGGGTTTATCGATTGCGCAAATGATAGGTTTTAGCTTGGGCGCAATGGTATTGATGTTGCTGATGACGATTAAAACTGATTTGTTAGACGCATGGCGTGGTTCTATGCCAATCGATGCGCCGAATCGCTTTGTGATTAATATTCAGCCAGACCAAGTTGCACCAGTTAAGCAGTTTATTCAAGCATTAAGTGTCGATAAACCGCAAGTATTCCCCATGATACGTGGCAGGTTAGTGGCAAAAAATAATCAATCAATCAACCCTGATTTATTTGCGGATGAGCGTGCAAAACGCTTGGTTTCGCGTGAATTTAATTTATCTAGTGCAAGCACTATGCAAGCCGATAACAAGATTTTACAAGGGCGTTGGTGGCAAGCAAATGAAGCAGGGCAACCTTTTGTATCGATTGAGGAAGACATTGCCAAAACACTCAATATTAATTTGGGTGATAAGCTGACATACGATATAGCTGGTAGCCGCATAGACTTAACCGTTAAAAGTATCCGAAAAGTGGAATGGGATAGCATGCGTGCTAATTTCTTTGCTGTCACGCCATTAGAAACCCTCAAAGATTACCCGACAAGCTATATGACGGCGTTTTATTTGCCGCAAAATCAAAATATGAATGCCTTAGTGCAGCAATTTCCCAATTTTACGGTGATTGATACCGCCAGCATCATGAATCAAGTGCGCGACATTATGAATAAGCTAACGTTGGCGGTTGGTTTTGTGTTTATGTTTTGCTTGGTTGCAGGATTAATTGTGCTGTATGCCGCATTAATCGCCACCCGTGAAGCGCGCCTGCAAGAGTCCGCATTGTTACGCGTATTGGGTGCATCGCGTCAGCAAGTCACTATTGCCATGCTAACTGAGTTTGCCAGTATTGGTTTAGTAGCGGCTTTAGTAGCCATTATGATGGCAGTAATACTGAGCGCTTATTTAAGTATTTTTGTATTGGAAATTCCTTATCAATTGAATAGCAATTTAGCGATTGGTATTTTTGTTTTAACCACACTTCTTATTCCGCTAGCCGCTTGGTCTGTCATTCGCAGCTATTTAAATGTGCCACCAAAGCAGCTTTTAAATAGTATTTAACAACCACCATATTGGTTGTATACAGCCAATATGGTGGTTGTATACAACCATATTTTGCAGTTATAATCAACGCCAAGCACAAGCATTCATCCAGAGAGATTGATTTAATTGGCTAATTTTTAGCATTGAATATTGGAATATATTTTGCATATGTTTATCTGATGTACAAATCCACTCCTAGGGAAACGACATGAGAAAACAATTGAAACCAAAATATATATTATTAGCCATCATTGCAGCCTACGCTGCGCCTCAATCATTGATGGCGGAAGAGTTAAGTGCGATTACAACTGAAAAAGTTGAAGTCATCAGCACAACGCCACTGCAAGGCATTGGTTTGCCTTTAGAGCAGATTCCTGCCAACGTGCAATCGGTAAAAGGCGAGCAACTAACTGAGCAAAAAAGCCTGAGTATTGCAGATTATATTAATCAAAACTTAACAGGCGTTAGCGTCAATGATACGCAAAATAATCCGTATCAACCTGATGTCAGCTTTCACGGCTACTCAGCCTCGCCATTGCTTGGCACACCGCAAGGCTTATCTGTTTTTGTTGATGGCGTACGTGTGAATGAGCCGTTTGGTGATGTGGTGAATTGGGATTTAATCTCAACTAATTCAATCAATAGCATTAATTTAATCCCAGGCTCTAACCCTTTGTTCGGCCTTAATACTTTGGGTGGCGCGTTATCAGTGCAAACCAAAAGTGGCCGCACAAATCCAGGTGGTGCCATCGAATATTATCAAGGTTCTTGGGGTCGTAAAGCCGGTTCAGCAGAATTTGGTGGTGTAACCGAAGATGGCTCTGTAGATTACTTTATTTCTGGCAATGTGTTTTCTGAAGATGGCTGGCGCGATTTTTCACCAAGTGATGTCGGTCAACTATTTGCAAAAGTGGGCTGGCAAAATGAGACCACAGCGCTGAACTTAAGCTACACAGGCGCAGATAATAAATTAATCGGTAACGGCTTAGCACCAAATGACTTTTTGCGCCAACAAGGCCGTGATTCGATTTTAACCAGACCAGACTTAACCGAAAATAAACTGTCATTTTTTAATTTAAATTGGAGCCACTTTTTTAATGATGACACACAGTTAAGTGGCAATACTTATTATCGCAAAGCAAAAACAAGTACATTGAACGGCGATGGAAATGATGACTTTGATGACGAAGCAGTGGATTTGTTGGGTGATGGCAATGGTACGGTCGATCCAGCAGAGCTAGCTTTAGCTAACGCAGAGTGTCTTGCTGGAAATGATTCAGATGAATTTTGTAGTGGTGCGCTAAACCGCACTAATTCTGATCGCACTGGATATGGTTTTAATGCGCAATTGACATTTGGCCAAGATTTTATGCAAATGAAAAATCAGTTTATTGCAGGTTTTGGTTACGATTACGGCAGAACGAATTTTAGACAAAATACTGAGTATGGTTTAGTAAATAGCACGCGTGGCATTGACGGCACAGGCGTGTTTAACGAGCCAGCAGAGTTGGGTCCAGATGGCATTGCATTAGCTGCACAAGATGAAAACTTGCAAGTTAGATTGCGCGGCGTCTCTAAAACTTGGAGTGTATTTGCAACAGACACCTTGTCGCTTAACCCGATGTGGCACTTAACGCTATCTGCGCGATATAACCACACTAAAGTAGAGAATGACGATCAGTTCAACCCGATTCCAAACCCGGTTGAAGCAGATAACTCTTCGTTAACTAGCGACCAAAGCTTTAATCGTATTAACCCAGCAGTTGGTATTAACTTCACCCCAAGTAAAGATTTAACGGCCTATGCAAGTTATAACGAAGGTAGCCGTGCGCCAACCGCAATTGAGTTGGGCTGTGCAAACCCTGACCAACCATGTCGTTTGCCGAATGCCTTTGCAGGTGATCCTCCACTGGATCAAGTGGTTGCAAAAACATTTGAAGCTGGTTTGCGTGGTAATTTAACGCAAGATATTAAATGGTCATTAGCTGCTTATCGCGCACAAAACTTTGATGATATTCAATTTATCGCCGCCAATGCGCAAGGTGCTGGTTATTTTGATAACGTTGGTAAAACAAGGCGTCAAGGGATTGATGCGGCATTAAATGGCCGTTTAGATAAGTTCACATGGGCGCTTGGTTATAGCTATGTAAAAGCGACATATGAATCAAACTTCGAAATTGCAAGTGAGCTCAACGAAACCGTTGCTGGTAGTGAAATCCAGCAAGTTGGTAAAGGCGACAATATTCCTGGTATTCCGCAACATCAGTTGAAATTACGTGCAGCCTACGACGTAACACCTTCTTGGAATATTGGTACCAATATCTTTGCATTCTCTGACCAATATTCTCGCGGCAATGAAAACAACCAGTTTGATGGTGAAGGCGCTAAAGTCAGTGGTTATTTAGTGATGAATCTAGATACACGCTACAACTTTGGTGCTAGTGGCTGGCAGCTGTTCGCTAGAGTCAACAATATATTTGATCGCGAATATAACAATGGTGGCTTGCTAGGTGAGCATCGTTTTGATGCAAGCACAGGCGCATTTACTGGTAACGAAGTAACTCCAGCATTTTACGCACCAGGCGCGCCGCGTGCAGGTTGGTTTGGCGTACGCTATGAGTTTGGCGGCAAAAAATCAGTTGCCAGTTTAGATAATAATTAATGCGAAATTAAGGACAACATTGCTCGCACAACAAACCCCGCTAGAAGATTTAAAATCTAAACAGCATTTTGCACAACCAAAAAAAGTATTGATTGTGGAAGATGAAGTGCTGTTTGCACGCGCTGTACAAAAGCGTTTGCAGAAAGCAGGGTTTGAGTGTGAGCATGTTGAAAATTTAGCCGATGCACGCGCTATTCATAAACAATTTAGCGCAGATTTAGTATTGCTAGACATGCGATTGCCAGATGGCAACGGCTTAGACTTAATTGCCGAATTTGTTGCAAAAAATATCATTACTATTGTGATGACCGCTTATGGTGAGGTGAGTGATGCTGTGACTGCCATGAAATTGGGTGCACATGATTATTTAAAAAAACCCATCGATTTAGAAGAGCTGTTGTTAATTGTAGAAAAAAACGAAAAAACAGCGTCGTTATTGGCAAGCGTTGATTATTCGCGTCAACGCAATGCACATTCAAGTGATGGCGTTACCTTAATTGGCGACAGCCCAGCCACACAAAGCATTCATATGCAAATTGCGCGTATTGCACAATTGAGTCATGTCACTGATGCAATTGCCCCAACGGTGTTAATTACAGGTGAAACAGGCACAGGTAAAGATGTTGCGGCGCGTTTGCTGCATGCGTCTGGCACTAACGCAGACAGGCCATTTGTGCATGTGGATTGTGCTTCACTACCCAATGAGCTGATTGAAAGCGAGTTGTTTGGGCATGAAAAAGGAGCTTTTACCAATGCCATTTCATCGCGTCCCGGCTTAATTGAAGCGGCTGAAGATGGCACATTATTCTTGGATGAAATTGGTGAGTTACCATTAACGCTGCAAGCAAAATTACTGAGTGTGCTAGAACGCAGACGTGTGCGGCGCTTAGGCTCAACTAAAGAGCGGATTGTACCTGCACGTATTATTGCGGCCACAAATCGAGATTTGCATGAAATGTCTCAACAGGGGCGGTTTCGTTCAGATTTGTATTATCGTTTAAATGTGATGACAATTTCGCTGGCACCGTTGCGCGAGCGCGGCCACGATATATTGCAGTTAGCAAAATACTTTACGCAATTAACAGAAAAACGTTATGGCTTAAGTAAACACGTGTTTAGTCAGTCAGCAATAGAAGCCATGCAAGAATACAATTGGCCTGGCAATGTGCGCGAATTGCGTCATCAAATTAGCCGTGCTGTGTTGTTAAGTAGTCAGTCACAAATCACAGCATCTGATTTAAATTTATCAGGTAGCAAAACTCTAGATCCAAAAGCTAAAGGTTCCTCAGACAGTAATCAGCAAACACAAGTAACATTAGATGCGGCCGAAAAAAGTATGATACTGAATGCCTTGGAAGCCACCAACAACAATGTTTCTGAGGCCGCGCGCAAACTTGGCATTACGCGTATGGCGATGCGTTATCGTATTGATAAGCACGGCATTAATCTCTAAGCGAGTACTGCATAAAAAGTTAACCGCTTTAAAATGCCTAATTCTTGGGCGCGCTGATGATTCACCTCATGGTATTATTCCCAGTTGTAAAATACTTAAATTGTTAAGTATCTATATGGGTATTATTTTATGAAATTAGGCACTCCATTAACCGCTTCTGCAACAAAAGTCATGCTGCTTGGCAGCGGTGAACTTGGTAAAGAAGTGATTATCGCGTTACAACGTTTTGGCGTTGAAGTCATTGCTGTAGACCGCTATGCAAACGCGCCGGGTCAGCAAGTTGCGCATCGCGCCTATACCATTGATATGACCGATGCAGATGCACTTAAAGCATTAGTTGCAACAGAAAAACCACATTTTATTGTGCCAGAAATCGAAGCGCTCAATACAGATGCCTTGGCTGATATTGAAAACAGCGGCACTGCTACTGTTATTCCAACAGTAAGAGCGGTGCAGTTAACCATGAATCGTGAGGGAATTCGCCGCTTAGCAGCTGAAGAACTCAATCTACCTGTTTCGCCTTACGCTTTCGCGCGTAGCGAGGCAGAACTTCAAGCCGCGATTGATAGTGGTATCGGCTACCCCTGCTTTATCAAACCAACCATGTCGTCCTCTGGCAAAGGCCAATCACGCATCACACAAGCCAGCCAGGTAAAAGCGGCTTGGGATTACGCAGCTACAGGCGGACGCGTAAACCAAGGCGTGGTGATTGTCGAAGGTCAAATTGATTTTGATTACGAAATTACGCTGCTAACCGTGCGCGCAAAAAACGCACAGGGTGAAGCGCAAACCTATTTTTGCGAACCGATTGGCCATGTGCAAAAAAACGGCGATTATGTTGAAAGCTGGCAACCGCAAGCGATGACCGCCAACGCGCTAAAAGCCTCACAGCATATTGCTAAAACTATTACTGATAGTTTGGGCGGCTTTGGTTTGTTCGGCGTAGAGCTTTTTGTTAAAAATGATCAAGTATGGTTCAGCGAGGTCAGTCCACGTCCCCATGACACAGGCATGGTCACTATGTGTAGTCAGCGTTTAAGCGAATTTGAGTTACATGCCCGCGCCATTTTAGGTTTGCCCGTGGATGTAACCATGACGCAAACGGGCGCAAGCGCAGTGATTTATGGTGGTGTAGATAGTCAAAATTTAAGCTATGAAGGACTGGAAGCAGCGTTAAGCGTGCCCAGTAGTGATATTCGTTTATTTGGCAAACCAGAGTCGTTTGCTCGTCGCCGTATGGGTGTCGCCTTGGCAACCGGTAAAGATAGCGATGAAGCCAGAAGCCGAGCAAAACAGGCTGCTAGCTTGGTTAAGCCTGCTGAGCGTTAATTTAAGCTAGTTTTAGTCGTGCTTGATAATATCAATGAGCTAGGTGCCAGCAAAGCCTCGTTTTACGACTTGTTAGGTGGCGAACAAGGCGGCACAACTGCAATCAGGCAATTAGTAGAAACTTTCTACGATATTATGGATACCGACAAAAAAGCGGCACCAATTCGTGCCATGCATCCTGCCGATTTAACTGCCTCACGTGAAAAGTTATTTATGTTTTTAACTGGCTGGACAGGTGGCCCGCAGTTGTATATTGAGCGTTACGGCCATCCATTCTTACGTCGCAGGCACTTACCGTTTAGTATTGACGAAAGCGCGCGAGACCAGTGGATGTATTGCATGATCAGTGCGATGCAGCAACTGAAAATGGATGAAAAGTTAATGCAAAAATTAGCCGAACAGTTGTATGGTGTCGCTGATTTTATGCGCAATCAGTAAGCATAAAGTCAATCAAAAGTCCCTACTAAATAGTAGTAGAAACAACAAAATAAAGCAAAATAACCCTTCAAACTGCTATAGTAACTAAAAAATAACGGTTATCGTAAGGGGTTTTGCTTGGCTAAAAGCAGATGGTTACGAAAAATTGCTGGCATTGTTTTTACGCGTTTAATTGGCATCCATTTTTTGATGCTATTTTCAACATCGCCTCAAGCAAAGCCTATTGATTTTTATACTAGTGATTTTTTGACGCAGTATCCCCGCATATTCGCGCTTATCTATCCTAATTATCAGTTCAGCTTAAGCTGGATTATTACTTACAAATTTGAATTTGCTTTAGCCATACTGTTTTTACTCGCGGCCATTTTGCTGGCTTTGTTGCTGTTAGATTGGCAACTAAGAAAAGTGGTCATACAGCGATTTCTATCCCCAACGTTCTCTGCCGAAACAACATCTGAACAGATTGATTATCCAACGCAAAAAGTATGGCTAATTGGCATGCTGTTTGTTGCTTGTTTGATTATCTTTTACATACACATGTTGTTGACATACCAGTTTTATGCAGACCAACGTTACGTGCAGTGGATGAGTGTTGGTTTCTTTGTTTTTGTGCTGTATGGCAGCTATTTGTTTGGTAATTTAAAGCGAAGTAAGCAGCTAGAAAAATTGATCAATAAATTGCACATGCAAAATATTGATAAAAATATTGTGCAAGAAAAGCTGCAACAAAGTGAGCATCGTTTACAAAAGCAAAATGCCAGTTTAGCTCACTTAGCAACCATGCAATTGGGAAACTGGCAAAACCCAGAAGCCATATTTAGAGAAATTGCACAGGTTTCGGCGGAGGCTTTAGATGTTGAGCGAGTGAGCGTATGGCGATTTAACGATCGTTTTACACAATTAGAATGCCTAGGTTTGTATATTAAATCTAAACATTTGCATACTGTTTCAATGCCACTTGCAGCAGCAGATTTACCTGCGTACTTTCAACACCTTAAACAAAGTCGTGTTATTTCTATTCATGATGTTTATCAGCATCCAGCCACAGCAGAATTTACGCAAGCCTATCTGCAAGATAACAATATTGGCGCCATGCTAGATGGCACAATTTGGTTAAACAATGAAGTGATCGGCGTGATTTGTCATGAGCATGTAAATGGCCCACGCGAATGGACGCTTGACGAGCAAAACTTTGTTGGCTCAATCACAGACTTAGCTAGATTGACGTTAGAGGCGCATAAGCGCCAACAAGTGGAAGATAGTTTGTCGCATCAGCAAAAGCATTTAGAAACCATTGTGCAAAAACGCACGGCATCGATTGAAAATAACGCCAAGCTGTTTCGATTTCTGG
The DNA here is from genome assembly GCA_002083635.1 of Proteobacteria bacterium ST_bin12. GTDB lineage: Bacteria > Pseudomonadota > Gammaproteobacteria > Burkholderiales > Methylophilaceae > Methylotenera_A. Next base: position 264,101 of record MSXP01000007.1, on the reverse strand, counting down.
TTGAGCGGGCGCCTGTCACTATTTTATACATGAATATCGCCAACGAGATTATTGAGATGAATCCAGAGGCCGAGCGTGTTTCTGGCTATAGCCGTGAGTTTGCAATCGGTAAAACCTATCACGAATTATTCGGTACAGAGCAAAATAAACAACAACTGTCAGATTTAGATAGACAAGTAGCGTATGGAAAAAAAATTCAAGGTGAGGAGGTCACAATACGTTGCGCGGATGGCTCAACCATCGAGTTAACGGTCTCGCGCAGCATGGAAATGGACGATGATAATAATCCCGTGATTATTTCTATTGGCCAAGATATGAGTAAACACAAAGCGTTGGAAGCCAATGCACAAAAGCTTGTAGAAAGTGAACGACGTTATAGCTACATCGTGCAACACGCACCTTTGCCGATTATTATTATCGATAAAAAAGGACAAATTATCGAAGCTAACCCAGAAGCTATTTCGGACGCTGGTTATAGCCGCGATGCAATGATTGGGCAAAATTTTATTGAGTTATTGGTTGCTAAAGAGTCACGTAAAAAAGCAGTTGCTACCTCAGCGCGCGCGATGAAAGGTGAAGACTTTAGAGCGATTGAGTTACTTTTGCAAAATTCAGCAGGAGAAAAGTATGAGTATCAATGTTCTCTAGGTGCAGTGGTGGAAAATGCAGGCGACGAGGGTCAGTTAGTTGCGATTGCGCTGGATATTTCGCGTCAAAAATCACTGCAAGCATCGCTGATTACCGCACGCGAAGCCGCCGAATCTGCTGACCGCATTAAATCGATGTTTGTAGCATCGATGTCGCACGAGTTACGAACGCCACTTAACTCAATCATCGGCTTTTTAGGCGTTGTACTTCAAGGGATGTCTGGTGAGCTTAATTTGAAGCAAAAAGATCAGTTAAGTCGCGCTTATCATTCTGCGCAACATTTGCTATCGCTGATTTCGGATGTGATTGATATTTCAAAAATTGAGGCTGGATTTTTAGAAGTGCATATCGAAAAATTTGAACTTGAGCTGCTACTAGCCGAGGTTGAACAAGCGATTGAGCATATTTCATCTGAGAAAAATATTGAGATTATCATCAATAGTCCTCAATACTTAACGCTAGAAACAGACCGAAAACGCTTATACCAAGTGATTTTAAATGTCGTGAGTAATGCTGTTAAGTACACGACTAAAGGTTCGGTCAATATTGAGGCCAGTGTGGATAAGAATTGGCTAACTATAGCAGTGACAGATTCGGGAATTGGTATTGGCGAAGCAGATTTAGCGCGGTTGTTTCAGCCTTTTGAACGCATTGATTCGCCGTTAAAAATTAAAACATTAGGTACAGGTTTAGGCTTATATTTAACGCGAAAAATTTTATTTCAATTGTTGGCGGGCACAATAGAAGTGCAGAGTGAGCTTGGAAAAGGCAGTACTTTCACCATCAAATTACCGATTAAAATATCCAACACAATTGCTGAGCCAAGTGTTTCCATTTTAGATGAGCCTACGACACCAATAAGCACATCCGCAAAATCGACTTTAACCCTGACTAAGACAGAAAAGAATCGACCATGACAGTTGCTTTAATCATAGAGGATAATGAAAATAATCTTGAATTGATTCGTTTTATTCTAGAGCAAGCGAATTACAAGACGCGTTTTGCGATGACTGGGTTAGAAGGTGTGCAACAAGCGGTGACTATTCCGCCAGATTTTATAATTTTAGATATACAATTACCAGATATTAACGGTTTAGAAGTATTAAAACGCATCAGGGTACATCCTGTAGGGCGCGATATCCCTATTATCGCCATGACTTCCTATGCGATGTCAGGTGACCGCGAAAGATTGCTGGCAGCGGGTTGTACCAGCTACATCGAAAAGCCGATTGATCCAATGCTCGTGATTCAACAAATAGAACAAGCTATCAATAAAAAAACAATAAGGTGAGGTGATGCGTGAATATTTTAGTCGCAGAAGATGACGAAAACTCTAGACAGTTACTAGAAACAGTACTTGTAGCGAAAGGCTATACAGTTGCCAGCTTTGATAATGGTCTAAAAGCCTTGTCTTATCTACATACTGAGCCTGTAGATTTGATTATTTCTGATATTTTAATGCCAGAAATGGATGGTTATGGTTTGTGCCGTGCTGTCAAACAAAATCAAAGTTTGCAACATATTCCAATCGTTTTTTATACCGCCACTTATACATCCGATCAAGATAAACGTTTTGCGTTATCGCTAGGCGCGACTAAATTTTTGATAAAACCCATGCTGATGCCAGACTTAATGCATATTGTGGATGAAATTTTAAAATCAAATCAATCAGCGGAGTTGCCTAAAAGCCGCGGTTTATATCGCGGTAGCCCTCTTAAATTGGATAAGCAACATGCTGACCGAGTCCGCACTAAGTTAGATAAAAAAATCATTGAATTAAGTGAAGAAAGAGAAAAGCTGATAGAAAGCGAAGCGCGATTTAGAGACTTTGCAGAAGCATCAGCAGACTGGTTTTGGGAATCAGACGATCATCTAAAAATTAATGCGGTAACAGGCGGGCCAAAAGGCTTGAGCTTTTACAGCCTAATCGATTTAGCAGAGGCGTGTCATAGCCATAGTTCAAACGAAATGCTTAAAACTTTGCAAACGCATAAGCGCTTTGCAGATTATGTTGTGCATTTCACAGACGAAGCTGGCAAGCTGGTTTACTTAAGGGTTTCCGGCAAGCCTGTTTTTGCCAATTATGGCAATTTTATTGGTTACCGTGGTGTTGGCCGCGATGTCAGTGAAACGATTGCGCTAAGCCGCAAGGTAGAGTTTTTAGCCTCGCATGATGAGTTAACTGGCTTGCCTAATCGCAGTATGTTCAGGCAGCGATTAGAGCATGCGGTGACAAAAGCCGCGCGCGAGAGTAACCAAGTTTTACTATTATTTTTTGATTTAGACCATTTTAAAATGGTGAATGATACGCTTGGGCATGAAGCAGGCGACCAATTATTGATCATGGCGACAAAGCGCATCACTGAGCGTGTGCGCGCAACCGATGTGTTGTGTAGACTTGGCGGTGATGAATTTGTGATGATTATGGAAGGTGCATCGCCGCAGGATGGGCATCGCTTGGTGCGCGATATTATTGCCGCTTTTGCAACGCCATTTGAGATTCAGCAGCAGCGTGTGTATTGCACCGTGAGTATTGGCGTGAGTGTGTATCCTGACGACACAACTGATACGCAAACATTGCTAGTGTATGCGGATTTAGCCATGTATCGCGCCAAACAAAATGGACGTAATGATTTCGAGTTTTATACCACTAATCTCAATTTTATTGCGCATCAATGGTTAGAAATGGAACACGGTATTCGCCACGCGCTTAAAAATAATCAGCTGTTTATTGTGTATCAACCACAAATTGAAACAATCAATAACCAATTGATTGGTATGGAAGCGTTAATCAGATGGCGTCATCCAGAGCGTGGCTTAATTCCGCCATTAGAGTTTATTAAAATTGCAGAACAATCATCACTGATTAATCAAATAGGCGAATGGGTTCTTGAGGCTACATGCAAGCAAATACGGGCTTGGCTAGATAAAAAATATAGTGCCCCGCGCGTTTCAATTAATATATCAGCTAGGCATTTGCGCTCAGAAAGCCTCATTAAAACGCTGACTAATATCCCCGCTAAATATGAAATTGCGCCCAACATGCTATGTATTGAAATTACAGAATACGCACTGCTTGAAGAAGCAGACGTGGTTAAAAACAACATGCGATTGATTAAAGAAGCGGGATTTAGTATTTCGCTAGATGACTTTGGTATGGGGCATTCTTCCTTACTCTATCTAAAACGCTGGGCGGTGGATGAGGTCAAAATTGATCGCTCATTTGTAGAGGGCTTAGTAAATAGTGAAGAAGATCGCGTGATTGTAAAAGCAATTGTTGCGCTAGGCGATGCGCTGGGCTTGAATTTGGTGGGTGAAGGTGTTGAAAATCAGCAACAAGCAGATATTTTGTCCGCAAGTGGTTGTAAAAATGTGCAAGGCTATTTTTACTCACCACCTTTAGACGCTAAAGAAATGGAAACTTGGCTCAAAAAAGCGTGATTACGTTTTTTCGAGCTAAATTTAGTGTTAACTATTTAGAACGTAATCCGCCTAATAAAGCTGCCACAGGAGCTTTATTAGATGCGCTAGCCGTAAAGTGCGGTTGATGGGCTGTAGATACTGATGGCTCATAAGGCTTGTCAAACCAAGGGTCGCGTGAAGGCTTGCGCGATTGTTGACGTGGTTTAGCCACATGCCTATTAGAGTTTAAAGAGGCGTTTGCAGTTTGGCCATTGCTTGTTTGCGTATGTGAAGATTTCGCCGTATTTTTAGTGTTAAGTTTAACCTCAACTGTTTCGCGATTAATGCTACGCTTAATCAATTTTTCAATTTCTTCTAAATACTTTTCTTCCTCTTCGCATACCAATGAAATAGCAATACCACTTGCCCCAGCACGGCCTGTACGGCCGATACGGTGTACATAATCTTCAGGCGCGCTTGGAATTTCATAGTTAATCACCATCGGTAAATCACTAATATCCAAGCCACGCGCTGCTACATCGGTTGCCACTAAAGCGGTGATTTTGCCAGCTTTAAAGGCATCTAATGCTTCAATACGCTCTTTTTGACTTTTGTCGCCATGAATCGCGTCAGCGCTAATGCCTTCTTTTTGTAATGCGCGGCTTAATTTGCTGGCGGTGATTTTGGTTTTGGTGAAAATAATGACTTGCTGGCTATTAGACTCAACGAGCAGTTGCGTTAACAAAGCTTGTTTACTGCTTTGCGCAACCATATAAACTTTTTGCGTCACATTGTCGTTAGTCGCATTACTACGCGCTACTTCGATCAATGTTGGGTTCGTTAAAAAGTCATCTGCTAATTTTTTAATTTCATTTGAAAACGTAGCAGAGAACATCAAATTTTGGCGCTGTTTTGGCAACAAGGCCAAAATACGTTTCAAATCAGGCATAAAGCCCATATCCAACATTCTGTCGGCTTCATCTAACACTAAAATTTGTACTTGCGATAAATTCAGCGTTTTTTGCTCAACATGATCAAGCAGGCGACCTGGTGTTGCCACCAAGATTTCGATACCTGTTTTTAAATGCGGGGTTTGCGTTTTAATGTCCACGCCACCAAAAACCACTAAACTTTTTAGTGGGGTGTGCTTGGCGTAAACCTTAATACTTTCCTCTACCTGAATCGCTAATTCGCGCGTTGGTGTAAGCACCAGTGCGCGAATAGGATGTTTTGCAGGTGAAGTACTGCTGCTTGCGAATGGTAATAGTTTTTGTAAAATCGGCAGCGCAAAGGCTGCCGTTTTACCTGTGCCTGTTTGCGCACCAGCCATTAAATCCAAACCTTGCAAAGCCAACGGAATGGCCTTGGCTTGAATAGGTGTAGGTGTTGTGTAACCAGTCTCTTGCACCGCTTTTAACAGCGGTGCAGCAAGACCTAATGCATCAAATAATACAGTGTCAGTGCTTGTATCCATTTAACTGTATTTCTTTATACAAAGCTACGTGGACGACGTGGTGCAGAGTCACCACCGTTGGCACGCGCAGGACGGTCGCCTGTTGGACGTGGACGTGGATTGCCAAACTTTTCGCCAGCGTTGCTTCTAGGCGCTGCGCTACGTGGTGCATCACCACGAGGCGCTGAACGTGAACCTTCGCGATTCGGCCTGTCGCCAAAACTGCCTTCTGGTTTGCGAGCATATGGTTTAGGCGCACTTGATCTATCACCAAAACCTTTACTTAGTTCACGCGCAAATTGCATGTCAGTATCTTTAGTGTAGCTACGGCTATTGCCATCTACTTCACGCGAAGGTGCTGCGCGGTTTTCATTAGCAAAACGATCCGCATTACGCGCTGGGCGCTCTGAGTTTGAAAATGCCGGTTTGTCACCGAAAGCAGGACGGTCACCAAAGGAACGAGCAGGGCGTGCGCCATGATGTGTGCGCTCTTTATTGCGGTCGTTAAAACCGCCAGAACGTGCACCGTAGGTTTTTTCGCCGGCTGGTTTTTCACCCATTACGCGGTCACCAAAAGTGCCACGATTGTTATCACGAGATTGATATCCGCTACGGTCACCTGGTTTGTGTGCAGAGCGCTCATTACGGCCTGCGCCATAACCACCACGCTCATTACTGCTACCACGTCTACCAGAAGAAGGACCATCTGTTTTCATCGCGCGTTTTGGCTCAAAGCCTTCAATTACCGCTGCATCTAATTTTTGACCTGTATATTGCTCAATTTTGCGCAATAAGTGGCGATCCATGTTCGACGCGAATGAAATCGCAATACCTTTATTGTTGGCGCGACCTGTACGGCCAATACGATGTACATAATCTTCAGCAAATTTTGGTAAATCATAATTAATCACATGTGAAATACCTTGCACGTCGATACCACGAGCGGCAACATCGGTTGCTACTAATACTTTTACATCGCCTTGACGCAATTTAGTGAGCGTACGGTTACGCGCGCCTTGTGTCATATCGCCATGCAAAGCGGCTGTTTTGTGGCCAGCAGCATATAAATCTTCTGCCAATACATCCGCATGACGCTTAGTGCTAGTGAAAATAATGGCTTGGTTCATGTCTGGTGCAATCAACAAATGTTCTAACAATTTGTTTTTATGCGTCATGTCATCTACAAAATGTAAACGTTGCTCAATATTGGCATGTTTTTCTTTTTGGCCAGCCACTTGAAGCGTGATTGGATTATTTAAGAATTGTTTGCCGATATGCATAATGCCATCTAATGTGGCTGAAAATAATAGTGTTTGACGCTCTTTAGGTAAGGCTTCGCAGATACGCTCTACATCTGGCATAAAGCCCATGTCCAACATACGATCCGCTTCATCTAACACCAACATTTGCAAGCGGCTTAGATCAATACGGCCGCGTTCCATATGGTCAATAAAACGACCTGGGGTGGCGACTAAAATATCCAACGGTTGTGAAAGTAATTTGTTTTGGAGTGGGTAAGGCATACCACCAACGATACTGACTGTGCGGGCGCGGATATATTTACCGTATTTACGCGCAGCTTCGTTAACTTGAGCCGCTAATTCGCGGGTTGGCGTTAATACCAAAATACGTGGGCCACGGCTACTTAACGCATGTGGAGTGGCTAATAAATTAAGTGCCGGCAATGTGAATGCAGCTGTTTTGCCTGTACCTGTTTGTGCAGAAGCCATGATGTCGCGGCCTTCTAAGGCTGGCGGAATTGCTTGTGCTTGTACAGCAGTTGGGGTGTCATAGCCTGCTTCAAGCACGGCACGTAAAATGGTTGGGTGTAGATTTAATGAATCAAAATTTGATGTTTCAAAAGACAAAATATTGTCCCTTTCTAATTAAGTTATCACCAACAAGTGATAAACAAAGTAAGTACAAAAAGGGCGCAAGCAATCACATTAATGCTGACCTAATTTAATAAGATTCAACACAAAACGCGTAAAGCATAAAATAATTAAGATGCTTTTTACCAGCGCACGGGCATAGCCGCTAACCAGTAAAAGATAGATTTTAAAATCTATATGATAGTTGCTTCAACAAATCACTGAGCAACAGATGGGTCAGGGCAATGGATTAAAGCTGAGCTTTTATAACTCACTTAGCTTTAAGTTGTGCGCATTATAAGCATTAATATTGCTTTGTCAAAGCTTTAATTAACTAAACAGTCAGATTGTCATGTTTTATGTGGTAAAATCGCGGCCTTTCAAACCTACGGCAGTTAATAATGAGCACTCCTCGCAATTTGCGCAACGTCGCAATTATCGCCCACGTTGACCATGGCAAAACAACCATGGTTGATAAACTTTTACAACAAGCTGGTACCTTTGCTTCTCACCACGCCGTAGTTGAGCGCGTGATGGATAGCAACGATCTTGAAAAAGAGCGTGGCATTACCATTTTGGCTAAAAACACGGCATTGGTTTACGAAGGCACGCATATTAATATTGTGGATACGCCTGGACATGCCGACTTTGGTGGCGAAGTAGAGCGCGTATTAGGTATGGTGGATGGCGTGGTGTTGTTAGTGGACGCTGTTGAAGGCCCAATGCCGCAAACACGTTTCGTAACAAAAAAGGCCTTAGCGCTTGGTTTAAAACCAATCGTAGTCATTAACAAAGTAGACCGTCCAGGTGCGCGTACCGATTGGGTAATCAATCACACTTTTGATTTGTTTGCCAATTTAGGCGCTACTGATGAGCAATTAGACTTTCCAGTTGTTTACGCATCAGCGTTAAATGGCTTTGCGATGTTGGATATGAAAACTCCGTCTGACAACATGCGCGCGTTGTTCGAAACCATTATCAGCCATGTGGCACCACCAGCCGGTGACCCTGCTGCGCCATTGCAAATGCAAATTTCAGCGCTCGATTACTCAACATACACTGGTCGTTTAGGTGTGGGTCGTGTGACAAATGGCAAAATCAAAACAGGTCAACCTGTGACGATTATGAATGAAGACAAACAAATTGCCACGGGTAAAATTAACCAAGTGCTTGGTTTTAAAGGCTTGGAGCGCGTGCCAGTTGAAGAAGCTGAAGCAGGCGATATTGTGATCATTTCTGGCTTGGATGATATTGGCATTGGCTTCACCATTTGTGATCGTGAAAACCCAAAAGGTTTGCCACATCTAGGCGTCGATGAGCCAACCTTGACCATGGACTTTATGGTGAACACTTCACCTTTAGCAGGTACTGAAGGTAAATTTGTAACATCACGTCAAATTCGTGACCGCTTAACAAAAGAGCTTTTAGTTAACGTGGCTTTGCGTGTAGATGAAACGGCTGATGCGGATATCTTCCGCGTTTCTGGTCGTGGCGAATTGCACTTAACGATTTTATTAGAAAATATGCGTCGTGAAGGTTTTGAAATGGCTGTCGGTAAGCCAAAAGTGGTTTTCCGTGAAATTAATGGCGAAAAATGTGAGCCATACGAAATTCTAACAGTCGATTTGGAAGACGAAAATCAAGGTGCGGTAATGGAAGAATTGGGCCGCCGCCGTGGTGATATGATCAATATGGAGTCTGACGGTAATGGTCGCACACGTTTAGAGTACAGAATCCCAGCGCGTGGTTTAATCGGTTTCCAAGGTGAATTTTTAACCTTAACGCGCGGCACAGGTTTAATGGCGCATATTTTTGATGAATATGCACCAGTTAAAGCTGATATGCCAGGTCGTCGTAACGGTGTGTTAATTTCAGCAGAGCACGGCGAAGCGGTTGCTTACGCGCTGTGGAAATTGCAAGATCGCGGCAAAATGTTCGCAGTTCCAGGTGACAAATTGTACGAAGGTATGGTGATTGGTATTCACAGTCGCGATAACGATTTGATTGTGAACCCAATTAAAGGTAAACAATTAACCAATATCCGTTCATCTGGTACCGATGAAGCGGTGCGTTTGATTACGCCAATCGCATTAACCTTAGAATCAGCTGTTGAGTTTATTGATGATGATGAATTGGTCGAAATCACCCCAAAAAATATTCGTATTCGTAAACGTTACTTGCTTGAGCATGAGCGTAAACGCTCTGCAAAAGAATAGTTAACACTTAAATGCATGCGAAAAAGCCAGCGAAAGCTGGCTTTTTCGTCACAAAATATTGGTTAACTATTCCACACCTTGGCTGGCCAAGTAATCTTCATAATTGCCTGTGTAATCAACAATACCATCGGCTTTAATTTCTAAAATACGCGTGGCGATTGAGCTTACAAATTCGCGGTCATGGCTTACAAAGAATAGCGTACCTTTATATTTATCTAACGCGGTATTGAGCGCTTCAATCGATTCCATATCCATATGGTTGGTTGGTTCATCCATCAATAGCACATTGGTTTTGGCTAGCATCAGTTTGCCATACAACATACGGCCTTTTTCGCCACCTGAAAGCACTTTAACGGATTTTTTAGTATCTTCACCACCAAACAATAAGCGGCCTAGCATGCTGCGAACTACTTGGTCGTCGTCATTGGCTCCTCTTTGCAGCGTCATCCACTCAAACAAGTCTTCGCCTTGTTCAAACTCGTATTCATGATCTTGCGCAAAGTAGCCAATAGTGGCTTTATCAGTCCATTTCACTTCGCCGTGTTTGGGTTGTAAATCGCGCGCTAGGCAACGTAAAAAGGTGGTTTTACCGATGCCGTTTTCACCAATAATCGCCACTTTTTCGCCTGCTTCAAACATTAATTCAACGTCGTTGAATAAAATTTTATCAAAGCCGTGACTGAGTTTTTTAAGTTCTACCGCATTACGATGCAGTTTTTCGCGCTCATCGTATTCAAAGCGAATAAACGGATATTGGCGGCTTGAAGGTTTAAATACTTCAATTTTAATCTTATCGATTTGTTTGGCACGGCTAGTCGCTTGCTTGGCTTTAGATGCATTAGCCGAGAAGCGGCGCACAAAGTCTTGCAAGTCAGCTACTTGTTGTTTGGCTTTGGCATTGTCTTTGGCTTGCTGATTTCGCGCGGCAATGCTCGCTTCCATGTAGTCGTCATAGTTGCCTGTGTAGACGGTCAGCTTGCCGTAATCCATGTCGCACGTATGCGTACACACTTGGTTTAAAAAGTGGCGGTCATGCGAGATGATAATCATGGTGCAATCACGGTTATTCAGTACATCTTCTAACCAGCGGATGGTATTAATATCCAAGTTGTTGGTCGGCTCATCCAGCAGCAATACGTCTGGATTGGCAAATAGGGCTTGTACCAGTAAAACGCGTAGCTTCCAACCTGGCGCTACGGCGCTCATTGGGCCGTTGTGTTGTTCAATCGGGATGCCTACGCCTAGTAGCAATTCGCCAGCACGCGCTTCAGCGGTGTAGCCGTCAAACTCGGCAAACACTCCTTCCAACTCAGCGGCACGCATATAGTCGTCTTCTGTCGCTTCTAAGTTGGCATATATCGCATCGCGCTCTTGCATGGCTGCCCACATTTCAGTATGACCTTGCATGACTACATCCAGCACACGTTGGTCTTCATAAGCGAATTGGTCTTGGCGCAAGAACGCCATACGTTCATGATTATCCAATGAAATATTGCCTGCCGTTGGCTCTAAAATACCTGCTAAAATCTTCATATAGGTAGATTTTCCGCAGCCGTTGGCGCCGATTAAGCCATAACGATTACCATCGCCAAATTTGACCGATACATTTTCAAACAATGGCTTTGCGCCAAATTGCATGGTGATATTGTTACTGATTAACACGGTGTTACCTTTAGTAAATAATTAAAATTTAGTGATTCGAATTTATTATGCGAATTTGTTGTAAATCACGACTTCGCTCATATCCAATTGCCCTGCGCGAGGCATTGCTGGTTTGATGGCTTTTCCCACTGTAATAAACATGGCAGGTGTATGGTCTTCAGGCAGATTTAGCAACTTGCTGACTGCATCAAAATCAAAGCCATCCATTGGGCAGGTGTCGTAACCCATTTCTTTGGCGGCCAGCATAATAGTTTGTGCTGCAATGCCGCAGCTACGCATCGCTTCGTCGCGTTGTGCGCGTTCATTACTTTCGTAATAATGGCCAATCGCTGGCACTAAATAATCTTGCACAGGCTGCGGCGCATTGGCCCAGTAGCGGCCTGGCTGCTTAGCCCAAGCTTGCAAATCAGCCGTTAATACAATTAGCAAAGAAGCTTCTTCTACTTGTGCTTGATTCCAACTAACTGCCCGAATTTGCTGACGTAAAACTGGGTCATTCACCACTACAAAGCGCCAGTGCTGAATATTAAAAGCAGTAGGTGACAGCATGGCAAGTGATAATAATGACTCAATTTCTGTTTGGGTCATTTTGTGGTTGGTGTCGTAATGTTTAATAGAACGACGGGTTTGTATCGCTTCAATAACGTTCAAAATACTTAATCCTAAAGTTTAATTTGCAAAATGTATTGCTGTAATCGTTAACACTTGATTGCCAGCAGGGCGCAACCAAGTCACTGTTTCATCTAATTGATGGCCAATCAGCGCACGACTTAATGGTGAAATATAACTGATTTTATTGGCTTTGATATCAGCTTCATCTTCGCCAACAATTTCATAGGTGTGGCTACTGCCTGTTTCATCTTCAACCGACACGGTTGCGCCGAATACGACACTTTTGCCATTGCTATCAGGTTGCGTAATTAAGGCACTTTCTAGTCGAGCTGCCACATAACGTAAATCGCGATTTACCATTGCTAATTGCTGTATGGCTGCTTGCTCGTCTTTTTTTGCGCTCAATATCAGCCTTTTTTGCTCTAACTCTGAGGCTAATTTTTCTAGCTGATCATAACCATTTATTGTGACGTAATTCGGATGCTGGCTCACAGGACGCTCTGGCACATCGGTGCCAGCATGTTCTAAATCATCTTCTTTAACAAATCCACGGCTCATTAAAACTTAAGCCAAGCTTAATGAGGCTAAGCTTGGCTTGCAGGCTTGGTATAGATTAAATCGGCGTATCAATAAACTCAATTGCAACGTCATTGTAAGTCGCCAAATCGGTTAACTTTTGTTTGGTTTCTTTTGCGCCAATCACAATCAGTTTTGAGCCACTTATTTTATCTTTATTATTTTCAAGTGCTTTTACCACGGTTGTGCCCGTTAATGATTCATCCTCACCAGCCACAATCACTGTGCTGGTTTTAAGTGCAAGTGCACTAGTAATGGCCACTACTTTGCCATTGTTAACACCTTTTTCAACCGCACAATTGGCTAAACGCGGAGCAACAAAACCATTTGGCGCATCAATAAAAACTAAGGTATTTTTATCATTAGGATATTTAGCATTGACTGCTTCAAAAATCTTTTGCGGAGATTCTTTATAGGCGTGTTTATCAGTGACGCAGGCGGTTAATACCAGCGCTAATACACTCATCAAAACAACGGTTAGTTTCATATTCGTTCCCTTCATCGTTTACATCGCATCATAACATACGTCAAAACGTAAGCTCTTGATAAAAATAAATAAATAGATTATTCCCATTCAATGGTGGCAGGTGGTTTACCAGAAATATCGTACACCACGCGGTTAATACCGCGCACTTCATTGATGATTCGATTAGACACTTTACCAAGCAGTGTATAGGGCAATTCTGCCCAATGCGCTGTCATAAAATCGCTGGTAATCACAGCGCGTAGTGCGACAACGTAATCATAAGTTCGGCCATCACCCATTACACCCACCGACTTAACCGGTAAAAACACGGCAAAAGCTTGGCTGGTTAATGCATACCAAGACTTACCCGTTTTTTCATCAATCGTATTGCGTAATTCTTCAATAAAAATAGCGTCTGCGCGGCGTAATAGATCCGCAAATTCGGTTTTTACTTCACCCAAAATACGCACGCCCAAACCTGGGCCAGGGAAAGGGTGGCGATACACCATATCATGTGGCAAACCAAGCGCCACGCCCAATTCACGCACTTCATCTTTAAATAAATCGCGTAATGGCTCTAATAATTTTAAGCCCAACTTTTCTGGCAAGCCGCCTACATTGTGATGGCTTTTAATGGTGACCGCTTTTTTAGATTTTGCACCGCCCGATTCAATCACATCTGGATAAATCGTGCCTTGTGCTAAATAAGTCGCACCCTTGTGACCACCAGTAACTGCTTTTAATTTGGCCGCTTCTGCTTTAAACACTTCTACAAACTCGCGGCCAATGATTTTGCGTTTAGCTTCAGGCTCGCTAACACCACTTAAATGACCCATAAACTGTGCAGTGGCATCCACGCGAATCACATTAACGTGCAGGCGGCCAGCAAACATATCCATCACCATATCGCCTTCATTTAAGCGCAATAAACCGTGGTCTACGAATACACAAGTAAGCTGGTCGCCAATCGCGCGATGGATTAGCGCGGCGGCAACGGAAGAATCGACGCCGCCTGATAATCCTAAAATCACTTCTTCATCGCCCACTTGTGCTTTGATTTTGGCAACCGCTTCTTGAATATAGTCGCCCATAATCCAGTCAGGCTTGGCTTGGCAAATTTCCAATACAAAGCGTTCCAACATGGCTTGACCGAGCTTGGTATGCGTCACTTCTGGGTGAAATTGCACACCGTAAAAATTGCGCACTTCATCCGCAAAAGCGGCAATTGGCGTTGTGTCGTTGCTGGCAATGACTTTAAAATTGGGTGGTAATTTAGTCACTTTATCGCCATGACTCATCCAAACATCAATCAAGCCGTGGCCTTCAGTGTTGGTTCTATCTTGAATGTCGCGGAACAGCGCAGAATGACCACGTGCGCGGATTTCAGCATAGCCAAATTCGCGCTTAGCACCAGCTTCTACTTTGCCACCAAGCTGTTGCGCCATGGTTTGCATGCCATAACAAATGCCCAATACAGGAACATCTAACTCAAATACCGCTTGTGGTGCCGTATCTGTTTCATCTTCATATACGCTAGCGTGACTACCTGAAAGAATAATACCATCGGCATTAAAATTGCGCACAAATTCGTCCGTCACATCGCAAGGATGAATTTCACAATACACATGCGCTTCACGCACACGACGTGCAATCAATTGTGTGACTTGTGAGCCGAAATCGAGAATCAGGATTTTTGAATGGGACATTATTATCAATGCTAAAAGTTAAGGGCAAATGGTTTTAAAATTTAACCATTCGCCCTAATTTAAATAAATGAGTCAATTTCACGTGTTAACTTTGCTGATACTTAACACTATTTAATTAGTCAATTCTGTAGTTTGGCGCTTCTTTAGTAATCTGCACGTCATGCACATGGCTTTCGCGCATACCAGCACTGGTGATTTGCACAAATTCTGCTTTTTCACGCATTTGCGTAATATCCGCTGCGCCCACATAACCCATAGAAGCACGCAAACCACCCATTAACTGATGAATCACCGCTAACACGCTGCCTTTATAAGGCACTCGACCTTCAATGCCTTCGGGCACTAATTTGTCGGCATTACCGTTATTGTCTTGGAAGTATCGATCAGAAGATCCTTTTTGCATCGCGCCGATTGAACCCATGCCACGGTAAGATTTATATGAACGACCTTGGAATAATTCCACTTCGCCCGGTGCTTCTTCGGTACCTGCAAACATGCCGCCTAGCATCACGCTATAAGCACCTGCTGCAATCGCCTTAGAAATATCGCCAGAGAAACGAATGCCGCCATCGGCAATAAATGGCACGCCTGTGCCGCGCAAAGCAAGTTCCACATTGCTGATTGCTGAAATCTGCGGCACACCAACACCAGCAACGATGCGCGTCGTGCAAATGGAGCCTGGGCCGATACCCACTTTTACGCCATCAGCGCCCGCATCCACCAATGCTTTAGCTGCGTCAGCTGTGGCAATATTACCGCCAATCACTTCGATTTTTGGATAGTTTTTCTTCACCCAATTCACGCGGTCTAATACGCCTTGAGAGTGACCATGCGCGGTATCCACAACAATTACATCAACACCAGCCGCCGCTAAAGCCGCTACGCGCTCTTCAGTCTCTGCACCCACGCCAACTGCGGCGCCGACTCTTAATCTGCCTTTACTGTCTTTACAGGCAAATGGATGATCATGTGATTTTTGAATATCTTTGACTGTAATCAAACCTTTTAAAGTGTCATTTTCATCAATCACCAATACGCGTTCTAGACGATGTTGATGCAACAAATGAATCACTTCTTCTTTACTTGCACCTTCGCGCACTGTGATCAACCGCGCGCGGGGTGTCATGATGTTACTGATTGATTGGTCTAAATTGGTTTCAAAACGTAAATCACGGTTGGTCACAATGCCCACGATTTTGTTGCCGTCAACCACTGGCAGGCCAGAAATCTTATGTTTAAGCGTTAAAGCTAACACATCGCGTACCGTCATGTGTGGTTGAATGGTCACTGGGTCATTTACCACGCCAGATTCAAAGCGTTTTACGCGTGAAACATGCGATGCCTGTTCCGCCGCCGTCATGTTTTTGTGAATAATGCCTAAGCCGCCTTCTTGTGCTAGGGCGATTGCGAGTGGCGCTTCAGTGACGGTATCCATTGCCGCAGAAACTAGCGGGATATTCAGTTTAATATTGCGGGTGAGTTGCGTACTCAGATTAACTTCGCGTGGCATGACCACAGAGTGCGCAGGAACGAGTAAAACATCATCAAAAGTAAGAGCTTGTTGCAGCAAACGCATGAGTATTCCTTATTTCCAAAACGAGATTATACCGATTTGCAACAGTTATTAAAAGTTGAACAATCAAATGTGTTAAAAACCATCCATTTATCGCTAAAATTGGCATAATTATGTAAACTCAAAAAGTTAGATAGCGTTTTGGTTATATTGATAGTTAATAAGGAGTTGGAATGAAATCTATATATTTGGTGTTGTGGTTAGCAATGTTGACTATATTTTCATCTTCAAGCCAAGCGGAAATTTACAAATGGAAAGATAAAGATGGCGTAACGCGTTACTCTGACACGCCGCCGCCATCCAATACTAAGTCAGAAAATATTGGCACCAAAAAAGTGGTTAAGTCCACTGGAAAAGAGCCTTTATCGCCCGTCACTAATGCGCCTGTTGTACAACAGTCTAAACAAATTGTGTTGGAACCTCCTCGACAAGACCCAGAAGAAACTGCGGCAGAGCAACGCCAACGCACGGCAGAAGCTGAAAAAAATAATAAGCAAGAAAAAGAATCGCAAGCCAAATTAAAAGCAGAAAACTGTAAGGCAGCTAGAGCAAACTTTGCTTCTTATGCACAAGGCGGACGTGTTTACAAAATGAACGAAAAAGGTGAGCGCGAATACTTAGACGATGCTGGCCTAAAACAGGGGGCTGATAAAGCACGGGCTGAAGTTTCTCAATATTGCAGTTAAGTTGCTTTGTTAACAGTTTGAACGATTATTTTAAAAACGTTTTGAATGAGTTAACTTTCTCTTAATGGGTTGTAAATTTGAGCCGCTATTCAACTCTTAAAATTAGGTCTTGAAAATTGGTTAAGTTTTAAACTTCATTAATTGTCAGCCAACACGTCACCGCCGCCTTTTCTCATCACTTTTCCATCTGCGGCACGCTGTTTACGTACTTCTTTCGGGTCTGCAATCAGCGCACGATAAATCTCAACTCTATCTAAATGGCGTAAACTTGCGTCTAATTTAGATAACTTGCCAAACACGCCGATTTTATTGACGGCTAAATCAATTTCTGGAAATTTATTGAGGATGCCAGAAGTTTGAATAGCCTGCTCAATCGTGGCGTTTAATGGCATTTTTATCGGAATAATGATTTGATTTCTCGGTAGCGCATAAGCCACTTCTACGGTCATTGTTTCATTATCCATCTCTAATTACTTTCTTTTTTAATCATAAAAACTTTATCTGCGCGCGCCACAAAGCCATCTACAAACGTATTGGCGATATGACTAAATACAGGCGCAATGATTCTCTCTAAAAAACCATTAGCGAATTCGTAATTGAGTTTAAATTCAATTTTGCAGGCGTCTGCACGCAGCGCAACAAACTGCCAGCTACCATCTAAATGCTTAAATGGCCCATCTTTTAATTGAATATCCATGCTGTGCGGAAAACTCTTGTTATTGACCGTAGTGAAATGTTGTTTAATGCCATGATAATTAATATGCAAAGTCGCGCTTGTTTTAGTTTCGGTACGCTCTAATAAATGTACGCCACCACACCAAGGCAAAAATTGTGGATAATCTTCTACTGCATCAACTAATGCATACATCTGCTCAGCCGAATGCATCACTAACACGGTTTTTTGAACGACATTCATATTTTAAGATTCATTATCCACGTCAATACTAGCGTAAAATACTATTTTAAGTCATAACCAACTAAATATCAGCAACATGAGCATTGCCCAAAACAAAAAAGCTTTTTTCGATTATTTTATTGAAGACAAATACGAAGCCGGAATCGTATTAGAAGGCTGGGAAGTTAAAGCCATTCGCGATAACCGCGTTAACTTGAAAGAAGCCTATGTCATCATTCAGCGCGGTGAAATTTATATTATCGGTTGCCATGTTACACCTTTAGGTGCTGCTTCTACGCATATTCGCCCAGATGCGATTCGTACCCGTAAGTTATTGTTACATAATGAAGAAATCATCAAGTTAATCGAAAAAGTGGACCGCGCAGGCTACACCATCGTGCCGCTGGATATGCACTTTTCAAAAGGACGTGTAAAAGTACAAATTGGTTTAGCGAAAGGGAAAAAACAACACGATAAACGCGATACCGAAAAAGCCAGAGATTGGGAGCGCGAAAAAGGCAGGATTATGCGCTCACATAATAAATAATATTCGCCAGTAAAGGCAATGAAACTTTATAAGTTGCGTAATCTCAAATGTGTATAATACAGTTTGTTTTGGGGATGACCCGGTTTCGACGTGGGTTACAAAGCAGCGCAGGGCATACCGAGGCTCAGATTACCTCGTAAATACAGCTGAAACAAGTATAGTCGCAAACGACGAAACTTACTCTCTAGCCGCTTAAGACCGGTTGGACGCTGCACCAGCTCTCCCGTGGGTTGGATTGAGGCAACTCATACGCAGTGTCATACACACGGGATACGTTTTACGTTGGGTTACTTAGCGTAGAATTAACCTTAAGGTAGCTCGTCTGCACACCGCTTGTCTGTTGGTGTGGTGTAGATTAAATTAAACAACAAGGCTAAGTATGTAGAACTGTCTGTGGAGGATTTGCGGACGGGGGTTCGATTCCCCCCATCTCCACCAATAATAAAAAAACCACCCTTTCGGTGGTTTTTTTATTATTTAAAGAGACTAGGTTTGCAGCTATTACTACTGTTTAATTTTAAAAAGAAACTTGACCTGAAAGATACCAAGCACGTTGATCATCTTTATCCGCGATGTTACCTAAATCAACGTAAGCAGCAGTTAAAGATAAGTATTTCACTGGAAACCAAGCAATAAAGACATCTTTTGCATCATCTTCTTTAAACACGCTTAAATTATTGGGTCTGGCACGATATTCTGCGCCAATTAATACATTGTCCGTTAACATTAAAGCAGCAGATGCAGCAGGCTGTAATTGATATTTATCGTGATTATCTCAGCCAAATCCTAGCAAGCCAAACTGATTGGCTTTAGTAGCTTGCAATGTAAGATTGAGTAATAGGTTTCTACCACCAATTGCTGCTAAGTAGATCTTGGTTGCTGATAAGTAAAGGTCAACACCAGTAGCACTTTCAGCGCCTAAGGCTTTTGGGACTTTATCAAAATCAACATTGTGCTTAATTTGTGCGCCTGCAGCAACTTGCGGAATCCACGTGTCTTGATCATAAACTGCATCGCCAAATAAGCGAACTTTTGCGCCTAGTGTATGCATGCGAATATGTTCGTTTGGTACGGTGTCGCTTAGGCCAAAATTTTGGTGACCGTATGAAATTTCGACACGATTGTCGAAACCTACAGCAGCACCAGCTAAATTCATTTCAAAGCCGCCATTGGTTTTGGCGTGTGTGTAAAAAGCTGAGGCGCCTGTTTCTTCGCGCGTGCCATAACCAGCAATCAGTGCCCAAGGTGTTAATCCGCCACCAGCAGAGCCTTCAATTTGCATGACGCCTCCCGTTGCCAGTAAACGCTCCCCAGCGATTAGTGATGTTGTTAGGCTTGTTGTAAGCAAAAATGTAAAAATTTGTAAAAATGATTTTTTTAACATGATGTGAGCAGTATTATTAAAAATTAATTTTGAATGAAAAGGTTATATAGCGTATATTTTAGTTAATCAATTAAACCTACATTCATGAATGATTAATTATAAGCAATAACTGCACCAACTTAACCGTAATTTCGAATGAATTATTGCTGCACTCTTAAATAGCTAAGCAAAAATCCACATCATGCAAATAGTAAAAAACAAACTATTCATATTGTTAATCACCATACTAACTTTTAATGGCTGCTCAACTACAGGCGATTTCTCATTTTTTAATTCATCTGAAAAATCAGACGCGAGCTTATTTACCCGGATTGGTGGATTGCCTGTGTTAACCAAAATAGCAGATGAATTTATTGACAAAGTCGCTACTACACCTAGTACTAAACGTAGTTTTGATGGCATTAAATTAAAGACTCTAAAAGAAAGTGTCGTTTTGCATTTGTGTGAGTTAACAGGTGGCGGCTGCAAGTATGAAGGTGAAACAATGGCTAACTCGCATCGAGATGCTAAAATTACGGAAGCGGAATTTGATGCATTTGTCAGTATGTTTAGAGATACACTTAATAAGTATGTGAGTACGCGTGAGAAAAACGAGCTGCTTAAAATTTTAGCGCCGATGAAGCGTGACATTGTAACGCCCATTTAGGTTTGCATATTTTCATTGACTGCAGCCAGCTAATTTTATGTGATTTTTGATCGCAATCAACTAAGCCAGTTAATTTTGGCCTTATTTTTGCTTTATTATGTAATGTCGTTTCATCGAAATCTAATTCAAGCATAGAAATATCTCACGATATTTTAGGAAAATAATTGTTTAAATTTATTGTAGTCATTCACGCCATTTTTTTTAATTTTATTAGCTTAAATATTCAAGCGGCAGAGTTAACTGTTGATGTCATCGATATGACAGGGTTGCCTGTTGAAAATGCGGTGGTGTATGCGGAGCCAGATAACCCAGTAGCAATGCCCGAAGCATCCGCGACTATTGAGCAACGTGGCAAGCAATTTAACCCATTAGTAAGCGTCATACAAACCGGTTCAGATATTACTTTCCCCAATTTTGATAGCGTCAGACATCACGTTTACTCATTTTCACCTGCTAAAACGTTTGAACTGAAGTTGTATTCTGGCGTGCCTACAAGCCCTGTTAAATTTGATAAAGCTGGCACGGTAGTGCTGGGTTGCAATATACATGACACGATGGTGGCTTTTATTCAGGTTGTCGATACGCCTTATTTTACGAAATCGAATAAGCTAGGCAAGGCGCTGCTGCGTGATTTGCCTAACGGCGGCTACACGCTTAAGGTGTGGCATTATGCGCTGGCAAAAGATAAAGAAGTTGTTGAAAAAAAATTACAAGTTAAAGAATCACAACCCGTTGTCATGCAAGTTTCACTTAAACCTTTTATTCTTCCTGCTAGAAAATAAGTTAACAGGTTACAAATCAGATAGCCAAATATTGTGAATAAAACTCAATGAAGTTACCTTTTAAGAGCTTACAAAGCCGCATCGTTTTTCTATTCCTTAGCCTTATTCTAGTGGTGCAGTTTTTTGGGTTTGTTGCCATTTGGGTGAGCATTAATACTAATGCACGGGTAGCCATCAAAGAGCAACTAGGCGTGGGTGAAGAAGTATTACGCACGGTTATCAACAGGCGTGGCGAGAATTTGGCGTTAAGTGCGAGTATTATGGCCACAGATTATGGTTTTCGACAAGCAATTGCCAGTAACGATAATGAAACAATTCTTTCAGCCTTAGAAAACAGCGGTGCTAGAATTGAGTCTGATGTCAATATGTTGTATAGCCCTGACGGTGTCAGGCAGGTAGTATCAGGCCAATTGCCACAAACCATCACAGATGCACCTATTCTCAAACTTATTGAAACCACTCAATTGGGTGGCGAGTCTTTTAACATCGCTGTGTTTAGAGGTGTACCTTATTTGCTGGTTGCAGTGCCAGTCAGGGCGCCATTAACAATCGCTTGGATTATTACTGGGTTTGAAATCGACGATAGCTGGGCAGCTCGCATTCAAGATGTTTCCAGATTAGAAGTCAGTTTTGTGACAAAAATATCCTCTAATCATTTAGTTTCTACTCCGCCCAAATGGAATTTATCTTCCAGCACCATGGCTAAATTATCAGGTGAAGACACAATCAGCGGTATTCCCAATGATTGGTTGCAAGGTGCGACAGATAATAAAGCAGGGCAAGTTTTTGATAATGAAATCTCTATTCAAGGCCGCGATTATAGTAGCCGTTACATTGAACTGCTGAATGAGGATGACCAAGTATTAGTTGCCGTATTGCAACGCTCGATTAGAGAGTCTTTAGCCCCTTATTTTACGTTGCAGCTTAATTTACTGGTGTTAACTATTTTGGGTGCATTTGTGTTTATAGCTGGTAGCGTTTTAACTGCAAAACGTATTACCAAACCTCTAACTGAGTTAGTTAATACAGCAGAATTGTTAGAAAAGGGCGATTACAGCAAACCCGTAGTGTCCAAAAGTACTGATGAGATTGGTCACTTAAGCCGTACTTTTGACCGCATGCGCGAAGCAGTGGCAGAGCGTGAGCAAAAAATTAGTAAATTAGCGTATTGGGATGAATTAACTCAGCTTCCAAACCGTGCTTTTTTTACGGATCAACTCGTTAAATTCAGTGAACATTATCAAGAAAATAATCAGACTTTTTCTGTGTTAATGATGGATTTAGACCGATTTAAACATGTGAATGATGTACTAGGACATTCTGCCGCAGACAAACTATTAGTGGGCGTAGCAGAGCGTTTAAAACAAAGCTGTAAAAGTGACCTGGATGTGGTGGCGCGTTTAGGTGGCGATGAGTTTGGTATTATTTTAGCCAATACGCATACGGATATGGCGTTGGAAGTGGCAAAACGCCTGCAAACAGCACTTGCAACACCTATTGCGCTCAATGATTCTTTTGTGGATTTAAGTGCAGGTGTGGGCGTTGCTAATTACCCTGAGCATGCAAAAGATATTGAAGTATTGCTAAGCCGTGCAGAAATTGCCATGTATGCAGCCAAAAACTCATCTGGCAGCGTGGCAGTTTATCACAGCGGTTTGGATGTGGCGAACGAAGAAAACTTATCGTTAGCGAGTGAAATTAAACAAGCGGTTGAGCAAAATCAGCTTTGCTTATTTGTGCAGCCTAAAATTGATTTTTCTACAGGTAAATTGTTGGCTGTAGAAGCCCTTGTGCGTTGGAATCATCCAGAGCGCGGCATGGTATTCCCAGATATGTTTATTCCATTTGCAGAACAAACAGGGCATATTGATAAAATTAGTTATTGGATGCTATCAGAAGCGGCTAGATACGCCGCTATTTGGCAAAAACAGGGATTGAATATTCCGCTGGCAGTTAATCTTTCGGCCAGAGATTTAATCGATATTGAGCTCCCAAATAAATTAAAACAAATACTAGAAAAGCATCAACTGCAATCGCACTCTATTTCGTTAGAGATTACCGAAAGTAGCATGATGGATGACCCCAAGCGCGCGCTGGATACAGTAGAGCGCATTTCAAAAATGGGCATTCAGTTATCGATTGATGATTTTGGCACTGGCTATTCTTCTTTAGCTTATTTAAAACGCTTGCCCGTGAATGAGCTAAAAATTGATCGCTCATTTGTCATGAATATTGAGCGCGACCAAAGTGATGTGACGATTGTAAAATCGACCATTGAACTAGGCCATAACCTAGGGTTAAAAGTGGTGGCAGAGGGAATTGAGAACCAAAAAGTGTGGGATATTTTAAAATTAATGGGCTGCGATTACGGTCAAGGCTACTTTATGAGCAAACCAATGGCCGCAGACAAGTTGTTTGATTGGACCGTGTATTGGAAAACAATGCCCGCCATGTAGTTAACCCATTTTTTTAGCCTAAAATTCGGGTTAAAAAATGGGTTAAGTTAGTTTTTTTGCTTCTCACCAATATGTGCTTGACCGCGTTTTTTGGCTAAAATCACCTGCTTTTGTCTTTCAGTCAAACTTTTCTTCTTTTCTTCGGATATTGTGTTGTAGCAATAAGGGCATGAGATGCCAGGCATGTACTGCGCAGTTTGCATTTCTGCTGGCGAAAGCGGATGGCGACAAGCGTAACACTGGTCAAATTCACCGACTTCTAAATTGTGCTTAACCGCCACACGCTGATCAAACACAAAACACTCACCTTGCCATAAACTTTGCGCTTCTGGCACAGTTTCCAAATATTTCAAAATACCGCCTTGCAAATGATAGACTTCCTCAAATCCTTGATCCATCATATAACTGCTGGCTTTTTCACAACGAATGCCGCCCGTGCAAAACATGGCGACTTTTTTGTGTTTGGTTTTATCTAGATTTTTAGCGACGTACGCTGGAAACTCGCGAAACGTAGTGGTTTTTGGGTCAATCGCGCCTTTAAAAGTGCCGATATCGACTTCGTAATCGTTGCGCGTATCAATCAAAATGACGTCAGGATCGCTAATTAACGCGTTCCAATCTTGCGGTTTGACATAAGTGCCTACTTGTTTAGTGGGGCTTACGCCTGCAATGCCTAGCGTGACTATTTCTTTTTTCAGTTTCACTTTCATGCGGTAAAACGGGTGTTCGTCCGCATAAGATTCTTTGTGTTCTAAATCAGCAAACTTTCCGTCAAATACGGCATCATTGCGCAAAAAATTCAGCACCGCATTCATATCGTCAGGTAAACCAGCAATCGTGCCATTAATGCCTTCTGATGCTAATAAAATGGTGCCTTTAATGTTGTTTTTTTCGCAGGCCGTAAGAATGGGCGCTTGCAAATCAGCGTAATTAGGCAAGCTAACAAATTTATACAGCGCGGCGGTTAAAAACTTCATGTTCAATGCTTAAAAATACAAAATACTATTTTAACACTTGCGCCAATCAAGCAGAAATAGTTGTATCACAAATCAAAATTTCACCATTGCCATTACAAGCTAAATCGCCTGCAAAACGTTTTGCGCGGAGGTTTTTCATTTTATTGAAGCGAGTACTTAATCCTTTAAATGATGCAAAAAGTAGCGCTAAAAATGGCAAAGTATGCATGCCGCAATCTTGAAGTGTGGCATGCAGTTTAGGTGTTTTTGTTAACAAAATCGTGCCGCGTTTCATGGCAAAACCAACGTAATTTCCCGCGTCACCAAAAACGCCAATCGTTCCAGCAATTAGTCGGCTACCGCAATAGTTACCCGCGTTGCCGTCAATTAAAATCAATCCGCGCCGCATTTGGTCGCCAACGCGGTCGTTTACGTTGCCTTTACAAATGAGTATGCCCCCGCGCATTTGATGCCCTAAAAAATCACCGCAATTACCCTCAACCGTGATTTGCCCATGCGTCATTTGATGGCCAATATAATGCAGTTGCTGATTCGCGTTTTTAAAAATAATGTGATTAGCGTCATCGCCTGAAACATCAAAATAATCACTAATTTTAGGTGCATTTTTAGTGTTAAGTAAGTATAAATTTTTAATCTGCACAATGCTTAAATAAGCCAGATTATTGGATGTTAGCAATCTACAATCAATTTGCTGTGTCACATTTTTTTTAAGCGTAAAAGTAAGGGCACTCATGTTGTTTTGCCCATTATTTCATGCAATTTAAAATGATGCGGACCAAGTTTTCCACCGTAATTGCCAGCAGAAATACGCTTTACACCACTTTCATTTCCTAAATCGCAAATGGCTTGAATACCCACTCGCATCGCACTTGCAATATCTTCAAACGACAAGCCATCAATCACAATTTCCATCACGCTTTCAATCTCGTTGGTTAATGCGCTATCGACCAAGCCTTTTAATGTTGGGCAAAAAGCATCGTTGGTGCTGGCAAACATTTTGGGATATTTACTGCCGACTTTAGAGCCAGACCGCACCACGCCACCCGGAAAAGGCATGATGACATTAGACACTTTTTTCATTGCTTCAATCGCAGTTTCTGCCGCGTACAGTGCTTTAGGTTGCGATGTGGCTAAAATTAAAAAGTTGCCGCCACCTATCGCGCGTACCATACCTGTGGTTTCTTGCACCAGAAATTCGCCATCCATTACGGGGATACGCCAATATCTTTTGCCATTTATTAACTTAGAAGTTTGGTAGCCATCACCAAAATAGCGTAAATGCTTGCCTAAGCTGATTTTGTCGTCTGATTCAATGCCTGCAAACGCCGCGGCAGTAGGGCAGGTGAGAATACATTGCCCCATGCGCGTTTCAAGCTGTTGCATCAACACTTTACTGCCCATCGCGAACATTAAAACGCTCACACCTGGTCTGCCATCTGGCGTTTCATCTGCTAATAATTCGCACTCAATGCCTGCTTCAACGCCGCAGCCAATCACGCTGGTGGCAAAGCCCGTCATCGCGTTGGCGGCGTGATAAGCCCATTTCAGATTTTGCGCGGTAATGATGACACGCGTACCGCGCATATTGAATGCTTCGGCAAAGGTGTCGTCAATGATGATGCCATTAATTTGCATAATTAGGATTACGCTGTTTCATCCGCAGAAATGATTTTGCCAACCCATGTGTCAATATCAATCACACCTGCTTTAGCGGCCTTCTGCGCATCACTTTCTGATATGACATCTTGCACGATATCGAGTTGTTTCCAGCCTGCCAGCGGCGTTTCACAGTGAGCACGCGGCACATAGCGCGAGCTGCGCACTTTTTCATATTTGGGAATGTAGCGCGGGCAGTTTTGCCATAATTCTGACAAAGTCACAGTCACAACAAATTCCGCCTCTTTGTAATGTGCCAGCAAGGTGGGGTCTTGCGAAAGCATTGCAGTGCCTTGCACGCGCAGGCGATTAGGCGTTTCAAATGAGATAAATAATAGGCCCACTTGCGGATTGGTACTAATGTTGCCGATAGAAAAAAACATACCATTACCATCGTAGCTCGGGAAGATTAGCGTTGTGCTATCAACCACTTTGACAAAGCCAGCATCGCCGCCTTTAAAAGAGACTGTCGGGCGGCCTTGATGGTCAATCGAAGACAAATAAAACATTTCAACGCTTTCAATAAAGCCTTTTGCGCCATCTTCAAACTCGGTTTTGCATACCAGCTCTTCCACGCGGTCTGCCATTTTGCGTGTGCCGAATTCATCTTGCAATTTACGATGCTGTGCGCCGTATAATCTGCTCATGATTAACTCCTCAGTCTCTATTTAATTTTAAGTTGGTGTTTTTTGCGAATGGGTAATCACATTACCGCGACCATTATCTGCAATTTCATCATCAGATATTTTAAAGTTATCTAATTGAATCGTATGGTATTTGTCAAAGTAATTTCTTAAATCGCGCTCTACGCCAATATCAAACGCAGGTTTTGCAGTGTGCGTTGCGCCCCAAACTACTTTCACTACATTGCCATCTTTCACCACCAATTCACCATCTTTGAAAACATAATCAGGCTTGGCGAACATGGCTTCGCGGTCAGGCTGGTCGGTATAAACCGTAATATCAGCTGCTGCACCAACACTTAAATGACCTCGGTCGTTTAAACCGATGAGTTTAGCCGCTCCAGCACGCGTCATAATCGCGATTTCGTACAACGAATATTCACGATTTAAACTGGTTAAGTTGCTCATGGCTTGCGCATCTAGATTGAGTTTAGCAAAAGCTTCATTTCTAAAACTTTTATCCATTAATAAACGAATCAGGTGCGGATAGCTGGTAAATGGCGCGCCATTGGGATGGTCGGTGGTTAGGAAGATGCGCCATGAATCTTCAACGGATAAAAATATCTCCAAGCCAATTGCCCATTGCAAAGCATTCACATAATTCTGGTCTCGATATTTAAACGGCACTACGCCACAACCTGCATCACATTCAATATCCATGATGACGGATTTTTTAGGGCTGGCAAAATTAGTGTTTAAATGCTGCATCATGCTATCGCCAGATGCAGTAACGGTTTGACCGAATAGAATCTGCCCAACATCAGCGGTGATATATTTGTTTTTATTCAGGGCTTCTGAAATTTGCGCAGCAGCAGATGAAAACTTCTTGTCACCTTCTGTGCCGTAACTGTGAAATTGAATATGCGTCAAATGCATCGGCACGCCATCAGACGCGCCCATCGTATCAAGCGTGGTTTGAAAATTGCCCGCTGCGCCCAAGTTATTACAATGCACATGCAAAGGTTTTGCAATGCCAAGTTGTTGCACTGCAGTGCTTAAGCTTTTTAAAATAGCGCGTGGAGTGACTTGGTAATAACTGTGATTTTCATCCAAATTTAAACGGCGCTGATTAAATTTAAACGCTGAAATTCCACCCGGATTCACCACTTTAATGCCAATCGCCTGCGTGGCATGTAATGTCCAAGCCACATAATCATTAATCGCTTTTTGGTCTGCATTGCCACTTAATAATCGCAAAAAGTAATCATCATTACCCAGCATGGCATAGCCGCCTTTATCAATCATCGGCGTATCGGCCATTTCTAAATGCGCTTGGCGGGCGTTGATTGGCAAAATCGCTGGCTCAAAAGCCGCCGTGTAGCCCAGTTCAATATATCTAAAACCAGTGTCAGCAGTATTCGGCGTTGCATGATGACTGCAATTGGGCGTGCAAATATGCGCCTCTGGTTCTGTATAATTTTTGCTTTCTTGAAATTCTGGCAACATCATGCGTGCAATATTCACCTTGCCGCCGCCAATATGGCTATGCATATCAATCGCGCCAGCCATGACAATTTTTCCAGTTAAATCATAAGTTTGGGTGATTTTTTCAGTTGCATTTGGCTTGGCTATTATTTTGCCATCGCGAATATAAATATCCTGCACAACGCCATCTGCGCCAATTACAGGGCAATAAATTCTGCCGTTTTTTAAATGCGTAATCATGACAGCAGAACCTCAATTTGGCTGATGACTTCGTTACAAGTCGATAGGTTATTTTTACGCAATTTTTTTAAAGGCAGAATCACCGCTGAATCAACTCTGAATAAAGTACCACTGCAATCCAAACCTGGCGTGGCTATTGGGATAAAAACGTCAGGTATTTGCTTGAGTATAGTATTAGCGTTGCCTAAAACAATCAAAGGCTTGTCTAATTTTGGCGGTAATTTTTCTGCACTAAAACTGTTAATCCACACTAAAACATCATGTTCGGTTTTCGTATTATTCAGGCTAAAACCACTTAACCATGTGTTGGCATTATTGGCAGAAGTATCACCGTCACTGCCGCCTAGCGATAATCCAGCGGCGCGGCCAGTTTGGTTATTTAATAAAGCAACCGTTTCAGTAATAGTTTGAATGGCTAACTCCGCATGCGGATAATCTAAATCTTTTGCAATCCAAGCCAATACAGCGTATTTGGCTTGTTTTAATTTGTCTGTAATAACCATTAAATCACTGACTTGAATGCCCGCGACAGTTTGCGCTTTAAGCTTTTTACCAGCAACCAACGCACGTAAAACCGCCAATATTTCAGGTAAATCAGATTGACTGCAATTGATAGATATTGGCTGCTTGCCATCTGGCGAAACGCCTGCTTGTGTGTTTAGATTCTCGCCAATATAAATCACTTCGCGTTTACTAGCATCGGTAAACATCGCGCTAGACTCTTGACTTAACCACATAAAACGCTCGAAAAATCGCGTATTATGCGACACGATGTCGGTGCCAATACACACCAGCACATCCGCACGATTTTTCACTTCAGTTAACGTTGTCGCTTGCCAGCCAGTGCTTTGCAGCACCGCCATATTGCGCGCCATGCTTTCGCTGTTTAAATGTTGCAGATGACCATTGGTTTTTTGTGCCAGCGAGTAAATCGCTCTAAAACCTTGCACGTCCGTGCTTAAGCCGGTAAATAAGGGTTTTTTGCTGGCTTTTAACAATATGGCTGCGTGGGAAATCGCTTGGCTTAACGTGGCAGATTTGCCATTTATTTGAGGTGAATTTTCACCTAATGGCTGCTCAAAAAACTGGACACTTTTTGCACAGTTCCTATTGGCTACTTTGATGCGCTGACTGATTTCTAAAGAGATATCATCACACAACAAGCCACAAGCGGGGCAGGTAGCTGTCATTGTCTTAACATCATCTTGCATATGATTGAGCGAAACTTCCATGTTGAGATTTTGCCACAATTCGCGCAGGCCATGCTTTTGATTTTGTGACTTTTAACTTTTAGGCGATAACGTTAGAATGGGTTAATTCCTTTTTAAGCAAAATATTCAATGCAAATTATTGCCGAAAATTTAACCAATGTCGCACATGTGATTCAACTTGCCGTAGCGCCTGTGTTTTTATTAACGGGCATTGGCGCGATTTTAAGTGTGCTAACGGGTAGATTAGGCCGATTAGTTGACCGTTTTAGAGTGTTAACGGAAACCAAAACCGCTTTACCAGTAAGAAAAGCCAGCGAATTGTCGATTTTATCCGTGCGTGCGGTGTGGGTGCATTGGGCGATTACGCTTTGCACCGCTTCTGCACTTTTTGTTTCACTCGTTATCGGTGCGCTGTTTGTTGGTGCGGTGATTGGCAGCAACCCATCGCGCATCGTCTCTATTTTATTCATCGTGGCAATGGCTAGCTTGATTATTGGCTTGGGCTGTTTTTTGCGTGAGATTTCGTTATCAGTGCATATTTTTGATTTAAACGAAGACTCCAAATAAAAAGGGGCTTCGGCCCCTTTTTTAGATTAATAGTATGTAAATAGAAAAGTTAACGATAAAACTTAACCATTATTTTTACCTTATTTTTTTAAAAATAAAAAATGGGGTCACACATGATTAATTTCCTTTTTTGGTCTTCCAACTTCTTTAGACGAATCTTGCTTATTATGAAATAGGGGTGTCGCTAAAAGATGAATGTGATTAGTCATCCAAACATAAGCGTGAATTTGCAAGCCATATTTATTGGAGGCATCTATTAATGCATCTCTAAAAAATTGGTAATCTACTTCTGCAGCAAAAATTACTTGGCGATTATTACAGCGTTGAATGATATGTTGCGGCTGATTTGGAATAACGTAACGAGGAAGGCGCGCCATGGATTGCCAATTTAGCCATCAGAATGTGAAAAGTATAGCAATTCAATCGCTTCTGACCCCATTTGACCTTTGACCCCATTTGACCTTGACTAGCGGTGTTGTCATGGGCTGTACTCGCTTTGGGTTAAGCTTAAATAAGGCATGTATTTTAGAAATCTAGGCTGACTTAAATCTTGCAATGGCATCGTAAGCTCGGCCATAGTACTTGCGGTAAAGGTCTAAGCCAGTCACGCCTGCTTGTTACAGCTTGTTGAGCATGGCTTCGCTTAGGTAAACAATCCCATCATTTTGCCGATGCCGCCACAAAGGCAATGCCGCCAAATAGTCAAAAAGCGTCGGGTTGGCCAATATGGTTGGAAAATACTGATTTTCTAAAAAACCTGCTGGAAACTCCATGATGGCTGGGTCTAGCTTGAGCCCTAGATTTTCAATCTCAACAAAACGGCGGATGTTGATTTGATAGTACGGAGCTTCTGTCGGAATGATGTTTTTCTTGCGGTCTAACAGCGTTATTGGCAGCACTTGGTGACCAAAGTCATCAAAATCTAAAATGATATCCTTAACGCGCTCACTCACTAAAAGCTCAGCCCCACCCCCCCCAAATTTCAGGCATTACTTTTTTGCCGTTATATTTAAAGATGTGTGCCGCAGGAATGTATTCCTCTTGAATCAACGGTGCTCTGTATAGTTTGCAGTGAGGTAGTGCTGGACTAAGTGGAGTTTCTTCCATCTTTGAATTAAATAAAGCGTAACCATAAAAATAATCAGCCTCGGGAAGACTTCCATCCGAAGATAAATTAGAACTTTGTGATGCGCTGTTAATAGTCTTTAAACGATAAAAATGACTCATGTTTTCTCCTGTGTACTGGCAATGCCAATACACTCAAATAGCTTAGTGAAATGTAAGCAAATTTTATAAAAAGTGCATCGGTAAAATTACCTAGTCATAAAAATTTCAAATAAATGGGGTCAGACACGATTTAATTCCTTGTTTTATCATTCTCTTCTTGTCCTTTTTGAATGCTACTCAGTTGAGTTTGCAAGTTCTCTTTCCCCAATATCACCGCTTCATCTACCCGCAAGCCTTTAAGCAATTGATGCGTAATAAACAGAATAGTGACTTTACCTTTCAGCTTATTCACCGTCTGCGCAAAGTGTTCTGCGGTTTGCTGGTCTAGGTTACTCACTGCTTCATCAAAAATCAGCACTTTCGGTTGTTTTAGGAGTGCGCGGGCAATCGCTATACGTTGCTTTTGCCCACCACTTAAGCCTGTACCGTGCTCACCCACCGTGGTTTGATAACCTTGCTGCAGCTTCTCAATCGTTTGGTGGATTTCTGCTAGTTGGCAAGCTTGGATGATTTGCTCAAAGCTGGCGTGTGGGTTGGCTAAGATGAGATTGTCGTAAATAGTGCCTGAGAAGATGACGGTTTCTTGTGGTACTTCACTAAAGTGCTTTCTGAGTTGATAAGCCATATTTAACTTATTATTTATTTACCGAGAATAAATTTAACATCATCGTAAGTGACTATTAATATTTATTCAACTTTACAATTTATTCCACCATAAATTTAGCCATGATGATTTATAAAAATCATTAAAAATGCTAGAATCTGCATCTTTCTAAGTAGTTCATTTAATTATTTTTTTGGAGTTTCACATGGCAGTAGAACGCACCCTTAGCATTATCAAACCAGACGCAGTAGCAAAAAACGTCATTGGTCAAATCTATACCCGTTTTGAAAACGCTGGTTTAAAAATTGTAGCTGCAAAAATGACGCAGTTAACAAAAGCAGAGGCAGAAGGTTTTTACGCAGTGCATGCGGCGCGTCCATTTTTTAACGATTTAGTTAAATTTATGATTTCTGGCCCAGTGATGATTCAAGCGTTAGAAGGCGAAAATGCGGTGTTGAAAAACCGTGATTTGATGGGTGCTACAAATCCAATAGAAGCAGCTGCGGGCACGATTCGTGCGGACTTTGCTGAAAGCATTGATGCAAATGCAGTGCATGGTTCAGATTCTGCAGAAAATGCTGCCGTCGAAATTAAATACTTCTTCGGCTAAATCATTCAATCTTCGTCATTATGCTGCGTTGTGAATAAAAAATAATTGCCTTACGTACTTAATGTATGCCGCGTCATTATTTTTAATTCACGCCTTGCCTAATTTAGAAAGCTTGAATTATTTGAATGTGAAAAAAGGCTTAACTAATTGATTAACTTGTTGAATTTTAATCAACCACAACTCGCCGATTACTTTGTTAGTATCGGTGAGAAGCCTTTTCGCGCCAAACAACTGATGCGCTGGATGCATCATTTTGGTGTGCATGATTTTGCGCAAATGACCGATATTGCGAAAAATTTACGTGAAAAATTAGTGTTAAGTACCGAAATTACCTTGCCAAATGTGCAGTTAGAACAGGTTTCAAATGATGGTACGCGTAAATGGTTAATTGGCACTGATGATAAAAATGGTGCAGCCAATAGTATCGAAACCGTTTTTATTCCAGAAGATGACAGAGGAACTTTGTGTATCTCTAGCCAAGTTGGTTGTGCCTTGGCATGTACGTTTTGCAGTACAGGTGCGCAAGGGTTTAACCGCAATTTAAGCGTGTCAGAAATTATTGGCCAGTTAGCTATTGCCAATAAATCATTACGTAGTGAATCGGGTTACGATTTGCTCTCGGCCAATGACCGTATTATTTCAAACGTAGTCATGATGGGTATGGGCGAGCCGCTCACAAATTACGATAATGTTGTCACTGCGATGCAGATTATGCTGGATGACAGCGCTTACGGTTTGAGTCGCCGCCGCGTGACGCTTTCCACTTCTGGCATCGTGCCGGCGATGGATAGATTAAAAGAAGATTGCCCTGTGGCACTGGCGGTTTCATTGCACGCACCAAACGATGCACTGCGCGATGTGATTGTGCCGATTAATAAAAAATATCCAATTAAAGATTTGATGGCGGCTTGTAACCGTTATTTAGAAAAAGCGCCACGCGATTTTGTCACGTTTGAATATGTGATGTTAGACGGCGTGAATGACACCGTTGAACATGCACATCAATTATTAGATGTGATTAAAAACGTACCATGTAAGTTGAACTTGATTCCGTTTAATCCGTTTCCTAATAGTGGTTATGAAACATCTAAGCCTAGCCATATTCGCGTGTTCCGTGACATTTTAATGCAAGCAGGCTATATTGTTACGGTGCGAAAAACGCGCGGTGACGATATTGATGCGGCTTGCGGGCAGTTGGCTGGTAAGGTCTTGGATAAAACCAAGCGGTCGCTTAAAAATATTCCAATAGAGGCGGTTGGGTAATGGTAAATGCAATAAAAATGCTGGCGATTGTATTAGCGGCTCTAGTGCTTGTTGCTTGCGCTTCAAGCGCTCAAACTGGTAACAGCCCTAATTACAGTGAGACTGCATTAAGGGAACGCGCCCGTGCGCATAGTGATTTAGCCGCCGCTTATTTTCAGCAAAACAAATACGAAATTGCCTTAACAGAATTTACCGAAGCCACCAAAATTGATCCGACTTACTCACCTGCATACAATGGGCTTGGCTTAGTTCATGCGGCTTTGGGAGAAGATGCCAAAGCAGATGCAAATTTTTTGAAAGCGATTCAGGTTGAACCTAATAGCTCAGAAGCGCACAATAATTATGGTAGTTTTTTATGTGCTAGAAAACGCTACGATGAGTCTATTCCCCACTTTTTGGCTGCAGTAAAAAATCCGCTTTATGCGACGCCTCATCTTGCTTACGCCAATGCTGGCATATGTTCAGCGCGTAAAAACGATTTGAAAAGCGCTGAGGTTTATTTAACTAAAGCATTGCAAATACAGCCACTGACCTATTCTGCGGCTTATCAGTTAGCCGATATTCAATTTAAGCGTAATGATATTAACGCGGCAAAACTCACTTTGCAAAACGTATTAATTGCTTCGCCAACACCGGAATCTTTGTGGCTTGCCATTAAAATTGAACGTATATTAGGCGGGCGAGATAATGAAGCGAGTTATGCCTTACAGTTGCGTCGGCAGTTTCCTGGCTCTGAACAAACAAGCTTATTATTAAGTGGTCAATAATTATTGGTGGTGGTTAAGGATAATATGGCACGCAAAACGAGTATGAAAGCAGAAGAAAAACCAATCGTATCAATTGAGCAAAGTGACAATCATTCTGCTCAAATGCCAAACAATCAGGTGCCAACTGATGTTGCCGAATTAAATCATACTGCTTATTCGCGCTCGCGTTGTGGGGGTGCATTAAGAATTGCACGCGAAAAACAAGGCTTGGCAGTGCAAGATGTGGCAAGCAAGTTGAAAATAAGTGGCCGACAAATACAATCAATTGAAGCAGATGAGTTTACAGCTCTGCCTGAATCGACCATTGTAAGAGGGTTTATTCGCAATTATGCCAAACTGCTCAAAATTGATGTGGAGCCACTTTTGGATGCATACAATGTGCTAGTGCCCAGTAAAGAGCCGCTGGCTTTTACCTTGAAGCCAAGTACTAGCATGAAAGTTAACAGCTACAAAAAGCCCAAAACCGGGCGTTATATCTGGGTAGGTTTATTGGTCTTGCTCGTATTAGGGACGTGGTTTTTTTATCAAAGCTATATTGAAAAACCAAGCCCAATAGCGCCGACGGCTGAAGTGGAAATATTAGAGCCTTTGCCAGAGCCTGCGTTGCCACTTGCAGAACGCGCCGAACAAACAGTTGATATTACACTCCCTGCAGTAGCGGCTGAAACAGCATCAGCTGAAGCGATTGCTAATCCTCCTGCAGTTGCTACAGATGCTTCGCAAATGCTTCCTGCGACTGAAACGCCTGCGCTACCAGAAATTAAGCCAACAGAGTCAGCAGAAGGCTTGGCTAGGTTAGAATTCAATGCGAGCCAAGAGACGTGGGTTAGCATTGTAGACGCCAAAGGAAAAGAAATTTACAACAAAACGATATTTGCAGGCAGCCGTGACAGCTTGAATGTTAAGCTGCCAATTAATGTGGTGGTTGGTAATGCGCGTGGCGCAACAGTCACCATGAATAATAAGTTAATCGATTTAGCACCGCATACCCGTAGTAATGTTGCGCGTATTAAAGTGGATAAGTTTGAGTTAAATCAGTTTGAGTAGTAGTCATATGCGGCGTCAATGTTTACAGGTCATGATAGGTCACGTGCCTGTTGGTGGTGGCTTACAAGGTAGTGTCTCGGCCTCCGTAGTTGTGCAAAGCATGACCAATACGGATACTGCGGATGCACAAGCGACTATCCAGCAAGTATACGAGCTATGGCAAGCAGGCTCTGAGGTCGTGCGTATTACGGTTAATTCGCCTGAAGCGGCTGCACAAGTGGGCAACATTCGTGCGGGTTTGGATGCGCTAGGTTGCAATGTGCCGCTAGTGGGTGATTTTCATTATAACGGCCACAAATTACTAGCCGCATATCCTGATTGCGCCAAAAGTTTGGCCAAATACCGTATCAATCCGGGCAATGTAGGCAAAGGCAGTAAGCGTGATGAACAGTTTGCTGCCATGATTGAAGCGGCGATCCAATATAAAAAATCCGTGCGCATTGGTGTTAACTGGGGTAGCCTAGACCAAGCCAAAATGGCGCAGATGATGGATGATAATGGTAAATCAGCCAATCCGATGTCTGCTGACGAGTTGATGCGTGAAGCCTTGATTCAATCTGCTTTAGAAAGCGCCCAACAAGCAGTGGATATTGGCTTAAGTCCTAATCAAATTATTATTTCTTGCAAAGTGAGTAATGTGCAAGATTTAGTTAAAGTTTACCGCGAGTTAGCAAAACGTTGCGAATTCCCTTTGCATTTAGGCTTAACTGAAGCGGGTATGGGATCCAAAGGTATTGTGGCCTCAACGGCGGCCTTGTCCCTTTTGTTGCAGGAAGGTATTGGCGATACGATTCGTGTATCACTAACGCCAGAACCCAATGAATCACGCACTAAAGAAGTCGTCGTGGCGCAAGAGATTTTACAGACTATGGGCATCCGTTCATTTACGCCTTTGGTTACCGCCTGTCCAGGCTGTGGTCGTACAACAAGTACTTACTTTCAAGAATTAGCCATGCAAATTCAAGGCTACTTGCGCACACAAATGCCAGTGTGGCGTAAGGCGTATCCAGGTGTTGAGGATATGAGTGTGGCGGTAATGGGATGCGTAGTAAATGGCCCTGGCGAATCCAAATTGGCCAATATCGGTATCAGTTTGCCTGGCACGGGTGAAACGCCAGTGGCGCCAGTTTTTGTAGATGGAGAAAAAACCGTTACCCTTAAAGGTGACCATATTGCAGAAGAATTTCAGGCGATTGTAGAAGACTATGTGCAAAAAAATTATGTTGAAGGTGGTAAGTTACGCCTAAAACTAACAGAAAAAACCATTCCTATTCAAGCGGTTAATTAATTTTCAATGACCCAAAAATTTCAAAGCATTAAGGGCTTCTACGATATTTTGCCAGAAGCCACGCCATTGTGGTTTAAGCTAGAAGATGCAGCACGTAAAATACTGGCGCAATATGGTTACAACAATATTCGTATGCCAATTGTTGAGCCAACAGAGTTATTTGTGCGTAGCGTGGGTGAGCATACCGATATTGTTGAAAAAGAAATGTACGCTTGGGAAGATAAGCTGAATGGGGATAAGCTTACCTTGCGCCCAGAAGGCACGGCTGGCTGTGTGCGTGCGGTGATTGAAAATAATCTTACCTACAATGGGCCACAGCGTTTATGGTATTCAGGCGCTATGTTTCGCCATGAAAACGTGCAAAAAGGCCGCCAACGCCAATTTCACCAAATTGGGGTAGAAGCGTTTGGTTTTGACGCGCCAGAAGTAGATGCCGAACAAATTGTATTATTGGCTAGGCTGTGGCGCGAATTGGGCATTACTGATGTTGAATTGCAGATTAATAGTATTGGCGATGCAGATGAGCGCTTGGCTTATCGCCAAACCTTAATTTCTTATTTTGAGCAGCATGCCGATTTGCTGGATGAAGACGCCAAACGCCGCTTGCATACTAATCCATTGCGTATTTTGGACACTAAAAATCCACGTATGCAAGCTATATGTGAGGCCGCGCCAAAGTTAATGGATAGTTTGGGTGAGTCCAGTCGAACCCATTTTGAAAAGCTATGTCTGTTATTAGCAAATGCAGGAGTTAGCTATAGCATTAATCACCGCTTAGTGCGCGGATTAGACTACTACAATCGCACCGTGTTTGAATGGGTGACTACTAAGCTAGGCGCGCAAGGCACGATTGCTGGCGGTGGCCGTTACGATACTTTGGTTGAGCGTTTAGGCGGCAATGTCACACCTGCTTGTGGCTTTGGTATTGGTTTAGAGCGCGTATTTTTGTTGATGCAAGAGTATGGTGTAACCGCCAAAAATACGCCTGACATTTACTTGGTGAATGTAGGTGAATTAGCTGAAAAGCAGGCGTTTGCCGTATCAGAAACATTAAGAAGCGCTGGTTTAAGCGTAGTATTGCATGCAGGTGGTGGCAGTTTTAAATCGCAGATGAAAAAGGCTGATAGAAGCGGTGCGCGCTTTGCGGCGATTTTGGGTGATGATGAAGTGGCGGCATGTGAAATATCGCTTAAGCCTTTATTGCAGGCGGGTGAACAAAAACGCTGTAAACTAAACGAAGTAAATCAAATAATCAGTACATTAACTATTGAGTGATATTAAATAGCAAATGAGCGAAATTCTAACGATAAACAATCTATACGTCACACCAAAAAACGACCCAAATCGTTTTTTGGTTAAAAACGCTGCCTTTAGTTTGTCGTCAGGGAAAACTACCTGCATCGTTGGTGAATCGGGCAGTGGTAAAAGCCTCACGGCGCTAACTATCATGGGCTTGCTCTCTAAGCAGCTGCAATCTTCAGGCAGCGTTGTGTTTAAAGGCCAAGATATTACGCAACTGGATAATAAAGCGCTGCAAAGTATACGCGGTGCAAAAATTGGTATGATTTTCCAAGAGCCGATGACTTCACTTAACCCTGTGTTAACAGTGGGTTATCAAATCGGCGAAGCATTAACGGCGCATATGGGCTTAAAAGGCTCTGGCTTAAAATTGCGCGTTGAAAGTTTGCTGCAACAAGTCGGTATTCCGATGGAGCGTGCCAACAGCTACCCTGATGAGCTATCTGGCGGTCAGCGCCAGCGTGTGATGATTGCCATGAGTATTGCTTGTGAGCCTGCATTGTTGATTGCCGATGAGCCGACTACCGCATTGGATGTGACCGTGCAAGCGCAAATCCTTCAGCTATTAGATGAATTAAAAACGCGCATGAATATGGCCATGCTGTTTATTACGCATGATTTTGGCGTAGTGGCTGATATTGCCGATGACGTGATTGTAATGTTTAGAGGCGAAATTGTAGAAACAGGTACTAAAAAGCAAGTGCTGGAAAAACCGCAACACCCTTACACAAAAGCGTTGTTGGCCTGCGTGCCCGATGCAGAAGGCAAAAAGCAGCTTAAGCCGATTGATTATGCATGGTTGAAAGATGGTCAAAATGACAAAAAGGCGGCTGCATGAGTTTTGATAATACGCAAAATTTAGAAAATGCAGCTGTTATTTTGCAAGCTAATCATTTGGTTAAGACTTACACGCAAAGTAGTGGACGCTTTGGCTTTGGCAGCGCGCAGATTAAGGCATTAGACGATGTTAGCCTTTCATTAAAAGCGGGTTCAACATTAGCTGTGGTAGGTGAATCTGGCTCTGGTAAATCCACCTTGGCGCGTTGTCTGTTACAATTGCATCCTTTCGATAGCGGCGAAGTGCTATTTGAAGGAAAAGATTTAGCAAAACTAGATTCATCTGCCTTGAGGTCTATGCGCAAAAATTTGCAAATGGTGTTTCAAGACCCTTTTGCATCACTCAATCCGCGCATGCGCGTGGGTGAAATTATAGGCGAGGGTTTGCTGATTCATGGCTTAGGTAGTGCATCTGAGCAAAAAAGTAAAGTGCAGCAAATGCTTGAGCGCGTTGGTTTAAGCGCAAGTGATGCACTTAAATATCCGCATCAATTTTCGGGTGGCCAAAGGCAGCGTATCGGTATTGCGCGCGCTTTGGTATTGCAGCCAAAAGTAGTGGTATGCGATGAACCAGTTTCGGCACTTGATGTTTCTGTGCAAGCGCAAATTTTGTTGCTGTTAAAAGAATTGCAGCGCGAAATGCAGTTAAGTT
The DNA here is from genome assembly GCA_002083635.1 of Proteobacteria bacterium ST_bin12. Lineage (GTDB taxonomy): Bacteria > Pseudomonadota > Gammaproteobacteria > Burkholderiales > Methylophilaceae > Methylotenera_A. The sequence continues at coordinate 224,167 of MSXP01000007.1, read as the reverse complement.
ATATTTTTATTAGTCACGATTTACGCGTTGTGCGTCATATTGCCGATGAGATGGTGGTGATGCACAAAGGCAAAATAGTAGAGCAGGGCAATGTAGTGGATATTTATAATGCCCCACAGCAGGCTTATACACAGCAATTATTGAGTGCAATACCTGGGCGCAAAGCAGCATAGTTTTAGTATTAGTGAAAAGTTAATTAAGAGAGAAAAGTAATGGCATACGATTTAGAAGAGCAAGAACAGTTAGATGAATTTAAAGCATGGTGGAATAAAAATGGAAAATTAGCCACCAATTTAGTGTTAAGTGCTTTAATCGCATACGCCGCATGGCAGGGTTATGGGTACTATCAAAACAAACAAGCAGTAGAAGCCTCTACCCTATACCAAGCTTTAGTTGTGGCAGAAGCTAGCAAAGCCAAAGATATTCAATCGCAAGCCGCCAAATTAACGGCTGATTATGCAGGTACACCATATGCGGGCCGTGCGGCGATTATTTCAGCAAAAGCCAGCCTTGCTGCTAGTGACACTAAAGCGGCCAAAACGCAATTAGAGTGGGCCGCAAAAAGCGCTAAAGAAAGTACGACTAAGGCAATTGCTAGTTTGCAATTAGCAGGGATTTTGTATGAAGAAAAAAGCTACGACGCTGCTTTGCAATTATTAGCAAATGATGTGGATAAGGGGTTTATAGGATTAAAAGAAGACCTTAAAGGTGACATATATTTAGCGCAAGGCAAAAAAGCTGAAGCTAAAAAAGCCTACGAGGCGGCATTGAACGAACTAGATGTACAAGGAAAAATGCAACTATATACACGCCAAAAACTGGAAGCGTTAGGGACTTAATTGCTGGTTTCAATGATGCGAAATTCTATTGCTAGATGGCTCATAGTCACTATTGTTATTGGTTTAACAGCTTGCAGCTCACTCAAGGATTTGAGTACCAATTTAACTGAAACAGTGTTTGGACGTGAGCCAGTGACTCCGCCAGCCGAATTGGAAGACTTTAAAGCAACCTACGTTGCCAAAATCGATTGGTCTAGTAATGTGGGCGATACTGAAAAATACGATTATAGCCTTGCAAAAGATTCTGATGCTGTTTACGCGGCAAATACTAAAGGCGAACTAACCAAATTGGATGCGGCAAAAGGCAATCAATTGTGGCAAGTTGATATTGGCGAGCCTATCAGCGGCGGGGTTGGCGTAGGTGCAGGGATTGTCATGGTTGGCAGCAGTAAAGGTTATGTGCATGCCTACGATACTGCAGGAAAAATGTTATGGAAAGCAAAACTATCTAGTGAAATTTTAAGCGTACCGCGTTACTTTGACGGCTTTGTGATTGTGCGATCTGGCGATAATCGCATCTATTGCTTAAGCGCAACAGATGGTAGTCGCAAGTGGGTTTATGAGCGCGCAACACCAGCTTTGTCGTTACGTAGTAGTGTTGGCATAGTGGTGGATGGCGGTGCTGTATATGCAGGATTTGCAGGTGGTAAATTGGTTGCTATTCGTGCTGATAACGGTAAAATTTTATGGGAAGCAACTGTAGCGCAACCTAAAGGTGTGACCGAAATTGAGCGTATTGCTGATATTACCAGCCTGCCTTTTGTGGATGGTGCTTTGGTTTATGCCGTGGCTTATCAGGGTAAGATTGCTGCGGTAGACCGTGCCACAGGCAAAGTGGTTTGGAATCGCGATATTTCTAGCTATTCTGGCTTAAGTGCAGAAGATGCGAAAATATTTGTGTCGCATACTTTGGGTTCGGTCTACTCATTGGATTACACCAGCGGCAAAACGTTTTGGCGTCAAGGCGCCTTGGCAAATCGACGTTTATCAACGCCCTTGCCAATGGGCAGCTTGATTGCTGTTGGTGATTTAGAAGGCTATGTACACTTTTTAAGTCGCGATGATGGTAATTTCTCGGCACGCATTAAATTAGATGATAATGCGGTTATGTCACTTATTCCTGGTTCAAACTCTTCACAACTCATAGCCGAAACCCGTGATGGTGGCGTATATGCAGTTAGTGTCAAATAATTAACTCCCAATATGTTACCTACCATTGTTTTAGTTGGTCGACCAAACGTCGGCAAATCAACCCTTTTTAATCGCATGACCAAAAGTCGTGATGCGCTGGTGGCTGATTTACCTGGACTGACGCGTGACCGACATTATGGTCGCGGCATTGGTGCTAGCAAGCCTTATTTGGTGATTGATACAGGTGGTTTTGAACCAACTGCTGAAAGCGGCATTTTAAAGGAAATGGCGCGTCAGACATTGCTTGCGATTGATGAAGCCGACGTGGTCATTTTCTTGGTGGATGGTCGTGCAGGTATGACGCCTCAAGAATTTATCATTGCTGATAAGCTACGTAAATCACAGCGCCCAGTTTTGTTAGCGGTCAATAAAACAGAAGGCATGAATAAAGCTGTTGTTTCGGCGGATTTCCATGAGTTAGGTTTGGGCGAGCCATTATCGATTTCTTCTGCGCATGGCGAAGGAGTTAAAGATTTAGTGGAATTGGCTTTAGAAAACCTTCCAGAACACACCTTTGAAGAAGAACGTACCAATCTTAAAAAACCTAAAATCGCGATTGTTGGTCGCCCAAATGTGGGTAAATCCACACTGGTGAACGCTCTGTTGGGTGAAGAGCGCGTAATTGCGTTTGATGAGCCAGGCACTACGCGCGATTCGATTGAGATTGATTTAGAAAAAAACGGCAAAACTTATACGATTATTGATACAGCGGGCGTGCGCAAACGTGGTCGCGTGTTTGAGGCGATTGAGAAATTCTCGGTGGTGAAAACCATGCAGGCGATTGAAGATGCCAACGTGGCGATTTTGGTGGTGGATGCGCAAGAAGGCATTACCGAGCAAGATGCGCACGTTGCTGCCTATATTTTGGATGCTGGCCGCGCCCTAGTTGTAGCTGTGAATAAATGGGATGGTTTACCTGAAGATGAGCGCGAATTTATTAAGAATGAAATCGACCGCAAACTAGTATTTTTAGACTTTGCTAAATTTCACTATATTTCAGCCTTAAGAAAAAAAGGCTTGCCTGAATTATTTACTTCAGTGGACGGCGCATTTAAAGCAGCGATGGCAAAACTAGCCACGCCACAATTGACACGTGTGTTAATTGACGCAATTGCGCAACACCAGCCGCCGATTAGTCGCGGTACCAGACCAAAATTAAAATACGCGCATCAAGGCGGCATGAATCCCCCGATTGTGGTGGTGCATGGTAGTCATGTGGATGATATTAAAGACAGCTATAAACGCTATTTAGAAGGCGTTTACCGTAAAACTTTTCAGTTAGTTGGTACGCCATTGCGTGTGCAATTTAAACAAGGCGACAATCCATTTGCCGAGCCAGAAAAGCGTAAAGCGGGTGAGGGCATAGTGAGTATGCGGCGCCGCAAAACAGCGCAACGTGCGGAACTTAAAGCTAAAAAAGACGCAGAAGACAAAAAGCGTTAGTATCAACACGATTATTTTAAAAAGTTAACCACTTTTATTGGTTAACTTTTAGTGACACTTAACTTTAATTTAAACGTCTTAATGCCAGTGCATTAGTATAGGCTTTCCCAAAATTTCCACCATACACGCTCGTCTTCACTCACCTTACCCAGCACCATAGGGTTTTGTGGGTAATTGGTTTTAAGAATGCGTAGCGTATCTTCTTTTAAGTCAGTTAAATCCATATAGTCATAAGCGCTCACACTTACAACCAAGGCCTCTTCAACTGAGCTTGAGTTTGGGTAGTATTCTAAAACATATTTAGATCGATTCAAGGCTGCCAAATAAGCGGTACGCTTCATGTAATAGCGCGCGACGTGCATTTCATGCTGCGCAAGCGAATTGACTAAATACACCATGCGCTGAGTGGCATCTTTGTAATAACGGCTTTTTGGGTAGCGTTCGACCAACTCTTTTAACGCAGCGAATGATAGTTTAAGCGTTTTAGGATCGCGATCAGTAATCTCTTGACCAGTATATTTTTCAATAATGCCGCGCTCATTAAAGCTTGCTAAGCCTTTTAAATAGTAAGCATAATCTACATTAGGATGATTAGGATGTAGTTTAATAAAACGATCTGTAGCTACAACAGTAGAGGCTGGGTCTTGTTTTTTGTAATGGATATAGGCAATTTCTAATTGCGCCTGCGTTGCATATTTGCCGTTTGGAAAGCGCGACTCTAAAAGCTGATAAAGATACAATGCATTATCGTAGTCTTTATCAGTCATTCTGCCTTCAGCTTCTGCATACAGCCGCTCAACTTGCCAGCCTTTAGTGGCGTCAATATCGGTGGGGTCACCAAAAATTGAGCAGCTGCTTAATATAAATGGTAGCAATAAAGCCCCAATAGAACGGTATAAAAGCGGTAAAATACGTTTCACTATAAAAACCTACAAACAATTTAAGTTTAATTATAACTTAAGCTGCCAAAAAACTGATGCCAAAAAAAGAGTTAGCTTTAAATTCGCCACTTAATAACGCGCCATTAAACAATGCGATTAAGTTAACTATTCCCATGAGTGTGGGTGGACAGCGTTTGGACATTGCTTTACAGCAAATGTTGCCAGCGCATTCACGTTCGCGTTTGCAAGCTTGGATTAAGGCAGGATTTGTTACCTTAAATCAAGTAGCCGCTACACCAAAAACCAAGGTTTGGGGCGGCGAGCAAGTGGATATTACACCGCAAGCCAATTCACAAGAACAAGCTTTTTTACCTGAAAATATAGCGTTAAGTATTGTGTATGAAGATGACACGATTTTAGTTCTCAACAAGCCAGCCGGTTTGGTGGTGCATCCTGCTGCTGGCAACTGGAGTGGGACATTGCTGAACGCGCTGTTGCATCATGTGCCACAACTAAGTGAAGTGCCACGCGCGGGCATTGTGCATCGGCTAGATAAAGATACCAGCGGTTTGTTGGTGGTGGCAAAAACCTTAGAGGCGCAAACCAGCTTAGTGCGCCAGTTGCAGGCGCGCACGGTAAAGCGTGAGTATAGAGCAATCGTTTGGGGACAATTATGGCGCAATGGGACGATTAATCAGCCCATTGGCCGCCACAGCCATGCCCGCACCAAAATGGCAATTTCACGCACAGGCAAACCGGCTATCACGCATTATGAAGTGCTTGAGCGTTTTGGTGTGCACACTTATTTGCGTTGCCAGCTAGAAACAGGTCGCACCCATCAAATTCGCGTGCATATGCAGTTTTTAAAAGCCCCTATGCTGGGCGACCCAGTATATGGTATTGGTAATATCATTCCGCATAAGCACATGACGCAAACTTTGCGCGATGCGGTGAGTGACTTTAATCGTCAGGCTTTGCATGCGGTTAAATTGGGACTAATTCATCCTAAAACCAACGAGTTTATGGAGTGGCAAATTGAGCTGGCAGATGACATGAAAGTACTGCTAGAAGCCATGCGCCATGAGGACGCGCCAATGGAAGACGATGGCGAAAGTTTTGATTTTGGCTACCAAGATGGTGATTATTATGAAGGCGAAGCCGATGATGACTTTGAGGATTTTGATGGCGATGAGTTGGAAGGCGATTAATCTTGCTTAAAATAAGTGATTTTATTATTCCCGATTGGCCAGCACCTGCCAATGTGCATAGCTTACAAACCACAAGAAATGGCGGCGTAAGCACTGGATCTTTTGCCAGCTTAAATTTAGGTAATCATGTGCAAGATGATGCTTTACATGTGGCGCACAATCGCCAATTACTCAGTCAATTTGTACCCTCTGAGCCAGTATGGTTGAATCAAGTACATGGCATTGATGTGATAGATGCCGCCAATGCCGATTGTGTTCCTAATGCAGATGCCAGTTTTACTACGCGCCATAATACAGTTTGCGTCACCATGACAGCGGATTGCTTGCCTATATTGCTGTGTGATACAGCAGGCACTGTGGTGGCCAGTATTCATGCGGGCTGGCGCAGTTTGTGTGATGGCGTAATTGAGGCAACAGTTGCCAAAATATTATCTACACCCAATCTGAAAGCAGGACATTTAATGGCATGGTTGGGCCCTGCAATTGGCCCTAGCGCGTTTGAAGTAGGTAGCGAGGTTAGAGCGCAATTTATGGCAAAAGATGCACAAGCGGAATTTGCTTTTCAGTCTAAAGGCAATGAAAAATGGCTAGGCAATATTTATAGCATTGCCACACAGCGCTTAAATAATTTGGGTGTTAGCCAAATATACGGCGGCCAACAAGAGCAATTTTGTACATTTACCGATAGCGCCCGTTTTTTCTCATTTCGCCGCGATAATGTCACTGGCCGCATGGCTACGCTGATATGGTTAACCCCACCTAAATCAATTTAGTAGCTACTTTGGTTTATAATGCGCTTGCTCTTTTATTACTGTTACTTCAAACGTTTAGGCGCTAATTTCCCCTATTAATGATGATTCCTAATTTCTCTGTATTACTTTGGATTGTGCTGTTTAGTTTATTAGGCGGCATGCTTAGCGTGGCTGGTGCCGCTTTAGTTGCGCTTAACATAAACAAAAACGCCATCCCCATGCTCATTAGCTATGCTATCGGTGCAATGTTGGGCGCGGTTTTCTTAGAGATTTTGCCACACGCCATTGAAGTTGCCGCCAGTCCAAAACAGATGACAGCTACCGTACTGTTTGGTATTTTATTATTCTTCGCTTTAGAGAAATTAGTGCTGTGGCGCCACTGTCATGGCGATCATTGTGAAGTACATGCGGTGCATACGGCCGAAGAATGCCCAGACCCACAAACAAGCCTAAACCCATCTGACTCAAAGTCAACTAAATACAAAGCAGTAGCTGTTAAGCAACCTTCCATACATGCGCACCCGCAACACCATAGCCATGAACACGATCGTGGCAGAAGCGGTATGATGATTATGATAGGCGATACCTTTCATAACTTTGTAGACGGTATTTTAATCGCTTCAGCTTTTATGGTGGATATCAAGCTGGGTATTGTCACCGCGATTGCCATTATCGCGCATGAGATTCCGCAAGAAGTTGGCGATTTTCTGATTTTGCTACATTCAGGCTACAGTAAAAAACAGGCATTTATTTTTAATCTGGTTTCTAGTTTGGCCACTGCGGTAGGTGGCTTTATCGCCTATTTCGCCTTGTCATATGTGCAAACTTGGGTGCCCACAATTTTGGGTTTAGCCGCCGCCAGCATGCTGTATGTGGCGGTTGCCGATTTGATTCCTAGCTTGCATAAACGCACGGAGTTGCGCGCTACTTTTTCACAACTTGCATTGATAGCTTGCGGTGTTGCGTCTATTTTCTTTGTAGGTCTTTTTTTAGAATAAAGCGATTTTATCTGTATGAAAACATCAATACTTAACCCTAAAAATCAACCAAAAGTGGGCTTTGTTTCGCTAGGTTGTCCTAAAGCTGGCTCTGATGCCGAGCGCATTCTGACGCAATTGCGTGCAGAAGGCTATGAAATTTCGGCCAGTTATGAAGACTCTGATCTGGTAGTAGTGAACACCTGCGGCTTTATTGATTCTGCCGTGCAAGAGTCACTGGATGCGATTGGCGAAGCGATTAACAAAAACGGCAAAGTGATTGTGACTGGTTGTTTAGGCGCTAAAAAAGGTGTGGTAGAAGCTGCGCACCCAAGCGTTTTGGCGGTGACTGGCCCACACGCTTTAGAAGAAGTAATGGCTCATGTGCACACCAACCTACCCAAATTGCATGAACCGTTCATAGACCTTGTTCCGCCACAAGGCATACGCCTGACGCCCAGCCATTATGCCTATCTTAAGATTTCAGAAGGCTGTAATCACAGATGCAGCTTCTGCATTATCCCCAGCATGCGTGGCGATTTGGTGAGTCGCCCAATTGGCGAAGTGATGAATGAAGCAGAAAATTTGGTAAATGCGGGTGTTTCTGAAATTTTAGTAATTTCCCAAGATACGAGTGCGTATGGCGTAGACGTGAAATACCGCCCAGGCTTTTGGAACGGCCGACCAGTTAAAACCCGCATGACAGAGCTTTGCCACAGCCTAAGCGAGCTGGGTGTTTGGACGCGCTTGCACTATGTGTATCCCTATCCGCATGTGGATGAAGTGATACCACTAATGGCAGACGGCTTAATTTTGCCTTATTTGGATGTGCCATTTCAGCATGCTAGCCCAAGAATCTTAAAAGCCATGAAGCGCCCAGCACACGCCGAAAATAACTTAGCGCGCATCAAAGCTTGGCGCGAAATCTGCCCAGATATTACGGTGCGCAGTACTTTTATCGCAGGCTTCCCAGGTGAAACCGAAGATGACTTTAAAATGCTGCTAGACTTTTTAGAAGAAGCGCAGTTAGACAGAGTAGGTTGCTTTACTTATTCTGCCGTGGATGGCGCAAAAGCGAATGAGTTACCAGATCATGTGCCACAAGAGCTAAAAGAAGAACGTCTGAGCCGATTTATGGAAGTGCAAGAGCGGATTAGCGCAGCAAAACTTCGGGCTAAAATTGGAATGATGCAAACTGTGCTGGTTGATGAGGTTAATGCATTAGAAAATGGCATATTTGAAGCAATAGGCCGTACCAAAGCTGATGCGCCAGAAATTGATGGTGTTGTCTATTTGGAAGATGCTGAAGGTTTAACGCCTGGTGATTTTGTAGAAGTTGAGATTTATAGTGCAGATGGGCATGATTTATGGGGTGGGCCACCGAGAGGGTAGGGTGTTTAGTTAAACGGATAATAACCTAAAGTTTTGATGATCAAGTTTTTTTATTAAATTTTTCTCTAAAAACCTCGGTAACCTCCTGAAATAATATCTATAATTTTCGCCAGAATTCTTTACTAGCTTTGGTAAATCACGATGTAGGTCTTGAACTTGCCAAGCCTCGATAACCATCCAGTGTTCTGCGATTATTAGTATAGTTGCTGAAAAGTGCAATTGCCCAAAGTATATTTCTGCTAGCGTAAACAAGTAGTTATAAAATTCGTCGCTATTTTTTATTTCAAAAAACGCACAATGCCCACCAGTTTGAATGATTTCCACGATATTCTCCTAAAATTGATTTGATTTAATGCCTTATCTAGTTAAAGCATTGTTGACGATACACTTACCCACTTGTGTCGCACGTTGATATTTTTGTAGGTCTCGCGCGATCAGCGAGTTTCTTTTGTGTAGTAAAAAGAAAGAAACCAAAGACAACGAAGTTGTAGTGGAGACTAACCTTTAGGTTATGTCGTAACTAAAACGCTACCTCACTGCTACTTATTTCCTTCGGTCTTAGCGCCGCATCTGCGTGGTGACTGCGGAACTCGGATTTTCAATCCTCAAACAGTCCTCGTCACCTTGCATCTGCCACTCAAGCCTAAGGCGCGGCATAGTAGATTGAAGGTCAAAACCAGTGAATTCAACAAATGGTTAAATTATCTAATCTTTAATCTTTCTACATCGTCATTATCACGTAGGCGGGAACCCAGTCAAAATGAGCTTAAAAATAAATCTTACTGTGAGTATTAATTATTGGAGGTCAGATTTCCGCTCGCGCAAGCACGACGATTGAAAATTTAGTGTAGCTTAATTAAGCAAAACTAAACAAATCAGGCAATATCGGCGCTGGTCTTTGACAGTCAGCGCGCTCTTCTAGAAAGTCAAAGGTGAGTGGACAGCGAATTGGTTTTTTAACCGCTTTTCGGCGTTTTGGAGTGCCGGCTGCTAAGTCGATATATGGTGTTTGGCTAATGCGTAAATAGCCAGAGCTGACTAATTTTTGTGCGGTGGTTTCAAATAAGCTGAGCGGATTGTCAATATTTTGCAGCGTGATAGTTTCATCACTTAACCCTTTTAATTTGGTAACTTTTATTACGTTGTACATCACCAACTTGGAAGCAGTTTGTTTTCCGTAAATTTCGCCAGTAAGCACAGTCATATTATTTTATCCATGATTGTTTACTTATAATAATGTTAAATAGGATGTTGTGCAAAGCCTAATTTAATAAGCTTATTAGGGCTTATCTGCGGCGTAAATTAATGTGTGAATAAATCAGCGTTTTAGATTGGCATCTGAAGCGGCTACCGTCAGAATCTTTTACCCACATATGTAACAATCCGCTAAAAAATAAATGTGTATCCAATGCTAATTCGTGCGGGGTGAGTGTCGGGATTATTAGCTTTTGTTCTTTGGCACGCTGATAAGCAAGCCGAATTTTTTCGGTAGTATCTGAGCAATTGCTTAAGATTTGCTGTAAAACTGTAGCAAATTCGTCTACATACTCACATTTAATCATCATGATTTCATAAATTTGACGCATTTCAATGTTTTCATTTAGCTCATTAATGGTGTCGCATAAGCTATTTTGAATTTGAGTCAGCGGGTCGATATCATCATTTTGTATGGCAAGCGTGTCATACATGCGATCAATTAAGGGTAAAAATGCGCGATCGCGCAGAGCGTAAAAAATATCGGTTTTATTTTTAAAATGCCAATATACGGCTCCACGCGTTACTTCTGCTTCTGCAGCAATATGCTCAAGCGTCGATCGACTAACACCGCGCTTTAAAAATACCGTTCTTGCGGCATCGATAATGCGTTGCCTTGTAAGCTCAGCGTCTTCTTTTGTTTTTCTAACCATAGTTTATTGCATTCAGTTTTAATTAATACCTAATATTTGGTTAAGTATTTTAAGTGTTAAATTACATCATTTTAAAGCGAATGTTAGATTGATTATTTACAACGATTTACTTAAAAAATGGTTTACATACATTCTTGTTTGTATATAATATACATCAAATAGCATTATAAAACCATTATTTATAATCAACAAAATTACTTTTACAGGGTCAACACCATGCACTTTATATTGCAGCAACCTCGATTTAACAAAAAAAACGGTTCGTTTTCAGCATTATTTGCCACGATCTTGGTGGCAGTAACTTTAGTTGCCTGCGGTAAAAAAGATGAAGTGCCGCCTGCTCCAGCTACAATGCCTGTCAGTTATATCAGTGCAATGCCAACATCAGTGCCGATGAGTGTAGAGGCTGTTGCCCAAACAGAGGGTGCAAAAGAAGTTGAAATTAGACCACGCGTTGGCGGCATTATCCTTAAAAAAATGTTTGAAGAAGGTGAGCCTGTAAAAGCAGGGCAGGTGCTTTTTATCATTGATCCTGCGCCATTTCAAATTGCATTAAATCAAGCCAAAGCTCAGGCAGCTGGACAGGGTGCACGCATAACGCAAACTGCTCGCGAATCAAACCGTTTAAAAGAATTGCTTGCAACGCAATCGGTAAGCCAGCGCGAATATGATAATGCGACATCTGATGTGAGCATTTCACAGGCTGACATGTTGCAAGCACAGGCAGCAATTAAAGAGGCAGAGCTTAATCTTTCTTACACGCAAGTGACGGCGCCAGTTTCTGGTATTGCTGGTCGCTTTCAGTTTTCTGAGGGTGCTTTAGTCGCCGCTAACACAAGTTTATTAACGACAATTGTTCAGTTATCACCAATTTGGGCACGCTTTAGCTTGTCTGAAACCGAACTTGCAAGCTTGGGTGGACGTGTTAACCCAGATACGGTAAGCGATGTGACACTAATATTGCCAGACGGTAGTGAGTACGGTCAAAAAGGTAAATTGAATTTTACGGCCACCCAAATTAACCCAACACTTGGCACACAAGAGTTACGTGCGACGTTTAATAATGCAGACAAATCATTGCTTCCAGGGCAGTTTGTGCGTGCTCGCGTGACAACTGGTTTGCGTGATGGCGTATTTTTAGTACCGCAAACAGCTGTGTTAACAGGTGATCAAGGTAAATATGTGTATGTGATTAATGCAGAAAATGCCGCAACCATTAGGCCAGTGACGTTAGGTGAGTGGTATGGTAAGGATTGGATTGTACTTAAAGGATTAAATGAAAATGATAAAGTCATTGTTGATAATTTAATTAAAGTACGCCCAGGTGCAAAAGTTGTGCCACGTATTTTTGGTGTCACATCCCAGCCAGCAGAGTCGGCAACAACGCCAGCAGCTAAAATTAACGACAAAAATAGTGTTAAGTCTTAAGCATACTATTGGCCAATCTTTTCATTTAAGCAGATAAAACCATGACCAAATTTTTTATTACACGGCCTATTTTTGCCAGCGTTTTGTCCATCATTATTGTGTTGGCAGGCTTGGCTGCGGCTTTAAAACTGCCAATTGCGCAATATCCACAAATTGCGCCACCAACTGTGCTGATTACTGCTACTTATCCTGGTGCAAGTGCCGATACATTATCGAAAACTGTTGCTGCGCCTATTGAGGAGCAGTTAAGTGGCGTAGAGGGCTTGTTGTACTTTAACTCTAGCGCCGACTCTAGCGGTAGCCTAACAATCACTGCTACTTTTGAAGTCGGTACTGATGTGAATCAGGCCACGTTTAACGTTAGTAATCGCGTGAATATTGCCTTGCCGCGTTTGCCAGATGAGGTGCGCCGCACGGGCTTGGTCGTGCAAAAACGTTCAAATGATATTTTGCTGGTCATTATGTTAACGGATAAGCAGCGCAAATATGACCCGCTTTACTTAAGCAATTACGGTACGCTAAATGTGTTGGATGAGCTTAAACGTATTAAAGGTGTGGGTGATGCCACTATTTTTGGTGCGCAGGATTACTCGATGCGGATTTGGCTAAAGCCAGACCGCATGGCGCAATTGGGCGTGACTACGACTGATATTGCAACCGCGATTCAAGCACAAAATGCCCAATATGCCGCGGGTAAAATCGGCCAAGAGCCGTCACCAAGCTCTCAGCAGTTGGTGTATACCGTCACAGCAAAAGGCCGTTTGGTTGATCCCAGTGAATTCGGCAATATTATTATTCGTGCTGATGGCCCACGTGGTGTGCTTTATCTAAAAGATGTGGCGCGCATTGAGTTAGGCTCACAAAGCTATAACGTACGTACCGCTTTGGATGGTTTGCCTGGCGTTGGTATTCCGATTTTCTTGCAAACAGGCGCCAATGCGCTGGATACTGCGCAAGCGATTAAAGTAAAAATGGCTGAACTTAAACAGCGTTTCCCTGAAGGTGTGGATTGGGAAGTGCCTTACGACACCAGCGATTTCGTTAAATCTTCTATCGAAGAAGTGGTAAAAACACTGGCTGAAGCGATGGTGTTGGTCGTGCTGGTGGTTTTTGTGTTCTTGCAAAGCTGGCGTGCGACATTGATTCCATTAATCGCAGTACCGATTTCATTGATTGGTACCTTTGCTGGTTTGTGGATGTTTGGGTTTTCGATTAATACCTTAACGCTTTTCGCAATGGTGCTTTCTATCGGTATTGTGGTGGATGACGCGATTGTGGTGCTAGAAAACGTCGAGCGCTTGATGTCAGAAGAAAAATTGTCACCTATCAAGGCTGCTATTAAGTCTATGGAACAAGTATCAGGCGCTGTAGTGGCGATTGTATTAGTACTTTGTGCCGTTTTCGTGCCAGTGGCTTTCTTGGGTGGTATTGCAGGTGAAATGTACCGCCAATTTGCAGTAACCGTGGCTGTTGCTGTGGTGATTTCAGGTATTGTGGCATTAACGCTAACGCCTGCTTTGTGCGCGATTTTATTAAAATCCGTGCATGAGGAATCTGCATTCTTTAAACCATTTAACCGCGGCTTTCAGAAGCTCACTAATCTTTACAGCCGAGCAGTTGATTTAACCTTGCACCATAAAATTATTGGTACTTTGGTGTTTGGTGCAATCATCGCAGTGGTTATTGTGCTGCTAAGAGTTGTACCAGGTAGCTTTGTACCAGCAGAAGACCAAGGTTATGTGATTTCAGCCGTGATTATGCCAGACGGTGCGACGCTAAGTCGCACCACCAAAACTACAGAAGCCGTGCGTTCTGCTATCCATAAAGACCCCGCAGTTGCACATGAGTTTGCTGTCAATGGATTTGATTTAATTGGTGGTGGTAATAAAACCAGCGCGGCAACCATGTTTGTGCGTTTAAAAGATTGGTCAGAGCGTGAAACCACAGCAGAGGGAATTGTTGGTAAGTTGTTTGGTATTGGTATGCAGCAGCCAGATGGAATGGCGATTGCATTTAATCCGCCTGCTATTCGCGGTTTAGGAAGCTCTGGCGGCTTTGAGGTTTATGTGCAAAGTCGGAGTGATTCTGACCCAATGCGCTTATCTGCTGTAGTGAATAATTTTATGGACGCATTACGTAAAGAGCAGAAGTTAACGGGTATTAACTCGTTTTTCCGACCAACTGTTCCGCAATTATTTGTTGAAGTGGATGAAGCAAAAGCCATTTCTCAAGGCGTACCAGTGGCTGATATTTATGCCACGCTACAAAGCACCATGGGTTCGCTTTATGTGAACGACTTTAATAAATCTGGCCGTACTTACAGAGTGCAATTGCAGGCGGAAGCAGAATACCGCATGAAGGCTGAAGACTTGGGCAAAGTATATGTGCGCTCTAACGCTGGGCAAATGGTGCCACTTTCAGCATTAAGCAAAGTTAGCAATATTGTTGGTGCTGAACAGTTAGAGCGTTACAACGGTTTGCTTTCTGCCAAAGTGCTAGGCGGTGGTGCGGCAGATGTGAGTTCTGGCGATGCAATTGCTTTGGTAGAGAAAGTTGCAGCCGAAAACTTACCAGACGGTTATCAAATTGCTTGGACAGGTCAGGCTTATCAAGAAAAACGTACTGGCTCAGCCGCGATATTCGCTTTCGGCTTTGCTATCATTATGGTGTTCTTGATTCTGGCCGCGCAGTTTGAAACATGGGCGTTGCCGCTTGCGGTGATTATGGCGGTGCCGTTTGCGCTGGCAGGTGCTTTGCTGGCGGTATTAATGCGCGGTATGCCTAACGATATTTACTTCCAAATTGGTTTAATTACCCTGGTCGGCTTGGCGGCGAAAAACGCGATTCTAATTGTGGAATTTGCCAGCCAAAAAATGGAAGAGGGCATGCCTGTGGCGCAAGCCGCGCTTGAAGCAGCCAGAATGCGCTTTAGACCAATTGTAATGACTTCGATGGCGTTTGTACTTGGTATTGTGCCTTTGGTGATTGCGACTGGTGCAGGTGCAGCAGCCCGCCGCAGTATGGGTACTGGTGTATTTGGTGGTATGTTATTAGCGACCTTTGTAGCAACCATTTTTATTCCGCTATTCTTTACTTGGTTAAGTAATACCCATGTAGACAGAAAACATCATGGCGAAGGTTTATAGAGATTAGATTATGAAAAAACTAAGTATATTGTTGTTACTCATGTTGTCGTCTTGTCAGGCATTAGGCCCAAATTATTTGCGCCAAGTGTTTAACTTGCCTGAAAAATTTAGCCAGCCAACAATCAATGAAACTTCCGAAAATACAGCTACTAAAGCTTGGTGGAAACATTACCAAGATGCAAAACTGAATGAATTGGTAGAGTTGAGCTTGAAAAATAATACCGACATTCAATTAGCAGTAGCACGTATAGAAGAAGCCGATGCGAGTATGCGCGAAGTCGGTGCATCGTTGTTTCCTGAGGTTAGTTTATCAGCAGATGCAACACGCACTAAAGTAACTGAATTGGGCGCATTTCCTGTTTTTATAGCGCCAATTAGAAACAACTACACGTTTGGATTTAACACTAATTATGAGCTGGATTTTTGGGGAAAACTTAGACGTGCAAAAGAAGCCGCAACTGCTAATGCTTTGGCTTCGCGCTATTCAAAACAAACTGTTGAACTTACCTTAATCGGCTTAGTGAGCAGTAATTATCTGCAATTGCGCGGTATTGAAGCACAAATAGCGGTGACTAAAGATAATCAGCGCAGCCGCCAAGAATCGCTTAATTTAACGCAGCGCAGGCTAGATGGCGGTATCGCCAGCAGCTTAGAAGTGAGTCAAGCTGAAGTTGCAGTGAGCAATTTAAATGCGCAGCTGATTGAATTGAATCGTTTGCGTGCGTTAAGTTTGCATCAGCTTGCGGTGTTAACAGGCGTGTTGGATTTAAACCTAGATGAAGTAAATCAAGCAGATATCCGCGCGCTGCCAATACCGCCAATTCCACCAGCTGGCTTGCCTTCTGCTTTACTGGAAAATCGTCCTGATATTCGTCAAGCAGAGCAAACTTTAATTGCTGAAAATGCGCAAATTGGTATCTCAAAAGCGGCTTTGTATCCTAGTATTAGCTTAACGGGTAGCTATGGTGGAGAGAGTTTAGAGCTAGGCAATTTATTAAAATCGGGTGCACGTATTTGGACATTGGGTTTAGGTTTGGACTTGCCGATTTTTGATTCGGGCAGACGTAAAGCTAGAGTAGACCAAGCAACTGCAAGGCAAAAACAAGCGCTAGCACAATATCAAACGACGATTCAAAATGCATTCAGAGAAGTAAACGATGCCTTAGTGACGCGCCGTTTAAATGTAGAGCGCGAACAAAGTTTGGCGGCAAGTGAGGCATCGGCTAAAAAAGCACTAGTAGTAGCAGAAAATCGCTACAAAGCTGGCTATTCTGCTTATTTAGAAGTGTTAGATGCGCAACGTGTGCATAACGATGCGGCTTTAGCTAATGTGCAGGCAAGGCAAGCCACAAGCTTAGCTAGTGTTGAATTATTTAAAGCCTTGGGTGGTGATTGGCGCGAGAATGGTCAATTTGAAACCGCTCCTACGTCAACCAATACAGCGCCTTCGAATACAGAATCGGTAGCAACTAAAGCTAACTAACAATGCGATGAATTAATACTAAGTGCTAATTAGTACTTAGTATTAATATAAAGCTTTAAAATGGAAACGCTACTTTAATCCAATCGTCACACGACTCAATTGGTTCACCTAGGATTGCGCGCTTGGGAGTGCCAGAAATGCTAACAGCGTAACTGGTATTGGGTTTGTAATTCAATTTTGGCAAAATCAGTGTTGAAATGCTGGATAATCCTGCCTCTATAGGTAAATATATACCTGAAAACAAGCCGATATCAAAGTTTGCAGGCTGTTCTTTGTTTGCAACGAAAGAAACCGTTTCGGCAAATAATTCTTCGTTGCGTAATTGGCGTAGTTGCACCCAATTTGGGTGTCTAGACATAATTTCGATACCCACTTTTAGTTGATTATTTGTTGTTGGTTTCACCCCTCTAATAATACCAATCATTATTTGGCTTGGGTCTTCATCCATCATCAAGCCAATTAATTTATCAGGCCTGGCTAAAATATTGGCATACTTATTCACTCGAGTGCCCAAGCCATGCAGGCTTTCGTCTGTCACTATCCAACTATCTAGCGAGCCGCTATTAATCGTTATATTAGACAGTTGCGTTAAAGCAGTATGCGAACGTAGGCGCTCATCAAATGATTTTCCGTCCTTAGATAAGCGTAACCCGCTACTAATTTGATTGGCTTGCTGCACTTGGTTGCAGATATTAATAATACCTGCATTGACTTTGGCTGTTTTAGAAGTGGCTTGGCGTGGCTCTTTACGGCGTTGTCTAACGTAATTGGTTTTAGTCCACTCAGCTAACATAATACTCAGCGTATCGTTTAATCTTTTAACACTTTCGATTTTCGCGCCTAGCAAGCTTTCAGGGATTTCTCCTCGGTCCGATACAGTGACACCTACTTTTATTTGTTTTTCTAGCTCATCTAACTCCCAATAACGGCATTGTTCATTGGGTTCAAAATTGCGCATGCGTTTGGCAGGAAAATCTTTTTCTAAATCAACAAAAAATAAATATTGCTCAGGTGTGAAATGTTTGCTGATATGCGCACGAGTGAGCCAATGGGTTAACACGCGATAAGCAATATCAACCTGCTGTTTGTGTAAATTAGATTGGGTTAACTGCCCCAGCATGCACATTTGTACAAAATAAGCAGATAGGCTGGTTGATGGAGATAGTTTGAATAATTCAATCGGTATATTCAATAAAGCTTGTTGGCTGGCAATCCGGTACAACATAAAAAGCTGAATCCACATTTTGGTTGGTGGACTCGCTTGCGTGAACATTCGCCATTTCATCATTTGCATGGCTGAATACATCGCTCTGCCAAGGATAATAACGGGCATATTGCCATCTAGCTTAAATTTGTTAGGATTGATTACTTTTTCAATTACTTTAAGGTGTGCAATATACGATTGTCGGCAATAGTTGTAGCAAGCTTCTGAAATATTAATTTCGAGTTCTGGCTTCAAGTTTTCCACTTGTACAAATTGACAAGATAATTTTTCTAGCCGCGTATAGTTAACGTCTTCCAGTTGAATTAAGAGTTCTAATAATACTTTATAATCAACATCTTGCTCTGCTTGCATTTGCGCAATGATGATAGCCAATTGCTGATAGCAATACTTTAGTGCAGCAATATCGTCCATTTCTGCAAGGTCATCTACCCAAGCAAATTGCGCGTGCGTCTTTTTAATAAGAGCGCTTCCAAAAATTTGTTGAATAATATTTTTCATTTAATTGGGCAGACGATATTTTTACTATTACGACATTATTTTAATTTATTTAATTAAAATATAATAATAAATCATTGAATAATCAAGATTTATTTAATTATTTGCACGGTATCACTAACTAAATAAGCAACTCGATGACATGGTAGAATAGAGGTTTTTACATTAATCTATATTATTCATGACAGTTCGTACCCGATTCGCCCCTAGCCCAACTGGATTTTTACATATTGGCGGTGCGCGCACTGCCTTGTTTTCTTGGGCATATGCAAAAAAAAATGCAGGCCAATTTATCTTACGTATTGAAGATACCGATGTAGAACGCAGCACGCCAGAAGCCGTGCAGGCGATTTTAGATGGCATGCATTGGTTAGGCTTAGATTACGATGAAGGCCCGTTTTACCAAATGCAGCGCATGGACACTTATAAAAAAGTGCTTCAAACCATGTTGGATGCTGGCACAGCTTATTATTGTTACAGCAGTAAAGAAGAGTTAGAAATTTTGCGTGAAAGCCAAATGCAGCAAGGCTTAAAGCCGCGTTACGATGGAAAGTGGCGTCCAGAGACTGGTAAGGTTTTGCCAACGATTCCAGCCGATATTCCACCCGTTGTCCGTTTTAAAAATCCGCAATCTGGTGTAGTAGCTTGGGATGATCTGGTAAAAGGGCACATTGAAATCGCCAATGCTGAATTAGACGATTTGATTATCGCCCGCGCCGATGGCACGCCAACTTATAACTTTTGTGTAGTGGTCGATGATTTTGAGATGGATATTACGCAGGTGATTCGTGGCGATGATCATGTGAATAATACGCCACGCCAAATCAATATGCTGAATGCTCTAGGCGCAACCGTTCCACAATATGCGCATTTATCCATGATTCTGGGCGATGACGGGCAAAAATTATCGAAACGCCAAGGTGCTGTGAGTGTGATGCAATATCACGAAGATGGCTACTTAAAAGAGGCGGTATTGAATTATTTAGCGCGATTAGGCTGGAGTCATGGCGATGCGGAAATATTTAATATGCAACAATTTTGTGAATGGTTTGATTTAGACCATATCACACCATCAGCCGCACAGTTTAATACCGAAAAATTGAATTGGCTGAATGCGCACTACATTAAAGAAGCAAATTTGGATGCACTTGAAATAGATATTACTAATCGTTTGGCAAAGCTAGGTGTGACTATTTCGCCAAATCCCGAGCTAAAGTTAGTGTTAAGTTTGTATCGCGAGCGGGCCAATAATTTAAATCAATTGGCCAGTGATATTGCTTACTTTTATGCGCTACCGCAAACCAATGTGGTCGATGCTGAAAAACATGTTACAGCAGAAATTTTACCTGTGATAAAAGCGTTAAGTGAAAAGCTTTCAGCTATTGATTGGCGTGCAGAAGCCATTCATGATGCGATTAATGCAGTTGTTGTAGAAAATCAACTCAAATTTCCTAAAGTAGCCATGCCTTTGCGTGTGATGTTAACGGGTATTGCGCAATCGCCTAGTATTGATCTGGTAATGGCATTATTGGGGCAAAAAGAAACTCTAAATAGGATACGCAAATATTTAATATAGGCGATTTAAAATAATGCAGTAGCCGAAGACAAATTTTAAATTGACTTAACTCGCAAAATAACTCAAAAAAATAGTTAAAACTGCTATTGAAATGCGAACAAAAAGACGCAATCATAATCATACAGCTGGCAGATTTAGCTTTTTTATTAAGCTACTCCAATTTTATAAAACTACAAGGAGCAAAACATGAATAACAAAGGACAAATGCTGCAAGATCCATTTTTAAACGCACTTAGAAAAGAGCACGTACAAGTTTCAATTTACTTGGTTAATGGCATTAAGTTGCAGGGCCAGGTCGACTCGTTCGATCAATATGTAATTCTATTAAAAAATACAGTGACACAAATGGTATATAAACACGCCATCTCTACTATTGTGCCTGCGCGTGCAGTCAGCATGACACTACCAGAACAGTCAGAAGAATAAAACTTGGCAATTAGACCCACTGGTTACGGCGAAAATACCCTAGCAAATCCATCTACGCTCACAGCCCCATCTAACGGTGCGGTTATTTTGGTGAGTGTGGATTTCGGCGAGCCTGATTATGCAGAAAGCTTGCAAGAGCTCAGGCAGTTGGTAATTTCTGCTGGCATGCAAGTGCGCGGCACGATAGAGGGCAGGCGTAGCACACCCGATGCGAAATTGTTTATTGGTAGCGGCAAAGCCGATGAATTAAAGCTGATGCTGGAAGCAAGTGAAACGCAACTAGTTGCTTTCAACCACGATTTAAGTCCTTCGCAACAGCGCAACTTAGAGCGACTTTTGCAAGCTAAAGTACTTGACAGAACAGGTTTGATTTTAGATATTTTTGCACAGCGTGCGCAAACGCACGAAGGTAAATTACAAGTGGAGCTGGCACAGTTAGAGCATTTATCGACAAGGCTAGTGCGCGGCTGGACCCACTTAGAGCGGCAAAAAGGCGGAATTGGCGTGCGTGGTGGTCCAGGCGAAACCCAGCTGGAACTTGACCGCCGCATGTTACGTGTTCGCGTGAAGCAATTGCGCGAAAAATTAGATAAATTAAAATCACAACGTAATATGCAGCGCCGTGCGCGTAAGCGATCAAACCAAATGACGGTGTCCTTAGTTGGTTACACTAATGCAGGAAAATCCACCTTATTTAATCGGTTAACTCAATCTGGCGTTTATGCGGCAGATCAGCTATTTGCAACGCTAGATACTACTTCACGCAAAATGTATTTAGGTGAAGACTATCATTCTGGCGGCGGGTCAGTGGTGGTTTCTGATACGGTAGGTTTCATCAAGCACTTACCAACGACCTTGATTGAAGCATTTGGCGCAACATTAGAAGAAGCATCGCAAGCCGATTTATTGCTGCATATAGTCGATGTTGCCAGCACCAATCGCGATGCGCAGATTGCACAAGTGAATTTGGTATTACAAGAAATTGGCGCATCCAAAGTGCCGCAAATTTTGGTGTTAAATCAAATTGATAAGCTGGATATGTCAGCAGGCTTGATTCGCGATGAGTATGGTAACATTTCAAAAGTGAGTCTTTCTGCAGTGACTGGTGATGGGATAGATTACCTAAAACAGGCGTTGACTGAACATCAACAGCTTTTAAGGCGTCAAAGCACAGAAGAAAGTGCTTATCTTTAAAATGCATGATGAATGCCCAATTTTTCAAATATTAGTAATTTTTGTCAGTAATAATGTGCGGAGCAATACATGATTAAGTTTCCTGGTTTTGGCCAAAAAAATAATGAAGGCCCACCTGATTTAGATCAGATACTCAGTGATTTAAACCAAAAAATTAATAACCTATTTGGTAAAAAAGGTGGCAATAGTAGCCAGCCATCAACCAATAAAGATTTTAATGTGCCCGTCTTGCCAATATTGGCAGTGATTGCTGCCATTTGGTTTGCAACAGGTTTTTACATTGTTGATCAAGGCTCGTTAGGCGTAGTACAACGCTTTGGTAAATACACGGAAACAACAGAGCCAGGCCCGAGGTGGCACTGGCCGTATCCTGTTGAATCTGCCGAAGTGGTGAACATGGAACAAGTTCGCCGTTTAGAAGTGGGTTACAGAAGTAATGGCGACGGCACCAGTGGCAAAACAAGGCAGCCCAAAGAGGCGCTAATGTTGACTGAAGATGAAAACATTATCGATATGCAAGTGGCTGTGCAATACAAATTAAAAAATGCAAAAGATTACCTTTTTAACAATCGCTCAACCGACGAATCCGTGATGTCTGCAGCTGAAACGGCGATTAGAGAAATTGTGGGTAAAAGTAAGCTAGATGATTTACTGCAAAAAGGTTTGCCAGATACTTCAGAGCGCATGCAGGCTATTTTAGATAGTTACAAGTCTGGCGTATTAATTACCAGTGTGTCGCGTCAAAAAGGCGCCGCGCCTGAGCAAGTAAAAGAGGCGTTTGATGATGTAAACCGCGCCAATCAGGATTATCAACGTCAAATTAACGAAGGCCAAGCTTACGCAAATGATGTGATTCCAAAAGCGCGTGGTAACGCGTCGCGCTTGGCAGAAGAAGCTTCTGGTTACAAACTTAAAGTGGAGAATGAAGCGCGAGGTAATGCCAGCCGCTTTGAACAAATTTTAGCGCAATACAGCAAAGCGCCAGATGTAACACGTCAGCGTTTGTATTTAGATGCTCAAGAGCAAATTATGTCTAGCACCAGCAAAGTCATTGTGGATCAGCAAGGCGGTAATAGCTTGTTGTACTTACCGCTCGATAAATTAATGGCAGCAGGAGCGGTTGGGCCAAGCAGTACGCCAACTGCGGCAGTGAGTAGCACCATTAAGCAGCCAGAGACTGAAGAAGATACTGCGCGTGACTTAATGCGTAACCGCGATAGAGATAGCCGATAGTAAGATTGAATTCATCTATCGTTATTTTGAAAAGAAATTAAAAGAGAACTGAAATGAAAAATATAGGTATTTATTTAGTTGGATTGTTTGCTTTGCTGGTGATATTAACCATGTCTTTCTTTACGGTTGATCAACGTGAATATGCGTTGGTGTTTAGACTGGGTGAAATTGTCTCGGTCCACAAAGATCCTGGATTGTTTTTCAAAGTGCCCTTGTTAGACGATTTGAAGTATTTTGATAAGCGCATTCTGACCTTGGATTATGAGCAGCCTGCTGAGATTATTACCAGCGAAAATAAAACCATGACAGTAGACTCATTTGTTAAATGGCGCATTATTGATCCATCAAAATACTATGTGTCAGTTAAAGAAGGTGGTGAAAGAGCGGCGGAAGATCGCCTTGCACAGGTTGTGAATGCTGGGTTACGTGATGAGTTCGGTAAACGTACCGTGCATGATGTGATATCTGGTGAACGACGTGCCATTATGGATAATATGCGCGCCCGCGCCGACAAAGAAGCCCGCCAAATCGGTATTCAGGTAGTCGATGTACGTTTAAAACGTGTGGATTATTCTGAAGATATTAGCAAATCGGTTTACGATCGTATGATTGCAGAACGTAAGCGTATTGCCAACCAGCTTCGCTCAGAAGGCGCTGCCGCATCTGAAAAAATTCGTGCGGATGCGGATAAACAACGCGAAGTTATTATTGCCGAAGCTTTTGGTAATGCACAGAAAATGAAGGGTGAGGGCGATGCAAAAGCTGCCGAAATTTATTCTAACGCTTACAGTAAAAACCCAGAATTCTATGCGTTTTATCGTAGCCAAGAAGCCTATAAAAACAGCTTTAAAAGCAAATCAGATGTCATGGTGTTAGATCCAAAATCTGATTTCTTTAAATATATGCGTAGCGCAGGCGGCGGTAAGTAAGCTGATATAAACTAATTTTTACTAGCAGATGAATGCCACTTTAATTACCGCGCTGGGCTTGGTGTTAATTTTAGAAGGAATATTGCCTTTAATTGCACCACAAGCTTGGCGCGAAACATTTAAGCGCATGGTGGCATTGAAAGATGGTCAACTGCGTTTTGTGGGCTTATTTTCAATTGCTGGTGGCGCTTTACTTTTCTGGTTATCAAAATAAGATGGTTTAATTTTTTGCTTTAATATTTATATTTCTACACAAAATCACATCGCGCAAATAGCGATTAAAACAAATTAATATCTACAAAACCCCCAAATAGCGATAAAATCTTGAATTGTAGTCAAAAATAAGATTTTATCGCTTTCAAAAGCTTCACTAAACCCGAATTAAAACTAAATCATGCGTAATTGGTTGCTCCCTGAATATATTGAAGACGTGTTGCCTGCTGAGGCTGCACGTATTGAGTCATTGCGTCGTGAATTGTTGGATTTATTCAAGGTTCATGGCTATCAATACATTATTCCACCAACACTGGAATACTTAGAGTCGTTAATTACAGGTACTGGCCATGATTTAGATTTGGCGACTTTCAAAGTAGTTGATCAACTCACTGGCCGTTTGATGGGCATTCGCGCCGATATGACGCCGCAAGCAGCGCGTATTGATGCGCATATGCTCAATCATCAAGGTGTGTCGCGACTTTGCTACGCAGGCACCGTTTTGCGCACCAAGCCAGATGGTTTAGCGCGCACACGCGAGCCATTACAATTGGGTGCTGAGTTATTTGGACATGCAGGAATTGAAAGCGACATTGAAATTCATCGCTTAATGATTAAAGCTTTGCAAGCATTAGGTTTAAAAGAGCTGCACATTGACTTTAGCCATGTTGCTATTTTTGAAGCTTTAGTAAAAGCGGGCAATATCTCTGCTAATTTAGAACAGGATTTATACAATGCATTACAAAGCAAAGATAAGGCCAGTGTGGCTACGTTGGCACAAGATTTAGATACTAATATTAAAAAAGCCTTGATTGATTTAACCGACTTAAATGGCGATGTTACTGTGCTGCAAAAAGCTGCACTGCAATTGCCTAAAATTGATACGATTGTTAAAGCTTTGGCAGATTTAAGCAGTGTTGCAGCACAGTTATCCGATTTAAATGTGCAAGTATCGTTTGATTTGAGCGAGTTGCGCGGCTATCACTACCATAGTGGCATTGTGTTTGCCGCTTATGCAAAAGGCTACACAGGGCCAATTGTATTAGGTGGACGCTATGATGAAGTGGGCTTGGTTTTTGGTCGCGCGCGCCCTGCAACAGGTTTTAGTTTGGATTTGCGTGGTGCAGTGACGGCATTGGCGCCTGCAACAAGTGCAAAGGCGATTTTAGCGCCCGCAAACGATGATAAAGCACTTTTAGGCGCAATTGAAGCATTGCGCGCGCAAGGTCAAATTGTGATACATGCGTTACCAAACTCTGCAATTGATATGGCCGAGCTCAATTGCGATAAGCAATTAATTTATGCTAAGGGTCAATGGCAAATCCAGCCTTTATAATTATTAATCACATTCATATTTCAGTCTAAAAATCGGTTAAGTAAAAGCTATGGCGCAAAATTCAGTAAAAAACTCTGCTAAAAACGTGGTTGTGATTGGAACACAATGGGGCGATGAGGGTAAAGGAAAAATCGTTGATTGGCTGACCGACCATGCACAAGGTGTTGTGCGCTTCCAGGGCGGACATAACGCAGGCCACACTTTGGTTGTTGGCCAAGGTGATGCGCAGCGCGTGTATAAGTTGAATCTTGTGCCATCAGGCATTGTGCGTGCGGGTGTTAACTGCTATATCGGCAATGGTGTTGTGCTAGATGCTGGTCATTTAATAGGCGAAATCGCTGCACTGGAAAAAGATGGCTTGGAAGTGAAGAGTCGTCTAAAAGTCAGCCCAGGATGCCCGTTGATTTTAAGCCATCACGTAGCGCTAGACACAGCACGCGAAGCTAAACGCGCCATTAAAATTGGCACAACTGGCAAAGGCATAGGTCCAACCTATGAAGATAAAGTCGCGCGCAGAGCTTTGCGTGTTTACGATTTGTTTTATCCAGGGCGTTTTGCCGAAAAATTAAAAGAAGTGATGGATTATCACAATTTTGTTTTGACTAATTATTTAGGCTCAAAAGCCGTTGATTTTAATCAGCAATACGATGCCAGCATGGCGCATGCGATTGCATTAAAACCGATGATTGCTGATATTTCAGCTGAACTGTATGCGGCCAACGCCAGAGGCGAAAACCTGTTGTTTGAAGGTGCGCAGGGTACTTTATTAGATATTGATCATGGTACTTATCCATACGTGACTTCAAGCAACTGTATCGCAGGCCAAGCTTCTGCGGGTACTGGTGTGGGCGCCAATATGTTGCATTACGTGCTGGGCATTACCAAAGCTTACACAACCAGAGTTGGCGGTGGCCCTTTCCCCAGCGAGCTTGATATTGAAACAGAAAATTGCCCTGGCCATCAAATGTCTAATAAAGGCCAAGAAATTGGCACAGTGACCAAACGTAAACGCCGCTGCGGTTGGTTTGATGCAGCTGCATTGCGCCGCTCTGCCAGAATTAATGGCTTAACAGGCTTGTGTATTACTAAGCTAGATGTGTTGGATGGTATTGAAAGCTTAGATATTTGCACTGGCTATGAGCTAGACGGCAAAGTGGTGGATATGTTGCCAGTAGGCGCTGATGATGTGGCGCGTTGCAAACCAATCTATGAAACGGTAGCAGGCTGGAAAGAAAATACCTTTGGCGTGAAGACATGGGATGGCTTGCCTAAAAATGCGCAGCATTACCTTAAACGTTTAGAAGCGTTGTGTGGTGTGCCAATCGCGATTGTATCTACTGGCCCAGAGCGCGATGAGACAATTATTATTGAACATCCTTTTAATTAAGCATGACTTTCACTTTAATTAATCTTTTCTTTCTGCCTATAATTTTTTTACTTTTAGCAAAATTATTAATTAAGTCATTTTCAACACTGGAAAACAGCCTCAGTGAACATAATCCAATAAAAACTTGGTTATTAAAAAACAGAAGTTTTTACAGTCCAGCATGGCTTGCCAACAGAATTGATGCAATTTTTACAATTTCGATAATCATTATGTTGATTGGGGTAACATTTGCTTATTCTTGAGCGCAATGGCAAATAGTAAAAATCAACGTCTCGCTTGGGCAATAACTGGCTCTGGGCACTACCTACGCGAATGCCTTGATTATCTGCAAACCATTGAAAACGTTGATGTCTATTTAAGTAAAGCCGCTGCCGAAATCATTAAGCAATATGGTTTTCAGGCACAGCTAGATGCGACTGGTCACAGAGTTTATCAAGATAAAACGGCAAGCAGCGTGCCAGTTGAGCTGTTTTATCTGGGCAAATATCACACATTGGTAGTCGCCCCTGCTACCTCAAATACCGTCGCTAAAATGGCTTACGGATTCTCTGATTCATTAGTCACCAATTTATATGCACAAGCAGGTAAAACACGCGTGCCTAGTATTGTATTTGCATGCGATACGTTGCCAGAGCTAGATGACGGCGCGATTATTTCTGAAGCACCGCGTGAGTATTTTGTGCAAGTATTTCCCCGTCAAATTGATTTAGAAAACGTGAAAAAATTGGCTACGTTTGAAAGCACGCAAATAGTGGATAGCATTGATATGCTGCAACAAGCGGTTAACGCGCGGCTTGATGCTAATAGCGGGCAACAGTAAAAATGGCTGAAAAGCTACTCTTTGTAACAGGTAAGTTGGCTGAAAAAAGTCTACATAAAGTGTTGCAAGATATTCAAACTCCATCGGATAAAAATCCTAAGCCACCTCAATTCAAATACCGTGTAGAGCAAATCGGTGTATCTGTTGCGGCTTTAATGACGCCAGATTTAATCGCGCGCCGATTAAAAAATACGGGTGATGCCAATAAAATGATTTTGCCGGGTCTGTGCCAAGGTGATTTAAGTCAATTGCACCGTCAATATGGCATTCCTGTTGAGCGTGGACCAAAAGACTTAAAAGACCTGCCACAATACTTTGGTCATCAAGGCGTTGAGCCAGACTTAATCCAATATTCTGTGCAAATTTTTGCAGAAATTGTCGATGCGCCTGATTTAACGGTCGATGCTATT
Organism: Proteobacteria bacterium ST_bin12; assembly: GCA_002083635.1. GTDB lineage: Bacteria > Pseudomonadota > Gammaproteobacteria > Burkholderiales > Methylophilaceae > Methylotenera_A. The sequence goes on along the minus strand of MSXP01000007.1, from coordinate 196,276 downwards.
CTTAAAAAAGCGCTGCACTTTCAGACGCAAGGTGCAAACGTGATTGATTTGGGATGTTTGCCTGGCAAATCTTTTACGCATTTAACAGAGTCTATTCAAGCATTAAAGGCCGCTGGTTTAAAAGTGAGTGTGGATTCTATGCGGTCAGACGATTTGCTGCTGGCAGGAAAATCAGGTGCTGATTATCTGTTAAGTTTGACCGAAAAAACATTATGGATTGCCGATGAAGTAGCCGCTATACCGATTTTAATCCCAGCGAAACCGGGCAATATGGCATCGCTGTATCGTGCGATTGAATATTGTCTTAAGCAGGATAAACCGTTTATTGCGGATGCGATTCTAGACCCGATTCATTTTGGGTTGGCAGATTCGATTGTGCGTTATCACAAACTACGCAAAAAGTATCCGCAGATTCAAATAATGATGGGGATTGGTAATTTAACAGAATTAACCGATGCTGATACCACAGGTATTAATGCGATTTTATTTGGTTTAATTAGCGAGTTGAATATTCAGGCGGTGCTGGCCACATCGGTAAGCCCGCATGCAGTGAATGCAATTGCCGAAGCCGATAATGCGCGGCGCGTGATGTATCGCGCAAGGCTGGATGACAGGCTGCCAAGAGGCTATAGCAATGGTTTACTAGGGTTGCACGACAGAAAACCATTTCCATATAACGCAGTAGAAGTATCAGAGTTTGCAGCGCAAATTAAAGATCCTAGTTTTAGGATTATGGTCAGTGAAAAGGGTGTGCATGTGTATAACCGTGATGGTTTGCTGCAAGCTGTAGATCCTTTTGCGTTTTATCCGAATTTGGGTGTACAAAATGATGCTTCGCATGCGTTTTATTTAGGTGTAGAGCTAGCGCGCGCGCAAATTGCTTGGCAGCTTAAAAAGCGTTACGTGCAAGATGAAGCCCTTGATTGGGGCGTTTCAAGTGAAGTAGAAAATCTGGATGATAGAAAAAGTCATCGCGAAGCATCTTTAAAAGAAAAACAGCAAAAAGATAGTAAATAAGATAAATAAAGATGATTTTTGAAACCATTATTACTAGTATTAATGCCGATGGCGCTCCACATGTAACGCCTTTTGGTGTCCGATATGAGGGTGATCATGTGCTTATTTCCCCTTATAAGCCATCTACCACCTTAACTAATATATTGCTTTGTAAACAAGCTGTCATGAACATGACAGATGACGTACGCGTGTTTGCTGCTGCATTAACGAATCGGCAGGCTTGGCAATTGCAACAAGCCAATCAAGTTAACGGTTTTAGGTTAGCAAATTGTCTACAGCATGTGGAATTGGCTTTAATTGAAGTGCGTGATGATGCATTGAGGCCGCAACTGGTGATGCAAAAAATATATGCACAACATCATCGCCCATTTAATGGCTTTAATCGTGCGCAGGCGGCAGTCATTGAGATGGCTGTTTTGGTGAGCCGCTTGCACATGCTGCCACAAGAAAAAATTCAATCTGAAATACAATATCTTCAAATTGCGATTGATAAAACCGCAGGTGAACATGAGTTGCTGGCATGGACTTGGTTGCTAGAAAAAACGAATCAATTTTATGCTACATCAGAAAAGCGAGAGCAGTCATGACGCAGCTTTTGGTTAGTGTTAAAAGTGTTGAAGAGGCGTTAATTGCATTAGAAGCTGGTGTTGATATTATTGATTTAAAAGATCCTGAAAATGGTGCTTTAGGCGCTTTAGATTTAGCACTAAGCACACAAATCGTTCGCCAAATTCAGCAACACAATATCAATATGATGAACGATTCTTTGCCAGTTAATGTGAGTGCTACGGTGGGCGAGCACCACATTGATATGGAGTCACTGATCAATAGCATTTTGGAAAGAGCATTAATCAAAGTGGATATTATCAAAGTTGCTATTTCAACTTTTGAAATAATATCAAATTGGCAAAATTACTTAGATATACAGAAAATTATCGATGTAAATCCTGATATTAAGCTGGTTGCTGTATTTTTTGCAGATCAAAAAATTGATTTAATACAGCTTGAATTATTAAAAAAGTTGGGGTTTTATGGTGCAATGTTAGACACCAGCGCAAAGCATCAAAATCTATTTGAAATTTGTACGATTCCTCGTTTACAAATGTTTACACAATACTGTCAAAAAAATGCATTAAAATCAGGATTGGCAGGATCTTTAAAACCACAACATATAGAGTGTCTAACAACAATTGGCCCATCCTATATTGGTTTTAGGGGCGGAGTTTGTGAAGCTGATGCGCGTAGTAACAGTTTGGTGATGAATAAAGTTGTAAAAGTAAAAAAACTGTTGTATGAACACAACAAATTCAACCATTTAGCGCGTCAATGCTAAAATTTGGCGTTGCATAGTTGGTATAGTTTAAGTATAGTAGGTAGGTAGATGTTTGTTTGTATGTTTTTAACTATGAGTTTAACAATGAAAAAGAATTTAATCAGTTTAGCTGTTGCAGCTACACTTAGTCTGACAGCTTTTGCTGTATCTGCTGAAGACATGTACCGTGGTGCTTGGTATGCAGTACCTGGTGTTAGTTACATGAACACAGATAGCGATTTAGAGGCGGACAATGGTGGAGGCGGTTTCATCGCTATCGGTAAAGAATTAAGCCCTAGCTGGGATTTACAAGGTCGTTTAGGCCACAATCGCGCAGACGAAGATACTGGTATTCCTGGTGCAAGCGGTCGTTATAAACAAACGACACTAGGTTTAGATGCATTATATATGTTCAGTCGCGATAAATTCCGCCCATTCTTGCTTGCAGGTTTAGGCGCAGCCCGCAACAACGTTGATTACAATATTCCAGGTGTCAATGTGGATGGTAAAAAAACATCTTGGCTTGCTGGTTTAGGTTTAGGTGCACAATATTTATTCAGTGACAATTTTGGCCTACAAGCAGATTTGCGTCATCAATGGAGCAGAGCTGAAGTAGAAATTAACAATAACAGCAGTACTGAAACCATCGGAAACACTTTGCTTAACCTAGGCGGTGTTTTCCGCTTCGGTGCTTCAGCTCCAGTAGTTGCAGCAGCAGCACCAGAGCCAGCACCAATTGCAGCAGCGCCAGAGCCAATGCCAGAACCAGCTCCAATGGCTGAGCCAGCACCAGCACCAGTTGCATGTACGCCACAAGTTGAAACAATTACATTGCAAGCAGAAAAACTATTTGGCTTTGATAAGGCTTTATTAGCCGATACAAGCGAAATTGATACGCAAGTAATTGCAAAAATGAAAGAAAATGCAATTTTCGCATCAGTTAAGATTGTTGGTCACACTGACAAATTAGGCAGCGAAAAATACAACCAAGGCCTTTCTGAAAGACGTGCTAACCAAGTGCGTGATTACATCATCAGTCAAGGTATTGACGGTAGTCGCTTAGTTGCAGTTGGCAAAGGTGAAGATATGCCTAAAGTAAATTGTGATGATGTTAAAGGTCGCAAAGCACAAATTGAATGCTTAGCACCAAATCGTCGCGTTGAAATTGAAGCAACACGTTCTATTGAAACAGGTTGTAACTAGTTTTTAATAGTACGTTTAAAAAGCCTCGCACTGCGGGGCTTTTTTATTGCCTACGAATTAAAGCCCGCCATGATTTTCTCGTTATAATAATATGATGAAACAATCTGTTGATTTAATTATTGAAGCACGTTGGCTGATACCAGTTATTCCTAAAGATGTTTTGTTAGAATATCAAGCGGTGGTCATTCAAGCGGGCAAAATTATCGCTACTTGTCCCATTTTAACTGCGCATCAGCTTTACCAAGCAAATGAAATTGTTCACCTAGGCGAACATGTATTGATGCCGAGCTTTATTAATCTACACACACATGCAGCCATGAATCTAATGCGCGGTTTGGCAGATGATTTGCCGTTGATGCCTTGGTTAGAAGAGCATATCTGGCCTGCAGAACAAAAAATGGTATCACCACAATTTGTACACGACGGTACTTTGTTAGCTTGCGCAGAAATGTTGCGCGGTGGCATCACAACCTTTAATGATATGTATTTTTACCCGGAAGCCACCGCTGAAGCGGCTATTCAAGCAGGAATGCGCGCTAATTTAGGCTTGCTGGTTTTAGAGTTTGCAACGCAGTACGCTAATAATGCGGAAAGCTATATTGATAAAGGCACGCAAGCACGCGATGTTTTAAAAAACGAGCCATTGATTACCTTCAGTTTTGCGCCTCATGCGCCTTACACTGTTAGCGATGAAACTTTCACCACTTTGAACACATTAAGTGCGCAGATTAATATTGGTTTGCACACGCACTTACACGAAACGATCACAGAGATTACACAAAGCGAACAGCGCTATGGCATGCGCCCAGTGGCACGATTAGCTAAGCTAGGCTTGCTCGGCGCTAGCACCACGTTTGCACATTGCGTACATTTAAACGCGATTGAAATACAACTATTGGCTGAAAATGGTTGCAGTATCGCGCATTGCCCAAGCTCTAACTTAAAGCTGGCAAGTGGAATTGCGCCTATCGCAGAATATACTAAACAGGGGATTAATATTGGCTTGGGTACAGATGGCGCAGCCAGTAATAATCGATTAGATATGTTTACCGAAATGCGACTCGCGGCATTATTAGCAAAAGGGCAAAGTGGTGATGCAACTGCTATTTCTGCACATCAGGCGCTAGAAATGGCAACAATAAATGGTGCTAAGGCAGTCGGCTTAGATGACAAAATTGGCTCAATTGAAGTAGGTAAGTTTGCTGACTTAACAGCTATTAAGCTAGAAGACTTTAATATGCAGCCTTGTTTTGATGTCGTTTCACATGTGGTGTATGTGGCTGAGCGCGAGCAAGTAAGCCATGTTTGGGTGAGTGGCGACCTAAAATATCATCGACCAACTTATAGTGCTGGTATTTATAGCAGTATTGAGCCACAAGAGTTAGTAGATATAGTGAGTAGATGGCAAACCAAACTAGATACATTTAAGTCTATCAATTAGTTACTTTTAATAAAGAAAATCATGTCCAATTACGATACAGCTGAATTAAATAAATTTAGTGAGCTAGCCCATAAGTGGTGGGATAAAACCAGCGAATTTAAACCTTTGCATGATATTAATCCTTTGCGGCTGGGATTTATTGACCAAAAAGTATCATTAGCTGGAAAAACTGTCTTAGATGTTGGCTGCGGCGGCGGCATATTAAGCGAATCGATGGCGCAAAAAGGCGCAACGGTAACAGGTATTGATCTGGGCGAGAAAGCCTTAAAAGTAGCGCAATTACACAGCTTAGAAAGTGGTATTAATGTAGATTATCGTCTGATAGCAGTTGAGCAATTAGCCAAAGACGCGCCAGCCAGTTTTGATGTGGTGACTTGCTTGGAAATGCTAGAACATGTACCTGATCCTGCCAGTGTGGTGAGAGCATGCGCACAATTGGTTAAGCCCGGTGGGCATGTTTTCTTTTCAACCATTAATCGTAATCCTAAAGCGTATTTGTTTGCAGTAGTAGGCGCCGAATATGTATTAAATATGCTGCCGCGCGGCACGCACGATTACGCAAAGTTTATCAAACCATCCGAATTGGCAGCTTGGGTTCGGACTTCTGATTTATCGCTTACCCATCAAATTGGCATGAGTTATAACCCCATTACTAAACATTATTGGCTAGATAATGATATTTCTGTGAATTATATGATGCATACGATTAAGGCTTAGTTTGATTAACACCATTCTTTTTGATTTAGACGGTACGCTTGTAGACACCGCGCCAGATTTAGGTCACGCACTCAATATCCAACTCATTCGCCATGGCAAACCCGCTTTAAGCGATGCAGCGATTAGACCTTTTGCTTCGCATGGTTCACTCGGATTAATTGGTTTAGGTTTTGGTATTACACCGAATGATGACAATTTTATTGCTATGCGCGATGAGTATTTAAGTATTTACGATACGGTTTTTACACGTAGCCCTGTTTTGTTGGATGGCATAGCAGATTTGCTACAAGCCATTGAAAATAAAGGTTTAAAGTGGGGAATTGTCACCAATAAGCCACGTCGTTTTACGCAACCTTTAATCAAAAGTATGGGTTTAGACAAACGTGCAGCTTGCGTAGTGAGCGGTGATGATGCGCCGCAACCCAAGCCTTCACCTGCGACGCTATTATTAGCCTGTGAGCAAATCGGTGTTAAGCCCGAAAATTGTATCTATTTAGGCGACGCGGAGCGTGATATTCAAGCAGGTAAAGCAGCAGGTATGAAATCGGTGGTGGCTTTGTTTGGCTATATTGATGTGACTGACAAACCTGAGGAGTGGGGCGCAGATGCATTAATCAGCGCGCCAATCGATTTATTGGCGATAATTAACGCTTAACTTAACACTAAAAAACAACCGAATTTTATCAATTAAAACTTTTGTCGTCTTAGCAAAGCCATTGATTTAAAGCTGCTTTCTGCCAAGTAGCGCCATTGATAAAGTCCCGCTATCCACATATTCAATTTCACCACCCATTGGCAAGCCACGCGCAATCCGGCTTACCGACACGCCGCGTGTTTTAAGCAATTCACTGATGTAATGCGCAGTCGCTTCACCTTCAACCGTGTAATTGGTAGCCAGAATCACTTCTTGTGTCACACCATTTTGCGCACGTTTAATCAATTTATCTAAGTTGATTTCTTTCGGTCCAACGCCATCTAAAGGCGATAATCGACCCATTAACACAAAATACATACCGTTATACGATTGTGTTTGTTCCATCATCATTAAATCGGTGGGCATTTCTACCACGCACAATTGATTTTGTTCGCGTTTCTCAGAAGCGCACAAAGGGCATATTGGCGTTTCGGAGAAGTTGTTACATAACGTGCAATGCCCCAGCACTTGCAACGCGTTACCTAAACTATTGCCTAATTTAGCTGCACCTTTTCTATCGCGCTGCAATAGATAATAAGCCATACGCAAAGCGGACTTTGGCCCTACGCCAGGTAAGCAGCGTAGCGAATCAATTAACTGCTCAAGCGCGGGAGGGTTTTTCAAAGACGAATAAAGTTAAAACGGTAATTTAAAGCCAGCTGGCATCATGCCACTCATGCGCGCTGTTGACGTTGCCTCTGCTTTCGCTCTTGCATCATTTAATGCGATTAATAATAAATCTTCTAACGTTTCGCGGTCATCCATCGCCGCATCATCAATATTCACGCGCTTCACCACATTGTTGCAAGTCATGCTGATTTTAACTAAGCCGCTGCTGGCAAGGCCTTCTACTAAAGTTTCGGCTAATTCTGCCTGCGCTTTTTGCATATTGGCTTGCATTTGCTGGGCTTGCTTCATCATATTGCCCATGCCACCTTTCATCATTTTTTACTCCTTTTTTAGGGTTAAGTTTATCTAGTTTTAAGTTTAACTTGTTTATATCGGTTTAATGCTGTTGGGGATAATAGTTGCGTCAAATTGACTGAGTAAATCTTTCACAAAACTATCCTGCATAATCGCTTCTTCGGCAGATGACTGAATACTAGCTTTTTCAACCGCATTTTGTTTAGCTGGCGTATTGATTTCAACGTGGCTTTCACCGCTAATTTCAATATTGAGTTTAATGCGTTTGCCGAAATGCTGATTAATGGCACTGGATAGTTTTTCTTGATAGCTCGCACTCACTAGATGTTTGTTACTGGCTGAAACCCGCAAGTTAATGCTATTTTCATCATAAGAAATCATTTCACAATTTTGTGCGAGGGCACGCGCAAGGCCGAGTTTCAGACTCTTTTCAACCAAAGCGCGCCAATTGCCATCAAAATTTTGTACAACGCTTTCAGCTTCTGTTTCAATCGTGACAGGCGCACAAATAGTTTTTACAGGTGCTGTAAAAGTCTGTGGCGCTATTGCTGACTCAATTGGCGCAACGTCAACTTTTACATTCACCTGCGCGCTCATCGCGGGCGTGGCTAATGGCTTGCTGCTAGTAGAGGCGGGCGCGCTTAATTTTTCAGACACTTTTTCATTGGGTGCAAAAGCCAACATGCGTAATAAACTCATGGTGAACCCAGCGTATTCGTCTGGCGCTAAACCAATATCGCGGCGGCCTAATAACGCAATTTGATAATATAGTTGCAACGTTTCTGGATTCAATTTTTGCGCCAAATCTAGAAGCAAAGCGCGCTCCGGATTGTCATCAGCAACACTGTTAGGCACGGTTTGTATTATGGCGATTTGATGCAAGATATTAGCCAAATCGTTTAGCGCTGCTTCAAATGCAATATTACGCATTTGCATGGTTTGCGCTTTTTCAATCAAAGCCGAGCCATCTTGGCTAATTAATGCCTGCAAAATATCGTATAAATAAGTTTGATCAACCGCGCCAAGCATACTGCGCACTTCAACTTCATTCACGGTTTGGTTGCCATACGCAATCGCTTGGTCTGTCAGCGATAGTGCATCACGCATGCTGCCAGCAGCGGCGCGTGAAATAAGAGAAATAGCGGCAGATTCAAAGCTGATATTTTCTTGGGCAAGCACATTCTGTAAGTGCTCAGAGATAGTAGCGCTTGCCATTTGGCGTAAATTAAATTGCAAACAACGGCTTAATACTGTTACGGGGACTTTTTGTGGGTCAGTAGTCGCCAGAATAAACTTAACATGCGCTGGCGGTTCTTCTAGCGTTTTAAGCATGGCATTAAATGCACTTTTAGACAGCATGTGCACTTCGTCAATAATATAGACTTTAAAGCGCCCAACAGTCGGCGCATATTGTGCGTTATCCAATAATTCGCGCATAGCGTCTACTTGCGTATTCGATGCCGCATCGACTTCTAACAAATCCACAAAACGGCCGCGGTCGATTTCTGTACAAGCATTGCATACGCCACAAGGCGTGGCTGTGATGCCTGTTTCGCAGTTAAGCGATTTGGCTAGAATACGTGCAATTGTCGTTTTGCCAACGCCGCGCGTGCCTGTAAATAGATACGCATGATGCAAGCGTTGTTGAGTAAGGGCATTCGTCAATGCGCGCACCACATGCGGCTGACCAACTAGAGTATCAAACGATTTGGGGCGATATTTGCGTGCTAAAACGAGATATGACATAGGTGAAACTGTAGCTTAAAAGAGGCTTTTCGTCTTGTATTTTTGTTACAAAATTTCGCCAAAAATTCATTTGAATTGTTTAGATGTAAGGCGCGTGGCACGCATAAACCGGAATGTACAATTGGTACATGAGGATTTTGAGTACCAAGCAACGCCGTAGATAAATAATTGAAATGAATTTTTTAGAGGAGGCGAGCCAAACCCCCGGCACTTGCTTAATAGTTGTGGCTGCTTGCTTCCGCATCTGACCAGGTTGGCTACTTTACAATGCGGGGAGGCCCGCCAAATAAGATTTTACCTCAAATCGGCTTTACTTTACAGCCAAACTACAGAAGTTGACCATCTAAAATGGTTAAAAAAATGCAGCTATTGTTTCTTTAGTATCCTACGCGCTCGACAGGCGGTAAATTTTGCAACTCTTCATCCGAATACAATCGTCCGCGTGTAATAAAGGCAAAGCCTGTTCCGCAATCTAATGAAAACGAGCCGCTTGAGCCTGGCATTGCATCTAAAATCGTGTGCATATTTTCGGCAAAGGTAAAGTGACTATCGCCCATATAAAAAGTGGCGTTATTAAATTTTCCTAAAACTACATCAGATGCGCTGGGGTTAAATTCTCTGACAGGCATGCACATAGGGCCGCTACCTTCGCAGCATCCACCAGATTGCAAAAATATAATCGGACCATGTTCTGCTGTGAGCTTGTCAATTAGAGCGAGAGCAGAGGGTGTTGCAGAAACGCGTTCAGCCATTTTTAATTCCTTTTAAACAAAAAGAGGCGAGTAAACCCGCCTCTTTTAACTTACTTAACCATTATTTAAGCCCGAAAACTAAAAGAAACCTAGTTTGTTTGGGTTATAGCTAACCAATAAGCACTTGGTTTGTTGGTAGTGGTCTAGCATCATTTTGTGATTCTCGCGACCAATGCCAGATTCTTTGTAGCCACCAAATGCAGCATGCGCAGGGTAAGCGTGGTAGCAGTTTGTCCATACACGTCCTGCTTTGATGCCACGACCCATTCTGTAAGCAACGCTACCATCACGGCTCCAAACTCCAGCACCTAAACCAAAGATAGTGTCATTGGCAATCGCAAGTGCTTCTGCTTCATCTTTAAAGGTTGTTACAGCAAGCACTGGGCCAAAAATCTCTTCTTGGAACACGCGCATTTTGTTGTGACCTTTGAGCAATGTTGGCTGTACGTAGTAACCATCGGCCAAATCGCCAGTCAGCATATTGCGCTCACCGCCAATTAATACTTCTGCACCTTCTTGTTTACCAATCTCAATGTAGTTCATGATTTTGTTCATTTGGTCTTGAGAAGCTTGGGCTCCCAACATTGTGCCAGCATCTAACGGACTGCCTTGTTTAATGGCCTTTACACGCTCTAAAACGCGGGCAATAAATTTGTCATAGATAGATTCTTGAATAATCGCGCGTGATGGGCAAGTACAAACCTCGCCTTGGTTAAACGCAAATAGCACCAAGCCTTCAATCGCTTTATCAAAAAATGCATCATCCGCATCCATGATATCGGCAAAGAAGATATTCGGTGATTTGCCACCTAATTCTAGTGTTGCAGGAATCAAGTTGCTAGCAGCGGCAGTTGCAATCGCGCGGCCTGTAGCGGTTGAGCCTGTAAAACCGATTTTAGCGATACGTTTGCTATTGGCTAATGGTGCGCCAACTTCGCGACCATAGCCGTTTACGATATTAATCACGCCAGGTGGTACTAAATCACCAATCACTTCCATCAAGATTAAAATACTGATTGGCGTGAATTCAGCCGGTTTTAATACTACGCAGTTACCAGCGGCCAAAGCAGGCGCCAATTTCCAAGCGGCCATCAAAATGGGGAAGTTCCAAGGAATAATTTGACCTACAACGCCTAGTGGCTCATGGAAATGGTAAGCAACTGTGTCGTTATCAATTTCGCTAATACCGCCTTCTTGTGCACGAATTGCACCAGCAAAATAACGGAAATGATCAATAGTCAATGGAATGTCCGCATTCATCGTTTCGCGGATAGGTTTGCCATTATCAACGGTATCTGCAGTAGCGATTAATTCTAGATTCGCTTCAATGCGGTCAGCGATTTTAAGCAAAATGTTAGCGCGTTCAGTTGTTGAAGTTTTTGCCCATTTTTCGGTAATGGCATGCGCGGCATCTAAGGCTAATTCAACGTCTTCTGCACTTGAGCGTGCCACTTTTGTATAGTTTTTACCTGTAATCGGTGAAATAACATCAAAATATTCGCCTTTAACAGGTGCAACCCATTTACCGCCAATAAAGTTATCGTACTTGGCTTTGTAAGGGATTTTAACGCCAAGACCTTTTAGTAAATCTAAACTCATGCTAACTCCTCTAGTTTTGCTATTAATAATGTAGTGTTTCTTGTTGTAAAACCGCATTGCTTTGTTGCAATTTTTTATCGTGTGAGATACTTTACGTTATTCGTTGAACTCTAAATGAATCAATGGTTTCAGCGGAATATTCTTTCATTAAATCAGCTGTAAACAATAAACCTTAGCTGATGCTAAATCAAGTGCATTAACATAATATTATTAATCACATTTAACATCCAAGTAGCGAATATTTTAAGCTTGTTATATAGTTTAATATATAAATTGCACATTTTACTTAGTGTGCTAAATAATAATTAAAATAAACGAAAGGGACAACTTGTCTGTTTCAAATCCAAACCATGTTCTTGGCATTACAACAAGGGAGTTTTGGCATAATATCAGCCATCCTACTGATGCTTCCCTAGGTAAAGCAATACTGACAATTTTAGTATTTGCCGAAAGCTTAGTTTGTATTTTCTGGATTTTTACATTATCAGGTTTAGGAGAAGGCTATGCATTGATGGCGGCAGTGCCCTATGCTTATGTCATTCTCTCCTACGCTAGTTTGCTCATTTTCTACCGCACCAAAAAATTCGAATACTTCACTTTTACACAGTTAGTCATGTTGTTAGTGATGCCATTCTTTATGCAGTGGGCAATTGGTGGCTACGCGGCTTCTAGCGGCATCGCTATTTGGGCAATATTGTCTCCAATTGGTGCTTTGATGATTCTTGGTACAAAACAATCGACGCCGTGGTTTATTTTATTTGCCTTTTTAGCTGGCCTATCTTGGAAACTTAACTACTTATTTGCGGGTAATTCTTTACCCATTCCATCCCATATTAAAGACACTTTTTTCTTGATGAATATTATGGGCACCGCTTGCATTTTGTATGCAGTCATGCGTTATTTTCAAAGTCAAAAAGAGCGCACTTTGCATGAATTGGAGCTTGAGCAAGCTAGGTCGGAAAAACTGCTACTTAATATTTTGCCAAAATCCATTGCAAGCCGTTTAAAAGATAACGATATGCGTATTGCAGATAGCCATGAAGCGGTGACTATTTTGTTTGCCGATATCGTTGATTTTACTAAAATGACTGCCACCATGCCGCCTGCAGAGTTGGTCGATTTGTTAAGTCAATTATTTTCACGATTTGATCATTTGGCGGACCAATATGGATTAGAGAAAATTAAGACCATTGGTGATGGTTACATGGTGGTTGGTGGCGCGCCTGTTTATTTGGATGACCATGCAAATGTGATTGCCCAATTGGCATTGCAAATGCAAGAAGAGCTAGAGTTATTTAATCAGCAAATTGGTAAAGAACTACAAATGCGTATTGGTATCAGTAGCGGTCCTGTAGTTGCAGGTGTTATTGGCACAAGTAAATTTGCTTATGATATTTGGGGTGACCCAGTCAATATGGCGAGTCGAATGGAAAAAAATGGCTTGCCAGGGACGATTCAAGTGAGTGAATGCACCTATAACTTACTTAAAACTCAGCATACTTTTGAATCAAGAGGGCCTATTCCCATTAAAGGAAAAGGCGATGTTAATACCTATTTCCTAAAAAGCTGATGCGTTAGTTTTGTCGTTGTATTCAGCTACTTTGTCATCATACAAGTATCGTATATAATCCGCCGCACAAGTTTAAAACTACTTGATCCCGCAGGAGAGATGGATGAGCGGTTTAAGTCACCACCCTGGAAAGGTGGCACAGGGTTTACCCTGTCGAGAGTTCGAATCTCTCTCTCTCCGCCACCTTCATTAGCGATTACGCTATTAATTCCGCTTATATTAACGCGCATCAAATATAACGATTATTTCAATACAGTTTTATTAATTGCCTGTATTAAATTTCCAGAACCGTTGGCTTGTTTTGTATTGCTCTTGCCTTTGTTTGCGCTGCTGGTTTGTGCTGGATTGGCCGCTTCAGGATGTGTTACTTTATTCACAATTTGAGATTTCATGTGAGAGGAGGTGTCATGCGTTTGTTCTTTAGTGCAGCCACCCATCACAGTTTCACATGCGTTAGCAGACGATAATGAAGCAAATACAATCATCGATGCGAGGAAAAAAGAGTTCAATTTCATGATAATCCGATCTTAATAATAAAAAAATGAATATAAAGTTAATTTGATATAACTATTGTAAAGATTAGTTGTTGTAATTTCATTAAAAAACTGTAATAAAGTGTAATTATTTTTATATTTTATGTAATTAAATCATAAGCTAAGTGTTTACAATTAAAGTGATATGACAAAATCAGAAAAACATATATTGATTGATGAAGAAATCCTTGCACCTACCTTGCGCCAAGCATTTTGGTATTGGCTTAAGTTAGGATTGATTAGTTTTGGTGGCCCAGCAGGGCAAATCAGTATCATGCATCAAGATTTGGTTGAAACTAAACGCTGGATTTCTGAAAAACGTTTTTTACATGCGCTAAATTATTGCATGGTGTTACCCGGCCCAGAAGCGCAACAATTGGCTATTTATATCGGCTGGTTACTGCATCGAACGCGAGGCGGAATCGTTGCTGGCGGACTTTTTGTATTGCCGTCATTAGTTATCTTAACGGCCTTAAGTTACATTTACATGCGGTTTGGAAGCTTGCCTGCAATTGCAGGTATTTTGTACGGCATCAAGCCGGCAATCGTGGCGATTGTAATATTTGCTGCTTACAGAATTGGTTTGCGCGCACTTAAAAATAAGTTGCTGTGGTCGATTACTTTTGCTTCATTTGTGGCGATTGTATTTTTGAATGTGCCTTTTCCTCTCATCCTTGTTGGAGCGGCATTAATAGGCTTGCTCGCACATCGTTACAAGCCCAATTTATTTGCTGATAGTGCGGTGCATCATGCATCCAAACAACACTATGGCAAGGCGCTGATAGAGGACGATACGCCGCCGCCCGCACATGCGATTTTCAGTTTTAAAAAAATGATTCGCTTAATTGTGATTGGCATTTGTATTTGGTCGGTCAGCATGCTGCTGATTGTTTTGTATTTTGGAATTGACGCTACGCTCACACAGATGGGTTGGTTTTTTACCAAGGCTGCGCTACTGACTTTTGGTGGCGCTTATGCAGTATTGCCTTATGTGTTTCAGGGCGCAGTTGGGCATTATCAATGGCTTACCGCGCCGCAAATGATGGACGGTCTAGCGCTAGGGGAAACCACCCCTGGGCCATTGATCATGGTGGTGACTTTTGTAGGCTTTGTCGGTGGCTGGACGCAACCTTTTTTGGGTGTTGAAAGTACCCTAATATCAGCCATTATTGCAGCCTGCGTAGTGACTTTTTTTACGTTTCTGCCATCTTTTATTTTGATATTGATAGGCGCGCCTTTCATTGAATCTACGCAAAATAATGTACACCTAACAGCGCCATTAAGCGCAATTAGTGCTGCAGTGGTTGGCGTGATTGTGAGCTTAGCTTTATTTTTTGCTGGACACATTTTTTGGCCAGATGGATTGGTGAATGATTGGGCAAATATTGACTGGTTTGCATGTGCCGCAACACTATTGGCATTATTGTTATTGTTTAAATTTAAGCTGGGTACGATTAAATTAATCGGCATTTTTGCCGTTATTGGCTTATTGCATCATTTATTACGCTAAGCTTGGACTAACTTTATTGCTTGAGATTGCGATTTAGACGAACCAATTAATTTGATTAAAGTCCATTATTTGTGCATAAACTTTAATCAAGGGGTAAAAACATGACTAAATATATATCGGCCGCAGCATTTGGTTTATTGGGCTTGAGCGCTAGCCTGATGGCAAATGCTGCAAGTTGCCCAGAGCTTTATAATCACCAATATAAAACCTTGCAAGGTGAGCAGATTAATCTGTGTGATTATCAAGATAAACCAATTTTGGTGGTGAATACTGCAAGCAAATGTGGTTTCGCACCCCAGTTTGAATCATTAGAAAGTTTATATAAAAAGCATAAAAATCAAGGCTTGCTCGTTGTTGGCTTTCCATCAAACGATTTTAAGCAAGAGCTAGGCGAAGATAAGGCGATTGGCGATTTTTGTAAAGCCACATACGGCGTGAATTTTCCAATGACCCCCAAAAGCTCTGTATCTGGCGCAAATGCTAATCCTTTTTACAAACAATTAACCGCTAAGTCTGGTCAAGCGCCTATGTGGAATTTTTATAAATATGTGATTGTGCCGGGCGGTAAGCAAGTATATGCATTTGAAAGCACGGTTTTGCCTGACTCTGCAGATATTTTAGGCAAAATTAAGCCATATTTAAAATAAATGTAACAGCTGTTATAACAATAAAAAAGAGGTTAAAAGCCTCTTTTTTATTGCACAAAGTGTTGCTGATTCTAAAATACCGCTAAATTCAGAATGAACTTAACCCGTTTTTTCAACCGAAAAATTAAGCTGCTTGCTTTTTAGGTTGTCGAATCTTTTGTAAAATAATTGCTGAGAGCTCTTCAATTGAGCGGCTAGTTGAATCTGCCCAAGTAATATTGCTACTACGCATGAGGTTTTCAGCCGTGGCGATTTCTTTACGACAATTATCTAAAGACGCATAAAAACTATCTGGCCTGCGCTCAGAGCGCACAGAATGTAAACGTTCTGGTTTGATTGTTAAGCCAAAAATTTTATCGACATGTTTGTATAACACTTCTGGCAAAGTGCCACGCTCAAAATCTTCAGGAATCAGCGGATAGTTAGCCGCTTTAATACCAAATTGCATCGCCAAATAGATGCTGGTTGGCGTTTTGCCACAACGCGATACGCCGATTAAAATCACTTGCGCTTCGTCTAAACCACTATTGGTCATACCATCATCATGGTTCAGCGTAAAATTAATCGCTTCCATACGCTCATGATAATTGGTGCCCATCACGCTGTGCGCAATGCCTGCACCAGTCAATGGTTTTTGATTCAACTCTTCTCCGAGTGGATCAATAAAAGCGGTAAACAAATCAATAAAGTAAGCATTGGCTTCTTTTAGGCTGTTGCGCAACTCCATATTACCTAATGACATAATCACTGCAGGGCGCGCTCTGTCTTCTTCAGTCGCTTCTAAAATGGCATTTTTTGCCAGTTTGATTTTTTCTAAAGTATCGGTAAACGGCATGCGTACTTGCTTAAAATTGGTGCGTGGAAAATGTTCCAGTAGCTTGCCCAGCGCGCCAGCGGTAATGCCAGTGCCGTCAGAAATAAAAAATACAGTACGGTGATCCATTTGAATTACCGCCTTTTACTTTTTAGTCAGACGTTGCCAAGTCGCAACCACAGTATCTGGGTTAAGTGAAATAGACTGTATGCCTTCAGCCACCAGCCATTCTGCAAAATCAGGGTGATCAGATGGGCCTTGGCCACAAATACCCACGTATTTACCCAAGCGATTACAGGTGCTAATCGCCATTTTCAGCAATACTTTAACCGCATCATTACGCTCATCAAAGCCATCTGCCAAGATGCCAGAATCGCGATCCATGCCCAATGTTAATTGGGTTAAGTCGTTAGAGCCAATTGAGAAGCCATCGAAATACTCTAAGAATTGCTCAGCTAACAATGCGTTAGATGGAATCTCGCACATCATAATCAAGCGCAAGCCATTTTCACCACGTTTAAGCCCATTAGCTGCCATGATGTCTGTTACCGCTTTTGCTTCGTCCAATGTGCGCACAAACGGCAACATTAATTCAACGTTAGTTAAGCCCATTTCGTCGCGCACTTTTTTCATGGCAGTACATTCCATGGCAAAGCACTCTTTAAAGTCTTCTGCCATATAACGCGCCGCGCCGCGGAAGCCAATCATTGGGTTTTCTTCATCTGGCTCATAAATCTCGCCGCCAACCAGTTTTTTGTACTCGTTTGATTTGAAATCAGAGGTGCGCACAATGACTGGTTTTGGATAGAAGGAAGCGGCAATGGTTGCTACACCTTCAGCGACTTTATCGATATAAAACTGTTTAGGTGAGGCATAGCCACGCGCACGGCTCTTAATTGTGTCTTGAATGCTCTTCGGCATTGCATCTACGTTTAAAATTGCTTTAGGGTGAATACCAACCATATTGTTGATCACAAACTCTAAACGCGCTAAACCCACGCCATCGTTTGGAATCTGCGCAAAACTAAATGCCATATCTGGGTTGCCAACGTTCATCATGATTTTGCATGGTGGCTTTGCTAGGGCGCTATTGGCTTGTGTCGATACTTCAAAATCCAGCGCGCCATGGTACACAAAACCTGTTTCGCCTTCGGCACAAGAGACGGTAACAATTTCGCCTTCACGCAATAAATCGGTTGCATTAACAGAGCCGACAATCGCAGGAATGCCTAACTCACGTGCGATAATCGCAGCATGGCAGGTACGGCCACCGCGGTTAGTGACCAGTGCGCTTGCACGCTTCATTACTGGCTCCCAGTTTGGGTCAGTCATATCGGCTACTAGCACATCGCCAGGTTGCACTTCATGCATTTGCGCTGGGTCTAGCACGATACGCACTGGACCAACGCCCACTTTTTGTGTCACGGCACGGCCTGCAACCAATGGTTTTGCAGAGTGCTTTTGCAGCTTGTATGATTCAGTGACGTTATTCAGTAACTCTTGCGATTTAACTGTTTCTGGGCGCGCTTGCAAGATGTATAGCTTGTTATCTAAACCATTTTTACCCCATTCAATATCCATTGGACAGCCGTAATGGTTTTCAATCGTCATGGCATAGGTTGCCAATTCTAAAATATCAGCATCTGATAATGAGTAAACATCTGATTGCGCAGGATCTACATCCACTGTATTGGTACTTTTTCCTGCTTGTGTTGCATCACTGAAAACCATTTTGATGAGTTTAGAACCCATGGTGCGGCGGATAATCGCTGGTTTGCCTTGCGCCAATAATGGTTTGTGCACATAAAATTCATCGGGATTCACAGCGCCTTGCACCACCGTTTCGCCTAGACCATAGCTTGATGTAATAAACGCCACATCTTTAAAGCCAGATTCCGTATCAATAGTAAACATTACCCCTGCACAGCCAATGTCGCTTCGCACCATTTGTTGTACGCCCGCCGATAGCGCAACGTCAGCGTGTACAAAACCTTTATGCACGCGATAAGAAATCGCGCGGTCGTTATATAAAGAAGCGAACACTTCTTTAATGGCGTGCGTAATATTGTCTAAACCATGAATGTTCAAAAAACTTTCTTGCTGACCAGCAAAAGAAGCGTCAGGCAAATCTTCTGCTGTGGCAGATGAGCGCACTGCAAAGGTTGTACCCGCAGCAGAATTTCTGGTGAGTAGGGCGTAATTTTCAGCAATTGCAGCATTTAATGCAGGAGGAAACGGCGCGTCCATCATCCAGCCGCGAATTTTCGCGCCGCAAATAGCTAGGGCTTGCGTATCGTCGGCGTTTAATACATCCAGCAAATCATTAATTTTTTTGTCTAAACCATCTTGTGCCAAAAACTCGCGAAATGCATGCGCAGTAGTAGCAAAGCCAGTTGGCACTCGTACGCCTTTGGCTTTGAGTTGCGAAATCATTTCTCCTAGCGATGCGTTTTTACCGCCTACTGAGCCTACATCGGTATTACGGAGCTGTTCAAATGGCACTACAAGAGCTACTGACATGCTGATCCCTTAATTTTTGCAGAAGATTTAGATTAATAGTGCTTCATCAATGTGTGCACTACTTTTATTTAATTGTTTATAACTGTTATTGTGCCAAATTAGCCCGTTAATGTCACGTTACATCATTGGATTAAGCAGTCTAAAAATAGCTAATGCATCATAATCTAGTTGGATTAAGCTAAAATAATGAAAATTGTTAAGCGCGAAATAATCAAGCACTGCCATGAATCAGCTAAGCCCCTTATTTTCAAAAGAGTTACAGCTTCAAAAAGTCACCGTGAAAACTGCCGCGCGCTTGCATATGGGTTTTGTTGATTTAAATGGTAGCCAAGGGCGACTATTTGGAAGTTTAGGCTTGGCTTTACAAGCACCAATTACAAACTTAACCATATTTAAGAGTGAAAAAACGTTAATTGACGCTAAAAATCTTAATTATGTAGCTAAAATCGTCGAAAATTTCAAAAATCAACTAAAAATTAGCATTAACTTTTCGATTAAAGTAGAAGAGAATATTCCTGAGCATGCTGGTTTAGGCTCTGGTACACAAATGGCTTTAGCGATCGGTGCTGGCATTAATGCTTTATTTGATTTGAATTTGACCACCGCAGAATTGGCTGCCATCTCAAGCAGAGGCCGCCGCTCCGGGGTTGGGATTGGTACATTTGAGCAAGGTGGTTTGGTGCTGGATGGTGGCAGGAGTGCACATTATCAAAATAATCAACGAACACCGCCGATTATTGCGCGGCACGTTTTTCCACAACAATGGCCAGTTTTATTAATATTAGATTATCACAATCAAGGATTATCTGGCGATGCGGAACTGCAAGCTTTTGAAGCCTTAAGTAATGCAGATTTGGCCACTGCGCAAGCCTTAAGCCATCGTGTTTTGATGCAAGCTTTGCCTGCAATCGTTGAGCATGATTATGCACAATTTTCGCAAGCGATTCATGTCTTGCAATTAGCTACCGGAGAGTATTTTTCAGCCGCGCAGGGTGGGCATTATAAAAGTGCTAAAGTAGCAGCTGTGCTCAATTATTTAAATCAACAAGGCATTATTTGTGCAGGGCAAAGCTCTTGGGGGCCGACTGGATTTGCGATATTTGAAGATGAGATTAAAGCGAATGCAATGCTCGCTCAATTACAATCCCAGTTTTTAAAATCGAATCTACATTTTCAATTGATGCAAGCCAAAAATACTGGCGCGGATATTGATTTAAGCTAATTTAAACGTATCTATTCAAAGCAAAATTATGCAAAAAGTTTCTATACTACATTTAATCACCGCCGCTAAAAACGCTAGCCCATTTGATGTAAACATGGCGTATGACGCGGGGTTTGACAAAATTATGCCGTATACCAATGTCGAATTGAACGAAGTTGCAGCCTTGACACAAGATGCGATTTTTTCGCGCAGTCCATCAGGCATTAAGCGCGAAGCGCTATTTATTGGCGGGCGCGATATTCACTTGGCGCTGACCATGCAGCAAACCGCCAAAAGCGCCATGTTTACGCCATTTGAAATGTCGACATTTGCAGATCCATCAGGCGCGTTTACCACCGCTGCAGCCATGCTGGCTAAAGTGGATGCTTTACTCAAAACGAATCAACAAACGCTTGCTAAGCAAACCATAGCAATTTTTGGTGCAGGCGGAGCTGTTGGTAGCACAGTTGCTTTAATTGCGGCATCTCTAGGCGCAATTGTGCAATTGGTCGCACATAAAGAATTAGCGCAAATGCAAGATTACGCAGCTGAATTACATGCAAAATATGGGTTAAGTTTGCAAGTGGTAGACGGTACGGACGATGCAAAAAAAACACAGATTTTGCGAAGCGCCACAGTTGCTATTTGCGCCGCTGCTGCAGGTATTAGGGTGCTGGAGCATGCGCATTTTAGTGATTCTAAAACACTCAAGATTATCGCCGATGTGAATGCCGTTGCGCCTTCTGGCGCGGCAGGCGTGGACGTGATGAGCGATGGCCAATTCATTGCCGATACGCAAATTGTTGGGTTAGGTGCGCTGGCGATTGGTCAGCTAAAATACAAAACGCAGCAAACCATGTTGCAACAAATGCTGCAAGCTGAGCATGCGGTGCACCTTGCCTACAATCATGCATTTGATATCGCTAGAGCAGCTTCAACTTAACACTATTTTTTGCCTAAATTTTTGGTGAATCAAGTCATTATTATCGCGGCGATTTCTAGCCGCGCCTATGTGCAAGCGGCATTAGAAGCTGGTTTTGACGTCATCGCAATCGATTGTTTTGCCGATGTTGATACGCAGTTAATAGCAAAAAAAGTGATTCAAATTGATGCGCAACAAGGGCAATTTGACGCAAAACAACTACTTAACGCATTAAATCAACTTAAATTAAACAATTCTATTGGGTTTACTTATGGTGCTGGCTTTGAAGCGCAACCCGATTTATTGGATGAAATTGCCTTAATTTTACCCATTATTGGTAATCATGCAGAAGCGATTAAACAGTGCAAGCAGCCACAATCATTTTTTGCACTGTGCGATTTATTTGCGATGCCATACCCTAAAACTGTATTTGAAAAGCCATCCAACACAATTGGCTGGTTGCAAAAAACGATTGGCGCCAGTGGCGGCGAGCATATTAAAACAGTCTTTCCATTAAATTTAGGTCCGTTCAATTTTTTCCCCTTAAATTTAGGGTTAAGTCCTGCGGTTTATTATCAGAAGATACAAGCTGGCACGCCTATTTCGTGTTTGTTTTTGGCAGATGGCAATAAGGCATTGATAATAGGGTTTAATGAACAATGGTGTAGCTCAACTTTATTGTCACCTTATCGATTTGGCGGTGCCGTTAGTCAAATGCCGTTATCTGAAATTGCTCAAAATAAATTAATGGAATTTATTGCTGCATTCACGCAAAATTTTGCTCTAAAAGGCCTTAATAGCTGTGATTTTTTGCTGCAAGGCGATGATGTCTTTATGCTGGAAATCAATCCACGTTTAAGTGCTTCAGTTGGTTTGTATCAAGCAAAGCGTGGCAATTTGTTTGCATCGCATGTTTCAGCTTGTTTAGGGCAATTAAGCGATTGGCCTGTTATTGACAAAAAATCGCGCGCGATACAGATTATTTATGCAAACAAGCAAGCCAAAGTACCGGTGGATATGGATTGGCCAGAATGGGTGAGCGATATTCCGCAGCCCAATAGTGTGATACCCGCTGGCATGCCGATCTGCAGCGTAATCGCAGAAGCGCGTACGGTAAAGCTAGCCAAGAAAAAGGTGTTACAAAGAGCGGCCAGCCTGTGATACGCTTGAATGATTCAATAGAAAGACTGTTATGCAAAACACTCATAAAATAAGCGTTAACCAGCTCTCGCAATCTTTATTGGAAGCGCTGATTAACGATGCAGATTTGCTGAATTTAAGTGTAATTAAACATAGCGCTGGCGCAACCATCATTGATGCTGGTATTGATGCGACTGGCGGCTTAGAAGCAGGGCGGCGCATTGCAAAAATCTGCATGGGTGGCTTGGGGCAGGTAACTTTTACACAAAATTTTGGCTTTAAAAACTGGTTAAGTGGTCTTCAGGTGACGGCAAAACAACCTGTTTTAGCTTGTTTAGGTAGCCAATATGCAGGCTGGGCATTGAGTCATGAGAAGTTTTTTTCGCTCGGTTCTGGCCCTGCGCGCAGCATTGCGCAACGTGAAGATATTTTCAAAGATTTGCAATACAAAGACAGCGCACAAAAAACTGTTCTGGTTTTAGAAACAGATAAAATCCCGCCGCTTGAAGTCATCGAAAAAGTTGCGCGTGATACAAAAATCAAGCCCGAAAATTTGACATTTATTTTAACGCCCACGCGCAGTTTGGCTGGCACTGTGCAAATTGTGGCGCGCGTATTAGAAGTCGCTTTACATAAATTGCATACTTTGCATTTTCCACTCAATCAGCTTATCGATGGAATCGCCAGTGCGCCTTTGCCACCGCCTAGCCCTGATTTTTTAACGGGCATGGGGCGCACCAATGATGCGATTTTATTTGGTGGTTTTGTGCAACTATTTGCGCAATGTAGCGATGAAGCCGCCAAAAAATTAGCAGCAGAGTTACCGAGTTGTGCCTCAAAAGATTACGGCAAACCATTTGCAGAAGTGTTTAAAGCGGTGAATATGGATTTTTATCAAATCGACCCGCTATTATTTTCGCCCGCAAAAGTGACGATTACCAACTTAAGCACGGGAAACAGTTTCTTTGGCGGTTCGTTTAATGAGGATTTATTAGACCAATCTTTTGGCGCGTAGGCCGCTTTTAATGAGCATCCCTATTTTTACCGATGAAGTAGACACCAAAGGTGGCTGGCATGGCGCGCAATTATCGGATGCATTCGCCAAGCGAGACGTAGAAGCGGTTTTTGTTTCATTAAGAGATTGTGTGATTGATTTGTCCCTTCAATCGCCGCACATTCAAATTCCGCACTTTGATGAATCACCCAAAATAGCTTTTGTGCGCGGCATTGCGGGCGGTACTTTGCAACAAATTACCACGCGCTTAAACGTGCTGCATATGTTAAAAATGCAAGGTGTGCTGATTTATAATGATGCCAAAGCGATTGAGCGCACGGTAGACAAAGCCATGACTAGCTTTTTGTTGCATCAGGCTGCTATTCAAACGCCACAAACATGGGTATGTGAATCGCGCCTCATTGCGCATGAAATCATTCAAACTCAACAAGTTAACGCTAAAAGTCCATTAATAATCAAACCATTATTCGGCTCACAAGGGCACGGCGTTCGGCTGATCAATAAACCGTTACCTTTGCCAATGGATCAATATGTGGATGGTGTTTTTTACCTGCAAAAAATGGTTAAGTCAACGCATGATTACCGTGTGTTTGTGATTGATAATCAAGCGATTGCGGCCATGCGTCGCAGAGGGGAAAGTTGGCTGCATAATGTTGCGCTTGGCGCAGAATGTGAAGCTGTTGACGATGCTGAAGTTAATCACCTAGCTGAACAAGCCGCTAAAGTTGTGGATATTGCGTATTGCGGTGTGGACATTATTCGTGATGAAAATGGCGTACTTTATGTGTTAGAAGTGAATAGTATTCCTGCGTGGCGTGGTTTGCAAAGTGTGGTCAAAATCGATATTGCACAAGTGTTAGTGGATGATTGTTTAAAACGTTTGTAAACTTATGACTCGCTATAAAAGTCAATTACTTAACCAGAAAATCAGCCAGATTTTTAAAGCCGCTTGCATTGCAGAACTGGAAGCATTAAAGCCAGGTAATGTGCATATTTTTGCCGATGGTCACGGCATGACGATTCATGATTTTATTAAAAGCGCTAATGTGGTTGCTCAGGTCATTGCTTTGCCTGATTTAACATTAGGGCAACGTATTTTGCAAAGTGTAGAAGCCACGCAAAAAGCAGTCGCCTGCAATACCAACTTAGGTATTATTTTACTGTGCGCGCCTTTGGTGCATGCCGCATTAATGCCTAATCACGATCGCTTTTTTAATCGTCTAAAACATGTCTTAAATCACACCACAATAGATGATGCCACTCAAGCTTTTAATGCGATTGCGCTGGCTAAACCTGCTGGGCTCGGCTCTGCAAGCCAATACGACGTGAATCAACCTGCCAGTTGCACCTTGCTGCAAGCCATGCAAGCGGCCAGCAAGCGCGATATGGTTGCGGCGCAATATCACAGCAATTTTGATGCGATTTTTAACTTAGGCATGCCAATATTGCAATCACAAAAGGAAGCTAAAAATGCTGCTTGGGTAACTACACAAGTTTACTTAACTTTTTTGGCAGCATTCCCTGATTCGCATATTGTGCGAAAACATGGCGAAAAAATCGCGGCAGATATTCAACAGCAGGCCAAGCAGCATTTAACAATGTTTAACATTTCAGACAACCCTAAACTGTATCAAGGCAAGCTACTGGCGTGGGATAATACATTTAAACAAAAGCAGATTAACCCTGGTACCAGCGCCGATTTAACAGTGGCAGCCTTGTTTGTTGATAGTGTTAATCAATTGTTTAATGAGAACGATGGCTAATAATGCCGTGAATAAAGGGTTGCAATGAAAATAGCATTTTTAGAAGATAACCAGCACTTTGCAGACGAAATAATTCATGCTTTAACTGCTGAAGGGCACGAAGTAAAACACTTTTTAACCGGCCGTGATTGTTTAAAAGCGGTGACCAGCGACACATTTGATTTATGCCTTTTTGATTGGGAAGTGCCTGATATGAGCGGCCCAGAAGTATTGGCCAGCTTAAAATTAAGAAGCGCTGTACCACCCGTTATTTTCTTAACCGGTCACGATGCCGAAGAAGATATTGTAAAAATGATGGAAGCGGGCGCAGATGATTATATTGTTAAACCGCCTAGCACCAGCATATTAAATGCCAGAATTAATGCCCTTTACCGTAGGGCTCATCCAGCTAAAAATCTCATAGAATCAGTAGATTATGGCCATTTAAAAGTAGATTTTATCAAAAGAAAATTTATGATTAATCTTGAGGCCGTTAAGCTAACAGAGAAAGAAACTGAGCTGGCTTTATACTTTTTTGGACACATCGATGTGCTGTTATCGCGGGCGCATCTAACCAAAGTGGTGTGGGGCACAACACCTAATATTGATACTCGCACGATAGATGTGCATGTAAGCCATTTGCGCAATAAATTAAACTTGCTACCTCAGTATGGCTGGCGATTAATTTCAGTTTATCACCAAGGTTATCGCTTAGAACGCCTTACTTAACCATATCAAAAGACAGAAATTTCGCCTCAAATAATGATTAATCACATGGATTTTAAGTTGCTGATAATGAAAAGAATTATGCTTTTTGTTTTACTTATACCGCAACTTTGTCTGCCCTTATTTGCAGCAGAAAATGCATCGCTAAACTCACCAGAATGGCTATACCGAGTTCGCCCTGGCGACACGCTTATTCATTTTGGCAATCGCCATTTAGTTAACCCAGATGATTGGCACATTTTACAAAAGCTCAATCTTATTAAAAATCCATACCGTATGCCAATTGGCAGCAAAATTCGGGTTCCTTTGCATTTGCTTAAGCAAGTGCCTGCGCAAGCAGAAGTTATTTTTGCTTCTGGCGGCGCATTTATAATCAATAGCGACAAATCGAGACAAGCCATTACCGTTGGGCAAAAGCTTAATGTGGGCGCTGAGCTGCAAACTATTGCAAGAAGTAAATTAAATATTCGTTTTGCTGATGGCTCTATTGTGACGATGCAGCCCAGCTCAACATTAAAGCTAGATACGCTTAGTATGTATAGCGGTGGCGGTATGGTAGATACAAAATTACGTTTGCAGCAAGGTGGTGTTGAAATTGAGGCCAATCCAGCCCATACGCCAGGCAATAGCATGCAAATTTTTACGCCAACGGCAGTGGCAGCAGTGCGCGGCACAAGTTTCAGGGTGTCTGCTGAATCGCAAACAGTTCGCCAAGAAACATTGTCTGGCCAAGTTGCACTAGCCGCAGCGGGGCAAGAGGTGGCTATTGATAAAGGCTACGGCAGCTTGTCTGAGGATGGAAATGCACCATTGCCACCAGTGCAGTTGTTGGCTGCACCAGATGTTTCTAAGCTTAATGCTCAATTTGAGTCATTGCCTGTTGAATTTGAACTTCCCGCACAAAAAGGTGCCACTGCATGGGTTGGCAGTGTGTTTCAAGATGCGCAATTGAATATGTTGGCCGCCGAAAATATCAGCCAATCTGGGCAGTTAACTTTTGTTGATTTGCCAGATGGGCAATACACTTTAAAAATGCGTGCAAAAGATAGTTTGGGGCTTGAAGGGTTTGATGCAGTGCATACATTTTCGCTAAACGCCAAGCCGTATGCCCCAGCGATTGTTTATCCTGCTGCTGCAGAAACAATCAGAGAACCTATGCCTACACTGCGCTGGGGTAGTGTCAATCAAGCAAGCAGCTATCAGCTTGAGCTAGCAAATGATACCGAATTTAAACAAGTAGTGATGGCGCAACAGATAGTTAACACGCAATTTACCTTAGAAAATTCACTGCAGCCAGGCCGATATTTTTGGCGTTTAGCCAGCCTTAATGAATCAGAAAAAGGCCCTTATTCAGCAATCAATCATTTTGTTTATAAGCCCAAACCACCCGCGCCTGATATCAGCCAGCTTGTTGCGCGTGTGATTGAAAATAGAGTATTTATTAACACGCTCAACCCACCCTTAGGCTTTTTTTACGAGGCGACTTTGGATAACGAGCAAAACCATCAAAAAAATGTGTGGCAGGCAGTAGGTTTAAATGGACGTTTTGATTTTTTACTGCGTGAATACGGAAAACAAACTTTACGTTTGCGCTTGGTAGATGCAGAGGGCGTTGCAGGGCCTGAGGCGGTTACGGAGTTTGATGGATTGCCACCTAGGTAGTCTAGTAATCAACTGACAAATCGGTCAGACACCTTATTTTCAGCACACGCATTGCCATTGCCCGCATTATCAGTACACTAGTTAAAAACACTACAAGTTAACCTGTGAAACGCTTTCGTTTTAACGATTATTTATCTACAGCAGCTATTTTGCTGTTATTGGTCATATTCATTCAACTCACTGGCCTATTGTCGCGGGTTGATAATGTGTTGTTTGATATTGGTCAAAAGTGGCATCAAGGCAAGCCGCCTGTTGATATTGTGATTGTGGCAATCGATGAGAATAGCTTGTCTCAATTAGGTCGTTGGCCTTGGTCTAGGCAAGTACACGCTGATCTGATTCAGCGCCTCAAACAAGAAAATACCCTAGCAATTGGCTTGGATATTATTTTTTCTGAACCTGAGCAAGCCAATAAAAACGCAGATAAAGCACTGGTAAACGCAATTGCACAAGCACGAAACGTAGTATTGCCCATATTGCTCGAAACAACGCGGGTAAAAGGCCAGTTAATAGAAACCTTGCCTTTGCCCAATTTGGCATTACAGGCGGCTGATTTGGGACGCGTACATGCGGTGTTAGATGAAGATGGCATTGCGCGCAGCATCTATTTATTTGAGGGGGTTGGTGCGCCAGTTTGGCAACATTTTTCGCAGGCAGTGCTGAATGTTGCCACGAATCAGCCTTCTCAAAATCAATTCAATGTGTCTGCGGCGCAGAAAAACACGTTTTCTTTAGTTCGAGAGCAACAAAAAAGAGTCAGTTTTAAAGGCCCTCCCGGCTACTTTTCAACCATATCTTATGTGCAAGTGCTAAAAGGCGAATTTGAAAAAGATACGTTTAGAAATAAAATTGTACTCATAGGCGCTACTGCTTCTGGCATGAACGATTTACTGTCAACCCCAGTTTCTGGGCTAAGCCAGCCTATGGCAGGTGTTGAGTTTCATGCTAATGTTTTGGATTCAATGCGTAATAACCGCTTAATTGAAACATTATCAACACTGCCTAGTTTGATTGTGTTGATTGCGTTAGCTTTATTACCGCTGATTTGGATGCCAAGGCTTTCGGCGCTGACTGGCCTGATTTCAACTTTAGTCTATTTTGTTTTTGTCAGCATTATGGCTGCCGTATTACCCAAAATATTCAGCATTTGGATTCCGCCATCTGCGGCGCTTTTGCCCATATTAATATCGTATCCTGTTTGGAGCTGGCGTAAATTAGAAGCCGCACAGCGTTATTTAGATCAGGAATTAACCTATTTAAAAAGCTTTATTATTCAATCTGATTTTGCCGATAATACCATTCACCGTTATGATAGTTTTGATGACCGCATAGAACAAGTGCGTGCAGCAGGGCAGCAGTTGCGGTTCTTGCAAAACGACCGTAAAGAAGTGCTGGCTTTTATATCACATGATTTGCGTGCCCCGTTGGCAAGTGCAATGATGCTCTTAGAAGAACATCAACAGCTTCAATCTAAGCTGTATGCACCCTTATCGCAAGCGCTGCATTTAGCAGAAGATTTCTTGCAAGCCTCACGTGCAGAAATGAGCAATAGCGCAGATTTTAAAGAGTTAGATTTTGCAGGTGTAACGCATCAAGCGGTAGACGATGCGTATGAAAATGCCTTGAAGAAAAAGATTACGCTTGAAAGAGATATCGTAGGTGGCTTGGTGTGGGTGAATGGCAATTTTGGCTTATTGCATAGAGCGATACTTAACTTAGTCATGAATGCAATTAAGTTTGCACCAGAGTGCTCAGTCGTAGTGATTAAGCTCAGTTATGCCAGTCAGCAAGCAGTTTTAAATGTGATTGATAACGGACCAGGTATATCGATTGATGAGCAAAAACAACTATTTAGACGTTTTAGTCGCTTAAAAGATACTAGCGCCACGCCAGATGGCGCGGGTTTAGGCTTGTATTTTGTGCATACTGTTGCCGAAAAACATCGTGGTTCAGTCAATGTAGAAAGTGATATGGGTCAGCAAACCAGTTTTAATTTACGTTTGCCCGTCCTTAATTTTCAATCACATTGATTTAAGAGGTGCTAGAAAAAACTGTACCCGAAGACTGCTTTTTCTCCTTAAATAGGCTTTGATCTGCTGCTTCAATCCAATCGTACACATTGTCGTATTGCGCACACTCGGCGATACCAAAATTAAAAGTGCTGTTGAATTGGATTTGATTGCTAACTTGATAATTAAACTCAGCAGTAATTTTTTGAATTCTTTTCAAAATAAGATAGGCTTCTTTGCGATTGGTATTGGGCATTAAAATCAGCCATTCATCTCCACCATAGCGAAACAACTTGTCCTCAGCACGCAGATTTTTCTGAATAAGCTCTGCTGTTGTAACCAAGACTCGGTCACCAGTATGATGGCCCCATTCGTCGTTAATATATTTGAATTTATTTTGATCGATTATTGCAATACAGCAATTGTAACGATGGGGCTTACTACGGGTCATTTCTTGCAATAAGCTGTATTTTAAGGTGAGTCTGGTTAACGTTCCGGTGAGTGGATCGCGCATGGTAAAGTCGCGCCAAAGCTGTTGGTTAAGCTCTTTTGATTCATGCATAAATTGATGCGCCTGCACTTGAAATAAATTAAGCTGTTCAAACACAGATAAGCCTGATGATGTGTGATGTGATTCAACAGTTTGCAACCATGCTGTTTCTAGCAGATGCTTTATTTTATTGAAGCTTTGTCCCAAGTTGTCAGGCAGCTTCAGCGTGTCTGCTGTAATGGCATCGAATTGATACAAATGAACCAGTGATGGGCAAAGCTCCCCAGTTAAAATGCTGCGCATTTTAGCCATTAACCATTGATGACGAACTAATATCCAAGTGCTAGTTGCCGATAGCAAATTCATCGTATTGTTGGCAATATCTTCTTCAGAGTAAGTCATGTTTGAGTCTTGTAGACTGGCCACTTTGTAAATAGGTAAAGTCTAGCCAGACGGCAAATCAAAACAAAGCCATTTAATATTGTTTAACAATCCCCTCAATTAAAATTGTGCAGATTCTTAAGTCATTCTGAATTTGTTTTGCGCTATAATATTGAGTTGAATTTTTATAAATAAGCGGTTTAAATTAATTTTATAACCAATACGTAGTTAAATTTAGGAGGAAACCATGGCAAATTTACTAGACCAATTAAAAAGCATGACCACTATCGTGGCCGATACAGGTGACGTAGAAGCGATTAAAGCTGTTAAGCCAGTTGATGCGACAACTAACCCTTCATTAGTATTAAAAGCAAGCCAATTGCCACAATACGCGCCATTAATTGAAACAGCGATTGCTTATGCAAAAGCACAAGGCGGTACAAAAGCACAACAAATTGACAGCGCTGCTGATAAATTAGCGGTGTTAATTGGTGCAGAAATTACTAAAGAAGTACCAGGCCGTATTTCTACCGAAGTAGATGCACGTTTGTCATTTGACTTAGATGCAATGGTGGCTAAAGGCCGTAAATTAATCAAATTGTACGAAGAATCTGGTATCAGTAAAGATCGCGTATTGATTAAATTAGCATCAACTTGGGAGGGCATTAAAGCGGGTGAGATTCTTGAAAAAGAAGGCATCCAATGTAACCTAACGTTATTATTCGGTTTCGGCCAAGCGCGTGCCTGTGCAGAAGCTGGCGTATTCTTGATTTCACCATTCGTTGGCCGTATCTTAGATTGGTACAAGGCGAAAAACCCAGGTACAGAGTACACACAAGAAACAGATCCAGGTGTGGTTTCAGTGCGTGCAATTTATCAATATTACAAAGAGCATGGCTATAAAACAGTGGTAATGGGTGCTTCATTCCGTAACACGGGCGAATTGATTGCTTTAGCTGGTTGTGATCGCTTAACAGTTTCACCAAACTTATTACAAGATTTGGCCGCAACTGAAGGTACTTTAATACAAGTGTTAAAAGACACTGGCGCAACAAAAACACCACCTGCAAAAATGACAGAAGCAGAGTTCCGTTTTGAATTAAATCAAGATGCAATGGCAATTGAAAAATTATCAGAAGGCATTCGCGGTTTTGTTGCTGATCAAAATAAACTAGAAGCAGCCTTAAGCGCAAAACTATAACTCAAGTATCAGTTGCGATTCACTAATCTGATGAATTCAGTCTTATAGATTATGTCTTGCAACTGTAACTTAGTTGTAATAAATGTGGTTTAACATTGACAACAATAGGCAGGACGCATAATATAATGCGTCCAGCTTAAAATGCACTAAACGCTAGGCCGTAATTGCCTTGCGGGCATCTTAATAGATGCGTAATTTTTAGTCGCAATACAATTTAGTTGTAAAAAAGTAGTAAATTTTTGTAACAATTTCTTAGTATTATTGGTTTTTGTTAATCAATCACTTTAAGTAATTTTAGTTACTAATAATAATTTTTAATCGGAGAGTACACCATGGCTTTAACCCAAATGGCATTAGATTCATTAGATTTTGACGCAACAGTTGCATTAGCAGCTTTAGTTGCACCACACGTAGACATTTTAGAAATCGGTACACCATGCATTAAGCACAACGGTGTTAAATTGTTAGAGACTTTACGTGCTAAATTCCCAAACAACAAAATCTTAGTTGACTTAAAAACAATGGATGCTGGTTTCTACGAAGCTGAGCCATTCTACAAAGCTGGTGCTGACATCTGTACAGTTTTAGGTTGTGCTGATATCGGTACTATCAAAGGTGTAATCGATGTTGCTAACAAATACGGCAAAAAAGCACAAGTTGACTTGATCAACGTTGCTGACAAAGCGGCTAAAACTAAAGAAGTTGCTGCTGCTGGCGCGCACATCATTGGCGTTCACACTGGTCTAGATCAACAAGCTGCTGGTCAAACACCATTCACTGACTTAGCTTTAGTTGCTGCATTAAACTTAGGCGTTGAAATCTCAGTTGCTGGTGGCGTTAAAGCTGCAACAACTGCACAAGTACGTGACGCTGGCGCGACAATCATTGTTGCTGGTGCTGCTATCTACGGTGCTGCTGATCCTGCTGCTTCTGCTGCTGAAATCACTGCAATCGCTCACGCTTAATTCTATTCTCAACCTAGGATTTTTAATTAAAAGTTACTTTTAATTAATACCCAGTTGAGTTTAAATTAGTGTAAGACAATAAAATCCCGACCCAGAAATGCGTCGGGATTTTTTATAATAGCGTTGCGGTGTTTAATATAGATTGATACCGCGCACACATGAAAATAAGGATATTAAAATGGATCATCAAAAAGTAATTTTAGATAAATTAACAGGTATTTTGGCTGTAACTGACAATAGTAAAGCTGCAGAATTGCTGAAATTAGTAGATCAAGCAGGCCGTACATTTATTGGTGGCGCAGGTCGTTCATTGTTGGTATCGCGTTTCTTTGCAATGCGCTTAGTGCATGCTGGCTACACAGTTAGTATGATTGGTGAAGTGGTTACGCCAGCCATTAAAGCGGGTGATTTATTAGTGTTAGTTTCAGGCTCTGGCGGTACGGAAACT
The DNA here is from genome assembly GCA_002083635.1 of Proteobacteria bacterium ST_bin12. Classification (GTDB taxonomy): domain Bacteria; phylum Pseudomonadota; class Gammaproteobacteria; order Burkholderiales; family Methylophilaceae; genus Methylotenera_A. The sequence goes on along the minus strand of MSXP01000007.1, from coordinate 163,375 downwards.
TTATTGCCATTTGTTAAAAAAGCTAAATCAGTTGGTGCCAAATTAGTGGTTATTTCAATGAAAAAATCTTCTGCAATGGCAGATGTGGCTGATTTAGTGATTCAAATTGGTCAAGATGATAGCTTCCCATTAACAAAAGCAATGCCAATGGGCTCACAGTTTGAGTTATCAACATTGATTTTTTTAGAAGCCGCTATTGCTGATTTAATCGCAGCAAAAGGCTTAACTGAAGAGGGTATGCGCGCAATTCACGCTAACTTAGAGTAATTTTTTTATAAAAATTTACTTTATAAACAGTTTGTTATCAGTGTTTTAAAGCTTAGACTTTGTAAAAAACCCGAGTCAGCTCGGGTTTTTTATTGTATGAATAGATTCAATATCAGCTTTGCTTAATGTGCCTGCATGTAGCGCCGTGGCAACTAGTGCACCAGCAATACCCATTTTTGCTAATGCTTGAATATCGGCTAAATTGCGCACGCCGCCAGCTGCATAAAGTTTCGAAGGATTTTTTCTGGCACGATTCAGCTGAATTAAATCATTTAATTTAGAGACATCAACGCCTTGCGTATTACCGACCGCATTCAAAGTCATGCAAATAGTGTGATCTGGCCAAAAGCGCGCACTATTATGTAGTTCAGCAATGCCCATTGCGCTGGTGGCAGAATAATCCAACGATAATATATGCTGGCTTTCGCAAGCATAACTAATGGCGCGATAATCTTGCAAATTAGCGATATTTTCAGAACCCACCACAGGCCGAATATTTAGCTGACTATCATTTCCGTGATACAAAGCGCGCGCGTTCACTTGGCGAATTCCGCAATCCAGCCAAATATTAAGATTGGGATATTTTCGACTAATTTTAAGGGTTAAGTCGGAGTGATTGCCAATGCCTAAAATGGCATCTAAATCTGCAATATACAAGGTTTGAAATGGGTATAATTTCATAAAAGCGTCAATCACACTAAAAGGCGCGCTGTCTTTACACAAGCTGGATTGAATGGCTTGATATTGGCTGCGAATGCCGCGTTTGGCATGCACCACTTGGCCTTGCATCAAATCGATTACGGGGATAATTTGCACGAATTGCCTGACATAACAATCAAAAAAATATTTGTATGTGAATTTATCACAGCAGGTGGCTTAAATCACGCTGATTTATCCGCTAGCTTGGTGCACGAAGGTGAATTGATGCGCGACGCTTTGTTACGTGATTTATCTCAATTGCCTTATCAGATCAATACCACTGTTGATGTGCGCTTAATTAAACCAAAAAACTGTCACGCATGCATTGAAATTGCTCACGGTGATGACGTTTGGCAGGTTTGGGCGCAGCAAATTAGCCAAGTAGATGCCGTATGGTTAATTGCGCCAGAAACCGATGGTTTGCTAAGAAAATTGACCGAATTGGCGGTGCTACAAGGTAAGCTAGTGCTGGGTTGTGGGCTGGCGAGTATTGAAATGTTCAGTCACAAATTAGCAACTTACCATGCGTTAACTACCGCCAGAATTACCACTATTGTCACTTATACAGTCAAAAATAGGCCTAATATTGATGGGTGGTGGGTTGTTAAACCTAACGATGGTGCAGGTTGTTCAGACACGCTCTATTTTGAACAAACGCAGGCATTAACAAATTGGCTAATAAGCAATCATAAAGCTAGTACTCATCTGATTCAACCTTATCAAGAGGGAATTGCCGCCAGTATTTCATGTGTAATGCATCAAGGGCATTCGCAATTGCTAGCTTGTAATAAGCAATTGATTAATATTGAAAATAATGTTTTTTGTTATGCTGGAAGTCAAATTAATGGCATGCAACATTATTGGGATGCGTTTGAATCATTGGCACAAAAAATTGCCGAATGTGATATCGGTTTAAATGGGTATATTGGTATTGATGTGATTATTAACTCTGATGATGAGGTTGTCGTGGTAGAGATCAACCCGCGTTTAACCACAAGTTATGTCGGTTTGGCGCAAGCAACAGGACAAAACCCAGCCGCACTGATTATTAACACTTTAACGCAGTCTAATTTTAAGTGGCCAATCCTGCAACGTCATATTGTGAATATTCATGTCTAGATTAATTGGATGGGATATTGGTGGTGCACATCTTAAAGCGGCTTTGTTAAGTACGGATGGCGAATTAATTGACACGCTTCAGGTTCCATGCCCATTGTGGCGTGGCTTAGATAAATTAGAGTCTGCTATTAATGCTGTGTTAGTAGTCTTTAAAACTAACCCGCATGATATCAAGCATGCCATAACAATGACTGGCGAGCTGGTGGATTTGTTTACGAATCGTCATGAAGGCGTGATTAAAATTGCCCAATTTGTTGAGCATTTATTGGGTCGCCAATGCCAGTTTTATGCGGCCAATAAAGGTTTTATTGCCATTAATCAAGTTGCCGAAAATACCAACTATATCGCCTCAACTAACTGGCATGCCAGTGCCAGCTTGGTTGCGCACTATTGTCATGATGCGCTTTTAATGGATATTGGTAGCACCACTAGCGATATTATCGTGATTGAATCTGGCAAAGTATTATCAGCGGCATTGTCAGATGCTAGCCGTTTGCAGCAAGATACTTTGGTTTATACAGGTGTCATTCGCACGCCTGTCATGGTTTTAGCACAAAAAATAGTGTTAAGTGGCGTGGAAACTAATGTAATGGCCGAGTATTTTGCGACTACGGCGGATATCTATCGCTTAACTGGAGAACTAGATGAGTCAGCAGATATGGCTGAAACTGCTGATGGACAAGGTAAGAGTCAGCTTGAATCAGCACGCCGACTAGCGCGTATGGTCGGTTATGACTTTGAAGATAAAACGATAGATGTTTGGGTGCAACTGGCATTTTCATGCAGGGCGGCGCAATTAATGCAACTAAAAAAATCAGTTCTAAAACACCTAACACCAAACGTGCCGTTGATTGGTGCGGGTGCTGGCAGTTTTTTAGTAAAAGCCTTAGCAGAAGAATTAAAAGTAACTTACGTATCGATTAATATCATATTGGCTAGCAAAATGTCTGTTACGCAAAATGTACAATCGCTAGAGGTCTGCTTTCCTGCCTATGCCGCGGCACAATTAAGCCTAAAGGCTAACCAAGTATGACCTTTTTACAGCACACACTTAGCTACCACCATGACAGCGCTTTATTGTTTGAGCGCATCAAAAACGACCGTTGGGCAATGCTATTGGATAGTGGCCAGCTGGTAAATCCTGATACTGGCGGAGCAGGTAGCCAATATGGCCGCTACGATATTTTGGTGGCTGAGCCTTTTATAACAGTAGTGACTGTTGGGCAAAAAACCACTATCACACAGCAAGGTGTTGAAACCGAATTGGAAGCAGATCCATTCTCTATTGTTAACCAGCTATTGCAGCAATATCCGGCACACAAAACCCAATATCCTTTTGCAGGCGGTGCTTTGGGTTATTTTGCTTATGATTTGGGTCGCAGAATTGAAAAGCTGGAGAGCCTTGCAGCCACTGCAGCAGATATTCCAGAAATGATGCTAGGCTTTTATGATTGGGCGATTGTGGTAGACCATCGCGAAAAGCGTAGCACGCTGGTTTCGCATGGTTTAAACGCCGCTACTCAAGCCAATTGGGCAGACTTATGTGCAAAATTTGATGCGTTTGTTCAGATTACTTCAAATTCAGAGCCATTTAAAGTGCTATCGGATATCCAATCCAACTTAAGCGAACTGCAATATCAGCAAGCTTTTGCAAAAGTAAAAAACTACATTGCCGCCGGCGATTGCTATCAAGTGAATTTGGCGCAGCGCTTTGCCGCAAAAGTGCAAGGTGATGGCTGGCAGGCTTATAAAAAGTTACGTCAAATCAGCCCTGCGCCTTTTATGGCGTATATGAATTTGCCATTGAGTGCATCAGAGAACTTTCAAATACTGTCCAACTCGCCAGAGCGATTTTTGCAAATTGATGGACATCATGTAGAAACTCGCCCCATTAAAGGTACGAGGCCACGCTCAGCTGATCCAGCGCGAGATTTAGCTTATGCAAACGAGCTAGTGACCAGTGTAAAAGATAGAGCAGAGAATGTGATGATAGTGGATTTGTTGCGAAATGATATTGGCAAAAATTGTGTGGTAGGAAGTGTTAAGGCAGACCAATTGTTTCAGCTACAGAGCTTTGCCAATGTGCATCATTTGGTGAGCATCATAACGGGAAAACTGAACAAATCAGCCACTGCAGTCGATTTGTTGAAAGGCTGTTTTCCTGGGGGCTCAATCACAGGCGCACCAAAACTACGTGCCATGCAGATTATTGAAGAATTAGAGCCGCACAAGCGCGGCCTATATTGCGGGGCGATTGGATATATTGGCTTTGATGGAAGTATGGATACTAATATTGCGATTCGAAGTGCTGTCATTGTTAAAAATACACTGAGTTTTTATGCAGGCGGCGGTATTGTGGCAGACTCTATTGGCGAAAAAGAGTATAAAGAAACGTTAGATAAAGCATCCAATCTAAAAGCGATGCTGGATTTTTTTAATCTACGAGATAAATCAAGTGTAAGTTAAACCTTAACGCCCGATATATTTCTTGGTTGTATAGAGCAACTTGATTGTAACTTGCTATAAAATTAAACCTACTTATAATAAATGTACTAATAATAACGGTTAGGAATAAACATGGAACAATTTGAAAATGTACGGGACCGACCTATTTGGATTGTTAAAATTGGTGGCAGTCTTTTAGGATCCCCTGAGCTAGAGCGCTGGTTGGCTATATTTGCAAAGTTCAGCGATGGCAATATCATTATTGTGCCTGGTGGCGGCGTATTTGCTGATGCAGTACGCGATGCACAAAAGTTATCTAAAATCAGTGATGCCTGCGCGCATCGTTTGGCGGTGCTAGCCATGGATCAATATGGATTGTTGCTGGCAAATATGAACCCATTGTTGGCAACAGCAAGAACACAACTAGAAATTGATGAGCGTACTTGGCAACATCGCGGCATTGTTTGGTTGCCAAGCCATATGGTGCTTTCGGAGGATAGTATTCCGCAAAGCTGGGATGTCACTTCTGATAGCATTGCAGCTTGGTTGGCACAAAAACTGAATGCACAGCATTTGATTTTGGTGAAATCAGATTCGCAAACTGTGTCTGGTAATACAAAATCTGAATTAAGCTTAAAAGTGATGACCCAAAATGGCGTGTTAGATGAAGCATTTAGCGATTTTGTACTAAACAAAACATTTGGCAAATGGATGCTGCATAAAACAGATTACACGCATTTTTTAGAAGGTTTAAGTGAGTTAACTTTGGATAAAGTAGCCTCATCTATACACTAGGATTAAAGCGATGACAGCAGCCGCCTATTCAGAAGCACAAGTAGTAGCCAAGCTAGAAGCCGAGTTGCCGCATTGGTTTTTAGAAAACGGCTGGATTCGCCGCAAATATAAAACCAGCGGATGGAAAGCCACCTTAATGGTGGTGAACACAGTGGGCCACTTGGCAGAGGCTGCATGGCATCATCCTGATTTAACCGTTTCTTATGCTTTTGTGATTGTTAAATTGCAAACGCACGACGCCAAAGGCATTACCAATAAAGATTTTGAATTAGCTACTAAAATTGAGCAAGTGATTGGCTGGCAACCAGCCAAAGAGGGCGGAGTGTTAGAAGGTACGCCAAATGACGACGCAAGATTTAAGTATATTAAGTACGATTAATCAACTAATTTAGTTTTTCGATTTAGTTTTTTCAAGTTGTCCAGTTTTTTCAAAGCGTCCAAAGTGCAACATAATCGCGGGCAAAATCAATAAATTCAAAATAGTAGAAGTGACCAAGCCGCCAACAATGATAGTGGCCATTGGACCTTCAATTTCACGCCCTGGTTGACCGCTACCAGCGGCTAGCGGTAATAAACCCAGTGCGGTGACTAATGCAGTCATGAGTACGGAAGGTAAACGCTCAGATGCTCCACGAATACAGGTTTCTAAGTTCCATACACAGTCTTCTGTATCCACCAAATGTTGAAAGTGCGATACCATCATAATGCTATTGCGCAGCGTGATGCCAAATAGCGTGACAAAGCCGACTAGCGAGCCTAGTGAAATCCAGCCACCTGTAAATAAAGCTGCCAGTACGCCACCAATTAAAGCAAAGGGCAGGTTGGCAAAGGTGAGCAATAAATTGCGCAGTCGCCCAAATGCAATATACAGCATCAAGAAGATAGCTACGCCAGCCAGTAAAGAATGCACAATTAAATCTTCGCGGGATTTAGCGTTGGCTTCAGCCTCGCCAGTAAAAGCTAAGTAGTTGCCTGCGCCTAAGTTAATATCATTTTTGATGTGTTTTTTAATTTCGTCATTAAAGCTGGCAACATCGCGGTCTTCTACATTCGCGGTAACGGTTTGAATACGTTTGGCACCTGCATGTAAAATTTTTGAGCGGCCATTTTCTTGACTGATAAAGGCGATATCTTTTAAATGCAGTAGTTTGCCATCAGAGTTAAACAGCGGGATATTACCGATATCACCAATATCATCGCGCGCTTCAGATTCTAATACCACGCTCAAGCCTACCACGCGGCTACCTAAGTACACTTGGCCAATCGGCACGCTTTCAAAAGCAGTGCGTATAGTGTCAAGCACATCGGTAGGCTGCAGGCCCCAGCGCGATAAGGCATCTGGACGTAGCCGAATTACCGCTTGCGGTGTGCCAGGCGGAGATTGCACTAATACATCCTCTGCGCCTTTTATGCTGGAAACCAATCCTGCAATTTTTTGTGCATCGCGGTCTAGCGCATCTAAATCAGTGCCATAAATATTAATCACGGTAGAGGCCGCGTAGCCAGAAATGGTCTCTTCTATGCGTTCGGTTAAAAAGGTATTAATGGCAAAATTAACGCCCACAAAACCAATTTCGGCTTTGCCATCTTTATCTAAATCTTCTGCATCCCCTGCTAACTCTTCACGAATATCCGCCAAAATTCGGTTTTGCTCTTCCCCCGAAAGCGTACCGATTTCTATTTCAAATTCGCTATAGTGTGTACCAAAAGTATCAGCACCGTTTTGCGCACGACCCACCCATTGTGTGACTGATTTAACGCCTTTTATATCGCCAATTACCTTCGCTACTTGCTTGCCCAAGCGCAGCGATTCGGTTTCAGAAGTGCCTGGCACCGCGGTCATGTGCATAATAAAATGGCCTTCATGTAAGGCTGGAATAAATTGGTTTTTGAATAAGGGCAAAATACCCAAGCCAATAGCAATAAATAGAAAGCTAAGCGATAAAATCATTCGGTAGTGCTTTTCAATTTTATACAGCAGGCGCACATAACCACCTTTAATCCACTTAATCATGGGCGAGTCTTCGCTGGATAATTCAGCATTGCCAAGCATTAAGTAGCACAGGGCGGGTGTGAGCGTTAGCGCAACAACTAGCGAGGCCATAATGGCTGCAATGTAAGCGTAGCCAAGCGGCGCGAATAATTTGCCTGCCACGCCACTTAACGTGAGTAATGGCACAAATACCAAGGCAACGATAATCGTGGCATATACCACAGAGCTGCGCACTTCCATTGAGGCGTTATATACCACTTGGTAAATAGGCGCTGGCTGCGCTAATAAACGATTTTCACGCAGTCTTCTGAAGATATTTTCGGTATCAATAATTGCGTCATCTACCACTTCGCCCAATGCAATTGCCAAGCCACCCAGCACCATGATATTGAGCCCAATATCGAAATAGTGCATCACTACAATAGCGGTGAGAAGTGAAAGCGGGATAGCGGTTGCAGAGATAAACGCAGTGCGCACGTTAAACAAAAATAAAAATAAAATGGCGATGACTAAAATTGAGCCAATTAAAATATCGGTGCGAACTCCATCAATGGCAGTTTCAATAAAGTTGGCAGGTCTAAATAAACTTTCATGCAAGGTAACTTTTTCGGCTACTAATGTGGGTTTTAGCTCTTGAATCGCTGCTTCAATCGCAAGCGTGACCGCATGTGTATTCGCGCCAAGCTGACCTTGCACCGATAAGTAAATACCTGTTTCTTGATTGATCGCCGCAGCGCTGATGGATGGCGCAGCGCCTTCAACCACGTTGCCAATATCACTCAAGCGAATAGAGTGGCCATTTTTATGCAGTAGTGTTGCTTTGGCTAAAGTAGCAGCGGTGGTGGCTTGACCTTCTGAATTTACAATAATGCGCTGATTGCTATTTTGAATATAGCCAGCGCCGCTAACACCAGTGGCTTTTTGGGTGGCGATTAATACGTCATTCATATTAAGCTGGTAGCGCACTAGTTTTGCGGGGTCTATTTGCACCTGAAATTGCCGCACTTCGCCGCCGAATACATTCACGTCGGCGACACCCGGAATCGCCAGTAAATGTGGCGTAATGGTCCAATCGACGATGGTACGTAACTCCATCAAACTAAGTTGTTTGGATGTCACCCCAAAACCTAAAACCGTGCTGGCAGAAGAAGTGAGCGGTGTGATGTTAGGTGTAATACCCTTTGGAATTTGATTGGTCAGTGTGCTTAAGCGCTCTGCCACTACTTGACGATTTCTGTAAATGTCCGTCTTTTCGTCAAAGATAATCGTCACAATCGATAAACCAGGTATTGATTGTGAGCGCATATCTTCCACACCAACAGTACCAGCAATGCTGGTTTCAATCGGTTGCGTCACTAATGTTTCGACTAGTTCAGCTGATAAGCCTGGCGACTCAGTTTGAATAATAATCTGGGTAGGTGAAAACTCAGGGAACACATCTAAATTGGCGCGATTAAGGCTATACAAGCCATAAAAAACCATCAAAGTCGCAAGGCCAATGATGACGCCATAAAAGCGAATCGAGAAGCGAACAATTGCTGACATCATGCCAAGTTATCTTTCATGCAGACCTAATTCGTATCGTAGATTAATCATCATTTTCGTTTTTAATCAGATACTTAAACTCTTCTGAAAGCAATAATTGCGCACCGCTAATCACTACTTCATTTTTCGCATCAATGCCCTGATTGAACCAACCTACGTCAATTTCGGTATCAGTCGAAATCGGTTTACGCACAAATTCATTACTGATTTTTTTGCTATCAGCGTTCTTATGTGTGGCATGTTTAAAATAAGCCCAAGGCTTACCTGCATACCAAACTACGGCATTACTAGGGATAATCACGCCATTGGTTTCATCGCCAGAAACAGGGTCTACTTCTACATTAACACGCATGCCAATACGCAATAACTCCGATGGTGCGCTGTAATAAAAGGTGTTACCAAAACCATTGGTATCACTCACCGTGGCGGCAGATACGTAAATCGCAGTAACGGGTTTAAATGTTTCTGTTAGTGGAGTAATTTTAATGGTTGAGTTTTTAAGTGGCGATACGGCATTAAGTGGTAAGCTAATTTGTACTAACACATTGTTTTTGTTTAGTAATCCAGACAAATGTGGAGCTAAGTTATCGCTAAAAGCGATTTTTGCTAACTCTTTGCCCCATTGTAGTTCAACTGTTCTTTGCAAGTTTCTAAGTTGTAGTTCGGCGGCGGATATACTATTTTTGTCGGTATTTACGCTAGCAAGAGATTCTTGCACAGCTAGATCAGATACATTTTTATCATCATCATTTAATGATTTAAGTCGTTGATATTGCTGTATTTTCTGTGCGCTAGTTGCGCGTGAAAGTTGAATGCTTGATTGTAAATTTAAAAATTGCGCTTTTGCCTCAATTAAGCGGTCAATAGATACCACATGGCCAAAACTTTTAATTTCGCCTTGAAATGTAGTGGGCTCAATTTTCGCAGTCTCAATGCCGCTATTTAATTGAGTAGCGAATGGTAGGGTAATAGTATTAACACCATCAATTTCACTAACGCGGCTTGGGCTTTCAATTTCTTCCTCTTGCTCAGATTGATATTCTTCGAACTCGTCTTTACCATAAAAAATTAAAGTCCAAAAAAGCGTCACTATAATCAACGCTTGTAAGCCAATAATCATAGTCAATTTTTTATTCATGGTTTTAATCCCAGTAACGGATAGAGTTCATCATTCTTAGACGCATCGAACAATGGACGTTGCATCAAATCCTCAATATGAATAGCGGCTTTTAAGCAATTAAATTGCAAGCGTAATAACTGCTGCTCTGATGTTATGTAAAACAGTTTGTTTTGTGTGAGTACCAAACGATCAATCAGACCCTTATCAAATTGATTTTGTAAATTTTGCTGCTGATTGGCTTGAAAGTTGAGCTGTAATTGCGTTTGATGCATTTGTTGCAGGCTTGATTGATAGTTTGCATAAGCCAAATTTAACTCACCAATAATGTTTGTTTGCAAGGCCTCAAATTGAGCGCCTTCAATTTCACGCAGGTTGGTCGCTTCTGCAATTAAGGTTTGATTTTTATTTAATAGATTAATTAAGCTACTAAATCCAAGCGACCAAATGCGGTCGCCAAATTCAAATAGATAACCCGGGGTTAGAGCAATATCAGGGGTTTGTTTAGCAACTTCTAATTTAATCTTGGCTTCTGCGGCGGCATATTTGGCCAAGCTACGACGTATATCTAAACGGTTAAGTAGCGCATTTTGTTGTAATATTTTTAACTGTTCGGGGGTGTTAAGAAGTGTGGATTCTTGATTTAAAACAGCATCTATTTGAATGGGTTTAATTGAAACGGTATTCAATTGCTCAAGATTTAACCCTGTATCTGTTGCCAAATTGCCGCGAATAGCGACGAGCTGACTAGATAAAAGATTTGACGCGATTTCTGTTTTTTGACGGGATAACTTGGCATCATTTAATGCAGTAGTTGCCAGCAACCCTAATTCAACGCGCTTTTCAAGCATGTTGATAATGCTGGCGTGCGTATTGAGCTCCTGACTTAACGCTTGCTGAGCGGCAATATTTTCTTGGTATGCCATCAAATCTTTGGCGATTTGACTGCGTAATTGCCAAGCGATTTCGGCTACTGATAGTTGCGCGGCATCACGCAAACGCTCTGCCTCCTCTACCTGAATTTCACGCTTGTTATTAGTCACAATTGGAATCGATACATCTAAGCCATACGACCAAGGGCTAATATCACCATTGGCACGGTTGCTTCGTGCAGACGTTGCGCCAAGTGTAGGGTTTTGCCGCTGGTTAGCAGTGATAATAGACGTATTAGCCAGCGCCAATTGGGCTTTTGCTACGTCTAATTTAGGGTTAAAGTAAAGCGCTGCATATGTGAGCTCATCTAAACCCCATTGTTGAATTGGCCACTCTGATACAGCATAACCTTGCTTGGCTAAGTAGGCTTTAAATCCGTCATCTGATAAATTTTTATTGAGAATTTTGGCGCTGATTTGCTCTGCATCTAATGGTTTAGCAATATATTTTTCTTTAGCGCAACCGATTGTCAGCCCACAAAAAATGAGCAGCATACTGATAAGCTGTACTTTTTGCAGGGTTTTCATATGAAGAGAGTGGTGTAATAGGCGATTAAGAAATAAAGGCGTTAATTTGTCGTATTAACTTAAAAAATTAAACTTTATTATTTAAGCATCAATAGTCGCGTGCACAGCACCAAGTGCGTCTTGCAAAGTTTCTTCTGATAATTTGTTAATGGTGGTTGCCAATAAATCGGCCGCTTCTACGGTGCGAATCGGCAAATCATGCGTATTGAGTTCGGCAATTAATCCAGTGGCAGCGCCTGCAATAATTAAAAGTGTTTCACGCTCTTTCATTAATAGTTCTAATTCGGCGCGTAACATGTTGTTTTCTGCTGTGTATGATGAGCTTTGCATAAATCTGACTTCCTTTAAATGAGCTAACATCTTGCAATTTGTGGTGCTTGCTTGTCAACCAACTTATGCGCATTGCGATAATATTTGTCATATAACGGTGATTAACTGTTACTTTCTCTTATCAAATGTATTTAATTTGAGATACAATATGTTTCTTGTTAATTTGGCATGGCTTAAATCAACATTCGGAACACCTGCGAGAGTGGCGGAATTGGTAGACGCACTGGATTTAGGTTCCAGCGCCGTGAGGCGTAAGAGTTCGAGTCTCTTCTTTCGCACCATTAATTTAAAATAATTAAATTAAATACGTAAATATTAAATACGTAAACAAAGTACAGTGGTTAATGCTCTAAAGCTAACCCACAAAAAAGCCTCAAAATTCCCTCCAAAATACTGGTTAAGTTTGTTTTTATCAGCTACCCGTGCGCGTGTTTAATGCCTTTGTCTACAATGTGCGTTATCATGCAACACTCAATTATTCATATCGTAACCGCTATTTCGCCCTAATTAATCCGCATGTCACGTCCAGCTATTGCTCATATTCGCTTAGACGCATTTAGGCACAATTACCGCGTTGCAAAACAGCAAGGCGGCAACGCGCTGGCTGTTGTTAAAGCCAATGCTTACGGGCATGGCGCAATACAATGCGCAAAAGCCATTGCCAATGAGGCAGACGGCTTTACAGTAGCTTGCTTAGAAGAGGCTTTAGAGCTTCGTCAAGCGGGTATTCAAAATCCAATTCTTTTGCTAGAAGGCTTTTTTGAAGAAAAAGAGCTGGCGGAAATTGTGGCGAATGATTTATGGTTGGTGCTGCATGCAGAATGGCAGGTGAATCAATTGCTAGCAACCAAATTAGTGAAGCCGTTGCAAGTTTGGTTAAAATTAGATTCTGGTATGCACAGGCTTGGTTTGTCGCCAACACAATATATAAGCGCATTTAAAGAGCTTAATCAGCACAAAAATATTGCAAAAATTGTGCATATGACGCATTTTGCCAACGCTGATCATTTAAATTCATCGCATACCTTGCAACAGTTGGATTTGTTTAAGCAAACTACACAATCGGCAACTAATCACACCTTAGAAGAGTTTAGTTTAGCCAATTCCGCTGCCGTGCTTGGCTGGCCGCAAATATTTGCACAAAATTCACAAAAACACTGGTCGCGGCCGGGTATTATGCTTTATGGTGCGCATCCGATAGAAGCGCTCTCAGATAGCCAGCCTTTAAAGCCAGTGATGCAGTTAAGCGCGCAAATTATCTCTATACAACGCATTCAGCAGGGTGATTCAATTGGATACGGTAGCATTTTTACGGCCGCACGCAACACGGTCGTGGGCGTAGTCGCTTGTGGTTATGCCGATGGGTATCCGCGCGCTGCAATTAACGCACCAGTGGCTGTTGATGGTCAAATCACACAAGTTATCGGCCGCGTATCCATGGATATGTTAATGGTAGACTTAACCGATATTGCATCAGCAAAAGTAGGCAGTTTAGTCGAGCTATGGGGGGGGCAAGTGCCAGCAAACGCAGTTGCCAATTCGGCAGGAACCATTGCGTACGAATTGTTTTGTAACGTTAAACGGGTACAATTTCGCTATTCTGATATCAGTGTTTGATGCAGACTTAACCCTATAAATGACTCGAAAAAGGTGTTTTTAAATGCAAGTGATTCAAACTCCGCACGCGCCAGCAGCTATTGGCCCCTACTCACAAGCCATGGTTGTGGGTGGTTTATTGTTTACGTCTGGTCAAATCGCGTTGCGCCCAGATGGCACATTGAACGATGGCGATATTGTGGCGCAAACCACACAAGTGCTAGCGAATTTAAAAGAGGTGATTGAAGCCGCTGGAGCAGGTTTAAATAAAGTGGTTAAAACGACCGTTTTTTTGAAAAACCTAGATGATTTTGCCGAAATGAACCGTGTTTATGGCGAAGCATTTGGCACCCACACGCCAGCACGCTCAACCGTGCAAGTCGCCAAATTACCGCGTGATGTATTGGTTGAAATTGAAGCGATTGTTGACTTAAGTTAAGTCTTCTCTTAGAGATTCCAACTGATTAAGCGGAATGCTCATGCGCACAGTGTAATTGGGGTGATCGCAACCTAGCGTTACTTTTGCCCCATACTTGATGGCTTTTTTTGCTGCTTCGTTAAATTCAAAACGGCAAAAATGCACAGCACTGGTTTTGGTGTCGGTTTCACGTTCTAAGTCTTCATCAGAAATCGCGTAAACCCGCTTAAAGCCTTCAACTTCAATATAAGTCATATCTTCAATGCCAATTAATTGGCTGAGTGCGATTTTGCGTTGCTCAACATCGGTATATTCAATCAGCATAGTCGCTTTCCAATTGCTGCCATCGGGCACTAGTGGCGCATAGGCGTCTAACTCATCTTGAATGCCTTGTTCCTCAAACTGCTTTTCTACACGTAAAATCTCTTGAATCTGATAGCGGATAGTTAATTCACTTTCAAATTGCATGTTTAAATGCTCACCCAATCGCACAGAGCGCAACTGGCGATGCGCCATAATGCTGGACTTATTCTCTTTGCGATATTTGCTATAAGCCTCTAAGGTCATGATGTTGTCGCGGGTAATTGCCATGCTGGTTCCTTGAGTTTTAATCTATGCCATACGCAATGCGCGCCAAACTTAACGGATGTGCCAGTTGCGCAGGTTTTTTATCTTCATTTAAATTATTTTCGTTGATAATCTGCTCTAAATGATGACCCGCCAATTGGCAATCGGAGCTCATGTAATCAGGTGCATTATTCGCCATTATCTTAGCGACAGGCTTGCCAATTTTTTTCGCCATGGCGTGATGCGCTTTTTTAACGCCATAGGTGCCCGCATGACCAGAGCAACGCTCAGTGGTTTGAATGCTAGTGTCAGGAATCAACTTTAAAAATTCTTCAGTTTTTTTGCCAATATTTTGCACGCGACCGTGGCAAGGAATGTGGTAACTAATCTTACCCAGCGGGGTTTTAAAGTCGGTTTTAAGCAAACCATCTTTGCGACGCGCGATTAAGTATTCAAAAGGGTCCCACATGGCATCTTGCACCAATTTAGTGTCAGCGCAATCAGGAAACATCAACGGTATTTCTTGTTTAAACATTAAGGTGCAAGAAGGAATCGCGCTTAAGATTGCGTAACCCTCTTTGGCGTATTTAACCAAACGCGCAATATTGGCTTGTTTCGCTTCTGCAACCGCGTCTAAATCACCCAACTCTAATTTAGGCATGCCGCAGCATTGTTCTTTATCCACTAAAACATAAGGTATTTCATTGTGATGCAACACTTTTAATAAATCATACCCAATGCCTGGTTCGTTGTAATTGACATAGCAGGTGCTATAGATAGCGACCTTGCCTGGCGTTTTAATGCCGTCTTTTACTGCAAAATCTTGGCTTTTTGCCGCACTGCTTCTAAATTTTTTATCGGCAAAACTGGGTAGCCAAGCGTTTTTATCTACATCCAAGGTTTTTTCCATCACGCTGCGCATGAGTTTAGTGCTGTTAACCGCATTAATCGTCTGCACCACAATGGGTATGCCTGCGAATTGGCCATGTAAATCGGTGGAGGCTAATAATTTTTCGTTAATGCCAACTTCACCTTTTTTAAATTTGATGGCTTTGGCGCGCAACATGGTATGCGGAAAATCTAAATTCCATTCATGCGGCGGTGTGTAGGGACATTTAGTCATGTAACATAAATCGCACATATAACACTGGTCGACTACTTTCATGAAGTCTTTTTTGTCTACTCCTTCCACTTCCATCGTAGGGTTGTTGTCGACCAAATCAAAAAGCGTTGGAAAGCTGTTGCATAAACTCACACAGCGCCTACAGCCATGACAAATGTCAAATATTCGCTCAAGCTCCTGATTTAAGCTCTCTTCATTATAAAAATCAGGGTTCTGCCAATCTAAGGCGTGGCGGGTAGGGGCTTCTAGATTTCCTTCGCGGCTCATGATTTCACCTTTTTAATAGATGATGGTACTTAACACTAATTTTAATTCAAAATTAACGCAAACGAGCTAGTACAAATATACGGTATTATTTGCCCAGCTCGTTTTCGATACTGTTTTATATTTAATCGACTAACTCAGCCAACGCTTTTGCGTATCGGTTTGCGTGACTGCGCTCAGCTTTTGCTAAAGTTTCAAACCAATCGGCAATTTCATCGAAGCCTTCTTCACGTGCAGTTCTGGCCATGCCTGGATACATGTCGGTGTATTCATGCGTTTCGCCTGCTACAGCTGACTCTAAATTTTGACGCGTAGGACCAATAGGTAAACCAGTTGCAGGGTCGCCAGATGCTTCTAGAAATTCTAGGTGACCATGCGCATGGCCTGTTTCGCCCTCGGCA
Source organism: Proteobacteria bacterium ST_bin12 (assembly GCA_002083635.1). Classification (GTDB taxonomy): domain Bacteria; phylum Pseudomonadota; class Gammaproteobacteria; order Burkholderiales; family Methylophilaceae; genus Methylotenera_A. The sequence continues at coordinate 147,236 of MSXP01000007.1, read as the reverse complement.
GTAGAACGGAATAATGCTGCGACATCGTTTTGGCCTTCAATATCAGCCTTGTTTGCAAAGTATAAATAGCGGCGGTTAGCTTGCGATTCGCCTGCAAAAGCGTCTCTTAAGCAGGTTTCTGTTTTAGATCCTTTCAACTGCATATTGGTCTCCTTGAACTAGTTTCTAAAAATAGTTTTAATGTTCAGCTAATTATTTAGCTGAACATAAACTTAACAGTACACCCAGTGACGCGATTGTCTAGTTGTTTATTTTAATAGTAACGATAAATAATAATTATTAAATTAAAAGCTTTGATAATAATTATTGCGATTTAAAAATTAAGTATTTGAAGTTGTTAATAGTCGATATAAGTCATATTTTTGCGTGTTTTGCAGGGGTAAATGTGCTAATATTTGACAGGTAAAACAATTAAAAAAGCAGGTAAACACTGCTTAAATTTCACAGAAAAACGACAGAAATTTCACGGAAAATCTAATGGATCAATTCGCTAAAGAAACCCTGCCAATCAGTTTAGAAGATGAGATGCGACGTTCTTATCTTGATTATGCGATGAGCGTAATTGTGGGGCGTGCACTACCTGATGTACGTGACGGTTTAAAACCGGTGCATAGACGCGTTTTATTTGCGATGCACGAATTAAGTAACGATTACAACAAGCCTTACAAAAAATCAGCCCGTATCGTGGGCGATGTGATTGGTAAATACCATCCGCATGGTGATACTGCGGTATACGACACGATTGTTCGTATGGCACAAGATTTTAGCTTGCGTTACATGTTGGTTGATGGTCAGGGTAACTTTGGCTCCGTGGATGGCGATAATGCTGCGGCGATGCGTTATACCGAAATCCGCATGGCGAAAATCGCCCATGAATTATTAGCTGATATCGATAAAGAAACCGTTGATTTTGGCCCTAACTACGACGGTAGCGAAAACGAGCCGTTGATTATGCCGGCGCGTATTCCTAACTTGCTGATTAATGGCAGCTCGGGGATTGCAGTGGGTATGGCAACCAACATTCCGCCACACAATTTAAATGAGGTGTTAGATGCCTGTTTTGCGCTGCTGAAAAACCCAGAAACTGGCATTGAAGAGCTAATTGATTTGGTACCAGCGCCAGACTTTCCAACAGCAGGCATTATTTACGGCACCGTTGGCGTTAAAGAAGGTTATCGCACAGGCCGTGGCCGCGTGGTGATGCGTGGCCGCACCCATGTAGAAGATTTAGAGCGTGGCGGTCGCCAAGCGTTAATCGTTGACGAATTGCCCTACCAAGTTAACAAAAAAACCTTTGTTGAAAAAATTGCTGAGTTAGTCAACGAAAAGAAAATCGAAGGTATTTCTGATTTGCGCGATGAGTCTGATAAATCAGGCATGCGCGTGGTGATTGAGCTCAAGCGTGGCGAAATCGCAGAAGTTGTGCTGAATAATCTGTACAAACAAACGCAATTGCAAGATACGTTTGGTATGAACATGGTGGCCTTGTTAGATGGTCAGCCGCGCTTGCTAAACTTAAAACAAATGCTGGAAGCGTTTTTACGCCACAGACGTGAAGTGATTACGCGCCGCACTGTATTTGAGCTGAAAAAAGCCCGCGCACGTGGCCATATCTTAGAAGGTTTAGCAGTTGCACTTGCCAATGTGGATGAAATGATTGCGCTGATTAAAGCCGCACCAACGCCACCAGAAGCCAAAATTGACTTAATGGCAAAATCATGGAGTTCGCCAGTTGTTGAAGAGATGCTTAAACGCGCGGCGATGGAAGCTTCACGCCCTGAAGGCTTATCTGTCGATTTTGGTCTAACGCCAAATGGCTACAAATTAAGCGATATTCAAGCGCAAGAAATCCTGCAAATGCGTCTGCAACGCTTAACTGGTTTAGAGCAAGATAAAGTCGTTTCTGAGTACAAAGAAGTGATGGATGTGATTGCAGATTTGCTAAATATTTTAGCCAATGCCTCACGCGTGACTACCATGATAACGGATGAATTAACCGAGATTCGCAAACAATTTGGCGACAAACGCCGTAGTGAAATTGTGGTGAATGCGCAGGACTTAAACTTAGAAGATTTAATTACACCGCAAGACGTGGTCGTGACTTTGTCGCATACAGGTTATGTGAAGTCACAGCCGCTGGACGAATACCGCGCACAGCGCCGCGGCGGCCGTGGTAAACAAGCAGCACCTACTAAAGAAGATGATTTTATTGACAAAATGTTTGTGGCGAATACGCATGACTATATCTTGTGCTTCTCAAGCCGTGGCCGTGTTTACTGGTTGAAAGTGTATGAGGTGCCACAAGGAAGCAGAATAGGTCGCGGTAAACCAATCGTGAACTTGTTCCCGCTTGAAGAAGGTGAAAAAATTAACGCGATTTTAGCGGTTAAGGAATTTGACGAAAATCATTTTATCTTTATGGCAACCGCACAAGGTACAGTCAAGAAAACGGCACTAAGCGAATTCGCCAACCCGCGTAAATCAGGCATTATCGCGATTAATTTAGATGAGGGCGATTATTTAATTGGCGCTGAAATTACCAACGGTAGTAACGACGTTGTGCTGGTTTCCGATGGCGGTAAAGCTGTTTGGTTTAGCGAAAACGATGAGAAAAATGGCGTGCGTCCAATGGGGCGTGCTACACGTGGTGTGCGTGGCATGAAATTGGCGGCAAAGCAACAGGTGTTGTCATTATTGATAGCGGAAAACGATCAACAAACAGTGCTGGTTGCGACTGAAAACGGCTATGGTAAGCGTACTATATTGGCAGACTTCCGTCATTCTGGACGTGGCACACAAGGCGTAAAAGCCATCGCCGTGAGCGAGCGCAATGGTTTGGTAGTTGCGGCTAAATTAGTTAATGAAGATGACGAAATCATGCTGATTACTACTGGCGGCGTATTGATTCGCACGCGTGTCAAAGAAATTCGTGAGTTAGGCCGTGCAACGCAAGGCGTAACGCTGATTAATCTGGGTGAAGGTGAAAAACTATCTGGCCTAGAGAAAATCGTTGAAACAGATGAAGAGCTACCAGCGGAATAAAGATTATTAGCATGAAAAAAATATTTAACTTTTCAGCAGGGCCTGCGGTTCTGCCAAAAGCCGTGTTAGAGCGCGCGCAAGCGGAGATGCTGGATTGGCATGGTAGCGGCATGTCTGTGATGGAAATGTCGCATCGTGGCAAAGAATTTACAGGTATCTTAGAAAAAACTGAGGCAGATTTGCGCACTTTACTGGCGATTCCAAGCAACTATAAAGTGCTATTTTTACAGGGCGGCGCGATTGCTGAAAATGCGATGATTCCTTTGAATTTACTCAACGGGAAAAGTGCAGATTACGCAGTGACTGGCGCTTGGAGCAAACGTAGCGTTGAAGATGCGCGCGCTTATGGTCAAATTGATATTGCCTGTAATACCGAGCAATCTGGTTTTACACATGTGCCCGATTTTAAAAGCTGGCAGCTAAATAAAGATGCCGCTTATGTGCATATTTGCACAAACGAAACTATTAATGGTGTTGAGTTTGATGGTATCCCCAATACAGGTGATGTACCAATTGTGGCGGATATGTCGTCGCATATTTTGTCTCGCCCAATTGATGTGAGTAAGTTTGGTGTGATTTACGGTGGCGCGCAAAAAAATATCGGCCCAGCCGGTTTATGTATCGTGATTGTGCGTGAAGATTTATTGGGTAGTGCATCCAAGCTGACACCTGCGGTGTTTAACTGGAAAACGCAGGCCGAAAATCAAAGCATGATTAATACGCCAGCAACTTACAGCATCTATATTGCAGGCTTGGTTTTTGAGTGGTTATTGGCACAGAGTGGCGTGGCAGCGATTGAGCAGAAAAATATCGCCAAAGCCAATTTGTTTTATGATTATGTCGATAATAGCGATTTTTATAGCAATAACATTGCCTTAAATAATCGCTCACGTATGAATATTCCGTTTAGATTACGCGACGAATCTTTAAATGACGCTTTTTTAAAAGGCGCTGAGGCGCAAGGTTTATTACAATTAAAAGGCCACCGCATTGTGGGCGGCATGCGTGCCAGTATCTATAACGCTATGCCAATTGAGGGCATACAAGCGCTGGTTGATTATATGCGGCAATTTGCAAGCAGCCATTAATTCAGGATGTCTATTATTAAGACACTTACAAGCCATGAGTGAACAATTAAAACAGCACAGAGACCAGATCGATGCCATTGATGAGAAGATATTAAAGCTTGTGAATGAGCGCGCGACACTGGCGCGCACTATTGGCAGCTTAAAGGACGATGGTGTGATTTATCGCCCAGAGCGTGAAGCGCAAGTGTTGCGCCGTCTGCAAGCCAATAACCAAGGCCCGCTATCGGCAGAGGCAATTAGCCATATATTTCGCGGTGTCATGTCTAACTGTCGTGCATTGGAAAAAGAGCTTTCAATCGCTTTTCTAGGGCCACTTGGTACTTATAGTGAAGAAGCAGCGCTTAAACAATTTGGCCTAGGCCGCAGTGCAGTGGTGTGTGGCAGTATTGATGAAGTGTTCCGTACTTTGGAAGCAGGGCAGGCCGATTATGGTGTGGTGCCAGTAGAAAACTCAACTGAAGGTGCTATTGGTTTAACGCTTGATTTATTGCTGGCTAGCACACTTAAAGTTTGTGGCGAAATTACGTTGCCGATTCATCATTGTTTACTATCAAAACAAACCGATATCACCAAGATTCAGCATGTGTTTTCACATAGCCAATCTTTATCGCAATGCCACGAGTGGCTGAATAAAACCCTGCCACGTGCGCAACGTGAACCAGTAACCAGCAATGCTTATGCCGCGCAAATGATTCACAACTTAGTTTCAACTGACAACACCTTTGCGGCAGCGATTGCAAGCAAGCGTGCTGCGGAATTGTTTAACTTAAATGTGCTGGCCGAAAATATTGAAGACGACCCAAAAAATACCACACGCTTTTTAGTGTTGGGTAAGCATGAAGTGGCACCTTCTGGTCAAGATAAAACTTCTATTGTAATGACTTCACAAAATAAACCAGGCGCAATGGTGGAATTACTCGAACCGCTTTCACGGCATGGTGTCAGTATGACCAAGTTTGAATCTAGGCCTTCTAAACAAGGCTTATGGGATTATGTGTTTTATGTGGATATTGAAGGCCATCAGCTAGATGCAAAAGTAAAGGCTGCTTTGCACGATTGTGAAAAACGTGCCTCTTTTCTGAAAGTGCTAGGTTCTTACCCTGTCGCTGTAGTGTAAAAATTTTGTTTTAAGTAAATAGGTTTTTTGTATGAATATCAGTGATTTAGCCCCCGATTACATTCGCGCTATTGCGCCTTACCAAGGTGGCAAGCCTATTAGTGAGCTTGCGCGTGAAATGGGTTTAAATGAGGCCGATATTGTTAAATTAGCTTCTAATGAAAACCCGCTTGGCATTAGCCCCAAAGCGCAAATGGCTATTGAAGATGCTATTTACGATATTGCACGGTATCCAGATGGCAATAGTTTTGCACTACGCCAAGTGGTGGCGCAAAAATTTAATGTTGCGCACAACCAAATTGTATTTGGCAATGGCTCAAATGATATTTTAGAACTTGCTGCTAGAGCCTTTTTGCATACAGGCTGTGAGGCGATTTACTCTCAGCATGCCTTTGCTGTGTATCCACTAGTAACGCAAGCAGTGGGTGCTACTGGTGTGGTAGTGCCTGCAAAAGATTTTGCACACGATTTAGATGCTTTTGTAAAAGTGATAACGCCAAAAACGCGCTTGATATTTATTGCTAACCCCAATAATCCAACTGGTACTTTGCTTGCCAAAGATGTACTAAAAGCTTTTTTACAGCAAGTACCAAAAAATGTATTGGTAGTGCTAGATGAAGCTTATGACGAGTATTTATCGGCTAATCATAAATCGGAAGCCACTACCTGGTTGAGCGAATTTGATAACTTGATTATTTCGCGCACCTTTTCTAAAGCTTATGGCTTGGCAGGTTTGCGCATTGGTTTTGGCTTAATGCACGCCAATGTTGCCGATATGCTAAACCGCGTGCGTCAGCCATTTAATGTGAATAATGTAGCGCAAGCGGCGGCGGTTGCTAGTTTGGCAGATGACGACTTTGTTGAGCGTAGCTATGCCTTAAATCAGGCTGGTATGGTGCAAATTGCACAAGGCTTAACGGCTTTAGGCTTAAGTTATATTCCTTCGTTTGCCAATTTTATTAGTTTTAAAATTGAACATGCTGCTCTTGTGAATCAGCAGTTATTAAAAAATGGCGTGATTGTGCGCCCAATTGCCAATTATGAAATGCCCGATTATTTGCGCGTGAGCATTGGTTTATTTAGCGAAAATGCTCGCTTTTTAGAAGTTTTAGCGCAGATTATAAAAAAGTAAAAAATGACCGATCAAGAAAAACTAATGTATGAAAAGCTGGCAACGGATGATGTTCGCATACGCGAAATCAAGCCTTTAAACACGCCATCTGATTTATTAAGCCGTTTAAAAGAAAGCGCTGACTCAACGCACAATATTTTGCGCACGCGCGCGGCGATTCACCGCATATTGCATCAGGCGGACGATAGATTGTTGGTGATTGTGGGGCCTTGCTCTATACATGACACAAAAGCGGGCATGGAATACGCGCAACGCTTATTGGAAGTGCGTAAAAACTTAGCGGCCGATTTATTGATTGTGATGCGTGTGTATTTTGAAAAACCACGCACCACAGTGGGCTGGAAAGGCTTGATTAATGACCCGCATTTGGATGGTAGTTATGCCATTAATGAAGGCCTAGAAATCGCGCGTAAATTTTTGCTGGATGTAAATGAGCTTGGCGTGCCAGCAGGTGCTGAGTTTTTAGATACGATTACGCCACAATACACAGCCGATTTGGTCAGTTGGGGCGCCATTGGCGCGCGTACGACTGAATCACAAGTGCATAGAGAGTTGGCTTCTGGCTTATCTTGCCCAGTGGGCTTTAAAAATGGCACAGATGGTAGCGTGCGCGTGGCGATTGATGCGATTAAAACCGCGGCTAGCCCACATCATTTCTTGTCAGTAACCAAAGAAGGCCAATCGGCCATTATCTCAACCACCGGCAATGAAGATTGCCATGTGATTTTGCGTGGCGGAAAAACGCCTAATTATGATGCGGCCAGCGTAGATGATGCTTGTACTCAACTAGCCAGTGCAGGTTTAGCACCTAGACTGATGATTGATTGCAGTCATGCCAATAGCAGCAAGCAATACACCAAGCAAAACGAAGTAGCGCGCGATGTAGCCAAACAAGTTGCTGCTGGCGATGCACGCATTATTGGTTTAATGGTGGAATCGCATCTTAATGAAGGTCGCCAAGACCATACGCCTGGTTGCGAGCTTAAATACGGGCAATCAATTACGGATGCGTGCTTGGGTTGGCAAGAATCGGTTGATTTACTTGAAGCTTTAGCCTTATCCGTTCGCCAACGCAGAAATAAACGGTTAAGCGAAGAGATGAGCGACTAGTTTCCTGATGACTGCATCATGAATTTACTTAGTCATATTTGGGTAAGTTATCAGTATTGTTAAAACGAATTAGCGCGCAAAATTCGTTTCACGTTGTGGCACAAATTAAAAGCAACAGCGACTTTTTAAATCATTTAACTTTAAGGAAATTATCATGTGGACAACACCAGCAGCTACTGAAATGCGTTTTGGCTTTGAAGTAACAATGTACGTAATGAACAAATAATTAGCTTTTTGTTAATTATAAAAGGCTGTTGAAAGACAGCCTTTTTTGTATAAAAAAGCTGACTTTTATTGAACAAAACAAACCCTTTTTTACCTTTTAAAAATCGAAAGACAATTTTTTAAGCGTAAAATCAAATTTTTAAATAGTTAAGCAAAGAGTCTCATGCATATTCACGTTTTAGGTGCCGCAGCAGGCGGCGGTTTTCCACAATGGAACTGTAATTGTCCAAACTGTGATGGTTTGCGTAAAGGGACGATTAAAGCCACCAAACGCACGCAATCTTCGATTTGTGTTTCGGGTAATGGCGTTGATTGGGTGTTGTTTAATGCATCGCCTGATGTATTACAACAAATTCAAGATTTTGCGCCATTGCAACCAGGTCGAAATATTAGAGATTCAGGTATTCAAGCCATTGTGCTGATTGATGCGCAAATTGATCATACAACAGGTTTATTTATGTTGCGCGAAGGCAAAGTAAAGCGCGAAATTTACTGCACTGATATGGTGTATGAAGATTTAACCACAGGTAACCAAGTGTTGAATATTTTGGGACATTACTGCGGCATTAATCGTCATAATGTGCCGGTTGATGGCAAAACGTCCTTTGAAATTCCTAGCGTACCTAATTTAAGATTCACTGCAGTAGCCCTCAAAAGTGCTGCCCCGCCATATTCCCCACACCGTAACGACCCGCATCCTGGCGACACCATTGGCGTGTTGATTGAAGAAATTTCTACAGGTAAAAAATGCTGGTATAGCCCAGGCCTAGGTGAGATTGAACCGCATTTGCCGCCATTAATGTCGCAAGCCGATTGCATTATGGTGGACGGTACGTTTTGGACCAATACCGAAATGATCGATATGGGTTTGATGACTAAAACCGCGCGCAGCATTGGCCATAATCCGCAATCGGGCGAGGGCGGTATGATTGAAAAGCTTAATGAATTTGGTAATGTACGCAAAGTATTGATTCATATCAATAATACCAATCCAATTCTGCGTGAAGATTCTGCCGAGCGTGCCATTTTGAACCAACATAATATTGAAGTGGCCTATGACGGCATGGACATCGTATTGTAAGAAATTTGGAGTTTAGACAATGAACGGATTCACTAAAGATAATATGCCTTGGACTCGCGAGGAGTTTGAAGACAAGCTACGCGAAAAAGGCCAAGGCTATCATATTTACCATCCCTTTCACGTGATGATGTATGAGGGAAAGTTAACCAAAGACCAATTGCAATGCTGGGTGGCGAATCGTTTTTACTACCAAATTTCTATTCCCATGAAAGATGCGGCAATACTGTCTAATTGCGATGACGTTGAAGTGCGTAAACAATGGATTGTGCGCATTACTGACCATGATGGTGTAGATGAGGATGGTAAAAAAGCGGTTGGTGGTATTGAGGCTTGGATTCAGCTGGGTGAAGCGGTTGGCTTAACGCGTGAACAAATTACATCGCTTAAACTAGTGAGCCCAGGGGTTAAATTTGCAGTAGACGCCTATGTGAACTTCGCCAAACAACGTAGTTGGCAAGAATCTGTATGCTCTAGCTTAACGGAATTATTCGCGCCGCACATTCACCAACAACGCATCAGCTCATGGCCGCAAATGTATCCATGGATTAATGAATCAGGCCTAAGTTACTTTAAAAAACGCTTAACTGAAGCACGCCGAGATGTAGAACAAGGGCTAAGTGTAACGCTGGATTATTTTAGTACCTCACGCGAAATGCAATTAAAAGCTCTGGATATTCTGCAATTTAAGCTGAATGTGTTGTGGGTAATTGCCGATTCGATAATGTTGGCTTCGAGCGTGGATATTAAAGTCGATGGCAAAGATTACTTCCATCAACCTGTGATTAATTTCGACTAAAAAACGATAAAAACTAAATGGAAAACCTACAAGTGAGCCAAACAGAAGAAACCAAAATAGCGCATGCAGATGTATTTGCCATAGCTTTACACCATCGCTTTCAGTGGGAAGATGCACAGCAAAGTTATGTGATACTTTTTCCTGAAGGCATGGTCAAACTGCATGGCGGTGCGGGTGAAGTGATTAAGCGTGTAGATGGCAAGGCGACTGTGGGCGATATTGTGGCTGAGTTAAAAGCAGCTTTTCCGGATGCGGTAAATATTGAAGCCGATATTATTGGCATGTTTGAAATGGCGTATGGTAAGGCTTGGATCAGAAAAATATAGATAATTTATAAGTATTAAGTGTGCTAAAAATTCAGGCAAAAAAAGTGGTTAAGTACACCATCAAGGAGTAGCAAAATGACACAAACATCATTAGGTGAGTCAGTTGTACAGAAAGAGATTCACGCACAAGCTAAGAATAATGGCGTGGCAGCAAATATCACGCATACTCAGCCTTTATGGTTACTGGCGGAGGTGACGTATCGCTGCCCATTACATTGTGCATTTTGCTATAACCCAACCGATTACGATAAACATACGCAAAACGAATTGACGACTGAGCAATGGATTAATGCCTTGCGTGATGCGCGCAAAATGGGTGCGATTCAGTTGGGCATTTCAGGCGGCGAGCCATTATTGCGTGATGATATTGAAGATATTGTGATTGAAGCCAAAAAATTGGGCTACTACAGTAATTTAATCACTTCAGGCGTTGGCTTAACTGAAAAACGTATCCAAGCCTTTAAAGATGGTGGTTTAGACCATATCCAACTATCGATGCATGATATTACGGAAGAAATTAATAACTTCATTACCAATACCAAAACTTTTGAACTGAAGAAAAAAGTAGCCGCCATGATTAAAAATCATGGTTATCCAATGGTGCTGAATGTGGTGATACACCGATATAACATCGGTCATATCAAAGAAATTTTAGAAATGGCTGAAGCGCTTGGAGCCGATTATGTTGAACTAGCCAATACACAGTATTACGGCTGGTCGTTGGTCAATCGTAGCCAATTGATGCCATTGAAAGAACAAATCGACGAAGCGGAACGTATTACCAACGAATTCCGCCATAAAGTCGGTAATAAAATGAAGATATTCTTTGTTGTGCCTGATTACTTTGGCGACCGCCCGAAAAAATGCATGAACGGCTGGGGTGAAGTATTTATGATTGTGACTGCCAATGGCGATGTGTTACCGTGCCATTCAGCACGCGTATTGCCAAACATGGCTTTCCCTAATGTGCGTGATAGCGGCTTGGAATATGCCTGGAAAGAAAGCCCAGCCTTTAATAAATACCGTGGCACCGATTGGATGAAAGGGCCATGTGTTACTTGCCCAGAGAAAATGAACGACTTGGGTGGCTGTCGCTGTCAAGCGTTTTTGCTGACAGGCGACGCAGAAAGTGCCGACCCAGTTTGCTCGCTTTCACCTAATCATCACTTAATTGAAAAAGCGATTGAAGATTCTAAAAATCCAGTTTTGGCATCTAAACCGATTATTTTTAGAACCGATAAAAATTCTAAAAAATATGTGGCGGGTGATAAAGAGCGCGTTGAGGAATTTCATGCCTTGCCATAACAATTAGCTGATAAAATTCAGTTTTATTGTTTTGTTAAGGCGTTAAATGGCCAGCCGCCGTCCTATCCCTTTTGTTTTAGCTTCCACCAATCACGGCACCTTTATTGTGAATCGTAATGATTACCGCATGGTGGATGCAAATCGCGGTTACGGCGTTGGCTATCAACTGCTGAATACCTCTAGTTTTGACCAAGAAGAAGTCAGCTTTGTGATGGCATTGCTCAGTTTGCGCCGCAAATATTTTGGCGACGGCGTTGTGGGCTTAGATTGTGGTGCCAATATTGGCGTGCACACGGTTGAATGGGCAAAACATATGCATCAGTGGGGCAGAGTTATTGCCTTTGAGGCGCAGGAGAAGGTCTATTACGCGCTGGCAGGCAATATCGCCATTAATAACTGCTTAAATGCATCTGCGCAGCTTGCTGCGGTAGGCAGTGAGAATAAAGAAATCAAGATTCCTGTACCAGATTATCTAGTGCCAGCCAGTTTCGGCAGCTTGGAGTTAAAGCAAAATAAATCCAATGAATTTATTGGGCAGAAAATTGACTATTCTGATGCAGCGATGTTGGCCGTTCAGCAAAAAACCATTGATTCACTAAATTTGCCGCGCGTGGATTTGATTAAAATTGATGTAGAAGGCATGGAAGTAGACGTTTTACAAGGCGCTGTAGAAACCATTAAGCGTTGCAAACCCATGATGACCATCGAAATTATTAAAACCGATAAGGTGCAAGTAGAAGCTTTTTTAATGCTACACGGTTACCAAACTTACCCAATGGGTATCAATATTTTAGCTATTCATCACTCCGACCCTGGAGTAACGCACATCAATACAACTGAAACTGGTATTAATTTAACCATTTAAATTCCGTTGAAACCACACTCCATTTTTTTAGTATATGTGCTGGCAAGCCTAGCTGCGCTTGCGCCTTTTGCTATTGATACCTATCTGCCAGCCTTTCACGCCATGGGTGCTGATTTGCGCACCTCAGATTTGCATATTCAGCAAAGCCTAACCGTTTATTTACTGCCTTACGCCTTAATGACGTTATGGCATGGCGCCATTTCAGATGCAATTGGGCGCATTACCACCATTAAATGGGGTTTAGGCATTTTTGTATTGGCCTCTGTTGGTTGCGCTTTTGCCCCAAACGTAGAAACGCTGTGGTTTTTTAGAGCGCTGCAAGGTGCAAGCGGCGGGGCTGGTAATACGGTTGCACGTGCCATGGTTCGCGATTTATTTGAGGGCGCTGCTGCACAAAGAGTGATGGCGACTGTACAAATGCTATTTGGTATTGCCCCAGCCATTGCGCCGATTATTGGTGGATTGTTGTTAGGCATTCACTGGCAGGCGATATTTATCTTTTTAGCGATTTATGCAGGCGTGACATTGTGGGCATCGGTGACTTTTCTGCCAGAAACCATGCCGATCGAAAAACGCTTAAAATTATCGGCAAAAAATGTGTTAAGTAGTTATAAAACCGTCTTTAGAGATGCCGAATTTGCCAAACTGGGCATCACTATTGGCAGTTGTTTTTCAGCTTTTTTCATCTATGTGCTGGCTAGCCCTGTGTTTTTAGGCAAGCATTTAGGGTTAAGTCCGCAACAGTATGGCTATTTATTTGTCCCAACTGTATGTGGCATGGTGCTGGGTTCTTATTTGGCCAAATATGCGGCTGGTAAATATGCGCCAAAAACCGTACTTAAGCTTGCATTTAGCTGGATGCTTTTGATTGTTTTGTTCAATATCGCGGTTTGCTATTTCTTACCGTTAAATGCTTTTTTTAATATTTTGCCTGTTGCTTTATTTAATGTGGGCATGGCTTTAGTGATGCCGATTATTTCATTGGCTGCGCTTGATCGCCATCCTAGAATCCGCGGTACAGCGGCATCTGGTCAAGCATTTATTCAAATGCTACTTTCAACCGTATCGGCGGGCTTAATTGTGCCTTTGGTATGGGGAAGTGTCATGGGCTTGGCGATTGCCATGCTAGTTTATTTGCTGATTGCTTTAATGGTGATTAGCCAAACGCGCTTATGGAAAAGCCAAAAAGTCTAGGCTAAGTTAGGCGCGCGTTACTTTACCTACATTACCCAGCACCAGCTTGATGCCGCGCCACAGTTTTGGCAATAACCAAAACATAAACACAATAAATCCCAATAATAAACCAATAAATACAGCAGGTTGCATTAATGCTAGCCAGCCGCCCGTTAATAACAAACCTTCTTCACTAAAAGATGCGGTAATATTGCTAACAGGCTCTGGCGAGGTGTTAATCAACGCGCGGCTACCCGCTTTTGTAGCATGAGTGGCACCTGCTAAAGAGCCGCCAAGTAAAGCTGTAATGGTCGCAATTACTGGGTCGCTGCTATTGATGGCGCCCATGGCAAGTAGGGCGCCTGCAGGAATACGGATAAAGGTTTGAATTGAATCCCAAGCGCTATCCACATAAGGAATTTTATCGGCTAAAAACTCAATCACACACAACACGCCTGCCACAACAAGCACAATTGGATTGCTTAATATATCCAAGCTAGCGGGCAGATTAATAACGTTATACCTAGCCAACGCACCCACCATAAATACCGTAAGGTATAGGCGTAAGCCGCTGGCCCAACTTAAACCACCAGCCAGCGCTAAATTAGAAATCATGTCCATAATGTTGAATCCATACGTTGAGCTATTACAAAATGAATAGCATATAAATTATCATAACCTTTGTTAACTCACTAAATGTAAATTTTATACCCTGCATAATTAATCAGTTAAGATGCAAATGGGTTTAGTTTATAAATCAAGAATATCAATCAACAACAAAGGAAAATAAAATGTTTAATGCGCAATTCTGTGACAAATGGACGCCTTATGTTTTAGGTTTATTACGCATTATTACTGGTTTTTTGTTTCTGCAGCATGGCACATCAAAGCTATTTGGCATGCCGTATAACGAGATGTTTGATGGCCTACAGTTGATGTCATTAATGGGTGTAGCAGGTATTTTGGAATTGGTTGGCGGAGCGCTTATCTTGATTGGCTTGTTTACGCGTCCTGTAGCTTTTATTCTTTCTGGCCAAATGGCAGTGGCCTATTTTATAGCGCATGCACCAAGTGGCTTTTTACCTATTCAAAACCACGGCGAATTGGCTGTTATGTTTAGCTTTGTGTTTTTATATTTCAGTGTGGCAGGCGCAGGTAAGTTGAGTATTGATGCTGTGCGCAGCAAATAATTTGTTTTAAATGATTCTATTGTGGCGCCAGTAATTTAGGCGCCACCGTTCTTGCCATTGCCTCGCTTTTCCACAGCAGATAAACACGGCAATCAAATTCTAGCTGGTGATAATCAGGCTCCATATGCTGGCATAGCTGGTAAAAGGCTTTGTCATGATTGCGTTCTTTTAAATGCGCCAATTCGTGCACCACAATCATGCGTAAAAAATCTGCTGGAGCCGCTTTAAAAAAAGACGATATTTTGATTTCTTTTTTTGCTTTTAATTTGCCGCCTTGCACGCGCGATATGGCGGTATTGAGCCCCAATGCATGGTGCTCAATACTCAAGCGATTATCATAATGGGCTTTATCTAGCATGGGTGCATTGCGCAAAAATGCTTGTTTAATTTCATTGCAATACGCATACAAGGCTTTATCGGTTTGTATAAGATGTTGCTGACTGTAACGCTCAGCAATATATTCGCCCAGCTTGCCTTGCGTTTGCAATTGCCGCACTTGATCTTGCAAGGCGGTCGAGTAATGTTGCAAAAATAGCAGTGGCGTTGACATAAGATTTAATTTTAATTCAGTGTACTTAAACAAAAAAGGGATGCTTGCGCATCCCTTTTAAATGTTAATTGAGATTATTCAATTAAAAGCTCACGCTTTCCAGGCACACCATTCATGGCTTCCGCATCTTCTAATGCTTCTTTGCGGCTGGTAATGACTGGCCACAACTGCGCAAGGCGTGCGTTCAAGGCGATATATTCTTGCTGGTCAGCTGGCACATCATCTTCCGCAAAAATTGCTTCGGCAGGGCATTCCGCAACACATAGCGTGCAATCAATACACTCATCTGGGTTAATGGCTAAAAAGTTTGGACCTTCAACAAAGCAATCTACAGGGCAAACATCGACGCAATCAGTAAATTTGCATTGAATACAGTTTTCGGTGACTACATAGGTCATATTTACTCCTTGGGGTTACTTCTATTTATAATTTAATTTTGTTTAATTTTAATCGTTTTTTAAATTTATACAATCATGCCTGCGCCTACTGTGTTGTTCGTGCTTTCATCAATCACAATAAACGCACCAATCGCACGATTTTGCGTATAGCTATCCACCATTAAAGGCTGTGCCAGTTTAAAGCTGATGCGTGCAATATCATTCATTTTGAGTTCAGTCGTGGCAAGGTGCTCCATCGTATTAACATCTACTTTGTACGAAATAGCAGCCACTTTAGCTTTTGATTCGCGCGTCGTATGGCGTATCACATAGGTTCTGGCCGTAGACATTGGCGTTTCTGATAACCAGCATACAAACGCTTCAATCTGCTTTACAGGCTGAATAGCGCTACCTGTTTTAACAATCATGTCGCCGCGCGATGTATCAATTTCGTCTTCCAGTAATATGGCTACGCTTTGCTCAGTTTGCGCACTTTGTAACTGCAAGTCGCCAATTTGAATTGCTTTTACTTTAGATTGATAGCCGTTTGGTAATACTGTTACAGCATCGCCCACTGCAATATCGCCACTTTCAATGCGGCCCATAAAGCCTCTGAAGTCGTGCAAGTCAGCATCTGCGCTGGCATGCGGTCTACATACAAATTGCACAGGGAAACGGAATTCCGCGTTTTGTTCTTCATCTGCCGCGGGTGCTGCTTCTAGCATTTCAAGCAATGTTTCGCCAGAATACCAAGGCATATTATCCAAACGATCCACCAACATATCGCCATTTAAGGCAGACATTGGGATATAGCGAATATCACGATTACCTGCTAATCCAATTTCTTTAGCAAAGTCATGATAATCGGCACAAATCTTGTCGTAAACCGCTTTGTCATAGCTAACCAAGTCCATTTTGTTTACAGCCACTACAATATGTTGAATACCCACCAAGTGCGCCAAATAACTATGGCGGCGCGTTTGCGTCAGCACGCCACGACGGGCATCAATCAAAATAATCGCCAAGTTGGCAGTGGATGCTGCAGTCACCATGTTGCGCGTGTATTGCTCATGGCCTGGCGCATCGGCAATGATATATTTGCGAGTGCCTGTACTGAAATAGCGATAAGCCACGTCAATGGTAATGCCTTGCTCTCGTTCAGCTTGTAAGCCATCAGTCAGCAAAGACAAATCGACAGCTTGCATGCCACGCTTTTTAGACGTGTTGGAAATTTGCGTTAAGGTATCGGCCAAAATGGTTTTGGTGTCAAATAACAAGCGACCAATTAACGTACTTTTTCCGTCATCGACAGAACCGCAGGTCATAAAGCGCAGCAGACTGTCGTTATGGCTACTATCGTTATGTTGTGTATTTGTATTGCTCATTAAAAATAGCCTTCTTTTTTTCTTTGTTCCATACTGGCGTCGCTTGTTTGGTCATCCAAGCGCGTTGCGCCACGTTCAGTAATCGTTGTAGTCGCTGTTTCCAGCACAATTTTGCTGACGGTATTTGCATCTGAAATCACAGGCGCTGTGCAGGTGATGTCACCCACGGTTCTAAAGCGTACTTGCATGTTAACGACTTCTTCACCTGCTTTAGGCACGTTAATCACTTCGCCATCAGCCAGTTTAATATTGGCTGGCATCATCGCGCCGCCGCGCATAATAATGTCGCGGTTGTGTGCAAAATAGATACTCGGCAAACCTAGATTTTCGCGCTCAATATATTGCCAAACGTCCATTTCTGTCCAATTAGAAATAGGGAAGGCTCGAATATTTTCACCTTTGTGCGAACGTGCGTTATACAAATTCCATAGCTCTGGGCGCTGATTTTTTGGATCCCATTGACCAAATTCATCGCGAAAACTCATGATACGTTCTTTTGCGCGGGCTTTTTCTTCATCACGGCGTGCACCGCCGATACAACAGTCAAATCCAAACTCTTCAATGGCTTCTAATAAAGTGACTGATTGATGTTTATTGCGTGGCTCATCAGGCGTTTTTAGCACCACAGTACCGCGTTTCATCGAATCTTCAACTGAACGCACAATTAACCGCTCACCCAATTCAGCGGCGCGTTGATCTCTAAAATCAATCACTTCTTGATAATTGTGACCAGTATCTATATGCATCAAAGGAAACGGAAAGCGGCCTGGGCGAAAGGCTTTTTCAGCCAAGCGTAAAATGCACAGTGAATCTTTGCCGCCTGAAAACAGCAAAACAGGGTTGCTGCATTGCCCCGCAACTTCACGCAAAATGTGAATCGCTTCTGCTTCTAGCCAGTCTAAATGTGATAATGACTGATGTTTATTAGTTAACATATTCAATTGGTTACAGTTTATATTTAAAGTAATTTATTTAGTTTTAATACGGTTTCTATTTGACGTGCAATCCGCACTCTTTGCTGGTTGGGTCTTCCCACCACCAGCGTCCGGCGCGTACATCTTCACCCATGGCAATAGCGCGCGTACAGGGCCCACAACCAATGCTAGGGTAGAACTGGTCATGTAATGCGTTGTATGGCACATTATTCAAGCGAATATAGGCCCATACTTCTGATTCTGACCAATCGCTTAAAGGATTAAATTTTTCTAACTTATTGCCTGCATCATATTCACGCACAGGTAGGCTGGTACGCGTGGTCGCTTGCGCAGCACGCATGCCAGTAACCCATGCTTTTTTGCCGCTTAATGCGCGTTGTAAGGGTTCTACTTTACGCATATGGCAGCAGCTCTTACGTAAATCAATTGATTCGTAAAACGCATTGATGCCATGATTTTTTACATAAAATTCAACGGCTTGCGCTTTCGGAAAATACACGTTTAATTTAGTACTGTAATGCTGTTCAGTTTCTGCAATTAGATCATAAGTTTCAACAGGTAAGCGGCCTGTGTCCAGTGAAAAAATCTCAATAGGCAATTGATTTTTTAAAATGATATCCGTCAGCACCATATCTTCTGCACCAAAACTATTGGCAAAAGTAATACTATTTAACTCGGCACTGGCAGCTTTTAACAAAGCTAAAACTTGCGCGGTTTTAGCTTCTACGCTTGCTTTCAGTAAATCTGTTAATACAGGCGATGTGGCAGGATTAACTGCCGCAGGTTTTAAAAAGGAAACTTCACCTGACATTTAGCTGGCCCTGTTATAGCGCGTAAAGACTGGTCGCGGCTCATCTACTGCACCTTGATACGGGGCCGTAAAGTCATTTAAACTTGCCAACGCTTCAATGGCTGAGCGATCTGCACGCAACAAAAAGCTGCTAAAGCCGCTGCGTTTTAAGAAAAATAGCTGATCACGCAACACATCGCCAAAAGCGCGTAATTCATTTTTAAAGCCGTAACGGGTGCGCAGCAAAGTACCTAATGAAAAAATGCGGCCATCGGCAAAACGCTCAACATGCACAGCAATAATCGGTAGGGCGTTTAAATCTGGCTGATGACTGACTAAATCAGCCAGTAACTCATGCGTGTCTAGCCAAACGCCAATTTCACCATTGGTAATACGTGCAGATAGCGTTTCTTTGCGCGCAATAAATACGCTTAATGGCACAATCACTTTACCAGTTGCAGGAATCACTGTTTCTGCGATTTGTTCATCCGTTACTGTTTGCTCACCTGTTAATTTAAACAGCACGACTTTGCCTGCTTGTTTGCGCGCCTCAATGTTGCTGGCTGGTAACTCAATAGTTAACCAATTATTTTCGGCAATTTTTGCACCTTGCTTGATGTTGTCTGTATTTAATTGAATTAGATTACTCATGCCAAAATCTCATCTGTTTTTGGTGTTAAGTCTTTGTTGTAGACGTGCGCTTTGAATGGCACTACTCCTAAGCGGCGCACCGTATCAATAAAACGTTCTTCAATGGTGCGTTCTTTCACGTACACATCAATCAATTTTTGCACCACACCCGGCATTTCTTCGGCTGAGAAAGAAGGGCCAATCACTGTACCAATGCTAGCGTCATTACCTTGTTTGCCACCAATGGTGACTTGATACCATTCTGAGCCGTCTTTATCCACACCTAAAATGCCGATATGACCGACATGGTGATGTCCGCAGGCGTTCATACAGCCAGAGATATTCAGCTCAATATCACCAATGTCATGCAGATAGTCTAAGTTATCAAATTGCATTTGAATCGCTTCTGCAATTGGAATGCTCTTAGCATTAGCCAATGAGCAAAAGTCGCCACCTGGGCAGCAAATAATGTCGGTTAGCAGGCCAATATTTGGGGTTGCTAAGCCTGCAGCACGCGCTTTTTCCCAAACCGCAAATAAGTCGCTGAGTTTAACGTCGGCTAAAATCAAGTTTTGCTCATGCGAAACACGCAGCTCGCCAAAGCTATATTGCATTGCCAAGTCAGCAACGGTATGCATTTGTGCAGATGTTGCATCGCCTGGCGCTTTGCCATGCGGTTTTAATGATAACGTCACTGCGCGATAGCCAGCTTGTTTATGCGCATGTACGCAGCGTTTTACCCAAGCCGCAAAAGCAGGGTTGCTAGCAACTGCCGCATCAAAACCTGCATCGTTTGCGGCTAGAGTTTCATAAGGCATGGCTTCAAAATGCTTGCCAACGCGTTCCAATTCACCTTCTGTAATCGTGTTTGGCGCATCTTTTAAATGTGCCCATTCGGCTTCAACTTGGTTTTTAAATTCTTCAATGCCCAGCGCTTTAACCAAGATTTTGATACGCGCTTTGTAGGCGTTATCGCGACGACCATGCAGGTTATATACGCGAATAATGGCTTCACAATAGGTGAGGGCATGCTGCCACTCTAAATGTTCGCGAATCACACAGCCTAAAATTGGCGTGCGACCTAAACCGCCACCCACCCATACCTTAATGGCTAATTTGCCGGCAGTATCGGTATAAAACTCCATGCCAATATCATGCGCTTGCACAATCGCGCGGTCTTGTTTGGTGCCAGACACGGCGATTTTAAACTTGCGTGGCAACAATGCGAATTCTGGATGGAATGTACTCCACTGGCGCATAATTTCCGCCATCGCGCGTGGGTCAATCACTTCATCGGGCGCGATGCCTGCAAATTGATCGGTAGTGATGTTGCGAATACAATTACCGGAAGTTTGAATGGCATGCATTTCAACTGTTGCCAATTCAGCCAAAATATCGGGTACATCTTCTAATTTTGGCCAGTTTAATTGCAGATTTTGACGTGTTGAGAAATGGCCGTAGTCTTTATCGTATTTCTTTGATAAGTCAGCTAATTTGTGCAATTGCTTGCTAGATAACATGCCGTAAGGCACAGCAATACGCAACATCGGCGCATGGCGTTGAATATACAGGCCGTTCTGTAAGCGTAGCGGACGAAATTCCTCTTCACTTAATTCGCCTGCCAAATAACGGCGCGTTTGGTCGCGATACTGCTTAACGCGTTCGTCTACAATTTGTTGGTCTATTTCGTCGTATTTATACATATGTCTGCTTGAGTTGATTGCTTACCAAAAACTTAACCCATTATTTTAATCTAAAAGGTGGGTTAATTCAAAAAGTCATTCTCATTTACTGTGTTTTAAGCCAAATTGCTTTAAGGCGACTATCAATAACAAAACCGAAATACCAATCAGTTGATTAATTTCTGGGAAAGCCAGTTTTTGGCCTACATACACCAAAATTAACGCAAGCAATGTGCGTACCCAGTGCTCTGCTACTTTTGCACTGAGGTGGCTGCCAATCCAAATCCCAGGAATTGAACCTATTAATAAAGTACCGAGCAAACTGTAATCGACCGTGCCTAAGCTTGCGTGGCCTAATCCAGCGACAAGTGTAAGCGGTACCGCATGCGCAACATCTGTACCAACAATTCTGGTGATAGGGATTTTAGGATACAAAATCAGTAAAGCAGTTACGCCCAAAGCGCCCGCGCCAACCGAAGTTAACGTGACTAAAAAGCCTAAAATTAAGCCCAAAATAATGGTTAAGTATGGCGTGTATTGTGGGTTAATCCAATGTCCAGTTTTAGATAACTTGGCTAATTGATTGCGAAATAGAACGGAGATGGATGTAAGCAGTAAGGCAATGCCTAGCCAAAACTTAATGCTGCTTATCGCAACGTCTGAGGCGATATCTAATTCTCTTAAATAAAGTACGGTAATAATAGAGGCTGGAATGCTGCCGTAAGCTAATAATTGGACGATTTTCCAATCAATATTACCGAGTTTTCCGTGCGCAAAAATACCAACACTTTTAGTAATTGATGCATAGAGTAAATCTGTACCAACGGCGACGGCTGCTTTTACGTTAAAAAATATCAACAAGATTGGCGTCATGAGCGAACCGCCGCCCACACCTGTTAGTCCGACCAACAAGCCAACGACAAATCCAGCAAAAATGTAAAAAATTAAATCCACGTGCTTGCATACCCAAATGGTAGTAAAGGCGCGTAATATAACAGTAATTGATATAATCGCTCAATAACAATTCATTATTTTAGTATATGATTTAATTATAAAGATTGTTATTGATTAAAGAGGTGCATGAATGAAGCTTCACCAATTGAAATACATCCATGAAGTGGCCCGACAGGGGTTAAATATCTCAGCTGCAGCTGAGGCGTTACATACATCGCAACCGGGTGTGAGCAAGCAAATTCAAATGCTTGAAGATGAGTTAAATTTACAGATTTTTCAGCGCAATGGTAAACGATTAACAGGAATTACAGAGCCAGGTCGACACATTGTTAAGCTAGCCGCAACGGTGATGCTTGAAATGCAAAATATTAAGCGCGTGGGCGATGAGTTTAGTAAAGTAGAAACTGGCACGCTGACCATTGCCACCACGCATACGCAAGCGCGCTACAAACTGCCTGCCGCGGTTAAGCAATTTATTAGCGCTTATCCACACGTTAAGTTAAATATTCATCAGGGCGACCCTGCGCAAGTGACCGCGCAAGTGGCAAGTGGCGAGGCGGATATTGGGGTGGCAACTGAGAAAATCAGTTTAGATGACAGGTTGCTTTGCCTGCCTTGCTACGAATGGAATCGTTGCTTAGTAGTGCCAAAAGGTCACCGCTTAATAGACGCAATGCCACTCACTTTATCTAAAATCGCTAGCTTTCCGCTTATTACTTATGATTTTGCATTTACAGGCAGTACTGCCGTTTCAAAAGTGTTTCATGATGCCGGCGTCATGCCAAATGTGGTGTTGAGTGCAATTGATGCTGACGTCATTAAAACCTACGTGGGTTTGGGTTTGGGCGTTGGTTTGATTGCAAACATGGCGTATGATGAAGAACGCGACAAAGATTTGGTGAGTTTGGATTGTAGTCACTTATTCCCGTCCAGCACCACGTATTTGGGTGTTAGAAAAGATGCGTTTTTACGTAACTATATATATGGGTTTATTGAATTATTAGCGCCAAGATTTGATCGTAGATCGGTAGATGAGGCTTTAAAAGCTTTTCGCGCGACTTAAAAAGATGTGCGCATTAAATTTGGAGTAAGTAAATGTGGCTTAAATATTTGTTCTGCATTGTTGCATTTGTTCTATTAAGCGCCTGTGTTACACCCAAGGCTTCAAACATAAGCCAAATTCCTACCACTAAATCAATGCCAAACGGCTTGCCACCAATCGATCTTTCTAGTGCCGTCTATGAATTACCTGTGAAAGAGGGTGTTAGCTATCAAGATGTGATTGATAGCTTGAAATCGATTTCTGAAGGGATGAATTTTGTGAATCCCGCCAATTTTCCAATTGCGGAAAATATGAAAAAACGCGATATTGACCCACAAGGTATTAAAGAAGTGCATAGCTTTTGCAACTTAAGCTTGGGCACAGACATTATGCTAGATCATCCTGAATTTTTGGTGTTTGCGCCATGCAGGATTGCACTTTATGAAAAACCAGATGCGAGCAAAAAATTGCGATTATTTTTGGCGCTAGATCGCCCTACATTCGATCTAAAAAGTATTAAAAATCCCACGCCGCGTGCCCAAAAATCTGCACAAGAGTTAGAAGACGCGTTAATTAAATTGATGGCTGCAGCAAGTCGCGGTGATATTTAATTTGTTTTATTGATAATAAAGGCCGTACAACTTAATCGAGACTTAAGATGGTTGCCAGATTTAAACAAAAGTGGTTTAACAAAACTTGGTTTTTACAACAGTTAAAGGTTAACTTTGTTGCGTTAATTAGCTTAATTACAGCGATTGTAGGTATTTCATACAATACTTGGCGCGATCATCAGAACGAAATCAATGACAATATGCGCAATGCTGCTTTTGAGGTTTTAACAGATTTAGGTGAGTTACAAACCATTGTTAATTATGCGCATTTTCAAAAAGATTCAACGCTTGGTAGCCCGATAGAGGGTTGGAAGCATGTCGTGATGGTGCGTGATTTAAGCCATTTATTAAAGCCAGAAGCCGCAAAGGCCGCAGATAATTTATATCGGAATTGGCAAATTAATTGGGAAAATTTAACCACAGATAAGCAAGCTGAGATCCTCATTAGCGATCAAATCACGCAAACCAGAAAAGCCGTATTAACCACAATCGATAGTCTTAAATAAACGAAAAACCCCTGTATATGAATCCAATTCGCATCGCAAAAGCAGAACATTTCCTCAATATTATTCCAAAAATGGCAAATCGCCACGGCCTAATCGCAGGCGCTACTGGCACAGGTAAAACGGTGACATTGCAAACCTTAGCAGAGGGTTTTTCTGCAATCGGTATCCCTGTTTTTATGGCTGATGTAAAAGACGATTTAGCTGGTATGAGCCAAGCAGGTGGCGGCAACGCGCGTGTAGATGCGCGTGTCGCGCAATTAGGTATGGAAGGCTTTAAGCCACAAGCCTCATCGGTCACTTTATGGGATGTATTTGGTGAAAAGGGTCATCCTGTTCGCACCACTATTGCAGAAATGGGCCCCTTATTATTGGCGCGATTGCTCAATTTAAATGATGTACAGGCGGGCGTGATTAATGCCATTTTTAAGATTGCGGATGACAAAGGCTGGTTACTGCTAGATTTAAAAGATTTGCGTGCCATGAGCCAACATGCGGCAGAAAACGCTGCAGAATATCAAACCAGTTATGGCAATATTTCGGCGGCCAGTGTTGGTGCGCTACAACGTTCACTGTTGCAATTAGAAACCGAAGGCGGCGATTTACTGTTTGGTGAGCCTGCCTTAAATTTAGATGATTTAATACAAACAGACTCACAAGGCCGTGGTGTGATTAATATTTTAGCGTCTGAAAAGCTCTATAACTCACCGCGCGTTTATGCCACTTTGTTACTTTGGTTGTTATCTGAATTATTTGAAAAACTACCAGAAGTAGGCGATTTAGATAAGCCAAAATTGGTATTTTTCTTTGATGAGGCACATTTGTTGTTTACCGATGCGCCAACTGCTTTGTTGCAAAAAATCGAGCAAGTAGTCAGGTTAATTCGCTCAAAAGGTGTTGGCGTTTATTTTGTTAGCCAAAACCCGCTGGATATTCCCGATATTGTGCTTGGTCAACTGGGTAACCGCGTACAGCATGCCTTACGCGCCTTTACGCCGCGCGATCAAAAGGCAGTGAAATCGGCTGCTGAGACGTTTAGAAGTAATCCAAAAGTAGACGTAGCAACAGCAATTACAGAGTTGGGGGTTGGTGAGGCGCTAGTTTCATTTTTAGACGAAAAAGGTATCCCAAGCCCTGTAGAGCGCGCATTAGTTTGCCCGCCCCAAAGCCGAATTGGTGCAATTACGGATGCAGAAAGAGCCGCTGTTATTGCAAGCTCAAGTATTAAAGGTTTTTACGAAAAGCAAGTAGACCGTGAATCGGCCTACGAAATATTAAAGGTACGTGCAAGCGAATCAGCTAAAGCATCAGAAATCGAAGCGGAAGAAGAGGATAAAGGCTTCGATTGGGGGAGTGTGTTAGGTGGCAAGACAACCAAGGGTAGCAGTAGACGCTCTGATAGTATTTTAGAAAGTGCCGCTAAATCCACCGCACGCGCTATTGGTTCACAGCTGGGGCGAAGTATTATTCGTGGCGTTTTAGGCTCTATATTAGGCGGCCGTAAATAGTCTATGTTGTCTGATATCGACATCGCACAAGCCGCCACGCTGAAGCCGATTGTCGATATTGCGCAAGCATTAAATATTGCTAGCGAGGATTTGATTCCTTATGGGCATAGCATTGCCAAACTCAGTACACACTGCATAGCCAAGCTGAACACCAAGCTAAATGGCAAATTAGTATTAGTCACCGCTATTAGCCCTACGCCAGCTGGTGAAGGTAAAACTACAACAACAATAGGCTTGGCTGATGCCTTAAACAAAATTGGCAAGCGCGCTGTAGTCTGTATTCGCGAGCCATCGCTTGGTCCTGTGTTTGGCCTCAAGGGTGGCGCAACAGGTGGCGGCTATGCGCAAGTGGTGCCAATGGAAAATATTAATCTGCATTTTACAGGTGATTTTCACGCCATCACTGCCGCCAATAATTTACTAGCCGCATTAATCGACAACCACATTCATCAAGGTAACGCGCTAGGCATAGACAAAGTGACTTGGCGCCGCTGTTTAGATATGAATGACCGCGCTTTGCGCGATGTCACCATTAATCAAACGCATGCCAATACTGGCTTTGATATTACGGTTGCCAGTGAAGTCATGGCGATATTTTGTTTGGCTGAAGATTTAATCGATTTAAAACAGCGGTTGGGCAATATTCAAGTGGCGACTAACAAGATTGGCAAGCCAATTTTTGCCAGCGATTTGCAAGCGCATGGCGCCATGACTTCCTTGTTAAAAGATGCCTTTCAGCCTAATTTAGTCCAAACTTTAGAACATACGCCTGCACTCATTCATGGTGGCCCATTTGCCAATATTGCACATGGTTGCAATTCTGTGGTGGCAACAAAAGCCGCTTTAAAGCTGGCAGATTATGTAGTGACAGAAGCGGGTTTTGGTGCCGATTTAGGTGCTGAAAAATTCATCGATATTAAATGTCGCCAAACAGGTTTGCAGCCAGATGTGGTGGTGATTGTGGCGACGGTACGCGCTTTAAAATATCATGGCGGTGGCGACTTAACCAGTTTAAATGTCGAAAATATTGCCCATTTAAATGCAGGCATAGCTAATTTAAAGCGACATATTGATAACTGCAAAACGCATTTTGGCTTGCAGGTCATTATCGCCATTAACCATTTTTCGCAAGATACATTGGCTGAGATTCATGCATTAAAAATCGCTGTTGAGCAGATGGATTGTGAGGCAATTGTTTGCAAACATTGGGCAGAGGGTGGTGCAGGTGCAACCGAATTAGCCAGCGCGTTAGTTAACACGATAAACAATGGCAAAACGCATTTTAAGTTGCTGTATGCAGATGAAATACCGTTAATGCAAAAACTACAAACGATTGCAAAGAAAATATATGGTGCAAAAGATATATTGTTGAGCGAAAAAGCAGCGCAAAAATTAGCAGAGTTAGAACAACAGTATGGTCATTTCCCTATTTGTATCGCTAAAACCCAGTATTCATTTTCATCAAACCCGCTTTTGCGCGGCGCGCCTGCTGAACATAGCCTAGAAGTACAAGATTTACATTTATCGCGGGGCGCAGGTTTTATTGTGGTAATTTGCGGCCAAATCATGAAAATGCCAGGTCTGCCAAAAGTGCCTGCGAGTGTGCGTATTGATGTGAATGCGGCAGGCCATATCGTTGGGCTTTCTTAATAAATAAATTTTAGTTGTATGTTAACCATTGAAAAACCAGGCTCAGCAGAGCAAACGATTAATAAATCACGCTTTTATGCAAGCGCTGCGCATTGTGAAACTGAACGTGAAGTGGGCTTATTTTTAAGGCAATTGGCAGTGTCGCACCAAAATGCGCATCATTTGGCTTATGCGTTTAGAATCAAAACTGCTGATGGCATTATCCCCAGATTTTCTGACGCGGGTGAACCAAGTGGCACTGCGGGCAAACCTATTATTCAAATGTTAGAGGCGCGTGATTTAATTCATGTGGCAGTTGGCGTGATACGCTATTATGGTGGCGTTAACCTTGGCACAGGCGGGCTGGCGCGGGCTTATGGCGGCACCGCTAAAATGGCTTTAGACGCCGCAAAAATAATCCCATTTGTAGAAATGCACGCATTAAGTGTTAGCGTGCATTACAATCAGGTAGATGCGCTAACGCGTTTAGTGGCGCAGCTAAAAGGCAAAGTGATTGATAAACAGTTTGACCAAGCTGTAATTGTAAAAGTCAGCTTACCTGTTAGTGAAATACCCGCTTTTAAGCATCAATACGCGCAATCTATATAAATAACATTCATCACCAACAATGAAAAATATAACGCAAAACAGCACAAACACGACTTTTAATCAATTTGATATTGCGTCATGGGTATTAATTGGCGTTTCCCTGATATTAGTATTAATTTTTCACCTATTGCCTGCCTTGTTAGGAGGCTTGCTGGTGTATGAACTAATCAGGATTTTAACGCCATATATAGAAAGAAAATTACCCGGCCCGCGCGCAAAGTTAATTGCAATCGCGCTATTAACGATCATTATCGTCAGCATACTAAGCCTAGCAGGCGCAGGATTAGTCGCATTTTTTCGCTCGGAATCAGGCAGTCTAACGGTTTTATTAGCGAAGATGGCACAAATTATTGAAGATTCACGAAAACTCTTACCGATTTGGATTTTGGACAAATTACCGTCGGACGCGATGGCATTTAAAGAAGAGGCCACTATTTGGTTACGAACGCATGCAAAAGAGCTACAAGTAGTCGGCAAAGAAGCTGGTCGCATCACCGCACATGTGCTTATCGGTATGATAATTGGCGGCATGATTGCGCTACGCGATGCCATTAACGATGACGAATATAAACCATTTGCCCGCGCATTAGCGCAACGTGCGTGGCTATTTGGTGATGCGTTTAAGCGTATTGTGTTCGCGCAAGTGCGCATCGCTTCGATTAACGCTTTTTTTACAGGCATTTACTTGGCGGTAATTTTGCCTTTATTAGGGATCGAATTGCCGTTAATTAAAACCATGATAGCCATTACTTTTGTGGTTGGCTTAATTCCGGTGGTGGGCAATTTAATCTCTAATACTGTCATCGTGGTGGTTAGTTCAAGCCACTCTTTGGGCGTAGCTTTAGGGTCATTGCTCTATTTAGTCATTATTCACAAATTTGAATACTTTCTAAATGCCCGTATTGTAGGCGGGCAAATTCGCGCAAACGCATGGGAATTATTAATCACCATGCTATTGATGGAAGCGGTTTTTGGGCTTGCAGGTATTGTTGCAGCACCCATTTATTACGCTTATATTAAAAGTGAATTGCGCGAGTATGATTTGGTTTAACTAATTGATAACCTAGCAGAAGAACTACTCGAACTTAGTCAGACACGTAATGTAGCGTATGTAAGTCTTTAGCTTCAGGGCGCTAGTTTATAAAATCTGTTTTCTAACGTTTTACCAGCTTTTAACTTATCTAGCTGACTACCTGCGCTATCGCCCAGGCGTGTTAAACGATCATCAGGATGCGGGTGCGTTTTAAATAAGAGAGCAACGCTATTATCCGATTTGTTGGTCTGGCCAATTGTTTGCAATACTTCAGCTAAGCCATAAGCGTCATAGCCAGCACGTGCCGCCAAAATCATACCCATGCGATCCGCTTCATATTCAGCATTTTTATCTAAGCTGCGTGCGCTAATTTCGGCACCGCTACCAATCGCTTTTTGTGCGATTTTATTATCTTTACCAAATTTATCCGTAATTAAACTAGCACCAATATTAAGTAATTGCTGTTTTTGCAGCACTTTTAATTGATGTTTTTGCACAATATGCGCAATCTCATGGCCTAACACGCCTGCTAGTTGCGCTTCGTTACTTAATTGTTGATACAAGCCTTTGGTAATCAGCACATAGCCGCCAGGTGCTGCAAATGCATTTAGGTCACTGCTTTCAATCACTCCAAATTTCCAAGGTAAATCAGCACGTTCAGATTGATTCGCAACAATGCGACCCACTTTGTTCACATATTTTTGCAGGGCTTCGTCTTTTACCAAAGGCGCTGCGCCCAGCAAACTACCCGTTATTTCGCGACCGAGCGCGATTTCTTCCTGCTTGCTGGGGTTTTTCCAGTTAAATGCTTTTGTTTCGGGTGCTTGCTCAGTTGGCATTGTTTGAGATGTGCTGCTTTTTAACGAGTCGGCTTCTGTTGTAGTAGCATCACTTTTGCTTTCACCACCATTTTTTACTTCTTCAATTTTTTGTTTTGCAGCTTCCTCTAACACTTTGCCTAAATCGAAAGCAGTAGATTGCATACAAATGCCTGTTGATAATATTAATCCAATCAATAGCTTATGCATTATTGTGCTCCTTTTAAATAGGCAATCGGCGCGGTAATTAACCCACCAGAACTGGCGAATTTTTTGCCTTCACTTGAAGATAATTCATAACTTTCTAATTTTTTTATTTCGGCTTCATTAAATTGTGCCGCTTTTAACTCTTCTGCGCTCAGGCCACGTATACCTGTTGTAGAAACAACTTTACCTGTACCAGCGCGGCCGCTGGCAACGCTGGCTAAACCACCCACTTGGTTTGACTGCGTTGCGCCACCACGTTTTACTGATAGTAAACGTACCCAGCCGGTGCTTTTTTTAGATTTAACTTGAAGCCACGCGCCTTTTTTATTCACAATATCTACTGCATCATTTTTGGTTAAGCTGCCCACCGATTTTGCATCTGCAAATGGTTCAGCACGCAAAGTGTCTGCTTTTAATGCAGTGCCGGGTTCGCCTGCAAGAGCAAAAATGGGCAGAAACATACTGGTTAAAAGGCATAAGTTAACAATTTTTTTCATACTAAATCCTTGGTTAAGTCTAAATCACTGCTATCAGGGCCATTGCATTCTAATTGAATAACGGCTTTTGCAAATAAAGCACGCCATTGTGAAGCCAAACTAGCTGCTTGTTGATTCACTAATTTGCCTTCATGCAAAACATAACGCGTTTCAGTGCTGTTTGGAAGACCCAGTTTTTTAATCATGTAGGGCAAACGTTCAATGATCTGTTGCGCATCTTGCTTAGCGTTTTCGTCATATTCTAGCTGATTGTCAGCATAAACCCAGCTGACGATAATCATGTCACCAAATAACCCCCAAATACCGCTTTGGGTGCCATGTAGCGTTTCAATTGTGTTAGGTGTTTTGCTGGTTAACTCAATTTCACGCCGCATTTTTTTAAGTAGCGCATCACCTAAAATTTCTTTACTTTCTACTAAGATGGGCATGATTAAAACGCTGGATTCAACAGCATCCGCCTTAACGCCAAACGCTAACCAGCGTTGTAGGGCGCGGTCTGTGGCGAGCGCGTAAATTTTAGCAATACCAAACAGCGCCACCGCCCACAAAATAGGACCTGTTAAGTCTAAATAGGTATTGCTCACAGTGATGGCGATGTAAGATAGTACCAGCAAGCCAATTTGGCTACCTGTAAAAATAGAATTGAATTTATCGCGATCGACTTTGAAATAAAACGCTAAAGTGGTGAGCCAAATGAGCAGTAAACTCAAGAACACATAAGGTGTTTTGCCGCGCCACACTTTTAAATAATCACCATGTTTAGCGTTATCGATGGCTGTGGCCAATATTTCTACACCTGGAAATTGTTTGTCCATGGCGGTAGGCTTGATATCAAACAAACCTGGCGCAGTAGAGCCAATAATCACAACTTTATTGGTGAATTCATTTTGAGGGCGCGTTTTATTTTTGCTGGCTAAATCAGTAAAGACATCACTAAAACTGGCGTAGGTATAAGTAAAGGGCTTGCCGCGCCAGTTAATCAGCATGTTTTTAGGCAATGTTTGAGTGTTAACTCCGCTGTATTCTGCCAACACTTTTGCCAATGAAGGCAACTGCCAGCCTGCTTCATCATGAAACATACGGTATTCGCGCACAATACCATCGTTATCGGGGTAAACATTGTGCGTGCCTAACCGCTTGGCTTTTTGTGCGCCCTGAAAGAACGGCAATATTGCCGCGATTGTTGCGTTTTTATCTGCATCTACGCTTGAAGTTAATCCTGGAATTTGCGTATATTTTAATTGGCTCAACTCATCTTGGCTGGCATCTAAACGTAAGATTGGGAAGAACGTATTATCCGATGCCGCAATTACGTCATTAAAATAAGCATCAGAATCCGCGTTATAAATATCGGCATCACTAAACACAATATCAAACACAATCGCTTTAGGGTTTTGCGCCTGAATATTATCTACAAATTCGCCCAGCACTTGACGTGGCCACGGCCAGCGGCCATATTCTTTGGCAAACGCAGCTAAACTGGCTTCATTAATATCCACAATCACAATGTCTTTATCTGCAGAGGGCTTGAATACACGATTTTTTACCATAAAATCAAACGCTTTATCGCGCATATTCTCGCCGACATGAAACAAGCCCGCATCTAGCAGCACAAGTAGCGTGAAAAGAGTGGCTAAGTAGATATAGAAATTGTTTTTAAGCTTGCGCGTTAAGTTGGCAAGCCATTGGCCCAAAAGCAGTTTGAGTTTAATCATATGGTTTTATTTATAAAGTGTGTTTATTTATAAAGGTGAAAGTCGCACTGGTTTGTAATGACTGATTTATAATACAAGCTATGAACGAAATTATAGTCTTACTTTTAGTTTTAACGCTTATTTTGCTGGCTTGGCTGGCATGGCGCGAGTTTTCTAACAGCAATAATAGCGCTTTATTGAACCAGTTAGAAGATAAGCATCGCGCAATGCTACTGGATTTAAACGATGGTTTAAATAAGCTGGCAGACCGCTTGAACGCGGCCTCTCAAGATAGTGGAGAACGCTTAAAATCTTCTGTTTCATTAGAATTACAAGCCACACGCGATGCCATGCAAACATTGCAGCTGGCACAAAATAGCAGCTTGGCTCAAACGCGCGAAACGGTGTTAGAAACCTTGCACAAAACCTTAAGTGAGCAGGGCAGAGAGCAGCAAACACTAATTAACAATACCATGTTAAAAGCCACCACAACGCTCACCCAAAGCGTTGAAAGTTTAGGCAAAATAGTGGATAGCCGTTTAGAGCAAATTGGCGGCAAAGTGTCTGAACGCTTGGATGAAGGCTTTAAAAAGACCAACGAAACCTTTATTAGCGTAATGGAACGCTTGGCGACTATTGATGAAGCGCAAAAGAAAATCGATGGTTTGACCGTGAATATGGTCAGCCTGCAAGAATTGCTAGGCGATAAGCGTAGCCGGGGTGCTTATGGTGAAGTGCAGTTAGAAGGTTTGGTGCGTAATGTATTGCCAGCTAGCAGTTTTAGTATGCAACATAGTTTTGCCAATGGCACGCGCGTAGATTGTGCTTTGTTTTTGCCAGCGCCAACAGGCACTGTAGCGGTGGATAGCAAATTTCCGCTAGAAAATTATCACCGTATGTTTGATAAAAGTTTAAACAAATTAGAGCAAGATGCCGCCACCAAACAATTTAAATTAGATTTGAAAAAGCATGTGGATGATATTGCTAACAAATACATTATCCCTAACGTGACTAGCGATGGTGCGGTGATGTTTATTCCTGCAGAGGCGGTGTTTGCAGAGATTCATGCCTATCATCCTGAAATTATCGATTACGCTATGGTTAAGCGCGTGTGGTTGGTTTCGCCCACCACTTTAATGGCGGTGTTAAACACGGCGCGTGCAGTATTAAAAGATGTAGAAATGCGCAAACAAGTGCATATTATTCAAGATGAGCTGGGCAAGCTGAGCAAAGATTTTGAGCGCTTTGATGTGCGTATGAAAAAACTGGCGGACAACATTCGTCAAGCGCACGATAACGCGCAAGAAGTACATATTAGTAGCCAAAAAATCACCAATCGTTTTAAACAAATTGAACGGGTAGAGTTAACTAATCAGCCACTCGATTTGCTGGATACGATTGAGGATGTTTTGGTTGATAAAAAAGATTAAGAAGACAATTAACAGTATTGAATTAACTATATGAAAATAAAAGTATTATATTTTGCAAGAATCAAAGAGGCAGTCAATTATTCTACTGAAGAAGTTGATTTGCCAGATAATGTTTTAACCATTACCGCGCTTAAAAACTGGCTAGCATTACGTGGCGAAGTATGGGCTAATTTATTTGATGGCAAACAAGTAGTTCGTGCTGCTATTAACCATACCTTGGTAGATGATTTAGCGGCTATTCAAGACCATGATGAAGTGGCATTTTTCCCACCAGTCACCGGCGGTTAAGTTAGTTTGGCTATTTAGATGACAGTATTCGTACAGATTGAAGATTTTGATGTGGGGGCGCAACTTAATAAGCTAAGGCTGGCTAGCCCAAGCATTGGCGCGCTGGTAAGCTTTGTTGGACAGGTGCGGGAATTTACTAATAATGGCCTCAATGATGGTGATTCAATTAACACGTTAACGCTAGAGCATTACCCCGGCATGACAGAAAGCGCGTTGCAAGCCATCGAGGCTGAAGCAAAATCGCGCTGGGATATTTTGGACAGCCTGATTATTCATCGCGTGGGTACATTGAAACCTTTGGACCAAATTGTATTGGTTGCGGTAGTCAGTGCGCATCGCGGTGAGGCTTTTAATGCCTGCGAATTTATCATGGATTTTTTGAAAACACAGGCGCCATTTTGGAAAAAAGAAGCCACATCACTCGGCGAGCGTTGGGTAGAAGCAAAACCAAGCGACGATTTAGCACTTAAACAGTGGCAAAAGTAAAACCTAAAATAAAACTCAATTTATTATCTAGCAACAAGCCAGACTCAAACCTAAAACAAAAAATTAATTATGCAAAAATTAAAGCCAGCTGATTTAAACGCTACTATTTCGTTAAGTAATTTAACGTTCAATAGTACCGCAGATTTACTTGAAAATAGCGCAGGCTATCAGCCCAACATCCATGGCTGGGTGGCGCAGAGCGAGGCAAAAAAATCGGCTTTGTTTGGTCTGAAAATGCAGCAATCTGGCTTTAATCTATTGGTATTGGGCGCGCAAGGCAGTGGACGTACCTCTTTGATGAATAGCGCGATGTATGAGGCATCTAAACATAATGCTCTAGCGCAAAAAGGTATTCAACTGTCAGACCTTGTCGCTCTGTATCACTTTGAGCAGCCTAATCAACCCACTTTAATTAAACTACCGGTTTCTTACGCAGCAAAACTGCGCACTGAAATGGATGGTTTTGCGCGCGCGCTGATGCTGGAAATGCCTAACTTTGTGGCAACAGAAAACGCGCAAAATATGCTTACGCTGGCTGAAGAGTGGCTGGATAAAACAATTGCCGTTTTAAATCAAACTTTCGCCGCCTGTGAATCACAATTAAGCAACTATTTTAAATTGCTTAAACATGAAGTCGTTTCCTATTTAAAGGCATGGCAACCATCAAGTATTGGTGAATCAGACAACGCTTTAGAGGGGTTGATTAATGAGGCTTTTTTTGCGCGTTTTAGAGTGAATGTGCTGGTAGATAATCGCGCCACATTTGACCAACAGTTAAGCCAACCGATTGTTGTTGATAACGATCCCAGTCTGCAATCTTTGTTTGGCGCAGTAGAAAGCGCATCAGATAGCGCGATTTCACCCGATTTCACCCGCTTGCGTGCGGGTAATTTGCACAAAGCAGATGGCGGAATGTTGTTGTTGCATTTGCGCGATTTGCTTAATGATGAGCAAAATGGCACACAAATGATTGAAAAATTGCATCGGTTTTTACGCAATGGCAGCTTGCAAATTGAAGACGCTGGTAACAATGCGCAAAGCAGTGGTTATGTGGCCAATAATACCTTGTTGCCGCTTAAAGTGAAGCTGGTGCTGATTGCAACACGCGAAGATTTTTACGATTGCTTGGATGAGCAACCCGATTTTTTTAATTATTTCCCTATAAAAGTAGAGTTTGCAGAGCGTATTTCGGCCACGCCTGAAAATTATGCAGCAATTGCTGGCTTTGTGGCGCAAAAATGTGCACAACACCAAACTGCACATTTTACCAAGGAAGCAGTGGCCGCCTTAATTGGCGCCTTGCAGCGCTTAGAGGAAGACCAAACGCGCATCAGTACCAATTTTGCATTTTTAGAGCGCCTAATTTTAGAAAGCGCTGCGTTTTCTGGTGGCGCCGATTTGGTGACAGCAGACCATGTGCAAGCTGCGATACAAGCTAAATCGACGCGTAATCAATATTTTGAATTGCAAATTCGTGATTCGATTATTGACAATGAACTGTTGATTCAAGTGCATGGTGAGGTGGTTGGGCAAGTTAATGGCTTAACACATATAGAGTTGGGCGATGCCAGTTTTGGTTCGCCGATTCGCATTACCGCGCGTTGCTACCCGGGCGGCAAAGGCTTGATTAATATTGACCGCGAAGTGAATATGAGCGGGCCGAATCATGATAAAGGTATTTTCATTCTACAAAACTGGTTAAGTGCTAGCTTTAGCCATTTAGCGCCGTTAAGCCTTAATGCGTCATTGGTATTTGAGCAGGAGTATAACGGTGTAGAGGGAGACTCTGCTTCTTGTGCGGAGCTATTTGCGCTGCTTTCTGCTTTGGCTGGCTTGCCAATTAGCCAAGGTATTGCAGTCACTGGTGCGCTTAATCAATTTGGCGAAGTCATGCCAATTGGCGGCGTTAACGAAAAGATTGAAGGTTATTTTAGAGTATGCCAAGCATTAGGGCTAAACGGTAAACAGGGCGTGATTATTCCTAAACGTAATCAGCGCCATTTGTTGCTAGATGCCGCTGTGATTAAAGCAGTAGAGCAGGGCGATTTTCATATTATTACCATTGACCATGTGCTAGAAGGTATTGAGTATTTGACAGGTTTGGCGGCAGGTAGCCAAGATGCTACAGGCATTTACATGCTTAATTCGGTGATGGGGCATGTGCAAAATGTATTGGCTAAGTATCGTAAAACGCTAGAAAGCAACCAACCTTATCAACAGCAGAAACAACTCAATTTAATCAATTAAGTTCGCATCATTGAAAGAAGCTATTGAAAAAGATGACAGCAAATGCCGTTTGGATAAATGGCTATGGGCGGCGCGCTTCTATAAAACGCGAAGTATTGCCGCAGATGCGGTAGATAGCGGCAAAGTGCGTGTAGATGGTGATCGCGCTAAAACAGCCAAAGAAATTAAAACTGGTATGCTGATTAGCATACGTAGTAAAGAGTTTGAAATCGAAGTTGAAGTGACGGGCTTGTCCAATATTCGCCGCGGCGCACCAGAAGCAGCGCTTTTGTATGCCGAAACGGAGCAAAGTAAAACTAAGCGTGAAAACGCCAAAATAACCCGTGAAGCCGATTATGGTATTAGGGAAAGAGGTGCGGGGCGACCAACTAAACGTCAGCAACGTGAAATCAAGAAGTTTACTGGTATTTTTTAGTCAAAAAATTGTGTTAAGTATTGATATTAATCAATCACTTAATTACAAGTTTTACTTGCATTATTCAATTAAAGATTGTTACACTATCGTTCAATTGATGAACGGTGATTATTATCGTGTTAACAGACGAATACCGCTATAAAATTCTGAAAATTTTGGAAGCAAACCCAGAAATTAGCCAGCGCGATTTAGCGCGCGAATTAGAAATTAGCTTGGGCCGTGTTAATTTTTGCTTAAAAGCCTTAATTGACGTTGGTTTGTTAAAAGCGACCAATTTTCGCAATAGTCAAAATAAGCTTGCTTATATGTATTTGTTAACACCAAAAGGTATTGAAGAAAAATCGGTAATTACTGCGCGCTTCTTAAAACTTAAGCTGCAAGAATATGCTAACTTGCAGGTTGAAATTGAAGAGCTACGTAAAGATGCAAATCAAACATCAAATATGAAGTTCCATCATATGGAGATTAATCAACGATGAGTACGCAGTTAAATCGATATGCAATTATTTTATGCGGTGGCTCTGGCACTCGTCTATGGCCGCTATCACGTACTTTGCGCCCTAAGCAATTATTAGCACTTAATGGCGAATTAACTTTATTGCAACAAACGACGCAGCGTTTGTTGGCGCATGTTTCTGCTTCTAATTTGTTTACCGTAACACACGAAGATCATAAATTTGAAGTAAAAGGTCAATTAGCAGAAGTGGCGCCAGAGTCGGTGCGTAATGTACTGGCTGAACCCTGTGCTAGAAACACTTTGCCTGCAATTGCATGGGCGGTACATCAAATTCATCAGCAAGACCCCAGCGCCATTATTGGGGTTTTTGCATCTGACCATGCAATTGATAAAACCGAAACATTTTTGCAGGCATGGCAAACGGCAGAATTAGTTGCAAATGATGATTATTTGGTGCTGTTAGGCATTAAGCCGCATGAACCTGCAACAGGCTATGGATATATTAAACCCAGCGAAAAATTAGCATACGAAAGTGCTTTGCCAGTACTTAAGGTTGATCAGTTCGTTGAAAAACCTAATGTTGAAAAAGCTAAGCAATTTTTAAGCGATGGTTATTTGTGGAATAGCGGCATGTTCGTGTTTAAAGCAAGCGCATTTACGGCAATGCTGCAACATTACCAACCAGAAATGGCGCAACAAGTTAACACTATAAACGAGGCGAATTTTGCCGAAACTTATGCGAATTTTGATAACGTTTCAATGGATTACGGCCTAGCCGAACTAGCAGAAAAAGTCGCAGTAGTGCCCGTGGATATGGCGTGGAGCGATTTAGGTAGCTGGGATTCCATTTACCAGCGCCATGAAAAAGATGCGCAAAATAATGTCACGCATGGCCAGGTACTATCGCACGATACCAGTAATAGTTTGTTGTGGACAGAAACAGGCTTGCTGGCCACTTTAGGCTTAGATAATGTGGTGGTGATTCAAACTGCAGACGCAACGTTGATTTGCGATAAAAGTCGCAGCGAGGATATTAAAACCTTGGTTGCGCAGGTAAAAATTCATAATCCAACGTTGACCGAAATTCATCAAACCGTTTATCGACCATGGGGCAGTTATACAATACTAGAAGAAAGTACCAACTTTAAAATCAAACGTATTGTGGTCAACCCCGGGGCTAAGTTATCGATGCAAATGCATAAACATCGCGCTGAGCATTGGGTTGTAGTTTCTGGCGTTGCGACAATCACTAACAATGAAATCGAATTCACGTTAAACGAAAATCAATCGACTTATATCTCAAAAACGCACAAACACCGCCTAGAAAACAAAGGCAGTGAGCCGCTCGCCATTATTGAAGTGCAGTGCGGCGACTATGTGGGCGAAGATGACATTATTAGGTTTGATGACGCGTATGGGCGCATCGTTTAGTTTATGAATATTGGTACTATTTTAGTAACTATCTGACTTAAATGAATGAATACTTAAATGCAATCAAAAAACTCACTTTTTAATCTAATTAGCAGGCTTTGGCAGCACATGGCGTTAAGGCGCCGTAGGCAGTTTGGCTTTCTATTGATTATGATGATTATTGCCTCGTTTACAGAAGTGTTTAGTATTGGTGCTATTTTGCCATTTTTAGGTGTATTAACCGCGCCTCAAAAAGTTTTTGAGCATGCATTAGCGCAACCTATGATTAATTTTTTGAATCTCACTTCGCCAGAGCAATTACTATTGCCGCTCACAGTTTTGTTTTGTACTGCAGTGTTAACAGCTGGTGCTATGAGATTGTTGCTGGTTTGGACTACCATGAGATTGTCTTTTGGAACAGGTGCTGATATTAGTCTCGATATTTATCGCCGAACTCTATATCAGCCATATGTGGTTCATGTGTCGCGTAATAGCAGTGAAGTAATCAATGGCATTACAGCTAAAGCAAACATCATGATTTTTGGCACTTTAATACCGATTTTAACAATTATTAGCTCGTTATTTATGATGAGCGCCATACTGATTGCGATTGTTTATGTGAATCCATTAATTGCATTCACCGCTTTTGGCAGTTTTGGATTGCTTTACACATTAATCATAAAACTCACACGTAAACGCTTAATTAAAACAGGAGAATGCATCGCGCGTGAAGGTGCTAATGTGCATAAATCTTTGCAGGAAGGATTATCTGGAATTCGTGACGTGCTGATAGACGGCACTCAGTCAGTTTACTGTCAGATTTACCGTGACTCAGACTTTCCAATGCGGCGTGCGTCAGGCGATCAATCATTTATTGGTGCTGCCCCACGCTATTTAATGGAATCACTAGGTATGTTGTTAATTGCTGTGCTGGCTTACATACTCGCTTTTCAACCAGATGGCGTCACTAAAGCAATCCCCATTTTAGGTGCACTAGCACTTGGTTCGCAACGTTTGCTACCAGTTCTACAACAAACTTATGCTAGCATCTCTAGTATTGTTGGCAGTCAAGCATCGCTGCGTGATGCTCTGGAATTGTTAGATCAACCATTACCAGCATATGTTAATCAGCCCATACCAAAGCCGCTCCCTTTTGAGCAATCAATCAACTTAAATCAACTTTCTTTCCGTTACAGCAGCGAATCAGCATGGGTGCTTAACAAAATTGATATCAGCGTTGCTAAAGGTAGCAGGGTAGGTGTCATTGGCTCAACGGGTGGTGGTAAAAGTACCATGCTAGATATTGTGATGGGCTTGCTAGAGCCGTCCGAAGGCTCGCTTGAGATAGATGGAGTGCTTGTGGATGCATTGAATAGACGCGCGTGGCAATCGCATATTGCACATGTGCCACAAGCTATTTTTTTAGCAGATACCAGCATTGCAGAAAATATCGCTTTTGGCGTACCAAAAGCTAAAATTGATTATGAACGTGTAAAACTAGCCGCCCAGCAAGCGCAAATTGCTGATGCGATTGAATCTTGGCCATCACAATATAAGACCTTTGTTGGCGAGCGCGGTATTCGTCTATCAGGCGGTCAACGTCAGAGAATCGGCATTGCGCGCGCCTTGTACAAACAAGCCGATGTGATTATTTTTGACGAAGCAACCAGCGCACTAGACACCGAAACTGAACAAGCAGTGATGCAAGCTATTGATAATTTAAGCGAAAACCTAACCATTATTATCATCGCGCATCGATTAACCACTCTAAAAAACTGCTCACAAATTATCGAGCTAGCAAGAGGGCAAGTAAAACAAATTGGTACTTATGAGCAAATAATTGAAAGCCACCACTAAGTTTACCAACTTAGCTATAACAAATAATTCTAATCATTTAATAAGATGACAGTTTTGGAAGACAACAAAAAGATGGTCAATACAACGAGTAATAAGATTGCATTAATTACAGGTGTAACAGGGCAAGATGGCGCGTACCTAGCAGAGTTCTTGTTAAAAAAAGGCTACATCGTTCATGGGGTAAAGCGCAGAGCATCCCTGTTTAATACAGATCGTATTGACCACCTGTATCAAGACCCACATGTGGATAACAAGAACTTTGTGCTGCATTATGGTGATTTAACTGATTCAACAAACCTGATTCGAATTATTCAGCAAACGCAACCAGATGAAATTTACAACTTAGCTGCGATGAGCCATGTGGCGGTTAGTTTTGAGACGCCTGAATATACTGCCAATGCTGATGGAATAGGTACTTTACGTATTTTAGAAGCCATACGTATTTTAGGTATGGAAAAGAAAACCAAGTTCTACCAAGCTTCAACTTCTGAACTTTATGGCCTAGTACAAGAAACACCACAAAAAGAAACCACACCATTTTATCCGCGCAGCCCTTATGCGGTGGCTAAGCTTTATGCCTACTGGATTACAGTAAACTATCGTGAGGCTTATGGCATTTATGCTTGTAATGGCATTTTGTTTAATCATGAATCACCGCTTCGTGGTGAAACCTTTGTTACGCGCAAGATAACACGCGCCTTAGCACGCATTAAGCTTGAATTGCAAGATTGCCTGTACCTAGGCAATTTAGACGCTTTGCGTGATTGGGGCCATGCTAAAGATTACGTTGAGATGCAATGGTTAATGTTGCAGCAAGATGTTGCTGAGGATTTTGTGATTGCAACAGGTGTGCAATACAGTGTACGCGATTTTGTGAATGCGGCAGCTAAAGAACTAAACATGCAAATCACATGGAGTGGAACTGGCGTTGATGAAAAAGGCTATTGGCAAGGCCAATGCGTAGTCCAAGCAGATTCAAGATATTTTAGACCCACAGAAGTTGAAACGCTATTAGGCGACCCTACTAAAGCTAAACATAAGCTTGGCTGGACTCCTAAAATTACATTCAATGAACTAGTGGCAGAAATGGTACGCGAAGATTATAAATCTGCAGAGCGTGATGAACTGGTAAAACAACATGGCTATCAAGCCATGGATTACCACGAGTAAATTAAACATCTGCTTTATGGACAAAAACGCAAAAATTTACATAGCAGGGCATCGTGGGCTAGTAGGTTCGGCTTTAATGCGTCAATTAAATGCGCAGGGTTACAGTAATATTGTAACGCGTACCCACCCAGAGCTTGATTTGACTAATCAATTAAAAGTCACTGATTTTTTTTCATTAGAAAAACCAGAATATGTCATTTTAGCGGCAGCAAAAGTAGGGGGCATTCATGCAAACAATACTTACCCTGCAGAATTTATTTATGAAAATTTAGCTATTCAAAGCAATGTTATACATCAATCTTATTTAGCCAGCGTTAAAAGATTATTATTTCTAGGCTCTAGTTGCATTTACCCAAAGGATTGCCCTCAGCCAATTAAAGAGGAGTATTTATTGACTGATGAGCTAGAGCCGACAAATCGCCCTTACGCATTAGCAAAAATAGCGGGTATTGAAATGTGCTGGAGTTACAATCGCCAATACAACACGCAGTATCTTGCTGCTATGCCCACAAATTTGTATGGGCCAGAAGATAACTATCACCCTGAAAATAGTCATGTAATACCTGCGCTTATTCACAAATTTCATCAAGCTAAAATTAACCATCAGCCCTCAGTAACAGTATGGGGAACTGGCACACCAAGACGTGAATTTTTATTTAGTGATGATATGGCAGATGCTTGTTTGCATTTGATGAATCTTCCAGATGGGCAGTTTAAAAAACTCTTGGCAGCCGATAGAAACGATGGGTTGCCACCTTTGGTGAATATTGGGGTTGGTGATGACTTAACCATTAAAGAACTGGGTAAACTAATTGGCGAAGTGGTTGGTTATGGTGGCAGTATTGAGTTTGATAGCAGCAAGCCAGATGGAACAATGCGAAAATTGATGGATGTGGGTTTAATCAATTCATTAGGTTGGAAAGCGAAAATCGGTTTTGCCAATGGATTGCGTGAGGCTTATAAAAACTACTTAAATCAATTGCATAAATTCTCTTCTTGATGTTTTTAAAGAAAAATATTTTTGCAAATTATATAGGTACTGGCTTTGTTGTATTGGCGCCTATGTTGGCATTGCCATATTATTTACATTCCCTTGGAAGTGATATTTGGGGTTTAATCAGTTTTATTGTCACTTTACAGGCTTTGCTTAGTCTTTTAGATGCTGGGATAAGTCAAGCATTAGTGAGAGAGTTCGCAGCTCATAATTTGCCAAATCAAAATAAACAAAGCCAATTAGCTGTACTTTTATTTGGATTTGAACGCATATATTGGGGCTTCGCCATACTTGTGAGTTTGATAGTTTTACTTGCATCGCATCAAATTTCACATTATTGGCTAAAACTTGACGGTATAGATTTAAATCAAGCTCAGATTGCAATAATTGGAGCCGCAGCTATTTTTGTTTTTCAGTTTCCAGGCTCTGTATACCGTAGCTTGTTAGTAGGTATTCAAGCTCAAGTCTTATTAAATTCAATAATGACTTTAGGTGCAGTGATAAAACATCTTGGTGCAGTAATTGTGGTTTCTAAATGGCCAACTTTGTCAGCTTATATTGTTTGGCATGTATTGGTTGTAGCATTAGAGACATTAATTAGAGGTTTTTATGCATGGAAAACATTACATCTCAAGAGATCAAAAATACATTGGGATAAGCCCTTAATGCAAAGAATGCTACTGCCTGTAATTGGTATGTCAGGTGCCACACTTCTTGGCGCACTTACAGTACAAATGGACAAACTTATCCTAAGTGGTATGGTTTCGGTAGAAGCGTTTGGTTACTACGTAATCGCTTCAACGCTTGCAACTGGCGTTTTGCAGTTGCTTTATCCAGTAGTAAATGCCGTAATTCCACATGTGGTAAAGCTCAGACACGAAGTTGAAGCGCTAAGAAGTTTTAATTTTAAATATGC
Organism: Proteobacteria bacterium ST_bin12; assembly: GCA_002083635.1. Taxonomy (GTDB): domain Bacteria; phylum Pseudomonadota; class Gammaproteobacteria; order Burkholderiales; family Methylophilaceae; genus Methylotenera_A. The sequence goes on along the minus strand of MSXP01000007.1, from coordinate 103,662 downwards.
AAAACTAGTAGCAATTATGATAATAATCATGGGTATAATTTTTTATTTTGCAGGGTATGTTTTTTTGCAATGGTGGTTAAAAAGTGCTGAAATTGCACAACAGGTATACTCAGTGCTCAGTATTTTGTTAATTGGAACAGCACTTAATGCGCTTTATACAATTGGCTATATAAATTGGATAGCCAAAGGCCAGCTATTTAAGGTACTACAAGTTAACTTAATTTCATTAATTGCGAGCGTTATTTCAATACCGTTAATGGTCACTAAATTTGGTATGGTTGGTGCATCTTTAGGGTGGATAACAATCAATGCAGTTGGCTTATTTTTTAGTTTGGGATGGTTAATTCCGAACATTAACGAAACAACCAATAATTTAAAATAACTTCAATTTATCAGCTTATTACAGTACTTAAAATTAAACATGACATTACTAGATAAAATTAAGAACAAACTTAGAAACTACTGCCGTTGGGTTTTTCTTGGGGATAGATTTTTGCCAGAAGTAAAAAGATGGTTTTTAGAGCAGGCAGATGGAAGTTTGCGCCTAGATTACTCTTTAGATAAAAACTCAGTAGTTTTTGACGTTGGTGGTTATGAGGGCTCATGGGCTTCAGACATATATCAAAAATTCGAATCTAATATATTTATATTTGAACCAGTTCCTGATTTTGCAAATGATATTAAAACAAGGTTTTGCAATAACAAGAAAGTTCAGGTGTTGGCATATGGCCTATCTGATAAGAATGAAAAGCTATCAATATCTCTAGGTGGAGATAACTCTAGTTTTTATATTAACTCAAAAAGTAAAGTGGTTTCTGCTGAAATATGTGAATTTTCTGATGAGTTACTAACTTCATTAGGCGTTAAACAAATTGATTTAATGAAAATAAATATAGAAGGTGGAGAATATGATTTGCTCGAGCATATGATTAAAAATAACACTATCAAACTCGTTAAAAATATTCAGATTCAGTTTCACAATTTCGTACCAAACGCGATTGAAAGAAGAAATAAACTTAGGCTTCAGCTTGCACTCACGCATCAGGAGACTTGGTGTTATGAGTTTGTTTGGGAAAATTGGAAACTTAAATAAATATAATTACAACAGTGAGGTTATCAAACTTTGTTTTTTCCTGAAAAGATTAAATCTATAAAACCGAATGATTTGGTACTGGAAGTTGGTCCTGGTTCTACTCCTTATCAAAGATCCAATGAATTTCTTGAGTTAGACTTTGATTCAGATAGTAAGAAAATATCTCAACGAGGTGGAGTGTTAAAGGATCCATCTTTTGGCTCACGTAAGGTGCACCACTACAGTGGGGGCCTCTTCCCATTTGATGATGACACTTTTGATTACGTTATCTGTAGCCACGTGATTGAGCATGTCTCAGACCCTCAACTGTTTATAGCGGAATTACTTCGTGTTAGTGGTGGGCGTGGATACATAGAGTATCCCCTTGCCACTTATGAGTATTTATATAATTTTGATGTGCATCTCCAATTAGTTAAATATGATTTTACAAATAACACATTAAAATACCTGCCAAAAGTAGAGACGTCTTTGTCAGAACTATCCCCGATTTCTGATTTTCTTAGAAAATCTCTTGAGTTGGGTTGGAGTGATCTGTGTGTTGCAAATAAAATTGTATTCTTTGAGGGTTTTGAGTTTTATAAGGAATTTTTAGTTGAAAAAGCTAAAAATTTGGATGACGTATTGCCTGAAAGTTTTTTAATTAAGAGAAAAAGCTTTCTAAGACGTGGTATTTCATATCTTTTAGATAGAGCTAACCTTTGATTATTAGTAACATTATTGGTGGCTTAGGTAATCAAATGTTCCAATACGCTGCTGCATTAGCGCTTTCAAACAAGCTAAGATGCACACTAAAAGTGGACATAAGAGATTTTTCAGGTTACAAATTGCATCAGGGTTTTGAGTTAGATCGATTATTTAATATTTGCGCAAAACCAGCATTAAATAAGGATGTAACTGAGGTTATAGGCTGGCAACAATCTGCTTTTGCGCGACGCTTATTTAGAAAGCCTCATCTCAAATACGCTAGACACAAAAATTACATTGTTGAACCGCATTTTAGTTACTGGGGCGGCTTTAATCAGATAAAAGGTAATAGCTATATTGATGGTTATTGGCAAAGCGAAAGATACTTTAGTGAGTTTGCAGATAAAGTCCGTTCTGAGTTTAATTTTAAGTTACCTCTTTCAAAAAAAAATAGTGAGATTGCCGCACACATTGCGCAAGTAAACGCAGTGAGTTTGCATGTGCGGCGAGGTGATTATGTGACTAATGCTAAAAATGCGCATATTGGTGTTTGTTCACTTGATTATTACAAAGCAGCTATTAGCCACATTAATATTAAGTTAAATAATCCTGTTTTTTTTATATTTTCAGATGATATGGATTGGGTGAAAGCTAATTTAGCGCTGGCTGAGAAAAGCGTATATGTAGACCATAACAGTGGTGCTGAAAGTTACAACGATATGCGTTTGATGAGTTTGTGCAAACATCATATTATTGCAAATAGTTCGTTTAGTTGGTGGGGTGCTTGGTTGAATTCTAACTCTGAGAAAATAGTTATTGCCCCAAAAAAATGGTTTGCGGGTGATATTGAAACGAATGACTTAATTCCACAGAGTTGGGTGCAGTTATAAATGCAAATGACCGAACAGATAAATGATCAAACAGTTCATCATCTGCAGCCTTTGGTTACTGTTGCCATGCCAGTATTTAACGGCGGTCAATTTTTGAGGCCAGCTGTTTTATCTATCATTAATCAAACTTTTAGAAATTGGGAGTTGCTTATTATTGATGATGGTTCAACTGATAATGCAATTGATACTCTTGCAGATATTAAAGATGATCGAATTAAGATATTTAGGGATTCTGCAAATAAAGGCATAGCTTTTAGATTAAATCAGGCAATAGATTTGGCGCAGGGCGATTTTTTTGCACGAATAGATTCAGATGATACTTCTTATCCACAGCGGTTTGAGTTGCAGTTGGCAGCTTTTAAAGCTAATTCCAATTTAGATTTAGTGGCAACTCGTGCTGAAATTATTGATGCTGAAAGTAAGGTAACTGGTCAGTTGCCATTTGTATCATCACATAAACAAATTTGCGCTAAACCTTGGCGAGGTTTTTATATGCCACATCCTTCATGGTTTGGTAAATTACAATGGTTTAAAACCCATAAATACGCAATACCAGCCCCTTATTATTGTGAGGATCAGGAACTGCTACTTAGGGCTTACAAGCATAGTGAGTTTGTATGTCTTAATGAAACATTAATTCAGTATCGCTCACGCAATAAAATTAACTTAGTTAAATCTATTAAAACTAGGTGGGCACTTTTTAAGTTTCAATTAAAATTTTTTGGATTTAGCCAACCAGTATTTAGTGTTTTTGCAATTGTTCTTCTTGTTTCAAGAGTTATTAAAGATGTTTTTATCAAGTTGGTTGAAACATTCAAATGAAGAAAATATGCTTTGTGGTGACTGCAGAATTTGCTGTGAAAGCATTTTTATTGAACCACTTGAGGGCACTATGTGAGTTTTATGAAGTGACGGTGATGGTAAATACTAATAATCCCAATTTTTTGAATGAGCAGGATATACAGGCGAAAGTTATTCCGTTAGCAATCGCGAGAGATATTAATCTGATATCAGACGTTAGTTGTTTGATTCAATTAGTAAAAATATTTTACCGGCAAGACTACTCTGCAATTCATTCCGTCACACCAAAAGCAGGTTTGTTGGCAATGTTAGCCAGTTGGATAGTGCGTGTACCTTTGCGCGTACATACATTTACTGGACAAGTATGGATAACAAAAATAGGTTTTAAGCGATTTTTATTAAAACGGTTTGATTGGCTTATTGCTTCTTTTGCTACTAAAATTATTGTGGATAGCCCGTCACAGTGTTGGTTTTTGGTTGATGAAAATGTCATTCCGATAGAAAAGTGTAATGTATTTGCAAATGGCTCTATTTCAGGTGTTGATTTAGTTAAGTTCAAATTTAATCAGGAATCGAGGGCTGCAATTAGGCAGCAACTAAAAATACCAAGTCATGCGATAGTTTTTTTGTTTGTTGGGCGCCTAACAAAAGATAAAGGGGTGCTTGATTTGGCACAAGCATGGAGTGGTACAAGTTTCAACGAAGCATATTTGTTATTCGTAGGACCAGATGAACAAAATATGCAAACTCAGATTGCACGTCTAGCAAAAACTGAAAATAATAATATCCATTTTGTAGGGTATACCAACACACCTGAAGACTATATGTCTGCAGCTGATGTGCTTTGTTTGCCTAGTTATCGCGAGGGGTTTGGTAGTGTGATAATTGAAGCAGCAGCAATTGGAATTCCCACTATTGCATCGCGTATTTATGGCATTACTGATGCGGTTATAGACCATGAAACTGGTTTGCTGCATACATCAGGTGATGTAGATGCAATTAATAATTGTCTGCAAAATATGCTTAACAACTCGACATTGCGATTAAAATTAGGCCATAAAGCACAAGTGCGAGCAGCCGAAGATTTTGATAATCACTTAATTACGCAAGCTTGGGTGGATTTTTACAGAAAAAACTTACCTTAATAACATGGTTAAAAGAGCATTTGATTTGTTAATAGCGGTTGCTGTAAGCTTAATGTTTGCACCATTAATTTTGGTGATTGCTTTGATTATTCGCTTAAAAATTGGCAGACCTGTTATGTTTAAACAATTGCGCCCTGGTTTGCACGCGAAGCCTTTTCATATTTATAAATTCCGCACCATGAGCAATAAAAAGGATGAGCAAGGTATATTGTTACCAGATGCATTACGGTTATCAAACTTTGGGAGAGTTGTTCGTTCAACAAGCTTAGATGAGCTACCAAGTTTATGGAATGTTCTTAATGGTGAAATGAGTTTGGTTGGCCCAAGACCATTGCTGATGGAATATGTGCCTTTGTACAGTAAAGAGCAAGCGCGCCGCCACAACGTTAAGCCAGGTATTACAGGTTGGGCTCAGGTAAATGGTCGAAATGCAATTAGCTGGGAAGAAAAGTTTAAACTCGATGTTTGGTATGTGGACAATCAATCATTTTGGCTGGATATAAAAATTATCATGTTAACCATCAAAAAAGTGCTCAAGCGAGATGATGTTAATGCTGCTGGCGAAGCAACAATGAGTAAATTTACAGGTAGCCAAAATCAATAATGCTTAAATATATATATGGTGCGGGCGGGCATGGCAGAGTGGTTTTAGACGCAATGCAGGTTGCAGATATGATATGCGAAGGTTTTATTGATGATAGGCCGATTTCTACATGTGCTGATTTAAATGTAAGTCGATTATCTAGTATTGAAATGAACAAAGTTTCTTTGCATTTAGCAATCGGGGATTGTAAAACGAGAGAGTTAATTGCTATCAGTTTAGAAAATTCAAATTTTTACAGCGTTATTCATTCTGCAGCAATTATTTCTAAAACGGCCCAAATTGGTTTGGGGTCATTTTTTGCTGCAAGGTCAATTGTCGCCCCAGATGCTAAAATAGGGCATCACTGTATTATTAACCATGCAGCAGTTGTAGATCATGATTGTGCAGTGGGCGATTATTGTCATATAGCGCCACTTTCTAGTTTGGGTGGAGGCGTTAAAGTTGGTAAAGGCGTACTAATTGGGGCAGGCGCGGTAGTTTTGCCAGGGTTAACCATTGAAGATTACGCAGTTATTGGTGCTGGCGCAGTAGTTACAAAAAATGTAGCTGCTGGTATGACAGTGGTAGGTAACCCAGCCAAAATTCTATCTAAAAATAATAGCAAAAAATAAAATTATATTATGCTCAATCACCCATATATATCCCCTTGGCCCTACTATGAACCTGATGAAGTTGAAGCTGCAAGTCAAACTTTATTGACTGGTAAAGTCAATTACTGGACAGGTACACTAGGTAAGGAATTTGAGGAAACATATGCAAAATCGGTAGGTAAAAAATTTGGTATCGCACTTTCAAATGGCACAGTCGCACTAGAATTAGCGCTGAGGTCACTAGGTATCAGTGCAGGCGATGAAGTCATTGTGGCAAGTCGAAGTTATGTTGCATCTGCTAGTTGTGTTTTACTAGTAGGCGCAACGCCTGTATTTGCTGATGTAGATATTGATAGTGGTAACATTTGTGCAGAAACAATAGCACCATTAATCACACATAAAACTAAAGCTATTATTCCCGTGCACATTGGTGGTTGGCCGTGTGATATGCCTAGCATTATGGCGTTAGCTAACCAATACAATTTGCTTGTGATTGAAGATTGTGCTCAAGCGCATGGTGCATTTGTCGGAAATATGCCAGTTGGTGCTTGGGGACATGCTGCAATTTTTAGCTTTTGCCAAGATAAAATTATCTCTACTGGTGGTGAAGGCGGGATGTTGCTTATTAACGATGAAGATGTTTATAAAAAAGCATGGGCTTATAAAGATATAGGCCGCAGTTATGATGCAGTTTATAATCAACAGCATGAGGTGGGTTTTAGATGGCTTACTGAAACCACAGGCTCTAATTTTAGAATGACTGAATTTCAGGCAGCAATAGGATTAAGACAGCTAAGTAAACTACCTGTTTGGATTAATAAAAGAAATACCAATGCTAAGGCAATCACTCACACTTTAAAGCAATTCAATTTTATTGATGTGCCTACAATGGCTGACAGTAAAGGCAATTTAAATGCTTATTACCGGTTGTATGCCAAAGTAAGTTTCAATATTTACAAAGCAGGTTTATGCAATAAAGATTTAAGGAATTTATTGGTTAATCTTTTAACTGATGCTGGGGTGCCATGTTTTCATGGCACTTGCTCAGAAATATATCGTGAAAAAGCATTTGAGGGCATTCAATCTAAACCTTTTAATAAGCTCCCAAATGCATCACTTTTTATGGACAATGCATTTTGCTTATTGGTGCATCATACAATTGCGACATCCGAATTGAATCAAATGTTAACAAAAATACAAGATACACTTTCTAGATTAAAGTAAATAAACATGATTTTTAATTACAAATACTTAGTAAAAAATCGTGGAATCTTTGCCATTGCTCATGATTTTTTAGTGGCTTGTATTGCTTGGATGATGGCATTTCAGCTTAGGTTTAACTTTGAAATTCCAGATAGTTTTTGGCATGCATTTTGGCCAAGTTTGATATTAGTAGTGCCAGTTCAAATAGCTGCATTTATTCGTTGCGGGCTTTACAAAGGAATCTGGCGTTTTGCTAGCTTGCCAGATTTGAAACGTATCGTATTAGCAGCAGCCCTGTCTGCAATATTAATCTCTTTTCTTTTAATTATTTTTAAATTCCCAGTCGTCCCTCGTTCAGTTCTACTGTTAAATCCACTTCTCATTATTTTAATGATGGGCGGAAGTAGGTTTGCTTACCGGTCTTGGCAAGAGCATCGTCTGTATGGCACCACGGTGCTGCAGGGCAGGCCAGTACTAGTGCTCGGCGCAGGTGAGGCAGCAATTGCGCTAGTGAAAGACTTGGCAAGAAGCACAGAGTGGCGAGTAGTCGGTATGCTTGACGACAACGTTACGATGCAAGGCCGACATCTGCAAGGCATTAAAGTATTGGGTGCCCTAAACCAGCTTTCATTTTTTGCTAATCAATTTTCTGTGCAGCATGCAATTGTAGCGATGCCGTCAGCATCGCACCAAATAAGAAAACGCGCGGTAGAATTAGCCAATGAGGCTGGTGTGACAGTACTAACAGTGCCTGCTTTTGATGACTTAATCAGTGGAAAAGTCAATATTTCACAAGTTCGAAAAGTAGATGTCGAAGATTTATTGGGTCGCGATGCGGTTAAGTTAGACAGCACGGGTTTACAGCAATTAATCGAGCATAACGCAGTTTTAGTAAGCGGGGCAGGCGGCTCAATTGGATCAGAGCTTTGCCGGCAAATTTTGAAATATAAACCCAGCACATTGGTGTGTTTAGATATCTCAGAATTTGCGCTTTATAACTTGGAGCAAGAATTTAGCCGTCAAAAATCTGCAGTTAAGTTGATTTATGTAACTGGAGATGTGAAAAATAGCGATCGTGTTAAAGATTTGCTTACTCAGTATCAGCCATCTGTTGTGTTTCATGCTGCCGCTTATAAGCACGTGCCACTTATGGAAAACGGCAATGTTTGTGAGGCTTTATCGAATAATGTTGTAGGGACTTATACTTTAGCTCAAGCATGTAAAGAAGCTAACGTTGAGAAGTTTGTGCTGATTTCAACTGATAAAGCAGTTAACCCAACCAATGTAATGGGAGCAAGCAAGCGTTTGGCTGAGATGGTTTGTCAGGGCTTACAAGAGAATGATTCTTCTAAAGATGGCAGTACACGTTTTGTGATTGTGCGCTTTGGCAATGTGCTAGGCAGTAGTGGTAGTGTGATTCCAAAGTTTAGAGAGCAAATTGCCCAAGGCGGTCCCATTACCATCACACACCCAGAAATTACGCGCTATTTTATGTCAATACCTGAGGCCGCACAGTTGGTGATGCAAGCAGGCTTAATGGGCAACGGTGGCGAGATTTTTGTGCTAGACATGGGTGAACCCGTTAAAATCGCTAATCTTGCCACTGATATGATTCGGCTATCTGGCTTGCAATTAGAAGATGTTAAAATTGAATATGTGGGTTTGCGCCCAGGCGAAAAGCTTTATGAGGAGCTGTTGGCGGATGATGAGCACACCATGCCGACGCGCCATGAAAAATTACGCATTGCCTTAGCGCGGCCAGTGAGTAAAGCGTGGGTAAAAAAACTATTAAAATGGATTAACCAATCCCAAAGTGCGAATGAAGTTAACATTAAAAATGAGCTGAAATCTTGGGTAGAAGAATATAGCCCGCAACAACCAAGCTTAATCATGCATCCTGAGATGGTTAACGAACAAAATACTTTGCATTAACAATGAGAATAATATGAATATGATACGAAAAGCGGTTTTTCCTGTTGCTGGCTTAGGCACGCGATTTTTGCCTGCTACTAAGGCTAGTCCTAAAGAAATGTTGCCAATTGTTGATAAGCCATTGATTCAATATGCGGCTGAAGAAGCAATAGCCGCCGGTGCTACCGAACTTATTTTTATTACAGGGCGTAATAAAAGATCTATTGAAGATCACTTTGATAATGCGAGTGAGTTAGAGGCTTCGCTTGAAGCCAGTGGCAAAAAGGAAATGCTAGCAGCACTAAAAGCGATATTGCCATCGCATGTTTCTTGTATTTTTATTCGTCAACCTAAAGCGCTGGGTTTAGGCCACGCCGTGTTGTGTGCTAAGCCAGTAGTAGGCGATTCTCCTTTTAGCGTAATTTTGGCGGATGATTTAATCGATGCGGCGCCAGGTGCTACTGCGCAAATGGCAGCAGTATACGCAGACAAACGATGTTCAATTTTAGGTGTTGAAGATGTATTGCCGTCAGAAACAGCCAGTTATGGCATTGTGGATGCGTTTAATGTGAGTGAGAATTTATTACAACTTAAAAGTATTGTAGAAAAGCCAAAGCCTGCAGATGCCCCATCTAATTTGGCTGTGGTTGGGCGGTATATTTTAACGCCGAAGATATTTGATTGTTTAGAAAAAGTAAAGCCAGGCAAAGGTGGTGAAATTCAATTGACCGATGGTATATCAGATCTGATACAGGTAGAGCCTATTTATGCGTATCGGTTTAATGGTAAACGTTTCGATTGTGGTAGCAAGCTCGGCTTTATGAAAGCGAATGTGGAGTTAGCGCTTAAGCATCCGGAAATTGCAAAAGATTTTGCGAACTATTTAAAAGCAATAAAACTGTAACTATGCAAATGGATAATATCAAACCAAAAGATTATAAAAAAAATGCGCAGTTAATTCATAGCCAGCATAACGTTAATCAGGCAATCACGGAGATGGCCGCTCAACTAAATGCAGATTACGCAAGCGAGCCGCCTGTGGTTTTATGTGTAATGGGTGGTGGAGTTTATTTTACAGGGCAATTATTACCTCAGTTAGATTTTCTGCTTGAGTTTGATTACATTCACGCAACTCGTTATCATGGAATTGATGGTAGCGCAGTTGAATGGCTGGTTAAGCCCAAAAAATCAATCCATCAGCGAAATGTCTTAATATTGGATGATATTTTAGATGAAGGCATAACCTTAAAAGTTATTGTTGATGAATGCGAAAAATTAGGCGCAAAAAATATTAAAATTGCTGTTTTAGCCGAAAAAAAACTCGAAATTCATAAACCTATTCACGCCGACTATGTAGGTTTAATGGTGCCTAATCTATATGTCTTTGGTTGCGGCATGGATGTATATGGTTGGTGGCGTAATCTGCCCGCTATCTATGCGCTGTAAAAAAGTGACGTATCGATTCAATAAAATTCGAATCATACCGTCATAATGATTAAAAATGATTAACTTTAAGCACTCTGCTTAATTTGTTGTACAGTGTCGAACAGATGACATGCCTGACGATGTTTTATCATTAAGTGAGAAATTACTCGCCGCATGTATTTCATAACCTGTTGATTTAAATAAAAAAATAAAATTTAAAAAGGTGGTATTAAAAATGCAATTGTTTCCTCATCTAATCGATATGTATCGTGAGAGGAATGCAGTGATGAACAACAATACGACTAACCAAAATTGGGAACAGGTTTTTAAAGTGATTCAAAAATCATTTTCTGTTCAAAAACATGTGGATTTTTTCAACTGGTTACAAGGCAGTGTGAATGAAGTGCTTCCGCATGATATTTTAGTCGCAGCCTGGGGTGATTTTGCTGCTGGAGATCTTAATTTCGATGTGTCATCTAATATTGATGATATTCGCACACAAAAATTAATTGATGCGCCCGGTGTGTTTGCATACCTGATGTCAAATTTACATCAGCGCTGGTTGGATAATGGCGAAAGATGGTTCCGTATTAACTTTTTTGATGCAGCTGGCATTAATGCACAGTCGCCTACACCATTCACACGTAAATTGGTTGGCATGAACTCGCTGTTGGTTTATGGCGTGCGAGACACCCGTGGTAAAAATGATTGTATCTATGTCTTTTTTGATAAGGCTCGTGAATTTCAAGTACAACATTCTGTATTAGGATTATTAATGCCGCATGTTGATTCAGCTTTGCGTCGTGTTGAATATATGGAAACACCAGTAACGGAAGAAGAAGTAATTGAAGAACTTAATCTTGGTGGTTTAAGTGAGCGCGAGCATGAAATTTTACATTGGGTAAAAACAGGCAAAACCAATTTTGAAATTGGTATGATTTTAACTATTAGCCCTAATACTGTTAAAAACCACTTAAAACGTATTTTCCAAAAACTAGATGTATCATGCAGAGCGCAAGCTGTTGCAAAATATGCACCGCAAAGACTCATTTAAACTGTAGTATCGCCTTATGGTAATTCGATCTAAATCAAGGTCTGTACTTCAACGCAGACGCAGCCTTATTAATGTATTGCAACCGTTGTTAGACGGCATTGCAATTTTAGGTGTTGCATGGTTTTTCATACAAATAAATATTGGATACTTAACGCAAAATTATGTGATTTTGATGTTGGTACTATTGGGTATGGTTTCTGTGATGTACGACCGCTTTGCTATTTATCGTACCAGCTCAAGTTTTACTGCAAAATTATTTAGCCTATTCAACGCTTGGTCGATTAGTTTTTTAGCTTTGTTTGTTTTAGGTTTTTTAACAAAACAAAGTGATGCTTATTCACGCATTTTTATTACTGAGCTATTTATAGTAGGATTTATTTTACAAAGTATTATTCATTATGCAGTTCGAACAATCCATCGCCGCATCAATAAGCATTCGCAGGTAACTGATAACGTAATTATTGTTGGGCAAGGGCAATTAGCCAATTATTTAGAACATAAAATTACTTCAAATCCATGGCTAAACGAGCGTGTGATTGGCAATGTGTCGATTGAAGAAGAGGCGAATAATCATCGAAAAACGCAAAAATCCGAACTAAATGATTATCCTAAAAGCCGTACAATTCATTTAGGAAAAGTAGCTGAGTTATCTGATTTAATTGATGAGCACGACATCAATACTATTTATATTGTTACACCACTAGAATCATCACGCGTATTAGAAGAATTGTATTTTGTGCTGCTAGACAAGCATGTCACTATTCATTGGATACCAGATATTTTTTCACTCAGACTAATTAATCACAGCGTAAAAGAAATTGCTGGAATTCCAGTATTAACCTTATCTGAAACGCCTTTAACAGGTGTAAGCAAACTTGGTAAAGCCGTAGAGGATAAGGTTTTATCGTTTTTAATCTTATTACTGATAACCCCTGTATTAATAGTGGTTGCTATTGCAGTCAAGCTTGATAGCCCTGGACCTGTTTTTTTCAGGCAAAATAGAACAGGCTGGAATGGTAAAACATTCAGCATTTGGAAATTTCGTAGTATGCGAATCAACCAACCAGAAGATGACGGTCAAACGCTGAAGCAAGCTGAAAAAAACGACCCTCGCATTACAAGAGTGGGTGCATTTATTCGTAGAACAAGCTTAGATGAATTACCACAAGTATTTAACGTGCTCAAAGGTGACATGTCCTTGGTTGGGCCAAGACCTCATGCTGTACAGCATGATGAGGTTTATTCACAACGTATCAGTGACTACTATGCGCGACATAATATTAAGCCGGGTATTACTGGGTTAGCTCAGGTGCGTGGATATCGAGGTGAAACCAAAGAGATCGACCAAATGACAAAACGAATCGAATCTGATATCGAATATATTAATAACTGGTCAATATGGTTAGATTTATCGATTTTAATGCGCACAGTAACCGCCTTTACAGGTAAAGGCGCTTATTAAATTTCAAACTAATAAATTGAATAAAAATACCCAGTTGGGCTATTGAGTAATGGCGTAAACATTATAGAATCAGAAAGTCAAATATAACCTTTTTCAATACTATATTTTTGTATTAAATGATACATTTAGCAAAAATATGATATAAATCACTTTAATTATCTGCTTTTTATATTGAAAAGGGCGACATGCCCTTTTTTTTATATTATTGTTTCACGTATATTATTGTTTTATTTGGGAGTAACACATGAATATCAACTTAAATACGAATTACTATTTTTCAGTTATTTTGGCTAGCTTTCTCTTTTCTGGTGTAGCTTTTGCTGCAGAGCCAAAGGAGATGTATAAACTTAATGAGGGTGATATTTTGGACGTTTCTGTTTGGGGTGAAGAAAGCCTCAAAAAAGAAATTAGAGTTTTGCCTGATGGTAGCATTTCATTTCCATTAGCTGGACGAGTTGAGGTAGGTGGTTCTACAACACCAGAAGTTGAAAAACTGATTACCGAAAAATTAAAAGTCTATCTCCCAGATCCACAAGTAACAGTGGTGATATCTAGCATCGGTGGAAATCTCGTATACGTGATAGGTAAAGTGCTAAAGCCAGGACCAATCTTGTTGAGTGGCCCAACGACTGTGATGCAGGCGCTAAGTTTGGCTGGAGGACTTGATAAATTTGCTGAAACGGATGAATTAAAGGTGTTGCGTGGCGGCCAAAACGGTCAAAAAGTCATATCCATTGATTATGATGAATTAATTGAGGGTGAGGCGCTAGACACTAATATATGGCTAAAAACAGGGGATACGATTTTAGTCCCATAAATATTTTTTGCATGAAATGACTTATAAACTTAAATCAAAACCATTTCACTATTAAGAATATATAAAATTGACACAAAAAGTAAACTATCAGATATTGCTTTTAAGTGCGTTACTGTTTTCTACGCCAGTTCAAGCTTTAATTGTGCTGCAGCAAGCATCGATACCGGTTAACGTAGATTACGACTCAAACTTGAATTTATCACAAGAAAAAGTGGGTGTTTGGCGTTACACTTCAACACCTACTTACTCAGTAGTTGCTCAGGATGAAAAAAATATATGGACATCCGATTTAAGTTTTTCGTTGCAGCGATCTTCTGATAGAAATCTTAGTGCTGATCGTGAAGACCCCAATGCAAAGCTTGGTTGGGTGAGAACCTTTGAAAAGAGCCAATTCTCATTAAATGCAAATTACGATAGAAGAAGCTCGCGGTTTGCACAATTTAATAACAATGCCTTAGTCGATGTAGACGGTACTTCAGTGAATAGATCGCTGTCAGCCAATTATTCACATACACTGACTGATAGGTTAAATTATTCATTGGGCGCAAACTACACTACAACAGCTTTTACCGACTCAAGTTTTGTAGATTCAACCTCTAAAAGTGTAAATGCATCAGTTAATTACGCATGGAACGAAAAATTCAGTCCGTTTATACAGTTAAGTTTTACTGATTTTCAATCAGACACCCCTTCATCATCGCAGCAGTTAGGTAACTTTAATCAGTTCAATGCGTTCAATCAATCTAGTACATCTAAAAGTTTTTCAGTTGGTAGTACGATGTTGATTAGCCCGCGGTGGACTTTTGTGCCCAGCGTAGGCGTGAATAGGGTTTCAACTGCTGGCGCTGGTTGGATTGCAAATACCAGTTTAAGCTACCTTGCAGAGAAAAGTACATTTGTCTCCACACTGGCTCGTTCTGTGTCACCAAGTGGCTTGGGCGATTTTCAAGAAACGGATACTTTGAGCTTGAGTTATAGTAGTGAGCTTACTGACAAAAGTAGTTGGGGCACAAACTTTAATTTTAGTAGAAGCCAAGCGCAATTTGATTCTGAAGCAACGCAATTTTCAGCATTTTATGCTCGTCAATTATCAGTTACATGGCAAATGCGATTAATTGCTGGCTACAGAAGTCAAAAACAAGACACTTTTTCAGCGAACAATAATAATTTTGGTATTTCGCTGATTTATAACATTCCACAGTTCTAATAATGAAAAAGCACCAATTTAAATATGGCAACTGAATACGAATTAACCATCAGTGACTATCTATCGATACTTAAACGCAGATGGTTACAAATGTTGGCGGTTTTTGTTGTGATTTCACTGGCTGCCGCTGCTGCTGCCATTTTCTTGCCACCAACTTATCAATCTACAGGTACCATTTTAATCGAGTCCCAACAAATACCCGATGATGTTGTAAAAGCGACAGTCACAAGCTACGCAGATGAGCGAATTGAGGTGATTAAACAACGTGTAATGACGCGTGATAACCTGTATCGGATTATTCAAAAATATAATTTATATCCAAAAAAGATTGACTCAGAAACTACTTCTACTTTAATTGAGGATATGCGCAAGAGTATCTATGTGATTATACTAAACGCAGATATTCAAGGTGGTGGTAAGGCAGCGATTGCGTTTAAAGTAGGATTCGAATATGAGCGGCCAGAAATCGCACACAAAGTAGCGAACGAAATTGTGACATTGTTTTTGGATGAAAACGTTAAAGCCAGAACTCAACGCGCAACTGAAACCACAGAATTTTTAACTCAAGAAGTTGAAACACTTAAAGCTGAGCTTGAAGGTGTCGAAAACAAGGTAGCGACATTTAAACAAGAGCATGCAAACTCACTTCCTGAACACATGGAAATGTATATGAGTTTGTTGCAGCGTACCGAATCAGAAATCAAAGAGCTAGATAGGGACTACAAATCGACGCAAGAAGAGTTGAGGTACCTAGATGTTGAGTTGACAAGTTCTAAGGCTAATGTTAGAACAAACGCCAACGGTGACATAGTCAGCCCTATATCTGAGTTGGAAAAAGCGAAAGCTGAGCTCGAACGTTCATTAAGTTTGTATAAAGAAACGCACCCAACCATTAGGGCATTAAAAAGAAGAATTGAGGCTTTAGAAAAACCACTTGAAGTAAAAACAGAGACAAATCAAGACGCAAAGCCAGTCAAGATCGATATTGCAGCAGATTTAGTGACGGCAAAAGTACAGGCGCAAATTGAGGCAGCAAAGCTCAGACTAAGCTCATTAGTCCAACAAAAAAAATCGCTAGAAGCAAAAGCCGATCAGTTACAAAATCAAGTAACAAAAAGCCCACAGATTGAACGAGGGCTTTTTACGCTCATGCGCGATTATGAGAATGCAAAATCTAAATATGAAGAAGTAAAGTCTAAGCAAATTAATGCCAAGATTGCAGAAAATTTAGAGCAAGACAATAAGGCAGAACGTTTTTCAATGTTAGAGCCACCATTTTTCCCTGACAAACCAACAAAACCGAACAGGAAGAAAATCGTAGGGCTTGGTTTATTAGCAGGTTTAGGTGGTGCTTTGGGACTGGCTTTTTTATTAGAAGCAATGGATAGGCGTGTGAGAGGTGTTGAGGCTTTAACCGCGTTGATTAATATGAGGCCTTTAGTGATTATTCCTTATATTTCTACTAAATCAGAAATAAAGCGCCAGAAAAACTTTAATAAATATTTAGTGTTATCTATCATAACCGTTACGGGGCTTTTATTATTGATAATCCACTTTGCCTTTATGCCACTTGATTTATTAATAATCAAAATTTCGGCTAGATTTGCATAGAGGTAGATGATGGAAAAGATTAAAGATGCGCTTGCAAAAGCAAAAATAGAAAACACTGAATCAAAATCTCAATTTAAGGCGGAAACTAAAGCAAGTTCGACCTTGCTACAATCAGGTGTGGTTAGTCAAAAAGAGATTAAAAGCTTTCCCAATACTGAAAACGAACTGGGGATGATTAACTATTTAAATACACCGGTGATTAAATTAGATAGCGCGCATCTAGAAAAAAATAGAATCGTGGCGCAATCTAAAAGTGATGTAAATAGCTATAGTTTTGATTCATTACGCACTCAGATTCTTCAAAAAATGGAAGAAAATAATTGGCGCACTATTGCAGTAGTGTCGCCTACACCACAGTCTGGCAAAACACTAGTATCCATTAACCTTGCTATTAGTATTGCACAGCAACCACAAAAAACAGCCATTCTGGTCGATTTTGATTTGCGTAGACCTAAAGTAGCAGCCTATTTAGGCATTCACACAGAAAAATCAATGAATGATTATCTGCAAGATAAAGCACAATTAAAAGACGTGATGATTAACCCTGGTATTGACAGGTTGGTTATTGTGCCAACAATGAAGCCAGTTTCAAAATCTGCTGAAACACTGTCATCAAAAAAAGTCACTAGTCTTATCGCCGACTTAAGGGAAAGATACAATTCAAGAATTGTGATTTTTGACTGCCCGCCTGTGCTTAATTCTGATGATGCAATGGTGTTGCTGCCGCAGGTAGATTGTGTTTTATTAGTGATTGCCAACGGAATGTCTACGCAGTCTGAGATAGAAGAGACATTACATCATTTACCTAAAGAGAATTTATTAGGCATTGTATTAAACAAGGCTGAGATTGAATCAAAAGCTTACTACTATTAAATTAGCGAAAATATAGTAAGCTATTTCTCACGTAAAAGCTAACTTGTATATTTAAGTTGTGTTAGATTTATTTTTGTATGAGTAAGCGTTAATTTTGAGGAATAACTAATAATGTTTCAACAAGCAACATTGCCAATAGATATCAGTGATGGCTTATACTTAAATGTAAAAGATGCTGAAAAATATGGTCAAGAATTGAGTGCAAACTACTGTTTTGCAGAGCCTTTCCCGCATATCGTCATTGATAATTTCTTACCAGAAGCCTTAATTGAAAAAATTCTAGAAAATTTCCCTACGGAAAAATTAAAAAATGATGTTGTTTTTGAAATGGGCTATGCTGGCTTGCATAAAAGACAAGTAGACCCCGCCGATTGCAATGGATTCTCACGTCAGGTGTTTGCATTATTTAACTCTAAGGCCATTATTCAGTTTTTAGAGTCATTAACGACAATTCCATCTTTAATTCCAGATCCTCATTATGTTGGCGGTGGTTTCCATGAAACTACAACTGGCGGAAAGTTGGGTATTCATGCAGATTTTAGAATTAATGAACAGTTACATTTAAATAGACGTTTGAATATGATTATCTATTTAAACAAAGATTGGAAAGATGAGTACGGCGGTAATCTGGAATTATGGGATAGGTCGATGCAAAATAAGGTGCATACCATTGCACCCATTTATAACCGCTGTGTTATTTTTAATACAGACGCAGATAGCTTTCATGGTCACCCAGACCCATTAACCACGCCAGAGCATGTAAAAAGAAGATCATTAGCACTTTATTATTACACTGCCTCTAAGCGCATATATGATGACTCTGTAGCGCACTCTACCATGTATAAAGCAAGAGTGAATGAAGATGCAGACACTAGAAAAGAGATTCGTCGTTTGGTGCTTGATAACTATTTAAAAGATTTAACGCCACCAGTATTTTTTAGAATATTTACTAAAGTGAGAGATAAACTTAAGTTATAAATAGCTTAAGTATATTAATAATACATAAGACTACACATTTAATTAAACCAGTCGGTTTAGCTTAATTATTAATACTAAGCTCCACTTCACATCAAAATATGCATATTCCTCCCGCCACAGTTGGTGTTGTCATCATAGGCCGTAATGAGGGAAATCGATTAATTGCTTGTTTAGACTCATTGGTTAGCCTGATTCCGCAAGTGGTTTACGTTGATTCTGGATCAACAGACAATTCATTGATTGAGGCCGTTAACCGAGGTGCACATACTGTTTCATTAGATATTACACAGCCTTTTACGGCAGCAAGGGCTAGGAATGCAGGCTTTGATAAGTTAGTCAAACTCTTCCCATCTGTCGAATTTGTACAGTTTGTTGATGGAGATTGTGTTGTAAATCCGAAATGGATATCTACTGCTTATGATTTTTTGATAGGCAATGCTAAAGTGGCAGTGGTGTGTGGCAGAAGGCGAGAGCTTTATCCCCAAAAATCTATTTACAACGATCTTTGTGATCATGAATGGAATACGCCAATAGGAGAAGCCAAAGCATGTGGCGGTGATGCCTTGATGCGCGTAAATGCCTTTAAATTCGTTGATGGTTATAAAGCTAGCTTAATAGCGGGCGAAGAGCCAGAGCTTTGTATTAGAATTAGACAGGCTGGATATGCAGTTTGGCGCATTGATGCAGAAATGACATTGCACGATGCAGGCATGACAAAATTTAGTCAGTGGTGGAAGCGCGCAGTCCGCGCAGGATATGCATTTGCAGAAGGAGCTTATTTGTATGGCTCAGCACCGGAATATCACTGGGTTGCAGAATCTAAACGCTCTTGGGTTTGGGGATTCGTTATACCATTAATAGTCCTATTCATGCTTGTTATTCATCCATTGGCTGGATGCATTTTGTTACTAATTTATCCTTTACAAATTCTACGATTAACGTTCAAAAGTAAGCAGAAAAATAAAGAAGCTTTTCTAGAATCAATTTTTATGATAATCGGAAAGTTTGCAGAAGCCATGGGACAGATTAAATTTTGGTGTAATCTTTATTTTAAGCAGAAGTCTTCAATAATTGAATACAAGTAACGAATTTTCCCATTAGAGCTGTAGCTCACAACCAATGCTAAAGTTAGTAAAATTAATAAAAAATGTAGACAGGCAGTAAAATTAAAAATTGTCTGCAGATGCGTATTAGTGTGCAAATTTAGCTATAAAATTATAAAATAAGATGCACCTTAATTACCTTTGGGATGATTTAATAAAAGATGATTATAATCACCAACTAAAACGATGAATCAAATATGAGAATATTAGTATTAGGTGGAAATGGCTTTCTTGGCTCGCACATTGTTGAAGCATTGCTAAGAAATGGGCACGAAATAAGTATTTTTGATCGCATAGCCAGTAAAAATGTACTATCAAATAGTCATATTCAGTATTACTTAGGCGATTTTTCAGACTCAGTTTTGATTGCAGAGGCGCTAGAACACGCTGATTGTGTGATTCATTGTATTAGCACTACGGTACCTAGTACCTCGAATCGTAACCCCACGCTAGATATTGAGCAAAACTTAATTACAACAGTTAATCTTCTCGAATCAATGACTAGAGCAAAGGTGAGGAAGTTAATTTACTTGTCGTCTGGTGGAACAGTCTATGGTATCCCCAACCAATTGCCAGTAAGCGAAGCGCACTCGCTCAATCCTATTTGTTCTTATGGGGTTGTTAAGGTGGCGATTGAAAATTACATTGGTATGTTTAAAGAGCTGTATGGCCTTAAACCTATTATACTGAGGCCATCTAATCCTTATGGTGTTCGCCAAGGCCATGCAGGTGTGCAAGGTGCTTTGAGTACATTTTTATTTAATACACTTTCTAACAAACCCATCACTATTTGGGGTGACGGCGAAATACAGCGCGGATATATTTATGCTAAAGATATGGCTGACTTGTGTGTGTTAGCTGCGGAGTCTGAGGTTGAGGGTACTTACAATGTGTGTAGCGGCACTGGGCATTCACTCAATCAGCTAATCGCTTTTATTCAATCTGCAACAGGTATTACCCCTAAAGTTAACTACCATCCTGCAAGAGCGTTTGATGTTAAAAAAATTGTGCTAGATATTACCCAAGCAAAAATTACGTTTGGCTGGACGCCGCAATATTCAATTGAGCAAGGTATTGCTGAGTTTTATAAAAGCTTAGTCTAAACAGTAAAATGATACGCATTACTTATGTTGTCAATCAGTATCCAAAAGTCAGCCATACTTTTATCCGTCGTGAAATTCTTGCACTAGAACGTTTAGGCTTTAGCGTACAGCGTATTGCCTTGCGTGGTTGGGATGAAAAACTTATTGACGCGGATGACATCAGCGAGCAAACAAAAACGCTTTATATATTACAAGAAGGTGTATTTCGCCTACTATTTTTTGCCCTAAAAATAGTGTTAAGTAAGCCATTAGCGTTTATTTCCGCGCTAAAACTAGCCATTAAAATGAGTATTAAAGCAGATAGGCCATTAATTTATCATCTTATTTATTTAGCAGAAGCTTGTCAGGCTTTTACTTGGGCTAGCGAATTTAAAACAACGCATATTCATGCACACTTTGGCACCAATCCTAGCGAAGTTGCCATGCTGATGGGTGTGCTTGGTCGTATCCCGTATAGCTTTACAGTGCATGGCCCAGAAGAGTTTGACCGACCACAATTTTTGAAGATTGCTGAAAAAATCAATCGGTCAAAATTTGTAGTGGCTATTTCTTCATTTGGTAAAAGTCAATTACAGCGCTGGGTTGCATTTTCGCAATGGAGTAAAATTAAAATCGTACATTGCGGTTTAGAGCCCAGTTTTTACATTATAGATTCAGTTGAATTTCCGGCTAAACCAAAATTGGTTTGCGTAGGGCGTTTGTGTGAGCAAAAAGGCCAGCTTTTACTAATAGAAGCCGCTAAAAAACTAGCAGATGCCAATGTGGATTTTAAGCTGATACTTGCTGGCGATGGTGAAATGCGTCAAGAAATTGAAACATTAATCACGCAATATTCGCTACAGAATCGCGTGACCATTACTGGCTGGATTAGCAGCAATGCAGTTAGGCAACACATATTAGATGCACAATTGCTGGTATTACCCAGCTTTGCTGAAGGCTTACCAGTAGTCATTATGGAGGCGATGGCACTTAAACGACCTGTTATTTCAACTTACATTGCAGGCATACCCGAATTGGTTAAACATGGTGAAAACGGCTGGCTGTGCGTAGCAGGAGACGTTGAAAACTTAGCTTTTACCATTCAATTAGCACTGTCCACACCACTTAATCAGTTACAAAAAATGGGTGAGATTGCACATGAGCATGCAATAGCGAGGCATCATATTGATACTGAAGTTGCTAAACTCGCTCAGTTTATGCAAAGCTAAAATTCGATGGTATTACAGATTTTATTTTTTATGATAATCACAATAGTCGCCATTCCTGTGGCTGTGTTGGTTGCGCAGGTATTTGCGGCTCTCATTTATGTAAAAAAACCGCTTAACACACACATTAATAAAAGCCAAAATTTAACGATATTAATGCCTGCCCATAATGAAGCTTTAGTCATTGCTAAAACCATCAATACTTTAGTTCCAACTGTTAATTCGGCTCAACAAATATTGGTTGTTGCTGATAATTGCACTGATGAAACGGCAGATATTTCAAGAAACTTGGGTGCTACCGTGATTGAGCGACAGCACTCAACGCTACGCGGTAAAGGTTATGCGCTGGATTATGGTTTGCAACATTTAAAAGCAAATCCGCCTGAGATAGTAATTATTATTGACGCAGACTGTTTAGCCGATGCAGCAGCTATCTCAACGCTGGCCCATGCCTGCGTAGCCCACCAGCGTCCGATACAAGCTTTGTATTTAATGCAGATGCAAACCAATCCCAGCTTAAAACAGCGCATTGCGGCATTTGCTTGGGTAGTCAAAAACCATGTACGGCCTTTGGGTTTCAAAGTGCTGGGTTTGCCGTGTCAGTTAATGGGAACGGGAATGGCATTTTTATGGAAAGACATTGCCGCCGTAAACTTGGCCAGCGGACACATCGCAGAAGACATGAAGCTAGGTGTTGATTTAGCAAGACTAAATAAAGCCCCTATTTTTGTGCCAGAAGCATTAGTAACCAGCGAATTTCCACTTGATAAAAATGCGACTAAAACCCAGCGTGCTCGCTGGGAACATGGACATTTAAGCATTATTGTAAGCGACGCACCAAGTTTGTTCTTAGAGGCAATTAAAACTAAAAATGTGCAAATGTTAGGCTTGGCTTTTGATTTGATTGTGCCACCCTTAGCAGTGCTTGTTATTGTTTTAGTTTGTGTATGGTTGTTGGGAATGCTTGTGTATATATTGACGAATAATCTTACGTCGTTTACTTATGCCAGCTTGGTTTTTATGTTCTTGTTTGTGGCTATTATGATTGCGTGGGGTTTTTTTGGAAAACAAATTATTAGTTTAAAACAATTAAGTTACGCGCCCATTTACGCATTAGCTAAAATACCACTTTATATTAAATTTTTTGTGAATCGCCAATTAGAATGGGTGCGTTCTAAACGTGATTGACTTGCAAGTAATACATGTTATAACAAAGAGATTATTTGAAATGGAATCAAATGAGTGAAAAGGTAACTCAAGATAATTTAAAAAAAGTGGCTGTGGATGAAAAGCTAAAAATAGTAGTCAGCGCTACTTTTACAATAGATTACTTATTACCCAGCTTAAATTACTTACTTGATTTTACTAAAGTATCTGCTGATGTTGAGCTTGCGCCTTATCATCAAGTTTTCCAGCAATTGTTAGATCCTTTCAGCACTATTGGGCAGAACAATAAAGGTATCAATATTTGTATTGTTAGAATTGAAGATTTTTTTAGAGATCAATTCGAATCGACTATTACACAAACGCATATTGAAAAAATAGCCTCAGAATTAATTGATGCGGTAAGGCAATTTAATCTTAAGGTTAAAAGTTCGCTATTGTTTGCAATATTGCCTTGTTCCCCCAGAGTAGCAGGTCATTTGAAGCCCATCATCAACAACGTAACAAGCTCTTTAAGAAATGATTTACTAAAAGTGAATGGGGTAGTGGATATCTCAGCTCAAGATTTATCCAGCGTTTCGTTTGATGTCGATACTGGCTATGACACAGTTAGCGATGAGCTGGCACATGTACCGTTTAGTGAAAGTACCTATGCAGCATTGGCTTTAGCAATTGCTCGTAAAGTACACTTATTAAAAACACCAGCACGAAAAGTATTGGTGTTAGACTGCGATAATACTATTTGGCAAGGCGTAGTTGGTGAAGATGGTGTTGAGGGAATCGTGCTTTCAGATGCTTGTTTGGCCATTCAGCAGTTTGCAATAGACGCTCAATCTAAAGGAGTGCTTGTCTGTTTAGCAAGTAAAAATGCAGAAAAAGATGTAATGGATGTATTTGAAAAACGTGATGATATGTTGCTCAAAATACAGCACATCGTTGCGCATCGTATTAACTGGGAGCCTAAGTATGCAAATTTACAATCCCTTGCTAGTGAGCTGAACTTAGGCTTAGATTCATTTGTTTTTTTAGATGACAACCCAGTAGAGTGTGGTCAAATGCGCCAAGCTTTGCCAAACGTTGTTACTTTACAAGTGCCTAAAGATGAGATAGTTAATACATTTTTACAGAATATTTGGTTGTTTGATAAGCAGGCAATTACCGAAGAAGACACTAAGCGCACACAAATGTACCGTGAGAATTCAGCGCGGCAGGAATTAGAAAGTAATGTAACGGATATTCATGAGTTTCTAGCATCGCTGGATTTGTTAATCGACATACAAGCACCTGATGAAAATGATTTTTCTCGGGTTTCTCAGTTAACACAGAGAACTAATCAATTTAACTTTACGACAATTAGGCGCAGTGAGTCTGAGATTCGCGCGCTTGCTAAGGCTGACAACACCATTTTAAGGCGAGTTAAGGTTTCTGATCGTTTTGGCGATTACGGACTAGTAGGATTTTGTATCGCGAAAATAATTAATCAAGTGATGGTAGTCGATACACTGTTACTGAGCTGCCGTGTACTGGGTAGAGGTGTGGAGCATGCAATACTGCGTAGCCTAGCTGACGTTGCTAAAGAAGCAGATTGCACACGATTAGATGTAGAGTACAAACAGACATCTAAAAACGAGCCTGCGCGTGCATTTGCTGATAGCGTGGCAGATAAGTTTAATGAAATGATTGCAGATGTGCATTCCATCTACCGTATACCGATATCTCATGCCATTGCAATCAAACATATTCCAGGAAAAGATCCTGAGGCCGTTATCAACGCTAGAACTTCAGAAACGAAGAAAATAACCAAGCCACTGACTAATCAAGCAGCAAAGTTAACTCATGCAGATTATTATGAGGAACTAGCGACCAAGCTAATTGATGGGCAAGCAGTACTTAATACACTTCAGTCAACAATAATTCGGCAGCGCGATCTAAACACTCCTTACATTGCCCCTCAAAACAGCATTGAAGGCGATTTGCAGGCGCTTTGGCAAAGTTTGTTAGGGATTGAAAGCATTGGAGTAGAAGATGATTATTTTGCTATTGGCGGAACATCGTTGCTTGCTGCGCGATTGTTTACGGAAATCGCGCATCTTTACAACGTGCGTTTAAAACTCACAACAATTTTAGATGCGCCTACTATCAGAAGATTGTCTGGTTATATTTCTCCTGATCATTCAAGCACTTCAAATATTGTTGTTACGTTAAAGCAAGGTGGATCCAAGAAATTATTTTTGGTACACGATGGCGATGGAGAAATATTACTATATCGTAATCTTGCGCTATGCATGCCAAATGATATAGAGGTTTTTGGTATCAAGCCTTATTCAGCTCCAAACATCCCAACAATGCACAACAGCATAGAAAGTATGGCGGCTTACTATGTGGGCGCTTTAAGATTAAAGCAATCAAGTGGACCATATTATTTAGGTGGCATGTGCGCAGGTGGATTGATTGCTTATGCTATGGCGACGTACTTAGAGCAATTAGGTGAGAAAGTGAATTTGGTTGCAATTTTGGATGCTGCTACGCCTCATGCGGCAAAAAAGCCTAATTTAGCCGCTAAAGCACGCAATCAGCGTTTATTAGCCATGTTGCAAGAGTCAAAAAAATTAAATTTAATGCACAGGGCAATTTATTTAGCGAAACACATCATCACCAAAATTTTAAATACACTTGCTTGGGAGTTTAATTCGCGCCTTAGATATGTTCTGGCGAAGCTGCGTATTAAAGTACTTGATTATGTACTGAAGCATAATAAAAGTTGGCCAAGTTTTTTACCCGCATTAACTTTTAGAGAAATTTATAATTCCGCCGAGAATCAATGCCAGCTTAATAGTACTACAAGTGAAAAAATACTATTAATTCGAGCAGTAGACGGTGAAGGTGACGATGTGGCATATCAAAAAATATATGCTGATGAAACGTTTGGTTGGCGTAAGCTTGCGCCAAAAATTATTCAAACAGATGTATTAGGTGGGCATGCCAGCATGTTACAGGAGCCTAACGCTAAAGGGCTGGCAAACTTAATAAAAGAACGCATGCAGGCAGATAAATAAGGTAAATTGGATGCAACTAACGAATGTAACTGTGGTGATTGTTACTTACAAAACTGCTCAATTAACAATTGATGGACTGTATTCAATTTTTGCAGAGCGCGAGCTTGGGAATCTTAAAATTCAAGCTATTGTGGTGGACAATGCCTCTGGAGATAGCGCGAAAATTCAAGATTTGGTTGAGAAAAACAATTGGCAAGACTGGGTGTTTGTTCTCACAGCGCCTAAAAATGGTGGTTTTGCTTATGGCAATAATTTCGCATTTAAATATGCGCTAGAAAAGGGGCCTGTTGATTATTTTCATTTACTTAATCCTGATGCACAATTGTATCAGGGCGCCTTATCTGAGCTTGTTAACTTTTTAAAGCTAAATCCTCAAGCAGGCATCGCGGGTAGTAGCTTTACAAATCAGGATGGAAGTCTATGGCCAATTGCCTTTCGATTCCCAACAATTTTAAGTGAGTTAGAATCAAGTATTCAGTTTGGGTTGGTGACAAAGCTTCTGAAAAAATGGGTAGTGCCAGTTACAATGAATCAAGACAATCCAAGCCCTGTTGACTGGATAGCGGGTGCTTCAATGATGTTAAGTAAAAATTTGGTTGAAAAAATGCGAGGTTTTAATGAATTTTACTTTCTCTATTATGAGGAAACGGACTTGTGTTTTCGTGCAAGAAAGGCAGGCTTTGAAACTTGGTATGTACCAAGTAGTCACGTGATGCATATTGCTGGGCAGAGTACTAAAGTAACAGAAAGAAATGCAAAACTTAAAAGATTACCAAGTTATCTGTATGAATCTAGGAGGCATTACTTTATTAATAATCATGGTATTTTTTATACGTTTTTAACAGATTTATCTGTTGTTTTTGCAAGTACTTTAGGCAACTTGAAAAGGTTTTTAACTAACAAGCAACATCTAAGTACGCCATTTTCTTTAGTAGATACTGTTAGCCATAGTGTATTGTTGCCACGTAATTGGGATTCACCGTTTTTTTCTAGCCAGCTACCTGAGTCTGATGGATCTTAAGAGATAAATTAAATAATGCAAATTGAGCACCTTTGGCAACAAATCTTACCAGCAAATGTATGTTTGAGCGTGTGCAGTTTAAAAGATCATTCATTGCCGCTTACTCAAGCAGAGTTAGATAGTATAGGGCTGGTCGGCACTAGACGTTTAGCAGAGATGGCGTCAGGAAGAATGATGGCTAAAACTGCATTAGCATCAATGCATATTGATGATGTTGATATTGTTAAAGATAAATTAACGGGCGCACCAATATGGCCAAAAGACATAGTTGGAAGTATTACGCATAGTACTGATTTAAGTAATAGTCACGTTGCTGCAGTTGTAGCAAAAAAAATAGAAATATCTTCATTAGGCATCGATGCGGAGCTTGCCGGTGATATTCACCACAGCTTATGGGAAATGTTTCTATCTCAAGATGAGCTCAGTTGGGTAAATTCTAAATCCAATGCGGAAAAATCTTTGTTGGTACGTAAAATATGGGGATTAAAAGAATCAGCTATCAAAGCTTCTGGGCAATTAGATATGCTTTGCTGGCGTGTTAACCCAACAATATCCGACTCAGACAGCTTTGAATTGATTTTTGGTGGAGGAGAAAGAGGTAACTCTTTTGTTGGTAAAGCTATTTGCCACGATAATATAACACTAGCAGCTGTATATCCTGAATATAATTAAGACAATTAACTGAACGCTTAGACACCAATTAATGACATAAACATGCAAATAAATAAAAAAAGAGTTCGATTGTTTGGTGCGGAAATTGATTTACTTTCAATGTCAGATGCCGTTACATTGATTGATACTTGGCTTACACAGACGGTCAAAACTTGTCGCTTTGTAGTCACGCCCAATGTAGACCATATTGTTAAATTTCAAACGGATGTTGGCCTTCAGGTTGCTTACCAACAGGCGTCATTGATTGTCACTGATGGCAAACCAGTGGTTTGGGCTGCTCATTTGTTGGGTGTGAATATACCTGGCACCGTGCCTGGGAGTGATTTAGTGCCTGCTATTTTTGAGCATATGCAAAATAATAACAAGCAATTGACAGTATTTTTATTGGGCGCAATGCCGGGTGTAGCAGAGCGCGCAAAAGAGGTGATTCACGCCACTTGGCCAATGGTTAAGGTGGTTGGCACCTTAAGCCCAGATTTTGGGTTTGATAAAAATCCAGCAGATTCTAAAGCTATTTGCGACACAATTAATGCAAGTGGCGCAGATTTGCTGGTATTAGGGTTGGGTGCGCCTAAACAGGAATTATGGATTACCCAATATGCAAATGAAATTTCGGTAAAAGTCACATTGTGCGTGGGGGCAACCATCGATTTTATAGCAGGTGAAAAGTCGCGCGCACCAATCTGGATGCAGAAAATTGGTCTAGAGTGGTTGCATCGCATGTTGTCAGAGCCTAGACGTCTAGCAAAACGATATGCGATTGATGCGATTGTTTTCCCTAAATTGATATGGAATGAATGGCAATTGCGTAGACAATTATCTGCAGAAAGTAAAATATCTTTGGATTAGCAAAGTGGCGAGCAATTGGATTACATGCTCAATCAAACTTAACCAATAAAATATGCCTAAAAAAACATGCTTAAGTTAATCAGTTTTTTATCCTTATTTTTTTGTGTCAGTGCTTTTGCTGAAGCAGGAACAAACAACTCTGCAAACAGCATCAAGCCTGAACAAGTTGTGGTCGTCGTAAACAAACAAGATCCCAATAGCCTTGTTGTGGGCGACTATTACTTAACTGCCCGAAATATACCTAAAAAAAACCTAATCGTGGTTGATGTTGCGCCTGATGCCTCCAAGATTTCTGAGGAGCAATTTAAAGTTTTGCGCGAACAAATATATGCCAATATGGCAGATGAAATTCAAGTGATTGTGCTTGCTTGGACTAAACCTTATGCGGTGAATTGCAATTCAATTACTTCCGCTGTCACTTTGGGGTATGAGCCAAAACAATGTGAAAATGGCTGCGCTACAGGGGTTAAAAACCCTTATTTCAATAGCACTTCTCGCAACCCACAAAAAGATTTCAATATGCGATTATCAATATTATTGCCGACATATTCTGTTGATGTAGCCAAAGCAGTGATTGATAAGGGTGTGTTGAGCACATTTAAATTAAATCAGGCCACTGCCTATTTTTTAAAGACAAATGATGAATTAAGAAGCAAGCCGAGAGAGGCGTTTTTCCCAAAAGATTTAACAAGACTCGAGAGTAAACAACTTTATATACGCACGATAAGAGCGGATAGCATTAGGGATAAAAAAGACATTATGTTCTATTTTACAGGCGCCGCTTCGGTGCCACATTTAGAAACGCTCAACTTTATGCCTGGCGCAGTTGCTGATCATTTGACGTCTTTTGGTGGTGAGTTATATGGCGATGGTCAAATGTCCATTATAAAATGGCTTGAGGCCGGTGCTACAGGTTCTTATGGTTCTGTATCAGAGCCTTGTAATTATTGGCAAAAATTCCCCAATCCTGCTGTTATGGTTTCACATTATTTAGCAGGAGAAAGCTTAATAGAATCTTATTGGAAAAGTGTGTATTGGCCAACACAGGGATTGTTTGTTGGTGAGCCATTGGCGATGCCTTATTACGTTGAGCCAAATTTTGTAGATTTAAATCTAATTAACCCAAGTGAGCCTCAATAGAATTTGCTTAATATGGACTTAAGTTAAGCATTAAAAGATGATGAATTAGTCGCATTACGTTAGCCCAATTGGGTATCAATGATGCTAGAGGCTTTTTTACTGATAAACTATTAGGCTAAAGTTTACAACCGTCATGCAATATATTTTTGTAAAGAGATCTTTTAACCTTTTATTTAAAACACATTTAAATTAACTGTAAAATTTACTCAATAATTAAAGAGCACTCAAGATGAAAAATCTATTAGCCCAACTGTTCATAATCTTATCACTCGCATCGTTAATCAGCGCATGCTCATCGCCTGAAGAAAAAGCAGAAAAATTCTATGAGAAAGGGATGGCTTTAATTGAGTCCGATCCTGATAAAGCGAGATTAGAATTTCAAAACGCTTTGCAAATGAAAAAAGTGATGCCTAAAGCTGTATATGCGCTTGCTTTAATTGCAGAACGAAAAGGTGATTTTAAGTCTACTTACGGCTTAATGAATGAGGTGCTTGAAAGAGAGCCTAATAATATTAACGCGCTGGTGAAAACCGGACAGATATTATTGGCTGCAGGTAAAGTAGATGTTGCGCTTGAGAGAAGTAATAAGGCATTTGCAATTGATAAAAATAATGTAGGCGCATTAAATTTGCGTGCAGCAATTCAGCTGAAATTAAATGACCCTCAAGGTGCTATTGAGTATGCAAAGTCAGCTTTAAGTAAAGATGCTAATAGCTCAGATGCTTACATTCTGTTAGCGACAGAGCGTTTGTCGGCTAAAGATAATACAAAAGCGCTCGAATTTTTAGACAAAGCTTTAACAATAGACGAAAAGAATTTAGCCATTCATATGATACGAATCAAAGTATTAGATGATATGAATAAGCCGCAAGAAGTCGAGCAGGCTTACCAAAAGTTAACGAAAGCATATCCCGATAAAGCCATTATTAGAAAAAGCTATGCACAGTTTTTAATTAAAAATAACCGACAAGCTGATGCGGAAAAGCAAATACGAGCTATTGCAGACGCAGTACCAGACTTAAGCGCTAAGATAGATGTTGTGCGCTTTGTTATTGCGACAAAAGGACCTGAGGTGGGTAGGGCGGAATTAGAAAAGTATGCGAAAAAAGAGCCTAATAATTATGAAATAGCCTTTGCCTTGGTTAATTTATATCAATTACAAAATCAACCTCA
Organism: Proteobacteria bacterium ST_bin12; assembly: GCA_002083635.1. Taxonomy (GTDB): domain Bacteria; phylum Pseudomonadota; class Gammaproteobacteria; order Burkholderiales; family Methylophilaceae; genus Methylotenera_A. Next base: position 72,828 of record MSXP01000007.1, on the reverse strand, counting down.
ATTAGAAGAAAAACTGCTCAATGATATTGTAAAGACAGCAGGTAATTCTGCTGATGGCTATAAAGCGCAAGGTATGATTGCCTACAAGCTGATACAAGCAGGCAAGAAAGAGGAAGCCAGCAAAATGCTAAACGCTATTCTAGATTTGGATAAAAGCAATGGGCAAGCACTTACTTTAAGAGCAGGTCTGGCGCTGGAAGCGAAGAATTTTGATGCGGCTATTATAGATTTAAGAACTGTTACGCGTGATTCACCAACCGCTTTCAATGCACTAGTGATGTTGGCATCAGCGCATGAGAGTTCTGGCTCGCCTGAACTTGCTGAAGAGCAGTATATCAAAGCATTTGAAAACAGTAAGTTTTCAACGAATTATGGCATTCCTTATGCGCAATTTTTAATGCGTCGCAAACAGCCGGAGCGAGCTGAAAAGGTTTTTGAAGAGATGCTTGAAGCGAACCCTGATAATGCTTCTGTGATGCGATCACTTGCTCAGGCTAGAATTGCACGTGGCGATTATGCTGGCGCTCAAGCACTGGCAGACCAAGCAAAAAAAATCAACGAAAAAAATCCACTTGCAGATCAAATATTAGGTGCAATTTCAGCAGGTAAAAATGATACTGAGGGCGCAATAACAGCATTTAAGCGTGCACATAATGCCGCACCTAACGATAGCCAACCAATTGTTGCTGTCGTGAGGACATATTTGCGCGCCGGCAAAAATAATGAAGCGATTGCATTTATTGACAGCGTATTAAAAGATAACCCAAATAATGTAGATGCAGCTCTTATTAAGGGCCAAATTTACCTTTCCAGTGGAAATATGCAAGAGGCACAAAAGCTGTTTTCTAGAGTTATTCAGACTAATCCTAAAAATGCATCTGCATATCAACAACTTGCTATTGCGCAACAGCGCTTAAATCAAAAAGAGGCGGCAGACAATACAATCCAAGCAGGTCTAATTGCAATTCCTAATGACTTTAGTTTGATGTTGACACAAGCAGGCCTATACGAAGAGTCTAATCGTATTGATGATGCGATCAAAGTGTATGAAGACATGCTTAAAGAACGACCAGATGCAGAAATAGTGAATAATAATTTGGCAAGTCTTTTATTAGATTTCCGTAAAGATCAAGCTAGTATTGAGCGCGCATACGCTTTAGCTAAAACAGTTAAAAATAGTCAAACACCTCAGTTTTTGGATACATTTGGTTGGGCTAGCTTTAAAGTTGGTAAATTTGATGATGCTGAAAAAGCGTTAAAACAAGCGATAGAGAAAATGCCTGATACCGCTGTATTTCACTATCATTTAGCTAAAATATATATTGCCAAAAGTGAGCAGGACTTAGCAAAACAGTCTTTACAAAAAGCAGTTAAATTGGCTGAAGATCAGCAATTTTTGCAAAAAGATGATGCAGTTTCTTTACTTAAATCTTTATAGTCGTAGAGTCTGGATAACGCAATATGTATGAAGCCTTTTATGGTTTAAAAGAAAAGCCCTTTTCTATTCAACCAGATCCAGAGTTTTTATTTTTTAGTTTGAGACACAGCATGGCCTATGCCATGCTGGAATATGGCGTTCAAAATAGAGCTGGGTTTTCAGTTATTTGCGGCGAAATTGGCTGTGGGAAAACAACACTGGTTCGTCACTTGCTTAATAACTTGGGGGATGAGTTAACTGTAGGTATTGTCTACAATACGCACGAGCATATCGAAGACTTATTAGGCTGGATTATGTTGTCATTTAATCAGCCATATGAAGGTAAATCTAATCTGGCTTTGTATGATGCTTTTCAGCAGTTTTTAATTAAATGCTACAGCGAAAATAAGCGCGTTGTTTTAATTGTAGATGAAGCACAAAACTTAAGTCCGGCGGCATTAGAGTCACTACGCATGCTATCCAACATCAATGCAGATAAAGACCAATTATTACAAATCATACTGGTTGGTCAACCACAGTTAAGAGATTTGTTACGTAGACCCGATTTGCAACAGTTTTTTCAACGCGTCTCAGTAGATTTTTTCATCCCGCCATTAGAGTCTTTTGAGGCCGATAAATATATTCATCACCGCCTGCATATTGCAGGACGTGATGCCCCCCTGTTTACAGCTGCAGCCACCCGACTGATAGGGGAGGCATCACGTGGCATTCCGCGCAGCATTAATATTCTCTGCGATACTGCTCTGGTTTATGGTTATTCGACCAACGCAGATAAAATTGATGTTGGGCTAGTGCGTGAGGTCATTAAAGATAGAGCAGAGTTTGGCGTGTTAGGCATATAACTGGAGATATTAATAGAATAATATGTCTAAATTAAATATCTTAATTGTCTGCGAACACGCCTCAAATATTTTTGGAGGAGAAGCAATTTTGCCGCTTAATTATTTTAGGTATTTATCAAAAACGCAACACAATGTTTATTTGATTACGCACGCACGGGTTAGAACATCCATATTGCAGATTGTAGATGTCAATCAAGACAATGTGTTTTATGTACCAGATACTTATATGCATAAGTTTTTAGACCGCCATTCTGGTATGTTGCCAGAGAGGGTTCGCGTCGTTACCTTTGGGTTTTTAATGCATCTCATTACGCAAGCATATCAGTGGAAATTAGCCAGAAAAATTGTTAAAGATAAAAAAATTCACGTGATTCATGAGCCTGCACCTGTTTCGGCTGTTCAGCCTTCTGCTATGTTTGGTTTAGGTGTTCCGGTTATTATTGGACCTATGAATGGTGGTATGTCATTTCCTGCTGCATTTCAATATATGGCAAGTAAGTCCGAGCGCATTTTATATCAAGTGATGAGAGTATTTTCTTCTGTTTATAATCTATGTATTCCGGGTAAGCTATTTGCTAAATATTTGATAGTGGCCAATAAGAGGACGGAAGATGCCTTACCAAAGTTTAGGTTGGGGGAAGTGGTAGAAATTGTAGAAAATGGCGTTTTTTCAGTACTGGACAACCCCAAACCAATTTCTCAACCAAAGATTATAAATGTTCTTTTTGTTGGCCGTTTAATAGATTTGAAAGCAGTTGACATATTGATTGATGCTGTTGGACTTTGCAAAGAAGCTGTAAAACTCACTATTTTAGGAGATGGACCGCTGAGGCAAAAGCTTGAAAATTACGCACAAAATATTGCACCCAATAAAGTAGAGTTTTTAGGCATGGTGCCACATGCACAAACCAACCAATATTATGATAATGCGGATATATTTGTACTTCCTAGTGTAAGAGAGTGTGGTGGAGCTGTCGTATTAGAGGCAATGGCAAGAGGTCTGCCAGTGATTGCTACTGCATGGGGTGGGCCAATGGACTACATTACCGCAGAATCGGGTTATTTAGTAGAGCCAAAATCTAAAATGTATATGGTTGAGCGGTTTTCAGCCATTATTGATAAGTTGGCAAATGAACCAGAGCTGCGTTACCAAATAGGTCAAGCTGCCATCGATAGAATTAAAAAACATTTTCTTTGGAGCGCCAAAATTGAACAAGTAATCAATGTTTATAATCGTGCACTTGAATCGTAAGTATTGAATGGGAGATACAAGTTGATAGAAGTGATAGGCTGGTTAAAAAAACACGTTAGGGCATTATTATATGCACTGCTGGTTGTTTTTTTAATGATTACTTTCAGAGATGCACTTGATGAACAATTAACAAGAGTCACGCACGAAGAGCGATACTCGCACGCGCCTTTGGTGTTCTTTATGGCGCTTTATCTCATTTGGATTAAACGTTTTGAAATTAAAAATCATAATGATGGACCATGGATTGGCGTTTTAATTACCATTTTCGCGGGTCTGGCTCTAATTGTTGGTGAGCTTAGCGCCATATGGACGATTGTTCAATACGGCATGCTACTCATGTGTTTTGGACTTGCCTGGACCATGATTGGTCAGCAGATTCAAAAAATATTAATACCATTTTTACATTTGTTTTTAGTGATTCCTTTACCCTACATGTTAGATGTGATGCTTTCAGGGAAAATGCAGCTTGTATCCTCTAACTTAGGTGTAGCTATAAGTCGATTGCTGGGAATGACAGTTTTCCAGGACGGCAATATCATTGACTTAGGCATCTATAAACTCCAAGTGGTAGAAGCGTGTAGTGGTTTAAATTATATGTATCCTTTAATGACCATTGGCCTAATGATGGGGTATATGTACAAAGCGCCGTTTTACGCGCGCGCAGCTCTGTTTTTATCTAGTGTTCCTATTAGTATTGTGATGAACAGCGTGCGCATTGCAGTTGTTGCTGTGCTTGTTAATCAATCAGGCATCGAAGCAGCAGAAGGCTTTATGCATTATTTTGAAGGTTGGGTTATCTTTTTAATCTGCATCGCACTACTTTTAATAGAAGCAAAATTACTGAATATTGCCCTAAAAATGAATGATAGAAGCTTATCTTCTTCATTTGATTATCTAGAAACTAGGCATCAAGTTGCAAGTATAGATACCGTTTCTAAAGTTCAACGTTTACCCATAATTATTGGTATATCCATTGTTTTATTGGCATCGCTATCCACTTTTACCATTAAACACCGTGATGAAGTGATTCCTGAACGCGCCTACTTTAGTAGTTTCCCGCTAGAGATTAATGGCTGGAAAGGTAGAACATATGAATTTGAAAATGGTGAAAATACAGTATTGCAATTAAAAGATTACTTATTGGTTAACTATAATAAGTCGAATACAAATGTTAACGTATACGCAGGCTATACCGATTCTCAACGATCAGGTTCTGTTCCACACTCGCCTAAAGCATGTATTCCTGGCGGTGGCTGGGAGATCACCAATACCAAAATACATGAAGTGGTTATTGATAATCAAAAGTCAATTAAAGTAACCCGTATGTTGATTTCAAAAGGCGAATCTAAACAGCTAGTCTACTATTGGTTTCATCAACGTGGGCGAGATTTATCTAATGAATTCTCAATGAAGTTCGCACTGCTTTACGATGCAATTACAATGAATAGAACGGACGGTGCGATTGTACGCTACACCGTACCCGTATATAAATCTGAGGCCGAATCTGACAAGGTTTTAGCCGAATTTATTCGCGATTCCTATCCACTATTACCCAAATATATTCCAGATTAAGAAGCTATTCCGCGGTAGAATCTGTTTAGTTGCTGTTAAGTGGTGCCCGGAAGAGGACTCGAACCTCCACATCTTTCGATACAGGTATCTGAAACCTGCGCGTCTACCAATTCCGCCATCTGGGCATGTTTACTTAACCGCAAATAATGCGCCGAATTTTATAGAAAGCAACTAACTTGTCAATTAAAAAAAACGACATGAGTAACAAAAACAAAACCAGTAAACGTGGTAGCGATCCACATGCCGTTCGCGAAGCAACGCAATATGAAACGCCTCTACCAAGCCGAGAATTAGTGTTGCAAGTGCTATCTGATCAAGGTGTACCGCTGAGCAACGAGCAAATTTATAGTTTGTTAGATATTGATGACACTGAACGTGATAATTTTAATAAACGCCTTAATGCGATGGAGCGCGAAGGCCAGATTATGCGCAACCGCAAAGGCGCATTGTGCCTGGCAGAAAAAATTCATCTAATCGCGGGTACAGTACAAGGCCATCCAGATGGCTTTGGTTTTTTAGTCCCTGATGATAAAACTAAGCATCCTGAAGACTTGTTTTTAGGTCCGCGCGAAATGGCGCAAGTGATGCATGGCGACCGCGCGATGGCGCGCATGGCTGGCTTAGATAGAAAAGGGCGGCCAGAAGGAAAAATTGTTGAAGTACTGGAACGCAGCACTAAAACGCTGGTAGGGCGTATTGTGCGCGGCACAGGCGTGACGATTGTTGCGGCGGAAGATAAACGTATCAATCAGGACATTTTGATTCCGTATCATTTAGATATGGGCGCAAAGCCTGGTCAAGTGGTGATGGTGGAGCTAACAGAACAACCCAGTTCTCATGCACATCCAATGGGTAAAGTCGTGCAGATTTTGGGTAACTACGCGGATAGTGGCATGGAGATCGAAATTGCATTGCGTAAACACAAATTGCCGCATGAATTTTCACCAGCTGCATTAAATCAAGCAGAACGTATTCCTAAGTTAGTGCAAGCTGCTGACTACAAAGAACGAAAAGATTTACGTGAATTACCGCTCATTACCATTGATGGCGAAACGGCGCGCGATTTTGATGATGCGGTTTTTGCAGAGCCAATCAATAAAGACAAACCCAATTTAGGTTGGCGTTTGGTGGTAGCGATTGCCGATGTCAGTTTTTATGTAAAGCCTGACGATGCGCTAGATAAAGAAGCGTTCGAACGTGGTAATTCGGTATATTTTCCGCGTAGGGTGATTCCCATGTTGCCAGAAGCTTTATCAAACGGCTTATGCTCACTGAATCCAGATGTAGAAAGACTTTGCATGATTTGCGATATGCAGATTGATACAAATGGTATTGTGCAGAAGTATCAGTTTTATCCGTCAGTCATGCGATCAAAAGCGCGGATGACTTATACAAAAGTGGCTGATATGCTGCAAAATCCAAATGGAGATAATGCTAAGGAATACAGCCATATCATGCCGCATGTGCAGAACTTGTATAGCTTGTTCAAGTTAATGCTCAATCAGCGTGAAAAACGCGGTGCGATTGAGTTTGAATCGACTGAAACCATGATGGTTTTTGATGATAATGGCAAAATTGAACGCATAGTGCCAACAGGTCGCAACGATGCACATAAGCTGATTGAAGAATGCATGCTGGCCGCCAATGTATGCGCGGCGGATTTCTTGCATAAAAATGAACATGCAGCCTTATATCGCATTCATGAAGGCCCAACACCTGAAAAACTGGAAGCCTTGCGTACTTTTATGGCAGAAGTCGGTTTTGGCGTGACAGGTGGCGACAAGCCGCATGCCAAGGATTATGGCAAGCTAATGAATCTTATCAAGCAGCGCCCAGATGCGCAATTATTGCAAACAGTGTTGCTACGGTCCATGCAGCAAGCGGTATACAGCCCAGATAATGTAGGTCACTTCGGTTTAGCCTATGAAGCCTACGCGCATTTTACGTCGCCAATTCGCCGTTATCCTGATTTGCTGATTCATCGCGCGATTAAAGCGGTTTTAAAAAATGAAAAATATAAAGCGCAGGACTGGAACGCACTAGGTGTGCATTGCTCAATGACAGAGCGCCGCGCAGATGATGCTACGCGCGATGTGACCAATTGGCTTAAATGCTATTACATGCAAGATAAAATCGGTGAAGTGTATGAAGGCACGGTGGCTGGGGTCACCAGTTTCGGCCTATTTGTGGCTTTAGATGGTGTGTATGTAGAAGGCTTGGTGCATGTGACTGAGCTAGGCAATGACTATTTCAATTACGATAAAGCGCGTCATGAAATGCTAGGTGAGCGCACAGGGGCCAGATACCGATTAGGTGACAGGCTAACCGTAAAAGTAGCGCGCGTGGATTTAGAGACTAGTAAAATCGACTTTACATTGGTGACAGGGGCTGGCAAAACCAGTAATCAAAATTTAGGCGATAATACAGGGCAGGTTAAAAGCGGAAATAAGCCTCTAAGCATCAATAAAGACAAGGCATCTGCTGATTTTAAGATGATGAGCACACGAGCACTGGAAAAAGCCAAGAAAGACCGCTCTGGCGCTAAAAAGGCTAGCAAAATACCTACTAAAGCTGGCGCAAAACCTTCGTCAAAACCAAGTTCTAAACCCGCTTCAAAAAGTAGAAACACAAAAAACAAAGGCAAAAGATAAAGAATGAGAACAGTAATATGAGCGATAGTCGTATTTTATTTGGCTTTCACGCCGTTTTAAGCCGTATGCGCCAGCATGCAACCAGCATTGAAGAAATTTTGATTGATCGCGACCGCATAGACGCGCGCATGAAAGATTTGCTCAATATGGCAGAAGCCGCTAACGTGCGCACCATGCAAGTAGAGCGTAGTCGTTTAGATGGCTTAGCAGGCATGAATGGCCGCCATCAGGGCGTGATTGCGCGAGTGGTCGATACGCCTATTCCTTATAAAGATATCCACGATATTTTAGAATCCGATTTAACCGAAGCGCCATTTTTCTTGGTGTTAGATGGCGTTGAAGACCCGCATAACTTGGGTGCTTGTTTGCGCGTAGCCGATGCAATGGGCGTACATGCGGTAATTGCGCCTAAAGACCGCGCGGTTGGCTTGAATGCAACTGTGCGTAAGGTCGCCTGCGGCGCGGCAGAAACTGTGCCTTTTATTGCAGTAACTAATTTAGCACGCACTTTGCGTGAGCTTAAAGATGCAGGTGTGTTTATTGTGGGCACTGCTATGGAGGCCCCCAAAAGCATGGCAGCACCAACAAGTTTATTAGATACTAAATTAGACGGCGCAATTGCCTTGGTTTTAGGCGCAGAGGGCGATGGCATTCGTCGCCTAACGGCTGAAACTTGCGATGCGCTAGTCACCATTCCTATGTTTGGCAGTGTAGAAAGCTTGAATGTCAGTGTAGCCAGCGGAATTTGCTTATACGAAGTACGTCGCCAGCGCGGTTTAAAGCATAATTAAGTCAAAATATTGGTTAACTTAACACTTAAAATGCGCCTAATTTAGCTTGAGTGTATTTAAAGTGCGTTTACGTACATTTTTTAGTAATACTGCGTCATCAATTAACGATTCACCATAGCTTGGCACTAACAGTTTCATTTTTTGTTGCCAAGCGCTAGATTTTAATTGGACAGGAAAGCAACGTTCAAGCACGTCAATCATTGCTTGCACGCTGACAGAGGCGCCCGGTGAAGCGCCTAGCAGGGCCGCCAATGAGCCGTCTTGAGTAGCAACGATTTCAGTACCAAATTCTAACTTGCCCATTTTTTCATTGCATTTTTTAATAATCTGCACACGCTGACCTGCGTTGGCTAGTTGCCAGTCTAAAGACTTGGCGTTTGGTAAAAATTCACGCAAAGCTTTCATGCGTTGCTCATGGGTTTGAAATACCTCACCAACTAAATATTTAGTCAAATCCATATTGTGTTTACCCACGCCCAGCATGGCTTTTAAATTATTGGGTTTAACCGATTTGGCTAAATCAAACCGTGAGCCTTGTTTGAGAAATTTAGTAGTAAATCCGGCAAATGGGCCAAATAATAAAGCTAGCTTGCCATTAATCGTGCGCGTATCTAAATGCGGCACAGACATCGGCGGAGCGCCTACGGCGGCTTTGCCATACACTTTAACTTGGTGCTGTTTAATCACATCAAAATTGCTGCATATTAGCCACTGCCCACTGACTGGAAAGCCACCGTAGCCAACACTTTCGGAGATATTCGCTTTTTGTAATAAAGGTAAAGCACCACCACCAGCACCTAAAAACACAAATTTTGCGTTGATGGTTTTGCTGTGTTTTGTCAATTTGTTATGTAAAGCCACGTGCCAGTTACTTTTAGTTGAATTGACACCGATTTTTTTTAATTTTTTAACGCGTGTATTGTTCAGTAGTGTGAAGTTGGACGAAGTTTTTAATTTGCTCACCATATGGCGGGTTAAAGCGCCGAAATCAATATCAGAGCCATGTGCCACATAAGTTGCTGCCAATTTTTCATTTAGATTTCTATCTGCCATCATCAATGGCATCCATGCTTTTAGTTGCTCTGAGTCTTCACTATATTGCATATCAGCAAATAAATGGTGCTGGGTAAGTAAGGCATGACGTCGTTTTAAAAAAGCGATATTTTGATTGCCTGTTACGAAACTTAAATGCGGCGTTTTGTTGATAAATTGTGTAGGTGAGGGCAGCGCACCAGTTTCAACTAAATGTGACCAAAATTGTAAAGACACTTCAAAGGCTACATTAATCTCTAGGGCGCGTTTAATGGCGATTGAGCCATCAACCGCTTGCGGTGTGTAGTTTAGCTCGCAATAGCCAGCATGGCCTGTACCAGCGTTGTTTAATGCATCAGAGCTTTCTAGTGCGACATCATCCAGTTGCTCTATCATGGTAATGCTAAGCGTTGGGTCTAACTGTTGTAATAGTGTGCCCAAGGTGGCGCTCATAATGCCGCCGCCAACTAACAGAACATCGGTTTCTACATTCTTCATATGATCAAGTCAGTTAAAGGTTGTTATCCATATTTAGCAAATCGCGCCCGAGATGTTGTAAACCCAACACACAGTAAAAAAGCCAGATAACTGGCTTTTAGATTTAAAACGGTCGTGCAAAAATTAGTAGGTACGTCTTTTAGGCGGGCTGTAAGCCTGCTTGGATTCAATATGTCTAAAAGTAATTCGGCCATTATTAATATCATAAGGAGAAAGTTCTAGTACCACTTTATCACCCGCTAAAATACGAATATGGTTTTTGCGCATTTTGCCGCCAGTGTAAGCAATTAATTTATGGCCATTCTCTAACGTTACACGATAACGTGAGTCAGGTAGAATCTCATCTACCACACCATTCATTTCAATTAATTCTTCTTTAGCCAAACAGTTACTCCAATATAATTTGCGACAGACATTTAAGATTCATACAATTAAGACCCATATGAAGCATTAAGTGACCTTGCAAATTTTGGGAATCGTAGCGATAAAACAGTGAGAATTCCTGCGTTACCGCTACATTTAACGCACGCGCAGTATAGTCTTGCCATTGAAAATAAGCAATCAAATTGACCAAATGCGCAACCTTGATAGCTCAAATTTAGGCATAAATACAAAAAAGATTGAAATAGTGCTTGACAGACAGTGCGCATGTACGTAAAAAGCATTCTAGGCGTTTGAATTTTTAAATTGTTGAGTTTTCGAAACTAGTAATATTTTAAAAACCCAAACTTTTAGGGTGCCTCCCTTTTTTAAAGTATGAAAGTAAGATTATGGCAACAGGTATTGTAAAATGGTTTAATGACTCTAAAGGCTTCGGCTTTATTACTCCAGACGCAGGTGGCGACGATTTATTCGCACATTTCTCAGCTATCGTTGATAGCGGTTACAAAAGCTTGAAAGAAAACGATCGCGTTAGTTTTGACGTGACTGATGGACCAAAAGGCAAACAAGCCTCAAACATCCAAAAAGCTTAAGTAAGCAAGTATTACAAAATTGTAGTTCTTAGAAATGGCCCTTAATTGGGCCATTTTTTTGTTTTTTTGTTTAAGTTTAAGGGGGTTATTAATTCAAATAAGTGCCGTTAGAGAATATGAATCCACAAAACTTACAGTGATTACTTACCACGGAAATGCCCTATGGCAAGTATAAAGGGCGTTGCATTGCTGATTTGTCAGGGCAATATCTTAATTGGTTTGCACGTGAAAGGTTTCCCAAGGGCGAACTAGGGCGATTGCTACAATTGATGCAAGAAATTGACCATAATGGTTTATCAGGTCTGTTGAACCCATTACGAAAATAATTGCTTACTCGTTAATATTTATTACTGGTGACTTGAAATTTGTCACGCTAATTAATATCAATTGCGAAAATGGACTATACGGGGCGCGCTTTTAGTCAATATGCACTTGAGTGAGTTAAGCTTGCCAAACACCAAGACCTGCGCTACGCAAATCAATCCCAATTTCAACCTCCATTAAAGCCGCCTCATCATAAGTCATTGGGTTAAAACCTTCATACAAGTCAGGCAACAAGCGTAGACCATACTGCTTAACGTATCGATTGGATTGAATACCAGCTTTATGTTTATCAAAACGTATATCTGGGTCTAAACCTGTCATGCCAATATACACGCAGGGTTTACCAATGATGTAGTTGGGATTGCACTTTTTAAACTTGCCCTCAAATAGCACGTCTTTAGATAGTTCAATCACATAAACGTTGTGATGCTTGCTACGAGTCATGCAAAGCTAAAACAAGTCATTATCAAGCGGTTCGTAAGCATCACGCAATTTTGCGTTTATCGCATCTATGTCATCCTCAAAAGAGATGTCCTGACGGGTGTTATCTGCATTGGCCTGTGCCACAGGTTTGGCAACAAATTGATTCGATGCCATATTTGGCGAAGATGTGAACCACTTTTCAAAAGGCGTAGCATCTATGCCTGCTGGAACATACCAATGCTTAGCTTCCACATTCCATCGCGCACCAAGCGATTTGGCTTGATCTTTCTCACTGAATGGTACTTTTAAAGTAATATTTGTTGTGGTGTTCATTTTTGACTTAATATTTTTGCATTTAAAAATAAACATTATATAACTGTCAAATAAACGTTTAATAAAGCAAATAATAAAAAAGCCTTACATCTCTGTAAGGCTTTTAAAATATGGCTCCTCGACCTGGGCTCGAACCAGGGACACACGGATTAACAGTCCGTTGCTCTACCGGCTGAGCTATCGAGGAATCGGTAGGACTTGTGAAGCCGTGATAATACTGGCTTAGTGCTTTTTGGTCAATCGTTACACTCAATAATTTATAAGTTAATGATGAAAAAATATAAAAAAATACTGTTTAGCATAGGGCTTATTGTTATTGCGCTAGTTATCTTGCCATTTTTGGTGCCGACGCAATCTTATTTGCAGAAGGCAGAACGTATTGCCAGTGACAAATTGGGTGTGCCAGTGACGATTGCGAATGGGCACTTCAGCTTTCTGCCAAGCCCACGATTAGTTGCAGGAGGTATTGTGGTGGGTAAAAATCAGGAAGTAGTGATTGATGAATTGGTTGTTGTGCCAACTTTGAGCTCTTTATTTGCTGACATTAAAAAGGTTAATTTGAAACTTACTAAGCCAGTTATTAAAAAAGATGTATTGACTATTATTTCCACACTATCTGCCAATAAATCAGAAAATGCAGAGGCGGCTGCAATAAATGTCAGCCATATTGATATTGCTGAAATGAAGCTGATTTGGCCTGACATTGATTTACCCGTTTTTAACGCTGAAATTGTGTTAACTCAGCTAAATCAACTGGATACTGCGGTTATACAGACTGTAGACGGCAAACTTAAGGCGGATGTGACCCCAAATAGAGATGAGCATTTGGTCATGCTAAGCGTAGAAAAATGGACATTACCCACTAGGCTACCGTTATTCATTGATAAAGCGATGCTTAAAATGCATCTTAAAGGCAATCGATTAACGGTACCTAAAATTGATGTGGCACTTTATCAGGGTAAGGTGGCAGGAGATGCAGTGTTAACTTGGCCAGCGGGTAAAAGTGCCGCTAATTGGAAATTGAGCGGTCGTTTGAACATAAATAATTTGTCTGTGAAAGAGCCAAGCAGTATGGTGAGCAAAACAGTGTATTTGAGCGGTAGCCTATTTGCTGATGGCAGTTTTTCAGCCTCGGCTAAAGAAGCAGGGCAGTTATTAGAACGTTTACAGGCCAGTTTCAAATTTAAAATCAACCAGGGAGTTCTACATGGTTTGGATTTAGCAAAAGTCGCTAGTTTATTAATCAAGCAAACCCAAAATGGCGGGCAAACGCAGTTTGACGCTTTTTCTGGATTATTAAATGTATCTGGCAAGCAATATCATCTGAAAAATTTGAATATTAGCTCAGGTTTACTGGTTGCAAAAGGCCAAGTAAAAGTCAAGCCTAATAAAGCCCTAGATGGCTCAGTAGCGGTTGAAGTGAAAAACAGCATTAGTCTAGTCGCGATTCCATTAGATGTTTCTGGTACGGTGAGTAAGCCAGTCGTATTGCCATCTAAAGCGGCTTTAGCAGGCGCAGCAGCGGGTACTGCGATTTTAGGCCCTGGCGTTGGGACAAGCTTGGGTATTAAAGCCGCAGGTGCTTTAGATTCTGTTAAAAACTTATTTGGAAAAAGCGATTAACTTAAAGTTAGCTTTACCTTATGGTTTTTGTTCTAAGGCCTGGCGCTCCAGCTCTTCATCAGACAATGCCGGAGAGCTATCTAAGACTGCTAATTCTTCAAGAAAAGCGACAGTAGGTTCCTCTCCATTCAAAACATCATCTAAGGTCTCAGGCTTTTCTATACTGTTAATTACAGGTTCAATCGTTTGAGTTTCTAAATACTTGTTTGGTTTTGTTTTAAAGGAGCTTGCAACTAAGTAATAAGCGACTCCTATTGTGCTAGCCCCAAAAAGTAGATAACAAATACCTATCCCATATGCGCCATATTGTGTAAATATCCAATTTCGTAAATGGCAAATGGAGCTGCCCTTTCCAGAAGCGCATACTTCTGCAGCAACATCGGCCTCGCCATGAAATATCTGACTTGCATACAATACAATAAAAACTCCAAGTACAAAAAGCAATATACCACCAACAATTTTATCCAAATTATCAAATTTAGCTTTGCTATTCATTTTTAAAGGTCTTAACAGATTTTTATTTCAATAATGAAGAATCATTGTAATAGCAATCATATAGATGGCTATTAAATGCAAATAAAAAAGACCTTAGAGAAAGGTCTTTTTTATTTACTAAATTGACAGTATTTTAAGTGTTAACTCAGTGCTGTTTCAATTCTATCTAACGCGTCGCGTAAATTATCCATTGAAGTAGCGAAAGAAATGCGGAAATAACCTTCTGCACCAAAAGCAGAACCTGGTACCACAGCGACATTAAAACTTTCTAATAAATATTCCGCCAGTGCCATATCGGTTGCTGCATTGATTTTGCCGGATTTGTGTAAGTTAGCAATTGCTGCGCGCGCATCAGGGAAAGCATAAAAAGCACCACCTGCCATTAAGCAACTTAAGCCTGGCATTGCATTAAAACGGTCTACCACGTATTTGTGGCGTTCTTTGAATGCGGCAACCATTGGTTTAATGCAATCTTGTGAACCACTTAGTGCCGCTTCGGCTGCGTATTGTGAGATAGAAGTAGGGTTGCTGGTGGACTGCGATTGTAAAATTTCCATCGCTTTAATGATGTAAGCAGGGCCAGCAGCGTAACCGATGCGCCAGCCTGTCATGGAATACGCTTTAGAAACGCCATTGAGAACAATACAGCGGTTTTTTAGTGCTGGCGTAGCGTTAAGTATGTTATAAAACTTATCGCCTGATAAATTCACATGTTCATACATATCGTCCGTAGCAACTAAAACATGCGGATGCTTGAGTAAAACTTCACCCAGCGCTTTTAATTCATCTAAGCTATAAACCGCGCCTGTTGGGTTAGATGGCGAATTAAACATGACCAATTTGGTTTTTGGCGTAATCGCCGCTTCTAGCTGTTTAGGTAAAAGCTTAAAACCTTGCTCAATGCCGCATTCAATAATCACCGGCACCGCTTCTGCCACCAACGCGATATCGGCATAACTCACCCAATATGGGGCTGGCACGATGACTTCATCACCTTTATTTAGCACCGCTAAACATAAATTAAAAATAGTTTGTTTGCCGCCAACGCCAACAATGACTTCATTCACCGCATAATCAAAACCATTTTCGTTTTTAAATTTATTGACAATGGCTTTTTTAAGCGCAGGGATTCCGCTCACAGGCGTATATTTGGTATAGCCCGCATTAATGGCAGCAATTGCCGCATCTTTAATATGCTGCGGTGTATCAAAATCTGGCTCGCCAGCCGCTAAACCAATAATTGGGCGACCTTCAGATTTGTACTTTCCCGCTTTGGCAGTAATAGCAAGGGTGGGGGATTCTTTGATGCTTTGAACGCGTATTGATAAAACTTGGGTTGGCGTAAGCGGTGAAGACGAATGGGCCAAAATGCACTTTCCTTAATACTTATAAACTGTAATCAATTGAATAAGCTGTATTTTACGCATAAAAACAGGATTAAGGAATCATTGCTTAAACAGCTTATTTAAAACAAAAGAGACCTCAAATGAGGTCTCTTATTGTCTAAAGCATGCTTTATTAGCTAATAAAGCGGCGAAATCAGTTGCTACATGAAATAGCTTTACTGAAAATTAACATCCACCAGTACAACCCATGGCTTCTGCATATTCAATACCTAATTCTTTATCAATTTCATTTAAAGCTAGTTGAATACGATGTAATTCAGCCGTATCGCCTTTGCCTTTTGCAATAATGCCAATATGAATCAGTGCCTCAAAGTTTGTACTATCTAATTTAACTGCTTGTTGAAAAGCTTTTTCGGCCAAATCTTGCTTGGCTAAATTTTCATTCGCTAAGCCTAATGCGTACCAAGCTTCGGTATTATTGGGTTCTGCTTGCGTCCATTTTTCTGAAACCTGTATTAACTTTGGCCAGTCTTGACGTGATTCTGGCACTGCAGCTTGCATGTAGAAAGGTTTTTTATCTTCATCTTCTTCCCATAAAGCTTTGCCTGTAACAGGAAACACAGTGGTTTCAGGCTCTTTTTCTAACTTTTCTAGCCATTCAATCGGCAGTGCATAGTGAATACTGCCGCCCAAACCTGACGTTTTAAAGGTATTAATGCCCACCAATCGGCCTTGCATATCAAATAAACCGCTGCCACTGGCACCCATTAAAAATTTCGCCGTGCTGCGGATAATTTTGCCCTTATCAGAATCGAACAAGGCCTTAACGCTACCACTAGAAGTAAGTGGCGCGGGTACGCCATTGGAGTGACCAATTGCAGCGACTTCTTGACCGCGTTTTAAATCATTGCTTTTGCCCAGAGTAACCGATTTAAAAGGCATAGAAAAGGTAGAAACCAGACATAAATCGTGCCAAGCATCTACTTTGACACCTGTGATGGAGTAAGTATCTTCACCGCGAGAAATCCAAGGTTGTTTAGTAGCACGCAATACATGGCAATTGGTTAACACTTTGTTTTCACCAACGACTACGCCTGAACCATATGCTAAACCGCCATTTGTATTGTAGCCACGCACCATTACAACACCCCAAAAAGCATCCATCATTTTGGCGGTTTCGAATGCAAATGCGGATGGAATGGCAGCTAATAATGCTGTAGTTAACACTAAAAAACGCATGAAAATCTCCTAGGCTAGATTTGTAATTTTAAGTTTTATCGGTTGAAGCAAGAATCAACAATTTATTGTTTCATTAAAGACTTCATTTATTCGACATAAGTTCGTCATCTATATGAATTATGTCATTGCAATTATTGATCATATTATCTTGTAATCAAATAAAGCGCATTTAGATGCAAAACTGCTAGAATTAAGCTCAATTTTAGGCTTTAGTTTAGGTAAAAACCCGTGTTCGTCACATTCCCCAATAGCAAATATCAACTGTATCAACCTTTCCCGCCAGCGGGCGATCAGCCACAAGCGATCGATAAACTGACGCAGGGCATTAACGATGGCCTCAAGTTTCAAACTTTGTTGGGCGTAACAGGTTCTGGTAAAACATTCACTATGGCCAATGTGATTGCGCGCACAGGTAAGCCAGCAATAGTAATGGCGCCTAACAAAACGCTTGCAGCACAGTTGTATAGCGAATTTCGCGAATTTTTTCCGAATAATTCAGTTGAATATTTTGTCAGTTATTACGATTATTATCAGCCCGAAGCTTACGTGCCTTCGCGCGATTTGTTTATTGAAAAAGATTCCAGCATCAATGAGCATATTGAGCAGATGCGTTTATCTGCCACCAAAGCGTTATTAGAGCGCGAAGACAGTATTATTGTGGCCACCGTTTCAGCAATATACGGTATTGGCGACCCAAGCGATTATCACGGCATGGTGTTGCACTTGAAGCAGGGAGAAAAATTGAGCCAGCGCGATGCAATCGACCGCTTAATCGGCATGCAATATGACCGCAATGATTTTGATTTTAGCCGTGGCTGTTTTAGGGTGCGTGGCGATGTGATTGATATATTCCCCGCAGAAAATAATGAAACTGCTGTGCGCGTCAGTTTGTTTGACGATGAGATTGAAACCATTATTTTATTTGACCCGTTAACAGGACAAATATTTAATAAAATTCAACGGTTTACGATATATCCTTCAAGTCATTACGTCACTCCGCGCGAAACCACAGTTAAGGCGATGGAAAAGATTAAAAAAGAATTGGTCGATCGTGTGGCTTTTTATATCAAAGAAGGCAAGCTAGTTGAAGCGCAACGCATTGAGCAACGCACGCGCTTTGATTTGGAAATGCTGAATGAAATTGGGTTTTGCAAAGGCATCGAAAACTACTCACGTCATTTGTCAGGTCGCAATCCAGGCGATCCGCCGCCAACGTTGATTGATTATCTACCAGACGATGCGCTAATGATTATCGATGAAAGCCATGTCACCGTGCCGCAAGTCGGCGGTATGTTCTTAGGTGACCGTTCGCGCAAAACTAATTTGGTGGATTATGGCTGGCGTTTGCCGTCGGCGATGGATAATCGGCCGTTAAAATTTGATGAGTTTGAACGCATTATGCGTCAATGCGTGTTTGTTTCTGCCACGCCTGCCGAGTATGAAAAAAATCACCAACAGCAAGTTGTGGAAATGATTGCGCGGCCAACTGGATTAATTGACCCGCAAATTATCGTTAAGCCTGCAGATACGCAAGTGGATGATTTGTTAGGCGAAATTAAATTGCGCGTTGCTGTTGGCGAGCGTGTACTAGCAACCACTTTAACTAAGCGCATGGCAGAAGATTTAACCGATTATTTAAACGAACATGGTGTAAAAGTGCGTTATTTACATAGTGATATCGATACGGTAGAGCGCGTTGAAATCATCCGCGATTTACGCTTGGGCGAATTTGATGTGCTGGTTGGTATTAACTTATTGCGAGAAGGTTTGGATATTCCTGAAGTTTCGTTGGTGGCAGTTTTAGACGCCGACAAAGAAGGTTTTTTACGCTCAGAACGCAGTTTGATTCAAACATCTGGCCGTGCAGCGCGAAATTTAAACGGCAAAGTGATTTTCTATGCTAATAAAATCACACGCAGTATGAAGTTAGCGATGGATGAAACTGAGCGCAGACGTGGCGTGCAAATCGCTTTTAACACAGCGAATGGCATTGTGCCGAAAGGGATTAGCAAAAGTATCAAAGACATGATTGATGGTGTTTACGATAAGGACGAAGCGCAACGTGAACGCAAAGCAGCGCAAGACCAAGCAAATTATGAAAGTTTAAGTGAAAAACAATTGGCCAAAGAGATGAAGCGTTTGGAAAAATCCATGCATGATGCGGCTAAAAATCTGGAATTTGAAAAAGCGGCAGATTTTAGGGATCAATTGAAAAAACTCAAAATCAAGGTGTTTGGTGCAGAGATGCCAGACTTGGCTTAGCGAGTACTTAACACTTAAATTATATTAAAAACAATTAATTAATATATTATTTTAAAGTAAATTATCATGATATTTTCACATTATGCCAGCTGGATTGGTGGCTCTGCGGCGTTATTGACCACTATCGCTTTTTTGCCACAAGCATATAAATCTTACAAAACGCGCGATTTGTCAGGCATCTCGTTGCCGATGTACAGTATTTTGACGCTGGGCGTGGCGTTGTGGATGATTTATGGAATCTTGATTAGTGATTGGCCGCTGATTGTGTCCAATTCAATCACGCTGTGTTCATCCATTGTGATATTGAGTTTAAAAATATTGCAGGTTAAAAATGGCGCTCCAGAAAATACTTAACCCTAAAAATGGGTTAAGTTTTATTTAATTAGTTCTGCTCAATTGATTAGCAAAATCGTGATTCACATCGCGATGTCCAGCTTCATCCGCACGCACGACGACAATCACATCGCGCAATGTGGCGTCAGGTTTTAAGTGCCAATAATCAATCGCTAATTGTGGCGCAGGCACATTTTCGTATTTACCACTATCCACGCCAGCTAGATATTCGGTGTAGCTAAAAACCGCTTCTTCTTCGAAATAACCAACGATGCGATGCGCGGTTTTGGGCGTGATTAAATATAGTAAAAAGAAAAAATTATAGAAAATTCCTTGTGCGATGACGATCAAGATGCGCTCAAACTTGCTGGGCTTGGCGATTTCAATAAACGTCATTAAATGCATGCGCTCATTTTCCGCTTCGTCCAAAAGCTTGCGAATCCAGCCTTCGTCTGATTCCATGCGACGTAGCGATTTTAAATGGATTAGCGCGCCAGCAACCATGCCGGGAACGGCAGCAACGGTTTCTAACACGACCGCGCGGTGTCCATAACGACCACTGAAAAAAGTATCCGCAAAAAAGCGCATAAACTTGGTGAAGCTCAATGCGATTTTGTCTGAAAAATCAATCGGTTGATGGTGTAAGTTTAAATCTGTTTTTGCTTTCATATAATGATTCATTTCTTTAATTTCCATGCAATTTAGGCATTTATTAAGGTGAATTGTTGCATAAATAAAACGAAAATTTTTGCTGATACTCAACGCACACTTAAAAGTTAAGCAAAATTAAGGGTTAAGTAAAGTAAATACTGCGATATTGTTTGATTAACAAGGCTTAATTGACTATAATCGCGTACTTTTCAACCCTTGCCACACCGACAGCATATCGGGTGGCTGCAACCCACAAGGAGATTTCATGCGACATTATGAAGTAGTTTTTATCGTCCATCCGGACCAGAGCGAGCAAGTGCCAGCGATGATTGAACGTTATCGCACGCTGGTGACTAGCAACGGCGGCACAATGCACCGTTTAGAAGACTGGGGCCGTCGTCAATTGGCTTACCCAATCCAAAAAATCCACAAAGCACATTACGTTTTAATGAACATTGAGTGCAATCAAACCGTTTTAGATGAACTTGAGCACGGCTTTAAGTTTAACGATGCGGTTTTACGCCATTTAACAATGGGCACTAAAACAGCGATAACTGCACCTAGCCCAATGATGAAAGAAGAAAAATCTAAATCAGTGTTGAATAAAGATGCAGCACCAGCCGCCGCAACTGAGGTTGCAACAGCTTAAGTTTGAACACACTGGTGATTAGCGGGGTTGTGCTTTCAATAGAGCCGATACGCTACACACCAGCAGGTATGCCCTTGTTGAGTTTTGTATTGCAACACGCTTCAGAACAGATTGAAGCGGGATTAAAGCGAAGAGTGGAATGTGAAGTAAATGTGGTTGCCTTAGGCGAACTCGCAAAACTGAATATTCAGCCAGGATCTTTAATCAAAGCCAAAGGTTTTTTGGCAAAGCGCAGTGCAAAAAGCCATCAATTGGTCATGCATATTAATCAATTACAGACTGTTGAATAACAGTCAAATTAAAGAATATTAGGAGTTACATCATGGCAAGAGAAATGTATAAACGCCGCCGTTACTGCCGTTTCAGTGCAGAAGGCATCAAAGAAGTCGATTACAAAGATGTTGATTTGTTAAAAGATTTTGTTTCAGAAAATGCAAAAATTATCCCAGCGCGTATGACGGGTACCAAAGCTAAATACCAACGTCAATTAACCAGTGCCGTTAAACGTGCACGTTTCTTGGCTTTAATGCCTTACACAGACAAGCACCCAGGTTAATTTGGGCTTTAGGAGAATATTATGCAAATTATTTTATTAGAAAAAGTAGCAAACCTAGGCGTGTTGGGCGATATCGTTAAAGTTAAAGATGGTTTCGGCCGCAACTTTTTGATTCCGCAAGGCAAAGCAAAACGCGCAACTGAAGCCAACAAAGCTGAATTCGCTGCACGCCGCGCTGAACTTGAAAAACAACAAGCGGATATCTTGACTGCAGCAACTGCTCGCGGTGCAAAATTAGCTGGTTATGTATTAACAGTGGCACAAAAAGCGGGTGTTGATGGCCGTTTATTTGGTTCTGTTACTAACGGAGATGTGGCTGAAAGCCTTGTTGCTGCTGGTTTTGAAGTGGTTAAATCAGAAGTGCGTATGCCGAATGGCCCATTAAAAACGATTGGTGACCATCCAGTAACAGTGGCATTGCATCATGACGTTGTCGTTGATATTACAGTAACAGTGGTTGCTGAAGCCGCTTAAGTTTTAAGCGTATTAAGAAAAAGGCGACTTAGGTCGCCTTTTTTGTTGCGTGATATATATGTATTTTTTCATTTGCAAATACCATAAGCGATAGTTTTTATTCGGTATAATTTGCCTATGGCTGATGAACAACTAGACTCCCTCAAACTTCCCCCGCATTCAATAGAAGCAGAGCAATCTGTAATTGGCGGCTTGCTGCTTGAAAATGAAGCCTTAGATAAAATCGCGGATATTTTAAATGCAGAAGATTTTTATCAATTTGACCATAAAACCATCTTTCAGCATATTGCCAAGTTAATTGAGCGTAATCGTCCGGCAGATATTGTGACGGTAGCCGAGTCGCTGGAAAGTACCGCCGAATTATCTACAATTGGCGGTATCGCTTATTTAGCCTCACTGGCGCAAAACACCCCTACAGCGGCCAATATTCGCCGCTATGCTGAAATTGTGCGTGAACGCGCGATTATGCGTAAATTGGTAACGGTGGGTAGTGGGATTGCTGAAAGTGCTTACAGTCCCAATGGGCGTGATGCACAGCAATTATTAGATGAAGCAGAAGCTAAAATTTTTCAGATTGCCGAAGGTGGGCAACGCAGCAGTCAAGGCTTTCAAGACATCAAAGAATTATTGCCGCAAGTGGCAGAGCGCATTGATATGCTATTTTCACGTGATAATCAAAGTGATGTTACAGGCATTCCAACGGGATTTTCGGATTTAGATTCCATGACATCTGGCTTTCAAGGTGGTGATTTAATCATTGTTGCCGGCCGACCATCGATGGGTAAAACCGCATTTTCATTGAATATTGCTGAAAATGTGGCACTAGATACAGGTTTGCCAGTGGCGGTTTTCTCAATGGAAATGGCATCAACGCAATTAGCGATGCGGATGATTGGTTCAGTAGGGCGCTTGGATCAACATCGTATGCGTACAGGTCGTTTAGAAGATGAAGATTGGGAAAAGCTGACTACGGCTTTAGGTAAATTAAACGAAGCGCCTATTTTTATTGATGAGGGCGCAGGATTAAGTAGCTTTGATGTGCGCGCAAGAGCCCGTCGATTACATCGGCAATGTGGCAAGTTGGGTTTAATTGTCATCGATTACCTGCAATTGATGTCGGCACCTGCTGGTAAACAAGGTGAAAACCGCGCTACAGAGATTTCTGAAATCTCACGTTCATTAAAAGCCTTGGCTAAAGAGCTGGATTGCCCCGTTGTCGCACTTTCGCAGTTGAATCGTAGCGTAGAGCAACGACCTGATAAACGGCCTGTGATGAGTGATTTACGTGAATCTGGCGCGATTGAGCAAGATGCGGATTTGATTTTGTTTATCTATCGCGATGAGGTCTATAACCCAGACAGCGAGGACAAAGGCACGGCTGAGATTATTGTTGGTAAGCAGCGTAACGGCCCAATTGGCCGCGTGCGTTTAACGTTTATTGGTGAAAATACGCGTTTTGAGAACTTTGCCAATGCTGGCTACATGCCAGACAATTACTAAAGAATCCATTCGATATTTGCATTGAATAAATTTTAAAATGCGACTTCAAATTTTATTGGTTTTGAGTTTATTCTCTTTGATTTTACAGGCTGAACCTGTAAAAATTGAAACGATTCAATTCACAGAAAAAGCCAAAGAATGGGATTTTGAGCCTGAAATTTACGTTCCTTTTGTTGTGGCTAATCAATACAAAGTCGCAAAAAAGATAAATGATTATTTATATATTAACTTGTTAGGCACACTTGCTCCCAACAAGCTTAGCGACGGTATTCATCGAAAAATAACGGACGATGACGATGACCCGATTGCGGGTGTCACCTCAATGCAATCTTCAGTCCTACTCAATAATAAAAAAGTATTAAGTTTACAATTGGATAGTGAATTTTGTGGTGCTTATTGTGAAGAGTACGCTCAAAATTACAGTTTCGACCTGCATACAGGCCGTCATCTCACTTTGGCAGATTTATTTACACAAGAGGGGCTTAAACATCTACATGAAAATTTTTATCAGGCGCATGTGCTTAGAATAAGACAAGAGATAAAGCGGTTAGAGAAAAAAGCGCCAGATACAACAGACAAAAATGATGCAATCATTATGTATCAGTCATGTTTAGTCGATAATTCGCGTTGGCACAAAGAAAGGGTTGCATCTAGAAATTTTCGCGAGATTGAGCATTTCTCTATTGATGCAAAAGGGATTATTTTTACGCATGGGCGTTGCAGTAATCATGCCATGCGAGCGCTAGATTCAATCGATAAGTTTCGTAAAAGTTATACTTTTCAGTCGCTTAAGCCTTTTTTAACTAGTTACGCAAAGTATTTGCTATTAGATGGTGATGCTCAATTTGAGCAACCAAGCGAAATTACTGGACAGGTTTATTATGGCAGCATTGGTAAAGCGCCTATTACTTTTTTGATAGATCACAAAAGTGACGATAAAGTCATACGTGCGCTGTATTTTTATGACCAATATCGTCAGCCTATCGCATTATCGGGCACGTTAAATGAATGGATAGAGAAGAAAAATCAACTTAATGAGGCTAAAATTATAGTCCAATGGCGCGCAGGTGTTGCAGTTGGTGAGTGGCGCGGTAACAAGGTTTTGCCGTTTAAGATTGCACCTTAATGAGTTTATGATGGCAAAAGCTAAAACAATCTATACCTGCACAGAATGCGGCGCCTCTGAATCCAAATGGCAAGGTCAATGCCCAAGCTGCATAGCTTGGAATACCTTAGTTGAGTCGGTTGCCGAAACTAGCAGCTCTAATAATCGTTATGCTAATAAGTTTGAGGGATTAACCCCATCTAGCCAATTACAAAAATTAAGCAGTATTCAAGCCGCCGATATCGAAAGAACGCCAACAGGTATCAGCGAATTTGACCGTGTGCTGGGGGGTGGTTTGGTTGAAGGCGGTGTGGTACTAATCGGCGGTGACCCTGGTATTGGTAAATCAACCTTATTGCTGCAAGTGTTGTGTCATTTAGGCAAGACCGCACAAGCAATCTATGTCAGCGGTGAAGAATCACCACAGCAAATCGCCATGCGTGCTAAGCGTTTGGGTTTAGATGCCAGCCAAGTGGAATTATTGGCTGAAATTAACCTAGAGAAAATTTTAGCCACTTTACAAACGCATAAACCCAATATCGCGGTGATTGATTCCATTCAAACCGTGTATTCTGAAGCGTTTCAATCTGCGCCTGGCTCTGTCGCGCAAGTGCGTGAATGTTCAGCGCAATTAACACGCTTAGCCAAGCAATTAGGCATTACCGTAATTTTGGTTGGTCATGTGACCAAAGAGGGCTCATTAGCTGGGCCGCGTGTGTTAGAACATATTGTAGACACCGTTTTGTATTTTGAGGGCGATCAAAACTCATCTTTCCGCTTGATTCGTGCGTTTAAAAATCGGTTTGGCGCCGTGAATGAATTGGGCGTTTTTGCGATGACAGAACATGGCTTGCGCGAAGTATCCAATCCTTCCGCCTTATTTTTATCTCATCACGAAGAGCAGGTTGCTGGTAGTTGCATCACAGTGACCATGGAAGGTACACGACCGCTGTTGATTGAAATTCAAGCCTTAGTGGATGAAAGCCATGCGCCTAGCCCAAAACGCTTGGCGACAGGGCTGGAGCAGAACCGTTTAGCCATGTTGCTGGCTGTGTTAAATCGCCATGCGGGTATCCCGTGTTTTGATCAGGATGTGTTTATTAACGCGGTTGGTGGTGTAAAAATTGCAGAGCCAGCAGTCGATTTAGCCGTATTGTTATCAATCGTTTCTTCTTTAAAAAACAAGCCACTAGACAATAAACTGATTGTATTTGGTGAAGTTGGTTTGGCGGGTGAAGTACGTCCAGTGCAGGGCGGCCAAGTGCGATTAAAAGAAGCGGCGAAACTCGGTTTTACCAAGGCGATTGTACCGAAAGCCAATGCGCCGAAAGCGAAAATTGTAGGACTGGAAGTCATCGCAGTAGAGCGTTTAGAGCAGGCTTTAAATCAATTACGCCACTATTAGTTAAAATACTTAACCACTTTTTTAGGGGGAATTTTTGACTACTTTAAAATCAGATTTGCGCAAGCTAAACCACTTCTAACAGAACCCTCAATTGTGGCAGGGTAATCCGCATAGGTATAATCGCCCGCCAAAAATAGGCGAGGATAAGGCGTGAGATTGGCTGGCCTTGGCAAATTAACGCCGCAAGAAAAAGTAGCACGTTTTTCAGCAATTACTTTATGCCAAAGCGGCTTGGGTAAATGCGGAAAAACATGATGTAGCTCCTGCGCTACTTTCAGCGCCAGCATATCTTGTGTCAGTTTTTGATGCCTTCCTTGCGCGCTGATAACCACAGCCATTAAGCCATGCTGGCCGCATAAATGGCCTCTATCAAATACCCATTGGCTGGTTGAATCGACCAATCCCAACATAGGTTGCGCCAATGTTATGGTGTTGGGATATTGCAGATAAACCGTATAAATCGGTTGGTCATCGTATTGCTCGGTTTGAGAAGTAACAAAATCTAATTTGGGTAAATCAGCGGTTAATTCTTTGAGCTTTCTAGCTGCGGTAGCGATGATGACATGGCTAAATTCTAGCGTATCTAACCTCGTTGAAACTTCATAACCGTTTTGGGACGGTTTAATACTTCTAATCCGCTTATTAGTGAGTAGATTGACGTCTTTTGATTGCAAATAGCGCGCAATTGGGGTGGATAAAATTTGTGATAAATCTAGTTTAGGAAGCAAAAAATCGCTATCCGTTTTGTGATGACTAAACGTATCACGTAGTACATTTAAAAAAATCTTGCTGCTCGCCGATTCAATCGGAGTGTTTAAAGCGGCTAAACAGATTGGTTCCCACAACACGTTGATGATTAGATGCGATTGCCCATTTTTAAGTAAAAAGTCTTTTAATGGCTCGTCGGATGATAAGCGGTAGCTGATTCTTTTTAGTCTAGCCATGAAGAAGATGGCGGAAAAACGCTCGCTAAAGCTTAAGCCTTGGCAGAACAAAAAACCAAACAGCTGGTTAAGTGGGTATGGTAAAAAATTAGCGCAACTTAATTTGAAATTTTGTTTATTGCGCGCCGAAAGCATATTAAGTGTTAGAGGCAAACGCAAAAAAGCCGATTGCTCATCCACGCCCACTTTTGCCAATAAATTGAGTGTTTCTTGATAGGCGCCCAGCAGAATATGTTGACCATTATCCACTTGAAAAGTCTGGCTTTTAAATTCAATCGCAACACTGCGTGCACGGCCACCAAAGTGAGGCCCCGCCTCAAACAATGTGGTTTGGATACCTTCATCTGCCAGTGCCGCCGCTGCCGATAAGCCAGCCATACCACCACCAATAATCGCGACATGCATTTTATTTTTCTGCACGGATTTTTTATTCATCGCTTAGCTCCATGTTTGCTTTAACCACACGGCATACACTAACGACAACTTGCGAAACCCACCCAGCGAAATCCGCGCATTTAATACTTTTTGGGCACCATCTTGCAGAATTTCACGCAATAAAGTGCGGTATATCGCCGCCATCATCAGGCCTGTGCGCTGCTGTTTAGCGTCTTCAGTCGGCAACTCGCGCAGTGCTTTGTCATAATATGTTTCTGCACGCTCAATTTGGTATTCCATCAGCTCTTTTACTCGCGCAGTTTCACGGCTATTCAGAATATCTTCTTCAGAAACATTCGCTTTTTTTAATTCGTCTAAAGGCAAATAAATGCGGCCACGGCGCGCATCTTCGCCTACGTCACGAATAATATTCGTCAGCTGAAATGCCATACCTAAATCGTGTGCATATTTGAGTGTTTGACGATTTTTAAAACCAAAAATCTGTGCGGATAATAAGCCAACAACGCTTGCTACGCGGTAGCAATATAGCTGCAATTGCTTAAAATCTTCATAGCGATTGAATTTTAAATCCATTTCCATGCCATCAATAATCTCTAAAAAATGCTCTTGGGCAAGATTAAATTGTGCAATAAATGGCTGCAGTGCTTTGGTGACGGGGTGTTGCGGGGTGTTGGCGTATAAATTGGCAATTTCAGTTTTCCACCAATTTAATTTGGTTTGTGCCACATTAAAATCGGTGCACTCATCTACAATATCGTCCACCTCACGGCAAAATGCATACAATGCCACCATGGCATGGCGTTGTGTTTTGGGTAGAAAAATAAAGCTGAGTGTAAAGCTAGAGCCACTTTGAGCAGCTTTTTGTTGGCAATATTGCTGTGGCGTCATGTGTTTAAATATTTGAGCAAAAAATAGTGTTAAGTCAGTAAAGCTTTGAGCAGAATCAGCGGCCAATCCCAGGCTTTTAAATGTGGGCGATGTTTAAAAATATCGCCTTGCACATTTTTGAGTTTATATAAAATACGGTCACCACCGCCAATAATCATGCGCATTTCTAAACCAATGCGACCAGGTAAGATATGCTCTAGCGGCTTGCCTTCGTTTAACATTGTTTGCGCACGCTCAATGTTAAATAGCATAAACCTTTCCCAATTTTTATTGACATGCTGGCTGGCAATTTGTGCTTCGGTTACGCCATATTCACGCATTTCATCTTGGCAAAGATAGATACGGCTACGGTGAAAGTCGTTTTCAAAATCTATGGCAATATCTTGATAAAAGTTGATTAGCTGCAAAGCGGTGCATACTTGGTTTGAATAGATTAAATTTTCTGACGTGGCTTTTCCAAAAAGATGCAGTAACAAAGCGCCTATTGGGTTGGCAGAACGGCGACAGTAATCTAAAAGCTCAAAAAAATTGGCATAACGTGTCTTAGTTACATCTTGGCTAAATGCATCTAGCAAATCATAAAATGGCGTGAGCGGCAGATTGTATTCACGCACCATATCGCCAAATTCGGTAAAAAAAGGTGACTTTGTTCTACTATTACTTTTAATTAAATCGAGCTGGTCTTTAAATCCTTGCAGGTTGGCCAGCCTTGTTACAGGACGATGATGGCCTTCATCGGCAAAGTCGTCTGCTTGGCGCGCAAAAGTATAAATAAGTGAAATAGGGTGACGTAAATGCTTAGGTAAAAAATGCGATGCAACAGGAAAGTTTTCGTAATGCGTTTGAGAAATTTCCAGGCTGTCCGTAAGGCTATCTTTCATTAGGTCTATGGTCTTGTCATTTGCATTCATACGTTTAAGTATGCCATAAAACCGCTTAATCCTACAGCGCAAGCCGCTATCATGCGCTACAATAATCACAAATAATAGAGCTTTTACAGGTTAGGTCACTATGTTAGGAATTATTGGCGGTACTGGATTAACGCAACTGGATAATTTAAGCATCACAAGGCGCCAAATTGCGCGTACGCCATACGGCGAAGCATCGCAACCGCTTATTTTTGGCGAGATTGCAGGCGTACACGTTGTGTTTTTGGCACGGCATGGCGGTGGCCACACCATTCCGCCGCATGCAGTGAATTATCGCGCGAATATTTGGGCGCTACATTCTGTGGGAGTCACACATTTGCTGGCGATTGCAACCGTTGGCGGTATCAGCAAGGATTTGCGAGCGGGCGATATTGTATTGCCCAATCAAATTTTAGATTACACCCACGGCCGCAAAAATACGTATCACGATGGGATTGAGCTACCTGTTAAGCATATTGATTTCACTGAGCCTTATTCTGAATCGTTGCGTCAGTTATGCAAGCAAGCTGCAAAGAATAGCCATCAAAATTTGCATGACGGTGGTGTGTATGCTTGTGTGCAGGGCCCTAGATTAGAAACTGCAGCAGAGATTAATCGTTTAGAGCGTGATGGCGCTACATTAGTCGGCATGACGGGCATGCCAGAAGCCGCGTTAGCGCGTGAGCTTGGTTTGCAATATGCGGCCATATGCCCAATTGCTAATCAGGCAGCAGGACGCGGCGATAGTGCAAATGGCATTCAATATGAGGACGTGATGGCAACGTTAGAGCAAACAATGGTAAAAGTGCGTGCATTAATTGAAGAAACAGTGCGTGTGTATCATGCCAGTTAACAAGGTAAACCCATAACAAATGGCCATTAAAACAGTTTTACGCATGGGCGACCCTATTTTGCTGCAACAAGCGTTGCCTGTTGTGCAATTTAATACACCCGAGTTACATGCATTAATACAAGATATGCAAGACACAATGACGCATATGATCGGGGCAGGTATTGCCGCGCCACAAATCGGTGTGAGCTTGCAGGTGGTTATTTTTGGTGTCGGTTTTAACCCGCGTTATCCAGATGCAGAGCAAGTGCCATATACCGTTCTGATTAATCCAGTCTTAACCCCCATACAAGATGAAATGGAAGACGGTTGGGAAGGTTGTTTGTCTGTTCCCGACATGCGCGGTATCGTACCAAGGCATACGCGCTTGCACTATGCGGGCTTTGATCCGTTTGGAAATCCAATTGACAGGTTAGTCGGCGGCTTTCATGCCAGAGTAGTGCAACACGAATGCGACCACTTAAATGGTATTTTGTACCCCATGCGCATTAAAAATTTAAAAGATTTTGGCTTTACTGACGTACTTTTTCCAAATCAGGATATTCAAGACGATTAATTGTTTGCTATAATGCGGACTTTCGCGAATAACACTAAGTTTATTTGTATCTAAGATTGGAAGAGTGGCAGAGCGGTTTAATGCTACAGTCTTGAAAACTGTCGTGGGTGCGAGCCCACCGTGAGTTCGAATCTCACCTCTTCCGCCAATTTCTCAATGCCGCTTTCTATTTTTAAGCGGCATTTGTTTTTAAATACATATTATTTATTTTAAAGGATCTAAAATGAGCCAAATTATTATTGACCATAACCCGTCAGAAGAAAAACTTAAAGAGCTAGGCGTTGCTAGCTGGTCTATCTGGGAGAAAGAAGTTTCTAAATTCCCACTAGATTTCGGTATGACAGAAAGTGCTTACTTGTTAGAAGGCGAAATCCATGTAACACCACAAGGTGGCGAAAAAGTAGTGATTAAAGCAGGCGATTTCGTTGTGTTCCCAAAAGGCATGAAATCACAATGGGAAGTTGTTAAACAATTGAAAAAACATTACAAACATTCTTAATTTTAAAGCTTGTAAGGGCTTGATTTAATTATTTAATTTAAGCCTACAATTAAAAGCCTAGCTTCTACTTGAGAGCTAGGCTTTTTTGTGGGGAAGCGGCATGTAACATGCGCTTAATCAGTGCTATCTTGTGTGTAGCATTTCAAAAAACTGTTTTACAAACTTATCGGCTTGAATAAAAGCGCGTTAAAGATTATTTAAAGTTTCTTTCAGTTGCTCAATCTTTGCCACGTTTACCGGGGTGTTTTGTTTTGCAGAAATCAAGAAGCTGTCTTCTGCACGGTTACCTAGAGTGTTAATTTTGGCATTGTGCAACTCGATATCGTGTTGCAAAAGCACATTGGCAACATAGGCTAAAAGCCCAGGTCTGTCGCCCGCAACAATTTCTAATATGAGATTATTACCTTGTAATTCGGGTGTGATTTTTACTTGGGCTTTAATCGACATATACTTTACTTGGCGACTTATACGACCTTGTAATGGCGCTTCTAATGGATGGCGCGCAGCAATTTTTTGCGTTAATTCCAACTCAATAAATTTTAATAAACCACTATAACTAACTGACTTACCTGATTGATCTAAAACAATAAAATTATTTAGTGCATAACCATGATTTGTGGTGTAAATCTTGGCTTGCACAATGTTGTAAGCCATGCGATCAAAAAAGTTACAAATACGCGCAAACAAATCATCTTGATTTTTGGTATAAATCATGACTTGAATGCCGTCGCCATTTGGGCTTAAGCGTGCACGCACAATCGGCTTATCTGTAAATACATGAGGTGTTAGCAAACGACTTTGCCAAGCAATTTCATCTGATTCAAAACGGGTAAAGTAGCCTGTGCCCACGTTCTCCCATAATGCAAGATATGACTCTGGTTTAAGCCCATATCTGGTTAGCTTCTCTGTGGCTTCAATCTGGCGTGTTTGAATGGTTTGTTGTGCAGTAAATCCAGTATTTTTTAACAAATGCTGCGTTGCATAAAATAAGCTTTCTAAAAGTCGCGCTTTCCATGCATTCCAAACAACAGGACTGGTTCCCCGAATATCTGCTACGGTAAGCAAATACAGGGCAATCAAGCGCTTTTCAGTTTTAACGAAGTGTGCAAACTGCTGTATTACTTCTGGGTCAGATAAATCCGATTTTTGAGCGGTACTAGACATTTTAAGATGTGCATCTACCAGCCAAGAAACTAAGTTGGTATCGTCTTTTGATAATCCATGTAATTTGCAAAAACGCTTTGCATCAATAGTGCCGAGTGTGGAATGGTCACCGCCACGCCCTTTGGCAATATCATGGAATAAGGCTGCTAGGTAGAGCAGGTATGGCTTATCAAAATCACTAAACAATTGAGTACACAACGGAAACTCGTGTTTGAGCTCTGGCTTGGCATAGCGGCGTAAGTTAGCCAGCACATTTAAAATATGCTCATCTACGGTGTATACATGAAATAAATCATGCTGCATTTGGCCAACAATTTTGCCAAAAACGGGAATATAAAGACCTAAAATTCCATAACGATTCATGCGACGCAGGGAATGATTAACCCCGTTTGGCTGCGATAGTATCGCTAAAAATGTCGCCTTATTATCAGGAGCTTGCCTAAAATCCACATTTACAATTTTCTTAACACGTTGTAGTTCACGAATTAAATTGGCGCTCATACCTCTTAATTGAGGATATTGCTGCAACAATAGAAAACTTTCCAAAATTGCGTTTGGATATTGTTGCAATACGTTGGCTGTTTTGATTTCCAATAAATCATCATGCGCTTCAAACCGTGCATTAATCGGCATGATTTTAGGCCTAATTTTGTGGGCTATTTTTTCAAACGTTTTAAGTAAAATTTCATTGATTAAGTTAATGAATTTTGCGCTGGTGTAATAGCTTTGCATCAACTGTTCGCTGGCACGCTTGCGTGGTGTGGTTACACAGCCTAAATCGGTTGCCAGCTCATTTTGAAAATCAAACAACAATCTGTCTTCACGTCGCTTAGCTAAGTAATGTAAGCGTATGCGAATATTTTGCAAGTTGCGCTCATGGCGCTTGATTTGGCGCAACTCTGCTTGTGTGATGATTTTATTTTTGGCTAAATCTGTCCAGTTTTTGCCCAAATTTTGGCTCAGTGCAAGCCATAGAATCATGTGCAAATCGCGAAGCCCGCCGGGGCTTTCTTTAATGTTAGGCTCTAAATTGTAAGTAGTATCATTAAATTTGGCGTGACGATTGTCTTGCTCTTTAAATTTAGCTGTAAAAAAATTTGCCGCATCAATTGTTTGATTTACCGCTTTTAAAAACGTAAAATAATGACTTTTTTTGCCACACAGCAAGCGTGCTTCTAGCAAATTAGTTTGCACTGTTACGTCTTGCGCCGATTCGTTAATACATTCTTGCAAGGTGCGCACACTATGGCCAACATTCAGACCGATATCCCAAAGTAAGCCAATTAAATTTTCAATTTTTTGGTTCTGTAAGGTGTTAAGTTCGGTGCCGAAGTCAGTATTTGGCAGTAAAATCAGTAAATCAATATCTGAATAAGGGAAAAGTTGATTGCGCCCGTAGCCACCTACTGCAATCAATGAAATGTCTGCATCAATGCCTGCCTGAACCCATATTTTTTTGAGTAGTTGATCAATTAGCAAAGATTGCTGTTTTAATAGTTTGGCGGTATTTTGGTGTACAAAAAAAGCCGTTTCAAGCGCTTGTTGCTGCGTTTTTAAATCAAGTCGCCACGCTTGCATGGCATGCTTAGACTGAGTTTGCAGTTCAGTCATTTTAATTAATTGAAATTGGGTTTAGCAGGCGAACCTGCAGATAATGTTAAAACTTCATAACCGGTATCAGTCACTAAAATAGTATGTTCCCACTGTGCAGAAAGGCTACGGTCTTTGGTGACGATGGTCCAGCCATCAGGCATTTGCTTAATTTCGCGCTTACCCGCATTAATCATAGGTTCTATAGTAAAAATCATACCAGCGCGTAATTTCAGCCCAGTAGCTGGTCTGCCGTAATGCAGGATTTGAGGCTCCTCATGAAACTTCTTGCCGATACCATGCCCACAAAACTCGCGCACTACGCTAAATCCATTTTTTTCTGCAAAACTTTGAATGGCATAACCAATATCGCCCAAAGTAGCTTCTGGCTTTACCTTATTGATACCTAGCCACATGGCTTGGTAAGTCAGTTCAGACAAGCGCTTGGCTTGAATCGACACATCGCCAACATGGAACATACGAGAAGTATCGCCGTGATAACCATCTTTAATCACTGTGATGTCGATATTCACCGTGTCGCCATTTTTCAGCACTTTGCCAGATGGTACGCCGTGGCAAATAACATGATTCACCGATGTACAAATAGATTTGGGGTAGGGTGTGTGGCCGTCTGGCGCATAATTTAACGGCGCTGGAATCGCCTGTTGTACATTGACAATATAATCATGACAAAGCTGATCCAGCTTATCAGTCGTCACGCCATTGACTACAAAAGGTGTAATATAATCAAGCACTTCTGATGCAAGCTTGCCAGCTATACGCATTTTTGCAATGTCGACAGCGTTGTTAATGGTAATAATCATCTTTGTATTTAATAACTACCTTATACTGATTTAAATAATAGAAGTGGCGATGTTAATGTGTATTTACTGTATTTTAAAAGTAGGTATCTTACATGAGCATCATTCACTAAAATAACATTTTTAACTAATCATGCAGTCAATTAAAATAAAGTTATACTGTATACAAAGTTGTAATATTGCAAATTATAGCAGGAGGTAGCCTTGAGTTTTCATATAGCTCTAAGTCGTGATATCAATTTTGATCAATTTGAACATGATGCAAGCCTTGGGTTGTGTCCTAGGCACATTATGGTTAGTATCAAAAAACGCTTAAATGCTAGGGTGCATTCACCCATTAAGCAGAAAATTAGCTTAGCGGATAAGCTACTATCTAAACTTTCTTCACGTCCAGAACATTGGGCAATAGCGCGAAAAATTGCACAAGAAGTTGGGGAGAATGATGTAATCTTCTGCACAGGCGAGGATATAGGCGTCCCAGTTGCGGTGATGTGCGCGCGAATGTCATCGCGCGCTAAAGTAGTGGTTTATTTTCATAATATAGACCGGATTAAAGGCAAGCTTACTTTAATGCTATTTGGTCTGGCAAAAAAAATTGATATTTTCATGGCCTGCTCAAGCTATCAAACTGATTTCTTGAAGCGTTATTTAAATCTACCAGAATCAAAAGTATTTTTATTGCTTGATCAAACAGATACGCAGTTTTTTAATCCTGGCAGAGTATCGGCAGATAAGAAGCGTCCAACGTTAGTAAGTGTTGGTTTGGAAAAACGTGATTATCGCTTGTTGGCACAAGCCACTTCGGATTTAGATGTTGATGTAAAAATCAGCGGATTTTCTAACGATGCAAATGCTTTGAAAAAGACTTTCCCGGATGTAATGCCAGAAAATATGTCTCGTAGATTCTACGAATGGCCAGACCTGCTACAGTTGTATCGTGATGCAGATATTGTAGTGATTTCACTGGTTGATAACAAATATGCTGCAGGTGTGCAAGTTATGATGGAAGCAATGGCTTGTAAGAGGCCTGTAATTATTTCAAATACTCAAGGTATGGTAGATTATTTAAGACAAACACATGCACTAAAGGTTGTGAAAGTTGGTGACGTGGATTGTCTGCGTAATGCAATTTTAGAGTTGCTTTCAAATCCTGAAGAAGCAAAAGTACAGGCTGAGGCTGGATATAATGTTGTTCAAAACTTGCATAAAAGTGAAGTTTATGAAGAGTTGCTGATTGAGCGCTTGAGCTCACTTTGAAATTTTATCAAAATAGTTGACATAATTTCATAAGCTTAGAATTGAATTTAAGTATTATTACAGCTATAATGTACAGTTCTTGATTAGCTATACTAGCCAGTTAAGTTTGTCTAAATCAATACTTCATCCCGTACAGGGTGTTTGTTAATCAAAAGCAAATGTTGTGGATGAATGTAATGTTAACCCTTACATGGAGCAATACAATGTCAGTTACTATGCGTCAAATGCTTGAGGCCGGTGTTCACTTTGGCCACCAAACCCGTTATTGGAATCCTAAAATGGCTGAGTATATTTTTGGTGACCGCAACAAAATTCATATTGTTAACCTTGAAAAAACATTGCCACTTTTTGAAGAGGCGATGAAATACACACGTATTTTAGCTGCTAATAAAGGCCGCATCTTGTTCGTTGGTACAAAACGCCAAGCACGCGATATCGTCAAAGAAGAAGCAGCACGTGCAGGTTGTGCTTATGTGAATCACCGTTGGTTGGGCGGTATGCTGACTAACTTTAAAACGGTTAAACAATCAATAAAACGTCTGCATGACTTTGAGGCGATGTTGTTAGACGGTAGCCTAGAAAAATTTGGTAAAAAAGAAGCCTTAGGTTACAAGCGCGAAATTGAAAAATTAGAGCGCTCAATCGGTGGTATTAAAGATATGGGTGGCTTGCCAGACGCGATTTTCATCATTGACGTTGGCCATGAAAGCGGCGCGATTACTGAAGCGGCTAAATTAGGCATTCCAGTGATTGGCGTTGTCGATACCAACAACTCACCAGACGGTGTTGCTTACGTGATTCCAGGTAATGATGACTCTTCACGCGCGATTCGTTTATATGCGCGCGGTATGGCAGATGCGGTTTTAGAAGGCCGTGAAAATGCTATTGCTGAGATTGTAAAATCTGCACAAGAAGAAACTACACCTGCGGAAGTCGCTACAGCAGAATAATGCATTTAAGTAAAAAGGGGCGAATAGCCCCTTTTTCTATTTAAAAGAATATTTAATTTAGTTTAGGAGCTACAAATGGCTGAAATTACCGCAAGCATGGTAAAAGAATTACGTGAGCGCACCGATGCTCCAATGATGGATTGCAAAAAAGCATTGACTGAAGCTGAAGGCGACATGACGCGCGCAGAAGAAATCTTGCGTGTACGTTTTGGTAACAAAGCCAGCAAAGCTGCTGGCCGTGTGGCGGCTGAAGGCACGGTTGGTGTTGCAATTTCTGCTGATGGTAAATCTGGCGCAATGATTGAAGTAAACTCTGAAACAGACTTCTGCGCAAAAAATGAAGACTTTTTGAAATTTGTGAGCGAATTAGCAACTATCGTATCAAATAGCAACGCTGCGGATATCGAAGCGGTTGCTGCATTGCCAATGCGCGGTGCGACAGTTGAAGAAACGCGTGCGCAATTGGTTGGTAAAATTGGTGAAAACATTACGCCACGTCGTTTTGTGCGTCCAACTGTACAAGGTAAATTAGCGAGTTACATTCATGGCAGCAAAATTGGTGTGTTGGTCGATTTGGTGGGCGGTGATGACGCGTTAGCAAAAGACTTAGCGATGCACATTGCCGCAGCTAAACCTAAATCATTAGACGCTTCAGGTATTGATGCGAGTTTGATTGAAGCTGAACGCCGTGTAGCGATTGAAAAAGCTAAAGAAGCCGGCAAGCCAGAAGCGATGTTAGAAAAAATTGCAGATGGTACTGTGCAAAAATTCTTAAAAGAAGTGACATTATTAAGTCAAATTTTTGTTAAAGACGACAAAATGACTATTGAGCAATTATTAAAATCTAAAAATGCATCAGTTGCATCATTCACTATGTTTACAGTGGGTGAGGGCATTGAAAAAGTCGTGGTAGATTACGCGGCAGAAGTTGCAGCCGCAGCTAAAGTCTAAAATGTACGCAAAAAAAAGTGAGCTTGGCAAGTTGCTGGGCTCACTTTTTTTTCGCCAATTTTAAGGGTTAAGTTTGAAACTTGCTTTAACCTATTTGAACTGAAGTTAACCATTAAAACGATAGAAAAACCGATTAAATCATCGGAAAATTTAGTCAAAATAGTGCGTTTGTGATTAAATAATCAAAATATTAAAACAAGGTAAACCATGGCAAAACCAGCCTATAAACGCATACTGCTTAAACTGTCAGGTGAAGCATTAATGGGTGATGATGCCTACGGCATTAATCGCATGACGATTAATAATATCGTGGCACAAATTAAAGAGATTGTAGATTTGGGCGTTGAAGTAGGTGTGGTGATTGGCGGCGGAAATATTTTCCGTGGCGTAGCACCTGCAGCCGAAGGTATGGATAGAGCTACTGCTGATTATATGGGCATGCTGGCCACAGTGATGAACGCGCTGGCTTTACAAGACGCCATGCGTCATATTGGGGTTGAAGCACGCGTGCAAAGCGCGCTGAGTATTGAGTTTGTAGAGCCTTACGTGCGTGCCAAGGCTTTACGTTCTTTGGAAAAAGGCCGTGTGGTGATTTTTGGCGCAGGTACAGGCAATCCTTTTTTTACGACCGATACAGCCGCTGCTTTGCGCGGTATGGAAATTGATGCAGATATTGTTCTAAAAGCTACTAAGGTAGACGGAATTTACACCGCTGACCCTAAAAAAGACCCAAACGCTATACAGTACGAGACTGTTACTTTTGACGAAGCGATTATTAAAGACTTAAAAGTAATGGATGCCACTGCATTTACGTTGTGTCGTGATCAGAAAATGCCGATTGGTGTGTTTAATATTTTTAAAGCAAACGCTTTAAAGCGCATCGTGATGGGTGAAAATGAAGGTACGCTAGTTGTTGTGTCGTAAATTTTTTTCGATTAAATAATGCATGATAAAAAGTAAAGTTGGAGAGGCACATGTTGGAAGATATTAAAAAAAGCGCTGATTTAAAAATGCAAAAATCATTAGAATCGCTTAAAAACGATTTAGCAAAAATTCGCACAGGCCGCGCCCACACTGGCTTGTTAGACCATGTGATGGTTGAATACTACGGATCGATGGTTGCTGTAAATCAAGTGGCAAACATTAACTTAGGCGACGCACGAACTATTAACGTGCAGCCTTATGAAAAAAATATGATTGGCAAAGTTGAAAAAGCGATTCGTGACTGCGATTTGGGTTTGAACCCTGCAACCAACGGCGATTTAATTCGTGTACCAATGCCAATGTTGACAGAAGAGCGCCGCCGCGATTTAACCAAGATTGTACGCTCTGAAGGTGAGGGTGCTAAAGTGGCTATTCGCAATGTGCGTCGTGATGCCAACGATGCGTTAAAAAAACTACTAAAAGATAAAGAAATTGGTGAAGATGATGAGCGCCGTGCACAAGATGAAGTGCAGAAAATGACGGACAAAGCGGTTGTTGAAGTGGATAAATTGCTGCAAGCTAAAGAAGCTGATTTGATGGCGGTCTAGCTACACAGTATGAAGTTTTTTTTCAAACCCTCATCTAGCTCGACTCAAATCATTCCTGAATTCGCTGAAATTCCACAGCATATTGCTGTGATTATGGATGGTAACGGACGTTGGGCTAGAAAGCGTTTTTTGCCGCGTGTGGCAGGCCACAAGCGTGGTGTGGAAATTGTGCGCGATTTAGTGAAACAATGTGCACTGATGGACGTGAAGTTTTTAACTTTATTTGCCTTTAGCAGTGAGAATTGGCGGAGGCCAGATGATGAAGTCTCATTTTTAATGGGCCTGTTTATGGATGCGCTCAAGCGCGAAGTGGTTAAGTTACATGACAATAATATTCGCTTAGTATTAATTGGTGACCGCACGCGTTTTAGCGCTGAACTGGTTGCACAAATTGAAGCTTCGGAGCAGTTAACTGCTAATAATACAGGCTTAACTTTGAGTATTGCCGCAAATTACGGCGGGCGCTGGGATGTTTTACAAGCCACAAATCGCATGGTCAAAGCACTACCTGCTAAGCAAGGCACGTTTACAGAAGACGATATCGCCCCTTATTTATCCATGCATTACGCCACAGAGCCGGATTTATTTATTCGCACCGGTGGTGAAAAGCGCGTGAGTAACTTTTTGCTTTGGCAGTTGGCTTATACCGAATTTTATTTCACCGATACGCTTTGGCCAGATTTTGATGCAAAGGCATTTAATGATGCGATAAGCTCTTATCAAAAAAGAGAGCGCCGTTTTGGCCGCACAAGTGAGCAATTAATGGCGGGTAAGTAGCGCATTTATGCTTAAAACCCGTATTATTACTGCCAGCTTATTGGTCATCTTTTTTATTCCTGCGCTTTTTATTTTAAGCACTATCAATTGGGCTTATTCAATGCTGGTTTTTTGCTTATTAGCCTTATACGAGTGGGGCGGCATGATTCACTTAAGCGCCACGCAAAATAAAATTTACATCATGATTTCAGCGATTGCGGGCTTATTAACTATCTATTTTTTGCAACAATTTGGGTTTCATTTATTCTTTTTCAATTCACTCATTTTATTTGCAGTCGTTTCTGTTTTTTGGTTTTTTTTAGTGCCAGTTTGGATGAAAACCAAGTACATAGTCAGTAATAAGTTATTGATGGCTATGCTGGGCTTTCTGCTAATAGCATCGCTTTGGTTGGCTTTAATTTGTGCTAAAAGTGCAGACCCTTGGTTACTATTAGTGTTGCTGGCGACTATTTGGATTGCAGATAGCGCAGCCTATTTTGCGGGTAAAAATTTTGGCAAACATAAATTAGCGCCCAATATTAGTCCAGGGAAAACATGGGAAGGCGTAGCAGGTGCATTGATAGCCGTTACGTTTTTTGGTGCAATTTTATATTCAAATAATAGCGTTGGTTTTCATCAGCTAGCCGTTTTTCCTGCTTTGTGGATAATTACTGGCTTGGGCGTAGTGGGTGATTTATTTGAATCAATGATGAAGCGGCAAGCCAATCTTAAAGACAGTGGCAAGCTTTTGCCTGGGCATGGCGGTATTTTAGACCGTGTTGACGGCATCATTCCTAGCTTGCCAATTGCTATACTCATGATTTATACCTACTCTTACTTCAACTCGGTTGCTTAAATTGCAAAAAATTACCATTTTAGGTAGCACAGGCACTATTGGCTTACAAACGCTGGATGTGATTGAGCGGCATGCAGGCTTTTATGAAGTATATGCGCTGGCAGCTAACTCAAATGTGGATGTAATGGTGAAGCAATGTTTGCAATTTAAGCCCAAAATTGCAGTGTTACTCAATGAAAAATCTTCACTAGATTTAAGTGTTAAGTTAAAAGCTGCGGGTAGCCGTACAACTGTTCTTTCAGGTATGGCTGGGTTAGAGCAAGTCTCAAGCGATGTTGAAGTAGATATCGTCATGGCGGCGATTGTTGGCGCGGCTGGTTTAAAGCCAGCAATGGCTGCAGCGCATGCAGGCAAACGTATTTTGTTGGCTAATAAAGAAACTTTAGTGATGGCTGGTAGCTTGTTTATGCAAGCGGTGAAAGCGGGTGGTGCAACCTTGTTGCCGATTGATAGCGAGCACAACGCCATATTCCAAGTCATGCCACCGCAGCAATTAAGTCATCTTAGTCATAGCGGTATTCGTCGAATCTTATTGACAGCATCGGGCGGCCCATTCAGATGCTATTCGCAAACACAGCTAGAAGCAGTTACTCCAGCATTGGCACTGAAACATCCTAATTGGGTAATGGGCGCCAAAATCACGATTGATTCTGCCACGTTGATGAATAAAGGCTTAGAGGTAATCGAGGCGCACTGGCTGTTTAACGCTAAGCCAGAGCAAATTGATGTGGTTGTGCATCCGCAAAGCGTGATTCATTCCATGGTGGAATATATTGATGGTAGTGTACTGGCGCAGTTAGGCAACCCTGATATGCGCACACCAATCGCTTATGCGCTAGCTTACCCAAATCGCATTGAATCTGGCGTTTCCTCACTTAACCTGCTAGAAATTGCAAAATTAGAATTTGAAGCCCCCGATACCAAACGTTTTCCTTGCTTGCAGCTGGCTTATGATGCGCTAAATGCAGGTGGCACTGCGCCAGCCATATTGAATACAGTCAACGAGGTGGCGGTAGAGGCGTTCTTAAATAATCGCATCCATTTTTTAAATATTCCAGCTTTGATTGAAAAAGCCCTCAATTCCATCCAGTCTGAGCCTGTTTCATCTTTAGAACAGTTGCAAGATATTGACGCAGAAGCCAGACAGTTTGCGCAAAATAACCTACTTAAATTCGCCCATAAAAAGGTGTTAAGTGCATGACGACTTTAATCGCATTTATCATCACAATTGGCATATTAGTCACGATACATGAATATGGTCATTTTCAGGTGGCGCGTTGGTGCAATGTCAAAGTGCTGCGCTTTTCAATCGGTTTCGGCAAGCCTTTGTGGAAAAAAACATTTGGCCATGACAAAACAGAGTTTGTACTTGCTGCGATCCCGCTAGGTGGATTTGTTAAAATGCTGGATGAGCGTGAGCTAAAAGCCGAGCGCGAATCTGCAATTGAAAACGGGCAATATGCAGAGCAATTGATCTATTCTGAAGCTGAATTAAAGCGCGCATTTAACCGCCAAAACGTATGGAAACGGATTGCTATTGTATTAGCTGGGCCAGTCGCTAATCTATTATTGGCTATTTTGTTATATTGGGTTTTACTGATGCAAGGCGTCACTGGCATGCGCCCAATAATAGGTGAAGTTGCAGTGAATAGTTTAGCTGCGACTGCTGGTTTTAAAAGTGGCGAGACTATTCAAAAAGTCGCTGGAGTTTCTGTTAAAACTTGGACAGACGCGCGCTGGATACTGCTAGAGCAATCGCTTGAGAGCAAAAGTGTTCAGGTTGAAACCTTAAACGATATGAATGACTTGAACACGCGTAAGTTAAGTTTTGATGGTGTCGATAGCGATCCGGAAATTGATGTCCTCAACAAACTAGGTTTGGGGATGATGAAGCCAATACTTCCACCTATTCTTGGTGAAATATTGCCAGACAGCGCAGCGAAAAATTCTCATTTTCAAGCCAATGACAAAATTTTAAGTATTGATAACGTTAAGGTGCGCGATTGGGAAAATGTAGTCAATACGATAAAAGCAAATCCCAATCAATTATTGCAATTTAAAATAGCGCGCGCGCAACAAATACTCACCATTTCAGTGACGCCTGAGCAAGTAATGCAAAATGGTGAAAAGATTGGCCGCTTAGGTGCTAGCGTTAAGATAGACCAAGAAACGTTAGATAAGTTGTTGATTAAATTAAAATATTCTCCATTTGAGGCTCTTCAAAAAGCTATTTTTAAAACATGGGATACTTCCATATTTAGCCTAAAAATGCTGGGCAGAATGCTAACTGGTGAAGTCTCGATTAAAGGCATCAGCGGCCCAGTAACTATTGCAACATTCGCAGGCGAAAGCGCAAATTTAGGGATTAGCACCTTCCTTAGCTTTCTTGCGCTGGTCAGTATCAGCATCGGTGTGCTTAACCTTTTGCCAATACCTGTATTAGATGGCGGCCATTTGATGTATTATATCGTTGAAATATTTAAAGGTTCGCCAGTGTCTGATCAAACGATGTTGGCTGGACAAAAAATAGGGTTTGTATTGTTAGGTTTGCTCATGACAATTGCCATTTTTAATGACTTTAATCGACTAATTACGGGTTAACCATTTGCTTAAAATCCGCCATATCTCTGCTATTGTTTTTGCACTTTTCAGCCAGCATGTATTAGCGCTTGAGCCTTTTGTCATTAAAGATATTCGTGTTGAAGGTTTGCAACGTACTGAAGCTGGTACGGTGTTTAATTTTTTGCCTGTGCAAGTTGGCGATACGATGAGCGATGAAAAAGCCACTCAAGCAATTAAGTCGCTCTACAACACAGGTTTTTTCAAAGATGTGCGGATAGAAGCAGAAGGTGAAATCCTTATTGTGACGGTGCAAGAGCGCTCTGCCATTGCGAAAATTGAGTTCAGCGGTAACAAATCTTTTCCATCTGACAAAATGTTAGAGGGTCTTAAGCAAATCGGTATTTCGGAAGGTCTGATTTACGACAAATCATTGCTAGATCGGGCTGAACAAGAGATTAAACGCCAGTATTTATCACAAGGTAAATACAGTGCCACTGTCAAAACAGTGAGCAGTCCTTTAGAGCGTAATCGTGTTGGAGTGCGATTTGAAATTGAAGAAGGTATTGCGGCTAAGATCCGTGATATTAATATCGTTGGTAATAATATTTACACCACCGAAGATTTACGTGCAGAGTTTTTGTTGACAACGCCAAATTGGATGAGTTGGTGGAACAAAAATGATCAATATTCCAAGCAAAAACTCACAGCAGATCTTGAAACGCTAAAATCGTTTTATCTAAACAAAGGCTATTTGGAATTCTCAGTCGATTCGACACAAGTGTCTATTTCGCCCGATAAGCAAGATATTTACATTACGATTAATGTGACTGAAGGTGAAAAGTATACGATTAGCGATGTCAAACTAGCGGGCGAATTACAGGTGCCAGAGTCTGAACTTAAACCGCTGATTAAAATTGCAAAAGATGATGTTTTTAACCGCCAATTGATTACAGAGTCCAGTAAGGCGATAGGTGATCGACTCAGTAATGAGGGCTATGCTTTTTCAAATGTAAATGCAA
This sequence comes from Proteobacteria bacterium ST_bin12, assembly GCA_002083635.1. Taxonomy (GTDB): domain Bacteria; phylum Pseudomonadota; class Gammaproteobacteria; order Burkholderiales; family Methylophilaceae; genus Methylotenera_A. The sequence continues at coordinate 28,561 of MSXP01000007.1, read as the reverse complement.
TCCCTGAGATTAATAAAGAAAATCATACAGCTGCTTTTACTTTTTTTGTTGATCCTGGTAAACGTGTCTATGTGCGCCGTATTAATTTAACAGGCAATACCCGTACGCGTGATTCTGTATTACGTCGTGAAAGTCGCCAGCTTGAATCTGCTTGGTATGCAGGCGATAAAATTAATCGTTCTAAAGAGCGATTAGATCGTCTGCAATATTTTGATGAAGTGACGATTGAAACACCTGCAGTACCAGGCACTTCTGATCAAGTTGATATTAATATTAATGTGACTGAAAAATCGACAGGTAGCGTGCAATTCGGTGCAGGCTTATCCAGTAACGAAGGCGTTGTTTTGGGTGTTACAGTTAACCAACAAAACTTTTTAGGTACAGGTAACCGTGTATCTGCACAAATTAACACTGGTAGAGTAAATACAGTTTATTCATTGTCTTATACAGACCCTTACTTTACCCCAGATGGTATTAGCCGCGGATTTGATATATACCGACGCGATGTCAACACGCAATCATTAGATATTGGTACCTATAATAGCTCTTCATACGGTGCAGGCGTTAGATTTGGATTGCCATTAACTGAAAGAGACTTTTTTTCAGCTGGTCTTACCGCGGATTTCACTAAAATTGATTTGTCGGCAGGTAGCCCTAGACAATACCTAAACTTTTGTGGAAATTCCAGTGGATGTAGTAGCAATTCTTTAGCTTTAAATTTAGGCTGGACACACGATTCGCGTGACAATACTTTGTTTCCCAATAAAGGTGTTTTACAGCGTTTGACAGCTGAAGCGACAGTTCCTGGGTTAGACTTACAATTTTATAAGCTAGAGTACAGGCATACATGGTTTAAACAAGCGTTTAAAGATGTCACATTTATGCTCAATGGTGAGCTAGGCTATGCAGATAGTTATGGTGATAGAGCTTTCCCTTTCTTTAGAAATTTTTATGCTGGTGGTGTTAACTCTGTACGTGGTTTTGACAATGGTGCGATTGGCCCACGCGACTTCGATCCTTCAACTAATCAAGACTTTGCAGTTGGTGGAACAAGTCGTATAGTAGGTAACGCTGAGGTATTTGTTCCAGTGCCATTACTTAAAAATTCATCACAATTTCGTTTAAGTGCATTTGTCGATGCAGGTAATGTATATGCGGAAAATCAAACTATTAACTTAGGTGAGCTACGGTATTCAACCGGTATCGGTGTAAGCTGGTTTTCACCGTTTGGTCCACTGAAACTGGTTTTTGCAAAAGCACTTAACGAACAAGAAGGCGATAGAACTCAAGTATTGCAGTTCCAACTTGGGCAACAATTTTAATAAGAAAACGACTTAATGAGCATGCTTTTATTGTGGCATACTCATTGATGCGTAAAATGAAATACTGATATAGTAGTTGATGTGAGGAGATTGAAATTGAATCAAATGTTTAAAAATTTAGTTTCTGCGAGCGTCTTGGCTTTAACAGCCACCGTGAGTTCAGGTTTACAGGCGGCAGAACTTAAGGTTGGCTATGTACAAGTCGATAAGATTTTACAAGAGGCGCCACAAACTGCAGAAAGTGGTAAAAAATTAGAACGTGAGTTTAGTCCACGCTCACAAGAACTAGAACGTACCCAAAAACAAATTCGTGATATCGAAACGGCACTCGATAAAGACGGTATTACCTTATCTGAAACTGATCGCCGCAATAAAGAGCGCGATGTATCCAACCTTAAAATTGAATTTCAGCGTAAACAGCGTGAATTACGCGAGGATATCAATTTGCGTAAAAATGAAGAATTAACAAGTCTGCAAGATCGCATTAATAAAGCTGTGCAAACAGTATCTGAAACGGATGGCTACGACTTGGTGATTTATGGTGGTGTTGCATATGCCAGCAAAAAAATTGATATTACAGATAAAGTGCTCAAAATGTTAGGGAAAAAATAAGTACATTTGGTTATTTATTTTTTACTCGATTATTCACCTAGTAATTTTTTATGAGTGTTAGCTTATCGCTGTTAGAAATTACACAACAATTAGGTGGTTCAGTCTCAGATAGTTCTGCCACCTTAATTAACCGAGTTGGATCGCTTGCTTTTGCGCAAGACGGTGCGATTAGTTTTTTTAGCGATACAAAATATACAGCGCAACTGAAAACAACATCAGCCAGTGCGGTGATTGTTAAGCCTGAGCATGCATCGTTAACAAGCCTGCCCAAAATAATCACTGATAATCCCTACGCTTATTTCGCACAATTATCACAGCTATTAAACCCGGAATATATCGAAGTAGCTGGAATACATACTTCAGCAGTCGTTGATCCATCAGCGCACATTTCAGAAGCTTGTAGTGTTGGTGTAAATGCTGTCATTGCAGCCAACGTGACTCTGGGTAAAAATGTAACAATCGGTGCAGGCTGTGTGATTGAGCGTAACTCGGTGATTGGTGACAATACTAAATTAGAGGCAAATGTCACTATTAAATATGGTTCGCAAGTTGGTCAAAACTGTCATTTGTTCTCTGGATGCGTGATTGGAAATGATGGTTTTGGTTACGCAGAAAATATAGTGTCAGATAATCAAAAATATTGGGTGAAGATTCCACAAATAGGGCGTGTCATTATTCATGATTATGTAGATATTGGCGCCAATACCACGATTGACCGTGGTGCGATTGACGACACGATAATCGAAGAGGGTGTTAAGTTGGATAATCTGATTCAGATTGCGCACAATTGCCGCATTGGGGCACATACTGTGATTGCAGGCTGTGTTGGTATTGCTGGCAGTGCAATCATCGGTCAGCATTGTAAAATTGGCGGAGCAGCGATGATTTTGGGCCATTTAACGATCGCTGACAATGTCACCATTTCACCTGGTAGTATGATTATGCGTTCAATTCATAAAGCGGGTACTTATACGGCATTGATGCCGTTTCAAGAACACGAGGCATGGCTAAAAACTGCTGCAAATATTCGCCACTTAAGCCAATTAACGGATAAAATGGGTAAATTAACAGATAAAATAAAAGTCTTAGAAGAAGCGATTGAAAAATTAACTTCTCAACGTCAAACATAGAGAATGATATGACAGAGTCAGCAGCAAATAAAAACGAAGCAAATGGCATGGATATTCATGAGATTTTGGATCATTTGCCTCATCGATACCCATTTGTGTTGATTGACCGTGTTATTTCGATGGAAATTGGCAAAGAAATTACCGCTTTAAAAAATGTCAGTGTGAATGAACCATTTTTTCCAGGTCATTTCCCTTATCACCCTGTGATGCCTGGTGTTTTAATTGTTGAGGCGATGGCACAAGCTGCCGCGATACTTTCATTTAAAACAATGGGTACCAAACCAACTGATGATTCTGTGTATTATTTTGCAGGTATTGATAGTGCGCGCTTTAAAAAACCTGTTTCACCTGGCGATCAAATCATTTTAAATGTCAAAATTGATCGTGTTTTAAAGGGTATTTGGAAGTATTCAGGTGTTGCTACGGTGGACGATGCAGTTGTTGCAGAAGCTAGTATGATGTGTATTCTAAAAGCAATATAAAAATAATTAAAACAATTACTTAGTTAAGTAATTTAAAGTAAATAGTAATTAATTTTAAGCCAAAAAATGTCTGTGAAAATTCATCCAACTGCCATTGTTGATTCTAAAGCAGAGCTAGATTCCAGCGTCACTGTAGGCGCCTATTCTATTATTGGCGCTAACGTAAAGGTCGACTCGGGCACAACCATTGCCAGCCATGTTGTTTTGCAAGGTCCAACCACAATTGGTAAAAATAATCAGATTTTTCAGTTTTCATCATTAGGCGAAGCGCCGCAAGATAAAAAATTTAGAGATGAACTGACCACGCTGGAAATAGGCGATAATAATACGATTCGTGAGTTTTGCACCTTTAATCGAGGCACAATTCAAGATAAAGGCGTGACTAAAATTGGTAATGACAATTGGATTATGGCTTATGTGCATATCGCCCACGATTGCACGATTGCCAATAACACGATTCTCGCCAACAATAGTTCGCTTGCTGGCCATGTTGATATTCATGATTACGCGATTTTAGGTGGCTTTACGCTAATTCATCAGTTTTGCAAGGTTGGTGCGCATGTCATCACCGCAGTAGGTTCAGTGGTATTTAAAGATATTCCACCTTATGTCACCGCTGCAGGCTATGACGCCAAACCGCATGGCATCAATTCAGAAGGCTTAAAACGCCGTGGCTTTAGCCCTAATAGCATAACCCAAATAAAACGCGCTTATAAAGCGCTGTATCGCCATGGCCTGACTTTAGATGAAGCCAAAATTGAGTTAGCGAATATGCACAAGGATTGTACTGAAATTATCATGCTATCCGACTTTTTAAACGTTTCAACCCGCGGCATCGTCCGTTAGTCAGAATCATCATGCCAAAAATTGCAATAGTGGCTGGCGAAGCCTCAGGTGATTTGTTGGGCAGCCATTTGATACGCGCTTTGAAAGCGCAACGCAGTGATTTAACTTTTGTTGGTATTGCTGGGCCAAAAATGATGGCACAAGGTGCCAAGTCATTATTCTCAATCGAAAATCTTTCTGTTCGCGGCTATTTAGAAGTGCTCAAGCATTTGTATGGCCTATTAAAATTACGCAAAAATCTGTTGCAGCAATTATTAACCGAAAAACCTGCGCTTTTTATTGGCGTTGATGCGCCTGATTTTAATCTATGGCTTGAACGAAGATTCAAGCAAAAAGGTATTGCAGCTATTCATTATGTCAGTCCATCTATTTGGGCATGGCGCGGTGGCCGGGTGACTAAAATCAAACGTGCAGTGAGTCATATTTTGGCATTGTTTCCGTTTGAGCCCATTTTGTATGAAGCTGCAAATGTTCCTGTTACTTATGTAGGCCATCCTTTGGCAGACGAGTTGCCATTAGAGCCTAATACAAAAGTAGCTCGCGAAACGCTTAAAATTAAGCCTGGTAAATTAGTCGTTGCCATGCTGCCCGGCAGTAGACAAAGTGAAGTGAAGCAACACGCCAGCTTGTTTGTAAAAACTGCGCATTTACTCACAAAGCAACAAATTAGCGACCCCAGTCTGCCTGCAGAATTACATCCTATACAATTTTTAGTGCCGTTGATTACGCGCGAAACGCGTGCTATTTTTGAGCATGCCATTCACGATAGTTATGCTGAATATCCTAATGTTGAGTTGAATTTACAAATTCTGTTTGGCCACGCACATGATGCGATGGAAGCGGCTGATATCGTCATTGTGGCTTCTGGCACAGCGACATTAGAAGCCGCTTTACTTAAAAAGCCAATGGTCATCACCTACCGTATGCCAGCATTAAGCTGGTGGATATTAAAGCGCATGCGTTACCAGCCTTTTGTTGGGTTACCTAATATTTTGGCAGGTAAATTTCTAGTGCCCGAATTACTACAGGATGAGGCGACACCGCAAAACCTAAGCGATGCAACTTCTAGACTATTAGCCGACGCAAATTACTGCGCTGAAATTAAACAGATTTTTACCAAAATCCATCTAAACTTAAAACAAAACACTGCAGAAAAAGCAGCAGCAGTGATTCTAAGTTATTTAAAATAAGCTTGGATAATCAACAACTGATTTGTGGCGTAGATGAAGCTGGACGCGGACCTTTGGCCGGAAGTGTTTACGCGGCGGCAGTCATTTTGGATGCGAATAATCCGATTGTTGGCTTGGCTGACTCTAAAAAGTTAACCGAAAAAAAGCGTGACTTTTTAAGCGATGAAATCAAAACTAAATCGCTTGCTTGGGCAATCGCTAGTTGCACCGCGCAAGAAATTGACACAATCAATATTCTACAAGCAAGCTTACTGGCGATGAAACGTGCGGTTGAATCATTGCACTTAACACCAAAATTGACTGAAAAAATTCAAGTGGGACAAATACTAGTGCAGGTAGATGGCAATAAATGTCCAAAACTTAACTTGCCGTGTGAGGCGATTGTAAAAGGCGATAGTAAAGTTCAGGCAATTTCAGCAGCTTCTATTTTGGCAAAAGTGGCGCGTGATGCTGAGTTGTATGAATTAGACAAAACTTATCCGCAATATGGTTTTGCCAAACACAAGGGCTATCCAACAACGCATCACTTACAAATGCTCAACTTGCATGGCATTAGCCCGTATCACCGTTTAAGCTATGCGCCAGTTAAAGCTTTGATTAAATTGGAGCTGTTAAGCCAACAATAAAAATACGGTTGGTCTTTTGTGCAAATTGGGCAAAGGCGATTTTTTCCATGCTGCAATTGTTTTTGTCACAATCAATTCGTTCGCCAAGCTAATATCACACGCAATACACAGCCTTGTATTAGGCTGGCAGGTGCTTAAAATCGCTTCTAACATATGCTGGTTGCGATAAGGTGTTTCAATAAATAATTGCGTTTCTTTGTGAGTTAGAGAACGTTTTTCGATTTCTTTTAATCTGTTATTGCGCGCCAATTTATCCACTGGCAAATAGCCTAAAAAAGCAAATTGCTGTCCATTTAAGCCACTGGCCATTAAGCTGAGCAGAATAGAGCTTGGACCAACAAAAGGCACTACTTTTATGCTTTTTTGATGTGCCAACTCAACCAGTTTTGCGCCAGGGTCAGCCACACCGGGGCAACCCGCATCAGACATTAAGCCTATATCTTTACCAGCCAGCAAAGGCGCTAGCAGAGCCGAAATATCTTTATCGGCTGTGTGCTCATTTAACAAATTTAAAGTGAGCTCACGCACGGGTTTAATGGTTTTGATTGTGCTTAAAAAGTGGCGCGCGGTTTTTTCACTTTCAACGACAAAAGTATCCAACTTTTGTGCGAAAGCAATCATATCTGCTGGTAATACTTGGCTGACATTATCTTCGCCAAGCGTGACAGGTATTAAATATAATGTGCCGAATGCGCTCAATTGCTTTAGTACTTTACTTGCGCTCTGTAGGTAAGTATCACTTTGCCTTCTGCAGGAATTTCTATTTTCCATTCTGCCAAATGACTATTTACTTTGGTATGCGTTTTGTTTTCGCTGATGATTTTCCAATCGCCGCTAATCGGCTCTTGCACAGTCATAATGACTTTTTCTTTTTTGGCATTTTTTAGCGTTAACTCAAATGCACTTTCATATAAATGATTGCCTTTTGAAGGCTGCGGTAACACTTTAAAATCAGTCTGTTTTTTATCGGCACTCACATCAAAGGATTCGCCCAGTTTTAAACGCGCCGTTTCATTTTTAGGGGTGTGATCAATATTATCTTCGCCCACAAATTGTGCATTGCCAGCGCTATCTTTTTTATACACACGCAATATACCTTTAGGTAAAGGCATGCCCAGTTTTGCGGCTTCTTTATTATCAAATTCAATAAATACACCTACTTTCATTTTGCTACCAATTTCGCCATACTGGCCTTGATAGTAGTAATCAGCACCACGCAGCACTAATTCTTTGCGCACAGGTACGCCAGTTGCAGATAATAAGGCAACTTGTTTGGTTTGATTTTCGGCAATGGTGGTAGGGCGGTCTAGCGTATATAAGTGATACTCCAATAACGACTCCTCGGCCATTGGTGCGGCTGCATCTGCCATCATCATTTCGCTTTTGCGCGTTTGCATTGGGAAAACGCGCGATGGAGGTTGTACGCGATTGACATCACCTGCGACCAATTGCAATTTAGCATTTTTATAAGCAGCGCCACTACTATTGGTTAAAGTCACCCAGCCAGATAAATCCAACATATTTTCTTTGCTGTTTAATTCGGCGACATAATCGGCTTTCCAACCTAAACCGCCCGTTAAGTAGCTTAATTCGATTATTTGGTCGGTAGCACCTTTATTATTGATTTGTGTGATCAAAGTAGGTCGGTCGCGCAAATTCGCAGGCACATTGTCATAGACAATACGGTTGGTGGAAACGCCTGTTTCAATGCGATTTCCTACTCTTAACACCACGCCATTATTAGCAGACAATACAGTTGCTTGCTCAATCGTTTCTGCACCTGTGGCTGGGTTTGTTTTGATTAATCCAACGGTTTTGCCCACGTATTTCTCTAATAATTTTGCTGGGGTGAGTAAATCAAAATCAAAGTTTTGTTCTAATAAATTTAAGCTACCAGGTGCGTTAAGACTGCGCAATAATGCGGTTTCAGGTCGAATTTGCGCACTTACATCACGCAATGCAAGGGCATTGACTCCAGCGTTTAATTGTACTTTACGCGTATCTTTCACCAAGGCTAAATCACCGTTGTAAATAGTGACGGCAACGCTTTGTTGTTCGTTTAAAGTGCTAGTTGTTTCATTGATTGCATTTTCCAAAGCATAGGCTCCCATCGATAACAGGCTGGTGATGGCTAAAATACTATTCGTTAAAATCATGTTACGGCGTTTAAACATAGTGATTCTCCCAATTAACTGTAAAAACCTAACGCTTGCCGCTTATATTACGCTGACACCTTCGTTATTAAGCATGGAAATGAGTCTGATTAAAGGCAACCCAATCAGTGCATTAGGGTCTTCGCCCAGCATGCGCTCCATCAACGCGATTCCTAAGCCTTCTGACTTTGCGCTACCTGCGCAGTGGTAAGGCTGCTCTTTGTTCAAATAATTTTCAATCTGTGCATCGGTTAACTCTCTAAAACGCACCAAATAAGGCACAACTTCGGCTTGCATATGGCCAGTGGCAGCATTAAAAAGGCATAAGGCACTATGAAAAGTCACCTCGCGTCCGCGCATAGATTGTAATTGTTTGGTTGCATTCTGATGATTCAAAGGTTTACCAAGTTGCTCGCCATCCAGAGTGGCCACTTGATCACAGCCAATCACCAATGCGTGAGGATATTCATTGCCGATTTTTCTGGCTTTATCTTGAGAAAGCCTTAAAGCTGTTTCATGTGGCTTTTCATTTTCTAACGGCGTTTCATCAACATGTGGTGAAACGCTACTAAATGGAATCTGTAACTTTTGTAAAAGCTCGCGCCTATAAGTGGAAGATGAGGCTAAGATTAAAGTTTGTTTCATGCAGTATTATCAGTAAATTTAAAGTGATTGGCTATAAAAAACAAAAGCCGATAGCACAACTACCGGCTTTTTATTCAATACTTAACACTTTATTCTGGTTGAATTTCTAGTAAAGATTCATCAGGTGTGACACTATCTCCTTTTGCAACATGCACAGCAACCACGGTGCCTGTTTTAGAGGCTTGGATTTCGTTTTCCATTTTCATGGCCTCAATCACTAGCACACCGTCGCCAGCGCTCACTTTATCACCCACTTTTACTTTTACCGCCACAATAGTGCCTGGCATGGCAGTTGTCACGCAGCCAGCATGATGTGGGCGAGGGCGGCCATTAGCGGTTGAGCCAGATTTCTTTTTACCGACGCTTTTGCCACCAGCGCTGCTACCGTTGCCAGATACTTCAATCTCGCTTAGCGTTTCTACCATCACTTCTTCTGCAATTCCATCAACAGACACATAAAATGGGCGCTGGTCTTCGCCAGCATGGCCGCTACCGGTTAGTTTGATATGGAAAGTTTCGCCATGCAGCGTGACTTTAAATTCATTTGGCGCGTAACGTGCGGCACCTGTGTTCGCCGATTCTTTGGTTAATAATGCATCCGCTTTTAATGTGCCAGCATTGCGTTCCTGCAAGAAGGTTTTACCAATATCAGGGAACATGGCATAGGTTAAAACATCTTCTTCACTTTTTGCGATACGGTCAGATTCAGCCTGTAACTTCGCCATTTCTGGCTCAATTAAATCGGCTGGGCGGCAGGTAATCACTTTTGCATCACCAACCGCTTGTTGTTTAACGATAGCATTAACAGGCGCTGGCGATTGGCCATATTGACCCATCAAATAATTCTTTACTTCATTGGTTACCGATTTATAGCGCGAACCTGTCATCACGTTTAATACGGCCTGTGTACCGACAATTTGCGATGTTGGCGTTACTAAAGGTGGGTAGCCTAAATCTTCACGCACGCGCGGAATTTCAGCCAGCACTTCATCCATGTGGTCTAGCGCACCTTGCTCTTTTAGCTGATTGGATAAGTTTGAAATCATGCCGCCAGGCACTTGGTTCACCAACACGCGCGTATCTACACCAGTAAAATCGCTTTCAAATTGCCAATATTTTTTACGTGTTTCGCGGAAATAAGCGGTAATTTCTTGCAGTTTAGCCAAATCTAAACCTGTGTCGTATTCAGTACCTTTTAAGGCAGCGACGATACTTTCTGTGCTTGGGTGGCTAGCACCTTCGGCAAAAGAAGAGTTGCAAGTATCAACAATAGAGGCACCATTTTCAACGCTTTTTAGCATGACCATACTTGCTAAGCCCGATGTGGCATGGCTATGCACATGAATCGGCAAACTGACTGCTTCCGTTAACGCTTTAACCAAATCGGCAGCCACTTGCGGCGTTAATAAACCTGCCATATCTTTAATACCGATACTGTCAGAGCCCATGCTTTCCAGCTCTTTTGCCATATTCACAAAATAAGCAATGTCGTGCACTGGGCTGGTGGTGTAAGAGAGCGTACCAATAGCATGTTTTTTAACTTTTTTAACCGCATTAATCGCTTCACGCAAATTACGTGTATCGTTCATCGCATCAAAAATACGGAATACATCAACACCGTTATCAGCCGACTTTTGTACAAATGCATGCACTACGTCATCAGAGTAATGGCGATAACCAAGCAAGTTTTGGCCGCGCAATAACATATTGATTTGGCTATTAGGCAAGGCTTTACGCAGCTTGGCTAAACGTTCCCACGGGTCTTCTTTTAAATAGCGTACGCAGGCATCAAATGTGGCGCCTCCCCAAGCTTCAAGCGACCAAAAACCAATTGCATCCAATTTGCTGCAAATAGGTAACATATCTTCGGTGCGCAAGCGGGTTGCAATCATCGATTGATGACCATCGCGTAAAACAAGTTCGGTAAGGTGTATTTTGCTCATAATCAGTCGTTTCTATTAAATGCTTTTTTCTCAAATGCCTTCGTGTGCAGCAATTGCAGCGGATATAGCGGCGGCAATCAATTCTGGCGGCAGTTCGGTTGCGTAATTGGTCAACTCTGGATGCGTTTCAACAAAGCTAGTGTTGAATTCGGCGTTTTTAAAATCAGGATGCTTCATGATTTCTTGGTAATAAGGAATAGTCGTTTTAACACCATATACCACCATATCGCCCAAAGCACGGCGGCCGCGTTCTACAACACTTTCCCAATCTAGCGCCCATACCGTTAACTTGGCACACATCGAATCGTAGTAGGGTGGAATCACATAGCCGGTGTAAATGGCCGCATCCATACGTACACCAGGGCCGCCTGGTGAATAGTAACGGGTAATTTTACCAAAGCTAGGTAAAAAGTCATTTTTAGGATCTTCTGCATTGATGCGGTATTCCATGGCATAACCGCGGAAACTAATTTCATTTTGTTTATATTGCAGTGGCAAGCCATAAGCGATACGGATTTGTTCTTGCACAATATCCACGCCAGTAATTGTTTCAGTCACGGTATGCTCAACTTGCAAGCGGGTATTCATTTCCATAAAGTAAAACGTATTGTCAGAATCCAGCAAGAACTCAACCGTACCTGCATTTTCGTAACCAACCGCTTTGGCCGCTTTAACCGCCAAACCGCCAATATAGTCGCGTTGGGCTTGGCTTAATTGCGGTGAAGGCGCTATTTCAATCAGTTTTTGATTGCGGCGCTGAATAGAGCAATCGCGTTCAAATAGATGAATCACATTGCCTTGGCTGTCGGCCAGCACTTGCACTTCAATATGACGTGGATGCACTACGCATTTTTCCAAGAATACTTCAGGCTTACCAAATGCTTTGCTGGCTTCTGAAATAACACGATCGTAATTGGTGAGCAAATCTTTTTCAGAATCGCAACGCCTAATTCCACGCCCGCCGCCGCCATTGGTGGCTTTTAGCATGACGGGGTAACCAATTTTATTGGCTAATTTAACGGCTTCATCTAAGTTTTCTAAGTTACCATCACTGCCTGGTGTGCACGGAATGCCCGCATCAGTCATGGCATTACGCGCTTGAATTTTGTCACCCATTTGACGAATAACAGAAGCATTTGGGCCGATAAACTTAATGCCACGGCGCGCGCAAATTTCGGCTAATTCGGGGTTCTCAGATAAGAAACCATAGCCCGGATGTAGCGCATCGCAACCAGCAGCTACGGCCACGTTAACAATATTATGCGCATTTAAATAGCCAGCAACCGGGTCGGTGCCTATGTTATAAGCTTCATCCGCTTTTTTTACATGTAGTGCGTGACGATCGGCCTCTGCATAGATAGCAACAGATTTGATACCCATTTCGGAACAAGCGCGTACAATACGCACTGCAATTTCACCCCGATTAGCAACAAGAATTTTTTTGAACACTTGAACCCTTAAAGAATTTTCAACAGCTTTATACTGATAGCTTTTACACTGAACTTTACGCAATTATAACATGCTGAGTGAGTACGCAAAATAAGCTGGTGCTTAAAATTCTATCGTACTTTAATATTTAAATTATTCTCAAAATTTATGAAAACACTAACTATTAATAACCTTGAGTTTGCACAATCAGCACAATCTGTTACTGGCGTATTAGATATTGTAGAAATGGATAGGTTGGCTGATGTGTTGTTAATCCATGAAGCAATGCCTGAGTTAAACATTCAATTCACTCTAGCTGGGCACAACAAAAAATATAGTTTACCTAGTCTGCATTTAAGCATAGATGCGCATTTACCAACCACTTGTCAGCGCTGTTTGAATGCAATGTCATTAAGCTTAAAGCTAGAATTTGACTATTTAATTACTGATAATGAGCCAGCAGAGTTTGACGAGAATGATGATTTGGATTGGCTTGAAATATCGCCTGCTATGTCTGTATCTGCATTGGTAGAGGATGAGTTATTGATTGCATTTCCAATCGCGCCAACGCATTCATCTGAACAACAAGGCGAGTGTAAGCAACACATAACGCACAGCGGTGAAAAACCGAATCCGTTTGCGGCACTAAAGGATTTAATGAAAAAATCGTCATAACTTAAAGTGATTAACCAATTTAAAAGGGCCGAATTGCGTGATTTAACGCTATATAGTGTGTTTGTGTTTGCAGTTCACCACAAATTAAATTACAATTATGAATTAGCTATTTAACACATTTGCTTAAAGCATTTTTTGGAGTTTTATCATGGCAGTTCAACAAAACAAAAAGTCACCTTCTAAACGTGGTATGCACCGATCACATGACTTTTTAGTCAACCCACCTTTAGCTGTAGAGCCAACAACAGGCGAAACACATTTGCGTCACCATGTTAGCCCAACTGGCTACTATCGTGGTCGTAAAGTGTTATCTACAAAAGGCGAATAAGCCTTTTAATTAGTCTTTCGACTAATTTTGATTAGCCTAATAGTTGTAGCTAAAATAGTTCTACTTAGCGCGCCGTACCTTAAAAAGTGCGGCGTTTGCACATTAAGCGCTTTTGCATATTTGGTTTAATAATAAGTATCTTATGTACAAAACCCATCAACAGATGATTGATTGCCTGAATTTATTGACAAACATTTCATCATTACATTTAATGGTTTAAATGGATATTACAATTGCAATTGATGCGATGGGTGGCGATCACGGCCCTCACGTTACTGTTCCTGCCGCCTTAAAAGCGCTTAAGGAAGATGGTCAGCTCAATATTGTGTTGGTTGGTTTAGAAGATGCCATTCAAGCTGAGCTAAAAGCGCATAAATCGGCTGTAAGCCCACGCTTACGTATACATCCAACTACTCAAGTAGTGTTAATGGATGAATCACCTCAAAGTGCCTTAAAAAATAAAAAAGATTCGTCCATGCGCGTCGCCATTAACTTGGTTAAGTCGGGTGAAGCGACTGCCTGTGTGAGTGCTGGCAATACAGGCGCGCTAATGGCTACTGCGCGTTTTGTGCTAAAAACTCTGTCTGGCATAGACAGACCTGCGATTGCATCATCTTTACCTTCAGAAAAAGGCAAAACCTATATGCTAGATTTGGGCGCAAATGCCGATTGCACGCCTGAACATTTACTACAATTTGCCGTGATGGGTGCCATGTTGGTTAGCTGTGTCGAACATAAACCAAATCCTACCGTTGGCTTGTTGAATATTGGTTCTGAAGATATAAAAGGTAACGAAGTTGTCAAACAGGCAGCAGAATTATTGCGCGCCAGCCATCTTAATTTTTATGGGAATATTGAAGGCGATGATATATTTAAAGGCACAACCGACTTAGTGGTGTGTGATGGTTTTGTGGGCAATGTGTCGCTTAAAACCACCGAAGGTTTGGCGCATATGATGGGCAAGTTTCTAACCATGGAATTTAAACGAAACTGGCTGACTAAATTGATGGCTTTAGGCGCGATGCCTGTGTTAAAAGCCTTTAAAAAACGCTTAGATCCACGTCGTTACAATGGTGCCAGCTTTTTAGGTCTACGCGGCATTGTGGTTAAAAGCCATGGCGGTGCAGATGAATTGGCGTTTTATTATGCCTTGCATGTTGCCATTGAAGAGGCGCGTAGCGGTGTTTTGCGCCGGATTACCGAACAATTAGAAATTGAACATTTGCAGCCAGCAAATAGCGCATTTAGTGCGGATAATTTGGCAGAAGAAGGCATTAACGCATGACCGAATTAAATTCTAGCCATACAAAAATCCATGCAAAAATAGCCGGAACAGGTAGCTATTTGCCGCAAAAAATCTTAACCAATGCGGATTTAGAAAAAATGGTCGACACCACCGATGAGTGGATATTCAGTCGTACTGGCATCCGCGAAAGACATATTGCCGCAACCGATGAGTTTACGAGTGACTTGGCCTTTAATGCCGCGCAAAATGCCATTGCCAGCGCAGGCATTCAGGCGAGTGATGTTGATTTGATTATCATTGCTACCACTACGCCAGACAAAGTTTTTCCCAGTGTTGCCACCATGGTGCAGCGTAAATTAGGCATTTCTGGCTGCCCAGCGTTTGATATTCAAGCGGTGTGTAGTGGTTTTGTCTATGCGCTTTCTACCGCCGATAACTTTATTAAAGCAGGCAGTGCAAAATGTGTGTTGGTCATCGGCGCTGAAACTTTTTCACGCATTACCGATTACACCGATAGAGGAAACTGTATTTTGTGGGGCGATGGTGCTGGCGCTATCATTTTGCAGGCATCCTCTGAGGTGGGCGTTATTTCAACGCATCTACATGCGGATGGTAATTACGAAAAAATGCTGCACGTGCCACGTAATGCTGATGGACCCGATACGGTCATCATGGAAGGCAATGCCGTATTTAAAATGGCTGTGAATACGTTAGACCAAATAGTGGATGAAACACTAGCCGCTAACGGTATGCAAAAAAGTGATATTGATTGGCTGGTGCCACATCAAGCCAATATACGTATTTTGCAGGCTACGGCAAAAAAACTAGATATGAGCATGGATAAAGTCGTGGTCACCGTTGATAAGCATGGCAATACTTCAGCCGCATCCATTCCATTGGCCTTAGATGTAGCGGTCAAAGATGGTCGCATCAAACGTGGCGATGTGATTTTGATGGAAGCTTTTGGTGGCGGCTTTACTTGGGGTTCGGCGCTCATCAAATTTTGAGTAAAAATAAGTGTTAAGTATTGATGTTGAACAATTAATTAAGAACTAAAAAATATGAATCAATTTGCTTTTTTCTTTCCTGGTCAAGGCTCACAGTCTGTTGGTATGATGAGCGGATTCGGTGATAATCCTGTTATTAAACAAACCTTTACTGAAGCATCTGATATGCTGGGTATGGATTTTTGGTCTATGGCGACAGAGCCAAATGAGTTGCTGAATCAAACCCAACACACACAACCTTTGATGTTAGCTGCTGGCATTGCTACATGGCGTGCTTACCTGCAAGCTGGTGGTAAACAGCCTAGCATTTTCGCAGGACATAGTTTGGGTGAATATGCCGCATTGGTTGCGGCTGGAGCTATTAGTTATGCAGATGCGTTGCCTTTGGTTAAATATCGTGCAGAAGTCATGCAAAGCGCCGTACCTGAAGGCGTAGGCGCGATGGCCGCCATTCTTGGCTTAGATGACGAAGTTGTACGTGCGGTATGTTTAGAAGCGGCGCAAGGTGAAGTGTGCGAAGCAGTTAATCTAAACTCGCCAGGCCAAGTGGTGATTGCAGGAAACAAAGCCGCCGTTGAACGTGGCATGGAAATCGCCAAAGCAAAAGGTGCGAAACGCGCTTTACCATTGCCTGTTAGCGTTCCATCGCATTGTGCATTAATGAAACCAGCCGCCGAAAAGCTCGCTACTTATTTAGCGGATGTATCTGTGCAAACGCCGCAAATACCCGTTTTACACAATGCGGACGTAGCCAGTTATGTGAACGCAGATGAAATTAAACAAGCTTTAGTGCGCCAGCTTTACAGCCCAGTACGCTGGGTAGAAACGGTGCAAGCTATTTATGCGACAGGCGTGACAAACACTGCTGAATGCGGCCCAGGCAAAGTATTAACTGGCTTAACTAAACGCATTTTGGCGGAATTGCCATGCTTTGCATTGGTTTCAAATGAAGCAGTTTCTGAATTTATTAATAATAATTAAAATCAATTAATTAAGAGGTTTACTTAATGTCGAATATTCAATTATTAGATGGTCAAATTGCGCTGGTAACAGGCGCTAGTCGCGGTATTGGTGCAGCTATTGCGGCTGAGCTTGGTCTGCAAGGTGCAACAGTAATTGGCACGGCGACTAGTGCAAGTGGTGCAGAAAGTATTCAAGCGAATTTTAAGCAAGCGGGTATTAAAGGCGTTGGCATGGCATTAGATGTCAATGATGCTGCACAAGTGGAGTCTGTTTTAAAAGAAATAACAGCGCAGTTTGGCGATATTTCAATTTTGGTGAATAACGCAGGTATTACACGCGATACTTTATTAATGCGCATGAGCGATGACGACTGGGATGCGGTCATTTCAACCAATCTAAAATCAGTTTTCCGTATGAGCCAAGCGGTGCTACGCCCAATGATGAAAGCGCGCACAGGGCGCATTATCAGCATTTCTAGCGTAGTAGGGCATATGGGCAATGCTGGTCAAACCAATTATGCCGCCGCAAAAGCGGGCATGAGCGGCTTTACCAAATCACTGGCTTCTGAAGTGGGTAGCCGCAATATTACGGTGAACTGTGTGGCGCCAGGCTTTATTGAAACGGATATGACGGCTGAGCTACCAGAAGCGATTAAAACCAAAATGCTAGAGCGCGTGCCGCTTGGTCGTTTGGGTAATGTCAACGAAATCGCGGCTACGGTGGCATTTTTAGCCTCACCCAATGCGGCTTATATATCGGGTGAAACCATTCATGTGAATGGCGGAATGTACATGGCTTAACGATACTTAACCACTTTTTTAAGGCAAATTTTAAAAGTAATCCGCGTTAATTTAAAAAAGCATTTTTGTTTTATTGTAGAGTTTTGTTAGAATACGGACTTAGCCTAACTTAACAGATGTAGGTTGCTAATTTTTAATCAAAGGGGTATTTAGATGTCTGACATCGAACAACGTGTAAGAAAAATCGTTTGTGAACAATTAGGTGCAAACGAAGCTGACGTAAAAAATGCATCATCATTTGTAGATGATTTAGGTGCTGATTCACTAGACACAGTGGAATTAGTAATGGCACTTGAAGAAGAGTTTGATTGTGAAATTCCAGATGACGAAGCGGAAAAAATCACGACAGTGCAACAAGCGATTGATTACGTCAACGCCAACCTTAAGTAATTCAATATACCCTGCAATTTTCAGCCCTCCCAATACGAGGGCTGAATTTTGTTGAGTGGTCATTTATTCATGCTATTCAATCTTCAATTTATCCATGAAACTAACATCATGGGTCTAACGGTGAAATCTAAATCATGAGCGAAAAACGTCGAGTAGTTATTACGGGTTTAGGTGTTGTGTCTCCAGTAGGCATTGGTACAGCAACGGCTTGGGATAACCTTGTCAAAGGCCAGTCTGGTATTACACGCATCACTAAGTTTGACCCTTCTGCATTTTCTTCACAAATTGCTGGCGAGGTAAAAGGCTTTAATGTAGAAGACTATTTATCCGCCAAAGAAGCGCGCCGCATGGACGTTTTTATTCAATACGGCATGGTGGCGGGTATTGAGGCTTTTAAAGATTCAGGCCTTGAAGTCACTGAACAAAATGCAGAGCGTATCGGCGTATCGATTGGCTCAGGAATTGGTGGTTTAGGCTCAATTGAAGCGACTAATGATGCGTTTGACGAAGGCGGCATGCGTAAAATTTCGCCATTTTTCATTCCTGGCACTATTATTAATATGATTTCTGGCAACTTAAGCATTATGTATGGCTTAAAAGGCCCCAATGTGGCGATTGTAACGGCATGCACCACAGGCACACATTCCATTGGTGATGCCGCACGAATGATTGAATACGGCGATGCGGACGTAATGATAGCAGGTGGCGCAGAAGCTGCGATTACGCAGCTTGGCGTTGGCGGTTTCGCTGCTGCGCGTGCGTTATCAACGCGAAACGACGACCCTGCAACGGCTAGTCGACCTTGGGATAAAGACCGTGATGGTTTTGTGATTGGTGAAGGTGCTGGTGTAATGGTGCTTGAAGAATATGAACACGCAAAAGCACGTGGAGCCCGGATTTATGCAGAACTTTCAGGCTATGGCATGAGTGCGGACGCTTATCATATGACCGCACCAAACATGGATGGCCCACGCCGCTCAATGAACAACGCGTTAAAAAATGCAGGTATTGATGCAAGCAAAGTACAATATGTGAACGCGCATGGCACATCAACACCATTAGGCGATGCCAATGAAACCAATGCGATTAAAGCCACTTTTGGCGCGCATGCAAGCAAAATTGTGGTGAACTCAACCAAATCGATGACTGGACACTTATTAGGCGGCGCAGGTGGCTTAGAATCCGTATTTACGGTGCTAGCCATACATCATCAAATTTCACCGCCAACCATCAATATTTTTAACCAAGATCCAGAGTGTGATTTGGACTATTGTGCCAATACCGCGCGTGATATGCCAATTGAATACGCACTTAAAAACAACTTTGGCTTTGGTGGCACAAATGGCAGCCTAGTTTTTAAGAAAATCTAAAGCTTAATCACACGCACTAAAATTGATTTAACCAGAAAGCCTGCAATTCAAGCTTTGCAGGCTTTTTTATTGGTCATAGCTATGGTTTAATTGCGCACATGGGGCACACGCAATCATTTATCGTTAACGGAAGTTTTGAGCAAACAGTTTCGCCGCTTGATCGAGGTTTAGCTTATGGCGATGGCGTTTTCCGCACCTTGCTAATGCGTGATGGTTTACCAGAATGCTGGCCGCAGCATTATCAAAAATTAGTGGCTGATTGCGCAATGATTAAAATTGTTTGCCCAAGCGCCGAGTTGTTAATGAGCGATTTGCAGCAATTATTTATGCCAGACGAAACCGCAA
Organism: Proteobacteria bacterium ST_bin12; assembly: GCA_002083635.1. Taxonomy (GTDB): domain Bacteria; phylum Pseudomonadota; class Gammaproteobacteria; order Burkholderiales; family Methylophilaceae; genus Methylotenera_A. The sequence continues at coordinate 9,060 of MSXP01000007.1, read as the reverse complement.
TTGCAAAAATTATTATCACCAGAGGCGAGGGTGAGCGCGGTTATGCGCCACCTGCGGTTACAAGCCCCATGCGTGTGGTCATTAAATCAAGCATTAAAACGTATCCTGCCAGCTATTTTACTCATGGCGTAGATCTGCATGTATGTAAAACACCAATGGCAAATCAGCCTATGTTGGCGGGTGTTAAGCATTTAAATCGCCTAGAGAACGTGCTGGCGCGCATGGAATGGACAGACTCTAATATTATTGATGGCATTATGCTGGATGAGAATGGCCATGTGATTGAATGCACTGCAGCTAATATTTTTGTTTGCTTTAGCGATACCTTGATTACCCCCAAACTAGACCGCTGTGGCATTGCAGGCGTGACCAGGCAACGCGTTATTGATTTGGCACACTTACTTGGATTAACCGTTAATATTGAACCTATTACATTGCCTAAACTACTTTCTGCAGATGAGGTTATTATCACCAATAGCATTTACGGCGCGTTGCAGGCTAAGAGTATTTTGCAAACGGTTTGGTCACCCACTTCACTTGCAGCAGACATTAGAAGAATACTACAAGTATGATGCGATTTATTCGTTTATTAGTGATGGCAAGCGTTATTGTTGCTGCTATTTTTAGCGCTTGGCTGGTGCAATACGCAAAAACCTCACTTAGGTTAGCGCCACAGGCACAAGAAATCACTATTCAGCCCAAAAGTGGCTTAAAAAGCATTGCCAATCAACTGGTCGACCAACAAGTTTTAACAAGCCCATGGCCTTTTATCTTGCTGGCAAAATTACTGCAAAAAGAGCAGAGTTTAAAAGCGGGAGATTACACCTTAAATAAAAATATCACGCCTTACCAACTGCTGTTATCGCTTAATCACGGCAAGGCCACGCAAGGTAGCATTACCTTTATTGAAGGTAAAACATTCAAGCAAATGCGCGAAAAAATCGCCAAAAATGATGCGATTAAAAACACGACACAAGAGTTATCGGACGCCAAAATTATGCAATTAGTTGGCAAGGGTGAAGCGCATGCAGAAGGCTTGTTTTTCCCTGATACTTTTTACTTTGACCGCGGTACTTTGGATGTGATTTTATTAAAGCGCGCTTACGATTCCATGCAGATCAAGTTAAACCAAGCTTGGAAGAATAGGGCGCCAAACTTGCCTTATAAAAATAGCTATGATGCGCTAATTATGGCTTCAATTGTAGAGAAAGAAACAGGAAAAGCCTCAGAGCGCCCTATGATTGCTGGCGTATTTCTCAACCGTTTACGCATTGGCATGCGCTTACAAACCGACCCAACGGTGATTTATGGCATGGGCGAAAAGTATGACGGCAACATTCGCCGTAAAGATTTACAAACAGATACTATCTACAACACTTACACGCGCAGCGGCTTGCCGCCAACACCGATTGCTATGCCAGGCTTGGCTTCCATAGAAGCGGCTTTGCATCCAGAAAAAACCAAGGCATTGTATTTTGTGGGTAAGGGCGATGGCAGTCATGCCTTTTCTAATTCTTTGGTCGAGCATAATCGCGCAGTTGCTAAATATCAGCTTAAACAAAAAGCTAGGCGTTAAAATTTTAAGCCTTAAAATTCGGGTAAAAATAATGGTTAAGTATGGTGAGTGAACAAGTGAAAAAAGGTAAATTCATTTCCTTGGAAGGCATGGATGGTGTGGGTAAAAGCACGCATATTCCCATGATTGTTGAACTGCTAGAAGCACGTGGCGTAGAAGTGGTATCAACCCGTGAGCCAGGCGGAACGCCACTTGGAGAAAAATTAAGAGCCTTATTGCTGCATGAAACTATGCACGCAGAAACAGAAACACTTTTAATGTTTGCTGCAAGACGTGAGCACATTGCTAACGTGATTGAACCTGCTTTGGCGCGTGGCGCTTATGTACTGTCAGATCGATTTACTGATGCGACTTATGCCTATCAATGCGGTGCAAAAGGCGTATTGCCGGCTAAAATTAAGCAATTAGAAACATGGGTACAAGGTGATTTGCGCCCAGATGCGACATTGCTATTTGATGTGCCAGTAGAAATTAGCCTACAAAGATTGGCAAGTGCGCGCGAGCCAGATAAATTTGAGCGTGAAAATGCACAGTTTTTTGAGAAATTACGCCAGGCTTACTTGTTAAGAGCAGCTGAAAATCCCCATTTTTTTCATATTATTGATGCCAATCAGAGCATTGATAAAGTTAAAGTATTAGTTAAAAAAACAATAGCAACCATATAATTAATATGTATATTTGGCAAAAAAATCAATGGCAACATATTATGCAGCAACGTGCAACATTGCCGCATGCTTTATTGATTCGTGGAAGCGCTGGCATTGGCAAACAAGATTTTGCACTGGAGTTAGCGCGTAGCCTGTTATGTAATGTACCAATTGAAACGCATGCCTGTGGGGAATGTGCGAGTTGTCTTTGGTTTAAAGAAATGCATCATCCAGATTTTCGCTTAATTAGTCCTGAAGATGCGGAATTATCCGAAGATACGCCTAAGAAAAAAGCAACAAAAAAAAGCCAAATTTCGGTGGCACAAATTCGGCAACTCATTGATTATTTGAGTTTATCCCAACATCAAGCCAGCGGTTATCGTGTTATTTTAATTTCGCCTGCCGAAACCTTAAATATCGCCTCTGCCAATGCTTTGCTTAAAATGTTAGAAGAGCCGCCAGCTAATACGCTTTTTTTACTAGTGACTAATCAGCCACAACGCTTGCTAGCCACCATTACCAGCCGTTGCCAAGCGATTGACATGCCTTTGCCCAGCAAGCAAGACGCCCTGAGTTGGGTAAAAGAACAAAATGTTAGTAATGCTGAAGCTGCATTGGATTATGCAGGCGGAGCGCCTTTAATTGCCTTGCAAGGGGCTGCACATAATGACCTGACAAATGATTTAATCAAACAACTAACACTTGGTGCAAAATTACAGCCATTTATGTGTGCACCAATACTTTTATCATTGGGTATGGAGCGTGCAATTGATACGTTACAGAAGTGGATTTTTGATTTAACTGCTTATAAATTAAGCCAAAAATCGCAATATCACGCACAGCATATAAACGCTTTGCAAGCGTTGTGCAAAAGCGTAAACTTAAATTTGTTATTGAATTTTCAACAGAAATTGGTCGAAGCGAAAAAGATGGCGAACCATCCTTTAAGCAACGAAATGCAGCTTGAAAACATGTTATTAAACTATACTAAAATTTTTAATTAACAGTTAATTAACAGAAAGATTTCAATTGAGTACGCAAGCAAACATCAATCCAAATACTGATCAATCTGTGAACAAGCCAGGTGTGCTATCACTGGCGATTAAAGAAAAATCTGCTTTATATGCTGCTTATATGCCTTACATTAAAGGTGGTGGTTTGTTTATTCCAACCAATAAAAACTTTAAAATCGGAGAAGAGGTCTTTATGTTGCTTAGCTTGGTTGATGATCCAGTTAAGTTAAAAGTGGTAGGCAAAGTGGTTTGGACAACGCCAACCGCTTCTGCCAATCGCCCTCAAGGAATTGGCGTGCAATTTAGTGAGAAAGATGGTGGCTTGGAAGTGAGAAATAAAATTGAGGCCATACTAGGCGGCACTTTAAAATCAAACCGCGCAACGCACACCATGTAATTACGTTTTTTGCCTTTTTTGAAGCATTAATTCTTTTTCAAATGAGTGTTTTAACACTCAAGTTTTGGTCACCCTATGCTAGTCGATTCACACTGTCATCTTAATTTTCCTGAAATTATCGCTAATATTCAGTCTATTAGACAATCTATGCAAGAAGCACAGGTTAGCCATGCTTTGTGCGTTTCTGTTACTTTAGATAAATTTCCAGAAGTATTAAGTCTAGCTGAGCAGTATGAGAATTTTTACGCCTCTGTTGGAGTGCATCCGGATTATGAAGATATTGAAGAGCCAACGGTAGAAACTCTTATAGCGCTTGCGCAACATCCTAAAATTGTCGCGATTGGCGAAACAGGATTGGATTACTTTAGGTTAACGGGTGATTTGGAATGGCAGCGCGAGCGTTTTCGCACCCATATTCGTGCCGCAGTTTTAGCGAGTAAGCCATTGATTATTCATACCAGAAGTGCAGCAGAAGACACTTTACGCATTATGCAAGAAGAGGGCGCAAATAGAGTAGGTGGGGTGATGCATTGCTTTACCGAAAGTTTAGATGTTGCAGTTGCAGCGATTAATATGGGGTTTTATATCTCGTTTTCTGGCATTGTCACCTTTAAAAATGCAACGCAACTTAAAGAAGTTGCCAAAGCGATTCCATTAGACAAAATGCTAGTAGAAACCGATTCGCCTTATCTAGCGCCAATTCCATTTAGAGGCAAAATCAACCAACCTGCTTATGTTAGATATGTTGCGCAAGAAATCGCCACGTTAAGATGTGTTAACTTAGAAGAAGTGATAAGCGCCACTACCCAAAACTTTTTTACGCTTTTTAAACACGCAAAGGCGGTTTCCTAAACATGCGAAAGACGTCATGCAAATCACTTTATTAGGCGTAGGGTCAAGTGCTGGCACGCCTGTGGTGGGTTGTAGCTGCGCCACTTGCCTATCGGATAATCCGCGCAATAAACGTTCGCGTTGTTCAAGCTTAATTACCTTAGATACGGGTGAAAACATCTTAATCGACACAGGGCCAGATTTACGCACTCAAGCCTTACGTGAAAATATCAAACGCGTAGATGCCGTTCTTTATACCCACACGCATGCCGACCATTTACATGGCATAGACGATTTGCGGGCATTTTGCCAAATTCAGCGTAGCCAAATTCCTTTATATGCCAAAGAGGACGCATTAGCGCATATCACTCAAAAATTTGGCTACGCTTTACGTGAGCCAATGGTTACTTTTTGGGATTTACCCGTTTTGCGAGCTGAAGTGATTCATGAAGATTTTGTGGTATGTGGCGCTAAGATCACGCCTATACCAATAATTCATGGAAAAATGCATATTTTCGGCTACCGTATTGGCAATTTAGCTTATTTAACCGATGTATCTGAAATCCCAGAGTCCTCATTGGCATTATTGAATGACTTGGATATCTTATTAATTGATTGCTTGCGCGAAACTGCGCACCCCACACATATCAATATTGAACAAAGCTTAGATTATATTGGTCTTATAAAAGCAAAACAAAGTTATATGATTCACATGACGCATGATTTAGAATATCAATCTTTAAACACAAAGCTAGCCAATCAAAAACACGCCAATGTTTATGCTGGTTATGATGGTTTAAAGCTTTCATTTAATTGACTGCGTCAACACAACGTAGGATAAAAGCGTTTCGCAGAGGCTATTTGCCAATTTACTTAGAAACAGGAACAATGATTTATGCATAAGAACTTTAAAATACACCTACTGCTAGCGTCTAGCTTATTAGCATTAACCTTATCAGGCTTAGCAAATGCGGCTGGTAAAACTTATACTGAAGATGAGTTTTTAACCAGCTTTAGTGGTAAATCAAAAAAAATAGTGATTGAAAAGTTGGGTACACCAGTCAAAAAACAACTTTCAGTTAAGCCAACCAATGCCAGCTCAATTATTGGCAAAAATGTAGATGCTGAAAAAGGTAAGAAACCCGTTAAAGTCGAGATGTGGTACTACAAAAACAACGTCAAATATGACAAAAAGCGCACTTACAAAGAAACAGAGCTTACCTTGGTGAATGATCGTGTTATGAATATTGCTTTTTTTAATAATCGCTAAAATAGTCATCAATTTTAGGCTGCTTTTAGGTGTTAAGTAAGACAAATATTTAAAAGCAGCTAATCAGCATAACCTTCGAGTGATAAGCAAGCACTAGACATAGTAACTGAATCAATAAAGAGCTCCAGTAGTTACGGTGAATCGCGGAAATTCTTTCATGTTTTCCTCCAATTGGCAGAACCAAGAGCAGGGTTAAAAATGAAAAACTATTCCGCGATATATTATCTGTTACTTCGTATAATGTATAAAAAGTGTCTTAATTATGTAAAATTTTTAGCATACTAAACATTGAATAAGGTGCTGAATTTATAGGGTTTTTTGGTTTTGTGCAATACCTAGTTTTTTGAGGCGTGGATTTAATCCACGTTTTTTTTCGCCTGTAGAAAGGGTTAAAAATGCAAAAAGCGCAAAATATTCTTAAGGGCTTGGTATCAAGTAAGCCTAAAAAATCGGTTGTAGAGCCAGTTTCAAAAGTACAGGGCGGGGATTTAGCCCGTGAAAATTCAATTTTTAATCAGCAAAAACTTATATGTTTAAGCAAGATTGATTTAGAAAAAGTGCAAATTGCGCTAATGCAAATTGCGATTGCGCGGGATTCGTTGGTTTCTGCAATGGCGGCTTTGCAGGGGTTTGAGGGGATTAGCAAGCGAGATTTATTAATAGCGGCAAATATGGCGCATGGCTATGACTATATGTTGCAAGAGTTTTTGCATCAATCTAGGGGCGGTTTGAAGCATGAAAACTTTAATCTTGGTTTGGTGAAAAAATCATGATTAATAAATTTAATGCTGGCAAGGTCAGCGAGGCTTATAAATTGAAACGGATTCCGCGCCATTGGCGTGAAAATGCGCTTGAAAAATACCACGATATTTTGAAAAAAGAGGGCGGTTATGCCGCTAATGATTACATTCGTGCACTGGTTGAGCCGCTGGAAAACTTGCTGAATATTGCGCATGACGATGATGATATTAAAAAGTTGGCGGTGGAGTTGTCTAAGGTTTGTCGCAATGCGTTTGCGGATAGTAGCAATAAAAGCGGCGGGTTTTGGGATCGCAAAAGATGGATTGATTGGCATGCGGTAGTCAATGAATTATGCATTGGATACGCGGTGCGTTATCCACATGAATTTGATGCAAACCAACAACGGGCGCGGCTTTCGTGTGAATTATGGTGGCTGAGAAATTTGCGCAATAGCCATGCGCGGGCGCGTGAAGTGGCGGCAATCAATGCGGGCTTGGTGCATCGCAAAGCAAATTTATATTGTAGTGATGACACGCTTGAGCGGCGCGGTCAGCAGATTAAACGCAATGCGGCTTTGCTTGATGGCGTGGTGATGCAAAGTGAAAGCGGTCAGCAAATGAAACTTGGCGAAATTGCGGCGGCTGGCATGGCGAACCCTGATAACCGCCGAGCGGAATTAATGACGCGCATCACGGGCTTTGAAGAATTAGCGAATGAATACGGTCATAAGGCGGTGTTTGTGACGGTTACTTGCCCAAGTCGCATGCATGCGGTGACTGCTAACGGTAAGCCGAACCCAAAATACGATGGCACTAAACCAGATGAAGCGCAAAAGTATTTGGTGGAATGTTGGGCGCGGGCGCGGGCTAAGTTGGCGCGTTATGAGGTGAAGTTTTACGGGTTGCGAGTGGCAGAGCCGCACCACGATGCAACACCGCATTGGCACATGATTTTATTTTACAAGCCAAGAGACACGGGCGACATGGTGCGCATTATCACTCAGTATTTTTTAGCGGATTCGGCAACCGAAGCGGGCGCGAAAGAAAACCGCGTGAAGTTTGTGCATATAAACCCAATGAAAGGCACGGCGGCGGGCTATGTGGTTAAGTATGTGTGCAAAAATTTGGGTGGCTTAGATGATGAGATGGCAGATGAGGGCAACATTACCAGCAAGAGCGCGGCGGGGCGTGTTGAGGCGTGGGCAACTACGTGGCGCATTCGGCAGTTTCAACAATTGGGCGGTCATTCGGTAACGGTGTGGCGCGAGTTGCGCCGCGTGGCGGTTGAGGTGGCGATTGATGTGGGGCGGCAGATTTTCAAGGGATGGCAAGCTTGCCAAAAGCAAGTGGATGAAAAAGCCAGTTACGCAAAATTTATTCATGCAATGGGCGGCTTAGAGCGTAGCCCAAAAAATTCACTAATACAAATTGATGATGACTATGTGAACCGAACGGGGCGTTATGGTGCAACGGTAACGCGCATGATTAAAGGCGTGCGTGAACGGTTTGGCATTGAACGAGCCGAGAATAATCGAGAGGCGTGGCACAGGGTTTAAGGGGGTTTGATTTGGTTTTTAAGCATGGGGCGTAGCCCCGTGCGCCCTCGGACTTGTGTAAATAACTGTACGCGTTATTTATTTTTCACACTGATTTATAATCGGGTCACTTGATAAGTTTTACTTATCAATAACTTAAATTATATAAGGGGATTTATCATGACAACTCAAGCACCACAACGCGCCAATCAGCGCAGTGCCAGAAGCTTAGCATCTGGTTTTAATGGCAATATTTCAATCGTATTGTTAGCTTTGCCTTTTCAAAGCGATTTAAATTTTACCGCAAACGTCACCTATGAAACAGGTGATGTGGGCAATCCAACGGCAACATTTAGCCCATGCGATGATTTAGGACGCGTGCGCCGTTTTGGTGATGTAGATGATGTGATTCGCTGGTTAAATGGCGCGTTTTTCGATATTTTAAACATCAAAATGGAAATTGCAGATGTAACTGTGATTAATCGTAAATTTAGCCCGCCAAGTGACGCGGTGCGCGATGCAACCACGCGCCGCGCGCAATTTATGCGTTATTTAGATGGCATTAACGACCGCGTGGCGCAAATTGAAGCGAAAGTAGCCGCCGAGATTTTAGCAGGCTGGGCAGAACCAACCGCGCATGCGGTATTGCAAGCGAACCATGCGGAAACCAATAAGCAATTGGAAACAGTAACAGAAATTCGCGCTTTCTACGTGGCAGAGATTGCACGTTATGAGGCAATCATTGATTTAGCAGGTTAAGGGGTGGCGGGTGCAAAAATTGACGTGGATGCACCCGCCTTTTTTAAATGATTAACTCGCGTAGCCTGTTAGATTTAAACGATGATTTTCGCAGCTTAGTCGGCTTATGGTTGCAAGATTGCGCCGATGCTGGCTTAGATATTTTAATCGTGAGTACGTATCGAGATAACGAGTATCAAGATTATTTATACAGTTTAGGACGCACCAAAAAGGGGCGTATTGTCACCAATGCGCGGGCAGGTGAATCCGAACACAATAAACGCAAAGCCTTAGATTTTTGCATCATGCACGG